>NZ_RBKU01000001.1:2664293-3996439 GCF_003633615.1 Mucilaginibacter gracilis | reverse complement strand
ATTGGCATTAAAAATGGCAAAATTGTAGCGATAGGCAAAGCCGGCAACCCCGATACTATGGATGGCGTTACGCCCAACATGGTAATAGGTGCCGCTACCGAAGTACATGGCGGCGCAGGCTTAATTGCCACCGCTGGCGGTATTGATACCCACATTCACTTTATTTGCCCCCAGCAGATAGACCATGCTTTATTTAGCGGTGTAACCACCATGATAGGCGGCGGCACCGGCCCTGCCGATGGTACCAATGCCACAACGGTTACGCCCGGCGCATGGAACATTGAAAAAATGCTGCAAGCTGCCGAAGCCTTCCCCATGAACCTGGGCTTTTTTGGTAAAGGCAACTGTGCCGAAATTGCCCCCCTGGAAGAGCAAATTGAAGCCGGTGCGTTGGGCCTGAAAATACACGAAGACTGGGGCTCCACCCCTGCCGTAATTGATGCATCGCTACAGGTTGCCGATAAGTATGACGTGCAGGTTGCCATACACACCGATACCCTTAACGAAGCCGGTTTTTTAGAAGATACCCTGAACGCCATTGCAGGCCGGGTTATCCACACCTTCCATACCGAGGGTGCAGGTGGCGGCCATGCGCCCGATATTATTAAGGCGGCAATGTATCCCAATATTTTACCGTCGTCAACCAATCCTACGCGCCCATACACCGTTAACACCATTGATGAGCATTTGGATATGCTGATGGTTTGCCACCACCTGGATAAATCGGTACCCGAAGATGTGGCTTTTGCCGATTCGCGCATCAGGCCCGAAACCATTGCGGCGGAAGATATTTTGCATGATATGGGCGTGTTTAGCATGATGAGTTCAGATTCGCAAGCCATGGGCCGTGTGGGCGAAGTGATAACCCGCACCTGGCAAACTGCCGATAAAATGAAAAAACAACGCAGCTTTTTAACCGAAGACGAGGCAAACAATAACGATAACTATCGCGTAAAGCGCTATGTAGCTAAATACACCATTAACCCGGCAATATCACACGGTATTTCGGAGTATGTGGGTTCGATAGAGGCCGGTAAACTGGCCGACCTGGTGCTGTGGAAGCCTGCCCTGTTCGGCGCAAAGCCAGAAATGATAATCAAAGGCGGGATGATAATTGCCGCCAAAATGGGCGACCCGAATGCATCTATACCAACACCGCAGCCGGTAGTTTACCGCCACATGTTTGGTGCTTACGGCAAGGCTTTGTTTAAAACCTGTGCAACCTTTGTGTCGCAGCTTTCGCTGGATAAAAATGTGGTGCAGGGTTATGGTTTGGAAAAAATGCTACTGCCTGTTAAAAACTGCCGTAACATTGGTAAAAAAGATCTGATCCATAACGACGGCACACCGCAGATAGATGTTAATCCGGAAAATTACGAAGTAAAGGTTGATGGCGAACACATCACCTGCGCACCGGTTTCGGTTTTGCCATTAGCGCAACGGTACTTTTTATTTTAGAAAAAAATGCTCGTTAAAGAAAAACTCGGCAACATCAATACAATTCCCGCAGGAAACCAAACTATCGATTGGCTTGATCTGCAATGGTACGAAACCAACAAGCGCATTATGCACAAGCGCAGTACCGCAGGCGTAGAGGTGGTAATGAAGTTTATGAACGAGGGACAGAATTTAACGCAGGGCGATATTCTTTACCAGGATTCGGAAACAATAATTGCCATTAATATTCCCGCTTGCGAGACTTTGGTTATTAAACCGAAGAATATGTTCGAAATGGCTTCGATATGCTATGAAATAGGCAATAAGCATTTACCACTATTTTACCAGGACGAAGAGGTATTGGTAGCCTTTGATGCACCATTGTACAGGCTTATTTCATCATCGGGCTACGAGGTTGAGCAAGGCGAACGCAAGCTTATTAACCCTTTAAGAACATCGGTATCGGCACACGCCCATTCATCAGGCAATAGCGAAACCTTGTTCTCCAAAATTATGAGGCTCACAAATCAATCGGAATGAACACCGAACTATTAAGCCTGCTGCAACTGGCCGACCCTACCTTGCCCATAGGCGGTTTCTCCCATTCGTCGGGCCTGGAAACCTATGTGCAGGCCGGTATTGTTAAAGATGCAGCAACGGCCCAAAGTTTTGTGGTTGAAATGCTTACGCAAAATTTGCAATATACCGATGCCGCCTTTGTATCATTAGCTTATGATGCCGCTTTTAACAACAATATTGAGCAGCTAATTACATTAGACGAAGAATGCACCGCAGTAAAGTTACCTAAAGAAATGCGGCAGGCCAGTCAGAAATTAGGAACACGTTTACTCAAAATATTCCATGAATATTGCGACAACAAATTGATAGATGAGTACAAACAAGCTATTGATACCAGGCAAACAAATGGCAACTATTGCATTGCATTTGGCCTTATAGCAGCGGTGCAGCAAATACCAAAAGCCCAGGCGTTAACAGGCTTTTACTACAACGCCGCAATGGGCATGATAACCAACAGCGTTAAACTGATACCACTCGGCCAGCAAGACGGGCAAAAATTGCTATTCGCCATTAAACCGCTGATACAAAAGCTCACAGAACAATCATTAAACCCCGACAGGGATTTGATAGGCTTATGCTGTGCCGGTTTTGATGTGCGGTGTATGCAGCATGAGGATTTGTATTCGAGGTTGTATATGAGTTAGTTAACCACAATGTAATCCAATTATGCATCCCCTGCAATTACTAAGTACCAAGTAATCTCTAAACGATACAGAGCGGCTCTGTAAGTCCGTTTTGTGCTGCATAGAAATGCTTCATACCTTTAAAGTAACTCAATCTGTTTGGGATATTTTTAAACAGACGCTGTTTTACTTTAATAGTGACCTTAGTGGCAACCTACCGCTAAGATACCCGGAGATTTTGCACAGAGAAACATGGAATTTTATTAGCCATTTTATTTCTGTTTCTGTTAAAGCATACCTTTTAACCTTAAACCTTCCAGCGGCTTACCCACTCTTTTTGCTGCTCATCGTCTAAAAACGTCCAGCATACCATGCGGGTTTTTTTTTGGCCCTGAGCCATGTTAATCAGGGCCGACGCATTAGGAATTTGTTTTAGCGATTAATTGTAATGAAAGAAGAAATTTATGGTTCCACCCGGCCATTTTTCTTTTTGCTTTCAGGCTGGCCTTACTGGTTTTGTCGGCTTTTAGGATATTTAGGGCTATCTTTCTGACTACGGCAAGGTTTTGGGCGGTCTGTTTGTTCCGTGTGGTATTGTAATCTTCGCCAAATCCGACATCCAACTGCCAGTGCAATTGGTTCTCAATGCCCCAATGTGCGCGGATGGCTTGGTTAAAATAGGCAGCATCAGCACGGAGGCTGGAGATATAGTAGCGGTCTTGTATGGAGTGGCTGTCACCTATTATCCTTTCCGAGGTTATTTTGATGATGGTCTTTATTCCCTTCCAATTTTCCTTTTCGTCAACCCAGTTAAGTTCATGAATGACTTTGCAGTCTCTGATCTCCGCCCGCCCGTGGCCCTTATCCAGGTGCTGGCTGTAACTGTCTTCTTTAAAGTTGAACTGATTGATTACCTGTTCATAAAGTGTTTCCTGGTTCTGTTTCAAAGCAAGGATATAATCGCCCTGGCTTTCGACAATCTGTTCAGCAATCGCTTTCTGTGTACCCATTGCGTCGATGCTTACTACCGCCCCTTTGATGTTCAATAGCGATAACAATGCTGGGATCGCCGTAATCTCATTGCTCTTGTCATCCACTTTTTGTTGCCCCAGTACCAACTGGTTACGACCCGACCAGGCGCTTACCAAATGCAAGGCCCCCAACCCCTGGTGTTTGCAGGCGCTGTTACAGATGCTCTTTCCATCGATAGCGATCAACTCCTTTTCGCCAGACAGGCCCGACTCCTCAAGACCCCGGCTAAGTTCCGCTGTCCAGGCACGAAAACACTGTTCAAAAAGCGCCGAATCGATCAGCATAAAAACCCGGTTGATCGTGTCATGACTGGGTATGCCGTTTTCAAGAGGCAGCAACTGCTTTAAAAAATCTTCTTTCTCCTTCCCGAATTCTTCCATCTCGTACCAGCTTTCTGCACCACATAGAACGGCCAATACCGACAAAATGATAACTTCCAGTAAATTGTGTTTCTTATTATTACCTGTACGAGGATCAGGTATCCATCTAAAATGATTGTGAAGTGAAGTCGTCATATGCTTTTACAAAGAAAAAACGCTAACCCGACTCTAATCCTCCCGAAACCACAAAAGTTATACCTACGTTTCCAACACTTTGTTCATAACCATATCAACTTTTAACTATTCTTATGCGTCAGCCCTGCCATGTTAATGGTTTGCACTTCAAAAACGTTTACTTTTTTTAAGGCTTTATAAATATTGTGCAGGTTGTCTTTTTGAGATACCAGCGTGGTGTACCAAAAACATTGCTGCGGTGCCTTTGAACTTTGGTAGATCATTTTGCTGATAAAGGCCGATTCGCCGCCGGGATACCATAATTCGGTATTTTGGCCGCCAAAGTTTAACATGGGCTTATCGGTTTCGGCTTTGCCTAAATTAGATTGTTTGCGCATATTGGCCTGCTCGGCCTCTTGCTGCGATGAGTGGAAAGGCGGGTTGCAAATAGCCACATCAAATAATTCGCCGGGGTTAATAACGCCTGTGTAAATGCCCGAAACGTTAGTTTGCTTGCGCAGCTCAATCACATCAGCAAGTTTGTTATCGGTAACAATCTTCTGTGCCGATTCGAGCGCGGTGCTGTCTATATCCGTCCCTACAAAACTCCATCCGTACTCGTGGTTACCTATTAAAGGGTATACGCAATTTGCACCCACGCCAATATCAAGCACTTTAATGGTTTTTCCGCCGGGGATATTGCCGTAATTGTAAAGCGCCAATAAATCGGCAACGTAGTGTATATAATCTGCACGGCCAGGTATTGGCGGGCACAGGTAACCCTCGGGAATATCCCAACTACTTAATTTATAAAAATGGCGTAACAAGGCTGCGTTAAGCATTTTAACAGCCTGGGGGTCGCTAAAATCAACCGATTGATCGTTAAATTTATTTAACGATACAAAGGGTTCCAGTTCGGGGCAAGTAAGCACCAAAGCATCAAAATTATATCTCGAACGGTGTTTGTTGCGGGGGTGCAGGCCATTCTTTTCGGCAACGGGCGTTTTGTTTTTATCGGGCAAAGTGCAATTATTTTAAGCCACAAAAATAGCTATAATAGTTAAGGCCAATAAAAGTTAATTTTAGTACATAATTGTTACTTAAAAGCAATAACTAGTTTACTAATAACCAGATGGTTATTAAAATTTAATTGCAATACTTGTAACAACAATAATTATATTTGGTCATAATCGTATCACAAAATAAAAACATTATGGATTATTCATTAATAACAACCAGCATTAGTTTAGATGGCTACAAGGTAACTAAACATTTGGGCGTAGTACGTGGCATTACCGTGCGCAGCCGCAGTGTGGTGGGCAATATAGGTGGCGGCATACAGGCCCTTTTTGGCGGCAGGCTATCAATATACGTTGAGCTTTGCGAACGTGCGCGCGAAGAAGCATTTCAGCTACTGGTACAACACGCCCGCGAGCGCGGCGCAAACGCTATTATAAATATGCGTTATGATGCTAACGAGGTTATGAAGGGCGTAACCGAAGTTTTAGCATACGGCACGGCTGTTGTTGTAGAAAAAATATAATAGGCCACAAAAAGCGTGAAGCCGCTAAGTTAAATTTTAGCGGCTCCTCACTTATTTTGCTCATTTAAGCGTTACGGCTTAAATTTTAATGCATAAAATATTGACGGAGGCAAGGTTTTAAGATCAGCCGGATCGTTAAACAATACAAAGCAATAGGCGTAGCCAATACTATCTTTCTGTATGGCAATTATCATACAATTTTTATAATCCTGGGCAAAGGCTGCGCCTGCTAAGGTGATGCCCGTCATGCCTCTGTCGGCATTGTATTCCCTTTTAACAGCCAGGCTATCATAAGCTTTAGTCTGTGGCATTCGCGCACCGCTTGATATATTCATTAGTATAGCCACTATTCCCGGTTTAAAATAAGTATTGGGGTGTAATATTACACTGCCTTTATCTTTCATTTTTTGGTATTGAATGAGTAAGGAATCCATCGGCCTTATGGTGTAACGCAACTCAATGTTTTTATCGGGGCTTTTAATGGCATAATCGTAATGCATTTTACTGTTGCTGATAACGGGCACTTCAACCCAACCCGTAGGTTGTTCAAAGTTTAACTGGGCGCGGGCTAATAGTTTAGTAAACCTGTAGGGAGGTGGTGCATAAAACGAGCACAAAGCCAACAGTAGCAAACCCGCTAAAATTTTAAAACGTAATTTCATAGGTATAATTTAAGGATTATTATAAATGCAGATGAGTAGGTATTGCCTATTCCATAAAACAAAAATAATTTTTCTTTTATTTATATAATTCGGCTAATCTGTAAAAACTTATATCCGGTTATGGTGTTTAGCTTATACGTCAAAAATCCTATTTTATGGAAACCACAGTCATCGTTATTATTGTTCTGCTGGCCCTTGCCTTCATCTTTTTTTTGATTAGGCGTAATGCTAAGGATGAAAATGATATTAACCCCGACTTAACAGACGAACTTGAAAAACGAAAAAGCGAGGGTAAAGATATTAAGTAACCACCGCCTAAACGTTACCGTTGCGTATCACAATTGGCGCACGGTTAATATTTTAACTTAATTATAAATTATTTGTACATTTGCGCCCTGAAAATATTTTTTTTATCGTATGAAATTATCCCAATTTAAATTCAATTTACCCGACTCATTGGTGGCCCACTCGCCATCAGAAAACCGCGACGAATCACGCCTGTTGGTGTTACACCGCGATTCCGGAAAAATTGAACATAAAATATTTAAGGATGTTCTGAATTATTATGACGACAAGGATGTAATGATTATCAATAATACCAAGGTTTTTCCGGCCCGTTTATATGGCAATAAAGAAAAAACCGGTGCTACTATTGAAGTTTTTTTATTACGCGAATTAAATAAAGAACTGCGCCTTTGGGATGTTTTGGTTGACCCGGCCCGTAAAATACGCGTAGGTAACAAATTATATTTTGGCGACGACGATTTGTTGATTGCCGAAGTTGTTGACAATACCACATCGCGCGGCCGTACCATTCGCTTTTTGTTTGACGGCACCGACGAAGAGTTTCGCCGTAATGTTGAAATACTGGGCGAAACACCACTGCCAAAATACATTAAGCGTAAAGCTACCGAAGAAGATAAAGAACGTTACCAAACCATATTTGCCAAAAACGAAGGTGCTGTTGCTGCACCTACCGCCGGCCTGCACTTTAGCCGCGAATTAATGAAACGCCTTGAATTAAAAGGTGTTGAATTTGCCGAAGTTACCCTGCATGTTGGCTTAGGAACATTTAGACCGGTTGAGGTTGAAGATTTGACCAAGCATAAAATGGATTCGGAACAGTTTATTATTGAGCAAAAACAGGCCGATATTGTAAACAAAGCTATTGAAGATAAACGCCGCATTTGCGCCGTTGGTACTACATCTATGCGTGCGGTTGAATCGGCTGTGTCGGCAAACAAAACATTAAAATCTGCTAACGACTGGACGAGCAAATTCATTTTCCCGCCATACGATTTTAGCATTGCCAACAGCATGATAACTAACTTCCACACGCCCGAATCGACATTATTGATGATGATTTGCGCCTTTGGCGGTTACGAAAACGTAATGAATGCCTACGAAATTGCAGTAAAAGAAAAATACCGCTTTTACAGCTACGGCGATGCGATGATGATTATATAGTATTGAGATTTGCGTATTGAGTATTGAGATAAAAAACTGAAGCAATTAACTGTGGCAGCAAACAATCTCGATACGCAATACGCATTAAGCAATACTACCTACTATGCCATTATAGTAGCCGGTGGTTCGGGCAGCCGTATGCAGTCGGCATTACCTAAGCAATTTTTGCTGTTGAATGGCAAACCTGTGCTGATGTACACGGTTGAGGCCTTTTATAAAAGCAATTCGCGCCCTTCCATTATTATTGTACTTCCTAAAGATTATCACCAGTATTGGCTGGAACTCTGCAAAGATCACGATTTTAGGATACCGCACCATTTGGTTAACGGTGGCGACACGCGTTTCCAGTCGGTTAAAAACGGATTGGCTTTGATAGACAACCCCGATGCTGTTATTGCCGTGCATGATGCCGTTAGGCCATTAACCCAGGTTACAGCTATTGATAACGCCTTTACCTACGCACAGCAACACGGCAACGCCATTGTAGCGGTAAAAAGCCGCGATTCGATAAGGCAGCTAAAAAACGGTATTTCGGCGGCCCTTATCAGAAACGAAATATACCTGGTACAAACACCGCAAACTTTTCAATCGGGTTTACTGCGCCGGGCCTACCAACAGCCCTACCGCGACGATTTTACCGACGACGCCAGTGTAGTTGAATGCCTGGGTATTAACATCAATATTATTGAGGGCAGCTATACCAACCTTAAAATAACCTTCCCCGAAGATATTGCCATTGCGGAAATGCTGTTAAGTAACCAGCAATAACGCGGGGGGAGTAGATAAAAAGCAAAAAAAATGTTAGATTTGAGATTACAGACAGCTTTGTGCCTCTCATCCCAAATCTAACATCTTATATCTAAGTTATCAGGCGCGGCGTATCACACCTAAAATTAATGAAATAATGGCTATCACTAATAATACGTGAATAATGCCACCTGCTGAGTAATAGAAAAACCCGAAAGCCCATCCAATAATGAGTATAACGGCAATTAGATACAATAAACTTCTCATGATAATATTTTTTAGTTTGATAATATTTGTTTCATCAATAACTAAAACCATTCCAAAAAGCAATATTGTATTATATTTAAACAACAAAGGCCTCTACTATGCAGAAGCCCCTGATAATATGGCATTTAACTAAATTTAGTATTCGTCTTCGTTAAAAAAGAAATCATCCTTTGTAGGGTAATCAGGCCATATTTCCTCTATATTTTCGTACGGTTCGCCGTCATCTTCCAAAGCTTGCAGGTTTTCGATAACCTCAACTGGTGCTCCCGAACGTATAGCGTAATCAATTAACTCATCTTTAGTAGCCGGCCATGGCGCATCTTCTAAGTGCGAAGCCAATTCAAGTGTCCAATACATATTTTTAAACGTTTTTCTTTAAAATCCTAATTTTGCAAAAGTATAATATTTTTAATGTGATTATCAAATTATTTTTTTTTCTAATTTAATTGTTTTGATTAATGATAAAACCGGGTATCGTTATTTTTCCGTTTTATCAAAATTTAAAACCGTCATACCCTTGGTATCCATTCATTTTCAATCACTTGCTGCTCGTTGCCAATTTTACGGCTTAGGGTAAACAGGTAATCACTTAGGCGGTTAAGGTAAATAATTACCTTTTCGTTAACATAACTATCTTCGCTCAAATGCACCGAAAGGCGTTCGGCCCTGCGGCAAACGCATCTTGCAATATGGCAAAAAGAAACCGCATTGCTGCCACCCGGTAAAATAAAATGACGCAGGGCGGGTAGTTCGGTATCCATCCGGTCAATTTCCTGCTCCAAAAGTTCAACATCGGCATCGCGCAAATCGGGTATTTTCATTTTCGATTTCTCCGGGTCGGCGGCCAGGCTGGCACCAATGGTAAATAATCGGTCCTGCACTTCTTTCAGCAAAACTTTATGGCCAGGAGCAATATCCTGATCGCGTATGAGGCCGATATACGAGTTTAACTCGTCTACAGTTCCATAGCTTTCAATCCGCAAGTGATGTTTGGCAACACGTGTGCCGCCTATTAGCGAAGTAAGCCCTTTATCACCCGTTTTGGTATATATCTTCATGCTGATGCAAATAAATATGATTTATGCATTGTTTTATAAGTTGTTGATAAATTTTAGTGATCACCTTTTTAACTGCACATTTTGATTTTAATTTTTTTTTATTATATTGTAGTAATTAGAAAAACAACATAACAACATTTGCCTTTATATAAAATAAAAACTCTTACAATTTCCCCCCCTCGTAATAAAACAAACGGTAAACCTTTATACCCATATTTACCCATGTATCTAAAAAACACAATCAAACTTATTGCCATCATCCTATTGTTTACACTGCCCGGCTTTAAATGCGGCATAGATAGCGGCAGTGCGGCGCGGCCAACTGTATCGTCAATTTTTTCGGAAAAAGATTTTAACGATATTTTTCCTATGCGGGATAAATTTTATAGCTATGCCGCATTTATAAAAGCCTGCAACCAAATGAGCGCAATAAAAGTAAAGGTTGAAAAACGCTCGGTTTCAATTTACAAAATTACCCGTACAGATAGCCAAACGGGCATTACCAAAGTGGTACGGCAGGATGATGAGTGGGAAGAAACCTGGGCCAAGGCCAAACCTTACAGTACGGTAGATATTAGTTATGTCGATTTTTGCACCGAAAAAGACGCGGCAACCAACAAAAAAGAACTGGCTGCATTTTTGGCCCATATTGCGCATGAAACCCGCCACGGCGAAAATGGCAAATATAACGACGGCCTAATGTACACCCACGAACTGAACACTGCCTTACCATATTATGCCGAAAATGACACCTACCCGCCGGTAAAGGGCAAAAATTATTACGGGCGCGGGCCTTTGCAATTAAGTTATAACGGAAATTACGGTTATGCTTCCGACTGTATTTTTGGCGATAAAACTATATTGCTTAACAACCCCGACCTGGTAACTACCGACGCTGTTGTGGCCTTTAAAACCGCCATTTATTTTTGGATGACGCCGCAAACCTTCAAACCATCGGCACATAACGTTATGGTTGGTAACTGGAAACCCAATGCCGATGATATTGCCAAAGGCCGCGTACCCGGCTTTGGCATGACTATTAACATTGTTAACGGCGCCGTTGAGTGCAACAAAGGCGAAGACGTTTTTAGCATGACCGACAGGATTGGTTATTACCGTTACTTTTTAAAAAAACTGGCCGTTACCGACGACAACTGCCAATGCTCGTGCGGCAAGATGCAGCCTTACGAGTAGCCTCACCCCGGCCCTCTCCAAACGAGAGGGAGGTTTTGGGAAAGGCCAATTTAACACATGCATTACATTTAAAACTCTTAAATAAACGTACCTTAGTGTACAAATAATTAATATGTCTAAAAAAGAAAAAAACCACTCTATCAAACAAGTACTTACACAATTGGTACTTAACGTGTTTGAACAGAATGGCAACCTGGCACTAAACCACAAGCAGGTATCTGCAAAGCTTAATATACTCGAACCCGAATCAAAAGCTGTTATACTCGAAATACTTAAAGACGAAGCCTTTAATCAAACTTTAAAAGAAACTTCGCCAGGCAAATATCAATTGCTTGAACTAAAAACATTTGTTGAGGGCAAGGTTGATTTAACCAACGATGGCTCGGCCTTTATTGTTACCGACGACGAATTTGAAAGCGATATTTACGTAGCCCCACGCAAGTTACGAAACGCCCTTAACGGCGATATTGTAAAAGTTTACGTATATGCCAAAAGCAAGGGCAAGCGTAAAGAAGGTGAAGTGATAGAGATTATTAAACGCCATAAAATGGAGTTTACGGGCATTGTAAAACTATCGGAACGGTTTGCATTTTTTGTTCCCGATGATCGTAAAATGCTACATGATATTTTTATCCCGCTTAACGAAATAAACGGTGCAAAAAATGGCGAGAAGGCTTTAGCCGAAATAACCGATTGGCCGCCCGAAGCTAAAAACCCGGTTGGCCGCATTAAAAGTGTACTAGGCAAACAAGGCGAAAACGATACCGAGATGAACGCCATACTGGCCGAATACGGTTTCCCCCTATCTTTCCCCGCCGAGGTTGAGCATGAGGCTAACGCCATATCCGACGTTATTACCGCAGAGGAAATTGCCAAACGCCGTGATTTTAGGGATGTGCTAACCTTTACCATTGACCCTTTTGACGCCAAGGATTTTGATGATGCCATATCGTTTAAATACCTTGATAACGGCAATTACGAAATTGGTGTTCATATTGCCGATGTATCGCATTACATCATTCCCGATTCGGCATTGGATAAAGAGGCTTATGAGCGCGGCACATCGGTTTACCTGGTTGACAGGGTTATCCCGATGCTTCCCGAAAGGTTATCAAACGGTTTATGCTCGTTGCGCCCTAACGAGGATAAGCTTTGCTTTTCGGCAGTGTTTGAATTAGATGCCGAGGCCAACGTAGTTACCGAATGGTTTGGTAAAACGGTTATACACAGTAACCGCCGTTTTACTTACGAAGAGGTGCAGGAAATTATAGAGAACGAAGACGGCGAATACATTAAAGAGATAACCATATTAAACCAGCTTGCCTACAAACTACGCGACCGGAAATTTAAAAACGGCGCAATTAGCTTTGAAACTAAAGAGGTTAAGTTTAAACTTGACGACACCGGCAAACCCATAGGCGTTTATGTAAAGGAGCGTAAAGACGCCCACAAACTAATTGAAGATTATATGTTGCTGGCAAACCGCAAGGTTGCCGAGTTTATAGCTAAAAAAGGCAAAGGAAAACATCAATACACCTTTGTTTACCGATCTCACGATTCGCCTAAGCAAGATACGCTGGCCGGCTTTGCGCTGTTTGCGGCAAGGTTTGGTTATAAAATTAACACCAAAAGCGACAAGGAAATTGCCCGATCGTTAAACCATTTGATGGAAGATGTTGAGGGTAAAAAAGAGCAAAACGTGTTAACGCAATTAGCCATACGCTCAATGGCAAAAGCCATTTATACCACCAAAAAAACAAGCCACTACGGTTTGGCTTTCGATTTTTATACCCACTTTACCTCTCCAATACGCCGCTATCCGGATGTGATGGTACACCGCTTGTTGCAGCTTTATTTAAGCGGAGGCCAATCGGCCAATGCCGAAAATTACGAGGTGCTTTGCGTACACAGTTCGCAAATGGAGAAAAAAGCCGCTGATGCCGAACGCGCATCGGTTAAATACAAACAGGCCGAATACCTTAAAGACCAGGTGGGCAACTTGTTTACCGGCATTATTTCGGGCGTTACCGAGTGGGGCATGTATGTGGAGATTATTGAAAATAAATGCGAAGGCATGATACGCCTGCGCGATATATCCGACGATTTTTATACCCTCGACGAAAAAAATTACGCCATTATCGGTCAGCGTAAAAAGAAAACTTACCGTTTGGGCGACGAGGTGAAGATAAAAGTGAAGAGTGTTGATTTAACAAAAAAACAGATTGATTTCACGCTAATTCACGAACAGTAGTTTTAATTACCGGATAGCAAGTATTTTTGAATGCTAAAGTTTTAAATTTGGTGTAAAATAACGTTGGCTTTAGCACTTGATACTAACTACTTGCTACTAATTATTACTTTTGCAAATTATAGGTTACAGGTTACACATGCAGCAAATACAGCAGTTACAAAATTCAATAAATCAATACATTGCCAATAAACGCTACGGCGCTTCGCCTGCAGAGCTTTACGACCCGATAGGCTACATTATGTCGCTCGGTGGTAAACGCTTGCGCCCATGCCTGCTATTGATGGCCTGTGATATGTTTGGCGGCGATGTTGAACAAGCCCTTGCGCCCGCCCTGGCTATTGAGGTTTTTCACAACTTTACGCTGATGCACGATGACATTATGGACAAAGCTCCATTACGCCGTGGCAAACCAACCGTACACGAAAAATGGAACGCCAATGTAGCCATCCTTTCGGGAGATGTGATGATGGTAGAATCAAACAAACTCATTATGCAGGTTAACGATAGCATTTTGCGCCCTGTATTGGATGTTTTTAATAATACTGCCGTTGGCGTTTGCGAAGGCCAGCAAATTGACATGAATTTTGAAACACGTGCCATTGTTGGTATAGACGAATATATTAACATGATACGCCTAAAAACTGCCGTGTTAGTTGGTGGCGCACTAAAAATGGGCGCACTAATAGGCGGTGCTACCGACAGCGAAGGCACTTTGCTATACAACTTTGGCGAACAACTGGGCATTGCTTTCCAACTACAGGATGATATTCTGGATGTTTACGGCGATCCTGAAAAATTTGGCAAACAGGTTGGCGGCGACATTATATCCAATAAAAAAACTTACCTGCTTATTAAAGCTCTTGAATTAGCCCAGGGCGAAACCCTTACCCAACTTAACCAATGGCTTGCCGCCGATGATTTTGACCCGGCAAAAAAAGTTGAAGCCGTGAAAAGCATTTACAACCAACTGGGCATTCGCGAGCGTGCCGAAGCCGAAATGAGCCAATATGCCGAAAAAGCCTTACAAAACTTCGAAAAAATTAACCTGCCCGATAACCGCAAAACAGTTTTGAAAGAGTTTGCTGATGCGCTGTTGGTGAGGGAATATTAAAGTTATGAGAAAGCTGGTATACATAATTCTGTTAATATGTCTGCCGCTTTTTTGTATTGCTCAAAAAGCAGAGGTCGATACCACGGTTTATAATGCTGTTGAAGTGCAGCCAAAGTTTCCGGGTGGTGAGGCGGCACTTGGCAAATTGCTAATGGATAACGTACATTATCCAAAAAATAATGAAAATGTGATGCTGGAAAGTCGCACGGTTATTCAGTTTATAGTTGAAAAAGACGGTACATTGACTAATTTCGAAAAACTTAAAGGTGCAGACGTAATATACGACCAAATAGTTAACAGTCTAAAAAAGGCACCCAAATGGACACCAGGTAGTTTAAATGGAAAAGTAGTGAGAGTGCGATATTTCATACCCATTCAAATTTGCTTAGGGGAATAATAGCTTCCTGTTATAAGGAGCAAATTCATATGCTTGATACTATCAAATGATACTATCAAAGCTAAATTCAATCAATATCCACAAGTTCAACCTGCCAGCTTTTACGGTTGGCCCAGTCGCCACCGGTAAATTTTAGTTTAGTTGTCCATTGTTGCTTTATAAACCTGCCGCCTACACTTTGGGCATTTACATAGCCGTTTAAAACGTATGTGTTGGTTGAGGTATCAATATTTGCGTGAAAATTATTTTTAGAAAAATCTGCCGAGGCCGGTAGTTTCAGTTTGTCTTTCACAAAACTTTGTGCCATGCTGTAGGCCTGTTGAGCATTAGGTTTAACGCTAAGATGGCGGGTTTCGTTTTTATCGATGCCAAAGATAAATAGCATCGCAAAAAGAAATAACACTACGCCAAATAAGCTGGCGGTTTTAATGTGCGGACTTTGTAGCAACTTTCCCTTTTTGCTTTCATCCACACTTTGCGTTCCCGGTTCCAAAAAACTCATAACAATATATTTTGCTTATATTAAGCGTTATTAGCCCGTTTTGTTTTACATTAACAAACAAAACATTTCACTCTCCGTATGCTAAACAATACCGTTTTGATAAAATACCTGCTTACAGCCACGCTGCTCATCTTAGCCATGAGCACAAAAATGTATGCGCACGCTATGGTAACCGATACCATGACACGTGCGCAATACATTCGCTCGCAAACGGTAAAAGCCGATACATTAAACCGGTTGGCGCTTAAGCTTGCCGTGCCTACAGCCACTCAAAAAGAATTAAACCAGGCTATTGAATATATTATGAAGGGTTTGCACATGTATTCCAAATTTAGGGATACCATAGGGGTGCGAGAAACCTTTGACCATTTGGCATTGGTTTACCATTTGCAAAAAAAATACACCCAGGCTAAATGGTTTTCAGTTCAGTCTAATTCGCTATCAATACAACTTAAAGATACCGGCAACATCATAAACTCGCTTATTGCCCTGGCCGTTGTAAAAACCGAAACCAAAGACTACGCTATAGCCAGGAAAGATTTACATGAAGCAATGAGATTTGCCAAACTCACACCAGGCATAACGCTCCAGATAAAGGTTGAGGAAGCATATGCTGATTTTTATACGCAACAAGGTGATTCGAAAAAAAACAAACAGATTACAAACCGGATTGCTTTTTTGAAAGATTCGGTAAGCAAACAACAAAACGCTCAAAAAATCGCATTGCTCAAAAAACAAAACGATTCGTCTCAACTTAAATTAAAGCAAAAACAAGCCACAACTCAAAAAGGTCCGGGCTCGCAAAGATCTGAGTCAAACCATATTTTTACTACGCTAATTGTTGGGGGCGCCATAGCGGTTACTATTTTACTAGTACTGTTTTATTTTAAAAGGAAGCGGCGCTAACAATTTATAAAGTGTGGAAATTGCTCCTTTTATTGGAATAAAAAAGGGGTATTGAAACCCCAGAGCGTGCAAGCAATACCACTTACATAGAAGTAACCACCTGATAAACAAATAACTAAATTGATAAAACCTATTGGCACCGCTATTGCCATTATCTTTAATATCAAAAACATTAAGATAATGGCAAATACTTTGTTTATAATTTCGGCGTTGGTTATTGGAGTTTTAGTGTTCGACGCACTGATGCATAAGTTTATTGATTTTTTCAATAAAATGCGCTAATTGCAATCTTACCTATTGTTTGCCAGCTTTAATAAGGCTTAACTACGCAATTAGCTCAGTATTTGGGCTAAACTTGTGGTTTCGCTATCGGCTAATTTTTGTAACGGTCCGCTTACCAGCATTTTCATCATCATGTTTAAATCGGCAGCAATTTTATAAACAGCAGTTGTTGTAGTGCCATTATCTTCCAACACCCATTTTAGCTCCAAATCAAAAGGCGCAGCCTCAGCCGGTACAATTGATATTTCTTTATTTTCAACGCGGTTGTTCACTTTTAAAACCAGCTTGGCCATGTTTTGTATAGTAAAGCGGGCCTCATCGGCGGTTGATGTCCAATTATAAATGTTTTCGGGCATCAACTGTTGGTGGTTATTCAAATCGGCCAAAAAGCTATAAACCTCACCTACAGGTTTATTAACGGTAACGCGGCTTTCAAAATCAGTCATATCTCAAATGTTTTATGTGGTAGCTATTTGTCCCCATTCAGCCGGGTTTTCGCGCCATTGCTCCAAAAGGTAAACATCACTTTTAGAGATGTACTGATGTTGCTCGGCATACTCAACAAGGGCTTTATAGTTTGATAAGGCAGCAAATTTGCAACCTGCATCTTTAAAGTTTTGCACAGCCAAATCAAAACCATAAGTAAATATGGCTACCAGGCCGGCAACATCACAACCGGCGGCGCGTAGCGCGTCAACCGCCTGAAGGCTGCTTTTCCCGGTTGATATTAAATCTTCAACCACTAAAACCCGTTGGCCCTCAAACACATCGCCCTCAATTAAATTGCCGGTGCCGTGTTCTTTGGCTTTGGCACGCACGTAAACAAAGGGCAAACCCAACTCCTGCGCCACTAATACTCCTTGCGGAATACCTGCGGTGGCAACACCTGCAATACAGGCTACGGGGCCAAATTCGTCTTGTATTAAACGCACTAATTTTTGGCGGATATAGGTACGGATAGCCGGATGCGAAAGCGTAACACGGTTATCGCAATAAATAGGAGATTTCCAGCCCGATGCCCAGGTAAAAGGATCGTTAGGTTGAAGTTTTACAGCTTTAATCTGTAGTAAAAATTCGGCAACTTCTTGTTCAGTCTCACTTTTATCAAACATAGTTAGATGATGTATTTAATTTAATTTTTATCTCTTTTTAATTTTCGAGGAGATTTAAAGAGAGTTTAGTCAATATTTATCGGCTATAAAAGAGTTAAAAAAAGCGCTGCTTTGTTGGTCAACCAGTGCTTTCAAAACCACACCAATTGCAAAATGATAATTCAAAATCTCCTACTTTCAATTAAGCAAAGTTAAAAAACCAAAAGATTTTATATCTACCCAACCGCAGATTTATTTTTCAACTTCAAATTTGTTTTATTTGATGATTGCAATAAATTGCGCCCTTAGTAAAATACCTAACCAGTATTTTGTGCATATTAGGCAAGTAATTAAACACAATTGAAAATGCCGATTAACAATATTACAGGGATGTTTGAGATTAGGAAATCAGTTTTTACATTACTTTTTTTGCTAACCGGTATACCTGCCCTGGCCCAGGATAAAGGTACCTGGAACAATAAACAGTGTGCAGTGGTACTCACTTACGATGATGCTTTGGATATAGACCTTGATAATGTGATACCCGCGCTGGATTCGTTAAAGCTAAAGGGTACTTTTTATCTCATTGGCTCATCGCCGGTGATTAACAAGCGGCTGGGCGAATGGCGCACAGCGGCAATGCATGGCCACGAACTGGGTAACCACTCGTTGTTTCACCCTTGCAGCGGCGGACCGACAAGAAGCTGGATAACACCCGAAAACGATTTAAGTAAATACACTGTGGCCCGCGCCGTTAACGAGATAAGGCAAAATAATACTTTACTAAAAGCAATTGACGGTAAAAACCTGCGCACCTTTGCTTTCCCTTGCGGCGATTTAACCATTGGCGGCGAAAATTTCTATACTGCACTCAAACCCGATTTTGCGGGTGCCCGTGGTGTAAGCCCCGGTTTGCAAACTGCAACAGACGTTGATTTGGATAATATAAAATGCTATGCCATTAACGGCCAAACTGCCGATTATATGATAAACCTGGTGAAGCAGGCCCAACAAAGCCATACGCTGCTTGTATTTTTATTTCACGGCGTAGGCGGCGGCCACAACCTTAACGTTAGCCTGGCCGACCACAGCAAGCTGATACACTATTTAAAAGCCAACGAAAAAGAAATTTGGATAGCCCCAATGGTTGATGTTGCAACCCGCATCAGCGCTTTGCAAGCGTCAAAAGGTTCGGCAAAGTAATATCGGAAACAAACAAACTATCAAACGGATAGTTACCCTTACCAGTATTTTCCACAAAAGCCAAAGTGCTTTGCTGTGTTATAATATGACCGGACGCTGTCCGAAGTTTCCAACTTCGGACTAATATGCAAATAGTTTACAACTACATTCAACAGAAAAAAGCCTCAAATCTTCTGATTCAAGGCTTCTCATTCTCTCTGTAACCGACGAACCCGAATTTTCGAACCATTTTTTACAAGATTTGAAAAATTTGGCGGCTACAGCGGAAAATATTTTAAAAAAGGTCCAAGATAAATTGGAGTAATAATATTATTTGCTGTTGACCTCAATGATCATATTCTTCGCAAATAATTTCTCTTCTTTAGAAGTAATTTGAAAAGCCTGTTTACTATTATAAAATTGATCAATTTTTGAAAGTATAATCTTGGAAAACAGGTAATCGCAGCTGGTGGCAAACTCGGGGTCAAGTTCCGGCACTTCAGGGATCAGCACGCTTTGCACCTCTACGCCACGCACAAATAACAGGCTATCCAGTTCAGTTGCCCCGAGGCGATAGTACTGGTAATAAAATGCAATCAGCCTAAAGAAACGCTGGATCACCTTCAGTTCCTCGTTATAGGCGGCTTTCAACACTTCTTTGTCCCCGGCAGGGATGCCGGTTACGATCCCGTACCATTCCAGGTAGTAAATACGCAGGGCAAAGAATTTAGGCTTGATGTGCTTAAAGAAATGTATCTGGGCGGCTTCATCGGCAAAGGGGTTTTTAAGCACATGGTCTTTTAACTTTTTAAGTGCTTCTCTGACACATTTCAGCACCGCAGACAGAATTTTAAAAGGCTCTGTTTCCCTGGCAACAATTTTCTCAATGTCGCCGGTAAGCTGTCCGTACAGCTTTTCACTCATCTTTTCTAACATAGTAAACAGGTTAAATGATTCCTGCTGCCTGCCGGATTTTCCGACGATCAGCCTCACAGGAGATGCGTATCCGTTCTTTGCATAGTACTTCTTTTTTTAAGATGAAGCGACAAATTTGAGGGAGATTTCGAGCTTTTAAGTGAGCAATTGATGCGTAATTTGCTACGCATTGTTTGCGTAATTGAGATTACGCTAAGGTTAAGCAATCGAAATAAAGCCGATTTTAACACTAACTTAAAAACTATTCATTTTACGGACCAGTTCAGAACGGGTGGTAACCTCCACTTTGTTAAATATGTTCTGGACGTGTTTGTTGACCGTTCTTTCGGAGATAAATAGTTTTTCCGCGATCTCCTTGTAGCGAAGCCGCTGGCAGATCATGTTAACCACATCATTTTCCCGGGGCGAAAGGGCAAAACGCTTGCAGTTCGCGTCAATTGCAACCTGATCAATGGGGATAACTTCCAATTCTGCATACATTTCTCTTTCCTGCTTGGCACGCCTGGTCGCCTTAAAAATAAACATGCCTGTAATGAACAGGAACCCCAGATTTGTAAACAGCACTTCTATGGCCTGACTGAAATGAAAATAAGTGATCGGCACCATTGCCACCCAAGGCACAACAGCGCAATAGACCGCTATCTCCTCGATATAAAAACGCCGATTCCGGTTCTCCTTATAATGTACCCTGATCGCAATGAGTATGGCGCGAAGCACGATAAAGGAATAAAAAAAAGGGATAATGATCCCGTACTTGACCGCAAAATCAATATTGTCGTTCAGGGAATAGGAAATGATAAAGAATACAACATAGGGCAGCAGCAGGAACAAGGGAACACCGTAAATGGCATGGAAACGTAACCGTTTTAGCTCGAAAGCCATGTAAAAATAAAACGGAAAATAAGAGGCCATGAGAAAACCACTGCCGTAGGCAATGATGTTCTGCGTCCGGATGGATATAAAAGTAATTTCGCTATCAGGGAACAATCCGCCTGAAACGTTATAGACGATCAGCAGCCCCAGTAACAACAGGTACCAGAAACGGGGCTTGTCCTCCGGCTGGTTCAGATAATAGCCAAACTGCACCCCAAACATCACCAGTTCCAGTGTGACAAAAAATAAAGTAACCACATGCATCTCTGTTCCAAACACCAGCATAGCCCGATTTATTTAGGTTCATATTTCAGGAAATGCAATATGTAACCCAGATCAAGGGTATCGTAAACAGCAAAACCATGTTTCTCGTACCATGACAGGTTTCGTTCTGTCGAGGTTTCAAGGTATACCGGAAGGCCAAGGCCAGTCGCATGGCCGAGCACTTCTTTTAGTAACCTGCCGCCTGTGCCCTGGTGCTGGTAAAGCGGGCTGACCCCAATAAACCAAAGGTAAGCCATCGTTTTTTTAGGCCGTTTTGCCTTAATCCTTGCTTCCTGGTTAAGCGCCTTTCTAATGCCGCTGACCCCTACAGCTTTTAAGATCAGCTTTATATCCAGCCATAAAGAAGCAAAAGTGGTTCTTTTTTGATGGGGGAACAGTACCAGGGCGCAGGCTTTTCGGTCTTCCGATAGCCATACCTCACCAAACCGGTAACACACTTCAAAGGAATAGTCCATCAGCGCCAGGATGCGCTCTTTGCGTTTATCGTCCTGTCGGATGATATAATTTACACTTAAATTGTCGTTAAAGGCGGCGGATAACAGCTCGGTTACCAGGCACTTGTCGGTTCTTTTCGCATTGATCATAATCTTCTCACTGTCGGTGTTCCAGTTTAGGTTAAATGCGAAAGGGCGGGAATGACCCGAACTGTCTGAGAGGTACGACTAAATACCCAAAAAACAGAACAAGCCAGCCCGCACTTTCGCAGGCGTAAACTTGCTCCTGTTTTTTATTCAAAAATTTAGTCGTTTTCTCAGACAGGAAGCGTGTAGACGCAGAATGTGTATATTTTGTTATAGTTTAAATTGTAAAATTACATCATAGGCATTTAATTAATAATTGCTGTATTTTCAATAGTGCTATTCTTTTTTCCAATCATCCCAAAAACGTTTTTCCCTCCGGGTGTCATTGATGATGGCTATAATGACACCGATCAAAAAAACGATCAACATTCCAAAACCGATTATCGTCGCAGTTTCCATAGTTTAGCTTTATTGTAATGGCATTAATTGCGTTTATCTTATTTATGCCCTAAACATACCCAGGCAAAGCCGATCAGGGTGTAGATCAATAAGCCGCCGCCTGCGGCAACTATACCTAATGATACCATGTTAGGGTTGTCAATCGGCTCTTTCTTTTGTTTCATTACCGTTTCTAAGAATGGCACATAATACCGCATGTCAAACCAGCGGGTCAGAAGTAAAACCGCGATGTCCAGAACCAATAAAATCGAAACGGCGATATAGATATTACGCATGATCTATAGTTTTTAAAAGGGCAGGCATTGCTGCGCTGCCCTTGATTACAATTATATATTCAAGTTTCGGCTAAGTACCGTAAGCTATCCTAATGTTTTGCACCAGCACCGGGAAACCCGGCATCTCCACCGAAATTTCTTTTTTCAGTTCTTTCAGCTTTTTGCCCAGGAATTGAATTTTAACATGGCTGTACATCACCTCATAATTCGTGATTTGCCGAGCCAATTCTTCGAGCAATCGTTCATAATTACTGTGCATGTTTTCCAGGTCCACTCGGTATTCCGTCGCCTGCTGCAAACACTCGCATTCCTTTCCTAAAAGCGTTTCCAACTGAAGCAGGGCATCCATCAAATGCACATGCCTCGATTTTGAGATGCCCTGCATAAATACCTGTTGTTAATAGTAGAATACGATCTTATCAAATAGTATCGGGGCGGCATTTGGGCTTCCTGTAAATGGCCTTGATGCGTTGTAGATCCGGAACTGAGGATTAGCTATAAAGGCAGTCGCCCTGTCAGCACTCACACCTTTCGCAATCAGTTCGTCTTTAGTCGGTATTGTATATTCAAAGGTAAAGAACTTGCCTTTTTGATTATAAGCTGGAGAAAGTGCCAGAATGGGTTTAACGGCGTCGTAGCTCATGTTATCGCCAGCATCTATTAAAGGCATGTTATCAGGCAAAATGGGTAACACGGCTATTTTTACAGAATCTGTAGTACCAAATGTAAATGCATATTCTCTTTGACTAAGTACAGTAACCACTTTTTCGGCAGAGGTTGCAGCAAACGAGATCGCTACCTTTTTAAGTCCCTGGTTGTTTGTGAAGTTTGATCGCAAACTTGCACCTGTGGTATTTACACTGGTATTGAATGCATATAGATAAGTTCTCGTCGGTGTAGTGAAAGTTGCATCATAGGTCGCGCCAGGGTAGAAATTAAATGATTGGGCGGTTGACAACCATTGTCCTACAGCCGTAGTGAACGGCGCATTAGCTGTAGATGGGACCACGATGGCTGACCCATCGCTAACTTTTTTCAAGTTTTGGAAATCTTCAGTTACGATACGTGAATACGGGCCGGATGCGAGGTCTGCCGTAGTTCTGATGTCTACCCTAAGATTGCTTCCGTCTATCCGCAAAATACCAGTGATATTACTTACGCTAACCGGGTAATCTGTGTTTTCAAAGGTTGCACCGGAAAGAACTTTTGAACCGAATGTTTGGTTACCTTTTTGAACTACCAGATTGCCTGTAAACTTTCCATTACCACCTGTTAACCCGTCAACAGGCAGGCTCACTAACATACCGTTCCAGGCGGTTTGATTGGTTACCAGATCAGCCGCCGTAGTCACTTTGGCAGTAATGGCTCCCGTTCCGGTTTTTTTAGCGTTAGCAACCGGGATCTTGTCAAGTATGATCTCGCCATTTACCTGGCTTAACTGCTGTTTCGAGATCGTAACCTCTACTTCGTCGTTTAAAGCGAAGTTGTGCGCGCCATCGAAATTAATGATGATACCGGGTTTATCAGTCGCTTCCTGTAACACGATACTTTTGGCATCGATGTTTTTGGCTGAGGCGTCCGAAATAACAATACCCTTGATCTTTCTGCCATCCGGCACAGTTACCGATGCGGCAGTACTTAACTTTTTCAGATCGGAGACAGCGATATTATCTACCGGAACCGGCCCGGTATTATCGTTTCCATTGTTCTTTTTACACGAGGTCATGCCCAAAGCCAGTAATAAAACCAGCCCGGCGGCTCTAAAAGTAATTTTCGTTTTCATTGTTTTTGTTTTATGGCCCTTTTACCGGCCGGTTTTTATGTGTTTTTAATTGTTATTCTTTTTTTTGACAAAGGCATAGCCTAAGCATACCTCTCCGGCATCTTTATTTATGTCTTATTTCTATTTTTTATTGATCCATAGGCTTAATAGCTCCGCCTAAGATTGGCCCGGAAGTTGGGCTGAACAGTTAACATTTCATATACAGGGCTACCATCGGCATTATGTCCGGTAAGTATCCGTCTTGATGTTGCCTGCCTAAAACCTTGAATTAACACGACGAAAGAACCGTTAGGTTCGGCTGGTACTGCCGCCGAAAGAATCACATTATTCGGAGCATCCTTTTCACTTATTTTCAGAATGATGTTACCTGAATTTCTGGCTGCGCCCACGGTGTCAATCTCCGTATAACCGGAAAAGGAACCAAATGCAAGGTCTTGTGGCAGCCCTGCTGTTTTGAGATTCCCCGTCGCATCCAACTGTTTAAGCATCAAATTTTGGCTATCAGTTCCTAAATGGACAATCCTGATCCTGACTTTTCCGGGAGTGCCCTGATATTCTTCCGGTACCTTAACTATCCGGTAAGCATCCATTGCTTCGGGGCTTTCGACAAGGTAAAATGATTGTAACTCATTCCTTGCAACTAAAGTCGTTTGTATGTCTTTAAGAAATACTTTGTCCGTGCCTGAAAAAATGAATTTATAATTACCCAAAGCAACGGGCATGTAATACATGTACTGGTAACCTGTAGGTACAAAGCCGGGATTAGGAAATATAGTGCCTGTGGCATTATATGGGTATTGCCGCAAATCGCTGGTTTCAGTGTAAACATCCTGATACTTAGGAAAAAGGAGAAATGGGCCATTAGGAACGCTATCGTTAATAAATACCAAGTTGTTTTTCCGCAAAGATTGGCGGCTGTTCAATACTTCTGAACCATTGTAGAAGTTTACGCCTCCGCTTATATCTCCCGGCAAAATTTCTTTTACCTCTTTTTTGCAGGATACTACCAATAAGATTGGCAGAAGGCTGCAAATAAATATCGATTTAATATTTCTGATCATTTTTTTACAGTTTTTACGATTACGGTTTTATTGTTGGCGGTACTGTAAATCATACCTTCTTCATCATAATTCAGCAACTGATCCTGTCCCGAATCACCGCTGAACATTTTGTAACTACCTGTTTCAACAGCGCCTGGCGCATAACGGTCGCCACGTTTTTTTATAAAATCCATTGTGCCGAAAGCCGGAAAACGATGATCGGAAAATGAAGCCGCTCTTTGTTGATAGTAGTAGATTAGTATGCGCCCTCCCGGTAAAGGCATAAAACCAAACAGGTCTGGGGTATCGAATGATCCGGCATTACACACAGCCGTTAATGTATTGAACACCCCGGATATATAGGGTTTATCGGTCGTGGGCGGCATGCTTAATTTTGAGTATTTATATAAGGTCACAGTGTTTTCCAGGTCGTACTGTAAAATATCTGTTAAGGCATTTATATTGCCCGAAGGAGCAAGTGCGTAACAATACATCCGCTGTTCGTCCGGCATGATATTACCCTGATTATAAATAATGCCAGTACCAGGAATTTTAAGGATTGAGGCGTTATATTCAGTTTGCAGGTTGGAATCATAATTAGGCGCAAGGGTTGTTTTAAACAGATACTTTATTGAACCGTTACTATTTAACAATGCAGTCGCGTAGTTATTGGCAAATGCGTAACCTCCACTGATGATAGTTTTACCAAGCCTTAGGTAGACATTGCCCTTACTGTCGGGATAAATTCCTGAAACGTCCATCAGGTTAACCTGGTTTATTGTTCCCTCTAACGGCAGAGCAGTGGGAATAACCGGTAATGCCATTGATTTTGGATAAAGCGTTTTATTTAACGTCGTGAGGGTTTTGGTTTTTAAGTCTATTTTACAGAGCCTATATATATAGCTGGTGGTACTGTTGGCCGAACCGTCAGTGGTCAGGGCCGAGAAATACAACGTGGATTCCTGGGGATCAGTTCCACCAGAATTAAAACCGGTGATGGCGAACGGGCCATCTGCGTCACTAAAGGTGGTCGTATTGATTACCGTTTGAACATTTGCAGATTTATCGATTTTAACGATCTGTCCGCTGGCGTTCGAATAAACATAAACGCTCCCTTTGCCGTTCAGGCAATACAAAACAACATCATTAGCTTGCGGAACAAAATGGCTTTGCAGCTTTAATTGAGCAGCAATAACTCCCGGAGACAAGATCTCGATAGATGGGCAATCAATAGTGTTACCGGCAGAAGTAATCTTAACCGGCCTGTTTTCGCCGATTCCCATTGCATTGGTAATGGTGATCGTCGCCTGGTCGCCTTCATACGGGTCCGACTGCGTTCCCCCAACTGTTACTTTTTTCAGGCTTACAATTTTTGCCTCAATACCGCCGATCTCAATTTTAAGGCCTTTCTCCGGATTTAGTCTTCCGGTAATAACCATTGTACTGTCCACCTCGTATGCCTTGTTATAGTTGTTCACTACTTCTGGCATGTCTACCAACTTTTGATAAAAATCCTGTGATTTCTTACATGCAGCTAAAGCGGATATAAGCATCAGGATAAGTACGATCTGACTTGATTTTTTGAATTTATATATCATTGTGCGCTTTATTAAAATGAATAAGAAAATGACAATACATAATGCCTGCCCGGATTGTATCTTGATGCGATATTGTCTCCTTCAACTTTGGTAACGCCATCAGTTACCACGGTTTTTACAGGTTCATATTTAGAAGTAAAATTGTAATCTTCCGCCATTTCGATTGGCTTATTCAACAGGTTTTGAACCGAAAATCTGGCCTGGATGGTTTTCACGATACGTTGTGTTACCGAAATATCAACCACATGCCGCGGCAGTTCCATCAGGCTTCCCCGGAATTGAGATCCATTTAAAGTTGGGTCAGCAGCAAACCCTCTTCCCGCCGCATAGATGCGGGTGCCCACGATATTGTAAATGCCTGATATTTTCGTCCCTGTCGATGCGTTATCATAGTATAAGCCGACGTTTACAATATAGGGTGCCTGGCCCTGTAGCGGGCGTTTGATGATAAAATTGCCTATCCGCTTATCAGGTTGATCTTTTTGCTCATTGGCTACGTCGGCGCTGTCTTTAATGGCTTCGCTTTTGATCAGCGTAAGGTTACCGATCACCGATAAACGCTTGAACAAGTTACCCGGAATGAAATCCAGATTTTTTCGCAATTCAAATTCTACTCCTTTAATGGAAGCCCTTGCGGCGTTCTGAAAAGTAATCAGCGCAGGGCTATTTAAAATCCTGTCGCTTGCATTAATTCGTTCAATCGGATTTTGCAGGGTCTTGTAAAAAGCGCCAATTGAGATGGTTTCCCCATATTGGTTCTTACGGGGATAAAACTCCAGCCTAAGATCGTAATTAGATGCGGTTGCCGGGCGCAAATAGGGATTACCTTGTCTTCTGGTATTGTTTTCCAAGTCGTAATCATTAAACGGAGAGATTTCCGTGAACTCGGGACGGTTAACCGTTTTACCGTAAGCGGCCCTGAGCACCCAATTATCATGCGGCCGATAGCTTGCATTAACAGATGGCAATATATCCAGTTTGGAAATATTGACCAGCACCGGACGATTGATCCCAGTCTGATCGGTAGGCTGAACGGCAGCGCCTACCCGCTGACGGTCGTATTCAATTCTAACGCCGCCGTAAACTTCAAATTTCCGGTGAGCAGGTGTAAAGCTCATAAGCGCGTAACCGCTGTTGTTCTGTTCAGTAGCCGTGTAAGCGTCGCTACCTTGTGTATTATCGACAACCAATAAGCCGGTCTTGTCATCCCGCAGATAATTGGCAGACCAGAGTCTGCTGAGATCTTGTTGCTTGAACGCTGTAAGGGCGGGGTCAACGTATGTGCCATATCCCCCCGGTGCCGTTATGTAATCGCTGTAAGTGCCTGTAAAGTCACCTTCGTGTACGGTATAAACCCTTCTGAAAACTTTTCGCTCCTTCCATTGCTGAAACGTTCCAGCTTTAAGGAACAGCCAGGGCTTAAACTTGTAAGTATAATCCAGTGAAGCATTGTAAATCCCTTCGTTATTGCGCGTCCAGGTGCGGGAAATCATACCCTGGTTGATCCTGCTTTGATTTTCGGAATCTTCCGGATCACCCTTTCTGCCCCTTGCGAACCAGTAAAGGTTGGGGTCGCCGGTTGTAAAAGCAGTTAGCGGAGCCTGCAACCGGATTACCCGCTGATCCGGAAGTTCCTGGCTGCTGTAGGTTAAGCCACCATTCCAGTCAAAACGATGTTTACCGCCGCCGTAATAGTGTGTTCCGCCGACATTACCTGCATATAAAAAACGCTGGCTGTAGGAAAGCACAATATCTTTATTGTCAAACGCTCTTTGATCGGCCATCACTCTGCGGTGAAATACCTTTTCTATGGTTGTTGACACGCCTTGTTGTAACAAGAAATTTTTAAACTGTAAGTTACTGCTATCCCGCAGCCTGTAAGTGAAGTTTTGCAGAAGGTTTAATTGAGCGCTTTCCCGGTTATTATTTTCGAAGGTTATCGCGTCATTCGGTATGGTACTTTTAAAGGCATCATCTATACCTTGCTGGCGATAAATATTGGCTTGCTGATCTTCGTGTTTGTAACTGAAAGAAGTTAGCATCGACAACGGTTTCCCAAACAACTTGTAGCTATCATAGTAATTTGTTGTTATCTGAATGGTAGGTAATGCCTGTTTTTGCCCCAAATACAAATAAGGGGAAAAGCCTTTAGCATATTGCTGCTGGGAGATGGTAGCTTTTTGTAAACTACCGTAGGCTGGTACTACAGTTGGTAGTTTGCGCGTTCCGTCGTCAAAACCTAAAAAATCAAATTTTCCGCCCTGATAGGTAAGCACATTTTTAAAGGTTGTACCCTCTCGCAAGCCAGTCTGCACTTCGATGTCGAAATGCTTTAAATTTTTTGCATCCTTGGTGTAGATCTTGACCACGCCGCCTGTGGCATCGCCCTGGTTTTCGGGTGATGGAGATTTGAAGACCAATATTTTATCAATGATCCTGCTTGGTATCAGGTCGAGCGCGAAAGCCCGGCTATATAACTCGGTACTTGGCGCTACGTTATCATTAAGATATGTTAAATTATACCTTTGATTCAATCCGCGAACAATGACAAATTTGTCATCTACAGTAGTTACCCCCGATACGCGTTGCATAACTTCAGCGGCATTTCTGTCGGCAGATTTGCTGATCTGTTCAGAGGAAATGGCCGATACCACCATTGATGCCTGCTTGACTTCTTCCAATACCTGGCGTTCAGAGGTATGTGAAACGGGGGCACGGCTTTTTTTGACACTGCTGATCACTACCTCTTTTAATGAGTTAGATCCCTGCAATTTAATATCATAGGTCGCTTCTTTGCCTGGCTTGACTTCTACAATTACTTTTTCTGTTGCGAAGCTGACATATGATACCTGAACCGTATATTTACCAGATGGAATATTGGTGAAGCTATAATATCCATCGATATTGGACTGCATACCTTTTTGTAGTTCAACAATGTATACTGACGCCCCAGGCAGGGGCTGCGAGGTTTCAAATTCTACAACGCGACCTTTAAGGGTGCCGGGGCCGCCGCCGGCTGATGCGTTTGGGCTTTTCGGAGCAGGGGTTTTAAGAACCACATACGACAAGCCGTTCTTCTGATAAGTAAAACCACTGCCTTTCAACACCATTTCCAGCAGCTGATCAACAGAAATGTTTTTAAATTCGCCACCTGCAACCTCAACAGCCTGAATATCTGATTTATTGTAAGCGATAACTACCCCGTAGGTAGTTCTGATGTTTGCAATCGCTTTTTCGAGTGTACTTTTCTCTATTTTCAGCGTCTTTTGTCCCTGCGCCTGTGTATACAAAGGCAACAGTAAAAATGTTAAGGCTACTAAGCGGGTTAACCATGTGCGGCCTGATAAACGCCGATTTAATTGCGGCGTAAGGTTCAATTTCATAAATTCGTGCTCTATTTTAAAATTTAACATGGCAAGGTGCCTTGGTTCCAAGCAGGGCCCTTGCTTTTTTTATTGGGGTTTAATATAATTCTACTTCAGTTTTGCTTATCCAACGGAATTTGCAGTCTCCCAGCAGACAAAAAGTGCTGATGATCTCTTCTGCGGTTTGTCTTTTATTAAAATTGGCGCTTACTTCAACTTTGTCCAAAGATTTTTTAGTATGCTTTAAAGTGATACCATATTGGTTAAACAGGACAAGCGCGAGCCCCTCTACACCACGTCCCCTTAATTCCCATTGTCCGGTGCGCCATGATGCCATGGTTTCCGCATTTTCGATCCTTTTATCAAATGTTTTTGTTGATCTGTTAAAGCTGATCATATCGTTCTTGACCAAGACACCTTGTGCTTGCTGGCTGATCTTTCCAACCTTAACCCGGCCCTCTAAGACGGCAACCTGGGTTTCGGTCAGCCCGTCATAGCTGCTGATATCGAACTGTGTTCCTAAAACGGTAGTTTCTATACTATCCTGGGTCTGAACTTTGAAAGGGTGTGTTTTATCGTGCGTTACCTGGAAAACGGCCTCGCCATTCAGCCGGAGCGATCTGTTGTTTTTAAAATCTGGAGAATAAGAAAGCTTCGTACGTGCATTCAGCCATACAACGGAACGGTCAGGCAGGGTCACTTTTCTTACTTCACCCTTGCCGGTGCTGATCTGTATGTATGCTGTTTCCTGCTGTCCTGAATTTCTGATGCTCTTATTGATCCATAAGCCCGATAGTACTAAAATGCCGACCATTGAAGCCGCCACTGCAATTTTTTTCCAAGCCGGGAACATAGAAATGATACGGTTTTTCCCTTTCGCGAAGCGTGGGCTTTTCCTCAGTGAATTGAGCATGCGGTGCTGGTCGGCACTACTTAGGTCTTCGACTTCCTGGTTTTCGCCAATGCGAGTGAACCAAGCCTCTAACAGTTTGGTTTCTGCTGGACTGCATTTGCCGGAAGCGTATTTTTCAAGCAGTTTTTTTAATTCCTTTTCTGTGGGCATCGTATTTTATTTTTCAATTGAGCGCCCCATGATCAGGCCCTCTATTTATATAGTAACCGAAAATGAAATTTCGGCTATATGAAAAATACGATTTAACGATTTGTTAATATTCGGATAAATTACTTAACATTGAAATTTTAAAAAAAACAGCCTCTAAGGGCTAGAAAAGAAGTGTTTTGAGATAGGACAATTATTATAAAAGAAAGCTCGATTTTCGAAGCGCAGAGGTGAAACGTTTACGAACTTCCTTTAAATGATTGTGAACGGTATTGTGAGATATGGAAAGACCATCAGCAATTTCAGCTATACTTAACCTCTTTTCGTAGCGTAACTCATATACACGACGCATTTTCTCGGGCAGGTTTGATCGTTCTTCTTCCAGCAAATGTTCCATTTCTGTTACCTCGGCAACTTTGAACGCCTGGGGCAATTCTGCCAACTGAGCAAGATCTTCTGGTAAGGTCTCCCAGGTCTCAATAAAGTTTGCCGGTATTTTGTTCGATCTAAAATAATTAAAGACCTTATTAATAGCAATCCCATATATATAGGGGTATATGGCTCCTTGTGGATTACTGGTCACCCTTTTTTCCCAAAGGGACAGGAATACTTCCTGTGTGAGATCCTCGGCCTGATCACGGTCACTGATACGTTTGTTGATCTCGGTAAAGACAGATTTCAAATACCGCAGGTACAATGTTTCAAACGCAGTATGGCTGTCCTGCTTTATCAGTTGCCATAATTCCTCGTCCGTTTGAATGTTTTCTGTCATACAATTTCGATCACCATTTGCAGGTGATTTCCATTTTGTTTTTTTACAAAGGTATTTAATTCATATTAACTTTATATTATGGTTACGTTTCACATAAGTGCGGTAAAGCATTGCCACTACCTTGATAGCGGTTTTTCTTCCGAAAACTGTTCATTTTTATCAATCTTTTTCCGTTGGGTCAACATTCTTTTTTCTTTCCTGGATTGCCGTTTTCCAGGCTTTTTACTGTCTGTTTCTATAATTTCTTTCGACGTAACAGCAGTTGGCTTAATCTCCGCTTCTGCGTGCTTCTTGACTTCTTGCTTTGCCGCATCCAGCGCTTCTTTTCTTGCAGTCAAAATGCCAATTTCCCTTTCGATCAGGTCTGCGATTTCAGCTTTGATCGTCTTGTAATTCTCTTCCACATCCAATGTGCTTACGTTTGCAACAGCCGGAATGGGTTGGTAATTATCTTCCTCAGCCTTGATAGCCGCATGGTCATTCTGTATCTCGCTGTGAAATATCTTCAGCTCGATCTTTTCGTCCGGGTTATCTGCCACCATGCCTACAAATGAACCTGAAGACAGGCTGGAGATCTTTGATGCCGGTACGGCATATTCCAGTTGTGTGGATTTGCTAACCGAAGTATCGGAGCTGTTGATGCTGACACTGTTGCGCTCCTGCATGATCTTGCCCAGCCGCTCGGAAAGCTGCTTGGCCGTATCACCGGTGACCTGCCCGCTGATAATATTACCGACAATATTCATGATGACCTCCGCCTGTTCCCTCCCGTAGTCCTTCTTTAACTGGCTGTAGTCCTGTATCCCAAGCGTGGTAGACACCTTGTTCGAACGAGCGGTAGCGATCAGGCTATCTATGTTATTAAAATAGATGGTAGGGAACTCATCAAAGATCAGGCTGCTTTTGAGTTGGTTCTTCCTGTTCGCCAGTTTGATCACCCTGGATATGTAGAGCGATAGCACCGCGCCGTAGGTTTGCAGTTTCTGCGGATTATTCCCCATGCAAACGATCTTTGGGGATAAGGGGTTATTGATATCCAGCGTAAAATCGTTACCGGATAATACATAATACAATTGCGGTGAAGACAATCGAGCGAGACTGATCTTGGCGCTGGCTACCTGTCCCTCCAGCTGGTCGGTGGCTTTGTTCTGGTAGGCAGAGATAAAGGGATTGATCAATACTTTGATTTCTTCCTCTTCCTTCAGCAAAGGAAACAGCTCTTCATAGTCGGCCTGCATCAGTTCGATCACATGCGGAAGGGTACAATACCTGCCATCGCGGTACCTGCGCAAGTACCAGATAATGGCCGTTAAAAAGTTGATCGGGCTTTCTACGAAGAACTCGCCCTGTTTTTTTATCCAATCCCTGTTCAGTCCCAAAAGTATTGTTCTTGAAGCTTCGGTCGCATCGGTAATGTCTTCCATGCTCTGCGGGTCGAGGGGGTTACTGCGATGGGTACGCGAAAGGTCATCAAAATTGATCAGGTAGAATTGCGGCTTAACCTTGAAGTTTTCTTTGTATCTGATCAATTTATTATAGGCGATCTTCGTCAGGTCATCAAACTTAAAGTCGTAAATGAACATGCTAAAGCCCTTTTTCAGGTGCTGGTCGATTACATGGCGGATCACGAAATACGATTTACCTGCACCGGGTGTACCAACTACAAGCAAACCCCGGAAAGGGTTGATAAAATTGATCCAGGAACTGCGGATCTTCTTTCTAAGGGCATACCGTGCCGGAAGGTTGACCGAGTATTCATTTTCCAATAGCCGTTCTTCCTGGGGAAAGGTTTCATTTTCTGTATTAAAAATATCTTTGGTCAGCCCCAGGCTGATCAAGCGGGATAGCCGTACGCCACCTGTTAGGATCAATAGGTAGCCTAAAGCGGTCAAACCTATGTAGCTGATGGTAATAATCGCTGGCGAAGCTATAAGGTAAAATGATAAGCCGCTGATAAAATATAATAGCAGTCCTGCACCCAGATAAATGGCAATCGTATCCTTTCTGATCTTTTCCTCCTTTTTGCCTTTGGCACCGATCAGGGAAATAAGCAGGAATACCAATGCGGCAAGCTTGGGTTTGAGCATACCCATGAACAGCCCGGTCTTTCCGATATTGAGCACAATTCGCGTGGTGATCTCTGCCGTCAGGTGCCAGGCCTGAAAGGCGGCATAACAGCTGATGTAAAAATGGATACTAAGTATAAACAGGCTGATGAGCCTTGTAAAATCGATGATCTTTCTAAGTCCCTGGGAGTCTTCTCCGGTCTGCATAGCTGTATTTATTTAATGGTTAATGGATGGTCAGAAGCGTATGCCCTTGCGTTTCTTTCGTTTTTTTCTTGGCATGAGTGGGCTGCCGTCTTCCCTGTTCGGGTTTTCCAGCAGGGATTGCAGTAAACGATCGGGTTCCCTATGTAACAGGTTTGGCAGGTCTTTCTGTTCCTTTTCCAGCAGGTTTACCGATGGCCTGTTTTTGGTGAGCAGTGATGTCTGTTGCGGTTTCACTTTTAGTTTATCTGAAGTGGCGAACTGCTCTATCAATGCTTTTGCGCTGTAGGCCTTGCCCAGGTCGCTGCCGTTAAAGACTGATTTATTACCGTGGTTGATATAAGTGATGCCATAGGTTCGGCCTTGTTCATTAGTGCGAAAAGCAACCTGAATGTTGTAATTTTTAAGCTCTGCCACAAAGGTGGACTTGCTGATGGCCGTGTATTTATTCAGCGTTTGATCAAGGGCGTTCTTTAGCGGTTCTTTGTAAACCTTTCGCTTCTCAATATTCTGCTCAAACTTCTTTTCCAGGTTCCTTAGCGTTGGCTTGCTGTAAAATGAGCTGGCCTTGATCGGTACGCCAAGTGTTTTGCCATTTACATCGATCAGCGAAAACATCAGGCCTTTCTTTTCAAACATCGCGGTATGCTCGGCACCACGCATCGCCACTACGTTAAAGCTTTTGAGCACGGCATTCAGTTCGGCGAGGCTCGTGTACTTATAATCCCTTGTTACCGCTGTCACCACATTGCTGATCGCCCGTTTGGTGGGCAACTGTCCATATTGTGCTTTGGTCAGGTCGGCAGGCTTAATGCCGGGTTCCTGCTTGAACTTCCTGCTTTCGGCTCTAACCAGCTTAAACTCCTGCTCGATGGCCTTACGGGCAGGTTCCGATAGGAGTTTGCCGATGTTGTGCAGGTCGATGCGTTCGCCTGCCGCTGTAATATTGGTCGTGGTAACATGGATGTGCTGGTGGGCGGCATCATCATGGCGGTAGACCAGGAAAGGCTGGTCGCCAAAACCTATCCTTTCCATATAGGCAATGGCAATGTCCTGTAATTTGGCGTTGCTCAGATTTTCGCTGGCATCAAAGTTCAGCGAGATGTGCAAGGCATTGGTTTTTACATTGGGTTTTAGTTCAGTGAGGTGATTAAAACGTTGCAGCTTCTGCTGAAAATTCATTTTTTCTATCTCTCCCGCAAACCCACTGGCCAGGATCAGGCTGGCTTCTCCGGCTATTACCTTGTTCTCGTTGTAGTGCAGCATTCCCCTGATACTTTTGCCGGTACTTATTTTTGCAACCATTTTTCAGCGAGTTTGGACATGATCTTTAGCAGGCGGTCTACCTTTATATCTACCTGCTGATAGAGTTCTGCCACTTTTGTAACATTGTACGCCCGGCTGGTTCCGGTTCTGTCCTGGTTAAAACTGCGGGTGATCTGGTTGATGTTTACGCCGATGGCTTTCAGTTCCTTTCGGATGAGGGCTAGTTCTTCCATAATTGGGTTTAGCGAAACATCATGGTGATAGAGGTTGATCTTTTGGCCGGACAGGATCTTACGGGCCACCGCTGCTATAGAAAGATTTTTACTGTCTTTCCTTAACTTTTCCAGCCGGTTGTAGGTGCTTTCTGTAACTCGGATGATGAGGTTATGGCTAAGCAGGTCTTCGGGTTCGTTCACTTTCTTTCGTGTCATAAACTACACTTTTTGAAAGTTCAGGGTTTGCGAGTTCCGAGCAAATCCCCTGGCCTCGAGGCCAGCAAAGATTCTTTTGCGCATGCAAAAGTACATCTTTGCTTAGACCACGCGGGCTACAGGAAAGCTCCTTCGGGAAGTTGTCCTGAACTTTGGTGATGTGATGAATAAATGTTATGGGTTCGCTTTAAAAAGCGGTGCCGGAATTAGCGGATTTGTCAACTGTTTTTTCGTTGGATTGGAACTTTTCCAGTGGTACGAAGCTTATTAAAAGCTGCAGGATCTTTTGGCGCGGCTCCTGGCGGATGCGCTTGATTTTCGGCAATGATGTGCCGTTGAATTTTCGGCCTTTCAGGTCGGTTATTGTCTTTGGATTTCTCATGACTATCTGAATTGATAATCAAAGGTGATGAGGTTGAACGGTGGGTGTTCGCAAGTGGGACGGTAGTTGCGAACGATTTAGGTTTCTGCCACGTATGCGTATGTTATTGGTTATTCAAATTCATGCATCACAATACGGCTATAGATTCAATGTTTAATTAGAATTATGCTATGATTAAATATTGCAATAGCGACTATTTAATCAATGTAACTTTCTGTAAATTAGCCTAATTAACCTTAATCCTTTATAAGATGTCACAGAAAGTATCTTTAGTCCCGACTGGCATAGTTACGCCTGTTGTACAGGCGTCTCCGCCAATAATATCTGTTTGCTCCAACAATGACCAGGTGATTGTTGCCTGGAAATACGCCGAGCCCATCAAAGATTGTATAGGGTTCGCGGTGTATCGTAAATTGAATAATGAGAGCGATACAGAAGCGGACGCGTTGATGAATCGTGTCGGCTTTGCAGACGAAGCCTTTAAAAAAGGCGAGCAAAGACCAAGTTATGAATGGCCGATCCAAAGGTTTATCTGGACTGATTTTTCCGTCAGCGAGGGTGATACCGCCAGTTACAAGATTGTTCCTATATTATATGACGGCGATCAATTATCTAAGGATATGCTAAATGCTTCAGCATGGTCGGCTGTGGCCCAAATGAAAACGGGGATAGACGCAGCAGGTAACCCATCACCATACCATGTATATTTCAACCGAGGTATAATTTCCTCTCAGTTCTTCTCCCGTATGAAGGAGAACCTTTCTTCCGAATTGCCGGGTACAACGATTAAAGCGATCATAGGCGGGGCAAATAATAAACTAAGGGATTTCCTTGGTGGTTTTCTTGATAACAGGCTTTTTTCTTTATTAGACGATGTGATTGGTAATCCTGACCTGACCATTTATTCGGCGCTATATGAACTCCATCAGTCCGACCTGCTGGATAAATTAAAAAAGATCGGATCAAGGGCTCATGTTATTCTAGCAAACGGCGCGGCAAAAAAGAAAGGCGAAGATAAAAATGAAGATAGCCGGAAAGAAATCAGGGATGCCGGTGTGGATGTTTACGACAGGATAGTAGATGTTACCCAAAAACACTTCGCCCATAATAAATTTGTGGTAATTTGCCATAAAGGCGACCCTATACAAATCTGGTCTGGAAGTACGAACTGGACACCCGGCGGATTGTTTTCGCAAGTGAATAATGGTATCTTCATCGAAGATCCTGCATTGGCAAAAGTTTACAAAGCGGAGTGGGATGCGCTTAAATACGATGTGGTAACAGATGACAGCGGTTATGGTACTGCTTTATATGATAAGAACAAGGCAGCCCATTCGTTTGGCAGCGCAAATAGCAGGGTATGGTTTGCGCCGACACCTGCTTTCGATGATCTGAAAGATGTGGAATCATTGATGGAAGCTGCTACCACCGGCATATTATTTTTGATGTTTAACCCCGGCCCAAAAAATACATTCTTTAACTATATAATTGATCTACAGACGAGGAAACCCGATCTGTTTATTCATGGCGTAATTAATCAAGACCCCGGTGCGACAGGTAAGATCCCGGCACCATTGATATTCTTTCACCAGGGGCAACAGACCGAGACGGATTGGAACGCCATTATGCCCGAAACGATTTCTGAAGAGTTTAGTTTTTGGTATAAAGAGGTAAGCGCGGGAATGGTTACTATTCATAGTAAAATCCTGGTAATTGATCCGTTCGGGCCAAATCCCTATGTGGTAACAGGCTCCCACAATTTCGGGCCTAAGGCAAGTTCAACCAATGATGAAAACCTGCTGATCATCAATGATAAAAAGGTAGCGGAACAATATGCGGTAAATATTATGGCTGTATATGACCACTATCGCTGGAGATATTCGTTATTCAAAAAAAACACGGATTTCAAGGGCTTGAGCAAGGACAGGGAATGGATGGCTGATTATATGGAGAATAAACTGCGGGCCAAAGAACTTGATTTCTGGTTGTAATTGTTCATTCTATATGATAACAAAGAGTTGTTGTTATCATCACTTTACACTCTTACTTTTGCCCCACATTTATTGGGCTTGCAGGGTGTTCTTTATACAATGGATAAGATCAGTTAATAATTAAATTAAAAGAGTAAGCAAAGCACTCTTCAATATGAATTATAATTAAGCAATCATTAGTAGAGGGCTGGACGGCAGCAGTTGAAGGTTCGATTCCTTCCTCTACATCTAAGTTTTAACAGTCAGAAAGACATCATACTGGTTGATTTAAACAAAAGAATCCAAATTATAACCACCAATGACTTAATATGTAATTAACCTGAAACGGAATATCTTTGTGTGATGGAACATGCTACGGATAAAGAACTCATCAGGCTGATCCGCCTATCGGATTACGCCGCTTTCGATGAGCTACACCACAGGTATTGGGCCAGTTTGCGCAGGCTCGCTTACCGGAAAACCGGCGACCGGGCGGACGCCTTTGATTTGGTACAGGAAATGTACATTGAGCTTTGGGAAAAAAGAGAAACGCTGGCATTTGGCGATGAACTGAACGGCTGGTTGCACAACCGGCTTTGGTTTAAGCTATCAACCTATTACCGCACAAAGGGCTTCCAGGAAAAGCACCTTGAAAATATCAGGATAAATCTGGAGGCGGATCTGAGCTTCCCACAACACGATGTATTGGAACTGGTGGAAAATCAAAAGAAATATGACCGGTTACTGGATGTGGTCAATCAAACCATTGAAGAAATGCCGGACAGGATGCGCGAGATATTCCTGCTGAACCGGAACGAGCAAAAAAACGTGTCCGAAATTTCCGAAAAACTGGGTATCTCTCCCAAAACTGCACGTAAACAGTTAGACAGGGCCATGGTCAGGCTGCGGCTCTCTACACAAAATTACAAAGCCTCGACGATGGAACTCCTGTTTATTGCCTGGATAATCTACAGTTAGCAATTATTTAATCATTTCTTAATATGAATCTTGTACGTCTTTGGGTGCATTGCTGCTTTATGTAAGTAGCAGTATATTTATGGAAAACCAAAACGATCAACAAGAACAAGAATTCCGGCACCGGCTCTCCCGGCTCAATTTTACGGACGGGGACCTCATTGAAGAACAGCTCAAGGCCGAACAGTTGTGGTCAAACCAGGAATTACGCTTGCTGCTTAAACCAAGAAAGATCATAAACATCAGGAGATGGATGTCAGCAGCATCCATCGTACTTATGCTTTCGGCTGCATTTATTTTTCAGTACATCAGGAAGGAAAAGGCCGATGTTACAGCTGCAATAGCTTACGGCCAAATCCGTACTACTAAAGGCGAGCGTAAAACGGTGATCTTATCAGACGGTTCCCGCGTCACCATGAACAGTGCTTCTGTACTGAAATATCCGTTGGATTTTATTAAGAAAAACAGGGAGGTTGAACTTCAGGGGCAGGCTTTTTTCGAAGTAAAACATGACAGCGCACATCCTTTTATTATTCAGACCTCCAAATTAGCGGTACAAGTTCTTGGGACAACGTTTGACGTCAATAATTATGAAAATGAACAGGAACTTGCGGTAACAGTAAGTTCCGGAAAGGTCAGCGTTCTGGCTGCAAAAAAAGCCGGTTACCGCATATTGCTGCCAGGCGACCGACTGGTTTATCATCCGGAAAACGGAAAGCTGGAAATGCAAAAGGTACAACCGGATGATTATACTTCCTGGCAAAAAGGATACTACGTATTTGAAGACAAAAATCTTTCTTACATCTGCAAACAGCTGGAAAAAACCTATAACGTAGAATTCTTTTTTCAAAATCCTGAGCTAAAAAACAAGAAAATGAGCTTCAGGATCAGGGGGGAAAATATCACCAGGGTAACAGGAATGCTATCGCTGGCGGGCGGTTTCGATTACACCATCAAGGGCAGAAAGATCACATTAACGCATAGATAACCACCTTTATTAACCTCAAACCCCATACACTATGATATAAGCAAACATACCACCCCTTAAAAATAAAATGGCCTGTAAGCAGAAACGGAGGGCCTTCACCTCCTCCGTTCCCATAAGCTTCAGCGATCATTTGCAGTTAACACAACAAATTCATTCCAATAAGCTATGTACAATTTTACAAAAAAAAGTGTAATTAAACTCCTATATCAAATGTCGAGACTAACTTTTCTCGCAGTGATCGCCGTATTGACTACTTCAGGCCTTTTGATGGCCAGGGATGTAAGATCTCAGGACCTTAAAGAAATAAAGGTAAACGTCACCAAAACCTCATTGCTAAAAAACGTCTTTAAAGAACTTGAGCAGCAATCAGGTATCAGCTTTTATTATGCAGCGGACATTGGCGACGTTGCGAACGTCAGGCTGAAAAACAGAGCCGCGAGCATGCAGGATGTGCTGCAGGATATTTCCCGGATATACCGTTTAAAATTTACCCAATCCGGCTCGATGATCGCCGTTACAAGAACCCCGGTTCCCGCCAAACCCGGCCACATTTCTGGCAAAATTGTTGACGACAAAGGAGAAACCCTGCCCGGGGCAAACGTTAAAGTTGTGGAAACCGGTGCGGGTACGCAGGCCGGTGCGGATGGCAGTTATATCTTAAGCCTGCTGCCCGGTACCTATACGCTGGAATTCAGCTACGTATCTTTCGCTACGCACCGGGTTACCGGTGTGATCGTAACAGAAGGTAAAAATACGCCGCTTGATATTTCTTTGAAAACAGATTCGAGGGGATTGAAAGAAGTGGTGATTACTTCCGGGTACAAAAAGGCCTCTGTGGAAGGCCTTCTGGTCAAGCAAAAAAATGCTTCCGAGATCAGCAATGGCATCAGTGCAGAGCAACTGGCCCGAACGCCCGACAAAAATATAGGTGAAAGCCTGAAAAGGATCAGTGGTGTAAGCACGGTAGACAATAAGTTTGTGCTGGTTAGGGGAATTGGCGAGCGTTACAATACCGCCATGATGGATGGAACCGTGTTGCCCAGTACCGAAGCCCAAAGCCGTAATTTCTCGTTTGATATGATTCCGTCAGGCCTGGTAGATAACGTGGTAGTAAGCAAAACGGTTACTCCGGATATGAACGCCAGCTTTGGCGGCGGCCTTATACAGGTTAATACAAAGGATATTCCCAACGAAAACTTTATGAGTTTTACCGCCGGTGCTTCTTATAATGACCAAAGCACCGGTAAGGACTTTCTGAGCCATCAACGCGGCAAGTATGACTACCTGGGTTTTGACGATGGTCGAAGGGATTTCCCTACGGGATTAGTACAGACCAACAGAAACACGAGCCCTAACACCCAAAGTGAGCTTTCGGAAGCGGATTTTCAAAAAAAGGTAACCGATCAAAGTAAAAAGTTTACGAACGATAATTTCACCGTCTATCAATATAAAACGGCACCCTCACAAAATTACCAGTTTTCTATTGGACGTTTGTTAAAGTTAGATACGAGCAGCAATAATAAGCTGGGTTTTACCGGCGCTATCAGTTACCGCAATACGCAAAATATCAATATTATCCATAACCAGAACAGGGGCGATTGGAACCCGAACGCGCCCGATAATCAGGGAGCAGCGTATAGTTTTAATACCACCCTGGGCGCTTTGTTTAACATGGGTTTGCAATTGGGGAAAAACCGGTTCAGTTTTCGTAATACCTATACGCATGTTTACGATAATACCCTGGTGAGAATTAATGGCTCAACAATCGACGGAAGTGACTTCATGCGGATCAAGGAAGCTGATGATCCAACCTATACTGATCTATTGCAAAACAAACTAAGCGGACAGCATCAGTTAGGAAAAGTAAAAATTGACTGGGATTTTGCCAGAACTTCTATAAACAGGCAGGAAAAGGATGCCATTATTGCCTCAAGCAGATCCTTTTTGGTGGGCGATGAATATAAATATTTTTACTCTACTGGTACTATTACTGAACCTTCGATAACACAAACTTCACGTCAGCATTCCGAGAATAAAGAGCGCCATTATTCATGGAACTTGTCGGGCACCTTGCCTTTTACCCTGGCGGGAATCCGTAGTAATATAAAAACCGGTTATTTTGGCAATCAAAAAAAGGCAGAATTTGCTTGGCAGATTGCGGCCCTCGTAGCCAATAACCGACTCCCCGATAGTTTAAGTTACATACCCATAAGCCAGATGATAAGCCAGGGTAACCTTACTTATGATAAGTACAGTTATGGTATCCAACCATTTTTTGTAGATAATTACGAGGGTAAAAGCCAAACGCACGCAGGGTATATCATGCTCGACAACAGGATCTTAGATAAACTGAGGTTAGTATGGGGAATCCGAAGTGAATATTACAAATATACCGAGATCAAATACGGAACAAATAACAAAGAATCTGTAGGCGTATTCAGCGTAAAGCCCGACAAGCTTTGGCAATGGCTCCCATCGGCAAATTTAACCTATAGCCCTATACAATCCCTCAATATCAGGGGAGCGGTTTCCAGCAGTGTGGTAAGGCCCGAATTGATGGACAATAACCCATTTTTCAGATATAGCCCTTACCTGGATGGTTTATATGGTAATAAAGGTTTGTACAGTACCCGCATTAATAGTTATGACCTGAAAACAGAGTGGTTCCCGGGGTTGGGCGAGATTATTTCTGTAGGGGGCTACTATAAGCGTTTTGATAAACCTGCAGAACTGACCTACTTTTACAATGGTAGCGATAATTATTACCTGCAAAGCGCCGATTGGGCAAAAGTATACGGTTTGGAATTTGAGGCGCGTAAAAGCCTCGGCTTTATCGCTGCTGAGGGCATCTTAAAAAACGTAACGGTTTATGGCAACCTTACCCTGCAAAAATCAACCGTTCAGGCAACCTACGCTGTAGAAAACCCGGAAGCTGGAAAACCCAACTTGCAGGTTCCTGTTGCGCAAAAGAGGGCCATGTACGGGCAGTCTCCCTATTTATACAATGCTGGTTTTCAATACACAGGCAAACATTTCGGTTTGAATGCAGCTTATAATAAATCTGGTTATAAAACCTATATCGTGAGCGATGATCCCACGCTTATTGATTATGAAAAGCCGCGGGAACAGTTTGATCTTCAGGTTAGTTACCGGTTTTTGAAAAACAAAATAGAAATTAAGCTCAACGCCGGTAACCTCACCAACAATGCCTCAGTTTTTTATAGGAATACAGCCAGCTATGAAATGGGTGGCGATAAAAGCAAAGGTTACCGCCTGAAACCCGGGTTCAGCAATAATTATGAAAATGGCGACCAAATTAGATTTCAACAGAAATTTGGCCGCACCTACAGTACATCGCTTACTTATAATTTTTAACAAAGCGCATATATCATGAATACAGATTTGATATTAACAGGGCTATTTAAAACTTTGAATAAACCGAATAACCGGGGCGAAAAAAAACACTACTTTAAATTATATGATATGCATAAAATAAAATACATCGTTTTTCTTTTTCCGATTCTTTTGTCGGCTTGTAAAAAGGAACAGTTATTAAACCCGGAGAAGGGTACAAGCCCTGTAAACTTTAATATCCGGGGTGCGGTACTGACCACAGATACCCTGGAGCTGATTTTTAATAATAAGGTATTGGGTACGATTCCTGCTGGCAAAGTACCGTTTACAGGAGGGCTCTTTACTCCCGGAGATAAGATACAATTGCGTAAAAAAGCGGATGGTAAAATAATTAAAGAATTTGAGGTTGCCGAAAAGCCGTTTAATCAGGTTAAAAATTTCTTTTATGATGGTGCCACGCTGTCTGATAACATAGTGCTTACGCCTGTTAGCAACCCTGATAATATGGGTTTCCGGTTCAGGTTCAGCACCACTTTTAAAGATTTTTACGGTGGCCCGGTAGATCTCGAATTTTTGGACGTTGACGACAATACATATGAAATTGTACCTTATATCAAGGTAAAAAATATTACCGGGACTTTCGGCGATTTTATAGAATTTGCGCCTTTAAAACCAGATCACTCTTATTACTTATTGGTTTACAAAGCCGGCACAGAAGATCTACCTTATACAAGTCTGGAAAATGTTTCAGACGATGCGCAGTCAAATCCCTATCAACGATTTCTAACTTTCACTGATTTTAAAAAGGGAGACAGTCAATTACTTTCAATTTCACCCTATCTGTCTGAAAAGAATAAGGTATTGCAAGGCTACGATATGTCTGATCTTTCGGCTATTTTCAAATAAAAAATAAGCTTATATGCGTATCAGTGGAAAACGGCATGAGTATCTAAAGGAGCTTTACTGAAAATGGAGCCAATAGACCTGATAAGGAAATCCCAAATAAGAAGGCTGCTATTTTAATGCTGAAAGCAATTGTTAGGTTGGCTTATGGTGCTTAACAAGAATAAAGAGGCTGTATCAATCAAGGTACAGCCTCTTTTATATTTGTAGTATTCAGGGGATTTCACGGTTGAGCATTTATATTGATAATCTGATCTTCGGCACTAAAGTGCCAGCAATGGTCACGGCGGTGGGAATAACGCAGTAACATCCGTATAAAAGACGACGAGCTTGCCCAAGCAGGTAATGGTCGTTATGTCGCCAAATTTTCATCTTTGACATTGCCACCAAATAGCGGCGACAAGGGCATAAACCACCAACCCGCCGCCTGCGGCCATCAAGCCCAGGCGGATCAAATACGGGTTATATTCCGGTTCTTTTTTTTGCTTATTCATAGCTATTAGGAAGGGCACATAATACCGCCGGTCAAACCAGCGGGCCAACAGCAAAACGGCTATGTCCAGTACCAGTAAAATTGAAATGGCGATATAAGTGTTGCGCATCATTAAAGTCTTAAAAAAGGGCAGGCATTGCTGCACTGCCCTTGGTCACAATTCATATTAAGGTTAGGTGCCGTAAGCCTGCTGGATATTTTGCTTCAGCAGGAAAAACACCAGGGATTCTTGCGGGATCACTTTCTTCAGTTCCTTCAGCTTGACGCTTAAGAATTTGATCTTAGCCTCGTCGTACTGTTCGCGGTAGGCGATGATCTGGGTCAGCAATTCGGCAAGCAGCCGCTCATAACCAGCCATCATGCTTTCCAGCTCCTCCTGGTAGATCGCGGCTTGTTGCATGGCCTTTACCTCGCCGTTTTGCGCTAGTAATTGCTGCAATTGTGTTAAGGCAGCGATGAGGTGCCCGTGCTGTGTTTTGTTGATGCCTTGCATATATATCATCTTGAACTACCCGTGGTGCGTAGTTATCGTGTTCTTTTTTGAAAGGAATTGGCAGGTTAAAACGGCTGCCGCGTAAGGGCAGCCGTTTTTATAGCTGTTTATGTTGCGATTTTGCCTGCTGGCCTAAAGGTCAATGGCTGCTGAGGTGAACATGAATCCGGTGCCGGTTTCATCGGCGTTTAAAATAGCGACGGCGTTTGCTCCGCTGCCGGAAGTGAAATAAAACTGGCCCGTACCGTTCTCATCGGTGATCACCGCCCCTGTGGCCCGGTTGACCAGCTCGATATAAGCAATGGTAAGGGCCGGTATCAGGAATGTTTTTGGATGGAACTTATTGCGCTGAATGTCTTCATAGATGCCCACATCGTAAAAACCGCCCGCATTCGGGTCATACGAAACCAGGTGCGCGTCGATGACCGTGCCGTTTGGTTGTACACTGGCCGGTAACTTGTTATACAGCTGCACAGCGGCAGAATCGGGCGAGACCTGTAGTCGTTTGGTGAAACCTGATATCCCATAGAGTTCACTGTACGCGAAAACGAGCTCGATCGTTTTGTCCCTGATCATCGTTATGGTGGTATCAGCGACCAGGTCGCCCTTTGGAGCCAGGTAGATTCGTACCCGTCTTTTATTATCAACTATAAATGTTCTTTCGGGATAACTGTTCGATCCCGCCTTTAGCGTACCTACGAAATCATCGTCATAATATACGCTCAGATCCGGAAGGTCCGGCGTGTTCAGTGCGGAAACCTTCAGGTTGCCGTAGTAGTATTTTTCATCCCGAAGTTCCTCTTTTTTACAGGAAAACAATGCGGCAAGCATGGTCAGGATCAGGATGGCAAGTTTTATATGTTTCATGTTATTGGATGGTTAAAACTGATAACTGAATGATAAACTGAAGGTGCGGCCGGGTTTTGTCTCAAAGTCAACGACGTCCTTGTCCTTCTGGTAAAGTAATTGCTGCGTGTTCGGGGCTTTTTTAAAATTATTGATCTCCGGATCGTCGTAACGGTTAATATAAACCACAGAGGAACTGCCCAACAGGTTGCTGACGTTCAACTTTACTTCAGCGCGTTTTTTGAGCAGCCGGAAGGCCAACTGGCCGTCGAGGGATTCCAGGGGGCGTTCAAATAATGAAAACGCATACTGTATGTTCGGCCTGAACATCCGGTTGGTTACATAGTTGTAGGACATACTCAGCGAAAAAGGGCCGTCGTCATAATAAGCCCCGGCATTGTACATAAAGTTGCTCGCTCCTGTTTGGGGACGTTTTTCTTCTTCGCCGATATTTTCAATAGGCGTGATCTTGAGCGGATTGTCCGGGTTCCGCTGATTATAGCTCAGCAGCATGGGCGTAACCCTGGCGTCCAGGGCGGTGAAATTCCCATACAGGGTGAGGTGTTTGATGACCGGCAGGCCGGTGAAGGCCAGCGATTTACGCAATTCGACCTCGATCCCCCTGTTTTTTGCCGATTTGTTGTTGCGGAGCTCGTACTCGCGATTATCACCCACCTTGTAGATCTCCATCGGGTAATCGAGTTTCTTATAGAACAGCGAAATGGAGATGATCTCGCCGGGATTCGGATACCATTCATAACGAAAATCCAGGTTGTGGATGAGGGTTGAACGGATCAGTCCGGCTGTGTAGGCTCCGCCCAGCTCAAAATCATATTCCCTGAAGTAAGACAGCTCGCGCAGGTCGGGACGGACGATACTTTTGGCATACGCGAGGCGGAAGTTCATTTTCGGGGTCAGGCTATACGTCAGGTTCGCGGAGGGGAAAAGGTTCAGATTCGGCTCCCGGTTGAGCAGGTCGGAATAGTCGTACTGGTCTTTTTCGGGTTTGCCCTTATTGATATTGGCAAAGGCCGTGTCGAGCACCTGGTTAACTTTGTTAAGGTTGACATATTCTGCGCGCAGGCCCCACACGAGCCTGAGCTTTTCGCCGATGCGGTTGTCGAACATCAGGTGAGGCTGTCTCAAAAGTGAGGCAGCCTCTTGTTATTTTAGAGTGATTTTTGTTAACTTAAAGGCATGGGAGCGAAAGTAGTTTTTAAGCCATATGACCCTGACCAGTTAACATTTTTACCGTATAAACTGGAGGAGTTAGTACCTGAGGGCCACCCGGTACGCATAGTCAAACAAGTAGTTGACTTGATAGACGTTAAACCGATCAACCGCAAGTATAAAGGCGGCGGGGCATCAAGCTTCCATCCGCGGCTGATGCTGAAACTGCTGGTGTATGGTTACCTGACCAATACCTATTCATCAAGAAAGCTGGAAGACCAGGCGGCACAGAACGTCCACTTTATGTGGCTGTTGGGGATGAAGAAGCCCGATCACAATACCATAAACCGTTTCCGGAGCGAAAAGCTGTCGGGTATCTTAAAGCAGATCTTCTCTCAGATTGTACTGCTGTTGGCAGAACAGGGTATCGTTTCGCTTAAAGAGACTGTGTTTACCGATGGCACCAAGATCGAATCGGTGGCGAACAAATACACCTTTGTATGGGGCAAAAGCATCAAGAACAGTAAAGAGAAGATCAAAAGCCAGCTGGATGAACTATGGAAGTACGCGCAAGGCCTTGCGGCAGAAGAACTAAAAGATACCACGCCAATATCTTTTGAAGAGATCAACCCTGAAAAAGTAAAAGAAACCATAGCTAAGATCGATGCCGCTTTGAACGACAAGGAAGAAGTAAGCAAGCAGGTCAAACAAAAGCTGAACTATGCCAGAAAGAACTGGCCTGCAAACCTGGAACGTTATGACCAGCAGGAAAAGCAGTTAGGTATCCGTAACAGCTTTTCAAAGACCGACCCGGATGCGACTTTTATGCGGATGAAGGAAGACCACATGCTGAACGGGCAGCTTAAACCTGGATATAACCTACAAATATCCACACAAGATCAGTTCATCCTTAACTACAGCCTGCATCAAACCTCTACCGATTATCAGACCCTGCCATCTCACATAGACCAATACGAAGCACTATACAACACACTTCCCCAAGCAGTTGTGGCCGATGCCGGCTACGGTTCAGACGAGAACTACGGCATCTTACAGCAAAAAGGCATCGAAGCCTATATCAAGTACAATACGTTCGACAAAGAACAAAAGGAAGGCATCAAAGCGTTCAGTAATGACAGCCTGCATTACAACGAAGGGGAAAACTACCTGACCTGCCCGATGGGCCAGCGGATGGCACATATCGGTGATGGTCAAAGAATAACCACATCGGGCCATGTACAGCTGATCAGCCGTTACCAGGCAAAGAATTGTAATAACTGCCCCATGCGTGGCGTATGCCATAGCGGGCAGGGCAACCGGATCGTTGAGGTGAACCATTCCCTGAGAAAACACAAGCAGGAAGCAAAGGAAAGATTAAATACAGAACAGGGCATCAAATACCGAAAGCGAAGGCCTGCCGATGTGGAACCGGTATTTGCCCAACTGAAGCATAATCATGGCTTCAGGCGCTTTCTGCTGAAAGGCATGTCCAAAACCGAGGTCGAAATAGGCCTGTTATCCATCGCTCATAACCTCAGAAAGTGGAAAGCCTGAGGCTTTTCGCCCCCTTTTTCCAAAAAACGCTCTTAGAATCGATCAGAAACGAAATATCTGCACAATAGAGCTTCAGCCCCTAATAGCACAATCCAAATATATTCCATAAAAAAACCGCCTCATAATTGCTTATGAGACGGCCTCTTGCCTTTATAACCGTCATTGAATTTGCTGGAATTGATTTCACCCTGCGGGTTAATGACCGGGTCAAAGCGTTCGCTGATCGGCTGGTTGTTGCCAAAGCGGGAAGAGGTCGTATTTAATACCCAGAACAGCCTGTCCTTACGCCAGCCTGCGTACCCGGTTTTTAAGGTGTTGCTTACTTTTAACTTACCGGCGTTGAAGGCAAAGGGCACCGAAAGCGCAGCATCCCAGCTCAGATTTTTTTCATAAGCGCGGTTCCACCAGCGCAATACGCCCTCGCTGAAATTACTCTCCGCGGAGCCAACGGTAAAATCAGTATTGCCCGAAAAAGGATCGTCAGGTTGAGGGAAGTAGCCGAAGTTCATCGCGCGGTTATCCGGTTTTTGCTTGTCCAGAACCAGGTAACTGCCGCTCCAGTTGATCTTTATGCCTTTGCTGCCCAGGCGGTGTTCGCCTTTGAGCTGGTTTTGCCATAAAGCCGTATAGGTGGTGAGGTCATACAAACCGCCCGGGCCTTTGCTGTTTTCACCGGTGCCCAGTATTAACAACTGGTCAAGCGTACGGAAATAGAGCGCCTGGTAGCTGAGCTTGTTTTTAGCGTCGGTATAGCCGATTCCGGCCAGACCGCTGAGGTTTACATTAAAATCATAACGCTTACCGGCAAAATTGGTCAATTCATTATTGGTAGGCTCATAGCCGTCCCTGGTCATGCGCACATCCTGCGTTTCCCAGGTATTGCGGTAGCCGGCCGAAGCGATAACGCCGATCCGTTTGTCATCCTTTAAGGGGAATATATGTCCGTAGGCTGCTTGAAAATTAGGCGATACGGGCGGACTGTACCGGTATAAGGCCCAGTTATTCGCGATGTTTTTAGCAGAAACCGCACCGGCGGCCACGATGTCCTGGCTGCTTTGCCAGTCCGTGCGCCCGAGCAGTTTCCGGTGATCCGGGATCGCGCCGAAATATTCCTTTTTTTCGATCTTCAGCCCGGTGAAATATTTGCCGGTAGTCTTATTGTTATAACTTTCCCCAGCGGTTATCGTCAGGAAATTTTCGGTAGGAATGGTCTTGGTTTCCACGCCGACCAGGCCCCCGCCGAACTCTGCGCTGAGATCGGGGGTGATGGTTTTGCTGACCACGACGTTCTCGACCATGTTGGCGGGTATGATATCGAAGGAGAATTGCTTGCGGTTGAGTTCGGTGCTGGGCATGAGCTGCCCGTTCAGCATGGCGCCGTTGTATCGTTCACTCAATCCGCGTACGACGACGTATTTGTTATCAACGGTAGAAAGGCCGCTGATGCGCTTCAGCGTTTCGCCTATGTTCTTATCGGGCGTCCTGGCAATCTGTTCGGCACTGATCCCGTCGGTAATACCGGCATTGTTTTTCTGGCGGGCATACAGGCCATCTACCGATGCTTTTTTATAGCTGGAACTGATCACCACTTCGTTCAGTGCGTTGTTCGCAGGTTGGAGGGCGACATCCAGCTGGGTAAGCTTTCCTTCGCTAATAATCAGCTCTGTGATCCGTTTGGTTTGGTAAGACACAAAACTGACTTCCAGGGTATAAGTGCCCGGAACGAGGCTCAACTGGTAGGTACCATCTGTTGCAGATTGAATAGCTTGTCCCGTTTGAATGACCTTGATGGTCGCACCGGGCAGGGGTTCTCCTTTTTCGTCGATCACCTTCCCCAACACCTTGCCCGGTTTCAGGTCTGCCGGCTTTTCATCGATAATGATATAAGTGCCGTACAGCCGGTATTGCAGATGGGTATTCCGCAGGATCTTGCGCAGGGCGTCGCCCGCCATCATGCTTGCGTTGCTGAGCGTGATGCGCTTGCTCTCCTTTTGCAGGGTTTCTTCCGAATAAGAAATACGTACGCCGCTTTTTTGTTGCAGCAGCACGAGGCTTTCCTTTACGGTAGAGCCGTTGAGGCTCAGGTTGATTTTGATCTGATCTATGTTCTGCCCCTTTACCATGCCGGCCAGCAAAACGCCCGTAAAGGTGAGCTGGAGCGTTAAAAGGGCAAAGGTCAATTTCATGATAAATGGTATATGGGCACGTAGTTGTACTACAAATTGCATAAATTTGAATGTTAAGGTTGTGTAATGCACTTTAATCGGGCTTTCATGAGCATCGCGTCTGGTAAACAGTTGCTCTGAAGCTTACAAAACGCCGTTTCCGGCCTGGCCGGAGCGGTTTTTTTATCTGTCAATGTCCTGGCTTTAGTCCTCCTCTTTTTTAATGGTTATCCGTACTGATCACAAATGCGGCCTTGCCCGTTGCACGGTATTTCAGGTGCGCGGTGGCGCATAAGATATCGAGCGCGCCGTTGACCGGCCGGGTGCCGTTTACGCTGAATGAAAAATGTCTTCCCGTTATCTGACTATCGTCGAGGTAGATGCTTACATTATACCAGTTCTCCAGTTCGGCGGCAATCTCCCGGACGGATCTGGATGTAAAGGTGATCTCACCGTTTTTCCAGGCCCGCAAAGTTGCCGGATCGGTTCCGATGGCTGCTGTCTTTTCATTCGCCTTATCCCATAGGATGCCCTGGCCCGGTGTCAGTACGGCCAGTGAATGCAGGCTGCCGCTACCTTTTATATGACGATCCACCCGGACTTTTCCGGTGGCTACCTCGACCGAGAAGGCCCGGTCCCGGAAGGCGGTGACCTTGAAGGAGGTGCCGAGTACTTTGGTTTGGATATCGCCAGTGCGGATCAGGAAGGGATGGCGGGGATCTTTGGTGATCTCAAAAAAGGCTTCCCCCGAAAGGCTGATCGCTCTTTCGTTAGCGGCGAAGTGTTCCGGGAAACGGATACTGCTGCCAGGCCCGAGGTAGACCTTGGAACTATCGGGCAGCGTAATGACCGAACGTGTGCCGCGCGGATTGCTTTTTACAAGCATCGCAACGGCTTGCTGTTTACCGGCAAGGCCGAGGCCTTTTTGCAGGAAATATGCTCCTGTGCATAATATCAAAAGACAGGCGGCGGCATAAGCCAGCCAGGAGCTGCGCCACAATTTTCTTACCGGGGTTGTCTTCAGGTACTTGTCCCTGAACTCGCGGTTCCAGTCTTCCAAAGCCGCACCGGGTGCGCCCTCGTCGGCCATCGTTTCAAAATCAGCCTGCAGCAGATCGGTCAATTCCTGCTGCCATTGCGGCCGCTGCAATAATTCCTTTACGCGACGAAGTTCCTGCGGGCTGCAGTCATCCCTGATATAACGTTTTAATAATTCCCTGTCCTGGTCGTCCATATCTTACAAACCGTAAAAACCGGGCGGGATGACCAATCAAAATGCAGAAAAAAAAATAATTTGTGAATTTCTGTCATTATTCACAAGACCAAACTAATTCAACTTCCTGTATTCCTGCGGAGTTAGTCCCGTCTTATTTTTAAACAAGCGACTGAAATAGTGCGGAAGTTAAACCCTAAACGATAAGCTATTTGATTGACGGGCTCTGCTTCGCTCAATAATAATGTTTTGGCTTTTTCAATAATAAAATTATTGACGTGATCGGTTACCGTATAACCCGTTTCTTTTTTTAACAGGTCGCTTAAGTAATTTCCGGAAAGATGGATCTTATCCGAGAAATATTCAATGGATGGTATCCCTGTTTCCGCAAATTTCCCGCTTTTGAAATAGCTGTTCAGCAGGGCATGAAACTGGCTCACAATATCCGAACTTTGGGCCGACCGGGTGTTGAACTGCCTTTCGTAATAACGCCTGGCTAAGTTCAATAACAATTCCAGCGAAGAGGCGATCACGGTTTGGCTATGATTGTCTATGCGTTGCATGATCTCATTTTGGATCATATGCTGGCAATCGGTAATCGTCTTTTGTTCAGCATCCGACAAATGAAGCGCTTCATGAACCTCGTAATTAAAAAAGCTGTAATCTTCAATACGATGGCCTAATGGCGTGTTGCGAATAAGATCGGGATGGAAGAATAACATCCATCCCTGTATCTCATCTAATTCCTGTGCTTTTGATACGGACTGTACCTGGTCGGGTGCGGTAAATATCAATACCCCTTCATTAAAATCATAAGTGTTCCTTCCGTATTGCAAACCACAGCTTTTGTCTTTTAAACCAATTGTGTACAAATTAGAGGTATATTTTACGCCGATAAATTGTTCCGGGATCTCCCATTTGGAAACATCGATAATACTGATCAATGGATGGGTAGGTTTGCCAAACCCAAAGATCTCATGCAGCTGGCTGATCGACCTGATATTTTGAATGTCTTGCTTCATTTTATTGGCTGTTTTCAATGTTGCTTTTTAAAAGGATATTGTGTTGTTCAAATGCCAGTTCCATTTTTTTGACAAAACTTTTCGGCAAAAAGTACGAAAAAAGGCCCGTAAAGTATTCCCCGTGCTGCAATTCGGTCTGGGTGTCTGAAACCACTTTTAGCCGGTAATAATGTTTGGCGGCCAGCAAAAACTTTGCACCCAGTGCGCCCTGCCAAAGCAGTTCCCGGTTCTCGTGATAACGCAGCAAAACAGGATAGAACGTGCCTTTTAAAGGAACAATATAAGTAGAAATCTTTTTACCTTCCTTCATTTCCCCTGTTAATTTGCCTACAATAGGGTTCCAGTCGGGGTAGCTTTTAAAGTTGGTCAATTCCCGCCAAACCTCGTTTGGCATACCGTTGATGGTTATGGAGGTGTGATATTGCTTCATGACACTTTTTATTACTTAACCTGGCTCATAATTACTTTATCGAATACCTTATCACCAAACCATTTTCTTATCGCTATGGTTAACGCAGCCATATAACCTTTTACATACCTGGTTTTTGGCTTTTTGTCGGTAGCCGCCTTCGCAATTGTTTGCCCTAATACTTCGGCTTCAGTTGGTTGCTTGCTGGCGTTCATTTGCTCAAAATTGGCTGCAATTTTATTGGCTAAACTGGCATAAGCACCGCTACCCGAAGTTTTCCTTAAATTTTCTGTAGCGATTGCACCCCAGGGAGTTTTGATGATACCCGGTTCTACAACGACTACGTCAATGCCAAATTCTTTTAACTCTAAGCGCAAACAATCGCTCCAGCCTTCCACGGCATGTTTGGTGGCGTGGTACCAGGCGCCCATCGGTGTATAAATTTTACCACCCATTGATGATATATTCACGATCCTTCCCGACTTCTGCGCACGCATAGTTGGTAATACCAGTTGCGTTAATCTGGCCATGCCAAAAAGATTTACTTCAAACTGTCTCCTGGCCTCGTCAAGGGGTACATCTTCAACCGCGCCGTAAGAACCATACCCGGCATTGTTCACCAAAATATCAATCCGGCCTTCTTTTTCAAGGATGGTGTTTACGGCCTCCATAATGGAACTGTCGTTGGTTAAGTCCAGTGAAACAATACCCATTCCTTTGGCTTTGAGGTCGTTCATTTCGTCGGTACGTCTGGCCGCGCCGTAAACTGTATAGCCCTGGCTATAAAGGATGTTAGCTGTTGCTTTTCCCATTCCCGAACTTGCTCCTGTAATTAATGCTACTTTTTTCATGGTTGCTAAATTTTAAATTGTTGATGAATTATTTACAATACAAATTTAGCCCGGGCAATCAGGGTGGATTAACACAGTAAACGGGATGTATAACACAAATTCCGGAATGTGAAATTAACCTGTTTGGCGATTGATGAAGTTAATTTAGAGGATTTAGGCTGGAGGAAGAATTGAATTTAATTTGGGTATGATTACCTCGGCTGATAATCCGTCTAATAACCGGCCAGCAAAGTAATAGCAAGCAGTAAGGCGATATCCCCCTTTTCCCGCAGGAACTGCCGGACAATGATAAAGGCATCGGTCAGGTGGCGGTTAACGGTACGGTTGGAGATGTTCAGGCAGTCAGCGATCTCCTGGCGGCTCATGCCCTGTTCGTGCCGCATTTCCAATACCAGCCGCCTTTGCGGGGAGAGTTGTTGCAGGCCTTCACGGTACAGGTTTGTCAGTTCGCGGTAATGCAGGCGGTCATCTGCCCGGTCCGCCGATACCGGATCACGGGCGGTATCATCGTCAAACGCCAGCAGTTCGATCCTTTTTTTGCGGTACTGATCGATCAGGGCACATTGCAATAGGTGGAAAAGAAAAGGAAGGATACCGTCGGCACCAAAGTTCAGCGTCTCTTTTTTTTGCCAGGTTTTGAGCATCACGTCCATGACCATTTCTTTGGCCAGTTCCGCGTTTTTGGTATAACCGGTGGCAAACCGCAGCAATTTATAAAAGTGTAACTGGAAAATCCGGTCAAACGCGCGCTCGTCACCGTTTTGCCAGGCCTGCAGTAAGGCTGATTCATTTTGCTGGTTTGCACTCATTTCACACTTCTATCCACGGCAAATTTATCAACTGCATGTTAGCTTAATGTTAACGATATAACACCAGGCTGTGCAAATGGAATCAGTTGCTGCGCGCTTTGAAATTACCGTGCCAACCCCCAAATGATTATTCCCCATAGTACTGTACCACCAATTGCCGTCAGCATCCCGCTTAACAATAAGTTAGGATTATGAGTGCATTGCTCTTTTGTATCTTCACTAAACCGTGGTATCACAGGAAATGTATTATGCGAACGTTATCAAAATCAGCCCCGTAAATGGCAGTGGCGCTTTTTGCATCAGGAAAAAAGTATAAAAGGCAGGCTTTTCAGGGCGCTGCCTTTGTTGCTGGTTGTTAGAGATCAATTCCCTGTACGTCAATGATCCCGGCCGCGCTTGTTAACGAGACGATATGGGTACCTCTTTCCACTCCAATGTCAAAGTTGAAATAGTCCCTGTTTCTGGGTGGGTAGGTGATGAATTGCCCCGTCGCGTTATCTTTGAACTTCACAGAATATACATAGGTCTGATAACTTGCCCGATCATGGTAATAAGGCAAAACGACCGGCGCAGACAAGCCTGTCTTTTCGAAATTATGGATCACGATCCCGGTTTCGACCCGCTGAAAGGTGGTATAATCCAGGACAAATATATACAGGTCAACAGATGGATGCGCCGTATAAAAATCCCCGATCTTGTTAAAAAATACCAGGGCGGCAGAATCTTCACCCACCGGTTTGGTATTCAGCCAGCCCTTTATACCCAACTCGGGGATATAGGCCACCCGAAATGCTGAGGTTTCGTTTTTTTTGACCGTTATTGCAGTATCAGCGATCTTTTCGTTGGTGCCTTTGATGTAAACTTCCAGCTTGCCGGGAGCGCCTGCTTCAACCTGTACAGCAGGGTTTAATGGCGCATTTCCCAATACTACATTGTTGTAACGCACTTCTAAAGCAGAGGTATCCTCAGGGAGCTTTGACGCAGTAACCTGTAGTTTTCCATAAAAGGTCTGATTGGGTTTCTCCTGTTTTTTAACACAGGCAGTCAGTACAGTAATAAACCAACTGTGGTGTATAATACTTTTTTTATGTTGTTTTTCATGTTGATCAAATTAAAAGTTATAGTTAAAACTTAAGCCATAGGTACGCCCGGGTGAAGCCTGGTAATCAATAAAATCGCCTTTTTCATACAAAGAGGTAGTGGCCAGGTCCCCCTGCCTTTTTTTATAAACCCGGTTGGATTTATTGAGCAGGTTACTCAGGTTCAGTTTGAACTGCCCTTTATTTTTTAACACATTAACCGTCACTTGTCCGTCGAGGGAGGGCAACGGGGTTTCGAATAAGGATTCTTTGTAAACCTCTGATGCCCGGAATACGCGATTAGTTACGTAATTGTAGCTCAGGCTGAGGGATACCGGTTTGCTGTCGTAATAAATGCCCGCATTGTAGGTATAATTACTTGCACCGGCCTGCGGCCTGTCTACTTCTGGCAGCGCCACATCAACAACCGTTATTTTGCCTTCACGGCCCGGAAAAGCACTGTTGTAAACCACATTCATCGGCGTTACTTTAGCAAACAAGCGTGTAAAATTGCCATACAAGGTGAGGTTACGTAATACAGGCAGTCCGGTAAAAGCGAACGACTTGCGGGCCTCCAGTTCGATGCCTCTATTCTTTGCGGACAGGTCGTTCCTGAGCTCGTAGGTCCGGTTGCCCAGGTCATAAATCTCCATGGGGTGCAGCAGCTTTTTATAAAACAGGGATACGGATAGTATATCGCCAGCGCTGGGATACCATTCATAACGAAAATCCAGGTTATCGATCTTGGTGGAACGTATCGGCGACTGGCTTTGGTAGATGCCGCCCAGTTCGAAATCATATTCCTGGAAAAAAGAAAGTTCCCGCAGGTCGGGGCGGATAATGCTTTTAGCGTAAGCCAAACGCAGGTTCATCTTTTTTGTTAAACCATAAGTAAGCGCCGCCGATGGAAAAAGGTTAAACTTGGGTTCCTTTCCGTACAGATCACTGTAATCCGTCACGTCCTTATTCTTATCGATCTGGTTTTTCACAAATCGGTCCAGTACCGTGTTGACGCTGTTCAGATCATAATACTCTCCGCGCAGGCCGCCGGTAAGCCGGAATTTACCGCCTATCTTGCTGTCCAGCATGACGTAGCCGGCCTGCAGTGCGGCTTTATGCCGGTAATCGTCGCCAAAGCCGCTGATATTGATGCTGCCGCCGGGGTGAAGGCTTTGGTCGAAAACCTGGCTGAGGGGTTGCGGATCGGAAGCATTGTAGTTGGAACCCGTATTCACTACCCAGAACAGGCGGTCCTTGCGCCAGCCTGCATAGCCGGTTTTTAGGGTATTATTGAACGCCGTTTTTAAGAAGTCGAATTTTACGGGGACACTCAGGTCCAGGTTCCAGCCCAGGTTCTTTTCAAATGACCGGCTCCAGGAACGCAGCACGCCTTTGTCGAAGTTACTTTGGGGAGCAGTAATACTGAAATCGGAAGCGGGCAAATCCGGGCTGTCGGTCGCGCTGCCGATATAGTGAGCGTCCAGCTGGTGATTATCGGGCTTTTGGCGGTCAATGACCGCGTAGCTTAACAACCCTTCCAGTTTGATACCGTGGCTTCCAAATTTCTGCTCCGCCCGGAGCTGGTTTTGCCAGAGATTGGTTTGCGTGGTCAGGTCAAAATAGCCAACCGCCGGCCCGTAATCGTATTTGTCGCCTTTACCTAATAATAGTTGCTGATCAAAGGTGCGCAGATAAATGCTTTGCAGGCTGACTTTGAACTGTTGACCGGTATACCCGGCGCCGACGATCCCGCCCAGATTGGTCGTGAAACCATACCGTTTACCGGTAAAACCGTATAATTCATCTTGCTTATCATTGCCGGGATAGCCGTTACGCCCGGAAAGCACATCCGAGGTTTGCCAGGTGTTGCGGTAGCTGGCCGAGGCGTTGAAACCGATCTGGTCATTGTGCTTTAGGTTAATGACACGGGCCAACGATGCCTGGAAATTGGGCGATACCGATGGGGTATAATTGTACAGTTTCCAATTGTTGGAAAACAGCTTGGGGTCTGAATGATTGGCCGCATAATAGGTCCGGACATCTGCCGCGCTTGTCCAGTCCGTCCGCCCAAACAAAGTACGGTCTCCGGTTGCCGATCCGAAATAGCTGCGGGTTCCGATATACTGCCCCGTAAAATTTTTGCCGGTGGTTTTATCATTGTAACTCTCCCCGATAGTGATGTTGAACGAATTTTCGGTGGGGATGCTTTTGGTATTCACTTCGATCAGCCCGCCGCCAAACTCGGCGCTTTTATCCGGGTTAATGGTTTTGTAGATCGTGACATTGTCCACCATGTTAGCGGGAATAATGTCGAAGGAAAATTGCTTACGGTTCAGTTCGGTGCTGGGCATTACCTGCCCGTTCATCATCGTGCCGTTATAGCGTTCGCCCAGGCCGCGGACCACCACGTATTTGTTTTCCAGCACGCTCCCCCCGCTGATGCGCTTCAGTGTTTCGCCAATATTCTTATCCGGCGTGCGGGCAATTTGCTCCGCGCTGATGCCATCGGTTATGGCTGTATTGTTCTTTTGTTTGGCATACAGGCCTTCGACAGATGATTTTTTATAATCGCCGGTAATGGTGACGGTATTTAAGGCATTGGTAGCCGGTATCATGGCGATATCCAGCGGCGTGTTTTTACCCTCCGTTACCAAAATCCCGGTAATGCGTTTGGTCTGGTAGGAAATATAACTGACTTCGAGCGAATAGGTGCCGGGAGCCAGGCCGATTTGGTAGGTGCCGTCTACGTTGGACTGGATACCCTGCCCGGTTTCTACGACTTTGATGGTAGCCCCGGGTAGTACCGCGCCTTTTTCGTCCAGCACTTTGCCGATGATCTTGCCGGGCGCAGGCCTTTTATGGATATAAATATTCTCGCCCTCCTGCCGGAATTCGATATTGGTATTTTTAAAAAGCGATTCCAGCACGGCTTGCAGGGATTGGTTTTCCGCTGCGATGCTGACTGCTTTTTTGGCACCTATTGCGTTTACATTATACATCAGGTTAAAGCCTGATTGTTGCTGCAGGTCCTGCAATACCTTGTCGAGGCTTGCTGATTTGACGTTAATGGAGACTTTTACGTTATTGATGTTTTGCGCTTTACTGTTATTCGCCCACAGCGTGCCGCTCATGATAACGATGGCCGTGAAAGTGATAAAAGAAAGTTTCATTAGCTTAAATAAATTAAATAGTATCCCATTTAATGTTTTTTTCATTACTTTGATTTGTTTTTAATAAGTATTAAGACCCTTGTTGAAGACATTGAGCCGGGGTTGCTGTCAACAATTCCCGGTTTTTTTATGCTTATAATTTGAATAGTGTTTAGTTCATGCTGCTCTCCTTATCTTTTAATGTGTATTAATTGCACGGTGGGTTGTCTATCCACAATGTTTTACCTTTCATCCTGTATTTAAAATCATTGATCTGTTGCAGGGAACGCAGCACCTCGCTGATGGATTTGTTTTTGAACCTGGCGGTGAACAGGCAGTTCCCGCCGGCCGGGCGTTGGAGGATCACCGTGAGTCCATACCAGTTTTCCAGTTTTCTTTTGATCTCCCCGAAACCGGCATCTTTGAATAACAACATATTATCCTTCCAGGCATTTTGCATTAGCATCCCTGTAGCGCGTGTTTTATATTTTCCTGTAAGCGTATTTAACACCAGGCCCTGGTCGGGGCTTAACAGGGCCAGCACCTGGCGCTGTTTCCTGTCGATCCGCATGACCGACACCCTGCCGGTGTTTACAGATACGGCGAACTGGTGGCCATCGGGATCATTGCTGATGTTGAAAGAGGTGCCCAACACCCGGGTATCGAGATTGCCTGAATGGACAATGAAGGGCTGCTGAGCCTTATGCCTGACCTCAAAGAAAGCCTCTCCCGAATCCAGGAAAACCTCGCGGGTTTTAGCATTAAATGCGGCAGGATACCTGAACCGGGTGGCGCTGTTCAGCCAGATCTTTGAGCTGTCGGGCATGGTCAGTAAAACGCGTTCACCTTTTCGGGTTTGATAAATGTGGTAGGCTGAAGTTTGTTCAGCAACCGGCGCGGAGCTGAAATAGCGGTAAATAAAAACAACTGAGATACCTATTGCCAGCACTGCTGCGATACGAAGGAAGGGTCTGATCATTGTATAGCTAACGGCCTTCGTCTCGCGGAAAGGCAGGACTGTCGCCAGCCTTGTCCGCTGCAACAGTTCACCCGCTATCCTGTTGCGCTCAGCCGGCGTTAATACCACCTCGGTCTTTTCAGTTTGTTCAAACCAGCGGTCTACGGCGGAACGTTCGATGGGCGAAGCGTTGCCTGAAATGTATTTGGTAAATAATTTTTCGAGTTGTCTGATCTCCATATATTGCCCTATATACACATGCGTGTCAAAGGGGCAAATCGTACCATCCTATACGTGTTATTAAATTGTTAAATAATTAACAATGAATTCTAAAGGCGGGAAAGTAAAATGAGGATGAACGCTTCTTTCAGCCCTGCGCGGAGTTTTTTTAAAGCCGCGCTCAATTGGTTCTTAACAGTCTGTTCCGACAGGTTCAGCCGAAGGGCTATTTCTTTGATGCTCAGGTTTTCTTCCTTGCTCAACTGATAAATTTCTTTTAAACGGGCCGGTAGCGCCGAGATCTCCCGGTCGATAGCCAGCATCAGCTCGCTTTGCTCCAGGGGATCAAGCGTGGCAATGAAATCGGGCAATACAACGTTCGTGTAATGGAGTAATTTTTCTTCCTGTTTATTGGCGCTGGCGATCTTGCGCAGTACTTCGTAGCGCACGGCGCTGAATAAATAAGCTTCCAGGGTACCGGTCAGCTCCAGCGTAGCTGCGCGTTGCCAGTAACCGATGAAGACATCCTGAACCGCATCTTTTGCCTCGTCCTCGTCCTTCAAACGCTTAAAAGCAAAAATATACAAATGCTCCCAAAAGCGTTTAAAGACCTCCTCAAAGGCACCTGCATGGTTCACCCTAACCTTTTCTGCTAACGCGTTATCTGCTAATGCTTTTAAATCCATGCCTTGACAGGCAAAGGTAAGGGTAATTTATTACCGGGATATTAAATTGTTCTTTTCCGGTACGGGAATCAGCGGGAAAGGAAGTTCAGTACCTGGAAAATGAGCAGCCAGCAGACAGCACCCATCAATGCAACGAACAGCCCCCGGCTCAGCAAGCCAGGGTTGTGGAAGTCCTGTTGATCATTTTTTCCGTTAAATTGGGGCATGTAGGGATTTGACTAATGAATAATTGCGGGGTTGCCTATGGTATATATTTTAAATATATAAGGCAGGCTTTTCAGGGCACTGCCTTTTTATAGAATAATAAGCGACTATAATTTTATGCCTGGCACCGATGTGTCGATATTAGCATCATTGATACTGTAGATTAAAGAGGAACCACCTAAATCTTGTTCAAAAATGAAAAAATCGTTACCGGAACCAAAAGTGACAAACTGGCCTGTAGCCCTGTCTTTTAATTTACCCAGGTAGTAAATGGGGGTGGACAGGTCTGTCGGAAAGGCCCAGGGCAACGTGATCGCTGTGGGGTATAATTTAACTTTTTGAAAATCAGGAATCACGAATCCCTGCGGTACCGCATCCCCTATATTAAAGTCGAAATAAAAAAGGTAAAAATCATATACCGGGTGCGTTTTATTAAAGTCCGACAAATTGTTCAGGAATTGAAAGGAGATACTGTCTGCTGCTACCGGCTTACTGTTGAGCCAGCCCGCAATGCCAAGTTCCTTATTATAGGCCACCCTGTAGCTGGTGAGTTCGCCGCCTTTTAAATGCAGTGTCGTGTCTGCCACCAGTTCATCCGTGCCTTTTACATACACAGACAGCTTGGTAGTTGCCGCTGCTTCTACCAGCGTTCCTGGGATCCGCAGCGGTGCCTCACCGATCAGCTGCCCCTGGTAGCGTACCTCCAGTTTTGGGGTACCGGGCAGGTTGGCCACGTCTACCACCACCTTTGCGTACTGGGTTTTACCGGTAATTTCCTCTTTTTTTGTGCAAGCGCTGAATAAGACCGAAAATACGGTAAGCAGGGCTGTTAATATTTTGATATTTTTCATAAATAGATGTCTAAAAATTATAATTAAAACTCAAACCATAGGTACGGCCGGGGTTGGCCTGGTAATCGATAAAATCACGCTTTTCGTACAACAATGTGTTCGATAAAGGGCCGTCTCTTTTTGAATAGATCTTACCGGCACGGTTCAGCAGGTTGCTGATGTTGAGCTTGATCTGCGCCTTGCTTTTTAATAGGTTGACGGTCGCCTGTCCGTCAAAAGACGGCAGTGGGGTTTCAAACAACGAATTCTGGTACACGGTTGATGCCCGGAAGACGCGGTTCGTGATATAATTATAGCTCAGGCTTAACGAGAAGGCCTTATCATCATAATAAATACCCGCATTATAGGTATAGTTACTGGCACCGGCCTGCGGGCGTTCTACTTCGGGGCCGGGGTTATCCGTTACGATGATCCTGTTGGGATGCGCCGGGTCTGAGTTGCGGTAGATAACGGTCATCGGGGTTACTTTGGCGAACAGCCGGGTAAAGTTGCCGTATAAGGTCAGATTACGCAAAACCGGCAGGCCTGTAAAAGCGAGTGATTTGCGGGCCTCCAGTTCGATCCCCTTGTTTTTGGCAGACTGGTCGTTCCTGAGTTCATAGGTAGCGCTGGTTTCCGACTGGTAGATTTCCATCGGGTACTTCAGCTTTTTGTAGAACAGCGAAAAGGACAGGATCTCGCCTGCACGAGGATACCATTCGTAGCGGAAATCAAAGTTGTCGATCTTGGTGGACCTGACCGGGGTATTGCTCTGATAGATACCGCCCAGCTCGTAATCAAATTCATTGAAGTAAGCCAGCTCGCGCAGGTCGGGGCGAATGATGCTTTTCGCATAAGACAGGCGCAGGTTCATTTTCTGAGTAAGACTGTAAGTAAGGCCCGCCGATGGGAACAGGTTAAACTTTGGTTCCTGGCGCAGGACATCGGAATAATCGGTCAGGTCATTATTCTGTCTGATCTGGCCTTCCACAAACCGCTGCAATAAGGTGTTAAACCGGTTCAGGTCATAGTACTCGCCACGCAAGCCACCCGTTAAACGGAATTTACTGCCGATCTTGCTATCCAGCATCACATACCCGGCATGCAGGTTTGCCTTATTCTTGTACTGATCGCCAAAGCTCAATATATTGATCCGGCCGTCCGGATGCAATACCGGATCGAAGGCCTCGCTCAGCGCCTGCGGATCTGAACCGGCGAATCCCACACTGTTGGTGTTGGCAACCCAGAACAACCGGTCCTTCTGCCATCCGGCATACCCGGTTTTAAAGCTGGTATTCAGGGGGACTTTCCCGATGCTGGCTTTCACCGGCACCGTCAGGTCCAGGTTCCAGCTCAGGTTGTTCTCATGCGAGCGGCTCCAGTTACGCTGCGCTATTCCGCCTGCCCGGTTCCGGGGATTGAAAATGGAAAAATCCGAATTGAGTACATCGGGGCCGTCCGCTTCGCTGCCGATATAATTGGCATCAAACTGGTGATTATCCGGCTTCTGCCGGTCAAGCGCGGTGTAGCTCAGCAGCCAGTCCAGCTTGATGCCGTTTTTGCCAAAACCCTTTTCGCCCCGAAGCTGGTTTTGCAGCAGGCTGGTCTGTGTAGCCTGGTCATAATAGCCTACCGCGCGCGGGAAATCATTCTGATCGCCGGTACCCAGCAACATTTGCTGATCATAGGTGCGCAGGTAGGTGCTTTGCAGCGAAACTTTGAATGAGCCCCCGGTATAACCGATGCCTGCGATGCCCCCGAGGTTGGTGGTAAAGCTATAACGTTTACCGGTAAAGCCATAACGTTCCGGCTGGTCGCCGTCGGCTCCGAGATAACCGAAGCGGGACATGACAACATCAGCCGTTTGCCAGGTATTGCGATAGCTCGCGGAGGCGATAATGCCGATCTGGTCATTGTTTTTCAGGCCGATAACGCGTCCGAAGGAAGCCTGGAGGTTAGGCGAGGGAAGCGGTTTGTAGTTATATAATTTCCAATTGTTGGCGAACAACGCGGCAGATGAACCCTGTGCGGCATAAGCAGCCCGGATGTCGTCCAGGTTCTTCCAGTCCGTCCGCCCTAGCAAAGTCCGGTCATTGGGGGCCGAGCCGAAATAGCTGCGTGAATCGATATTCAGCGACCGGAAGTTTTTACCGGTGGTTTTATCGTTGTAATTTTCCCCGAAGCTGATGCTCAAGAAATTTTCTGTGGGAATGTTCTTTGTATTGACTTCAACCAGGCCGCCGCCGAACTCCGCGCTTTTGTCCGGTGTAATCGTTTTGTAGACTGTAACATTATCGACCATGTTACTCGGTATAATATCAAAAGAGAACTGCTTGCGGTTCAATTCGGTGCTGGGCATCAACTGCCCGTTCATCATCGTGCCGTTGTAGCGTTCGCCCAGGCCGCGGACGACCACGTATTTGTTATCCAGCACGCTGACGCCGCTGATGCGTTTAAGCGTTTCACCGATGTTCTTATCCGGCGTACGGGCGATCTGCTCGGCACTGATGCCATCGGTCATGGCTATATTGTTTTTCTGTTTGGCATACAAGCCTTCGACAGATGATTTTTTATAATCGCCGGTAATTGTGACGGTATTCAGGGCATTGGTAGTGGGTATCATCGCGATGTCTAACGGCGTGCTTTTACCTTCGCTTACGGTGATCCCGGTAACGCGTTTGATCTGGTAGGAAATATAACTGGCCTCCAGCGTGTAGGTGCCGGGTGGCAGACTGAGCTGGTAGGTACCATCCACGTTGGACTGGATACCCTGCCCGGTTTCTACGACCCTGATGGTCGCTCCGGGCAGCACCAGCCCTTTTTCGTCCAGGACCTTCCCGGTGATCTTACCGGGCTTCACCTGTTCGACGATCTTGATGGCAATAAGCGGGCCGACCTGCATATAGGTAAGGTGCATGGATTTTGAAAGGGCTGTTAGCAGATCTGACAGTGGCTGTGCCTTTGTTTCATAGTGGTCAAGCGGCAGTTCGCCTAACTTCCTGGCATAGGAGAAGGTAAATCCGGATTGCTGTTCTATGCGGTTCAGCAGGCCGGCAATATTGCCGTTATCGATCTTTACGGTGATATTGGTGCTGGAGAGGTTTTGTGAGCGCACATTGGCCGCCATTAAGATCCCTGTCAGTGTAAGGCTTACGATAGTTACCAGGAAGGCAAATCTGGTCATAACAAACAAGGTTTGAATTACATTACTTTTTGTATAATTGTTCATAGTTTTTTTAAATGATTTGTTGTCTCGAAAATGATGGATCGTAAAAGCTATACCGAGCGGAAGTGTACCACCACTTTCGCTCTATTTTTATCGCCCACCTTTGATGGATATTCAGCGTTTTTTACATAGGCAGTTTTTTTAAGGTTAATCGTTTTTTTGCTGCTTTACCAGATCAGCACCTGTTTGTTCTTGATGCTATAGTTAAATTCACCGGCAGAACCCAGTGCCTTCATCACCGATTCCAGGCTTAGGTTGTTCGCTTTCAGGCTTAATTCCGTGGCCATCAGTTTTTTGTTCTTAAAGCGGATTTTTACACCGTAAAACCTTTCGAGCCTGCGGGCTATCGCTTCCAGTTTTTCGTTCTTGAAAACCAAAGTGCCTTTTTGCCAGGCAATGATCGCCGCCGTTGCTATCGTGGAGGGGCTGAAGGCCAAATTCTTACGGTTATAACTGAGTTGTTGGCCGGGCAGTAGCATATAAGTCTTGCCGTCCCTGGCACCATTGGCGAAAACGCCCACCTTACCGCTTGCTACCGCAACGTCAAGGCCGGATTCATCCGGATAGGCCTGTATGTTGAAGGACGTTCCCAATACCTGCACAGCCAATTTATCCGTATGCACCCTGAATGGCTTGTTGGCATCATGTTTTACCTCAAAGAAGGCCTCTCCCGTCAGGAATACTTCCCTGGTGTTTTGATTGAATTCTTCGGGGTATTTTATACTGGTTTGATTGTTCAGGGTAATGCGGCTGCCATCAGACAAAGTAATGATCTTCATTTCACCGGCATGGGTGCTTGCCGTTGCCAGCTTCAATGCTTGTGGCGCCTGGCGGATACCAGCCTGGTAAATCAAAACGCCGGCTGTTAAGAACAGCAATATACCGGCTGCCGCCAGCCCCGTGCGGACGATCATCCGGCGGACCCGGCCATAACCGGCAGCGGCAGGCCGCAGCAATGCCCGAAGTTCCGTCTCCGATCTTTGACGTTGCGCTGGAAAAGAGCGAATCGTTTTATCCTTCCGCAGGTCAAGGCTCCGGAGCCAGCGCCCTATTTGCGCCTGCTCCGCAGCCCCTGCGTTACCCTCGCTGTATTCCTTAAACCTTTCGTTTAATCCCTAACTCCGCTAATTTAGGTAGTCTATGTCAATAGATTTAAAGAGGTCTTTTGTCTTTTTTGTTATTTCGGATCTTACCCAGGTGTTTCGGATTTTAGTTTGGTAGATGCTTTTTGATATTTCTACTATGTCCTTTGGTGCATATTTTGAAAGTTTGTTTGCTGTTTTTAGTCGTGTATACAACCTGTAGTATGCGATCATGGCTATAAAATTTGCCATTAACCATCCTTCCAGCACATATCGGTTCTGCATGTAGGTTTTGTCTGCAAGCAGGAAGTGCTTGTAGGCGTCAAACATGACTTCTATTTCATTGCGCTGTTTGTAGGTTTCATATAACATTTGTGCGGACACCGCTTCAGGCAGGTGATTCGTGAGTGTAAGTGTTCCAAAACGGTCAACCCGTTCAAAGAAATCAACTTCTTTATACTTATCAGGATGTGTTTGAGTACGGGTAAGGAAATCAGCTTCTTCTTCTACTCTAAGGCGCTCGTCAAGGTAAGTAGTTAGCATCAGTCCTTCTTTTTCATATTCATAATACCAGACCACCCTCTTCTGATAGGTGAAATAATTCTTTATACCTTTTTTAAAATTGGCTTGCTGTAGCGGTTCATAATCTATGAGATTATTATTTCTGTATAGTGGGATAATGAAATGAATGGAGGCAGTTTTGAGGTCAGCGACGTTTTTCTTGCTGTAAAATCCCTTGTCGGCAATGAAAACCACATCTTTGATATTTAGTTCGTCTACACATATCTTCATCGATGTAACGTCAGTAATATTCCCATTGATAAGTCTATAATACACCGGTTGTTGCATTTGTGCAGAAAAAATGTACATCAGGCGTATTTGTGGATCATAGCTATGCTGTGGATTATAACCCATTGCGTTGACTGAAAGATGTTCTGAAAGGGATGGTATGTGCGTAGAATCAATCATTACAAATTTATCCTGCATAGCTTCCCTTACCCCTAATCTGCCTTTCATCCAGCCCAGCAATAGTTCTCTGTTTTCTCCTACATATTTCAATGCAGCTGTAATTGCTTTGTCATCAAGACCTTTTGTGACCCAGTTCAGAGAACAGTAGTCATGTGCATGTTGAAACGGCATACGCTTTATTGGGTGCTGATAAGCAAAACGCATCATTGCTACTGTCAATAATGTTTGACTAACAGGCTCTGGGAAGAGTGTAAGTAAACTGGGAAGATCCTCAGCAAGCAAAGACGTAAAGAGATTATACAATCCGTATGTTTTGATATCTACTACCGGCAGGCTGTTGCCTTTATCTTTTATTAGTTTTTTATCCGACGGGACAAAGCCCTCCTTCTCGGTGATTTTACCAAGAAGTTCCAGGGTTATTTTATCCGTCCGCTTTTTTTCAGAATTATAACGATACTCAACAGCGTACTTGTAAAATGTACCCTTGATAAGCCTGATCTCTGTTTTTGGCTCTTTAAATTTTTGAATCCAGGAAGGTAACGACATAGACAACCTAATTAGGTAGCCCAAAATAAACAAAAAAAGGAACAATCAAGCGTTGTTCCACTATATTTTTCAAAATAGACGGGGTAATTATGCGGAGTTAGGGGTTAATTTGTTTTCTTCCTGCATATGCCCTTATAAGTAGCAAACCGGAAAAAGTACCAGAAAGAAATCGTTAAGTTATTATTAAATATTTGTTAAGCAGACCAGGGCGAGTAAGCCGGCGGCGGATAGTCCCGATTGGGCGGTTGCCTGCCGCAGGCGGGTGAGCGCGTTGCTGATCTGGTTTTTTACCGTTTGCGGGGAGAGGTCCAATTGCGCGGCGATCTCCGCGATAGAATAATCGTTGCTGCGGCTCATCACAAAGATTTCGCGCATTTTCTCGGGCATCGCCTCAATAGTCCGGTTAATGGTATCGATCAGTGCTTCGTAATTGAGCTCGGCCTCGTAGATATCTCCTGCTGCTGTTACAGGCCCGGTTTCCTGTTCGCTTTTCAGGAATTCAGCAAAGTGACGGAACTGCTGCTGCCGGAAACCCTTGGCGCGGAAATGGGAAGATAACTTGAACCATAAACGGTTCTTCAGGTAATTTTCCAGCGGGTTATGGATAAAAAGATCCGCCCGCTTAAGCCATAGCTCGGTAAAAAGATCTTGCAGCAGGTCGTAGGCTTCGTTTTCGTCCCCCAATTTTTTAAGGGCTAGGCCAAACAGCAGGTCGTAATGCCGGCGGTGCATTTCCCCGAACGAATCGTAATCACCCTTGCGGATCATTGCCAGTAATTGCTGTTCGCCTGTTTCGGTCATCATCGCCGGTAAAGGTAATCACTGTTTATTAAATTAGTTTAAAGAGATCAGACGCCTGAAAACGTTTGATTTTACCCACCCGATGAATGCAGGCATCCGATTACAGCGAATTGTTTTTAGCTACGATCTGCTACCCCGGATTCAGGACAGGAGGTAATAGATCCGAAAAATGACCAGCCAGCATACAGTGCCGCCCAATGCCACGCAAATCCCAAGGATCAGTAAGCCGGGGTTGTGGGTGTATCGTTGCTGATTTTCTTCGTTAAATTTGGGCATCGCTCAAATAGTATAAAAAGATCGTGATGAAAAGAAGTCCGGTAAGCAGCAAGCCGCCTCTGCTCAGTAAAAATCGGTTGACCCGCTCGTCGTAATCCGGGTTGCAAAAGAAATGACCGGCTCCGGATTTTTGCAAGGTACGTTGCCGGTAAAGTTGACGGTCGACGCTATGGGCGAGTACCAGGATGCTCAGATCAAGTACCGAGAGGATGGTAATAGCTGTTTGGGTATTGTTCATCTGCTGGTTGAATAACAGGCGGTCCTTGCGGGACCGCCTGTTCAAGAAAGGATGGATCGATCGAGATAGCCTGGCCTATAAAGGAAAATACAGAAAGGGGCTGTTATAGAAATTGCCATATAGCGGATCGCTGATAATATCGACTTTAACGACATTGTTTTTGCCGGGTTCAACAGTTACCTGCCCGTAGCCACTGAAACCGGGAAAAAGATTCGAAAGGATAGTGCCGGTATCCGGATCAACTGTCTGGATATAGTAGGTTGGCATAACGCCCACCGCGTCTTTGGTTAAGGGGAGCATCAACGGAGCCGCCAGTTTTCCGTTCTCCAGGTTTTTGACTTCGTAAGTTGTCGGATTAAATGTGTTCGCATTATCGTAAGTGGTGAAAAGTTTGAAGGTCAGACCTTTTCCTGTCATTCCGCCTACTACTGAATTACAGAATAGTTGCACACTACCGCTGTCGGCTGGAATGGGCTTGGTGGATGGTGTATAAAATGTGGCGATACCGAGTGAATTGTCGACCAATACGGTAAAGCTGTTCTTAGGTTTGACCGTAAATGTAGAATCCAACAGCGTTTTACCAGTTTGCAGGTTTTTGATCGTCAGCTTCATGGTCGTTTTTTTGCGCTCGATCAGTATGGTACCAGCACTGCCACCACCTACCGTATCCAGCAGTACACTATCTACGTAAACCGTTAGCGGGGGGACATCCAGCAGGGCCTTACTGATCACCGTGATATTGGCAAAAGATTTCTCGGGCAATGGTTCGCCTTTCTTACAGGCATTCAACAGAACGGCGAATGCGAACAGGTACAGAAGCGTCGTGTATTTTTTCATGGGATAATGCTTTAGAAATTATAAGTAAATGCCAGTGAATACGTCCGGCCCGGCGACGCTTTGTAATCCAGCCGGTCGCTTTTGGGATCGTATAACAGTTGTTTGGTAGTTGGAGCCGGGTAATCAACAAAACTCCCGCCGGGCGTTTGCAAACCGTCGTAGTAGTTGGTATAGACAATACCCGAAGCGTTTAGGAGGTTGGAAACATTGAATTTAACCTCGGCCTTTTTCTTCAGTATCCTGAAGGCCAGCTGCCCGTCCAGGGAGTTGATCGGCCTTTCGAACAAAGACTGCGGGTAGATGTCTGTGAGGCGATAAGTGCGGTTGGATACATAATTATAGCTGATATTGAGGGATAGCCCGCTATCGTCATATTGAAAGCCGCCGTTATAAGTATAATTGCTGGCCCCTGCCTGTGGCCTGTGTTCCGTTTTTCCAAATACCTCTATCGGCGTTATCTTTAATGGATTATCCTTATTAAGGGCACCGAAATTGACCGTCATCGGCACAACGCTGGCATCCAGCGCGGTGAAATTGCTGTATAGCGTGATGTGTTTAATGAGCGGCAGGCCAGTGAACGCGAAGGATTTACGCAATTCCAGTTCAATACCTTTGTTTTTAGCCGACTTGTTGTTACGCAGGGTATATTGCCGGTTACCGCCCAGGTTGTAGATCTCCATCGGGTAATCCAGGTCTTTGTAGAACAAGGAAAAAGAGAGGATATCGCCGGGTTCCGGGTACCATTCGTACCGGAAATCATAATTATGGATCGTAGTAGAATGGATCGGATCATTGGCTTCGTAAGTACCGCCAAGCTCAAAATCATACTCCTTGAAAAAAGAAAGTTCGCGCAGGTCTGGCCGGATGATACTTTTGGAATAGGCCAGGCGCAGGTTCATTTTGGGTGTCAGGCCGTAAGTAAGGTTGGCAGAGGGGAAAAACTGCATATTCTTTTCCCGGTTCGTCAAATCCGAATAATCGTATTGGTACTTGTTGCCTTGCCCCTGGTTAATCAGTACGAAAAGGGAATCCAGTACACCGTTCACCTTGTTCAGGTTATAAAACTCTGCCCGCAGTCCCCAAACGAGGCGCAGCTTTCCTATTTTTTGATCCAGCATAACGTAACCGGCGTGCAGAGCGGCCTTACGGTGAAAGTCATCACCAAAACGGCTGTACGTAATACCGGTTACGTGTTCATTGTCAAAAGCCCGGGATAAAGGCGGGTTGTCGCTTACGTCGGACAGCGTTGTGGTATTGAACACGTATAAAAAACGATCCTTATACCAACCGGCATAACCTGTTTTAAAAGTATTGCTCAGGTCAGGTATCAGATGAAGTTTCAACGGCACCGCAAGGTCGGCATTCCAGCCCAAATTCTTTTCACCGGTGCGGTTCCACCAACGACCCGCACCGCCGTCGGTTTCAAAACCACCGTCAACCGGGCCACTAGTGTTGATCTGATCAAGCGAAGGGTTATCTTTCGTGATCCCGACACGGACGATATGGTTATCAGGTTTCTGGCGGTCAAGATCCGTATAAGAGACATTCCAGTTGAGCCTGATGCCCTCCTTGTTTGGGCTGTATTCGCCTTTCAGGGAATGCTGAAAAAGCGTGGTCTGGGTGGTGATGTCGTATAAGGCCGCCTGGTAGCCGTTGTCCCCGTGAGCGCCCTGCCCCAGGATCAGTTGCTGATCCAGCGTGCGCAGGTACATGCTCTGCAAGCTGATCTTGGTATGGCTATTGGTATAGCCGACACCGGCAAGCGCGCCGATATTGGTAGTAAAACCGTAGCGTTTTCCCGTAAACGTTCCGGTGCTGTCATTGGCAAAACCATCCCGGCTCATTTGGATGTCCTGGGTTTGCAAGGTATTGCGGTAACTGGCCGAAGCGATGATACCGATCTTGCCATCTTCACCTGCTTTGGGAAACAGGTGCCCATATGCCAGTTGAAAATTGGGTGATGGCGCTGGGTTAAATTCCGACAATCCCCAGTTATTATTGAATTCCGAATTGTTTTTCAGGTAGTTGACATTATTCCTTGTCTCAAACTTTCCGAGTGCCAGGATCTCACCGGTATTTTTCCAGTCGAAGGTGCCGAACAGTTTGCGGTGATCGGAAAGGCCGCCCCAGTATTCCTGGCCTTCCAGTTTAAGTGAGCGAAACCTTTTACCGGTCGTATGGTCGTTTACGCTTTCCCCTACGGTTACCGAAAGGAAATTTTCGGTGGGGATGGCTTTGGTGTTGACCGCGACCAACCCGCCGCCGAATTCGGCGCTCATATCCGGGGTGATGGTCTTGCTGACCACGACGTTATCTACCAGGCTGGAGGGGATGATGTCAAAGGAGAACTGCTTGCGGTTGAGTTCGGTGCTCGGCATAAGCTGCCCGTTGAGCATAGCCCCATTATAGCGTTCGCCCAGGCCGCGTACCACCACGTATTTGTTATCGATGGTGCTCACCCCGCTAATTCTTTTTAAGCTTTCACCAATATTTTTATCGGGAGTACGGCCGATCTGCTCGGCGCTGATCCCATCTGTGAAGGCTGCATTGTTTTTCTGGCGGGCATATAATCCTTCTACCGAGGCTTTTTTATAGCCCGAAGTAACCACTACCTCGTTCAATGAGTTCTTGGCAGGCTGCATGGCGATATCCAGCTGGGTCAATTTACCTTCCGTGACCAGCACGCCGGTGACGCGTTTGGCCTGGTAGGAAATATAGCTCACTTCAATGGTATAGCTGCCGGGGGGCATGCTGAACTGATAGGTGCCATCCACGTTGCTTTGGATTGCCGTACCCGTTTCAGTTACCTTGATCGTCGCGCCAGGTAAAGGTTCGCCTTTTTCGTCGAGCACCTTTCCACTGATCTTTCCCGGCGTTGCCGGTGCCGATACCTCGCTAACAGAGATCATCTGGTTGATCCGGGTGAACTTCAGCTTATTGGCCTGAGCCAGTATTTGTAATATTTCTTTTAAAGATTGATCTTTAACCTGAATGCTGACCGGGCTGATATTGGCCATTCTTGTGGGATAGGTAAAGGAAAAGCCGGATAGTTTTTCCAGTTCGTCGAGTACTTCGCCGAGCCGGGCCTTTTTTAGATTAACGGAAATATTGGCTTTGTCCATATCCTGGGCATTACCGCTGAAAGCGAGTAAGGTACAGGTTAAAGAGAGCAGGAATATGATCACCATAAAGGTTAATCTCATCATAGAAAACAGTAGTTTAATTACAGTTCTTTTTGTAGAATTGTGCATTGTATTTAATGGTTATTGTTGCGTTAGAAACTCGATGGATCATGAATACTTTAACAAGCGGAAGTGGTGGTACACTTTCGCTTTTTTATTGATCCATTATTTAATAGATAATATCATCAGCTTTATTTTTTCATATTGCGGTTTTAGGGTTAAATACTCAGTTAATTATAAGCTTACCAGATCTGTACCTGCCTGCCTTTGATCCGGTAATGGAAGCCGTCGCCGGAAAGGCTCAGTGAGGCCAGAACATGGTCAAGGCTTTCGTTATTTTGTTTGATATTGAATTGCTCCTGTTGCAGCCTGGTGTCCGGTATACTGATTCTGACGTTGTACCAGCGTTCGAGTTGCCGGGCGATCTCCCGCAGGTTTTCGCTTTTGAGGATGAGGATGCCCTGTTGCCAGGCGTGCTGATCGTCTGGGTTGACCTGACTGGTGCTATACGTTGCCGTGGTACCGTTATAGGTAAGCTGCTGCCCGGGCAGCAGCATTTGCGTAGCTGTTTTGTGCTGGGTACTATATACGCCAACTTTACCGGAGGCGACGGTCACTTTGGCCTGCGCTTCATCGGGGAATGCTCTCACGTCAAAGGAGGTGCCTAATACCTGGATATGCAATTGGCCCGTGCTAACGATGAACGGGCGCGTAGCATCATGGCGTACCTCGAAAAAAGCCTCACCGGTTAGGGTGACGGCCCGGGTCTTCCCATCGAAGTTGTCGGCGAATCGAATGGCAGATACGTTATTTAAACTGATATGGGTGCTATCAGGGAGGATGACGGTCTTGCGTTCGCCGGCCTTTGTGCTGATCGTAGTATAAGTGATGTGCAAGTCTTTTGCAGAGTATAATTGCCTGTAGCCGAAAAGACCTGCCATGAAGGCCAGCAGCAGCACCGCCGCGATCTTTAGAAAGAAAAAGCCGTTTTGTCGTTTTCGCTGCGGCGACCGGATCGCCCGCAGGACGGCGCGGTTAATTGCTTGTACGGATCGCCTGCGCAACAGCGGCGGTACGCCTTCATTTTCCTGCGCGTCGAACCATTCATCGACCTGCCTGGCTTCTTCAGGGGTACAGGTGCCTGCTCGGTAACGTTGCAGGAGTGCTATTTCGGGTGTTGTTTCCGGTGTCTTTGCCATTCAACAGTATAATCTGTTAAGACGCCCTGATATACCGTTAAGAAATCATTAAACTTCTGTTAGGGAATTAATTTGCCATTGTTCATGGCTCATCATACACCTTAACTCTTCTGATAATTAAACCAAGAAAGTTGATAAAGGCGTATTTCGCATCTTTCCTGACATGGGCTTTCCCTTGAGTTCATTAAATAGTTTACTATGCAGATTCTTCCAGATCGTGGTTGATGCAAACAGGAGGCATCATTTATCACTAATTTTCTTTCTGTGGTTTTGCCCCCATAAGATCATTTCTTTAATAACAGGCAATAGGGAATGCATATAATTCGGTACTTTGTATTCAACGGCAAGCGGAGCGTGATAAACCGTTCTGATCACTAACTTGTTCTCTTCCAGATGTTTTAATTCTTTTGATAACACCCTGGTCGTAATCAAGGGCAAACTTCGTTGTATATCACGAAAGCGGTAATTTCCGCTGTGTATGGCTCTCAATATGGGGAGCTTCCATTTACCGCCAACGACGAATAAGGTATCTTGTAAATACCTCATTGCCTGTTCCTCCGTCATTCCTTTCATAATTAAACCGCTTTGGTATCCTTCAGGATATTGATATCAAAAGTACAGTGGATTTAGAAATACATTTGCATAAAACAATGATAATAATGGATAAGAACACAGCGATCATTAACGATATTGACGGTAATATTTATCATACCATATCCATCGGAACACAGGTATGGATGGTAGAAAATCTAAAAACCACCAGATACAACGATGGCACGGAGATCCCATTGATAGTTGACACGGCTGAGGCTTGGTATAAACTGAATTCACCAGGCTATTGCTGGTACGATGATCAGGAGACGAATAATGGAGCTACAGGCGCATTGTATAACTGGCACGCTGTAAATACCGGCAAACTTTCCCCCAAAGGCTGGCACGTCCCAACCGAGAAGGACTGGTCATTATTGGCAGAATTTCTTGGTGGCGAAACTGTAGCGGGCGGAAAAATGAAAGTAACAGGTACGGTATCCTGGTCAGGCCCGAACACAGGCGCAACAAATTCAAGCGGATTCACCGCTTTATACAGCAGTTTTCGTGGCCAAAGCGGATTTATTCCTTCAAGCAATGGCACTTTACTATTTTGGAGTAGCACCGCGTATGACGATGTGGATGCCTGGGCGTGGTATTTGCGATCCGACAGTGAAGCATTAGGCAGCAACCACGGCGGAAAGTATCACGGCTTTTCTGTGCGCTGCCTGAAAGATTAGCTGATAGTAAAAGTGCAAATGCTTTACACGTTGTTTAATGCTAAAAAGAATGTATGATATGTTGTGAAAAAAGTGGTTGATAAACTCTGATTAATGACTAATGCGCGGCCAGGGCGGAAGAAATGTACAGGCTGAGCGGCAATAAAACGATCAGTTGGTCGGAGCCGAGGCTAAGCCGCAGCTTTTTCAGGGCCAGCGTAATGTTATTTCTGACGGTTTGTTCCGAGAGCTGTAATTGCGCTGCGATCTCCCTGGCGGAGAGGTGCTGGTCACGGCTGAGCCGGAAGATCTGCTGCATGGTACCGGGCATCCGGGCGACTTCTTGTTCGTATTGCTGCCGGAGTTCAGCGGCGATCAACGAATTTTCAGCGGGATGAATAAATGGCTCGTCCTGTTTGGCTAACAAGCTTTGATAAGCGCTGACGCGTTGGTTTCTGACAGCCAGGTCAATGACGGCATACTTGGCCGAGCGGTGAAGGTAAGGATAAATAGAGTCTTCGATTCTGATCTTATCCCGGTTGTTCCAGAACGATATAAAAATGTCCTGCAAAATATCTTTGGTATCGTCATCGTCACGGGTACGCTTGTAGACCAGGTCATACACCCGGGCGCTGTACCTTTCCAGCAGGACAGCGAACGCGCGTTCATCATGGTCCTGAACCAATGCGAACAGGGTTTTATCGGGTAGCTCTTTCACCTTTTCAAAGATAAGCCGGCCAGGTTAACTTGTTGTTAATAAATAAGAGCTTAGGCATTCCCCAGGCACTTAGGCTATTTCTCCGCATAAACCAAAGCCTCATCAATCCCTTTCCCAAAGTTTTTCACCGAATAAGCAATCGCCACATCCGGCATCAGCGGGCCGTCATGCCCCTTCCAGTTTTCCCAATACCGGGTAGAATAACCGATCACGATTTTCGTGTGCGGCAACCTGAAACCCCTTACCTCCCCATAATGGTTTACCGTACCGCTTGTCGCTTCACCTAATAAAATAGCATTGGTGTTCCGCTTAAAATCAACCGCGTTCATCAAAGCAGATGAAAAGGTTTGTTTGCCAATAAGGACAAACAATTTTCCTTTGGCATTTAAATAACTTCGTTTGACACTATCGATAAACGGCGTCAGCACGCCCGAATTACCACCACTATTATCCCTCAGGTCGATCACCAGCCGTTTGGGCTTTTTTTGATCGATCAAAGCAAAGAGTGCATTATTAAACGCCGCGAACGGATGCGCATCGTTATCCTGGCAATTATTATAATTAAAATAAAGCGTGCCTGTCCGGGCATCATAATTATCCCAGTAATTCCCCTTTCTTTGTTGTTTCTGCGCTGCCACCAGCGGCAGATTGCCGGCATCTGTACCCGGCACAGACTTCATAACGCGCCTGGTCGTTTTGCCGTTTGGGGCAGTTAAATCAAATGAAGTTTCATCGGTGCTGCCCGTTAACTGCAAGCCTTTCAACATCACCGGGTTATTGATCAGGTGCAGGAAGCGTGAGTCAAAAAATGATGAATTCCCGCTTTGAATGATCGCTTTAAAACGGCTAATGACCTCACCGATCGGGTGCCCGTTTATGCCGTCCAGCTTATACAGCAGGACATCCGTATCAGCCGAATCTGTGGCGGTAACAAAGATCCCCTCGGAGAACTTGTCAAAACGGATGGGGGCCGCTTTGGTAAAAACAGGCTCAATATGGGTGTGCTCATCGCCAATGGCAACCGGCAGTTTATAAAGCTCAACGGTAAAGCTTTCCATATCGGGATCGGTCAGCCGGGCTGCCATGGCAGCGATGGTATGCTCAAAATCGGCTTTACTGATCTTCGCAAAAAGGTTGATATGCCTTTTGGGCAGGGTATCTTTTAAATAGTACAGGTCTGCCAGGTAATCGGCTTTCGATAATTGCTGGCAAAAAACCAGACCGCTCTGAAACAGGATAAAGCAGAGGCTAATTATTTTTTTTATCATATACAGCGAAAAGACGATAAGTAGGTATTAAATGTTGCAGCAATTTAAAATTCTTAATCTTTTTCCAGGTTAAGTTCTTTATATAACGAGGCCAGTTCTTTGGTGCGTTGTTGCATCAGCTCCAGCGCACTCCTGAGCAGGGCTTGGTTGTCCAGGCCGAAACCCATAAACTTCCGGATCAATTCATCTGCGGACGCATCAAAACCATTCCGCAGTAAGGCCGCGTAACGCCGCCCGAAATCAGTAGGATCACGGTGCGCCTGCTCATAAAGTCGGCAGGTAAGCAGCATCGCATACAGGTAGTTGACATTGTACAACGGGTCGTCAAATACCAGGCGTTTATTGATCCACTCGCTCCGTCGTTCCGGCTCTGCCTGAAAAAACAGGTCATAGCGCCCCATGATGCCCGCATATAAACTGTCCACATCCTTGCGGTCATGCATGCGCCCGGCAGCCACGCCGTCATAAAGGCCCTGTTCGAAACTGCCTTCTTCGGCAGCGGTAAATATTTCCAGGGAAAGCTTATCGAGGAAAGCCTGGGTATAAAATGCCTTGGCTTTGGCAGTGGTGGCCTGCTGCTGCAATTCATCCAGTACCAATAACTCGTTGAGCATGGCATAGGCTTCAAAAAGGAAACTTGGCCCTGCGGCATAGGAAGGAACGATACCGGCCTCACTCATCAGTCGCATGTGAATGGCATGGCCGCCCTCGTGGGAAAGCCTTAAAACTTCCCCAAGGCTGCCGCCGTAACTTTTCATATACAAAGTCACCGGGACACCGGGGTAGCCCACTGACGTATTTTCATTGACCCTGTCCGGTCCGGCGGCTATATCCAGCGCCCCGTTGGCCGGGTCCAGCAGCCAGGCAAATAGATGCTGGTAAGGTTTGCCCAAAGGCAGGAACGCCCGGAGCGTTAAGGCTTTCACCTGCCCGAAGGGCAGCTGCTGAAAGCTGTAGCCGGACGGCAACGACATATCCCAGCTGTGTACGGTATCCAGCCCGTTAATCAATTTAACCTGGGTAGCCTGCACCCGCTGGTAGTTCTTCAGCACTGCCGCAAGGCCCATCATTTGCCGGAGCATAACCCGGACGCTGTCTTCCGGCAGTTGCAGGCGGCGGGCATAGGTGGCCTCCGGGGAGCTTTTAAACCCCCTTAACTGCGCCAGCTCATTTTTTGAAGCGGTAATATCGATCAGTGTACCCGCCAATAGCTCCGCATGCGCGCTATAGGCATTATAATACGCTTTCATGCCGCGGGCACGAACCGCCGCATCCGGGTACTGTAATACCTTATTACGGTTAGTGACAGGATTCAGTTTTTGCCCGTCGGGCAGTAACAGGTCGGGTGCCCTGATATCGTCCATCAGGTTATCATACCTGTCCGTCAGCCTTTGGATCAGCGGATCGCTGAGCCTGGCAGCGATAGCCGCAGGGACAGGATTCAGCTCGTGTTCCGCATCCGAACGTGTTTTTTGCAGTAAATAATGATAGCGGTAGGCCTTATTATCGGCCTGCACGCTAAAAAGCGGCCTGCGCAATTGCCCTGCCGTATACCGGTCCAGGCTGTCTATTAACTGATCCACTTGATCTTTGGCGCTCCTTGCCGCTGTATCCCGTTTGTCCCGGTAGCCCAGCAACTGAAAATAAGCGTAGTGCCTGTTCAGGGAAACCAGCAGCTTTTCGTAAAGCGCCAGTTGATCGTCCAGCATGGCAGGCGTCCAGGGTTCGTTTTTCGTGAAAACAGCTGTCTTATCCAGTAAGCGCTTCCGCTGTTCCAGCTCTTTGGCCGGGCTGCTGAAATAACGTTCCGGACTGGCCCGGAAGGCGGTTGAATGCCCGTCGAAAGGGTCAAATGATTGTGCCGCAGCGGGCGCAGCATTCACGCAAAGCACCAAAGCCAGCCAATAAAAACGTGTCCGTAACATCTGCTGTAAATTAGCCCGCAAGCTAAAGCGAAAGGCTGACTTAAAATAGAACAGGATTAACCTGCTTAAATTTTCCGGAATTGTTTCGGCAGATAACCGGTTACCGCTTTGAAGGTGCGGGTGAAATGGGCATGGTCGGCGAAGCCGCATTGATAAGCGATGTCGGTCAGCGACAGCTTTCCATCGCCGAGCAGCGGTAAGGCCCGCTCGATTTTCAGCTTACACATGTATTCACCTAAAGTAGTAGAGAAATAGACCGGGAAGTAGCGGGAGATCGTGACGGGGTGTACACCTACCTTTTGGGACAGTTCCCCGAGATCATAGCAGGCAGACCATTCATCCTGCAATAACTCCTTCAATTGCATTACCCATGCTGGCGTATAGCCTTCTCTTTTCCCTTCCGGGTGTAGCAAAGCCGTCAGCAGCAACTGCGCCGAAGCCTGCGTTTCAACCGCCGGGTCCTCCAGCGCATGGTAAAGCTGAAGCAGCAGAAATTTAGAATTAAGTTTTGTACTGAGGAGGCTATCCAGCCGGTCTTCCGCATGTTCTGCTAATATACCGGGCCGGAACGATAGATTGATCTTCAATGTTCCCGGCTGATAGCGATCGCACCGATGAACCTCTCCTGCGGGGATAAATTTCAGATCGCCGGGTTGCCGCTTGTGATATTTACCGTAAAGATATTCGTCGTGCCCACCTCTGACCAGCAGGCTGATACTGGCTTGTTCATGGCTATGCCATTCCTCCAGCTCCTTATCGGCTGAATAAAGCGTGGGCATCACGCCGCAGCCATCGACCATCTTCACGGACCGCACACGGCCAAGGAATGTATCACCGCTTTGCTTCATATTATTAAATTTGGGCGTTTTGCACGAATTCATTTTTGCTGTCGAAGGCTATTGATCTTTTCTTTAGCCCCCGCATTGGAGGGGTCCAGTTCCAGTGCACGTTCGTAATTAAGCAGGGATTTAGCCTTGTCGCCCTGATTGAAGTAAGCTTCCGCCAGGCTGTCAAAAGCGTTGCCGGAATGGGGGAACAAGATGGTATTGTATTCAAAAACCGCGATAGCGCTGTCATAGCGTTTCTTACCCAATAAAGTATAGCCGACCACGTTCAGCGCCGGTTCATTGAAGTTGTAATCGTTGGGATATTTGGCTTTCAATTCCTGATAAGCTTTGATCAATCCGGCTACGCTTGCCGTATCCAGTTTGTCCTGCCAGGCCGTAATCAACTGCTTCTTCGGCTGTACATAAGTTTGACCACCGAGTATATTTTGTATAGCCGCGTTGATGTCGTACAGGCTGTTTTGCCGGTTATTGGTCAGTAAGATCACGGTACGACCCTGCTTTACGTCGGCGGTCAGCAAAGCCTGGTATTGCATCGCCGTGCCGTCATGCGTGTGTTTACCGAGTTGATCGCCAGCCATTTCACCGCCACCTAAACCGCATTGCTTGCCGGATGCAAATGGCGTCAGCAGGATTTTGGTGGAAGCGGGACTGATCAGTTTGAATTGCTCCAGGCTTTGTTCCCATTTGTAAAAATCATCCATCGTAACCGCTGTCCAGCCGGAGATAGCCGATACCAGCGGGGCTTGTACCAGTGCGTTGGTATAGGATTTAGCCATCAGTGGCGCAGCATCGTCCGGATCAACCAGTGAGGCGCTCATTTTCAGGGGCCGGAGTATATTTTGTGTCACGAAGCTGGCGAAACTCCTGCCGCTTACCCTAGCCACGATCTGGCGCTGTAATAAAGTATTGCTGTTATTATAGGCGTATTGTGTACCCGGCGCAAAGTCAGGCTTGACCGCCTGTTTGATGGCATCCATAGCCAGAGCATCACTGGTGATCGTTTTCCATTGGAGGTCCGGCAGGCCGCTGCTGTATTGTAACAGGTTCCTGATGCTAATTTTATCCGCCCAGCCCGGCAGTCCGTCCAGGTATTTGGTAATCGGGTCATCGATGGATAGCTTTCCCTGTTCCTGCAGCATCATGATGGACACCGCGTTGAACTCTTTGGCGATCGAGCCGATATGGAACCTGTATTGATCTGTCAAATAGCTTTTGCCGGAAGCATCAGCAGCGCCTATCGCTTTGCGGTACAGCTCTTTTCCGTGATCGATCACCAGCACATTCCCGGTGAATAAACCCAGCCGGTGGGAGCGCTCGATGAGTGTATCGATCATTGCTTGTTTGGTTTGTGCCTGGCTAAGTTGGACTGCAAGGCTAAAGCTGACCAGCAGCAGAGTCTTATGAACGCTGAATTGCATAATTAGATATTTTGTATATAGACGGATTTTACGCCCATACGTTACAGGTAAGGAGTTTTTAAGGCTTCAACCGCTCCGCCAGTTCACGGGTATGGGCATTCGGTACCAGCAAATAGGCGCGTTCCGCCCATTGCTGCGCATCTTTCCGGCCCGAATCGTTTGACGGTAGTACTTCGGCAAAGGCGTCGGCGACATTGTAAAGGATAGCAGCTGCCTGCCCGGAGAATTGGGCCATGGCCAGTTTTTTTTCTTCGGCAAAGTCCTTTTTTTTGGCCGGGTCAGCAGGCTCATTCGTGTAAAAACTTTTCACCTTTTCATACATCACTTTGTCCTGCTGCCGCGCGAAGGCGGTGTCAATGGCCATTTGTTTTCCGGCCAGCCGATAGCCCACCTTTCTCAGGCCGGTTATGTCCCGGAATTTGCGGCAATGGAACAAGGCCACGTTATCAAATGATGCTTGTTGCTGTTCGCCCAACAGGGGGTGCAGCCTTTCCGCAACGGCCATGGATTGTTCGGCTTGCGGCTTGTCGCCTGTTTTGGCTGCATAACGCCAGACATTATACACCAGGCGGCTATACAGGTCATTCGCCACGGTTTTTTGTTCGGCAGTGTCCAGCTGATCCAAGTGATTAACTATCTGGGGCACCGCTGCCGACCAGGTATTGCCGCTGTTGGCTACCAGGAACCGGAGCTCTTCTGAACCAATCTTTCCCTTACTTGGTCTGATAGTGATATATGCATTCAGAATTTCTGCGTTGTCCAAACGGAGACTTGTCCGCTTTTCCAGGTATTGGTGCAGAAATGCGCTATCGCGCTCCCCGCCCTTAAATCGGGCAGAAAGGACGCTTAGGCTATCCGCCACAACGCCCTTGCCCAGGGCTACTTTTGCAGATGCTATAAAATCGGCAGATGGCATATAAAGCATCCTAAAGCCTGGGGTACGTGGAAGAAACAGGGCCAGACTTTTTTACTGACGAACAGCAAAGGGCAAACCAATGATTACAAACTTGGTGAAGGCAATTGGTTTCCGGCCTATGCCTATACAGGCGCACTTAAACTAAAGCCTGCTTACGAAAAAAGTAAGCGGCGGTGATTATGGTAACGGCCTGAATGCGCTATCTATTAAAAAAATCACTTTTTTAGATGCCACCCATTTTAACGAAGGATTAAACGCAGGCATGTCAACCGGAAATGCTGCGGCCTGGAAGAAATCGGCAACTGGCGGAACCTACCGCATATCTGGGCATTCGGTTGAGTTTACCTATAACAATGGTACCGTCGTTAAAACATCATTTGCATTGGGTGCAAAAGGTGGGCCTATCCGGCCAGACAACGCACTCATCTTTATTGGCGGTTATGCTTATACCGACGTAGAATAAGCCATCTGCCAACAGCCTAGGATTTAACGGATTTATCAGCTGTTTTTGATACTGATGCTTTTTTAGGAGTTTTTGGTGCTACATTCGTCTTTGCTGCTGATGTACTTGTATTGGTAGCAGTATTTGCTGTTGTTACTTGTGGCTCAGCTTTTTCCTGCTTGTTCGCTGCCACCAAGCCTGCTTCGTCTATAGCTATTTCTTTAGCAATTTTTTTTGCTAAGCCTTTAGCGTCTTTTTTGATCGCCTTGTCTATTTTCTTTGAACCCGGTACAACTTTATCCGCTACCGCTTTAAGTTCCCTAACTAAAGTAGATGCGATATCTTTTTTTGCAGTTTTCCTTGCGGTTTTTACCAGTGTTCTAATTTTCTTTTTTGTCATAAACTTAGGATAAACCGCAAAGGTAGGTTATGTAAACATCAATTCAATGTTATATTTATGTTAACTATCTAACTTTAAGTTACCTTGATGTATCTCTTAAACCCAAATTATTCGACGCCTATTAAATTCGTTTTGTTTAAAGCCCGGTTTTGAAATAATCATTCGCAAGTTGCGAGCCGCTTGCGAAAATGACAAAAGCCTTTCTGCCAGATTTGCTACTTATGAAAGGAAAGGAGCAATCAAATGGTTAGTGAAAAACGTAATATTACACCGGAAAAAGCCGTTAAAATATTAAGCGAAAGCGGTGTGAAAATAACTGAAAAAAAAGCCGAAGAATTGTTGGAATTTATGTATTTTTTAGCTAAATTGATTGTAAATCAGAACTTTAAAAAATGAAAGTAGCCGATCTATATATACGGGTAAGTACCGACGAACAGGCGGATAAAGGGTACTCCCAGAGAAGCCAGGAAGAGGTACTTCGCAAGTACTGTGAAATTAGCCGGATCACTGTCCGAAACGTGATTTTTGAGGATCATTCCGCCAAGTCATTCATTCGTCCCGAATGGACAAAGCTGCTTGTATTCCTCCGCAAAAACCGTAATAAATCTGACCTTATACTTTTTACCAAGTGGGACAGATTCAGTCGTAATGCACCGGATGCCTATCAAATGATCAACACATTGAAAGGACTTGGTATTGAGCCGCAGGCGGTAGAACAACCGCTGGATATGAGTGTGCCGGAAAATAAGATGATGCTGGCAATTTACCTGACCGCTCCTGAAATTGAAAATGACCGCCGGGCATTAAACGTATTCTATGGTATGCGCCGCGCAAGGAAAGAAGGCCGGTATATGGCCACAGCGCCGATTGGCTATGTTAACCGTACACAAGAGGGTGGTGCGAAGCGGATTGTTTTTAAAGAACCTCAGGCATCTATCATGAAATGGGCATTTAACGAGATCAGCGAAGGAAAATACTCTACCGAGCAAGTTTGGAAACGGGCAAACGAGCTTGGATTGAATTGTAGCAAGAACACGTTTTGGGTAGCTATTCGTAATCCGGTCTATTGCGGCAAAATTGTCATACCGAAATTCAAAGATGAAGATATGTTTACCGTACCGGGCGTACATGATCCTTTGATTTCAGAAAGCTTATTTTATGATGTTCAGGATGTTTTAAATGGAAGGAAGCGCGAGAGTACAGGTACTACCATAGTGTCTATGAATATGCTGCCACTAAGAGGATTTTTGAACTGTTCAAAATGCACAAGAGTTTTATCGGGCAGCGCATCTAAAGGTAGAACCCAATACTACCACTATTACCATTGCTCGTCATACTGCGGGTACAGACAGAAAGCAGAAGATGTAAACGAAACATTTGTTTCTGGCTTGAAAGATTATGTGCTGGACATCAGGGCGGCAATACTATTCAAAAAAGTGATACTCGATGCATATAGCAATAGTACGCAGACTGGACGTGATGCCCGCAGACAATACATAGATCAGATTACTATTCACAATAACAAGCTAACCAAAGCCCGCGAACTGTTGCTAAACGGCGACATTGATGGTACAGACTACAAGGCTATCAAATCAGAAAATGAGCACAAGATAATCGTACTGGAGGCCAAGCTGTCAGAAATAGGAACTGAGGTGATAAAGGTGCAGGATTTGGAGCCGATTGTTGACGGTGCAATTAGTACCTTGACTAAGATTGACGTAATCTATTGGAAATCAGAGCCTGACACACAAAGAAAAATTATTGGTTCGATCTACCCCGAAAAATTCACTTTTGAGGAATTGAAAGAACGAACCGCTACGGTGAGTGATCCATTCAAAATTACCTATCTGATAAACAAGAAATTAGGGGAACAAAAAAGCGGGACAACGAACCAAGATTTGGTGTTGTCCCGCTGGGTGACCGAGGATGAAGAATTTTCGGAACATTTCATGGAAGATTTCAAGCGTTTGTCGAAGTCGGCGGAGAACGTTCTTAAATATGTCCAAGATATGATCGATGACAAGCCGGAAGAGATAAATTATGTATTTGGGGCGAAGAAGGATGCGAAACGTTTGACCAAAAAAGCCCAAAAAGCGCTGGCAGAAAAATCAAAGTTACATAATGATCAGGATTTTATAGAATTTTATAGAAAGGAAAAATCTAAAGATTAAACGGTATTAAGATGTTCATTTCAGTCTGAAAAACTACATTTTTGTGATGCCTGATATAGCATCTAATTTTAAATGGGCAGGAAACAAGATATTATTACATTAATAACAGAACAGTTAGCAAAAATCAAGGGTAACAAGTACGCTTATATTGGGCCTGATACAGTCCTGGATGAAAATTTGATCTCGATGAATTTTTCTGTGACGGTGCGCCATGCAAAGAGTGTGGTTACGGTAAGGAGTTTTATTGACGAGCCGATACGTTTAAAGGCGCAATACGATATGCGATCTGATTTTTATGACCAGGTGAACTTGCAACAATTGATTGATCGTGATTTATTGGAAGTTTCGGCTTATGTGAACCAACATATTTAGGCTTGGGAATATTGGAGCAATGACGTTACTTTTGCTTATTAAACGTTACCAGTCATGATACCTGCAAAGTTTATAGATATGCTACTGGCAAAGACTAACTTGCCAGAATTGATAACGGAGTTTAGTGAGCTTACCCGCGAAGGTGAAGAATATAAAGGCTCTTGTCCGTTTCATGGCGGTACTAATCGCACATTTTCGGTGTCGCCATCGAAACAGATATATAAGTGTTTTAAATGTGGCAAGGGCGGCAATGCGATCCGTTTTATGGTTGAATACAAAAAGCTGGACTATCCTGCGGCCGTGCGTTATTTAGCGGATCGGTTAAACCTGGAAATACCTGTTTGACCTGAATAACACCTAATCAGGAAATTTTTTACAAAAAAAGCCCTGTGTCTGTTATAACACAAGGCTTTAGCTGAATCGCCGGGTTTATATTTCTACGATCAGACCCTCTTGGCAGTCGGAAGCTTCTGCATCGGCATCCGCGCGGCTATCAAATACACGATTGTTACCGTCTTCGTCCGTGGCGATGACGGCGTGTTCCGGCACGCCGTGTAATTCCAGTACGATATAGCTGTAATTCCTATTATTAATTGGCTGAACAGGTAAATAAAAAAGATCAATAGCCAGTTTGAATTTTGGCGATTGTGCTTTATTAATGCTGTACTGTTCTAAGCAATGATTGCTGAATATGGCTAAATACCCATCAAAAAGTTGATCGGTGAATAGGCTGCCGCTTTTTGTTAAGTTTTTGCCGTACTTTTTAATGGCGCTATTCACCTGTTCGGAAATTTGAAGCCACTGGTGATAACTCAAAAACGGGTTTGTCCAGTTCGCTAATAGTTCCTCTTTGTCATTGGCTACTTTATCGGCAATGGCTTGGGTATAGCTTAAAAATTCAGGGATTTCGTCTCTAAATAAATCGAACATGATCTTTGCTTTATCAAGGTTCATTAACTGATCTATCGTTTTCATGATCTTTACATTTAATAAGGGATAAAATTGCAGGGGGAATATTTCCCCCCTGCAAATGATTAATTGAGTAATAAGGCATTACCGTATTTTGCAAACTCACCGCATAGGTCAAAGGCGGTTTGGTTGCGCTGTAGTCCCGTACCCTGCATGATGGATTTGAATTTGGCTTCATCGTCCCGGTAATTGCGGACGTTTTGATGATACCCGGTGATCGCATTATAAAAACCAAACAAAGTTCCTTTGGTCGTGTCTTCCAACTGGCTTGGGCTGTTGTAACTATAATCGAAAACTGCGGAAATGGTATTGTTGAACTGGCTGGATAGTTCGGTTTCCTTGCGTGGTCAATAGCTGATAGGTTTCTTTGTTCGGCACCATAGCCAGTTGAATGAGCCTTTTTAATTGAGGGTCGCTGATACGGATACGTGACCAACGGTTAAATATGGCTTCCAGTTCTGTACTTAACTGATCGGTTAGCCCTAACATTTTATGCGCTGATTTCAATTTTTCGGCGGCACTGGCGGTATGCCTGATCTTAATGGCGTTATTGCAGTTCTGCATAGCGGCATTTAAAGTATTGGAACACCAAATTCTGATCGGTGTAAAAGCAATGGTTATACTGCCAGTACCGTCATGCGTTGATGAAAGGAACAAGTATTGGTCGATCAGATCATCCCGCCCAATACGGATATGTTCCGGCAATTTAGCTGTCAGGAATACATTGCCCCCAAAACCAAGACTTCCGGCATAATCAAATTTAATTAAGCCGTAGTTTTTAATGATCTCATCAAAAAAAGCAAATGTTTCGGTATTCTGTACCACCTGATAATCTGCGCCAATTTTATCGCCTAATACCGCCTCGGTATCGGTACGAAAAGTAAAGAAACTGTTATCGGAAATAATATTGTTACCGCTCGGCAGCGTGTGTAGGTTCGGGTGTTTAAGTACCGTAAAATCCAGACCTGCTTCCTGTATCGCCTCTGTACTGGTCTTGCAATGGCTGACTTTCGTTCCTAAAATCTGCCATATTTGGGGTTTTACCCCGATATGTGGTGTGTTCATGCTTTTTTAAGTTTATAGTCCATTAATGTTAGTTCGTGTATTTTTACCTTTTTGGTATTGGTAATCGTGCAGGTGGCTGTTTCCTGTATTTCGGCAATGGCTTCATGCACATTTTTATGCGTGGTTTGTATGGTCGCTTTGACCAATAAAAAGATGGTATCGTACATGATTTTATAGAGTATAGCAGTTGATAAAATCTGTTAATTCCCGCTGAAACCCGGCGGGGTTCTCCTTGGCCAATTGTTCGGCGTAACCTTCCCAAAAAAGTTGGTTGGTTATCTCGATGAAAATATCTATCATTGTTTTGTAGGTTAAAGAAATTTAACAATCAAAACGTCCCCTGTACGTGCGAAATACAGGGGCGTTTTACCTATTTATTTTAAGCAGTAATGACAATTTTGGCTTCCACTTCGCCCAATTTAGCCACGCAAATGCTATTGATCTGCTGTGCTACCGTCCAAATAATCAGCGGGTTTTTAGTCGTAAACTTTTTGCGGGTATCGTCCTCAATGGTGAGGATACAGCCCGTGTAATAATTGCCCTCTGTTTCGTCGAAGTCCTCTTTCAACCCCACCTCGAAACTTTCCAGATTGTCGATAGTCGCCAGTAACTTATTGCGTTGTAAGGTCAAACGGTGCAGTTCTTCCAACACCTTGATGGTTTCGGTCAGGTTACGTACAGGTTTAACAGGTTCGGCCTTTAGTTCGGGTTTGAAATGTTCCGCTTGCGGTTGTTCGGCGACCGGTGCGGTTGAAGCCTTGACCTCTTCTTTCGGCTTTTCCGTTTCTGCGGGTTTGGCGCTGTCCTTATTAACCGGGTTACCCGCCACAAATTGCGGGTTCTTGTTTTCCTCGGTTACCGGGTTAGCGGCTTTATTAACTACTGCGTTATTTGCTCCTTTTTTGCTTTCTAATTCTGCGGTTTTCATAATTTCTATTTTTTATTGTTTCTATCTCCATTCTTATCAATTCTCTGTGTGAAAGGTCTGCGGTAACATCCTGTCCGTGTGGTGGGGCTCTGCCGTTTGTTGTTTCCATGTGCTTTTTTTTAAGTCCGCTCGCATACGCTCGCTCTCGCTTTTTATTGAGCACCTCACCTAAATAAGCCGGACGCTAAGGCAAGCCTTTTGGAAAAAAAATACGCTCCCAACACCCGCCGCGATAGCGGCAGCCAATGAAAAAAGGAGGAAGATTTTTTTTTCAAAACCGGAGGCCCGGGCTTGACGTGCGGCCGGCTTTTGAGAAATTTGTGTCAATAAATGGTGAGAAAGGGCTTAAAATCAGGGCTTTAATAAGCGAAGCCGTAAAAAAGAAAAGCACGGGCGAAAGCCGGTGCTTAAATGCGGGGAAGCTGCTGAATTGAGGTACGAAATGAAGCGGCTGGTGCCGCTGACCTGAAATTATTCTATATCAAACCTGATATCCCGCACATCAATGGTTTCTTCAAAAGCGCTTTGGCCGTATTGCGCACCAATCAGCTGGCTGTTCAGTTGTTCGAGGTCGCGAAGCAGTATATCTTCCTGTGCTGTGGTGTCACGGTATGACCAGATCAAAGACAGGTCGCACAAGTTCAATAAGTCCCCCGTCAGCTTGATAAGTTCCGGCCGGGTCAACCAGCAGGTTTCCTGGAACTGGTAAACAGAATGCACCGGCGCATCAATGCGAAGCCTCATGTATAGGCATTCATGGGCAAACCTGTACAGGTCACGCATATATTCCCGTATTTGCATCCTATCCCAATCATAGACCGGTTTCAAACCGGGGCCTTCAAGTTGCCAATAGAGCAGCGAAGCTTGTAGTTCGTCGAAATATTTTTGCAGATTTTCCAGACTGACCGGCTGATTTTTCATGGTTTGTTCTTTTCATGAATTTACGGAATATGAAGAAAATATCAAAACAATCCGTTTATAGACCTTTAGAGCCGTATATCAACGCCCGGCATCATAAAGCGCTTTATCCTGGCGTTTTAATATCTCCATCAGATCCCCGCCTGACTTAATGTATTTAAGCAATAGATTTTTATTGATCCAGGGCATCGTTTCCGCCCCGGTACAGTGCGCCGAGGTAACGGTTTTGAACTGTAATTTTTGCTCAGGCGATAAGTTTGCGGTCTTTGCTCTGCACCAGTGATGCACCAACACGGGTTTATTTGTGATACCCGGTTCTGGCAGCTGTACGGCCTTTTTAGCCCACATCAGCAGTTTTTTATACAAGGGCTGGCCTAATCTTGCCGGTACGATATCAAAGGGCATGGCGCAATAAAAGCATTCTTCAGCTTCACCGGGCAACTCATCTTTGACACGCTGTTTGATCGCTTTATTCGACAATCTTTCGGTCTTAACCGCATGCAGGTGCAGCCAGGGCGGGCTTTGCTGTTCCTGAACTTGTTTAGTCATGGTATCTTTGAATTCCAGCCGCCCGTCATGCGATAATGGCCGCGAGGTAATATTGCACCAACTGTGCGCCAAAACGAACTGTGGGCCACGCTCATCTTCCAGCTTGCCGGGCAAGTAAAAATGCTGGGTCGTCTTTTTCGCGTATTTAGAGAATTGATGATACAGCGCGTCGTCGGCAGGGAGCGGATTCTCCCCAAATTGTAACCCGCAATAAAAACAGTGTTCAGCTAACGGCGCATCCACTGTGACCGCTAAGGTATTATGATCCATAGGTGATAATTAATGAATGACATAATTAGATCAGCAAATTTAAAAAACTCTGCCCGATAAAGAAAATGCCCCACTTTTCAGCAGGGCATTCGGACATTTGTAGCTATCTTCAGGATCTTAGCGGTAATACTAAGCGATTATTTTTTCGCTTTGTGCTTTAATCCGGTGATCTCCGCCCGGCAGCCGTGGGCCAGGTTCTTGATCTCCATACAGGCTTTGCGCAGTCTTACACCTGCCGATTGGTTACCTTTGCCGTAGAATTTCACTGCGTCGGTTTCAGCAGCGTTTACCATTGCTTTCAATTTTTCAAATGTGTTCATGAATTTAATTTTAGGGTTAATATTTATTGATTCGTTTTTTAGTGATTAAGCGCAGCTTAAATGCTCATGCCCATATCTTCGCCTTTGTCTTTGGACTTACCTCTGTCTTTTCCGAGGTCAAGGTTTTGGGATGGCGCTTTCTGGAACAGTTCGCGTTTTAATTTATCGCCTTTGCCGCTATAGAAATCCATCGTTTTATAGCGGGGCTGGGCTTCCAGTAGTACTTTTTGCTCTTTATTGTCCTTGCCGGTTACAGTTACTTCGATACGATCGCCGTTTTTAATACCCTGCACGATGGCGGCTTTTTGCGCGGGATCGGCCAATTCCTTGATCTTAAACTTGTTCAGGGTCTTATCCAGGTCAAAACCGAAATTGGGATCGTTCATTTGTTTCAGCTTGTAATTGCCGTGATCGTCTTTAGGTATGCCCTGATCCAGATTGATCCAGGCGCGGTAAGTCTCGCCGCTGTTCGGATTGAGCATATTATCCCGGTGTACCGTGCGGCCCTGCACCATATTGGCCGCTTGCTGGGCGCTAAAACCGACACCTTTCTGCACGTAAAAGGTCTGGCTCACGGCGCTGCCGAAATAGGCCTGTTTAAAATCATTGTTCACGTAATTGACTGTTCCCTGCTCTTTACTGGCCAGGTTCTGTTTAGCTTCCGGGCTTTCGCCTATGGCCAGTTCACTGTTGCCTTTTTGCTTTTTAAAGAACTCAATGGCCTCATAGCCACTGTCAAAAGCTTTGACCAGCGGCCTTTCCGGGTTATCCTTATTCTCCGATATGACCATATACTGCTGCCCTGGCACCACGGGCGGTATCTTACCCGCGACCGCTTCAAACTTGTTCAGGTTATAATATTCCGATTCGTTCGATTTGCGCAAATGCAGGGTCAGATCGACGGGTAGCCCGTTGTCACCGGGCAACTGTTCCCGAACGTTAAAATAACCGGTACCTGTCCGCATCTGCGGTTCCAGTTGGTCAATACTCTGCTGGCTGAACCCCAGGTTCGCCACTTCTTTTTTGATATCTTCCAGATTGTTCAGATTCATAGCTTGTCTATTGTTTAATGAATGAGTTGTTTGTAATTCTTCGAGCAGGCGGTCTATTGGCCAGCAATAAATATGTCGGTCGTCATGACCAGACCAGCCGCCTTTATCCGCTAAGGCCTGCCGTTGCTCTTGTGCGGCACCCATCGTTTCGAAAACCTGCCAGTGATGCGGCTGCATCGTGCGATCATCCGCATACAGTTCAAAGACCACATGCGAGAAGCCCACATCCTGGGCGTCTTCCAACTGGCTGATAACCCCCGCGGCATAACTACTGCTTACCATCCGTTAAGATTTATTTACCCTAAGCAGTACCGTTACGCCGCCTTTCAATTTGACCCGGATCTTTTTAACCTTTTTGGACAGCAGCCCCGTCGCGGCGGAGATACCTGCCGTTGCGGCCTGGGTGCCTATACTTTGATCCATCGACAGGAACTGCATACCCGATAAGGCGTTAGCTGTGCCATTGCCTGCCGCTTCGCCCAGTTCTGCTTCCGGGGCATTAATGCCCGTCAACCCATCCAGAGAGAACACGGTCAGGTTGACCGGGATAATGGCCGTTCCAAGGCGAATGTTCCGAATATCCAGCAACAGCCGCTGGTTGGTAATGCTGCACGCCCCAAACAAAAGCTGCCCTTTAGGGATAATCAATTTACCCAGGTGAATGGTATCCGAAAGGCGAAGCTTAACCACGCCGCCTGGCGCGACTTTTTGGTTGCCGTCAATGATGGCTGGTATCGCTTTGAAAGCCGTATCTTCCCGGCTGAGGCTATCCGGCCGCTGCTTCAATTTGGCCGAAACCCGTTCAGGATGTTGCAGGTCAAGCAGCTTATTCATCAGCCCATCGATTTGTTTGAGTTCCGGGTCTTCAGTATTGCTTTTCTTCAAGGCCTCCACCATTTGCTGCAATTTTTCAGTTTGCGCATCCGTAGAATTGCTACGCTCACTGTAGTTTACGGGCGCAGCAGGCCTGTTCACTTCCCGGTTGATCCGCGCCAGTTTTTGATTGATCTGCGCCACACTTTCTTCCGGCTTCGGGCTGGACGACAAACGCGCCGTATCAAAACCCATCCCGGAAATAAAGCCGGACGCATCATGCTGTTTGGCGTTTATCGAATCCCGCTTTTGCTTTTCGTACAGGCTGAATTTGTCCTCCGGTGCTTTGCCCTTTTCAAAGGTGGCACCTGGTAAACTGGCGTTGATGCCTTTTTGAACAGCAGCGGTTTGCTGACCGCCCTGGCCGCCGCCCATCGCGTAGAAGATGAGGGCAATAAAAGGTATCAAAAACAAAGGCAGGAAAAGCAGGAATTTGCGCTTCCGCCTGAATTGAATGGTTTGTTGTTCCATAATGTTATTGAATTGATATTTGTTTAATAATTAATAAATGGCCCGTATCAGCAGCCAAAGGCTGGCCCCGCCGAAGGCCAGGCAGAATAAGAGCAGGGCGATCAGCTTGGAAGCTTTATCCCAGTACTGCGTTTTGCGCGACAAATAGCGGGCAACACGTAACTGGTAATTGATTATGCGATCCGCCAGTCTTTGGGCAACCGCTTCGCTACGCTGACTAAGCGGCTTTTTTTGATTTTTTACTGAACTTCCACATGGCTACTGACTTTTCGTGCTGATGTCCTTGTTTTCCAATGTTTCCCATTTTTCAATCAGGAACCCGTGCGGGTTATTATCGCTGCGGGATACATTGCGGGCAAATCCCTGTGTGACCAGGCTGCGGTTCACCGTTCCGCTCGTGCGGATCAGTTTTTCGGTAGCATAGCACTTGAAGTAAAAAGGATACTGGTTCATATCCAGCTGCACACTGTCCACTTGTACTTGCTGTGAGATATTCCCCGATACCAGGCCGGAATAAAAGTTGCTTTCCCGCAGGTTGTCATAAGCCGTTTTAGCGCTTCCATCGGCCAAATACAAAGCTTTCGTTACCGTCTCCTGTACCTGCTTTTCATCCGGATCGAGGTTGAAGAAATACTGGTGGAACATGCGGATATGATCGCGCAGCTCCACGGGTATATTATCTTTCCGGTCGGCCGCATAGGCTTCCAGCGCCTTGCCGTTGGCCAGGATATAGATATGGCTGCGGTAACTCTCCGATGAGCGGTAGCTTTGATAGACGGCAAAACAGGTGATCAGAACGCAGGCCGCGATGAGCAAATAGCTGAATCGCTTGATATGCTGAAAAGCCGTATCGATATTTTTAAGTTGTTTGAACATGGTCTTAGTCTCCTTTCAGTTTACTTTTTTGATAATCATTGCCGGATTGACCACTGCCATTATAGCCCTCCATGACGTTTTTAGGTAGATTAGCAATATTGGTTAAGCCGCGCCCCATGCGCTGGGCACCGGCACTGCCCAAACTGCTGGCGGTGCTACTCACGATGGTGGCACCGGAAGCGGTCAGGCTGGTAATGCGTTGCAGCATACCGTTGCCGCCCTGCGCGTGGACGATATAACCCGCCACGGTCGGCACCGAGAAATAGCCCACAATACCGATGAGCAGGAAAACGCAATAGGCCGTGTCGGTAGGGCTAAAGAAGGTGTCCCCGGCAGCATTGATCTGCGCGATATCCAAACGCAACATATTTTCCTGTACCTTACCGATGATGCTGCCGAAGATGTTGGCGACCGGCAGCCATAAGAACACGTTGATATAGCGCGCCAGCCATTGCACCAGACTGTTCTGCAAGCCGTCGAATACTGAAAAGCCCAGGACAAGCGGCCCGATGATAGCCAGCACGATCAAAAAGAAAGTACGCAGCGTATTGATACACAGCGATGAAGCGGCGTAAAGCACTTCCAGTACCTCCGATAACCATTGCTTGATACTGTTGCGGAACGCATAATTCTGCTTGGCCAGCCAGAATTTCACATCGTTGCCGATACCCTCGAAAACTCCCTCATTGGTATGATCGGGATCGTCCGGATGCGAATACCGATACCAGCGATCCTGGTCGCCATTCCCGTCAGTGCCCTCGTACATCTGGTAAGCCGATGAGTGTTTGATGGCATCTTCCTTTTGCTTCAGCAATTGTGCCACCGCTGTATTCGAGCTTTTGACCATATCCCCGGTTGCCACGACAATAGGCTGTAAAATCCCGTTCATGACCGGGATGACCACCGACTGAAAAAGCAGGATAGCCAGCCCCAAAGCGAAAGGCCGCAATAAAGGAAAGAAGTCAATAGCCTCGGCGCTGGCGATTTGCCGCCATACCCGGATGGCGATATACCAAAGCGCCCCGAAGCCCGCCAGGCTGCTGGCCACGCTGATGAGTTTGCCGCATTGCGGCAGCATCTCTTTGTACACATTATCCAAAACGGGCTGCAAGCCCGTCAGGCTGTTTGCCAAATCACTCATGATACATATTTTTAAGGGTTTGTAATTGATCTGCTTCCCGCTGCCGGTTCGCCTGGAGCAAACCAGCCTTGCGGTTAAAGGCCCGCAGGAATTGCAGCTTGTTATTGGTATCCGCATAGATCCGGTCAATGGCGTTCAGCCGCTCATCATCCGACATGCGCAGCTTCCCGGCGGTAATGACATTCGCCAGTTCTTCCAAGTCGGCTAAGGCCGCCTTGTTCAATTGCCCGTAGACCTTGCCCATATAGTCCAGCTCATCCAAACTGAACCTGCCGCTATTTTGAAAGCGGCTATAGGCTTTTTTGTATTCAGATACGATATGGCTTTCATCGCTGATGATATCCGCAATCCGGGCATACTTCCGTACTTCCGGGCTGACCTGTAACAAACCATCCAAAAAGACCTGGTGCAAACTGAAATTGCCTTGTGTCAGGTTCTTTACGGTGCCATAACCCTGTGTTAGAATGCTGTAGCCGTCGTACATCTGTTTGAGGATGCCTTTGAACTGCGCCAGCTTCTCCACATCCAGGATCAATTGCTGCACCTCATAGGATTGAGCGGAAGAACGTTCAAAACTGAAAGCCGAAACAAACACTACCAGCAGTACTTTAAGGCACTTCATACAGCCTCCTTTCTGTCTCCAAAACCAACAACCTGACTTGATTGCAGAAATGTTGTGTAAAACGGTATTTATCCTGCGCCGCGTCGTATAACTGATCTAACCGCTTCAGTCGTTCATCATCCGTCATTTCGGTCTTACCCGAGGTCATAACCAGTTGCAGTTCCGAAACATCCCGGTCGCATTCGGTCAGCATTTTATCCCTAACCGAACCGATATACTGTCGGTTATCAGCGGACAGGCCGGACAACTTCAGCACCTGGTCAAACAGTCCCGGAATCGCTTGCAGGTATTCCTCAATGGCGCTGGCTTTCGGATTATCTTTAATTCGCGGGTTTACGGTCTTTAAAGAATTATAATAGCCACGATGCAAGCTAAATTCGCCGTCTTTCCAGTCACCGATCACGCCTAAACCATGCTGGGAAATATCGTAACCCTTTTTTAAATAGCTGGCATAGACCTGTAAGGCTGCGATCTGTTGTCCGAGATAGCTGATCTGCGTTTTTTTCTGCGACCACCATTCCGCCCAGGTTTGCGCTCTCGCGCAAGAGCCAAGAATCAGGAGGCAGGATACAAGCCCCAAACCCCTGGTCAATAGACCTTTCTGTTTAATGGATGCCATAATAGTTTTTTAAGGTCAATAATTCGTTTTCGTCTTTTGCCCGGTGAAGACTGAGCGTAAAGTTTTCCGTATTGAAGCGCTTGAGATCGCTGCAATTGGTATCCATACGTTTAGCCGCCGCATCGATCAGCTCCAGTCGCTTTTCATCGCTCATCTGAGTTTTAAAGGAACTGATGAGCAGCATGATCTCATCCAGGTTCTTGACGCTCTCTTTCAGGATACCGCTGTAAACGCCCTGCATGTGTTCCAACTCGGTGCTGCTGAAATGCTGATCCTGCCTGAGCAGGCCCCAGGCGTGGTTATACTGGCTGACCAGCGTGGTTTGTGTTTCGGTCACGTCGCGGATACGCTGGTAATACCGGATCAATGATTTGACCGCCTGTAACTCTTTATAGTACTTTTCGTACAGGTCTTTTTGCTTTTGCGACCAGCCTGATATTTCATCGAGCTTCAGTTTGGATAACTGGTTCTCGATGGCTTTTTGCGCGTTCTGTAGCCAGATGGTCTGGTTTTGCAGTCGCTGTACTTTGAGGTCGATGGCCTTGACCACCTTTTTGATCGCTGCCTTGATCACTTCGGCGATAGCGAATTGCGCGTCTGCCTTTTCCGGCAGGGACACGAACAGCATCATCGCCGAAAGCGGCAGGATGACCATATATTTTGGTTTCATAAAAAAATGCCCCCTTTCCCCCGAACCGCAATTGCGGCTCGGGCGGTAATTGTTAGCCCCCGGCCCCCTAAAGGGGGCGAGGGATTGGTAAATAAATTTTAGTGAATTTTGTGGTAGATGCCCTTGCTGCCTACGGTGAGTGTTTGTTTTTCGGGGTCAAATGTGAGCGTTCGCCCTTTGACCATTTCCTGCAAGATGTGCGTTTGCGGGTCGTAAACACCGGACAAAGTTTCCGTTTTGTGTTTGGTGGGCTGTTTCTTGCCATTCCGGATGGCCACATACGCCGCACGGCGGGCAATCGTATAGTGCAGGTCGGTACCGGTGGTACTAACGGTTAGCGTATCACTGACGGTACTGTATTCTCCGCTCACACTTTTAACATAGGTGCCGGATATGAAATTTTTGATCGGATCGTTGCCACAGCCGGATAGGCTTACTATGGCTATCGCAGCTATTAAAACATACTTTTTCATAATTGTTGATGTTTATTTGGTTTGACGTTCTTGTTCGATCACTTCGGCCAGAGCTTTGATCCCCTCAGCCATACTGCCGTATTTTTTGGCGTATTCCTGTACCCGGATCATTTCATCTTCTTCCGTGGTGTAGCACAAATATTCGGGTACGGATAGCTCGTTACGGTAGACCTTCAGGTCTTGCCCGCCCTGGTCGATAAACACCTCGCGGTACACCCGGCCGGGTTCATTGGCTTTGTTCAGGGATAAGACCATCGCTTTAGCTTTGGCGGATAGGCCTAATACTTCCTGCAACTTATCGAACTTGTTCATGAACTTGCGCATATCCAGCAGCAGCTTGGTATCCGACAGGTTAATGACCGTTTCCTTAATGATCGGCGAACTGAGCAGGTCGTCCACTTCCTGGGTAATTAAAGCGGCGATACCGTTGAATTTACGGATCGTTTTGTAGAGAAACTTAACAAATCCTGCCATACCCGCCTTGGCGATGGCCACCCATGCCTCATCAATGGCCAGCAATTTACGCTGGCCTTTGAGCTTGCGCATCTTGGAGATAAACATTTCCATAATGATGATGGTGACCACCGGGAATAGGATGGGATGTGACTTGATATTGTCCAGTTCAAAGACAATAAAGCGCTCGTTCAGCATATTCAAATTCTCCGTAGCATTCAGCAGGTAATCGAATTCGCCGCCTTTATAATAAGGGTTGAGCACGTAAAGGAAGTTTGACATTGAAAAATCGCGCTCCTGTACCTTACCGTTCTCCAACACTTCCAGGTATTCTTCCATCAGGAAATCATAAAAGGAATTAAAGCCGGGAAAGATCAGTGGGTTCTTCGCCAAATGCACATAATACAAAGTGATCGCATTGGAGATCGCCACATATTCTGAGCGGCTATGCGGTTCATCCTCTTTTTTCCAAAGCGCCAGCAGTAGATTCTTCAAACTTTCCTTTTTCTCGGTATCCAGTACCTCACCTTTAGCCAGATAGAAAGGGTTGAAGCGGATCGGGTTATCCTCGGTATAGATAAAGTAATACCCGCCCAATAGATCGCAAAGCCCTTTATAGCTGCCGCCGATATCGATGGTCACGCAGTGGGTGCCCCGGTCATACTCGGTGCGCAGCAAATGGTTCATCACCATTGATTTACCGCCACCCGAACCGCCGCAAACAAACATATTGCGGTTGGTGATCAAACCGGTTTGCATTGGCTTATCAAACAAATCAACCTGTACGGGCCTGCCGTAAAGCCGTTCGGATAAGCGCCATCCTTTTTCCAACGATGCGTAATTGCCATCGCTGTTAAAAAAGCAGGCGGCCTGCTCTAAAAATGTATCAAATGTATCATTCATCGGAAAGTCCGCCGCGTTACCCGGCAGGCCAGCCCACCAGATCTGCGCTGCGCCATCGGTTTCCAGTTTGGCATTGGCATCCAGTTTCGCCATCGCGGAACTCACTTTGTTGCGGATCTCCTGCTTTTCGCTTTCCCTGTCCGTCCAGGTCAGTACATTGATATGCGCTTTGACCGGCAGCCTTTGCTCAGTGATCGCCTCATCCAAAAAGTCAGATACCGCGTCACGGGCAATACCATTCTCCCGGCTATAACCGGATAAGGATTGCAGCCGCAAGCGCTTTTTCTCCAGGTCTTTAAGCGTTTTCGGCCCATCACCAATAAAGATATACTGGTTAACCATATGGTTGGTATCCAGCAGTAAACCCAAAGGCGCGGCAAACCCTACACTGAAACGGGTCTGCTCCGTGCTATAACCCTCATAGTCGATCCGGCTGCCACAAAGCGCGGGCAGGTCTTCCGCATCCGAAAGCGTAAATAGCTGGCAATGATCTTCCCCAATGCGGATACCATCTTTAAGCTGTACATCCTTAATAATAGGCCGCTCATCCATACCGCTCAAAAAACAGTAACTCTCCAAAATACCGGCACGTCCTTTAGTACCCGCCAACTCATCATCGCACAGGCGGCGCAACCGGATACCGCCATCGCGCAGGATGCGCTCAAAGGCACCTGCCTTTTCCCCGAACTCTTGCAGGAATAAAGGGTTAAGGGTCTGGACAGGCACCGGGCTTTTGCGGAGTAAGACCGAGCTGGCGCTGGAAGCGGCTTTTCGGCCATTGGGTATTTTCGTCAGGAACAGGAAGGAGCGCTGGGCCAGGTAAGGGCGGCCGCTAAAGGAAGCTTCCCCGGCGGCAGACAGGAAGCTATCGCCGGGACTTAATTGCTCCCTGTAAGGCATCCGCATAAACCTGTCCTGCTGGTGGATGATCGTAAACGGCGACAATACTTTGATCGCTTTAACCCGTGCCTGGTGCATCGCTTCGTATTCCTGCGCCGAGCGGGTAAAGATAGCGGGCAATTCCACCTCGTAGCAGATCGTGATATCGCCCTGGCGGGAAATGATCATATCATTTTCCACCTTATACACCGGTAAATTATTTGCTATATCGACCATCATCAACCTTTTTTAAGTTTATAAATAGTTTTCTTGACCTGAATTTCAGGCAGCGGGGCAGGCCGTGTTTGGCCGTCTTTTTTAGTAGTCCATACTGACCGTACTTATGGCTGAGACGGAATACCGTACTGACCAAACCAGTACCCAAACCGGCTATTAAAAACAGGCAGACATATGTGTTCAGACCAGCGATATACAGGATCGCGAACAGTACCAGCAGGCCTACCAGGCCACCGGCCAGGTAACCGATATACTGCGCTTTCAGTCCCTTAAAAGTGATCGCGCGGTTAATGCCCTTATTGATCTGATAGACGCTGCTCATACGCCAAAGAATGATTTGATGACGGTTGCCACCACCACTAAGAAGATACAGGAGCCGAACCAGGCGGCTGCGACCTTATTGGTATCATGATCACCTTCATTCCATTTTCTAAACACTTTAATTGCCCCGACGATCCCCAGGATCGCACCAATGGCATACATCAGGTTACAGCCCGCATCGAAATAACCCTTGACCATACTTGTTGCCTGCTGAATCCCGGCGGCACCATCCTGCGCCTGAACAAAAAACCCTAACAAAAGTAGGGCGCAAACCAATAAAAAACTCTTTTTTAAGCGTTCCATAGGCCCTCCAACTCTTCGTTAGTGATCTCAAAGGATACGTTCTCCCGGATATGCGCATGGATCGCCGGTAGCTTAGCGCTATCCTTCAGCTCAGGATACTTTTCCGTTACCTCGCCGAACAATTCCAGAAAGTCGGCTTTGGTTCCATCCGTCTGCTCCAATTGGTAAAAGATATACTTCAACTCTTCCAGCACATCCGGTACCAAGCCCAGTTCTTCGGAACCTGGCTGCGACGCGAAATGCAGATCCTGCATACTCACCGTTTCCATCCCCTCCGGTTCCAGTCCTTTGCCCATCAGGCCGCCGTCCTGTTCCTCCTCCAATTCTTCCCGCCAGGCATCTTCCTCGCTTTTTCCCCGGCCTTTGAACAGCCCTTGGAATTCTTCCCGGTAATACAAAGCCGCTATGGCCAGGCACCAAAGTCCTCCGAATACCCCCGCAGCTACCAGGAACTGCGGCCAACTAATTGCGTGTAACATATGATTTGCTTTAGCCCCCGGCTCCATTGCCGGAGGTAAAGCAAAAGTGGCCTGACCGGCCCTGGCGGAAGCCAAAGCCGGAACCGGCGGGGAAAGAAAAAAATAAAATTATTGCGGTTTCCGCTTGGGTTTAAGCGAAAGATCATCATCGATACGGCGTATGATCGCGTCCCGCATCTGGTCAAGGAAGTTGGTCGGGCTGAGTAGCTTCCGATCTTTGATCTCCGTAAAGCGCCGGTAGAAACGATCCAGCTTCACTTTAAAAATCTCGGCGAAGAAATTAGCGATCTCCTGCAATTCCGCTTTCCCGTGGTTGATCTGGCCTGTATCATAGATACCATAAATCAGTTCGACCAAATTACAGGCATCACCCGTCCAGCGCATATCCACGCCGTTCACGCCCAGGTCAGGCAGACGCACTTCTTCCAACAAGCGTTCACGCAACCTTTCATAAGCCATAATCTTGGCAAATACATAATCGCAGCAGGTCGAGAACTCCGGGTCAATTTCCACCAATTCGGGAAGAATGATCGTATCCAGCGACTTACCGCGTATAAAGCCCAGGTGGTCGATCTCCGTGGCTTTCATTTTAAGGTACTGGTGAAAGAAAGCCACCATATCCAGGTAACGGTCAACCGCCCTGATCTCATTTAAAAAGTAGTGGTTGGTCAGTTCATCATCGCCTACAGGAATACGGCGCTCAATATGGTGCCATTCCGTATGATAAATATGCCAGCTCATTAACTGCGGCTTGGCGATCTTGAAACACCAGATCTCTTCCGCATCATCCTTGAAACCTACTTTAACTACCTGGTCGCGCAAACGCTTCAGGTGTTCCCTGATACAAGGTACACTGGCCGCTAAACGATCCATACCGCTGCTCTGTTCTTCGGCGATCCTGGCCATCTCATTCATAAACTCCATGTAGAGTTCGTCATAAAACTTTCTCAGCATAAAATAAAATTTACAAACAGCCCGGCACACGACCGGGCATAAGTAGCGATTTATCCATAGGCCATCATTTGATCTATTCCTCAAAGGAGTATCGCAAATGTGTCCGTTAAAATATCTTCCGGCAATAGCCCGATGGGTATATTTTATGCTTATCCCTTTCGGCACAGATCAGGTTTCAGTAGTAGAAGACCCCAAAGGGCCATGTTCGAGCAAATGGATCAGTTCCGAACGCGTGGCCACCTCTGTTTTTTTAAAAATATTTTTGAGGTGGTTCTTGATCGTGCCCTCCGTCCGAAAAAGATGGTCGGCTATTTTCCGGTTCGTCCAGCCTTTACGTACCAACAAAGCCACTTCTGTTTCGGTCTTTGTCAAACCAAAAGTCACGCAATGCTCCAGGTAAGCCAGTTCGGGTGCTGAACCCGCTTCCGGGCTGGTAAACAATTCAAACTCACGACGGCTCCGGCGAATATGCTTCACGATCAGGAATATTGTGACCACAGATAAACCCAAATTCCCCACCACCAGCTTCAGCCATTGCGGGAGCGTAAAAAAAGGAAAAGCACATAACATCTCCCAAAACAGTACCGCCAGCCAAACCGCTAAGGCTTCAATGAACGGCGAACGCTCCGAAGTTTCCTGGAACCGATCTATTATTGCCTTGACTATAGCCATCAAGGCTACCAAACCGTAGACCGCAGGAACCATCACGCCCCATTGCCGGTCAATCGTTAACTGACCATTGATATTATACAAAACCACCTCAAACACCAGGAAAGGCAATAAAACAAAAACCGGAGCACCATAAACCGCATGAAAACGCAACTTATCAAGCTCATACATCTTATAAAAGTAAAAGGGGAAATAAGCACCGACCAGGTAGGACGAACCATCCGAAAGCAGGTATTGCAGTTTAAGAGAAACAGCTGAGCTATAATCCGGAAAATTGCCGTTTGTCACATTGAAAAAAAACAACAGCGCTACCAATACCAAGTTCCACCATTGCCAGCGCTCCTTCGGCCTGCGCAGCACATCATATACTTCTAAAACCAGGAAAATTGCGGTAAGGATAATAAATGCCAATGCCAACCAGTGCATTTGCAGCTCGGAAATATTCATAGGAATAGGCTTTGTGGCTCCGCTTAGGGGAATGACGGGAACCCAGTCATCAAATCGGTTAGTAAAAAAACCTGCCCCCGTTGCCAGGGACAGGCAAGGCGAGGGTGATGACAAATTCAGGCAGTCCAACCGCAACCACGCGGCCAAAACCAGAAAAGTCAGCCCGCGCTTTTGCAGCGCGTTCTGATCTTCCCGTTTTAGTCTTTTTGTGGTTGTATTTGGACTGCGGAAAGCGTATAAACGCTATATTTTGTAAGCCCGAGGGCTTATGATGAATCTGTCGTAAAAGTAAACTTTCGTGTTAACATATTCGACTATAATTTAAGTTTCAACATTCCGACTAAAAATGGCCAACCGCTCCATTGGTGGACACATTACATTTAATTAACTATTATTTTCTCATAACTGACATGAAAAACTAAAGAACAGGGAGAATTATTAATTACTTATTTTTATTTCCATTTACCGGGTTATTTTTCTCTTTGATCATATCCATTACCTGCCAAACGATCACACCAATAATGAACAAAAGAAAAACACCGAAACCGATATAGTACCATATTTCCATATAAGGTTGTTAAGAGCTGGTTTAAATTTTGTTTCGCGATTATGCTATACTGTGTATCAAGCATAATTGGGTAATGGTTAAAGGGCTAAAAAACGATGAGAATAATTGAAATTTCTATTCAAAACGCCGACAGCAAAATACTTTAATTAGATTTAAACAGGCTCTTAATTAACCGATCTCATAAAGAACTAAAAGAGTATATTATGTCAGTAGCGCGTTTTTTTAATTACTATAACGTCGACTTCCCTTTGTTTTAGTGTAATACTTAAACCCGATTTTAAAAGTTCATTTTGTAGAGCAACTAAATCCTCGGTGTTAGCATTTACCACTAAATCAATTGGTTCTTCGTAACCAGTATCATCGATAATTGGCGTCGGCAATTTTCGGTATTGATTAGCAAGAAGCATAATGAGGCTATTAATCGGAAGATTTTTAAGAATAAAATGATTTTTATCCGACTGAAAAACTGAATCTCCTCCTTTACTTTTGAGCGACTGATATCCAGGGACTTTAGAAATAACCAAGCACCCTAAAGTCCGCTTTTCAATCTTCGCGTTTATATCATATTTTGATTCAAAAAATCTATTCAAGTCGGTTTGCATTATTGAGGTTAAATCACCACTATAATTTGGTGGCAGAACTAAATCATAGCAAAAACCGTATTGTTTCATCCACTGGTGAAAGTTTGAATTGGCGGGTCTTACCAATTGAATTTTTAGTGAATCAGGGAGATCAATAACCGTTCTATTGTCAAATGCCAACAATGGGTCCAAATGTTTAAATGCCTGATGATACAGACTAATTACATTTGCGTTAATTGACGAAGAATGGACCATTTCCACATTTTTATAATAGGTTTCTAAACTTCTTAGTCCTTCAATGTAGGGTGTAATTAATGAATGATAGTATATACTGCTTTTACCACCGTTACCATTGATAAGTAGTGGTTCCATATTATTAAAGGATAAATTATCCTGTTTAATATCAATATTAATAAGCTGGTTGTTAATCGCCGCTATAATTGTCTTTTCATTTACGTCCTCACCATAACCTATTGAAATTACCTTCCCATCTTTTATCCATACTTCATGTGGAATGGACGTATGCGGAAATAGTTTAGCTAAGGTTATATCGCTTGTCGCTGAGGGCAATGTGTAATGAAAACGATCAAGTAATGCAGTCGCTTTTTTGGCGCTCTCACTTGTTACTAATAATATTTGAAGTTTATCACCCAATTTCTTCTGTAATGAATCATACTTTGGGAACAAATGCAAACATGGAGTACAGTAGGTAGCCCAAAAATCGAGTATTACCAATTTGTTTTTAAAGTCTGAGATTTTAACAGTTTTATAGGGATAATTAATAACGTTATTGATGGTTATGTCTGGAATTATGTCACCGATTGATATGCTTTTTGATTGTGCTTTTGAATCGCTTACAAACAGAAATAAGCCTATGAATGCTAAATAAGTGCCTTTTTTCATTTTTGATTTATTTTCATGATCTTACTTACCTCGCGTTTTGTTCAATTCCACTAAGCTGTATTACTAAATCAGGTATAGGAAACACGTACCTGGCATTATTCGGCATAAGTGTATAGGTCGTACCATTCAGGTTTCTGTTCAATATAACTGCGTATTTACTATCCTGATTTAATCGCCTTAGATCACTCCATCTCAATCCGCGGTAAAGCAGTTCTTTCCGCCTCTCCTGTAGAATAAATGTCAGTGCTTCGTCTGCGGTTGCCGCTGTGTAAGGCGTAAAAGTTCCGCTAACCCAACGCTTCACCAATAAAGTATTCAGGTCAGCTAATGCCGCGTCTTTGTTATTCTGTCTTGCGTAACATTCTGCTCGGGTTAGGTATAGTTCGTCGGTTGTAATACCGTTAAAGAACTGAGAGGCACCGCTATAACTGCCTTTGTAGGTATTCACTCCTGAACTAACCCTGAAAAATAGCTGTAGGCGCAGATCATTCGTTTTGTACGTTTTATATAGAATAGTATCAATAATTAAGCGAGAAACATTGGACATGGATGTCGATAGCATCGTACTGTGAAAGATCACTTCATCGTTATAACGCTGAAAGGGAAAGGAAGCTGTTTTGCTAAGGTTGTTATAATTAAGTAACGTTGGATATTGTTTTAAACCGGCGTCTGCATTAGTTAATGCCCCGCTATAGTCCCCCATAGCAAGATAAACCCTGGCCAGCAATCCAAAAGCAGCTGTTTGATTAGGCCTTGTTTTGACGCTAACCGTTGGAGGCAGGAGATTGATGCTGCTTTTGATGTCTGTTATGATTTGGGCATAAGTTTCCGCAACCGTCCCCCTTGCACTAACCTGGTTAATATCCGATTCTGTCCGAACGGGCACGCCCGGATCGGTGGATGCGGTTGATGAATACGGCTTGCAAAATAACTGTGCTACCTGAAACAATGAAAAAGCTCTATAGAACAAAGCGCTGCCTTTCTCTGCCGCGAATTGTGGGTCTGCCTGCTCACTTGCACCAAGCTTATCTAAACCTTCTAATACAATGTTAGCATAGAAAATTTGACGGTAACGATAATTCCAATCAGATACATCAGGACTTCCGGCGTAAATATCTTTGTTCCAGGTGTAGGAATTTTTGTACATGGCCACTGTTACGGATTGATATGATGCATCCTTAATATAATAATCATCAGAGGAAATTTCCTGAAGGCTGGGCATGTTGATGTTCATCACATCGGTGTTGTCCAATAATGCCTGAAAATCTTTTAGGGTCTGCGGAACTACGAGCGATTTATCCGGCTTAATGTCCAGATATCCTTTTGTACATGCCGTAAAAAGTATAATAATAAAACTTAATGTTATGCTGATCTTTTTCATGTTGACGATTTTAAAATTGTGCCCTAAATCCGATGGAGAAGTTTTTTACCGGTTTGATCGCGGAATAATTGTAGAAATAATCCGGGTCAAGTCCATGCTTATTTGCCCGCCAAATGATCCCTAAATTATTGGCATATCCGTAAACAGTGAGTCCTTTAATAGGAAAATTTATGTTTTTGAAACGGGGCAGTGTATAGGCAACCTGTAAATCCTGCAATCGGATATTGTCTCCTTTCTCTACAAGGATGCTGGATCGACTGTATGCCAGGTCGCGATTTACGTCACCTGAAAGGGATAGTGACGGCACATTTGTTGTTTGCTCATCTCCTGGTTTTTGCCAGCGTTCTGTAAAGTCCTGATGTCCCTGCCAATTATAGATCAGGTCGGAGTAAGAAATGGAACTTCTATGAAAGTAATAACCGAACTTATAGATAACATTGGCGCTTACAGTAAAGTTTTTATAGGATATAGTATTTAGAACAGACCCAAAGTATGGGGGTATTGCGGGGCCATTGTAAATCAGATCATTCATTGTTGCTGTCGTAGCGATGGCGGTATAGTCCTTGCTTGGAACGCCGTTCAAATAGACAATTGGGTCGCCGGTTGCATGATCCAGCCCGGCCCATTTATAACTATAAATACCTAATACCGGCCGTCCAACTAAAGGTGGAGAATCAGGTGAGAAATAATCGCTCAACGGACTTTCATATTGATATTTTGTTACTTCGTCCAGTGCATAACTGAATAGTATGCGGCTTTCCCATTTGACCTTTCCACGAGTATTGATTGTGTTTAGTTCAATATCAATTCCTTTCCCCCTAATAGAGGCCCCGTTAATAGAATAGCTATATCGTGTATCAATAAAATAACCCGTAGTCGGGTCTAAAGGTGCGCTGCCTAACTGGTCTGTTCCTTTTTTGGTATAGTATTCCAAACTGCCACTAATCCGTTTGTTGCGGGTTTCAAAATCTAATCCCAGATTGAGAGTCCCTACCTTTTCCCACCGCAGATCAGGGTTGGGGGGCGTTGCTATCATGGCACTGGGTAATCCGGTTAACAGACTGGTCATATAGCCTGCCGTTGTATAAGCCGTAATGGATTTGTTCACATTACCCGTATAGCCATAGGATGCGCGGAGTTTAAGATAGGGCAACCAGTCCAGATGATAGAAATTCTCTTTGCTAATTTGCCAACCCACCCCTGCGGAATATAAAGGAATGCCTTTCTGGTTGGTGTTTACTCCGAATAGATTGGAAGCATCTTTTCTTGCGCTGGCGGACAAATAATATTTCTCTGCGTAGTTGTAATTTGCATTAATATATTCTGACACGTAACGATCGGTCAAATCACTTTGGGTAGCGATGTAGGGAATCTTTCCGGAATTTGTACCGGGATTGAGTGTGAAATAAGTCAAATAGTCAACAGGTTGATTAAGCAACAGGTCAGCATCATAGCCATACAGGCGATTATTACTGCTCAATGCATGAATGTTGCGTATTTCCGCTCCTGCGACAGCGGTTAAATGGTGAAGTCCTGTAAATAGTTTATTGTAGTTCAACTGGAACCTGCCGGATTGAGAGTTTAAGGCGCTTCGTGTGGTGTTTAATATCCCTCCTAACGGTACAGGGTATTGATTTCCGGCCTGTTTGTACTGATTTATCAGGTTGCGGGTAAAATAAGTATCCTGGCTAAAAAGAAAATCTCCTGTTTGATTGGCATTCTGATATTGGTAAATACTTTCTGCGGAGAATCCAGGTATAATGATATATTTCAAACTAAATTTCAAACGGACATCCTTTAGCCCGGTCACATTATTTGCCAAATTAATTTCATCTAATGGCTTGTATTGCCAGTTTAAAAATCCCAGGGTGGTGGCATTGTTGGTATAAGACAAAGGATAGTCTTTTGCAATAGAAAGAGCGTTGCCATTTGCATCAGCCAGTTGAGCATAAGGATATAATACATTTTTTCCGCTTCCACTATTAATGGCGGACATCCCTGGATTGTCTGAAGTGTTTTTTGTTGCCGTGTAGTTAATGCCCAAACCAATCGAAAGGTTTTTAAATGGGTTGAGGCTATTTTGTAAATTGAGGGTGTATCTGTCATCACTATTCCCGACGAGGTTTGCGCGGTTGGCATCATATCCGCCGGAAATATAAAAGTTGTACTTTTCGCCACCACCGGTTAATGCCAGGCTATATTGCTGTAAAACACTCTTGCGGTAAAAGTACTTTTCAAAATCATCACGTACGTCATAGCTTTTTAATTTCTCTATTTGCGCGTTTGCTGCGGGGGTGCCAAGTTGTAAAAGTTCCACAACAGGGGATAGTACCGGTTTGTTGTCAGCACCAATATCAGCAGCATAGAAGCCGGCTGCATAAAGTTTCTTTTCTACTTCAATGAAATCCGATGAGTTTAGAAAGGCTGGATTGTAAAAAAGATCTGGTTTACCTCCAATAGTTAAGTTACTGTTGAAGTCCACACGGCTTAATTGATTAAATTTTCCACGTTTAGTAATAATCACAATTACACCATTTCCGGCCCTTGCCCCCCATATAGCGGCAGAAGCCGCATCTTTCAAAACTGTGATGCTTTCTACATCATTTGGATTGATATTGTGCAGGTCGCCATCATAAGGGAAATTGTCCAAAACAATTAATGGCGCATTATCTGAGAGGATCGTGCTTCTTCCCCTAATGCTCAAATTCTGCCGGTCTGTTGCTCGGTTGTCAAATACCAAAGCGGGGGTGATTCCATTTAGACGTGGTATAATATCTGTTGAAACGCTGCGCTCCAATAATGCTTTATTCAGTTCTGCGTACGAGCCTGTAGTATGGCTTTTGTTTAACTGCTCGTAGCCGCTGCTGACAATGACTTCACTTAATTTATTAAAACTGGCATGTAACACTATATTCTGAAAAGGCAAATTATTGGTTACTACAAACGTATAAGGCTGATATCCAATAAACGTCACAGTTACCTGCTCTTCTGGTTGAGCTTTAATCGTGAACTCACCCTGATTGTTCGTGATCGAAGCACTGCTTCCTTTTATAACTACAGTAGCTCCGATTAATGGTGTACCTGTTGAATCAGTCACTCGTCCAGTCACATCAATAGCCGCCAAAACAGCTTTAACCTTATCAACCACCGTTTTTTCTTTAACTTTTATGATCACAGTACCATCCTGTATATCATAAGTCAATTGCTGATCCGCCAAACTGGCTTTAAGCGCATCCTCTAATGCAACATTGCTTACCTTAACACTCACTGGGCCAGCGGCATCCAGCATATCATTACTATAAATAAAATCGTAGCCGCTTTGCTGGCGGATCTTAGCCAGCACATCTTTTAAGCTGGCGCGCTTTTCATTCAGAGTGATCTTTTGCGCATAAGAAGCAGCGCTGACGGTCAGAACTGAGATCAGCAATAAAACTGTGGTGATCCTCATGACTAAAAAAAATTTACGCGGGACATGGAAATGCGCACCGCTGATGCGTATTGCATTAAAATTCATATTTTTGATTGTTCGGGTTTTAAATATTGTTTCTTGACAAAATTTTTTATCCCCAGGGCGGCCTGGCCGCTCAGGAAAGGGTAACTCGGACGTTAACGTATCCCGGGGCTCAAGCCGGGGTGCGTTTTTTTATCCGCTTACCATATCTCTTTTCTAATTGCGTAAAATTTTTTTCATCGTTTTGAATAGTTTGGTGCGTTTAACAAATAATTTATTTTAGTTCATAGGTATATCAAGATGTCTTCTTCTTCATTACTTTAACCGTTTTTCCTTCCACAATAAAATCTACCTTTCCAGTTCCCCGGTAAAAGTTCAATACTGACGATAATTTTTTGGCATAATTAAACGAACCACCGAACCGGAGTTTACGGGCGCTTTCATCGATCCAAACCACTTTAATATCATAGATACGCGCAATACGGTTCATGATTACTTCCATTGGCTCATTATCAAATACCTGTTTACCTTGCAGCCAGGCAGTCGTTTCCTCCAAATTCGCGGGTTTATCTTCAAAACTATTCGCGGTTGCAATAGTCTGATGACCGGGTTTAAGCAATATTGCTCTATCTTTATGTCTGACGTTAACCGCGCCATCGATCAGCGTGGTTTTCAAAGCCGGTTCATCATCATAGGCGTTAATATTAAACTCTGTGCCGATATCCTCAATGACCTCATCCTTAACCGTTACCCGGAAGGGCTTCGCACCATTATGTTTTACTATAAAATAGGCCTGGCCTGTAATACTGACACGGCGTTCTTTACCATTAAAAGCAACCGGATAGGTGATCGATGAAACGGCATCCAAATAAACAGCGGTGCCATCAGCTAACACCAGCGCATATTTGCTACCCGTATTATTGGTTAGTGTATGTACCACCGGCTCAGTTTCATCCTTGGACTGATAGTAGGCGAGTCCGCTTTCGGACTGCTGTGCGAGGGAACCATCTGTCGTATTCAAAGTACCCTCGTGACCTTTATTTAAGATGATCTTTTTACCGCCCGCCAATGTCAATACCACGCCTTTATTCATCGGCGTTAATTCTTCGGGACGAAGAGTTGCCATCTGATTAGATGGAGCTGAACGATGTAATATAAAATAAGCACCCGCGCTAAAGAAAATAAGAATAGCCGCCGCCGCTGCAATCTTGTACCACCCGATAGAAGGGTTACGTCGCGACCTGATAGCCAATGTCAACCTGTTCAGCATTTTTTGCTCCAGTTCTTCACGAGCGCCTAAAACACGCGCGTCCCATTCTGTTTCTTCCTGGAAGCTCTCAAAAAAGTTTAGCAATAATTGTTCTTCGTCCAGTGAAGCCTGGCCGGCAAGGTATTTATCTACGAGTGTTAAGAATTCGGATTTGTTCACCTGTATGCGTATTTATACAGGTGAGTAAAAAAACAGGGGTAGCCCCCACGCGTTATGGAATTATTTTTTCAGCAGGTAAATCACCAGTTCCAGCGACAGCACACTTCCTAAACTTGTACGGAGGTGGTTCAGCGCCTTTGTGATCTGGTTTTCTACCGTTTTAGTAGAAATATCGAGCCTTTCGGCAATCTCCTTGTGAGATAATTGTTCTTCCCGGCTAAGCTTATAAACCTCGCGGCACCTGTCCGGCAAAGTATCTACAATAGAATTGATTTGCTGTAATAACTCCTTATGTTCCAAATTACCATAAGCCGCTGGCGTATGCAGGCGCTCGTAGATCGCATCGAAGATATCCTCCCGTACATTGCCGATCTTGATCTGCCGGTAAACCTCATAACGCATCGCGGCATATAAATAAGCTTTGAGCGATACCTGGATTTCCAGTGTTGCCCGCCTGTCCCATATTTTGATAAATATTTCCTGGATAATATCTTCACAGGCAGCCTTATCTTTAAGTAAATTGAATGAAGACCGGAATAAGCTTTGCCAATGCCTCTGGTAAATTAAAGTCAGCGCACGTTCATCGCCCTTTTTCAAAAGGCCGACCATTTGGATGTCGGTCAGTAAGCTTGAAACGTTCATTACGCTGATTTAAACACCTAATATAATTCATAGAACGTTAAAAATCAATTTACAATGCGTTAATATTTACATCCTATTAAAAATCCGCCTCGGTTCCAACCAGTGTCTTTAGTATTTGTGCGTTCTATTCCCCGTGGTGGCTCATATACTTGGTTTGATGCAATAGGTCACGTTTCAGTTGTAGAAGATCCCAAAGGGCCATGTTCGAGCAAATGGATCAGTTCCGAACGCGTGGCCACCTCTGTTTTTTTAAAAATATTTTTGAGATGGTTCTTGATCGTGCCCTCCGTCCTAAAAAGATGGTCGGCTATTTTCCGGTTCGTCCAGCCTTTACGTACCAACAAAGCCACTTCTGTTTCGGTCTTTGTCAAACCAAAAGTCACGCAATGCTCCAGGTAAGCCAGTTCGGGTGCTGAACCCGCTTCCGGGCTGGTAAACAATTCAAACTCACGACGGCTCCGGCGAATATGCTTCACGATCAGGAATATTGTGACCACAGATAAACCCAAATTCCCCACCACCAGCTTCAGCCATTGCGGGAGCGTAAAAAAAGGAAAAGCACATAACATCTCCCAAAACAGTACCGCCAGCCAAACCGCTAAGGCTTCAATGAACGGCGAACGCTCCGAAGTTTCCTGGAACCGATCTATTATTGCCTTGACTATAGCCATCAAGGCTACCAAACCGTAGACCGCAGGAACCATCACGCCCCATTGCCGGTCAATCGTTAACTGACCATTGATATTATACAAAACCACCTCAAACACCAGGAAAGGCAATAAAACAAAAACCGGAGCACCATAAACCGCATGAAAACGCAACTTATCAAGCTCATACATCTTATAAAAGTAAAAGGGGAAATAAGCACCGACCAGGTAGGACGAGCCATCCGAAAGCAGGTATTGCAGTTTAAGGGAAACAGCTGAACTTTCATCCGGAAAATTGCCGTTTGTTACATTGAAAAAGAACAATAGCGCCACCAATACCAGGTTCCACCACTGCCAGCGCTCCTTCGGCCTGCGCAGCACATCGTACACTTCTAAAACCAGGAAAATTGCGGTAAGGATAATAAATGCCAATGCCAACCAGTGCATTTGCAGCTCAGAAATATTCATAGGTATAGGCTTTGTGGCTCCGCTTAGGGGAATGACGGGAACCCAGTCATCAAATCGGTTAGTAAAAAAACCTGCCCCCGTTGCCGGGGACAGGCAAGGCGAGGGTGATGACAAATTCAGGCAGTCCAACCGCAACCACGCGGCCAAAACCAGAAAAGTCAGCCCGCGCTTTTGCAGCGCGTTCTGATCTTCCCGTTTTAGTCTTTTTGTGGTTGTATTTGGACTGCGGAAAGCGTATAAACGCTATATTTTGTAAGCCCGAGGGCTTATGATGAATCTGTCGTAAAAGTATCCAATTGTATCAACATCATCATTTATTTTTTTTATTCCTCAATTCCATTACTTAATGCATCGGCCATGATACTATCGGCTAATTCAGTAATCTCCGGTGCAGTTAAAAGTGCCTCCGGTTGCTGTTTTCGCACATATTCTTTTTCGTACAGGCGGTCTTGGTTAACACAGGCGAAGATCCGAAGGATCATTTTATAGCGTAGGGCATTGATGACAGACATTTTGTGCTTGCCTTCCTGCACCGTCTTACGTTCGTAATAAGCTCTTAATTCCGGGATATTGCGCATGGCCTGTATGGCCGCCAGGTGAAGCAGCGCCTTCATTCGTTTATTGGCAAATTGTGATACCCTTGTTTTACCCTTCATGGTTCCCGATACCTGCATAAAAGGCGCTACCCCCGAATAGCAAGCGAACTTCTTTGGGTCCTTGATATCCCGGAACTCATTGGTACAAACGATGATCTGAGTTGTAATAACCGGGCCGATCCCGACCACGGAGTTCATGATCTCCGACAAGCGTGCCAGTCTCTGGTCAGCGGCGATCAAACGGGCAATAGTTTTCTCGACATCCAGGATATCGGCTTTGATGGCTTTTTGGGTTCGGCTGCTCAGTTGCTTGCTCATTTTCACAGTGCCCTTTTTATTAAAATCGCCCTCTTCTTTGAGCGGGATAGCAATACTGCCCTCCAAAATGACCAAGCGGTTCCGCAGGGCGGACAAGTTCGCCAGTTGCAGAATCACCGGCCGCTTGGGTATCCACAGGCGCAGGTGTTCACGGTTCTTGTACGCATATTCCGCGATACGTTTCGCGTCCAATTTATCCGTTTTGCCCCGTATCTGGCCCAAAGAGTTCCTGATCTGCAAAGGCCCGTCAATGACGACATTGGCTTTGACCGTTTTTAAACGCCCCAGCAAATGGTTGGTATAGATACCGGTTTGTTCCATACAGAACACTGCCCTTGTCATTACGAAACCGGGTAATTGCTTCAGTTCCATAATAAAAGCCATGATGCTTTCCGGATCGTTACCGGTTTCCCGGTGAAAGAGCATATCCCGTCCACGGAATACGGCGTGGTCAAGTTTATTACGGGATACGTCGATCCCGATAAAGTAGGTGTATTTTTTAACTTTCGTTATTTCCATTATATCAAATTATAAACAGCATGGGATTTGTTCGGATTACAGGTCATTCCTGGACTTCGGCTAATGCACCCATGCTGTTAAATTTTAAAACGGCGGTTATTAACTCCACTTAAAAGGCCTCCAAGCCTGGAACGCAGGGTAATACCACCGCCGTTAATTTTTTCGCACACCGCAAGGGATGCGTTCATATTACAGGTCTTTAACCTGGAAACCGCCTTATGCGCCCTTGCGGTGAACGGTTATATTTAACGGCAGCGATTAACTCCACTTAAAAGGTCTGTAAACCTGGAACTCAGGCTAATGCCACTGCCGTTATTTTTTACCCGGTTACCACAAGGGATGCGTCCTAATTGCAGGCTTGTATTCCTGGAAATCATCTCATGCGCCCTTGCGGTAACCGGTTATGTTTTTAGAACGGCAGCGATTAACTCCACTTAAAAGGCCTCGAAGCCTGGAACGACGGGTAATGCTGCTGCCGCTGTGTTTTTTACCAGTCAATTACAGCAAAGGATGCGTTCCATCAATAGGCCCTGTCGCCTGGACGGCCGCTCATGCGCCTTGCTGTAATTCACCCTTTATCATTTAAAATCGCGACAGCTATTAACTCCACTTAAAAAGCCTCGAAGCTTTGAACTCCGGTCAATACCGCTGCCGCGATCTTTTACCGGTCAGCGCAAGGGATGTGTTCGTACAACAGGCCTTTAATCCTGGAGACAGCCTCATGCGCCCCTGCGCTAACCGGCATAATCATATTAACGGCAGCTATTAACTCCACTTAAAAAGCCTCGAAGCCTTGAACGCCGGAAAATGCCGCTGCCGTTATACTCTTCCTGGCTACGTGACTGCCCGGTAGGATGGGTTCCAAAGAAAGGCCTTATTCCTGGAATGGCTCTCATTCCCCATACCGGCAGTCCACAACCAGGTAAACGGCAGTCATTATATCCACTTAAAAAGCCCTCAGCCTGGAACAGCGGTTAATGCCACTGCCGTTTAGGTTTTGCGTAAACTTCTGTTTAAGAAGCGTACCCGTTTCACAGGGCACGCTCATTCTATTAACTCAAACTAAAAAAACGTACTCGCTCCCAAGTACGTTTTACTATTAACTGACCTTATAAAGAACGAAAAGAGTTTTTAGGTTATAGGGTTTCTACTCCTGCGCAAACTTGCGTATTCCTGCTAAATACAGCCTTTATCAGTTTGCGCATTCTCATTTATCTGTTTGTATTTTTGCCTGAAATCTGAAGGGGAAATCCCCTTGTATTTCTTAAAAAAAGTCCACAAATGCGAGGAGTCGCCAAAGCCTAATTCGTAAGCAATCGTTTTGAATGAACTATCAGTTGAAGCAAGCAATGCTTCACTTTCTGCCAGCCGCCGCATAGCTACCATATCCTGAACCATGATTCCCATATTGCTCATTGCATATTCATTCAACTTTCGCGTAGGTAATCCTAAAATTTCACTATAAAAGGGTGCAAACCGTTCCTTTTTATAATTAGCTTCAATCAGGATTTTTAGCTTTCGCATCAGATCAGCTTGTACTGAATTTTCCGTAAAATGGTTCGACTGTAAATGCTGCTTACCCGCATATAACAATAGGATAGATAGGTAATGCTGGTTAAGCGGCATATTATACACTTTCGCCGTTTCCTCTTTCAGCATATTAACGATGTAAGAGAATGTGTGCATCATCGTTTCATCCAGGTCAACAAACGGTGAACGGTTGAAATAATCAAATAAGCCCGTCTGCTCCATCTGTTGGTTGTGCTTTAAAAAAGCCTGGAAATACATTTGATTAAACAGCACCATATAGCCATCCTCTGGATAGGTTACCACTTGATGCACCTGGTTCTGCTGCAAAAAGAAAACCCGTCCCGGTAACATTTCATATTCCCTAAAACCAATCAGGTGCAACCCTGTACCCGCCGTGGTCCAATATAGCATATAAAATGAATGGCGATGGGGAAGTAAAGACGGCTCATTAAAGAAGCCGCCCATTCGGATTATTTGTATAGGTTCATCGCTCAGCATGGGCTGAAAAGGTAATTGCATTGTTGCCGATGAATTCATCAGTGTTATCGTTATTTTATGGGAATGGAAAATTCCACGTCATTAGGCGGCAAGCATTTCTCATCATTACAAACCATAAAGTTTGATTTGCCTTTTAAAATGAACCGCTGTTTGAAAATTTTAATCTTTTGCTGAAAGATGACCGACTTTTCAAAGAATATAACGTTAATTTCAAATGATTTTTCGTATTTCTTCAAAGGTTTTGGTTCGATGAGATCACCAATTATGCAATAATTCGGGGTTTGCGTAAAGCTAATTGTAGTCTTTAATGGTCCGCCATCCTCTTGGCGCGTGGAGTAGATATGCCAACCCTTATCAATCGTCGCCTTGATAAATATAACTGCTGTATTTTTACCAGTTTTTTTTGCTGCATAACTCCACTTTACAGGTGTTAAGATTTGACCAAAAATTGATTGAACGAAAAATACAAAACTTGTTATAATTAAAGTTGTTTTCATGGTGTATGTTAACTTGGTGTTATGTTATATGAGCTTACAACGCTCAATTATTGTTTTTTTTCGTGTCTTTTATAATCAATACATCTAATAATCTCGTTTCCTGTAATAGATCAAATCCGTACTTGCGTAAAGATTCCCTCACTTTGGACAGATCTTTTAAATCGCCCGTATTAATCTCTAAATCTACTTTTAAATTCAAGTCCTTATTGACACCAGATTCATCGATAAAAGCCGTCAAAGTTTTTACATCGTCAATTTCGTCCATAAACGCATATGGGATTCTATACATATTGTAGTTAACCCATTTATGTAAAGTTTCAGATTTTATGTATTTTTCTTCCTTGGAGGTAGATCCTTTTAATAACCCATCCTTTGTTTTAATAAGAATATAACAATTGAAAGGTCGCTTTTCGATATTACCTTCTATATCTCTCAGATTACCAAAAAAACGATTCAAATCCGTTTGCATAAATTGATTTATATTCCTTTCATCTTTTAGAGGCACACATATTTCATAGGAAAATAGATTTTGGATGCTCCAACTATCGACTTTGTTTCTATCCAACGGTAATTCGAATTGACTTTTGTTTTTTACCTCTACCAACATTCTGTTTGTTCCCGCAAATGCCAATTCATAAAATTCTAAGATTGGGCGATTAAATGAAAATCGTCTAATCGTTTGGTTTAAAGTATCAATAACTTCCCCTCTTCCTCCATGCATGCCATTGTTAAAGCTGAAAAATGAGGAGTAAAAGATTGGTTTAAGTGAAGGGTGTGCTGGCTTGATCAATCCCTCTTTCCATGCATCATAACCTTGCCTGGCTTTGAAGTCTAAATTTTCCACCATTAAGGGTTTTTCTCCATCCAAAGCTTTCTGAATATTTTCTTCGCTGGTGTTGTATGCCAACGGCATTGACAAAACTTTTCCTTTACTATTAATCCATACATGATATGGAACACCTGAATGCGGAAAAAAAAATTGCCATTTGCTATCACCATATACCGTAGGAAGTGTTGAAAGTCCTACGCCTGGGATGAACTTTTTATATTTTTGAATTCTTCCTAAAATTTGATCTTTTCTTTCGGAAGAATTTAACAGGATAATTTGTATCTTATCTCCAAATTTCCTTTGCAGAGTTTCCATTTTTGGAAAAGCGGCGAGGCAACTACTACAGCCTGTGGACCAGAAATCAAGAATTATAAGTTTACCTTTAAAGTCAGATATCTTTGGCGATGAGAGCTTATAATTGACGATGTTATTAAAAGTGCTATCTGGCACTTGGTCTCCTATTTTTAAGCCTAATGGTACTATATTTTGGGCATATGTTCCATAGAGGCAAAGAAAGAAAACGGCTGACAATAATGCCTTTTTTATACTACTTTTCATATCTTTCATAATCATTTTATCTTAAATTTTGATTCATACCGCTAAGCACAATCACATCTTCAGGAATCGGTAACGCGTACCGTAAATCATTTGACGGCAAAATATAAGTCTGTCCGTTCACTGTTCGCGTCAAACTTATATTGGCACCTTCTTTATTTAAACGCTTCAAGTCCATCCATCGTAAACAGCGGTATAGCAGTTCCTTTCTTCGCTCTATCAAAATAATATTTAAGGCATCATTAGGAGTTGCGGCACTAAAAGGATTGTACGCAACTTTGTTAGAATATCTCGTTTTCAACAGGGTGTTTAAGTCAATCATCGCTTGCGTTGCGTTTCCCTGCCTTGCAGTACATTCGGCCCTCATCAGGTAAACTTCATCGGTGGCAATGCCTCCAAACAGGCCATTACTGCCTTCATAACTGCCTTTGAATCCAAAACTTCCGTCACTGTTCTTGCTGAAAAAGACGGTTTTTCGCAGATCGTTACTGGAATAAGAGTTATAAAGATCAGCTACAATTTTTGCTCTGACTTTACTAAGGTTCGGGGGTACAGGTACGAAATTTTCTACAAGCACTTCTGCATTGAACTGTTTGAATGGAAACGTAGCAGTAGCTGAAAGGGTATTGTAATCTATCAGTGTGTTATTTAATTGCAAACAGGAATCAGCATATAAACCTGCTTTATTATAATCCCTCATAAAGAGGTAGGTTCTGGCTAATAAAGCATAGGCCGCCGGTTTTGATGAGCGCATCACCTGAAGTGGTTTTATGGGTAGCAGACGAATAGCTGTGTTAAGGTCTGTTATGATCTGCTGATAAGTTTCGGCGACCGATGACCGAACCGATGGTTTATTGAAGTCCGGGTCTAATCTTAACGGCAGTCCCAAGTCGGTCGATGCTGTATTCGGATCATAAGCTAAGCACCAAATCGCTGCGGCTTGCAAAAAGGATTGTGATCTCAAATACAATGCCTGGCCTTTAGCATTGTCCCAATCGGCTGCATTGGCGGATGACCTTTCTATACTGCTAAGGCTCAACAGACTGGTGTTAGCAATATTGACTACATCGTATAATTGCCCCCATGAATTTGGCGATGCGGTAAATAGATGATCCTTATTCCAAATATACATTCGCTGATTGTCCGGGTTGGTTAAGGCCGACCAATCGGCATCTGTCAGGTAATAATTATCGGCACTTGATTCGCACGCGGATGCGCCGAAGTTGTTGACCCTCGGATAGTAGTCTAACAATGCCTGCACGTCGCCGACTGTTGACGGCACAACCAGTTTACTGTCCGGTTTTGCGTCCAAGAATTTTTTGCAACCATACAATGAACTGGCAACCAGTACGATATATAGTAAAATGATAGTTCTTTTAATATTTGACATAACTGTATTTTTACGATATGAGATATAAATCTTAAAATGTTCCTTTAATGCCTAAACTAATTGATTTAGAAGGTGGTATAACCGAACTGTTATAATCAGGATCTACGGGTGCATGGGTTGCTTTCCAGATTATTCCTAAATTGTTAAACACAACAAATGCCTGTAGCTTATTGAAGCCGCTGGCAGATGGTCTAAGCTTAAAGGAATAATTGATATTGATGTATTGTAACCTGATGTTATCAGCCCTGTCAACCAACGCCTCTGATCCATTATAAAATGCATCACGTGCCGGGTCGGCAGGGTAAACAATGGACGGCACATTAGTGGCTTTCTCATCACCGGTTTTCTGCCAGCGCAGACTATAATCAGAATGACCTACGTTATTGGCAAAAAGAGAAGAATAACTGATTGATTGTCTTTGAAAATAATAGCCAAACTTATATAGAACCCTTGCGGTAATAGACAGATTCTTATACGAAACTGTATTACCCATCGAACCAAAAATAACAGGGAATGCCGGGCCATTATATTTCAAATCATTTATCGTGGTACCGCTCCCCGTTATATTCAAATAATCTTTGCTAACCTGCCCGTTTAGATAACCCTGTGGGTCGCCCGTGGCCGGGTCTAATCCAGCCCATTTATAGGAAAATATTGAATAAACCGGTTTGCCGATAATGCCAGCAATTAACTGCCCGCCATTGACAAAATTACTGCCTTGGTATGAACTCAAATAATAGTTGGTTATCTTGTCCCGATAGTAGCTCAAATTGATATTGGTTAACCATTTGACTGCCCCGTCTAAGTTGATGGAATTAAGTTCCAGGTCGGCACCATTACCCTGCATACTCGCTACATTTTTAACAATAGTGGTATTGACCAAGCCTACCGTATAATCCACAGGGACACTACCAAAAAGGTCAGTGGCATTTTTACGGTAATATTCCAGGCTTCCGCTTATCCTGTTATTCAGCATTTTAAAATCAAGACCAATATTTAAGATACCGACTTTTTCCCATCTTAAATCGGGATTGTAAAATTTGTCAATCACCGCTGTAGGTGTCTGTGTATAGGGTGAGGTAATATTATATGCAACTGTCGTAACTGCGGTTGCATCAGGGTTTACATTGCCACTGTACCCATAAGTTGCCCGCAATTTCAAATAGGGAACAAGCTTACTATTATAAAATTTCTCTTTTGATATATCCCAACTCAACCCCGAAGACCATAATGGTGTCCATTTATTATTCGTGGAAACGCCAAACAGGTTTGAGGCATCCCTGCGCCCGCTTAGTGACAGTGTATATTTTTCATCATAAGTTAGCGCGGCGTTTGCATAGGTGGATACATAGCGGTTCAGATTTTTAAGGAAATTAACGTTGGATGGAATAAAGCTGTAAATTCCCTGAACGAAGGTCGGATAAGAATTAGCGTAGTCTACATTAGTTGTTGTTAAGATGTTGCCGTCATAACCATATACCCGGTAACTGTTTTGATCTAATGCCTTTTGACTAATTTCACCGCCTGCAATGGCGCTGATGTCAAATTTGCCGCTTGTCTTATTGAAGTTTAACTGACCTCTTACGTCATTTGACGTGATATTATTGATAGAAAGATCATAGATGCCCCCTTTCGGAATTACATTTAGAACGGTATTAAAAGTCTGGTTAATTTGCGTAAACTGGTTAATCAAATTGCGAGCATAATAACTGTTTGCATCATAAATGGTATTGTTTGTGACCTGCTGCTTCTCAAACTGGTATTTAATATCAGCGTTCAGCCATGATGTTATTTTGTAATTTAAGCCAAGATTGGCTAAAAGGTCATTGCCTTTAATAGTTTTATTTACATGCTGGTAGTCGGTGAGCGGATAATAGTTCCAGTCCAGCAACTTTCCGCTGCCAGCTGAATTGATATAGCTTAATCGGTAATCTTTCGCAACAGGCAGCGGGTTGCCGTTTGCATCAGCTATTTGAGTATAAGGCGGAATACTGCCAATACTGGTTGATATATCGGAATAGGAAGGTTTGCCGCTTGTGTTATTCGTCTGTGTGTATACTGCCCCGACAGAAAGTTGCAGATTCTTGGCAAGACTAAAAGTATTTTGGGTTCTGATATTGAGCCGGTCATTCTTGGCGTTCAATTCATTGATATTCTTATCATATCCTGCAAAGACCAACCAGGCAATATTATTGCTTCCACCGTTCATATTGATTGAGTATTGCTGGTTGACCGCTTTCTGATAAAAATATTTATTCAAATCATTTCGGACATCAAGATTACGGAGCGCATTAATCTGTGCGGTTGCAGCCGCCTGGGAAAGCTGGCCGTTCTGTTGTTTTAATAGGATTTCATAAACTGGAGAAAAGGGCGGGTGACCTGTACTGGCAGTATCGGAAAAACGATAACCTTTACTAAATAAAAACTGCTCCACATTGATAAAATCGTTGGATGACATCTGTGGCAGATAAAAAAGGTTCGGTTTGTCGGTAATAGTCGTTATGGCATTTCCTTCAACCGCGGTTTTTTGATTGAATTTCCCTTTTTTAGTAGTGATGACAATTACACCATTCCCTGCTTTAGTGCCCCAAACAGATGCGGCAGCGGCATCTTTCAAAATGGTAATATCCTGTACCTCATTAGGGTTAATGTTATTGATATCGCCATCGTAAGGAAAATTATCAACGATAATCAAAGGTTGCTTCACACCTTGTATCGTGCTCAATCCGCGTACCATTAGTTGAGCAGTATTTCCTGCCGTTTTTCGGGACACGGAAACACTGTTGGCCACTGCCTCCAACCGGCTAATAACATCAGTGCTGACCTGTTCATTGAATGTTTTATTATCAATTTGCGTAAATGAACCTGTTGCCCTTTCTTTTGGTAAGGTTTGATAACCTGTGCTTACAACTACCTCGTTTAACTTACTTGAACTTACTTTTAAAACAATACTTTGAAAAGGCATGTTATCAATTACCCTAAACGTGTAAGGCAGATAACCAATAAAAGTTACTATTACTTGTTGCCCTAATTCGGCCTTGATCGTGAACTCGCCCTGGTCGTTAGTGGTCAGCGCGTTGCTACCCCTTATGGCTATGGTTGCCCCGATTAAAGGTGCCCCCGTGGTGTCAGTTACCTTGCCGGATACGATTATAGGAACAGCAAGGGCGCTTTTTATTTTATTAATAAAGCTTTCCTCTTTAACCTTAAAAACCACTGCACCATTTTCAATCTTAAAATCAAGTGCCTGATTTTTTAAACTCGCTTTAAGCGCCTCATCCAGCGTCGCATTTTTTATATTTACCGTAATAGGCGATGCATTCAGAAACAAATCTTCACTATAAACAAAATCATAACCGCTTTGCTGGCGTATTTTGTTCAGCACCTGTTCCAAACTGGCATTCTTTTCACTAAGGGAGATCTTTTGTGCCAGGCTAGTAGCGCTGACAGTCATTATAGTCATCAGCAGAAGAAAGGTCGTAATCTTCATGACGAGTAGTGTTTTACGCGGCACACATAAATGCACGCTGCCGCTAATGCGTATTGCATTAAAATCCATAACTTTGATTGTTCGGGTTTAAATAAATTTGTTGTCATACACGAATTATTTTTTTCCATTGCGGCTCTGCCACAGGGGAGGGTTCCCGGACGCTTAACGTATCCCGAGGCTCAATTCGGGGTGCGTTTTTTTATTTCCGTTCACCGTTGGCCTGCGGCCCTTAATGAAGTAAAATTTCTTTCATCGTTCTTTGGGGTTAGCGTGTTTAATTTATAGGGTTAATTATTATTTCTTCTTTTTAAATACCGTTACGGTCTTTCCATCCACTGTAAAATCCACTTTGCCCGTATTACGGAAAAAGTTCAGAATATTGCTCAGCTTTTGGGTGCGGCTGACCGCTCCACCAAATTTCAATTGCTTCAGGCTGGCGTCCTGCCAGATAAACTGCACATCATAGATACGGCCGACTTCGGTAAGCACACTTTCCAATGTGCGGTGATTCAGCGGTATCTTGCCCTGCAACCAAATCGTCGCCATTTCCAAATCGGCTGTGGTACTAACCAATTCGTTATTTTCCAGATAAGCTTCGTTACCCGGCTTCAAGACAAGTGATTTTGTTGCACCTGTATGGATACGAACAGCGCCCTGCACCAATGTGGTTTTAATGTTATGATACGCATCGATATTGAATTCCGTACCAATATCCTCAATAACCTGATCTCTCACATGAACACTAAAAGGCTGTGCTGCATTATGCTTTACCTTAAAATAAACCTGCCCGGTCACAGTAACATTTCTTTCTTTACCGCTGAAAGCTACCGGATAGGTAATACTTGATGCAATATCCAGATAAGCCTGGCTACCATCAGCCAATACCAAACTGTATTTAGCGTTACTATTGTTGGTGAGCGTATGCACTTGCGGTTCCGTAGCAGCATTTTCTTGTTGATAGCTTAATTCGTTGCTGTTTTGATCGAGCTGTGTGCCATCGGCTACTTTTTTGCGGCCAATGTGTTTTTGATCGAGCGCTATTTTTTGACCATTAGATAAGGTAAGGTAAACACCCTTTTGAACAGGGGCTATCAATTCCGCAGTAACGCTGTTTTGTCCTGGTGCCTCCCGGTTCATTAAGTAATAAGTACCAAAAGATAAGATGAGAAGAATAGAAGCTGCGGCAACGATCCTCGGCCAAAGCCTCCGGGTTTTTTCAGATGTTTGGGGTTGTATTACTACATAATCGTAAATCGCTTTTTCGGTGTCCTGATCCATTACAAGTTCTGAAACCTCTGCTTTTGACCACTGATTTTCCAACCACTCAGCAAAGGCAGGACTTTGCTCACCAGAGTTAACATAGCTTTCCCACTCTAGCCGTTCATCAGAGCTTAGTTTTCCTTGTTGGAATTGTTCAAATAAATACTGGAGTTTGTTTTCGTCCATCATTAATATAGCCAGCCATAGCGCTGTTTATATTGTTAGTCGAACGGGACGGTGGTTTCGGGGTAATGAAAAAGTAAATTTTTTAACAAAAATTTAAAAATAAGGTAACATTGGTGAATTTTTGTGCCTATAAACCAATGACGCTTCCGAAAACACCAATAAAATGCGTGAGTTTTCACTCGAAAATATTTCTAATCGCGTTAATGCAAAAAGATTAGTGAGCTAAATGTCTAATTTGTTGCGATTTTACAGAAACTTTAAAATTATAAGCAGCGCCGCATAGGAAATATTGTTTTTTAACTGCTCCCGCAACGCGCGAAGGGCTAATTTCATGTGCTTTTGCACCGTGCCGTGAGATATTTTCAATTGTTCAGCCGCTTCTTCGTATTTCAGACCCTGTTGGTAACACAAGCGGTAAACCTGTTGTTGCTGGTTTGGTAATTTGCTTACTGCCGCTTCGATCTGGTCACGAACATCTTTCAGCAACATACTTTGTTCGGTTTCATTCTCGGCTTCCTGCCAGTTCCGGCCAAACGTAGCCTCGCTCTTTTGCGCGGTCAATTGTTTGCGGAGCATATCAATACCGCGACGTTTGACATACGTTTTCAGGAAAGCCAAAGGCTTTTCCATCATGCTCAATTCCCCGGCACGCTGCCAGACGTATAACATGGTTTCCTGTACGATATCCTGCGCCTCCTGCTTAGAGCCGGATAAATGATAGGTGAATGCGAAAATGACCGGGTGGTATTTTTTGTACAATATCCGGAATGCACGCTGGTCACCCCCCGCAATCAATTGCAGCAGTTCATGATCAGTATGCAGGGCTTTGACGGACATTGAAGTGTTTTTTTCTTCCAATAAAAATAAGGAAAACAATTCAATGATGCCAATTTTAGTGATTTTCAACAATCCAATGATGTAAGATTTACCTATAAACCGTCACATACTTAGCTCCGGTGGTGTACCTGGCTGGTCGTTCTTTTTAATATCCTCTGCTGGCTTTTGCGTTTCAATTGTTTGTTGCTGCTCTTGCGTTTTCTGCTTTTCCTTTTCTAGCTCTGCCTTTTTACGTTCGAGCAAAGGCGCTAACTCCGTCTCTACCAAATCCCTGATCTCCTCTTTGATGCGTTCATAATTCTCCATAATATCATCCTCAGTCACAACACGAGCAGCTGGAATCGGCTTATAAGCGTCCGTTTCCTTTCTGATGGCTTCATGGTCATTCTGTATCTCACTATGAAAAAGTTTCAGATCGATCTTATTATCCGGGTCGTCGGCAACCATCCCCACAAACTCACCCGAAGACAAAGCCGAAATACGTGAAGCCGGTATGGCATGCTCCAACTGCTTGGAGCGGCTAACCGAAGTATCCGAACTGTTGATAGATAAACTCGTCCTGTCCTGCATGATCTTGCCAAAACGCTCCGAAAGCTGCTTGGCTGTGTCCCCGGTCACCTGGCCGCAAATGATATTCCCCACTATATTGGGGATCACATCCGCCTGCTCTTTACCGTAATCCTTTCTTAGCTGGCTAAAATCTTGTACGGCTAAAGTTGTCGATACTTTATTGCTACGCGCCGTAGCGATCAGGCTATCCATATTATTGATAAAGATCGTCGGGAACTCGTCGAACAACAAACTGCTTTTCAACTGCCCCTTGCGGTTGGCCAGTTTGATCATCCGGGAAACAAATAAGGACAGCACGGCACCATAGACCTGCTGCTTCTGCGGATTGTTACCGATACACACGATCTTCGGTGCCGCTGGGTTATTGATGTCCAGTGTAAAATCATTACCGCTTAATACATAGTATAATTTAGGTGATGACAAACGCGCCAAACTGATCTTCGCACTTGCTATCTGACCTTCTAACTGGTTCATGGCCTTGTTACGGTAAGCCGAAACGAAGGGATCAACCAGTATAGATATTTCCGGTTCTTCCATCAGGATCGGGAATAGCTGGTCGTATTCCGTCCGCATCAGTTCGATCACATGCGGCAGCGTACAGTACCTGCCATTTTGATACTTGCGTAAATACCAGATAATCGCCGTCAAAAAGTTGATCGGGCTTTCCACAAAAAAATCACCCTGCTTGCGTATCCATTCTCGGTTGAGGCCCAGCATGATGGTTCTCGATGATTCCGAAGCATCGGTTATATCCTCCATACTTTCCGGGTGAAGCGGATTGCATTGGTGCTGTATATGGTCAAAGTCGATCACCCAAAAACTGGGCTTGACCTTGTAGTTATGCCGGTATTTCAACAGGGCATTATAAACGATCAGGGACAAGTCAGGGTATTTAAAATCATACAGGAACATCGAAAAGCCCTTTTTGATATGCTGTTCAATGATATGGCGGATCACAAAGTAAGACTTACCCGCACCGGGGGTACCGGCTACCAATAAACCACGGAACGGATTGATGATGTTGATCCAACTTTTCCGACTTTTATCTTTATAATGATATTCCGCAGGCAGGTTGACCGAGTATTCATTTTCCAGCAACCTTTCTTCCTGCGGGAAAGTTTCGTTCTCCCGGTTGAAAATATCTTTATTCAGGTTGGCTTTGAGCAGACGCGACAAACGACCGCCACCCGTCAGAATGAGCAGGTAACCCATGCTGGTAACCGCCATATAAGTAACCGCAATAAAAGTATAGCTCGCCCGCAGGTATAAACACAAGATGCCGCCAAGGTAGAATAGCAGACCGGCCCCGATATACATGGCAATGGTATCCCGCCTGATATGCTCATCCTTTTTTCCCTTAGAGCCGATAAGCGAAACGGCCAGCAATAACAGCGCTGCCCATTTAGCTTTCCACAATCCGCCAAATAAGCCTGTACGTGCAATATTGGAAATCAGATGGTCGGTAATATTTGCTGTCCAGTGCCAGCCCGCAAACACCTGGTAACAGGTAATATAAAAGTGCAGGCACAATATCGCAATGCTGATACCCCTGGTCAGGTCGATGATCTTGCGTAGTCCGTTGGTGTCTTCCCCGGTTTGCATAAAAATGTTTTGGTTGGATTATAAACTCATTTCCTGGTCGTTACTATGACCTTTACGTTTGCGGCGTTTAATGCCCAATAAACTGGCCGTCGCTTCATCCCTTGTCGGCATGAGCAAGGCTTCCAGCACATCTTTGGTGCTGATCGTATGGTTTTGTACGGTAGCTTGCGTAGTTGGGGCAGTGGGGTTCATATTGGCCTGCTTGCTTTCCGATGGTTTTGCTGCCTGCTCATTGTTCAGGTTCTGCCTTTCTTCGGCTGTTCCATTTTTGATACCGTTGGCATAACGGAAGCTTTCGGACAGGCCACGTTCAAAAGCGAATGTCTGGTCGAAAATGTGCTCGCCGGATGCCTTAAATGCTACCCGGTCGAACTGGCCGACCTTTTTAGAATGTTCTTCGTTGCTGCCCCTTGACTTATTCTGCGGGCTGAGTTTGATCTTATTGGTGGCATCCTTGCGGGAAACAATGACCTGTATATGCAGCTGGTCACCCTCTTTGCGTGCACCGTTCTGTTTTTTGCCTTGCCTGACCTCTTTATCTTTATAAGAGTAGTAGCGGTAGTGTTCCAGTTTACCGAACCATACCAGGTCTTTACTGCCGCTGATACCCGGCCTTTTAAAGTTGCGGGCGTATTCGTCCATAATCTTTTCAGCATACCTTTTGAGTTGTTCCTCCCGGCCTGCATCCCCGTAATTTTCCATCAGGTGGCGCAGCTCCTTTTGACTGGGACTGATATTGACCAGGAAAAATTTTGCGTCCACCCGCAGCAGCTTGGCTACATTTTTGTCTATTGCCGCCCGTACCTCGTGCGGCTGTATATCCGTGCGACCATTGCTAAACCAGCGTTCGGATTCTTTTTCGGGCTGCTGTTTGGCAGCCTGCCGGTTCTCTTTTTCGAGGTAATGCACCAATTCTCCGCTGCTGCCTTTATTGTTACCAGTCTCGCTAGCTGTAATATTGATATACATGGCTATAAGTTTTTAACCTGTTCCTTTATTCTTATTAATAAATCGTCTTTGTTGATGCCGCCGCCCTGACTGCTGGTTTTGGCGTAACTGTCCAGTAAATACAGAAAGCGTGCTTTGAGCTGCTCTTTGTTTTGCTGTCCTTGTACTAATTGATTTTGCATTGCCGTGAGCTGCTGTTCACTCTGCCGGTTATGCTCCAGTATTTGCTTGTTAAAACATTCCAGTATTTTCTTCTGGGAGCCGATCATGCGATCCATATCCTGCTTCATCGGCATGAGCAGGGTTTGTTCCTGCACCCTGATAAAACCGGTCAGGTTTTGATGCCCTTTAACGATAGTGTTCTTTAGCAGTTCATCATTAATATCCAGCGGGTCTTTCTTGGTACGATAGAAGTATTCGACCATTTGCTTAAAGACCGTGAGCTTTGTCCGGCCAAGTTTTTCGGCCAGCCTGATCAGGTGCTTATCGGTTTCTACCGGGAAGCGGATATTCTTGATATTTTGATCTTCCATAAGCGATGGTGTACCGTAGCGTGTACTTTTTGTATCGTTCTTAGTGATGCCGCAGCTAAACAGTACACCCGGAGTGTACTGCAAACCTTGTTCGCCGGGCGAACAGGGCAAGAGTAGGGCTGTAAGTCCAACTCCCGCTTGCTCCGTTTTTCTTGCGAAAAATGGACGCACCTTTAAGTTCTTTCCGGCTCTTTTAAAATGGTGATCCTGTGTAGTGTGGGTTTGTCGCGGCCGTTCAGTTCGACCTGTAAAGCCACAGTGCTGCCAATAGGGAGATTAGGCACATAGACATTTTGCAGCCGGTATTCTTCTTCCTGATCCCGGAATACTGTCATGCAGATACGCTGGCCTGTTTGGGTAAGGGTGCAATACAGGTCAACACCTGGCACCTTGTTAGCCCAGATCATAAAGTCTAAAGTAGCGTGGTATTCGCCGGTGGGTATATCCGTTGCCTGGTAGCTGTAATCGCGTGGGTTGTGGCCGTTATTGATGGCGGTATTAAATGCGAGTACGTTGTGGTGTTTTGTTGTGGTATTCATGGCTCATTTGTTTGAGCCAAAGGTGGGGTTGGTTGTTTAGGGGGATTGCAAAGGTGGTTAGGGTGGGGAGAGAAAAATTGAAAGAGTTATTATTTATCTTTGATAGTAATGGATTTACACGCAGATACAGAAACGTCAGTACATTTGGAAAACCTCATGGTTGAGGTAGGTGAATTGGTTAGAAATAAAATTTCCTCTGATAAGGTTACGCCCGACGTAGACGAATCCTATAGTTGGAAAATTAACAACTTTTCTTACAACCAGGACGGAGTGGAGATCGATCAGGCATCACGTATAATTCACAAAAAGAAGAATTGGACAAAGGCTAGTTTTGATTTAAGTTCTGATATTTATAAGCTTCCGACATTTCTTGCCGCAGAAAAATACTTACGTGAACGACATGCAGATCAATATGCCATTATTCCCATTCAGAGTTTTATTTATAAAATTCTTCCGGTATATTTTGAAGGGAACGGAAGCCCAGATGAAAGCGCCTTACAAGCAATAAAAAATAAAGTCCTTTCGGAATTAAGTGGTGATCCTGTATATGGCACAGCAACAGTGCAGTTATCAGGTCTAATTTTAGATTCCCAAGAGTTTATTATAGATGAACATGCTGTTTTGAGACAAACTAAGCAGTCTGATTTTGAACAGCTCGAAGTTCAGGATTTACCAATTCAACATATTTTTCCTTTTAATACAGCCATTCTTGAGATTACTTATATTTCAAAAGATAGAAATGGCGCTTTGCTTCAACAAAAGGTTGAAGAATATATGGCCTTGCTAAAATTATATTTCCCTGGCAGTATTCAATACAGATCAAATTAAATTCGATATAATAACACCACTTTCTAACGGCGGCAACATGGGCATACCCGCTAAACAAATATTCCCCTGGCAAAAAAGTATATTTATAAAAGAAAAGGAATCGTCTTTTAAAAACTTCATTTCAAAATTGGTTGTTCCAACAAACTTTTATGCTATTGAAAAAAAGGTAGATTACCTATCAACTGCTTTCGATAGATATAATGAGGCTCTAACTGAAAATGTTCCTATTGAAAGAAGGATAGCCAATGCTATGATGGGAATTGAAGCACTTCTATCTAATGATACGCAAGAATTGTCCTTTAAGATGCAAACCCGAACAAGCAAAATTCTGGGTATTTTAGGCTTTGAGCCATTATTGGTTAGAAGTCACCTTAGTAAAGCATACAGTATTAGAAGCAAATTTGCACATGGTGGCTATTTAACTGACGGCGACAAATCAAAATTTATACAAGAATTTACCAGCATTGATAGTTATGGAGTAATTATTATCAACTATGTGAGAATGGTGTTAGTCACCTCTATAGCAATTGGTCTGAACAAAAACACATTGATAAGTCTTGTCGATGATTCTTTTATAGATGATACTAAGGCTGCTGAACTTAAAAGTAAACTCGAAAACGTAAAAGAGCTTGTAATCTGATACGAATAGTAATACTTCCCCGCCGTTTCCGTCTTTGCCTACCATTTGTATGTTTATCCAAAGCTTTGCTGTTTAATAAAACTGCTATGGAAACTATAGTACCTGAACTAACAGCCTTTGATGTGGTTAAAATCTATGAAAAAAATGGGGAGAAAATCACCGTAGATGAAGCCCGAGAGGTCTTGACCTTTATGGATAAAATGATTAAATTGGTGAAAAAAGAACTCGATACAGATGAAAACAGCCGATTTATATATAAGGGTTAGTACCGACGAACAAGCCGATAAAGGATATTCTCAAAGAGACCAGGAAGAAAGATTGAAGCGTTATTGTCATTATAGCGGCATACAGGTCAGGCATGTGATTTTTGAAGACTTTTCTGCTAAAAGCTTTAAACGACCTGCCTGGCAAAACTTGTTGATCACCTTAAAAAAGCAACCTAATAAAACACAGTTCGTCTTATTTACCAAATGGGACAGATTCAGCCGTAACGCCGGGGATGCTTACCAAATGATCAACATCTTAAAACACCTCAATGTAGAACCGCAGGCCATTGAACAGCCTTTAGACCTGTCCATCCCTGAAAACAAGATCATGCTGGCGGTTTACCTCGCTTCACCGGAAGTAGAAAACGACCGCCGTGCCTTAAACACTTTTAACGGTATGCGCCGTGCTGTGAAAGAAGGGCGTTTGATGGGATGTGCGCCGAAAGGTTACTTAAATAAAATCACTGAGGATGGCCGCAAATATATTGCAGTTGACCAAACCCTGGCACCAATTATTAAAGCGGCTTTTGAGGAAATCGCCCGCGGACGCTATACGGTATCAGATATATGGCGTAAGGCTGTAGATGACGGCTTAAATTGCGCACAAAACAGTTTCTGGAAAATGATCCATAACCCAGTGTATTGCGGCAGGATATTGGTCAAAGCTTATAAGGATGAACCGGAGCAAATCGTGGAGGGCAAACATGAGGCTATTGTGTCTGTTACCACATTTAATAAGATACAGGAACTGATTAATGGTAAGAGCGCCAGCCGTACCACCTTTGTGGCAAGCGATGAAATACCTTTGCGTGGTTTCCTAATTTGTCCGCTTTGCGGTAGGCATTTAACGGCCAGCGCATCCAAAAGTAAAACTGGGCGTCGTTATCACTATTACCATTGCTATAAAAAATGCACTTTCCGGCACCGGGCAGATCACACTAATGAACTATTTGTCCAGCAACTTAGCCGTTATATTGTCAATACTTCGGCTGCGGAAGTATTCAGAAAAAAGGTAGAACGGGAATTTGCCAAACCAAGCGCCGGTAATCATAAATCGGAGATACAAACCTTATCGGCACAAGTTGCAGAAGCCAATGAAAAGATCAAAAAAGCACGGGAATCCTACCTAAGTGGTGCCTTTGACGAAGTTGATTTTAAAGAAGTAAAATTGTCGAATGAGAAAAAAGTGTTACACCTTGAAGATAGAATTTTCGAACTCCTCCGGAACCGGGAGACGGTAGACCATAACAAGATGATAGACAATATTTTACGATTATTTAATCGTCTGGTAGAGTACTATAAATTCATGGGTTCAGAGGGTAAAAGGGACTTATTGAGTTCGATGTATCCCGAAAAGATCGTTTTTGACGGGGCGGAAGTTCGAACTCCGAGAATTAACGAAGTTGTCGCGCGTATGTATCAGATTAACAGTGGATTGGATGTAAAAAAAGAGAGGTTGAGCGAGAAAAAATCTCGTCAACCTCTAAAGGTGACCCCTCAGGGACTATTAACACAAACGAAGGCCAAAAAGGGTAAAATAAAAAACATTGATTTATAGACACATAAAGCTCATTTATACAAAATAAAGCTAAGTCAAACAAAATAAAACTAAATAAATCCGCACAATTTGAGCACATAATATTATCTTTGGGTAGATGAAAATTTATCACGATGCCAATATTTAAATACGCCGTAAAATTCGTTTTACAACAAGTAAAGGATAAAAAGAAGCCAACGCCGCTACGCTGCTTCGTAAGGTATAATAATACCAGGTGTGTATTCAAAAGCGGGGTTGTAATTGAACCCCAGTACTGGCTTGTAGAGCCTCAAAAACCAAGGCAGGTATCAGCTATCGATTATAAAAGTATTGATAGCGGTTTGGAAAGTGTAAAAAACTGTGTAAAAACGGCATTCGATTACTTGTCGGATAAAAACAAGGAATATCCAGATCCGGACAAATTAAAAGATTTGGTGTCGCTTATCATGAAAAACAATGGCGATAATCCTTACATAGAGAAGCCGGCAAAAAACTACACGCTATTTGAATTTATAGAAAAACTAATCCGCGATACAAAAGAAGGCAAGCGCGTTTTAGGTAGTGGCAATAGGTATAGCCCTGGCACCATTAAAGCCTATGGCAGTGCTTTTGGCGTGCTCAAAGGCTACCATGATTACAAAGTATCAAAGATTACCCGGGGCAAGGCCATTGAGCCTATACGATTTGAAGACATTGATCTTAATTTTTATGAGGATTTTAAAGACTGGTGTTATCTGTACAGATCGGAAACGTTGTCCGATAATTACTTCGGCACGGTAATAAAATTCATTAAGACCGTAATGAGTGAATCACTGGAGCAGGGGCTGCACGCTAACACCAAATATAAAAGCAAAAATTTTGTCAAGGTCAAAACGGAAGTAGATAACATTTTTCTAAATAAAGACCAGTTAGAAAAGTTTGCAGCGCATGATTTCTCAAAAAATAAAAAGCTTGAGCGTGTACGAGACTTGTTTTTAGTCGGTTGTTGGACAGGCCTTCGTTTCTCCGACTTTACAAATATTAGCCCGAAAGACATTGCAGATGGCTTTTTTGAAATCAAAACTCAAAAAACCAAAACCGATGTAGTTATACCCATATTTCCGGTTGTGTTGGACATAATGACGCGCTACCAAGGTATTACACCCAATTCGTTGCCGCCAACATTATCAAACGTTAAGCTAAATGAATATATTAAGGAAGCTGCAAAGGAAGCGGGTTTTACTGAAATAGTAACCCTTGAAAAATCAATGGCCGGGCGTAAAGTTAAGATCACGGAACCGCTTTATAAATTAATTACCACACACTCGGCCAGGCGCTCTTTCGCTTCTAATATGTATCATATCGGGATGTCAACCAACGTAATTATGGCCGTAACCGGGCATAAAAGTCAAACCGCATTTAACACGTATGTAAAAGTAAAGCCCAAGGAAAAAGGCGAAATGATGAAAAAAGAATGGGATAGATTGAATATGAAGGTTGTCAACGAATAAATTATGAAAATAAATTATACAGATTTCAACAAGTTCCTCAAAACTGGTTATGACATTCTCAAGTTAAAAGGTTTAGAAGAAATTGATCATTATATTGAGGCAAGAATCGCTGGCGATAAGTCCTTTAACAAGCAAATTGCATCCGGTTTAAAAGATCATATGATTTACTACCATGGGTTAGTTTTAACCTTGGAGTTGCCTACTGAAAATGAAATAAAATTAAACATAGCAGCCGTAGACGATGGGCGGGCATTAAGATACCTAAATCTTATTTATGAAAAAATTGAACCAATTACAGAGCAAATGGGGATGGTTTTATGTATGTATAGCCTGAGCGAAAAGAGTTTAACTATGGAATTATTCAATGAAAAAAAAGCGGATGATTTCGGAACGTGCGCCACCATATTATACTTTATCTTAGATGTCTACGTAAATATGTCTGTATTAATTGAAAACTTAGCTGCCCGTAGCAATTTTAAATTAGTAAGTGATAGGTCTGTATACTTTGATAGAAAAGAATTTTTAAAAATAAGGGGTGTCGATTTTAATCTTGAGGGATTATGCAAAAAATATAATGTTATCGACAAGGTAGATAATGATGAAGCAATAGGCACTACTCCCGATGATATTGGTAAGGCAAAAGCTTTGCCGTCCGGGTTTGAAGTGTATTTAAATGATACCTCGATAATTAACAAATTAAAAACGGAATATAGTAGTAAGAATGGATCAAATAGTTTTGCCCTAATGGTCGTTGCTTTATACAATCTTAAAAAATTGAATATAAACGCATTTGAAATCGACCAAACAAAATTAGCAAACGCACTTAAATTAACTTTTGGCTTTAATCAAACACCTCAAGGCATTGGGGCAGCAATGAGAAAATATAAAAATGACACAAAGAAACATTTCAATACAGAAGTCAAATCAATAGAAAAAAGCATAACAAATCTTATTACAACTACTGACTGACGTGTGGATTAGTTTCGTTTGTTTCATTTTTTGCTGAAAATAACGAAAAGCAAATTAGTGCAAACTTTGACCTATAAATAAAAATAGGTCATTATGTATAATCCACATGCCGAAATTTTAGAACGTTTTGAAAGAGTCGAAACGTTAATTAATCACCTTATTGAAGGTAGAAGCCCAATAAATGTATCAGCGAATAGTACCGAGCCACCGGCTACAAGGGGGCACGCTGCATCCTATTTAGGTATCTCCCTACCTACGCTCGACAACCTTATTAAATCAGGTCAAATTAAGTCCTTTAATATAGGCCGCCAGGTTCGCATTAAATGGGCTGATCTTGAAGCGTACGTAAACGGTAAAGGAGTATCTGCCTGATGGAAACTTCATCACATCAAATCGGCATCCCAGATTGGGAAACAACTGAAAAAATAAATCAGTTTCTTAAAAACGTTAATAGCCTGGATTTCTCTTCTACTGGCATCGAAAATATTGCGAACAGCTATAACGTTTCGATCGATCAAGTAAATCAATTAATCTATCGTGCCAGAAGATCGCGGCGAAAAGCATGAATTATATAGACCTCGTTAATAATTTTTGGCTTGTGCATGAAGAGCACCCACTAACACCAAATGAGGGTTTTCTATACTTCCATCTTTTAAAAGTTGCCAATATGCTGAGGTGGCCGGAAAAATTTAACAGGAACAGCACTAAGATAATGGGAGATATAGGAATATCCAGGTCAACACTGGAGAAGAGCAGGGTTAAATTGAAATCTTTGGGATTGATTGACTTTGTATCAGTCAATGGTACCGCAAATATTACATGGACTATTAACGACCTGCGTTTTAAAAACGCAGGTACGCAAGCAGCTAACCAAAAGGGTAAGCAAGCATCTGCCGAAGGGGCTAAGTATACAGGTAACGGAGGACTAAATAAAGACAAAATAAAGACTAAACTAAACCAAAATATATACAGGGAATTTGAGCACTTGGCCATTAGTGTTGATGAGTTTGATTTGCTTATTGATTTGGGGTATTCAAAACATGAAATAGACGAAATAATTGATGCTGTACACAATTACAAGGATAATAAAAAGTATACCTCGCTGTATTTAACTGTAAAAAACTGGCTTGGAAAAAATGCCGAACAAACCAAAAAAACAGGCAAGAAGTCAACCGATACACCCGCTAAATCGGACGATAAAAAGCTGGTTAATAAATCTATAGAGGCCTTTGAAACTTATAAATCAAAAGGACTATACACCGATTGGGATAATATAATTTACGATTTCTTGCATATAAAAAGCCTAATTGTTTTTGCTGATAATGATAATAGGCTTCCCGAAATTATAGAGCTTGATAAAGCTGGCCGGTTGCCGGAAGCAAAACAAATTGCTCTGATCGCCTACTTCCACGATCTGGCCGAGGCTGGCCGCGAGCTAAAGGATTTACTTAATTAAAAAATATGCCGATAGATTATAATGATTACCCGCCAAACTTCAAAAGCGAAATTATACCCCGGATATTATTAAGGGCCGGTAACTGTTGCGAACTGTGTAAGCTGGATAACGGCGTAACTGTTTACTCGGTGCAGCTTAAAATTCAGGACGAAGATGGCAGGTATAAGAAAAAATCTATTTGGTTTCAAATGATTGGTGACGCGTTAAGGATTGCCAAATACAACATGGAGTTGATTAAACCGGTAAAGGTTGTAATTGCAATTGCCCATCTCGATCACGATGAAAAGAACTGGCAAGTTACGGATGATAGGCTAACGGCCATGTGCCAGCTCTGCCACCTCAACTATGATGCGGCGGAGAAATACCGGCGTCGCCAAACAGGAGTGTATAGTAGGCCACTTAACCAGGTTAAAAAGACAATAGATACTAACAAACACCACCTATGAATTTAACAGATAGATTTTGGCGTTTTCACGAAGAGTACTCATTTAAAGCGGTGGACGCTTTCTTGTACTTCTACCTATTAAAAATATACCGCAACAGCAAGTTTAAAGAACGCTTTACTCATAGTAACAAAATGATACTTGCCCAGCTAAATATTACCAAACCGATGTTTGAAAGAAGTAGGAAAAAATTAAAAAGCGTGGGATTGATTGACTATGTATCGGTACCCGGAAGCCAGCAGATAACCTGGATAATGAAAATTCAAAAAAAGCCAAGCATATATGAAGTTTAGCCAATTAAAAAGCGAATGCATGGGGAAAAATTGTACCGGTAAGCGCACCGCAAATAGTGCTAAAAACCTAAATAAAAAGGTAAAAAACTGCAATATGATCCTTAAAGGACTACTTCATACCGCCTCTATTTATATCAATAGAGCTTTTTACCAAAATTCTGTGCGGATTATGTGCTAAGTTTTCAAAATGCATGAAATAAAGCAAAAAGAGTTAAGATTTTGAAAAATACAAAAAAATACAAAAATGGGACTTAAACCAGGACAAACGAACAATAAAGCCGGGAAACCAAAGGGTGCGAAGAACAAAATTGATGCAGATTTAAGAAAGAAAGTAACAGACTTTCTAAGCGGGAAATTCCCGGACGTGATGAATCAATATGAATTGTTAGCACCAAAGGACAAAGTAAAATTCTATACCGAGATGCTTCAGTATGGTTTGCCAAAACTTCAGTCAGTTGATATGACAATGGAGATTGACAAAACCCTATCGGCACTAAATGATGAGCAACTCGACGCGATTATTGAAAAATTAACATCGTGAAAATTGAGTTCGACTCGTAATCGGTTTAATGACTAATAAATAAAATTTACTAAATAACTTACAAAATGGCAACCGAATTCCAGAAAAAGGAAAAAATTGAAATAATTAAAGATGTTGCAGCAGGAAGACTTGATCCCAATGTAGCCAAATTATTATTAGAGCACTTTCACACAAATAGACTTGTAATACTTGTGCATGATGACCAGACCCGAGAGCTGGTGCCCGAAAGTCAACTCAAGAAAGATCTGCTTGATAAACTACCCGAAAAATACAAGAAGTCAATCTGTGTAGTTGAAATTGATGAACAAGATGTGCAAGTGGGAATGGCAACCGAATTTTAAACATGAATAAACAACCAAAAAGAAGCGATCTGCTCCAGGAGCGGAACCTTAAAGTAATCAACAATGCATTGCAAGCAATAGAACAGCTAATGGCGTCAACGGCCCGGACGAGGCGGGAGCTGGCCGAGCGAAGCGGGGTAGCGAGGTTTACTCAAAAGATGAACCAGCGAAGGGCAATGTACAAAACACACAATAAAAAACAGAGAAAGTAAAAAAGAGCATGGGAAAAGAAAAAAGAATTTTTATTTCGAGAGACCAGAAAACGATTGACGAATTTAGGGATAGCCTTGATTTAATGATACCTCACATCAGGAGTTTTGTATCATTATTCAATAAGTTAGGCGTTGGCGAAATAAAAGATAGCGGAGAGTTATATGCTGCTTATGAAGATTGGAAAGGTTTTTACTCCAAAAAGCAATTTGATTCCTTTGAAATGAACGACGCTTTTGTTCAGATGAAAATCACAAAGGAGAACTGTATTAAAATGCGGGATTGGATTGATCCGAAAGGATTTTATGAAGCGGTTGAAGTTGTTTTCAGTAAATTACCTTGGCAAAAATGTAGCATAAAGGATTTTGTGATCGACGAGCACGGGGCCGTTGTAATAGATAACGAGTTGTTTGATGCCTATGTGGAGGCCAACACCGTATATGCCGAAACGGAAAACGAGATTAAATTACACACCGCCTTAACTAAAGCTGCCGATATTTTAAACGAAGTAAATTCGATATACAAAAGCATCACCGGCAAGGCAGCATTTATAAAATCATGGTCTGTTCAAGATAGGTCGCACACTATGCCTATTAATTTTATAACCTGTGAAACAAATACATACAGCCGAGAAGGTGCTATCGAAAATATAACACCCAATTTCGACCTAATTTCTAAAGCACAAAAACAAAAAAAGCCATGATTAAAATCAAATTAAACAATAAACCATATAATTTCCCAACCAACCTAAACGAGATACGCCTGGGCCAGTGGTTACAGTTAAGAACAGCAAACGGCGGCCAGATAGGAGATATTGCAATATTAACGGGCCTGGATGCCAGCCATATTGCCGGGTTTAAAACCGACGACGATTTTAAAAGATGCCTGGCCTTGCTTCAGGTATTGCGTAATAATTTTGAAAGCGATCTCAAAAAAGCCAAAATACCCGACACAATACAATTGGGCGATAAAACAATCACAATACCTAAAAAATTGGAATTAGAGCCCATTGGTGCCTATGTTGGGGTTTATAATGTTATAGCGTCAGAGTATAACACATTTGAGGCTAACGGCAATAATTTTTCTGATGATAAGATGATTGCTGACATACTCGCCTATTACTTATGGAAGCCTTATAACAATGAAAGCGCAGTATACAGCGACGAGGCGGTTGATGATCCCGAATATCGAAAGTTGATACTCAACATCGGGTACCTGGATGCCGCAACCATAGCAATGTTTTTTTTTCGGAAGTTTCCAAACTTATAAGGCAAAATCTGCAATTGTTTAATAGGAAACCTGAATTTGATGAAATACGGGCAAAGCCCGAAAAGCTGAGTCAATTCGGGTGGATGCTCAATATCGACATATTGGCAAACCACGATATTACGAAGTGGGCTGAGGTGATGAACCAGTCTTACGAGCGGATTATTATAAAACTATTGATGAACCGGGAACGTGAAGAATATCAACAACGATATAAAGAAATTATCCAAAATAATAAGTAATGGAAGATACTAAAAAATCACTGTTAAGTGTCGATATTGATACTTCAGCATTAATAAAAAACACGGCGGACGCTAAACAAAAGGTTGCCGACTTAACGGCGCAACTCAAAGCACTCAAGGGCACCACTAACGAAAACTCTGCCGAAGCGGTTAATCTGGCCGCTCAACTTAAAAACGCCCGTGCGGAGGTTACCCAGGGTATAAACACGGCAGCGCAATACGACAAGGCAATTAAAAGTAATACCGGTTACCAAAACGGTCTCAAGCTGGAGCTTTCATTACTGCAAAAACAAATAGGTGAGTTAAGCAAGGAGCAGCTCAATAACGCGGAGGTAGGCGGAAAAATGCAAGCCAAGGCCCAGGCATTGTCTAAAGAGATAATGGGTCTTGACAAGGCGATGGGTAGTAACAAATCAACCATCGGGGATTATGAAAACAACATTGTATCAGCTCTTAATAAAACCGGTCTGTTTGGCGACGTTTTAGGCAAAGCGGCAGCCACGGCCAAAAGTTTTAAAGATGGAATTACAACCGTTAAAGATGGGGTTGAATCAGCAACAACCGCGCTAACAAATTTCGCTGCTAGTTCGGGTGCGTTTGCCAATGCAAATTCTGCATCAACCATAGGGCTAACCAAAACCGGGGCCAGTGCCGAAGCGGCAGGTGAAGGCATTGAGGTAATGACGGTAGGCACGGCGGCAGCCGGCGCGGGCATGCTCAAGCTATCAAAGGATGCGCAAGAAACAGGCACCGAAGTAAAGACTTTTACAGATACCACCGGGATAGCCAGCAAAGGCCTTGACCTGATGGCAGCAGGAACTGAAAAAACTTCGCGCGGATTCAACATATTAAAACTGGGTATGAAGGCAACCGGTATAGGCTTATTAATATTTGCCTTTTCAGCACTCATAACCTACTTTGAAAAAACAAATGAAGGGTCAAAAAAACTGAAAGTGATTATGGCCCAGTTAGGATCAGTAACCGAAAGCATTTTTAAAATTTTAGGCCCGATAGGTAAGGCGATATTTGACGTTTTTACCGAGCCACAAGGAGCAGTAAAATTAATGACTTCTTTATTTAGCATCTCAATAATACCCATAAAAACCTTGTTTTCAGTTTTATACGATCTCTATAAAGGAAACTTTAAACAGGCCTTTTTAGATATTGGCAATGGAGCCATTGAGTTTGCACAGGGTGTTAAAGAAGCGGGTGTAGCAGGCATTCAGATGTTTAAAGATACTGTTAAGGCCTCTGGCGAGGCTGCTGATGCCATTAGTAAAGTAAGCTTTAAGAAAAGTTTTGAAAGCACTGGCGATGCTATAAAGGCCCGTCAAGCATTAACAAAAGCAGAAAGGGAATGGTCAACAGAAAAGCTACAGCAACAAGATACGCTTGGTAAAATAAATAGCAGTTTAAAAAACGTAAATATCACCGAGGCGAACAGGATTAAGATGATAGAACAGGCCAAAGCAATTAGAGAAACGATTTATAAGCGTGATCTTGAAATTGCACAAGAAAACCTTCGCATCATTACGGAGCAGCAAAAATTTAAAAGTATGGAGAATAAGCAGGCCGTTACCGATGCCAAAAATCGGGTGCAGGAGCTTACCAATTCATACGATGCTGAAATAGCAGCCTACGATACCAAAACAAGTAAATTGCAAAAAAGAGGGCTTACAGCGAAGCAAGCCGAAGATAGATTATTGAAAGAGGCAGAAAGCGACCGTGTTGCCTCTCTTTCCAGAACCCAGCAAAAGCTTTACGATTCATACGCTGAAGAAATTTTAAAAAACGACGAAAAATATCGCAAGCTGGAAGAAAAATATAAAAATTACACCGGTAAAAACCTCGAAATAAGAGCAAAATACTTACAGACAATTGCCCAGTTGGAGCGTGAAAAGGCCGCCGAGCAAAAAGTTATACAAGATAAATTTAACAAAGAGGCGCAGGATAACCTTGAAGCCTTAAACAAACGCCTGGCCGATATTCGTTCGAAACAAAGCGATGACGATACGCAAAAGCAACTGGACGAACTTCACCAGCAAACCAAAGATCAGCTTGATGAAATAGATAAACAATCTATTGCCCTGGTAAACAAAATGGCCGAGCAACAACAAAACATGTATGATTTGAAAGCCGCTGGGGACGATAAAGCCGCCGCCGCTTTACAGCACGCATTAGACACTGAACTTAAAGAGCTCGAAGTATCCGGCCAGTTAAAAGAAGAGATACTGAAGGATCAAAAGAAAAAGGAAGATGCAATAAAATCCGGTGTCGACGACAAGAAAACAAACGATAAAATTTCAGGCGACATTAGTGACGCCCAAACTTCAAACAGGCCACTCAAAGAATTTCAGAATAGGCAAAAGCAACTCGATGCCGAACATGACCAGGCGGTAAAGGCGGCCAAGGGAAATAAAGAAGCGATTTATAAAATCGATATGGACTATCAAAAGAAGACGAAAGACCTTGGCAAAGAAAAATTAGATTTTGAAATAAATCTTGCCAAAGGAGTTATAGGGCTACTTGGGAAAAACACCGAAGCTTACAGAATAGCATTCAAAGCTTATCAGGCTTATCAAGCGGCCAGCACTATAATAGCTACCGAAGCTACAATAATGAAAATCTGGACAGCTACAGCCGACGTGCCATTTGTTGGCGTACCTATGGCCATTGCCGAAACGGCCATAGCTGCCGCCCAGGGAGCAATTGCGCTTGATGCAATTTGGAGTGCCAAAGCTTTCGCCACTGGCGGGGTATACCGTTCCGATGGTACTGGTGGTAAGCTATCCGGCCCGGGCACCGGCACATCGGACAGCATAAATGCCCGGTTATCTCATGGCGAATCAATTGTAAATGCAAGGTCAACGGCCATGTTCGGGCCTTTATTGTCGGCATTAAATGTTGCCGGTGGCGGTCGCCCGTTTGATGTGCCAGCGTTAAACCAACACTTCGCAATGGGCGGCTACTTTAATGCTGGTGCCAGCTTAAATATACCAACGGATATGACGCCAATAACGGATGCAATAAACAATAACTTCGAGAACCTACCTGCAAAAATTGGCGACCATATCGCGGCGAGCATGCCAAAGCAAGTTGTAGTTATAGAAGATATTCAGGCCGCGCTTGCAAACAAAGCAATGCTAAAAAACAGAAGTAATTTTTAACTATGCTTATAAAGTTACTCGAATTGCAAAAAGATGGAACTTTAAAACAACTGGTAAAACATGGGTTATTATCTTCTAAAGTGTTTTCTTATATGGAAATATACATGTGGGTGGATGCAAAAGAAAAAGCGACCTCAAAAAGCCTTAGTGAAATTGTGATAGATGCCGAAATTACTTTTGATGTATCCAGGGCTACAGTTTTCAGGGCATTAAAGGCAATGAAATAAATTTTAATAAATCAATGATTTATTAAAATAAATGGCTATTTTAGTAATGCAAAAGAGTTAATTAATAGATTGTTTCACTAACGCCAAATCACCAATTCAAAGCTTAGTTTATTAAAATACAACCGGGGGAGGATTTTAGAAATCCATTTTCTAATTGGCATAAACAATGTTAATTGGCTCTTTTGCAGCCCCCGGTTTACTTTATTTGAAATTTCATAGAAATGCAAAAGAGCCATGAAAATTCAATGACCGGTACAGCGTGTACCGATTCAATGACGAATAACCTACGAAACAGGTTAATCCAGTTCGAAGCTGCTTTAAACAACAGCAATCAATTATTAAAGGTAATTTTATCACACCCGCTCACCCCTACCGAACAGAAGTCGGCAATTATACAACGGGTTGTCATTAATAACTTTGCGTTAGGAAGAAAGGATTTGATCCATGAATAATAGTAACAAAATTTTTATTCAACTTGAACTATCAACCAATCTAATTAACGCTTAAACAAAACATCATGGAAACTAAAAATATAAAAATCACAGAAAAACAACATAAAAATTTAGAAGTTTTAAAAACAGTAATTAAAGATTATTTCTATGAGTCCTCACTTTCCGAACATTTAGATGATCTTTTTTCCACGCTTAACAATGCTTGTGAAACAACACTTCACCCCGAATCTATGTATGTTCCAAGTTACGTAAGAAACTTAATATATTCTACAACAAGGACCGCCTTGTTATTAGTAAGATTGAACGAAGTAAATACCAGGTTGGACGATCCTGAAAATTGATTAACAAACGTTTTAAAACAGTTGAGCCGGGTAATACCGGCTTTTTTGTTGTCGTTTGAATTTTCCGTGTCAGTATACGCGCGCGTGCGATGCTTACCGGGATGTTTTAATTTTCGGAGTCCATGAATACGCGCGCACAAAGCACATGTTTATTTGAGCTTAATTTTAGCCGAGCAGCAATATGTAATAAAGAAGTTAGGATTTATTCGTTGAAAATGTAAAGCGGCTTAAAACGCCTTATTTCATCCTCGCGGTTAACCTGCCTATTGCGCGTTGGTATGCTTTTTCCCCATCCACTTCTACAGTTTTTTCATAATTCTCCATGTGCGCCTTCAAATCAATATAAAACTGGGCTCCCGTTTTATCAATTCGTTTGTTTATCTCGTCCATAGCCTGTGTTTTAAATTCAAGTTTAAAGGATGGATTTCGCTTTTTCATTTCAAAAATATCACGAACCCTTGTACGAATTTCTGTAAGAAAATATGTCCTGTCTAATCTACCAATAAGTTCTTTTCTTCTTTTAAAATCAAGCTGGCTTTTTGTCGGTTTGGGAACTGCCGCGGCGATTGGTTTTACTGTTTCAATCGTATTTACCGGGTCGGCAACGGAGTTAATACCCATCTTCTCATTGATCTGGGTTAAAATGGAAATAATTTGATCGAGCTTTTCTTCAATGGTGGTCATGGTAAATATTGAATTTTGAGGGAAAAACAATAAAACAGCACACTATCCGCACAATAAAAACAACAAAACCGCTTAATAATCATAATTAAGCGGTTGTAAGTGACCCCTCAGGGATTCGAACCCTGGACCCAATGATTAAGAGTCATTTGCTCTACCAGCTGAGCTAAGGAGTCTGGTGTTTTTAGGGAGGGCAAATAAACGAATTTTTTTGATGGTCTCAAAGAAGATTTTTAATTATAATCCCTCGTTCGTCAATTGCCAACTCTTCAGGCGTACATTTCTTCGCGTTGTTTTTGTACAGTTTCGTTGTTAATATACTCGTCGTAATCCATTAATTTATCAATAATGCCTTTAGGTGTAAGTTCAATAATGCGGTTTGCAACGGTTTCTATCAATTCATGATCTCGAGATGTAAACAGCATAGTGCCCCTAAAATCTTTCATGCCGTTGTTAAGTGCCGTTATCGATTCCAGATCGAGGTGATTGGTAGGCTCATCAAACAAAAGCAAATTGGGTTGTTGCAGCATCATGCGGCTAAACATGCATCTCATTTTTTCGCCTCCCGATAGTACATTACATTTTTTCAAAACTTCCTCGCCCGAGAAAAGCATGCGGCCCAAAAATCCACGGATAAACTGATCGTCTTTTTCACCTTCCGAATATTCGCGCAACCAATCAATCAGGTTATCATCTTTTCCGGTAAAATAGGCCGAGTTATCCATAGGTATATCTGCCGCTTTAATGGTAACCCCCCATTTAAATTCGCCTTTAAAATCTTTATCACGGCCGGTTAAAATATCGTAGAAAGCGGTTGTAGCTAAACTATTTTGCGATAGTACAGCAATTTTATCGCCTTTGTTAACCATTAGCCTAACGTTATCAAACAGTATTTCGCCGTTTAATTTTTTGCTCAGGTTTTCTATCTGTAAAATCTGGTCGCCGGCTTCGCGGCCAAGGTTGTTGAATATAATGCCCGGATATTTACGCGTAGAGGGTTGTATCTCGTCGAGATTAATCTTATCCAAAGCTTTTTTACGACTGGTGGCTTGTTTTGATTTGGATGCGTTGGCGCTAAACCTGCGGATAAAATCCTGAAGCTCCTTAACTTTATCTTCCAGTTTTTTATTCTGGTCCGACCGTTGTTTTAAAGCGAGTTGACTTGATTGATACCAAAAGGTGTAGTTACCGGTATAAATAGTCATCTTACTAAAATCAATATCCACAACGTGGGTACACACGGTATCTAAAAAGTGCCTGTCGTGCGATACTACCAATACTATCGCTTCATATCCTGCTAAAAAATCTTCCAGCCAGGCAATGGTATGTATATCTAAATCATTGGTAGGCTCATCAAGCAGTAAAATATCGGGTTTGCCAAAAAGTGCCTGTGCAAGCAATACACGCACCTTTTGGTTACCATCAAGCTCTTTAAGTAGTTTGTAATGAGCCTCTTCTTTAATGCCCAGGTTACTTAATATGGTGGCAGCGTTACTTTCGGCATTCCATCCGTCCATTTCGGCAAACAGGTTTTCAAGTTCGCCGGCGCGTTCGCCATCTTTATCAGTAAAATCTTCTTTTAAATAAATGGCATCTTTTTCCTTCATAATGGCATACATCTCTTTGTATCCCATTAAAACGGTTTCAATAACCGGTATCTCGTCAAACTCGTAGTGGTTTTGTTTTAAAACGGCCATACGTTCGCCCGGCGAAAAACTGTAACTGCCACTGGTAGGGTCTATTTCGCCCGAGAGTATTTTTAAAAAAGTTGATTTACCCGCGCCATTGGCACCAATAATGCCGTAACAGTTGCCGGGAGTAAATTTAAGGTTAACATCTTCAAAAAGGGTGCGTTTGCCATAACGCAAGGAAAGATTAGAAACGGTAATCATGCTGCAAAGATACGGTTTTTGAGTTTAAATGCTGAATGCGGTAAATATATTGTATTAAATGCGAAACCCGTTTGGGCACCTTTGCGTTAAAAATGCTTGTGTATTATTTTGAATGTATTTCCCCGATGCATCTAAATGATAGAGTAATTTTTTTATTTCTCAATTATTTATTCTATTTGAAGCATCTGTGGAAACAATTAAAGATAAAGACGAACTTTTGTTGCACATATCCGAAACTATAGGCAAAAGCAAAGTGCTTAAGTTAACCGATATATTGCATAACCGCCAATTTGATATTACCGATTTGATTGAGCTTACCTTTACCCGCCAAAGAGAAATAGCCTTTAGGGCCGCCTGGATACTGGAAAACCTACTTTTAAGTACACCAACCAAGTTTGTTAACCATTTAGAATACATCATAGCGCAATTTCCTGAGGTTAAAAACAAAAGCTGCCAGCGCCATTATGCCAAAATAATTATGCATTTAACCCGGCCCGATGCAGATAAAGCAGTTAAGCAAAAGTTAGATGCCATAAACATGGAGGCCATTGTTGAGCGTTGTTTTGATTTGCTGATAGAACCTAAAACTCCCGCCGCAGTAAAGGCTTTTGCAAGCGAAATATTATTTAATATGCGCCTCCGTTATACATGGATAGGTGCAGTATTAAGCGAACAACTACAAATTATGATGCCCGGCGGTAAACCCAGCATACAGGCCAAAGGCCGCCGCCTGCTGAGTTACCTTCAGCAAGGTGAGTAAACCCTTATTGGTTTACCTGATGGTAATTTAATTTAGCATCAATAGCCGATGAACTGTTGTTGGCATAGGTGCCGAAGGCATTAACCAAAACGCCCTTTAAATTATACTTTGCCGATTCCACGGCGTAAACTATAGACATATCTGAGGGGTTTGACGCGCCTTCGAAGCGATAAAATTCGTTAATTGTAAAGTCGTCGGCAGTCATTTTGATGCCTTGCGCTTTATCGTCAATAGTATCTCCTTCAAGGCTTAAATTAGCTGTATATCCTCTTTTATTCAGATCTTGGATAGCTTCAAGAGATGTTTCAAAATTTTTCATGGCCTGGTTGTATTAGATTATTAAGTATTGACATAACCTAATTTTTGGCCGTTTTGTTTCAATAAATATTAACGGGGTTTAAATATCTTATCCGCCTCTATCAGGTTATTTTCATCTGCCGACTCCTCGAATGATAAAAGCACCTCATCTTTTTGGTCATCAGTCAATTCATCCCATAGTTTGCCTGTTTGTGGTTTAATTGATTCCATAGCTATAAAACTACAAAATCTTTCATACAAAAAAAATCCCCGGCTCGTTGGCCAGGGATTGTTAGTAGTGTATTTGAAATTCTCTTAAACCGTTTCGGGCTTAACATCTTCATTTAAAAATACAAACTGATTGTCAAAGCTATCCAGTTTTATTTTACTGTCTTTATCAATTTTGCCGGCCAGTATTTGTTTGGATAGCTCGTTGAGTATTTTTTTCTGTATAACCCGTTTTAAGGGGCGCGCGCCATATTGAGGGTCGTAACCTAACTGGGCCAGCCAGTCTAACGCTTCGGGGCTTGCGCTGAGGTTTATACCCATTTCGGCGAGGGTGTTTTGTAACTGCGCAAACTGGAGTTTTACTATATCGCCAATTTCGTCGCGGCTTAAAGGTGTAAACATAATAATCTCATCTATCCGGTTTAAAAACTCCGGACGGATAGTTTTGCGCAACAAATCAAACAACTCATTTTTAGTTTTGGCTATCACCTCATCCTTATCCCGTTCCTCGTAACTCTGGAAATTCTCCTGTATAATGTGCGACCCGATGTTAGACGTCATGATGATTATAGTATTCTTAAAGTTTACCACGCGGCCCTTATTATCAGTTAAGCGGCCATCATCCAGCACCTGTAACAAAATGTTAAATACATCGGGGTGAGCTTTTTCAATCTCATCAAGCAATACCACGCTGTAAGGTTTGCGGCGCACGGCCTCGGTTAACTGCCCGCCTTCATCATAACCCACGTATCCCGGAGGGGCACCTACCAGGCGCGATACCGCATGGCGTTCCTGATATTCCGACATATCTATCCGCACCAATGCGCCTTCATCATTAAACAGATATTCGGCGAGTGCCTTGGCCAACTCGGTTTTACCTACACCGGTAGTTCCTAAAAATATAAACGAACCAATTGGCTTGCGCTTATCCTGCAAACCGGCGCGGCTGCGGCGTATCGCATCGCTAATGGCCTCAATTGCTTCCTCCTGCCCCGCTACGCGTTTATGCAGTTCATCTTCCAGGTGAAGCAGCTTTTCCCGCTCGCTTTGTATCATTTTGCTAACCGGGATGCCTGTCCAGCGGGCTACCACGCCAGCAATATCTTCGGCGGTAACTTCTTCTTTAAGCATTCGCGTCTCATCCTTGTTTTCCAGCAGGGCTTGTTTTAGTTTTTCAACCTCTTCCTGCGTTTCGCGGATGCGGCCATACCTTAATTCGGCCACTTTGCCATAATCACCTGCACGTTCGGCCTGGTCGGCTTCCAACTTAAAGTTTTCTATCTGCTCAATTTTATTGTTAATATTGTCCACAGCATCTTTTTCGCCCTGCCATTTGGCGCGTAACGAATCACGGTCTGCCGAAAGGTTGGCTATTTCTTCGCTCAACTCTTTCACCCGTTTATCATTATGCTCGCGTTTAATGGCTTCGCGCTCAATTTCCAGTTGCATAATGCGGCGTTCCAGTTCATCCACAACTTCGGGCACCGAATCCATTTCTATACGCAGTTTGGATGCCGCTTCGTCCATTAAATCAATAGCCTTATCGGGAAGGAACCTATCAGAAATATAACGTTGCGACATTTCTACCGAAGCGATAATTGCTTCGTCCAAAATCCTCACCTTATGGTGCGATTCGTATTTTTCCTTCAGGCCACGCAAAATAGATATGGCATCCTGTGTATCCGGCTCATCAACCATTACTTTTTGAAAACGGCGCTCTAAAGCCTTATCCTTTTCAAAATATTTTTGATACTCGTTTAAGGTTGTTGCGCCAATGGCTCTTAGTTCGCCACGGGCCAGTGCAGGTTTTAATATATTGGCAGCATCCATTGCACCGTCGCCGCCACCTGCGCCAACCAGGGTGTGTATCTCGTCGATAAACAAAATTATATCGCCATCGGCCTGTATAACCTCTTTTACTACCGATTTTAAGCGCTCTTCAAATTCGCCCTTGTATTTAGCTCCGGCTATTAAAGCACCCATATCTAACGAGTAAACCGTTTTTGATTTAAGGTTTTCGGGCACATCGCCTTTTAATATCCTGAAGGCTATACCCTCCGCAATGGCGGTTTTACCAACGCCGGGTTCGCCAACAAGTATGGGGTTGTTTTTGGTACGGCGCGATAATATTTGTATCACGCGGCGTATCTCGTCATCGCGCCCAATAACCGGGTCAAGCTTGCCCGATTCGGCATACTCGTTTAAGTTGCGGGCATATTTGTTTAAGGCGTTGTAAGTAGCCTCGGCATTTTGGTCGGTTACCTTATTGTCGCCACGTAATTCAATAATGGCTTTTTTAAGGTCCTTTTCGTTAACGCCCATATCTTTTAACAGGGTGGCGGGTTTATCATTGGCAGCCAGCACCCCTAATAAAATATGTTCAACCGATACAAAATCGTCTTTAAACTCTTTTAAATAATTATTGGCCTTTTGCAGGGCCGTATTAGCGCCCGATGATAAGTAGATATTGCTGCCACTAACTTTAGGGAAACCCGCAATTTGCTGATCTAAAGCCTCGTTTAAACGGTTAATATTTACGTTGAGCTTTTTAAGCAAATAGGTGATAACGTTTTCGTCAACAAGCAATAATCCCTTTAATATATGGGCATTTTCCACCGCCTGCTGCTGGTTACCAGTGGCAATTTCCGAAGCTTTTTGAACGGCTTCCTGTGCTTTGATTGTAAAGTTGTTAAAATTCATAGTGATTAGTGTTGTTCAAAACTATTGCCATTCTCCGCGCACCTGATAAAAAGTCAGCATAAATTAAATTGAGATGACTAATTGACTGTAAACACCTCAAGATTATGCTATTAACCTGCAACGTTAACACGCCGTGCCTCAATAGTTAGTTTCGGTACCTGCCGGATAAAAGCGTTGGTTAAAGTTAACCAAAAACAATGCAGTTGTGGCGCGCGTACATGCTGTATAAAACCAGCGCAAAAAATCGTTATTTACCATCTCTTCGGTTAAATAACCCTGGTCAACAAAAATAGCATCCCACTGGCCGCCTTGCGCTTTGTGGCATGTAACGGCATAGGCAAACTTAATTTGCAGGGCATTGTAATAGGGGTTAATTTTCAGTTCATCAAATTTTGCACGCTTGTTGGTAATATGCTCGTAATCCTTCATTACCTCAAGGTAAAACCGTTTCTGATCGGCAGGTGGCAGTGCCGGAGCCTCAGATGTTAAGGTATCAAGCATTACCTTGCAATTGATGGTAAGGTTTTCGGCATAATCAATAAACTCCACCGAAGCATCTGCAAAACGGAAACCATATAAATCCTGAAAATTGCGTATCTTTTTTATCCGCGCAATATCGCCATTGGCAATAAAGCCGGTACTGTTTTCCTCTTCCTCTTTGAGCCAAAAATAATTGTTGCGCACCACCATAATCTGGTCGCCGCCGGTAATTTCTTCGTCCCTAAATAAAATACGTCCGCGTATTTGCTGGTTATACAGGTTTGCGTTTTTGTTCGATCGGCATATCACCAGTGTGCGGTCCATACCATATTTTTTATAAGCGTAGTTTAAACCTTCTTCAAGTTTATCGCCATTAAGGCGAAATACATCTTTAAAACCTTTGGTTACAATATGTGGTATTTCGTTTTTGTTGTTTCTAATCAGTTCGCGTATTCGGGTAACGTTCATCAAAATTCCCGAATCCTTTTCTTGCCTAACAACATCGGTTAATTCAAAGGAAAAAACATTTAGTCCAAAGGTGTCTTTCAACACCTTTGGCTCCAAAGCCGGGCTGTTAACCGAGCCAACCGGCGGCAATTGCGCGGTATCGCCAACCAACATTAGTTTGCAGTTTTTGGTGTTGTAAACATAGCGTACCAAATCGTAAAGCAGGCTGTTGCGGTTATTGCCGCCGGCCTCGTCGGATATCATGGAGGCTTCGTCAACAATAAACAAGGTATCGGTGGCAACGTTATCACCCGGCTGGAATGATTCATCTAAACTCATTGCCGATTTTTTACGGTAAATGCGCTTATGAATGGTATATGCCTTTTTAGCCGAATAACCCGATATAACCTTTGCCGCCCTTCCGGTTGGCGCAAGCAATACATACTTATAATTGTATTTGCGCAGTGCTTTAACCAACGCACTTATTACGGTTGTTTTACCCGTACCGGCATAGCCTTTAAGTAAAAAACATTCGTCGCCGTCGTCGCTAATTAAAAAACTGTGCAGTTTGTTAAATAGTTCCAGTTGCTGCCCGTTGGGCTGGTGCGGAAACGAACTGATTAAATAATCGGCATTGGTATTCACACTTCAAAAATGCGCAAAAAAGCCTTAACCATACATGTGTTATTTTTTTTACTTTTGCTTTATGAGTAAAGGCCGGTTTAATTATTACGACCCTGAATACGACCCGAAGGTTACCGATGGTAACGAGTTGTTGCTGGTAGTTAACAATAATACATTTGGGTTTATTGTTTCGCAAATACGGACTAAAAAAGTGCTGGTTTGGGGCGAAGATTATGATAACGACGAATTACAAAACCCCGAAGCTTTAAAGGATATTTTGTTGGGCAATTACAGCAGCGTAAAGGCCGTTGTACCATCGGTTACCTTTACAATTATACCCAAGGACCTTTTTAAAGAGACCGACATTATAGAGTACAGCAGGTTTTTAACCCCCGAGCCCGATGATGTTTTGCTAACCAATGAGTTTGATGTAACCAATAACGTGGTGTTTGCGGTAAGCAAAACCATAATGGAGGTACTTAAAAACAAGCTTAATAAGGCATCTATCTTTTTTGCGGGAAAAGTTTTTGCCGCTACCGTAAATTTTGCCAGGCATGACAATGCCAATTTATACGCGCATATAGAAGGCAACAGGTTGCAATTGCTTTATTTTAGAAATGCTGAGTTTGCCTTTTATAATAATTTTGAGTTTAACAACCCCGACGAGTTAATGTACTTTGTTGTGCTGACAGCTAACGAATTGGGCCTTAATTTAGACGAAACATCGGTTATATTAAGTGGAGATGTTAACATATCCGACAAAAAAATACATCGCGTAAGCGATTTATTGCCAAAGGTTTACCTCAACCAAACCAAAATGGTACAGCTCCCTCAGGGGTTTTTATCCCACCAAATATTATTACTCTCGGGCCTTACCCTATGCGAATCATTGGTGGAAAACTAAAAGGGTTACGGCTAAATACGCCTAAAAACCTACCTGTACGCCCTACAACCGACCTGGCCAAGGAAGCACTTTTTAATATATTGAACAATCAGATTGATTTTGACGATATCAAGGTGCTTGACCTGTTTAGCGGCACGGGCAATATTTCGTTAGAGTTTGCGTCGCGCGGGGCTGCCGAAGTTGTATCCATCGATAGAAGTATACAATGCATCAATTATTTAAAAGATACCGCGCGCCAGCATGGTTTAACAAACATTAAAACCTTTAAGGCCGATGTGTTTAAGTATCTTGAAATGGAAACCGAGCAGTACGACCTGATATTTGCCGACCCGCCATACGATTTGAACCGAATCCCCGATATACCCAAAATAGTTTTTGAAAAGCAGTTGCTTAACGCCGATGGTTTACTCATTGTGGAGCACCAATCGATGCAAAACCTGAGCCAGCACCCTGCCTTTGTTGAGCAGAGGAAATATGGACATTCGTCTTTTTCGTTCTTCAAAATGTTAGTATCTTAACCCAGTAAAAACTGATACCTGATATTTTATCGCATTCTTAATGAAAAAACATTTACTCATTTTGCTTTTGGTTTGTGTAGTATGCGCCTTGCTGCCAGGCTGCTATTTTAACTTTAATTTTAACAAAGTGGGTACGTGGCGAAATAAAACAATTGATGAAGATGTTAGAAACGAAATTGACGTACTGGATAAAAAGCTTTTTAAAGGCATCATGACCCAGGATGTTAAAGCCGTTAAAAAATTAATGGCCGAGGGATTGATTAAGAAAAAAGGAAAAACCGTTGACAGCGTTGTTACCGAATTTGGCGCGCTTTTTAAAGCGAAAGATTATCGGTTACTGGACGAATTTTACTGTAAAAGTGCCACCGAAAACACTAATCATGTATTACAATCTGATAAAGAAAATAATAACGATTATAAAATAGAATTTCTGGCGTTAAATAAAGAAACCTATGTATCGGTAATGGTATCAACTAACCTGCCGGTTAATTGCTTAATTTTGGCAATTTACGGCAAATACGAAACCGGCTGGAAGTTGAATATTTTACGCATTGGTGAATACTCGGTAATGGACCAAACCGCGCCCGAATATTATGATTTGGCGGTAAACCAATTTACAAAAGGCAATATTGTAGATGCCGTGGATATGATAGTTATGGCAGCGCGGCTGGCTTATCCGGCTGGCGATTACCTTATCTATAAAAACGATTACGAGATGAAGGATACGTATTCGGTAATTTTGAAGGATGCGGGAGCAAAATATAAGCTACCCTATATTATAAACGAGGTTAAAACTAAACCCGCAATTTTTGCTATTGGGCCCCTTTTTATCAGTGATCCGGCAAACAGGGGTATTTTCCCCTTAGTACGTTATCAATCGTCAATTCCAATCAGCGATACCATTGCTTTAAAAGCCGAGAATCAAAATGTTCAAAAAGCCATAGGAGGTATATTTAAAGGTATCGATAAAAACAAGTATGGCATCATTTATGATGCTTACAATAGCATACCCGACTCGCTTACACCGGGCAAGTATTTTACCATTTTACAAAAGTTGAAATATGGCAAAGAGTGAGTTTTTAACCTTCAACTAAAATGCAATAATATCTGTACTTTCGGGTATTGATAACTGTGGTATATTACAAACATCCCATCATGAAAATCGCACTTTTCCCAGGCTCGTTCGATCCGGTAACCAAGGCCCACGTTGATATATTAAAACGATCGGTAGCTTTGTTTGATAAGGTTTACGTTGGCATTGGCATCAATAGCACAAAAAAAAGCTTTTTAACAGTAGAAAAGCGCGAGCAAATGTTACGTGCAGTTTTTGAAAACGAGCCCAAAGTACATGTTATTGCCTACGAAGGCCTAACAGTTAACTTTTGCCGCGAAATTGGTGCCGGTTACATGATACGTGGCATACGCACCGTGTCGGATTTTGAATACGAAAAGGCAATAGCCCAGATGAACCACGCCCTTGAGCCCGATATTGAGAGCATATTTATTGTAAGCAAACCGGGTTACTCATCAATAAGTTCTACCATTGTGCGCGAAATTTTGCGCTATAACGGCAACGCAGAACAGTTTATCCCGAAAGAGGCTCTTCAATATCTTTAAACAACTCTACCTGTTCCATCACCTGTAAAATTGATGGGAAGGTGTTTTTTGTAATGATGTTTGTTTTATCGCGCGTAAACCAGCGTACGTCGGTAATGCCTTCTTCTTTTTGAGGTTTTAGCTTATCCTGGCCAACGCATTTCATTTTAAACCAGTATGTTTTTTTAAGCACTACCTCGCCCTTGTAAATATAGGCGTGGTAGGTTTTGCATATTTTGCTGCCCAGTTTTTTAACCACTATACCGCACTCTTCCTCAACCTCGCGTACGGCTGCTATTTTTATTTTTTCGTCTTTTTCAATTTTGCCTTTGGGCAGGTCCCATTTGCCGTTTCTAAAAATGAATAAATATTCTTTACGCTCATTCTTGGTTAAGCCGCCTGCCGCTTCAATTACCTGTACCGACTTAATTATCTTTTTAAAAAAAGCCTTGGCATCGGTGCAAACCACAAAAAAATTATAGCCGGGGTATTGATCCAGTATTAGCGGGTATACTATCTTTAAATCAAAGGCCTGATGGTTGATCTGTTGAAAGTTTCTGAGATTTGTAGGTACCGACTCTGTTATTAACAGCGTTTTTTGGTTGATATATATTTTATAGATTGACCCTGCCATATGATTTGCAAAAGCGCCGCTCAATTAACCTTGCGACCTGTTTTAGGAATTAAAATAACCGTATTTTTTGCTTTGTGCGATATTGATAAACTTGCCGAAGCTATTAAATTAAGCTAACACTCCCTAAATTTAATTAGCAAGCCCCAAAATATGTTGTAAATAAACTGAATAAAGCTGTAATAATAGCAAAATTGACTTTTTATCTCAGTAAAATTTATCAATGTATTGCGCTGTAACAACTAATAGTTAACATAAAACACAAAATTTATACTAAAGGTAAAAAAAACATCAATTTATTATTAATTAATTATAAAAACAACTAAAAAATTACACTAATTAACGTATTATGCAATTCTTAATGCAAATTTAATATCTTTTCAAATCTAATTTAGTTATATTAGTGAAAATAAATCAGCACATTAATTTGCCGTGCAAAACCGGAAATGAAAAACATGGAAGACTCAAACGAACTTTCAAAAAAAGAGCCCTTTTGCCGGAGATGCAAATTGAAATTAACCAGCAGGGTTCCCCGCGGCTTTCTTGTTAAAACGCTTTTGTTTTTTTTGCCAATAAAACGGTACCGGTGTTCCAAATGCAATCGTAAAATGTATGTTTTAAATTAATTTTACCTCAAACAACCAAATGCAATATTAATACGTATTTGACAATACCAATTAGTATTGCTATTGAATGAGAGATAAATTTAGCCACAATAATTATTTTTGCCCTGTTTGCGGAAAGCCCTATCATTACCAATTACCCAGAAGCTGGTTTGTTAAAAACATCCTCGGCTTTTGGAAAGTACGAAAGTTTTTTTGCGCCAGTTGCCAAAAAGCGCGCTATGTTAACATTGGTAAATGATGCTATTTCGATTTTTTTGAAGTTACCGTTGCAACACCCAACATAAAAAAACTATGCCCGCCTTGGCCGTTTAGGCCTGGGCGCGTCTGGGCGGCTTTGTTGCCGCGAATAGTCTTTTTTTAAGGTATTCTGCTCCACGGGTTTTGTTGCATTCTTCTCTTCTGCAAAACGCACACTCATGGTTCTGCCGTCAATTTCAACACCATCAAGAGCTGTTATGGCCCGGCTGGCACCTGCGTCGTCGGTCATGGTAATAAAGCCATAACCTTTACTTTCGCCGGTGTCTTTATCTGTAATAACGGTAACCGTATTTACCGCGCCGTGGATGCTAAATATTTCCATCAGCTCTATTTCCTGCATGTCTTTGGGGAAACCCACTATAAAAAGCTTTGCCATAACAACAACAAATATACAATGCTTTCCTTTCATAACAGCCCCTCTAGTTTCAAACTAAATATATTTAGTTTAAAACTTTACTAAAATTATGCTCAAAGGCCTTTAAAATAGGTGATATTATTGGTTCTTTCGTTTAAAAACCCAAAAAACGGTTTAGTTTACGGTTTTACCACAATGCTGATACTTTGAGTAGTATGGGCGCTAAAGTAACCCAGTGCGGCAGGTGTTATGTTAGTTGGCGGGTTGGTTGGGGTAACTCCACCGCCCGGGCCGTTAGGCTGTTGTTGCATTAAGGTGTACCAATAGGTGTAAATGCTGCTATCAATACACTGCATTTCTACCAACACGGTATCGCCGGGATAAATGTCAATATCGGTTTGCCTCAAATCTGTATGGGCGTACTTTCCGTCGTTAAAGTTATCGTTATAAGCAAACACACTTTTTACCTGTACACCGTTAACATACATTACAAACCTGTACTGGTTGGCTACACCTAACGGATCCTGATAGTGTACTGTTATTTGCTTGCGGTTTTTACTGGCATTAATAACAGTATTTTTTGAAGTAACCGAATCGAGCGTTACAACCGCTAGCAGGGTTGAAGTTGCCGTGTAGCTTTTGCCGTTAGTTAACACATTGAGTGTATAAACATTACCGGGAATACCCGCAAGCTGGCTTACCGAATATGTACCGGCAGGTGCTTCCGTCATTTGATAGGTATTGCCTTTATTATCACTAACTGCAACGGTAGCACCAGAAACTGCCGGATAAACATTGGTGCTGGTAAATGCCACGTTTTGAGTAAGTTTTACCGATTGCACGCCCTTAACATTGGTGATATTACCTTCAACAACTAATTTGCCGGTATCGGTACCCAATTGCAAATCAACCACCCTTGTACACGATGTTGCTAACAATGCAGTAACTGATACTACGCCACATAACTTAAATGACTTGCGGAAGGCTGATAAAATATTCACATGCAATTATACGAAATATGGCCGAACTATCAGCCCATTTACCCAGGCATCCACTAAAAACCACTATTTAAGCAAAAAATAAAAAATCTAATTTAAAGTTTACTTAACGCTTCTTCCACATTGTTCTGCACTCGTTCCAACACATTCCCGGCTTCGGGCTTAACAAAGGTTTCGCCAATAATTTGTTCGTAAAGTTCAATATACCTTTCGGAGATTGATGCTACCTTTTCCGGCGTCATTACCGGTACAGTTTGGCCGTCTTTCCCCTGGAAACCATTTTCTATCAGCCAACGGCGCACAAACTCCTTACTTAACTGCTTTTGCGGCTCGCCGGTTTGCTGGCGTTCCTGGTAACCTTCCTTGTAAAAGTAACGTGATGAATCGGGCGTGTGTATCTCATCAATTAAATAAATAACGCCATCGGCTTTGCCAAATTCGTATTTGGTATCCACCAAAATAAGTCCTTGTTTATCGGCCATCTCGGTGCCTCGCTGATACAGGGCGCGTGTATAAGCTTCTAACTGGATGTAATCACTTTCGGATACGATACCTTTCGCCAAAATATCCTCGCGCGAAATATCCTCATCGTGCCCAACAGATGCTTTGGTTGTTGGCGTGATAATGGGCTCTGCAAGTTTATCGTTTTCTTTCAATCCTTCGGGCAGGTTAACGCCGCAAACCGTGCGCCTTCCGGCGGCATATTCGCGGGCGGCATGCCCGGCCAAATATCCGCGAATCACCATTTCTACCTTAAAAGGTTCGCAAATACGGCCAATAGTCACGTTCGGGTCGGGTACGGCAATTACCCAGTTGGGTACAATATCCGCAGTGGCACTCAAAAATTTAGCAGCTATTTGGTTAAGCACCTGCCCCTTAAATGGTATTGCCTCGGGCAAAACCACATCAAAGGCCGATATTCTGTCGGTAACCACCATGGCAAGGTATTTATCGGCAATGGTGTAAACATCCCTAACCTTGCCTTTATAAAAAGCTGTTTGGTTTGGAAGTGTAAAGTGTGTTTCTTTTATTGAATTCATTTGTTAGTACATAGTAGTTAGTACATAGTAGTTAGATAAAGTACTGCAATTAGTATTTGGCACAAACCAAAGGTCTAAATACTATGTACTAAATACTAACTACTCTTCTTATTGTATATCCCCGTAAGCTTCTAAAATTTTCCTAACCAGTTTGTGGCGCACTACGTCTTCGCCGGTAAGGTAAATTATATCAATGCCTTTAATATCAGTTAAAATACGCAGGGCCGTATGCAAACCGCTTTGTTGTTTTTTAGGTAAATCTATCTGGGTAACGTCGCCGGTAACAATAAATTTGGCTGTTGGACCCATACGGGTTAAAAACATTTTTAATTGCATGTCGGTGGCATTTTGCGCCTCATCTAAAATAACAAAGCAATTATCCAATGTACGGCCACGCATAAATGCCAGGGGCGCAATTTCAATGGTACGGTTTTCAAGGTATAGCTTTAGCTTATCTACCGGTATCATATCATCCAGCGCATCGTATAAAGGGCGCAGGTATGGGTCAATCTTTTCTTTTAGGTCACCGGGTAAAAAACCAAGGTTCTCCCCTGCTTCAACAGCCGGCCGGGTTAATATAATGCGTTTAACCTCTTTATTTTTAAGTGCGCGTACAGCCAAAGCAACGGCAGTATAGGTTTTGCCTGTACCTGCGGGGCCAATGGCAAAAATAATGTCGTTTTTTACAATGGTATCAACCATGCGGCGCTGGTTAGCCGTACGTGCCTTCACCATAATACCATTGGGGCCAAATACAATTACCTCGCCCATGTTTTTTTCGGTATTGGCTTCGGCAGCAGTGGGTTCGTGTATTTTGGCACCGAGTATGCGGCCCAGTTCGTTGGTATCTAAAGTTTCGTATTTTTCAACGTGCTGTATCAGCTTGTTAAGCTTCTCCTGGAAAATGTTTAATTCGGCTTCGTCTCCCAGTACTTTAATCTCGTTGCCACGCGCAACTAATTTAAGCTTAGGATATTGCTTTTTGATGATCTCGAAATGATCGTTATTGGGGCCCCATAAAACTGCGGGGTTAATATGCTCAATAGTTAATTTTAGTTCGTTCAAGCTATGGATTTTTTAGTTTTCGGGTTTTTTATTGAATTAAAAATTGAATATTTGTAGCCGCTAAGGCGTTTACAAGATTAGCAATAATATTTAAAAAAATTAATGGCAATTATAACTTTAACTACTGATCTGGGCGATAAAGATATTTATCAGGCCGCCCTTAAAGGTAGTATTTTAAAGTTACTGCCCACAGTTACCATTGTTGATATTACCCACTCGGTTGCCGCGTTTAATGTACAACAAGCGGCTTTTATTTTAAAAAATAGTTTTCATTATTTTCCCGAAGGAACAGTTCACCTTATCGGGATAGATACTGTTTATAACGAATACACCAAATATCTTGCCGTAAAATACCGTAACCATTATTTTGTTGGTGCCGATAACGGGATATTCTCGCTCATGTTTACGGATGATGTGGAAGATATGTTCGAGATCAATATTATGCAGGATCTTAAATTTTTGCATTTTCCGCTTGCCGATATTTTTGTAAAAGCCGCCTGCCACCTGGCCCGGGGCGGTGCATTGCAGCAAATTGGCTTACCCATAACCACGCTGGAGAAGAAGATGAACCTACAGCCAGTGGTTGAAAAAAATGTAATAAAAGGCAGCGTTATCTACATCGATTCGTTTCAGAACGTAATTACCAATATTACCAAAGAGTTTTTTAACAGCGAACAAAAGGGCCGCAGGTTTGTATTGTATTTTAAACGTAACGAAACTATTAACCACCTGAGCTGGCACTACAATGAAGTGCCCGAGGGCGAAAAGCTTTGCATGTTTGGTATAAGCGACCACCTGGAAATTGCTATTAACAAAGGCAATGCAAGCGGACTGCTCGGACTAAACCTTGGCGATAGCGTAATTATCGATTTTCAGTAATTCAAATCAAATTCATGAAAACTTTATTCATGTGCCTTGCCCTGGCACTTACTTTTTTGGTTGCCCGCGCGGCAGATACCGATTCGGCAACATACAATTTACAGCGTAAAAAAATAAATATGCTATTGGCCGAACGCAGTGCAAAGTTTAGCCAATATAGCCAAAGCCTCAACACTAAAACCGGAATTTTTGGCTGGCAAACTAAAAAAGACATTCGCCGATCGGGCGAGATACTGATGGATATTGCCAAAACCGACGAGGTAATATTTCGCGAAATTAAAGTACTGCTCGATTTTAAAACGTTTCAAACCACGCAGGTCATAGCCAAATCTAACGATTCGGAAGATCGTAGTTATAATTACATGGTAACTATTAACAAGCTACGCCAGCAAAACGAACAGTTGGAGTTACAACGGGCGCAGGAAGTTAACCAATACAGGCAAAAACAAACCATCCACGTTATTATTATACTGTTGCTCATATTAACGTCAATTTTTTTGTTTTTCCGAAAGTCGCCGGTTAACAAAGCTTAATTGGTTAGTTTTGTAGTTATGCCATGCTTAAATAGTACACCTTGGTTAAAGTATTTTAACGTCAATACCGTCCTCTATCTAAATACACCTTTAAATTAAATTTATGGCACGAGGACGAAACAGCGGTAACATATCAGCACCAGAACTACCCAAAGCTAAGATCAATAAAGAAGGCATAAAAAACCTGCGAAAACTGTTAACATATATTAAACCTTATCGGTTTAAATTTGCGGCAGCACTGTTGTTCCTTATTTTATCCAGTTTAACTGGTTTAGCCTTCCCAAAACTATTGGGCGGAATAATTGACGCAGCCAAGGGCGAGGTAAGCAAAGGCATTCTGCCATCAAATTTAAATACCATTGGGCTCATATCTTTCGCTATATTATTTGTTCAGGCATTCGTTTCATTTTTCCGGGTTACCTGGTTTGTACAAATAGCCGAGAATGCCCTGGCCGATATACGCCGCGATACTTATTTCAAGCTCATTACTTTACCAATGAATTTCTTCGCCAACCGCCGTGTTGGCGAACTGAATAGCCGCATTTCTGCCGATCTTTCCCAAATACAAGATGTGTTAACTACATCCTTTGCCGAAATATTGCGCTTACTCATCATCTTGGTAGGCGGTATCAGCATGATGGCCATCGTATCGGGTAAATTAGCCTTGATCTTATTAATTATACTACCCGTAATTGCCCCTTGCGCCATATTTTTTGGCAGGTTTATCCGCAAAATATCGCGCCAGGCGCAAGATCAGTTGGCCGAATCAAATACCATTGTTGAAGAAACCCTGCAAGGAATTGCCAATGTAAAAGCATTTGTTAACGAGGCCTTTGAAGCTGGCCGCTACAATAAAAGCATCCGCAAAGTAGCAAGTTTGGCCATTAAGGGCGCCAAATTTCGTGGGTTGTTTGCTTCGTTTATTGTATTTTGCTTGTTTGGTGTAATAGTAGGTGTAATTTGGTATGGCGCCCACCTGGTTAGCTTGAAGGAACTTAAAGTTGGCGAGTTAACCGAGTTTGTTTTATATGCCATATTGGTTTCGGGCACGCTTGCTGGCCTGCCGGAGCAATATGCCAATATCCAGCGCGCCGTGGGCTCAAGCGAGCGGGTAGTTGAAATTTTGAATGAGCAAGGCGAAACCATTAATATTGGGGAAACAGAAAATTATATAACACAAAACATTAAAGGCAATCTTACTTTCAGGGATGTAAAGTTTCACTACCCTTCCCGTCCCGAAATTGACGTTTTAAAAGGTATCTCATTTGAGGCATCGGCCGGGCAAAAAGTTGCCATTGTAGGCCCAAGTGGTTCGGGAAAATCAACAATGGCGGCACTTATATTACAATTCTACCATCCCCAAAGCGGGCAATTATTATTTGATGATAAACCGGCGTGTGATTATTCACTAACCGACATCCGCAACCAGGTTGCAATCGTTCCGCAAGATGTTATGCTATTTGGTGGCACTATCCGCGAAAACATTGCCTATGGTAAGCTAGGCTCCAACGATGACGACATTATACAAGCAGCTAAACGCGCTAACGCCGATAGCTTCATTACCACCTTCCCCGAAGGTTATGACACGGTAGTGGGCGAACGCGGTGTAAAACTATCGGGCGGCCAGCGCCAGCGCATAGCCATTGCACGCGCATTATTAAAAAACCCTTCAATTTTAATTTTGGATGAAGCCACCTCATCGCTCGACTCGGAATCGGAACGTTTGGTGCAGGAAGCCTTAGAAGAGTTAATGAAAAACCGTACATCCATTATCATAGCGCACCGCCTTTCAACCATCCGCGAAGCAGATAAAATAATTGTATTAGAAAAAGGTGTTATATTAGAAAGCGGCAACCATAACGAATTACTTAAAAACGAACAGGGTTTGTACCGCTATTTAAGCGGATTACAATTTGAACTGGGGTGAAGAGCCCCACCCAACCCTCCCCGGAAGGGAGGGCTTTTTTTAAAGTCTCCGTTACCAGGGGAGATTTAGAAGGGGCTAAATAGACTAAAAAACAAATGAAACTAACCATACATGGTGCTGCTCAGCAAGTAACAGGTAGCATGCACCTGCTCCAGGTGGGCCAATACAAAATATTAATTGATTGCGGACTTGATTATGAGCGCGACCATAACGTACAGCTTAACGAAAACTTTGCCTTTAGGCCCGAAGAAATAGATGTTGTTGTTTTAACCCATGCTCATATAGATCATTCGGGTAATTTGCCCACACTTGTGCGCAGGGGTTTTAACGGGCAAATTTTATGTACCGCACCAACTGCCGAATTAAGCGAACTGCTATTGCTCGATTCGGTTAACATATTTATGCGCAAGGAGCAAACTTCGCGCAAGCACAACCGTAAGCGCCCCGGCCAGGGCAGGCAACCGCTATACCTGCAAAAACATGTGATGGACACGGTTGACCGCTTTGTTACCATTGGCTTTAACCGCCCTTTCCGCATAAACGGCGATATTGAATTAACGTTTATACCTGTAGGCCACTTGTTAGGAGCAGGTGCAGCAGTTTTTAAGGTTAACGATAATGGAACCGAAAAAACAATTGCCTTTACCGGCGATATTGGCCGCAAAAACTACCCCGTATTAAACGACCCGCAACCCCTGCCACCGGTAGACTATTTGGTTTGCGAGTCAACCTATGGTGGCCGCTACCACACCAAAGACAAAACCATTGAAGAAACGCTAACCGAAGTTATTGACCGGGCCTGCATTAAAGAATCGGGCAGGTTAATTATACCGGCATTTAGCATTGGGCGTACACAGGCGTTGGTTTTTTCGCTCAATAAAATATTCAGCAAAGGCTTATTGCCTCCCGTTAAGGTTTTTGTTGATAGCCCTATGGCCAGTATGGCTACAACCGTATTTCGCAAACATCACAGTATGCTTAACGGTGATGCACAGGATTTTTATCAAAAATTGGGCGATGAGTTTGAATTTGAAAACCTAACTTATATTGAAAGTTTAAAAGATAGCCGCCAGGTTTCAAATTATTTTGAACCTTGCATCATCATTTCGTCGGCAGGGATGTTGGAAGGTGGCCGCATTCAGGATCATTTGTACAACAACATTCAAAATTATTACTGTACCATATTATTTATTGGCTATTGCGCCAAGGGAACGCTGGGTTTCCGCCTTTTGCGGGGCGACCCTATTGTACATATTAAAGACCGCGACCTGGCTGTTTATGCAACCATTAAAAAAACAGATTTGTTTAGCGCGCATGGCGACCACGAAGATTTGATTGATACAATAAAACAACAAGACAGCGGTAAGTTGAAAAACATTTTTTTGGTACACGGCGAAACATCAAGCATGCAGGCCATGGCCGATGCACTGGATAGCGACGGCTATAAAGTTACTATTCCCGAAAAAGATTTAACTTATGAATTTTAATAGCTAAAAAAACAAAAAAGTATTTAATTTTAACCATGTTTTTGATGCTAAACGCCACATTACAGCACCGTTGGAAATCCATTTTATTAGCCTTTGCTCTTACAGCCCTGGCGGTGCTTTCCTCATGTGGTAAGCATCAGGATGGTTATTACATTGCATCAAAAAATGTTACCAGGATTATTCAAATTAATACCGATGCTACGGCCTACTCCATTACCTCCGCACCGGATATTGTTACTTTTACCACTCAGTCTGTAAATCCAAATTTGCCTAATTACCGCCAATATTTATTGAGCGGTACAAGCACAAACAACGGCACAAGCTTTACCCTGAGCTTCCATACCGATATTGTTGGCAGCGGAATTTATGTTTTGGATGGTTCGCAGTTTACTACCAGCTCCAAAACCTATATCTCCCTTGCAGCCAAAAGTACCGATAGGGTTAGCGAGATAAAAATAGACGATTCGGGCAAGGTATATAGTGGCAATTTTAGTTTTTACTCATTCAATAAAGTGGCACAAACCGACTCGGTTTTTTTAACGGGTGCCTATAGCGTAAAATAATTTAACTATTGGTTTTATCATATTATTACAATAACTTTAACCAGTTTACCAAATACCTATGAAAAAAACAATAATAACAATGAAAAACGCGCAAAAAAAATGGCGTACAGGTTTGGCGGCATTAATAATATTCACAGCCGTAATATCTTCTTGCCGAAAAGTTCCGGGGCATGATGTAACACCCAGTGGCGGCACAGGCACCACAGGTACTACAGGTACAACCACAGGCACATTTACCTTTAGAGTTAATGGCGGTGCTGTACAAACATGGACATTGCCTACCTATTATATGGGATTGGGCACTACACCCACTACCGGAACTAACGCTTTCTCAAACGTACCGAACACCCTAATTACCGGCGGCCCGGCAGATTTTAACTTAGCTTTAACAACCGCTGTAAGTGTGTGTTTTGCAGCCACAACTCCAGGTACTTATCCGGCGTCGGCATTTGGAACTTTTATCAAAACTCCGGGAGTATCATTAACGGGCGCCGGTGGCACTGTAATGATTACCGTAACCGACGAAAATATAACCATCACATCCACATCATTAGGTACAGTAAAAGGTAGTGCAAAGGGCACTTTTGCAGGTAACATGTTAGATATGAACACCTTTGCCCCTGTACCTGTTTCGGGAACGTTTGATGTTCAAATACAATAATTTGTGGATATGAAAAAAAAGTACTCACTAATTTTTTTGTTCTGCGCAGCAATTAGTACTGTCTCCTTATTTCCATCGTGCCGAAAAGTACCTGGACATGATGTAACTCCTTCCGGAAGCGGAAGTGGTACAGGTACTGGTACAGGTACAGGTACCAATACCATAACTTTCCAATTTTCTGGTAAAACATATACATGGAGCAGCCCTACTTATTTTGTGGGCTTAAACAGCGTCCCGGTTATGATGTCGCCCAAGTATTCAACCGAAATATCTTTCTTTGATTCGGGCTTAACTGGTTCTATTATTTTAGGTTATGAGGATACTGTCCCCGGCACTTATCCTATTGACTCGTTTTTCCTTACCATGACGGGCGTAAACCTACAGCAAACGGGAGCCACAAAATCTTTTAAGGCAACCATAACTTCCGAAAACATCCACGTTACAAATGTGGTTGGCAACTACGCCGCCGGAACAGTAAAAGGCACTTTTGATGGCTATGTTACCGATACTAATAGTGCGAAAAGCGACTCGGTTCGGGTTACAGGCTCGTTCAACGTTGCTCAATAAACCAATAAAGGCCGAAAATTTTCCGGCCTTTATTGGTTTGATTTCAAACTTTAATTACTTGTTAAAATAGCCGATAATTAAATTGGCAAGTTCAACACCAATGCGCTCCTGAGCCTCATTTGTGGCAGCACCAATATGCGGCGTAAGCGAAATTTTGGGGTGTTTCAATATTTCTTCGCGCGGGGTGGGTTCGTTATCAAAAACATCTAAACCTGCAAAACCAACTTTGCCACTGTTAAGGGCATCAATAAGTGCCAACTCATCAATGGTTCCGCCGCGTGAGCAATTAACCAGGCCAACGCCTTTTTTCACTTGTGCAAGCTCTTCGGCTCCTAATACCGGTTTATCGGTAAAGGGTACGTGTAAGCTTATAAAATCACTTTGCGTAATAACTTCTTCTTTGGTAGCAACCTTTACAGATGCTTTTACCTGTATACCACCACCTAAGGTTAATTCAACTTCGGGGTTAAACGGAAACAGATCGTAGGCCAGCACATCCATGCCCAAACCAATGGCTACTTTGGCTACTTCGCGGCCAATACGGCCAAAACCTAAAATACCTATAGTTTTACCACGCAGCTCAATACCTTTAGCATACGCCTTTTTCAAATCGTTAAATTTGGTGTTGCCTTCGGCCGGCATGCGGCGGTTGCTTTCGTATAAAAACCTTACGCCTGTAAACAGGTGGCCAAAAACCAATTCGGCAACAGATAATGATGATGATGCCGGAGTGTTAAATACGGCAACGCCTTTTTCTTTAGCGTAGTCAACATCAATATTATCAACACCTACACCGCCGCGGCCCACCAACTTAATGTTAGGGCAGGCGTCCAATAAAGCTTTGCGTACCTTAGTTGCACTGCGCACGGTTATGGCATCATATTCGTTTAAACGGGCAGGTAATTCATCCTGCGGAATATTTACGGTATCAATAAAAAAGCCGGCAGCTTCTAAAAGCGCCTTACCGGCAGGGTCAATACCATCATTAGCTAATATTTTGATCATCTTTTATGTTATTGTTTAGCCCCCCGGCCTCCCTAAAGGGGCAGTTATTGTCCTCGTTTAGAGTAGCCGGGAGTTAGTCGTTTTAATTTTGTTCCCCCTTTAGAGGGTTAGGGGGTTTATTTATACTTCTCGGCAAACTCCTGCATGGTTTCTATCAGCACATAAACACTGGTAATGGGCAATGCGTTGTAAATAGAAGCCCTGAAACCACCTGCACTGCGATGGCCCTTTATGCCAACAATATCCTTTTCATCGCAAAGTTTAAGGAACGGTTTTTCGTGCTCCGGGTTTTCGGTTAAAAAGCAAACATTCATTTTCGAGCGATCTTCGGGCACGCATACACCTTTAAACAAAGGATTACGGTCAATCTCTTCATACAAAGCAGCGGCTTTGGCATTATTGGCTTTCTCAATAGCTTCAACACCACCGTTAGCCTTTAACCAGCGCAGGGTAAGCATAGATACGTAAATAGCAAAACAAGGAGGCGTGTTGTACATTGAACCACCTTCTATCTGTGTTTGATAGTTTAGCATGGCCGGTATTTTACGATCAACCTTACCTAAAATATCATCCTTAACAATTACCAACGTTGTACCCGCCGGGCCCATATTTTTTTGAGCACCTGCATAAATTAAACCAAAATCGGCAACGTTAACTTTGCGGCTAAATATGTCTGAAGACATATCGCAAACCATTGGCACCGGTGACTTAGGGAACTCATGCAACTGGGTACCATAAATGGTATTGTTTGATGTTATATGGAAATAAGCAGCGTCGGCAGGTATCGCATAATCTTTAGGGATATGGCGGAAATTATCCTCTTTAGCGGTAGCCAAAACGTTAACACCGCCAAAATATTTAGCCTCCTTTATAGCTTTGTTTGCCCAAACACCGCTTTCAACATAAGCTGCTGTGCCGGTTGATGATAAAAGGTTATAAGGCACCATAGCAAACTGTGTGCTTGCGCCGCCCTGTAAAAATAATACTGAATAACCTTCGGGTACGCTAAACAACTCTTTTACCAAACGTATAGCCTCATCTAAAACAGCCTCAAATTCAACCGACCGGTGCGATATTTCTAAAATTGATAAACCAATTCCATTCAAATCAACTACGGCCTCGGCGGCTTGTTTTAGTACTTCGTGTGGTAAAATGCCTGGTCCGGCACCAAAATTATGTTTCATGTTCGTTGTATTTAGTATTCTGTATGTAAGCCTTTTGCGTTTTAACCTAAAAAACTATAGACTTTGTATATTATCATTGTCTCGAAAAACATTATACTCTGTTAAGAGTATGGAAATTTTTACGGCCCGAAGTTAGTAATTTGAAATTGTCCAGCTACTTTTTATCCAAAAATAATTCTTTAAAAAATCAATTATTACAAACCAACCATAGGGGGAATTTTCAACATAGCATTTTGTTTTTATACAATATGCTTCAGTAAACTTATGGCATCAATAGGGTTAGCTGCCGAAAACACGGCATTACCCGCCACCAATACATTTGCACCTGCGTTAACAAGCTTTGCGGCATTACTATCATCAACCCCACCGTCAATTTCAATATAAACCTTAGGGTTGCGCAATTGGCTTAGCTTTTTTAAATCGGCAATTTTTTTGTATGTATTATCTATAAACTTTTGAGCGCCAAAACCCGGATTAACCGACATAATGAGCACCAAATCCAAATCCTCAATAATATCATCAAGTAATGCAACCGGCGTGTGTGGGTTAATGGCCACCCCTGCCCTGCAACCCAGTTCTTTTATTTTATTAACTGTTCGGTTTAAATGTGTACAAGCCTCGTAATGTACGGTAATACCATCGGCCCCGGCATTTTTAAATTCTTCCAGATACCTGTCGGGGTCAACAATCATCAAATGCACATCCAATGGTTTTTGGGCATATTGTTTAATGGCCTTTATTACCGCGAAACCAAAAGATATATTGGGCACAAAAACGCCATCCATCACATCAACATGTATCCAATCGCCTTCGCTTTGGTTAAGCATCTCAATGTCGGTTTGTAAATTGGCGAAATTAGCCGTTAATATGGATGGGGAAAGCAGATGTTTCATGCGGCCAAACTTACGCAAAATTTTAAAACTATGCGTTTTGTAACCGCATTGCGCAAGCTTTTTGTGCCATACCAAGCAACAAAAATTGATGCTTTGAAGAAGTTATATAAAAACTAAGCAGTTTTTTGAATTGGATAAAATGCCGTAAAAAGCATTGATCAATCACAATTTAAAAGCAAATCGTAATACTTTTTCATTAAAACAGTATCGTAATCTACTAACGATTTATAAGCCTCGGCAACCAGTTCGGTGAGGATAGACGAACCCAACTGCCCGGCACCATTTGGTATGGCATCGTAATATTTGATGAGATCCTTAACCCGGATAATTTCATACAACAGATCTTGTATTAAATCTGTCTGATCGTTAGTCCTCCGGGGCGGATCGGCCGAGGAATTGTTTAAAAAACCTAATGGATCAGTTGGTGTTGGTATCATTTGTATCAAACAGAGAGATCGGTTATTAGGTTTATATTAGTTATAGCTTTACTTAGGTGAAATAAAATACACGTAAAAATGTTTGCAAGTTTTTAAAAAAAAATGCAATTTCCTATATATTGCAACAAATTCTTACCTATTCGTCATCATATTAAGGCATATAAAAGCAAAAACCTCCGTTACGGGAGGTTTTTGCTTTTAATTTAATAAGTATTAGTTTTTAGCAGGTGCTTCCGGGCGCGGCAATAAAGCTTTGCGCGATAGTTTTAATTTACCTTGCTTATCAACATCTAAAAGTTTCACTCTCACTTCGTCGCCAATTTCAAAAATACCGTCCATTGTTTCAATGCGTTTGTGGTCAATTTCTGATATATGCAACAAACCATCTTTACCTGGCATAATTTCAACAAATGCACCAAAAGGCATAATTGAACGAACCTTGCCTTCGTAAATTTCGCCAACCTCTGGTTTGGCAACTATTTGGCGGATGCGGGTAACAGCTTTGTCGATAGATTCTTTGTTATCACCAAATATCTGGATGATACCCTGGTTATCTTTTTCTTCGATAGAGATGGTTGCGCCGCTTTCACGTTGCATTTCCTGAATAATCTTTCCACCGGGACCAATAATGGCTCCTATAAATTCTTTATCAATACGCATTGATACAATACGCGGAGCGTGCGATTTGTAATCTTCGCGAGGTGCGGTAAGGGTTTTAGCCATCTCGCCTAAAATATGTAAACGGCCCTCTTTAGCCTGGTTTAGCGCGTTAGTTAAAACTTCGTATGATAAACCATTGATTTTCAAATCCATTTGTACGGCAACAATACCATTTTTGGTACCTGTTACTTTAAAATCCATATCGCCCAGGTGATCTTCATCACCCAAAATATCGCTAAGGATAGCGTACTTAGTACCCATTTCGTTGGTAATTAAACCCATAGCGATACCTGATACCGGGTTGGTAATTTTAATACCGGCATCCATCAAAGCTAATGTACCGGCGCAAACCGTAGCCATTGATGATGATCCGTTTGATTCTAATATATCAGAAACGATACGGATAGTGTAAGGGTTTTCGTTTTCGGCAGGTAATACACGTTTTAACGAACGCATAGCCAAGTTACCATGACCAATTTCGCGACGGCCTGCTCCCCTGTTAGGGCGAACTTCGCCGGTTGAGAAACCAGGGAAATTGTAATGCAACAAGAATTTTTGGTAACCGTTAATAAACGCACCATCAATCATTTGCTCATCATCCTTAGCACCTAAGGTAACGGTAGTTAACGATTGAGTTTCGCCACGGGTAAATACAGCCGAACCGTGAGCAGATGGCAAATATCCAACTTCACTCCATATAGGGCGTATTTGTGTAGTTGTACGGCCGTCTAAACGTTTGCCTTCGTCTAAAACTAGGTTACGGATAGCATCGTACTCAACATCGTGATAGTATTTTTTTGCTAACGATTTAGTGATGTCATCTATCTCACCTAAAGTTGCAATGTAGGTATCTCTAACTTCTTTAAACTTAGCACCACGCTCGTCTTTACCTGATGCAGCACTGGCTACGGCGTAAACCTGATCGTATGTTGCAGCGTAAATAGCTTTTTTAAGCTCTTCATTGCTATGCTCGTGACTGTAAGCGCGTTTTTCGGTTTTGTTAAGTTCGGCAGTTAATTCCTTTTGAACTAAACATTGTATTTTAATAGCAGTATGTGCAAATTTAATAGCCTCAACCAGTTCAGCTTCTTGTATCTCGGCGCTTTCGCCTTCTACCATGTTAATATCGTACTCGCTACCTGCAACTATAAACTCTAAAGTGGCAGTTTGCAATTGCGTTAAAGTTGGGTTGATAACTAATTTACCATCAACTTTAGCTACGCGTACTTCGGATATAGGGCCGTTAAACGGAATATCTGAGCAAGATAAGGCTGCTGATGCAGCTAAACCAGCTAAACAATCGGGCATAATATCTTTATCGGCAGATATTAACGAAATCATCACCTGGGTATCGGCATGATAATCACTCGGGAACATCGGGCGCAATGCACGGTCAACCAAACGCGAAATCAAAACCTCATAGTCGGACAAGCGAGCCTCGCGGCGTAAAAATCCACCAGGGATACGGCCAGTAGCAGCGTATTTTTCCTGATAATCAACCGAAAGTGGTAAAAAATCAACACCTTCTTTTGCATCCCTTGATGATACTACTGTAGCTAATAACATGGTATCACCCATTTTTATCACTACAGAGCCATCGGCTTGTTTGGCCAGTTTTCCTGTTTCGATCTCGATAGTGCGGCCATCACCTAAATCGATCACTTTTTTAATTACGTTTAAACTCATCTTCTTTTTTGTTAAACTGCATTTTTCATCTTTAGAATGCAGCAATTGTATATGGTGTATTTTGTTTAGGAACAAAAGTAAAAAAGCCATCTGCATATGCGATGGCTTTTTTATTGATTTTTGAAAATATTTACTTAATAATATCGCGCAGCTCTAAAGCCTTGATAATGGCACGGTACCTGTTAATATCTTTTTTGTATAGGTAAGCTAACAAACCACGGCGTTTACCTACTAATTTTTGAAGAGACAACTGTGTAGAAAAATCTTTTTTGTTTTTCTTTAAGTGGCCGGTTAGGTGAGCAATACGAGCTGTAAATAAAGCTACTTGCCCTTCGGTTGAACCTGTGTTTGTAGCTACGCTACCATGTTTTGCGAAAATCTCTGATTTCCATTCGTTACTTAAATACATTACGTAAATAATATTAAAGCGTTAATACTTTTGTTAATTGAGGTGCAAAGGTAGTATTTGTTTTTTATTTATACAAGTAAATGCAACAGCATTTGTTAACCATCTAAAGCTTTAAAAACCTTGGTAGCTTTTAGGTAATTACTTGCTGCCTTTTTCATTACGTAGTTAACCAATAAAGGGGGTATAAGGGGGTAAAAAATGAGCCGAATTTACAAATGCCTTATCGGGGATGTCTTACGGCTGTGTATAGTAATACATACATCGTTTATCGCCATTTTATTAACATAAAATAAAATGTGGCATAAAAATTGATAATTATTTATCTATAAAGTGATTTTTATTATTCACACACCCGTTGGTGTAGGTTTTTGTATACAAACACTCAAACCATGATAACACTACCCGAATAAGTAATTTTAAACTTTTACAATATTATATGTTGCTTCCCTATTGCTATTTAAGCTAATGTTAAAAAAAGTACTTGCAGTTGACGATGATCCTTATATTTTAGATGCACTTGTTGAGCTTTTAAAGTATTCGGGATACGATGTTAATACAACACCGAAAGGAGATGAGGTGTTTAAAAAAATAGACGAATTTTCTCCGGATATCATTTTACTGGACATTATGCTATCGGGACTTGATGGCCGCGAAATATGCCGGCAAATAAAATCTGATAAAAAAACAAGCCAGATACCTGTAATTATGATTTCGGCAACGCCAAATTTAACCCAGTCCGTTTTAGAATCGGGGGCTAATGATTTTGTGGCTAAACCTTTCGATATTTTTTTATTGTTAGATAAAATAGAAAAACAAATACTTAAAGCATCCTGATGTAATCCAAAAACAGCTGCATGGCTTCTTTCTTCTCGGCCGTAGCGTTAAAATCTATCTTGTTCATCAGGTAATCCTGCACGTCAAAATTATCAATTGCCGACAACTCTTTAAAAAGCTGCTGGCGGCTATCCAAGCCCAGTTTTAGGGCCTGGTTAAACTCGGCAATAAAATCTTCGGGAATAGGTTTATTAGCTATCCAACCGGCAAACATAAATGGTAAGCCAGTAAATTCTGCCCATTCCTCGGCCAAATCGTACACAAAAGCATAATCGTTTTTCTTACCAAAGGTTCTGTCACCAATTTGTACAAAGGCAGTATTGGCATCACTTGCTTTGCCGTAATCATCGGCATTGGTAATCAATTGAGGAGTAAGCTCCCAATAATTTTTGAGCAACACCTTAGCCAGGTTATTTGATGAGCGCGATTGAGGGTCTAACTGCAAGGTTTTTACATCCGCAATTTTACAATTGCTAAAAATAAAAACCGAATTAACGGCACCCACGGCCCCAATACAATAATCGGATACTAATTCCCAATGAGGGATATTCAATACAGCAGCAACCGGTATCAGGCCAATATCAACCACATCGTCAATCAGCTTTTGGGCGCAGTCTGCCGGGGCATCAAGGCTCAGTTCAATTTTATTGAGGATATTTGGAGAGTGCTGTATACCGTATAAAAAGGGTTTGGTATTGGTATAACTAACGGCAGATATTCTAATTTTTTTCACAGATCGGGTGCCAGGTTTTTTAGATGGTCGGAGTTGTTAAACTCCGCTATTTCAAAGGTGCTACCATCAAAGGTAACTTTATACAATATAACATTCTGGTGCGGAAACTCATCCATATGCGTTAGGCTTTTGCCGGTTAGCAGGCATAAAAACAAACGCAGCGCGCGGCCGTGCATACATATTAACACTTTTTTTTCTTCGGGATGGCTCATTATAACTTCAAGAGCCTGCTTTTGTTTAGCCTGTAACTCGTTAGGGCTTTCACCACCTTCCAGTTTTTCGTCCAAACGTCCTTCCAGCCAATCGCGCATTATTTTTAAAAAGGCAGCCTTGTTTTCGGGGGTACTTGTTTTGCCTTCGTAAATGCCCCAGGCTAATTCGTTTAAACCGGGCAGTTTTTCAAAAGGGAAACCGGCATCAATAAATTTTTCAACCGTTTGATAAGTACGTTTAAGGCCCGATATATAAATTTTATCAAAACCAACGCCCTTGTAAGCCTCATAAAAGGCTGCTCCCTGTTCGCGCCCTCTGTCGTTTAAATCGGCATCAATACCGCTGCCTTGTATTATGCCCTGTTTGTTAAGGTCGGTTTGCCCGTGGCGAATAATGTATAGTGTTTTTTGTATCATTCAATAGGGTTCATTAGTTTATTGGTATTCATCGATCGCAAGCCTATTGTTTTAGTCAACAGTCCCGCTTAAGTCGGGGTCTAAGCATAACAATGCTTAGTTATTAATAACTGATAACTTAAGTATTTGCACTTTATTTAGTATGATAGTGCCCCATCGCCGATATAACGAATACGGTCACTACATCTTCTTCAACTTTGTATATCAACCGGTCTTTTTGATTTATTCTTCGCGACCAAAAACCCGAAAGTTCATATTTTAATGCTTCGGGTTTGCCAATGCCTGTATAGGGAGATTCTGTGAGCTCAATCAGTATCTTTTCTATCTTTTTAATAGTCGCCCTATCGCCAGCTTTAAAATGCATCTTGATGTGCAATTCAGCTAATTCTTCTATTTTAAGTTTAAACTGCCCCACACATCCTCCGGGTCAATAGTTTTATAATTGCCGCGTTTTTCAGCACCCTTTACCATCGCAACAAAATCAGGATCGTAAGAGTCCTTTTGAGTCTCAACGCTTATTTTTAATGCCTTGGCAACCGCTTTCAAAGCTAACAATTGCTCCTTATTTTCGGGATGCATTATCAATGTTTCCATATACAAAAGTACAAATTTCTAACTGTTTGAAAAAGGTTGCATCATTTAGGCAAAACCCAATCAACTTTAATCAACCAACTGAACTAATTAATTACAGGCAATTTATAAAATTGCGGTTTCGGCGCGTCGGCAAACTCAAAATTATTGTAGTCGGTAATTACGTTATACAGGGTATCGCGCTCTATGGGGTACCTGCCCACATGTTTTATCAGTTCAACCAATTCTTTAGTACTCATACCCGGATTTTTTTCCTCCGCTCCCGCCATCGAATATATTTTGGTGGTATCATCAAGTGTACCGTCAATATCATCAACACCAAAGTTGAGCGATAATTGGGCAGTTGTACGGCTTATCATGGCCCAATAGGCCTTAATATGGTCAAAATTATCAAGGTATATCCTGGCTATGGCGTAGTTACGCAAATCTTCAACAACGGTTGATTCGGGCACATTGCTCATTTGGTTATCCTGATTACGGAACTTGAGCGGGATAAAGGTTTGGAAACCTCCGGTTTTATCCTGCAAGTTACGTAGCCTGTCCATATGGTCAACCCGGTGCCAAAATTTTTCTATATGGCCGTAAAGCATGGTCGCGTTCGATCGCATACCCAGTTTATGCCATTCCTCGTGTATCTGCAACCACTGCTCTGCGTTACATTTATCTTTGGCTATTTGCTCGCGCACTTCGGGATGGAATATCTCGGCACCGCCGCCCGGCATCGATTCCAAACCAGCATCCTTCATTAAAGCCATGCCCGATGCATAATCCATTTTAGCTTTCTTAAATATGTAATGGTATTCAACCGGGGTTAAAGCCTTTACATGCAGTTCGGGCCGGTGTTCCTTTATTCTGCGGAACAGTTCGGCATAAAATGCTACATCATACTGAGGCAATACACCACCAACAATATGCACTTCGGTAACGGGCTCATTATCGTATTTTTTTACGATGTTAAGCATATCCTCCATAGTGTACTCCCACCCTTGCGACCGCTCTTTGATTAATACCGAGTACGAGCAAAACTTGCAATCGTACACGCAAAGGTTAGTTGGCTCAATATGGAAATTACGGTTAAAATACGTTTTATCGCCATGCCGCTTTTCGCGGATGTAGTTTGCTAAAGTACCCAGGTAAGCCAGTTCGCCTTTTTCGTAAAGTGTAACGCCTTCGTCAAAAGTAATGCGCTCGCCATCGTAAACCTTTTGGGCTATTAATTTAAGTTCGGGAAGCAAAAGCGGATTATTCAATAAAACGGATAAAGATAGTTGGGAGTCCATTGTTAAAGCTTTGGCTACAAAAGTACAATAATGAGGGTAATTTCATTATCATTTTGATGTAACAAACTTTGATTATAATTACCTTTGAAATATTAAGCAACCTTTATTCTGCCACTTGATGAAAACCATCGCTGCATTATTATTTTTCTTATGTCCCTTAACAGGATTTTCGCAAGCTATATTTGACGCTATCGCCAATAAAGATTACGACCAATTGCTGTTACTATCAAAAACGCCGGGGAATTTGAGTGTGACAAACAAAAATAAAATGACGCCTTTATTAGCTGCTGCAAATTCTGCCGACTTTAAGTCGATAAAAATATTGGTTGAAAGCGGTGCTGATGTAAATGCAGTTGCAAAAGCCAAATGGAATAGTTTAATGATAATTTGCCAGGTTGGAAATATTGAAATGGCCAATTATTTAATTGAAAAAAATGCTGACGTTAATGCCCAGGACGATCATTATTGGAACCCCCTGATTATTGCATCAAGAAACGGGAAAACCGACATTGTTGCTGCATTAATAAAAAAAGGCGTAGATGTAAATACTAAAGCGCTCGATAAAAGTACGGCATTAATTATAGCGTCGTTTAAAGGGCACACAAAAATTGTAAAAATATTACTCGAGAATGGTGCCAAAACGGATGCTGTGAATCGGGATAAGGAAACAGCTTTATTTTTAGCGGCAAAATATGGCAATGAAGAAATTGTAAAACTGCTATTAAAATACCATGCGGATACAACATTTATTGGCGCGGATGGCCAGACCATTTGCCAGGCCGCCAAAAGTAATGGACACGCAGAAATGTGCGATCTATTGCAGTAGCGATTGCAATGTAAGCACTGTTTTACCAAACACCCCATCACCATGAAAATAGAAACCATAGCCATACACGCAGGCAACCATACCGATAAAGCAACGGGTGCTGTAATACAGCCCATCACTACATCAACAACTTTTTTACGCGAAAATGGAGGTTACCCCGGCGGTTATATTTACAGCAGGGCCGGCAACCCTAACCGCACATCGTTAGAGAACGTGCTGGCTAAGTTGGAAGGCGGGTTAGATGCTGCCGCTTTTTCATCGGGCAATGCAGCGGGTATGGCCGCATTCCAATCGCTTAAACCAGGCAGCCACATTATTGCGCCCGATGATATGTACCACGGCTTGCGCAACCTGCTGAAAAATGTTTTTGTGGGAATACTGGAGTTTGATTTTATTGATATTAACGATACCGATACACTGCAAAACCATATTAAACCCAACACCGTTTTAATATGGTTAGAAACCCCATCGAACCCTTTATTAAAGGTTACCGACATTAAAAAAGTAGTTAGCATAGCTAAAAAGAACCAGCTTTTGGTAGTTGTTGATAACACTTTTGCTACGCCCATTTGCCAGCAGCCCTTAACTTTAGGTGCCGATTTGGTGATGCATTCGGCAACCAAATATTTTGGCGGCCATAGCGATTTAATGGGCGGAGCCCTCATAACTGCCCATACTAACGATTGGTGGCAAAAAATAAAGCAAGTGCAAGAAATGGGCGGCGCCATCCCCTCGCCTGCCGATTGCTATATGCTGGTGCGCAGCATTAAAACCCTGCCATACCGCATGAAAGGCCACGTACAAAATGCACAAATACTGGCCGAGTTTTTAGAGAAACACCCTAAGGTTGAGCGCGTAATGTATCCGGGCCTGCCATCGCACCCGCAACACCAAATTGCCAAACAGCAAATGTTAAGCTTTGGCGGTATGCTTTCTTTTTGTGTAAAAGGTGGTGTTAACCAGGCTGCCACCGTAGTTAACGCCGTAAAGCTTTTTACACAGGCCACCAGCTTAGGCGGCGTTGAGAGCCTGATAGAGCACCGGGCAACCATTGAAGGGCCCGACACTAAAACCCCTTTTAACCTGCTCAGGGTATCGGTAGGGTTAGAAAATATAGAGGATTTAATAGAAGATATATCACTGGCTATCAATACGATATAAAAATACTCGAAATATAGTTTTGAAAAATGATTTTTCATACACTATATTTGAAACATTATTTGGTAGCGATACCAAAAATCAATACCTCTAAAAAGGTTTGATTTATAAAGAAGTGGCGAGAGATCAGGCTCATTAACCCACTGGCAACCCTCCAAAGCGGAGAAGGTGCCAAATCCTGGCCCGGTGAATGGATCATCGGGGAATATAAATGTACAACCATGAAAATACTGTTGTTGCTTTTAGACACTTTTAATTACCGCACCAAGCCTTTTAACGCTTATGCTTTGGCCCCTGTTTTAAACCGCCAAATGTATATGTGTTGCTGCCGTTATTGCTAAACGACAGAAAGCGCGTATCTTTTTCACTCACCCGAAAATTTCGTGTACAATTTCAAAAATGGATGCAGGGCATCCCTTTGAAATTTGCTTAACCGGACATTATTAAATTAAAATTGGTAAAAAAAACATTAAAACAACATCCCCATGTCAACTCCAAAATTTGAAACTCTGCAACTCCACGCCGGCCAGGAAGCCGACCCAACAACAGGTTCGCGGGCGGTACCATTATATCAAACCACATCATACGTATTTAAAAACGCCGAGCACGGTGCCAATTTATTTGCCCTAAAAGAGTTTGGCAACATATACACCCGCTTAATGAACCCCACTACGGATGTATTTGAAAAACGTATTGCAGCCCTCGAAGGTGGTGTTGCAGCCTTAGCCACAGCATCTGGCCAGGCGGCGCAATTTTTAGCACTCAATAACATATTGCAGGTTGGCGATAACTTTGTGAGTTCGCCATTTGTTTACGGCGGCACTTATAACCAGTTTAAGGTAGCCTTTAAACGTATTGGCATTGAGGCCCGCTTTGCCAAAGACGATACCGCCGAAAGCTTTGAAAAACTGATTGACGAAAACACCAAAGCAATTTACCTGGAAACTATAGGTAACCCCGGCTTTAATATTCCCGATTTTGATAAGATAGCCGCACTGGCTAATAAATACGATTTGCCTTTTATTGTTGATAACACTTTTGGCGCAGGTGGTTACCTTTTCCGCCCGTTAGAGCATGGTGCGCATGTTGTGGTAGAGAGCGCCACTAAATGGATAGGCGGCCACGGCACCAGCATTGGTGGTGTTATTGTTGATGGCGGTAATTACAATTGGGGTAACGGCAAGTTTCCGCAATTTACCGAGCCGTCCGAAGGGTATCATGGGTTAGTATTTGCCGATGTTTTTGGTATTGGCGGGCCGTTCGGTAACATTCAATATATTATCCGTGCGCGGGTTGAGGGCTTACGCGATTTTGGTGCTTCGCAATCGCCATTCAATTCGTTTTTGCTGATACAGGGTTTAGAAACCTTATCGCTCCGTGTGCAACGCCATGTTGATAATACTTTAGAACTTGCTAAATGGCTGGAAAATCATCCGCAGGTAGCTAAGGTAAACTACCCGGGCTTGCCATCGTCACCTTATCATGCTTTAGCTAAAAAATATCTTAAAAATGGTTTTGGGGCAGTACTGTCATTCGAGCTTAACGGCGAAAAAGAAAACGCAGGCGAGCTGATTAACAACCTTAAACTGGTTAGCCATTTAGCCAACGTTGGCGATGCTAAAACTTTAATTATTCAGCCGGCAGCTACTACCCACCAACAATTAACTGATGAGGAACAAGCGGCAGCCGGTGTTACACCTACCCTGCTGCGCGTTGCCGTTGGCATTGAACATATTGACGATATAAAGGCAGATTTTGAACAAGCCTTTGCAAAAGTAGCACAACTGGAGCTGGTATAAAAAAAGCTAATCTCTAACTTTCCCCGCAAGGGAGAGAACTAAAATAAAAACTAAAAACAAAAAGCCCTCTCCTTTGGAGAGGGTTGGATGAGGCTAATGAGCGCAGAAACATTTAAGTACTCAAAAACTATAACGCTGGAATCCGGGCAAAAGCTGCACGGCTTACAAATTGGGTACCATACTTTTGGTAAACTTAACAAAAACCGTAATAACGTAATATGGGTTTGCCATGCGCTAACCGCAAATTCCGATGTGATGGATTGGTGGGCCGGCTTGTTTGGCGAAAACGATCTTTTTAATCCCGAAGAACATTATATAGTATGCGCCAACGTTTTAACCTCGCCCTACGGCACAACTAACCCGGTAAGTATTAACCCGCTAACGCAGCAGGGTTATTTTTTGTCGTTTCCGCAGGTTACCATCAGGGATATGGTGCAGGTGCATCAAATACTGGCCGGGCATTTAGGGGTTGATCAAATTAAGGTATTAATTGGCGGCTCGTTAGGTGGCCAGCAAGCTATGGAATGGGCCATTAGCCAGCCTCAAAAAATAGATAATTTGATATTGATTGCTACAAACGCCAAGCACTCGCCATGGGGTATTGCCTTTAACGAATCGCAAAGGTTAGCCATCAGTACCGATCGTACATTTTACGCCAACAAACCCGATGGCGGCAATAAAGGTTTAAAAGCCGCGCGCAGCATGGCCCTGCTATCATACCGTGGCTACGAAGCCTACCATGCTACACAGTTAGATAAAGACAATGAAAAACTGGACGATTATAAAGCAGCATCATACCAAAATTACCAGGGCGAAAAGCTGGTAAAACGTTTTAACGCCTACAGTTACTGGTATTTAAGCAAAGCGATGGATTCGCACAATGTGGGCCGTAGCCGCGATGGAATAGAACAGGCTTTAGGTACAATTAAGGCTAAAACGCTGGTAATTGGCATCACGTCCGACTTTTTATTTCCGGTTAGCGAGCAGCAATATTTGGCCAGGCATATCCCGAACGCCGTTTACTCGGAGTTTAACTCGATGTATGCACACGATAGCTTTTTAATTGAAACAGAGATATTAACCAAAACCATTGCCGATTTTTTAGATGAAAGTTTGGATGGCAAAGTGGTAAAGATGCAAACGGCGTAGAGCTTAATTGTTATTGCGAGTGATAGAATGCTGCGGCCTATGAAAGTGAACTGACGAATAAGAGCGTTGGCTTGTGCGATTCCCCTCTTGAGAGGGGCGGAGGGGTGTGTTATTTTCGAGATGCCTGGCGTACAACACACCCCTGCCACCACACGTTTCAACGCGCCCCCTCTCGAGAGGGGAATTAAAAACGTCATGGGTAGGAACGAAGCAATCGCAAACTATGCGAGGCCGTTTTGCTTCCGTGCGGTTGCTTCGTTCCTCGCAATGACATTTTTTTTAAGATTTAGAAAAAGAATTGAATACAAACATATAATGAGTAAAAAGTTAAAACTTGGCATTTTTGGCTTCGGTGTTGTGGGCCAGGGACTGCATGATATTATCCGCACCAAAGCGCTAAACTTCGAGATTGTTAAATTTGCAATAAAAGACGCCAGCAAAAAACGTACTTTACCTGCCGAATTATTTACAACCGACAAAAACGAGATACTTAACAATGCGGAAATAAATACCATTGTTGAATTAATAAACGACCCTGTTGCCGCTTTTGATATTGTTAAAAGAGCATTAACATCGGGCAAAAATGTGGTATCGGCCAGCAAAAAAATGATTGCCGATAATTTGGAAGAGTTAATATATCTGCAAAAGCAACACGGCACATCGTTACTTTACGAAGGATCTGTTTGCGGCAGCATTCCCATTATCCGTAACCTGGAAGAATATTACGATAATGAGTTGCTGCACTCTATAAGCGGTATTTTTAACGGTTCGTCAAACTACATCCTATCCAAAGTTTATAACGAGGGTTTAGATTATGATACGGCATTAAAACAAGCACAAGACCTCGGTTTTGCCGAAACCGACCCAACATCGGATGTGGGTGGTTTTGATGCTAAGTATAAACTGGTAATTGCATCGGCACATGCCTATGGCGTTGTGGTTAAGCCAGAGGATGTGCTTAACATCGGCATACAAACCCTGTCGGCCTATGATTTGCAATACGCCAAAGAAAAAAGATTAAAAATTAAACTGGTACCCGTTGCCAAAGAACTTGACGACCAGCATGTAGCCATGTTTGTTTTACCACGCTTTGTAAACAGCGATCACTTTTTATACAACGTTGATAACGAGTACAACGGGGTTGTGGTGCAGGCCGCTTTTGCCGATCAGCAATTCTTTTTTGGTAAGGGCGCGGGTGGCCACCCTACCGGCTCGGCTGTATTGTCGGACATTGCTGCACTGCGTTACGATTACCAGTACGAGTACAAAAAGGCGCACGAAAAGAAAGACCTGAAGTTTACCAATGATATTGAATTAAACGTTTATGTGCGTTACGAAGATGAAAGTTTAATTGAAGCTTTAGCCTTTGATTACATCCACGAACGCTTTTACTCGGGCAACTTCCGTTTTGTAATAGGGACTATCAAATTAAAAAATCTGATTGCCAATCAATCACGTATATCAGCAGAGGGTGCTTTTGTTGCCTGCACCGGCGACTTAAAAGAAATAAAGCTCCATGTGCTGACAGATTTGGCAACCGAAGTTTTGTAGAGATTTCTTCGGGTTGATTTAAGAGGCTCCTTAAACGGGGCCTCTTTTTTGTTTTAGCCGCCGCGTATTTAATAACAATACCGGGTTTGTACAACACATATATTTTATATTTTTGCAAGGCTAAATTTACAATCCCCTGTTTTGATAGAAAAAATTAAAAAACTGTTTACCAATAAATATTTTGTTTTAACGCTGTGGTTTGGTTTAAGCTTTGTTGCAGCCCTTAAACAAGCGTTGTTGCATGTTATTAACAACTACAAAATATACAAGTACACGTTTTATAACCTTATTCATCAGCAGAATTTATTTTTGCAATACCCGCAGTTTTTTGAAGATAAAAACCATTACGGCCCTGTTTTCGCGCTGGTAATAGCACCTTTTTATATGCTGCCAGATGGCCTTGCGGTTATGCTTTGGAATATTTTTAACTCCTTTATGCTTTATAAAGCGGTAACGCTTTTGCCTATAAACAACAAAAAGCAGATTGCCATATTTTTAATTTGCGCCCACGAATTAATGACGGCATCTTTTAGCGTACAGGTTAACCCCTTTGCAACAAGCCTAATTATATTGAGTTATGTACTCATTAAAAACAAACACGATTTTTGGGCAGCCCTTGCAATAGCCCTGGGTACCTATATTAAGCTTTACGGTATTGTTGGCCTGGCTTTCTTCTTCTTCTCCGAAAACAAATTGAAATTCACCCTGAGCATGGTGTTTTGGACAGTGGTTTTATTTGTGTTACCCATGCCATTTTCGTCGCCACGCTTTACGGTACAATGTTACCAGGATTGGTACCACAGCCTATCCGACAAAGACATTGAAAACTCCGGCTCCACCATGCAGGATATATCTGTTAAAGGTATGGCAAGGCGTATTTTTAATATACCAACGCTATCAAACATCTGGTTTTTGGGGCCGGGGATTTTGTTATTCTTTTCCTCGTACCTGCGCATTAAATCGTTTAAAAACACGCAATTCCAGCTCTTAATACTGGCTTCAACTTTAATATTCCCAATCATTTTTAGCAGCAGTTCCGAGTCGCCAACTTATATTATCGCTTTTTTGGGCGTGGCTATCTGGTTTATTAGTTTGGATAGGCCAATTACTAATTTTGAATGGTTCCTGCTTATTTTTGCTGTTGTAATAACCAGCTTTTCACCGTCGGATTTGTTCCCAAAATACATCAGTACACACATTACAAAACGATACGCTTTAAAGGCCCTTCCCTGTTTTATGATATGGCTCAAAATTATATACGAAACATGGACGCGGCCATTTGATAACCAGGATTTACAACCCGAATTAGAACCAGCATTCACCACATGAAAAGGAAAATATCGGTAGTTGTACCATCGTTTAACGAAGAGGGAAATATTGAGCATTTAGCAGCCAGGCTGCTGGCAACGCTTAAAACCTTTACAGCCTACAGCTACGAAGTAATTTTTATTGACGACGGCAGTGCCGATAATACACTGGATAAGCTAAAGGCGCTTTCGCAGATGGATGCCAACTTTTATTACCTGGAGCTTTCGCGGAATTTTGGGCACCAAAATGCGCTAAAGGCAGGGTATGATTTTGCAACCGGCGATTGCATAGTAAGTATGGACGGCGATATGCAACACCCGCCCGAACTGATAGGCCAGTTTATTGAGAAGTGGGAAGAAGGTTACGATGTTGTGTATTCGTGCCGCGAATACCAGGACGACGCCACCATATTTAAAACCAAAACTTCGGATCTGTTTTATAAAATGATAAACTCCTTATCGGATACCAAACTGGAAAAAGGGACTGCCGATTTTAGGTTGATTGACCGTAAGGTGGCCAACGTACTGGTACAACTTAACGAGAATGGGTTGTTTATGCGCGGCCTTATTAAATGGCTGGGCTTTAAACAGTACGCTATACATTATCAGGCCGATCCGCGGTTTTCGGGTAAAAGCAAATACACCATTAAGCGCATGGTTAAGTTTGCGGTTGAAGGTATTACCGCTTTTAGCGTGAGGCCGTTGTACCTGGCTACGGGGGTTGGTGTTTTTTTCTCATTCATGTCGCTATTATACATACCATACATAGCCTGGACGTTTTTGTACGGGCACGAAGTACCGGGCTGGGCATCGGTATTGGCTTCGGTGGTGTTTTTTGGTGGGATGCAGTTAATGGTATTGGGCATTATTGGCACATACTTGGGCAAATTGTTTATGCAGGCCAAACAACGCCCCAATTATATAATCAGATCTACAAACCTACCAGATATAAAATAATTGATTTTACTAAGCTTTGATATTGAAGAGTTTGATATGCCGTTTGAATACGGCAAACAAATTGACTTTGCCCAACAAATAGCCATATCAACCGAAGGCACCAATAAAATATTGGCCATTTTGGCTCAATACAACATTAAGGCTACCTTTTATTGCACAGCAACCTACGCCTTAAACAAGCCCGATATTATTGCACGTATGGTAAGCGAGGGCCACGAAATAGCATCGCACGGATATTATCATTCGGATTTTAAGCCAGAACATTTAAAACAATCTAAAGATGCGCTGGAGAAAATTTCGGGGCAAACCGTAAAAGGCTACCGCATGGCGCGCATGATGCCTGTTGATGAGCAGGAAATATTTAAGGCTGGTTATCAATACAATTCGTCCATTAATCCCACTTATTTGCCGGGCAGGTATAACAACTTTAGCAAGCCGCGTACCTGGTTTTATCAGGATGGTGTTTTGCAATTACCATCGTCGGTTTCGCCATTGGTAAGGTTTCCGCTTTTTTGGTTATCGTTCCATAACCTGCCTATGGGCATTTTAAAATGGCTAAGTAAAATCACCCATCGTAAAGATGGCTATCTAAACCTATATTTTCACCCCTGGGAATTTACAGATTTAAAACAACCCGAAAAATTTGGCTTTCCCGGCTACGTAAGCAAAAATAGCGGTGCCGATTTTGAGTTGCGAATAAGTAACTTTATAAACTGGGCGCAAAAAAAAGGATACCAATTTAGCACCACGGGGGGTTTTGTTGCCGGGCTTAAACAGTATTAAAAAGGCCATTGGAACACCAATAGCCTTAATTGTTTTAATCATTATGTTGTATATTAAACCCCTCGGTTAATATCCCAATTTTCTAAATAATTGGCTACACGCTGGATAAACATCCCACCCAATGAGCCATCAACTACACGATGATCGTATGATAACGAAAGGTACATCATATGCCTTATGGCTATTACGTCCCCTTCGGCAGTTTGAATAACAGCAGGTTTCTTTTTAATTGCACCCACTGCCAATATAGCTACCTGTGGCTGGTTAATAATGGGCGTACCCATTAAATTGCCAAACGAGCCTATATTAGTAATGGTAAAGGTTCCGTTTTTAACTTCGTCGGGCGTTAGTTTGTTTGTACGGGCGCGGGCAGATAAATCGTTAACGGTTTGGGTTAAACCAACAATATTTAATTGATCGGCACGGCGAATAACGGGTACTATAAGGTTACCGCTTGGCAAAGCTGTTGCCATACCTATATTAATATCCTTGCGTTTAATAATTTGCGTACCATTTACAGATACATTAATCATAGGCATATCTTTAATTGCCCTTGCTACGGCCTCAATAAACAGGGGCGTGAAAGTTATTTTAGTGTTTTCGCGCGCTTCAAAGGATGCTTTTATTTTTTCGCGCCATAGCACCATGTTGGTTACGTCGGCCTCAATAAACGAGGTTACGTGTGGCGATGTATGCACACTCATTACCATATGGTCGGCAATTAAACGGCGCATACGGTCCATTTCAATAACCTCGTCGCCTGGGTTTAATGATACCGCCGGGCGTTGCGGCTGCACTGCCTGAACTGTTGTATTTTGCTGCGCAATTGGCTGCTGATTGTTTTGTGGTTGTGGTGGCAAAGCAACTTGTTGCACCGGCTGCGGCTGATTGCTTTGTGGTTGCATTACTACAGGCTGTGGCACCGCCTCTTGTTGTACACTTGGCTGCACACGTGCAGGTTGCACTGCGGGCGGGGCAACTTGCACCGGCTGCGGCTCTGCCTGTTGTTGCTGCACAATATTAGGTTGCGCTGCTACAGGTTGTGGTATTGGCTTAGCAACAAGCGGCCTGTTGGCGCGTTCTTTTACATAAGCCAGTAAATCATCTTTAGTTAAGCGTCCGTCGGCTCCGCTACCCGGGATAGCATCCAGTTCGTGCGGGGTAACTTTTTCTTGTATGGCTATATTTTTTACTAATGGCGAATAAAACCGGGTACCTGCAGGTGCTTGCGCCGGTGCCGGGCGTGGTTGCTGTATTTGGTCAACAAAAGGGGGTGTATATTGCGGCTCGGCGGCAACAGGTGCTGCCTGTTGTACAGCAGGCTGGCGTTGCGGAGCCGGTTGCGGCGGGGCAATAACCACCGGGTTATTTTGCGGCGCAGGTTCGTTAGCATCGGCAGTATCAATTACCGCTATTGCCGAGCCTACCTGCACAACATCATTCTCGTTATAAAGCTGCTTTACTAATTTACCCGATACAGGCGACGGTACTTCGGAGTCAACCTTATCGGTAGCAATCTCCATAACAATATCGTCCATCTCAATGCGGTCGCCTATGCTTTTGCTCCATTTAATAATGGTTGCTTCGGCAACACTCTCCCCCATTTTTGGTAAAAGTAAATTATACAAGGCCATTTATGCTGTTAGAATTAATTGGATATACATGATAACGGCGCAAATTTACGAATTTTCTCTGAGTAAATTTATAAGCATCCCCATCGCAGTAATTGCAGTACGCTCAATATTTTGAATGCGTTTTTTTCCGAAGGTGAATTTGCGGGCAACCGTTTTATTTTTATTTGCTGCGGCTATCCACACGGTTCCCACCGGTTTATCGTCGGTTCCACCATCGGGGCCGGCTATGCCGGTAACGGCAATGGCATAATCGCTTTTATAGTTAAGTAAAGCACCTTCGGCCATTTCTATAACGGTTTGTTCACTCACTGCACCATGATGCCATAGCGTTTCGTTTTTTACGCCCAGCATACTCTCTTTTAAATCGTATGAGTAGGATATGGCTCCGCCTAAAAACACTTTCGACGAGCCGGGGTGCTGGGTAAACAAATGCGCAATATAACCACCTGTACAGCTTTCGGCAACAGAAAGGGTTAAGTTACTTGCCCCCATTTCATCTAAAATCGCTTTTTCTATCGGTACATCTACATCGGTTACCACACTTTTGCCAACCCGCTTAATAATCTCACCGGCGTATAGGTTTATCTCCTGCTGCAGGGTTTCTTCATTTTCGCCATAAGCACTTAACCGTAACCTTACCGAACCCAGTTTAGGCAAATAAGCCAGCTTAATATGGGCCGGTAACGAATCTTCAATATCGGCAATTTTTTCGGCCAGAAACGACTCGCCTTCGCCCACCGTTAATATAGTTTTATGGCTGATAACGGGCAGCTTTAACGTTGCCTTTAATTTAGGAATAACCGATTCTTCAATCATATACATCATTTCGTGCGGTACACCCGGCATCGAAACATATATTTTGCCATCAACATTAAACCACATACCCGGCGCGGTGCCGTTGTGGTTTACTATTACTTCGCAATTGGCCGGCACATCGGCCTGTTTAATATTAACTTCCAATAAAGGGCGGTTGTATTTGGCAAAAATGCTGGCAACATTAGCTAAAGCCTCCTCATTTTGCACCATGCCCACGTTAAAATATTCGGCTATTGTGGTTTTGGTAATATCATCTTTGGTTGGCCCCAAGCCGCCGGTTATCAATATAATATCGGCCCGTTCGCGGGCTTCGCGGAGGGCGGTGAGGATATGCTGCTTATTATCAGACACGGAACTGATTTGCTTAATGCGGATGCCGATAGCATTTAACTGCTGGGCCATCCAGGCCGAATTGGTATCAACAATTTGTCCAATCAATATCTCGTCGCCAATGGTTATAATTTCTGCCAGCATGTTAGTAGTTATTGTAATAATCTTTTCTCTTAGTCAATTTCAAATCCTGCAACACGGAGGCTTTAACCTTTAAATCTACACTGTAAAACTTATAATATCCAAACGGTATCCATTGAAACGACAGATCCCAGCAATGCAAATTGCGGTAAATAGATAACGATGTAGTACTTATTTGCCCCGCCTTAATATCATAGCCCGATGTATATTGCAATTTCCAGTTTGGCGTAATGTTTAAATCGCCATTAAAATTGAGCGTGTTTGTTGTTGTGGTGGTAACACCCGTATTGGTATAAAAAAAGCTATAGCTCACGTTAATATTCCACGGAATGTTAAAATCAACATACGCGTTAGGGTCGCTGTTAATAAGGGCCAGTTTATCCCGTTGAGATTTTGTTGCTGTAGCCAAAGTGTTAACCTGTTGCTGCCGGGCCACATCAGGATGCTTTAACGACTCGGAGTTAAGGCTTATATCCATTGATAGGTTAAAGCTGGTTAGGGTTGGAAACTTACCATCTTGCCAGGTATAACGGTTAATTTCGTTGGCATACCTCACTATCTGCCCATTTGATATAGAATCGCGAACACGGTTAACGTAGGGGTTTAGGCTGCCGCCAAAACTGATACCTAATTTTTGATTGAATAACGCCGTTCGTCCCGAAAATGATATGGCCGAAAGCTTTAATGAATCGGCTACAAAGTTATAAAAGGTTGAAAGCGAAAATCCTTGTAACAATGGAATAATTTTTTCCTTACCGGAAGTATCCGAGCTTTTGGCCGCCATTTTTGCCTCTATCGTATTATCCAAACTAATGGAGAGACCGGCGGATTTACCAGATCCGGGGTAACCATACACACCCTGCTCAAAAATAGAATAGGTTGACGTTGTATAGGGGTAAGGTATGGTAGCATTGCTTACAATGGTATTATAGTAGCCGTACTTGGGGTCGGAAAAATCTGGTCGGTATTGAAAGCTTACATTTGGCGTAATAACCTGCCTTATGGCTTTTAACCTTCCCTTTTTAAATAAAACCATACTATACAATTTGGTTGACAGGCCGGTTGATATACTATAATCGCCGGCTCTTCTAAATCCCTGAACGGTATCAACCACCAAAGTTTGGTCGCTGGAGATACTTCCGCGTTCGTAATGCTTGCGTATAGTTTGAAAATAGTCGCGCTCGTTATAGGTAAAACTTGAGCTAAACTGAAAATACTTTAAAACATTTAAGCTTAAACTTACCGGCACCGACTGGTTGAAGCCGTTTTGCAGCTTTTTAGGGAAAGTGGCTGCCGTAAATAATTCGGCTTCGGGAATATTGGTTAGCTTATTGGTTCCTTGCAAACTATAGCCTACGGTAATACGCTGATACCACTTCTGCTCCCCTATTCGGTCTTTAGAGTCAAAAGGGCTTACGGTAGTCATATTTAAACTAAACGAGGGCAACTCCAGGTTGGTAATTACCTTACGGCTAATATCCTGATTGTGAGATACGCTAGCGGTAAAATTAAACAACGAGCCGGGCCAGGTTTTACCATATGCAATACTCGAACTTAATTGATTTTGTGTTAATGCCGTTAAATTATAAGCTCCATCGGCACGGGTATTTTGGTAATAGCTTGATGTACCAGCGTTAACCGATGCACTGAATGTTGTACCGGGATGCGCAGCGGCATCTTGAGTGTGGTTCCAGTTGATGTGAAAATCTTTACTGGCCGGGTCGGTTTCCAGCCCTGTTTTGGTTGAGGCAAAGCTTAATGTAAGTTGCCCCTGGTACTTGTATTTTTTTAAGTACCGTGCCGTGCTGGTAATACTGTACGAACCCTTGGTGTAATAATTACCTAAGGTTGTGAGGTCTACATAATCATTAAGGGCAAGGTAATAACCAAAGCCTTTTAAATAGAAACCCAGTTGCTGGTCTTCGCCAAACGTTGGCAATATAAAACCCGACGACTTTGAATCGGGCTTCGGGAAAAATCCGAAAGGGAGATATAAAGGCAGCGGTACACCCTCAATTTCCAGATAGGCCGGGCCAGATATAATGGTATGCTTTTCGGCAATACCCTTAGTGATTACTATACCAAAGTGAGTAGCCGGATAAGGCAAATCGCAGGTGCTAAACAGCACATTACTATAGGCAACTTCCTCGTCGTTTAGCCGTTTGGCTGTTCCGCCCGATAAAAAATTGCCATCCTGCTCGGATGCTGCATTATAAATTAACCCTTTTTTGGTAACATAGTTAAACCTCAACGAATCGGCAATTAAAGGCTTATCGTTTTTTTGTTTAAATATGGGCCTGTTGTTATATTTTTTGGTTTTAGGGTCGGGCAAACCACTGGCGTAAACAATGTGATTTTTTTGATCAACTTTAATAAAATCGGCGTCCAGCTCAAAATCGTCATAAGTTACCCTGGCATTGCCCCACAGGTAAAGTACTTTGTTCACATTATCTGCCCGCGACGAATCTGTTGATACGTATTTCAGCTCGGTAGTTATCCCGTTCTTGTTTTTCCGGACGGTATCAGAAGGCAGGGTTTTTAAGCCTTTTATCTTTACAGTGTCTTTTATTGCCGTTGACTTACCTTTGCTTCGGTTATTTCTAATCAGATTCTTATCTTTAACCGGATCTAGCTTAATGATAGTATCGCGCACACTGCGGTAACTAACTTTAGCGATGAGTGGTGCTGAATGCACCCGGATAAGAAAAGTGAACAATAGCAGAAAAAAGAGACTTATAAATTTCAAAATTGATTATGAATAGTATTTTTGCAGATATTGATTACTTGCGGCTTCAAAAATAATGAAAAATAAGGCATTGAAAAGATACATTTATAGTTTGTCACCATTACTTTTTTTATTTCTGCTATGTTCGTTCAAAACCGATGGCCCGGAAAAAAAAATTAAAAGGGATACAACAGTTGCTAGTTTTAAATTACGTACCATAATTGTTGATGCCGGGCACGGCGGCCATACGGGCGCCAGCGGTTCGTATTCTACCGAAGAAGGTGTAACGCTTGCTCTGGCATTTAAATTGCAAAAGGCCATCGAAAAAAATTTGCCGGGCATCAATGTAGTGATGACAAGGACTACACCTGCCGGTGTACCGTTACAGACACGATCGGACATTGCGAACAATAACAAGGGAGATCTGTTTATATCACTCCACTGCAATTCATTGTCCGACAGGATATCGTACCGGCATGGAAAAAAAATACGGGTGCCTGATCGTTCGGGCCGTGGTGTTTTAGTATTGGTTTACGGTTTCCACCGCGATAAAGAAGAAGCAGCTGCATTACGCGAAAACTTGTTTGAAGAAAAAGACGGTGGCAAAGGTGTTTCGATGGGTTTTGACCCTAACGACCCCACTGCGATGATACTTTTAAACGCTTTTAAAGCTAAATACCGTAAAAATAGTTTACGTTTTGCAAACTTAGTGAACAGTGAATTTGTAGATACTGATGGCAGGCATAGCGACGGCGTAAAAGAACAAGGTGTTTTGGTTTTATGCCATAGCGCCATGCCGGCTGTATTAGTTGAAACAGGATTTATTAATAACCCTACCGACGAGGAATACTTAAACTCGGAAGCTGGACAAAACGAAATAGTGGCCTCCATAATTAGGGCACTTGTTGAGTACAAAAAAGAAGTTGAGTAACATTTAACCTAACAAAATAACATTTTGAAAATATCAAACGAAACAAAAATAGGCGCATTAACAGTAGTTGCATTAGCTATATTGATACTGGGCTACAGCTTTTTAAAGGGCAATGATGTTTTTAGTACCGAGAATAAGTTTTATGCTGTATACAGCGATGTTTCGGGCCTTGCGGTTGCAAAGCCTGTGCTGGTAAATGGTTTCCAAATTGGGCGCGTATCAAAAATGAGGTTACTGCCCAGTGGCCACACCTTGGTTGAATTTAAGGTGCAAGACAAGTACGACATTCCTAAAAACACTATAGCCAAACTGGAAGGCGATATTTTAGGCAGTAAAACCATTAATTTTGAATATGGTAACAGCAAAACCTTTGCCGTTAGCGAGGATACTTTGCAGGCGTTTGTAAAAGGCGGGATAGCCGAAAGTTTACAGCCTGTGCAAAAAAAGGCCGAACTTATTATTGGCAAAATGGATTCGATTTTAACTTCTGTTAATGCAATAATGAACCCGCGTTTTCAAAAAAATGTCGACCGTAGTTTTAACAGCATAGCCAACACACTGCAAGCTCTTGAAGGTACTACTCAAAAGGTTGACGCGCTGGTGGGCAACCAAAGCGTGCGTATTAATAACATTTTAGCTAATGTTGAATCCATATCGGCAAACCTAAAAAGCAGCAACAAGTATTTAAGCGGCACCATGGCCAACTTTAATAAAATAAGCGACGATGTAGCCAAAGGCCATATTAAGGAAACTTTAGAAAACGCCAACAAAGCCGTTGCCGATTTACAGGCTACCATAGCTAAAATTAATGCCGGCCAGGGTTCGTTAGGTTTATTGCTAAATGATGATAAGATGTATAACAACCTTAAAGATGCATCGGCCAACCTTAACAACTTGTTTATTGATATAAAGGCACATCCCAAAAATTACGTGAGCTTCTCGGTATTTGGCGGAGGGAAAAAGAAGGATTAACATTAAAAAACGGCGTTATTGTTACTCAAATGAAAACTCCAAAGCTTAATTTAACCATTGCCGAAAAAGCCTCGCTAAAAAAGGCCGGCATACTGATAAACCAGCTGAAGGATTACGCTGCTGACGAAATTTGCGAAATTTTACAGATAACACAGCACCGTGCTAAACAAATTGCCGCCTTAATTGAGTTTCAAGCTATATCCTCTATCGGCCCAAAATTTGCGCAGGATTTGGTAGACATGGGTATTTATGCCCTTGCCCAACTTAAAGATAAAAACGGTGCCGATTTATTAAATGAACACGAATTGCTTATTGGTGCCCACACCGATCCATGTGTAGAAGACCAGTTTAGGCTGGTTGTTCACCACGCCAATAATCCGGGCAACCATAAACAGTGGTGGCATTTTACCGCCGAGCGCAAAGCATACCGGTTGCAACACGGCTACCCGGCCAACCGGCCACAAAAAAAGTGGACTGAACTGGAGCAATACAACTAACCCCCAATTATCAACACTAAACCCGCGCGTTATAATTTTGTTTATATAGAAACTGTTGGTACCTATCAATTAACTTAGCTCAAAATAACCTAAGCAAACCATGCACACATACTTTAAACAATTGTTTCAGTACGATAAATGGGCAAGCAAAATGCTGCTGGATAAATTTGAAAAACAATTTCCGCAAAATGAGCGCATTTACGGTTTAATGTCGCACCTATTATCAGCCCAGCGCAACTGGCTCGACCGTTGTTTGGGCATCCCGCAGAGTGCTGTACTATGGGGCCAGCGTTTGCCGGATGAAATGCGCCAAGACCTCGAAAACTACAACCTGGCCTGGATTGACTTTATTGAAAGCCTGCACGATGCCGATTTTGCAAAACCAATAACCTATACAACAGCGGCAGGTATTACCTACACTAACACCCTCACCGAAATTATTGCGCACGTTATTAACCATGGCACACACCACCGGGGCCAGATTTTAATATTAATGAAAGAAGAAGGTTATGTTTTACCTGGTATTGACTTAATAAGCTACCTAAGATAATTACCTTTGCCATCAATATTAATCCGATCCCTAAAAACTAATGAAAAAACTATTTTACATGGCCCTGGTAGCGCTTGCGTTAACCGGATGCGCAAATGCCAAAAAAGAAGAAAAAGCACTACAAAAAGAAGTGTTAGACAGTCATGATAAAGTAATGGGTGATGATGAAAAGGCCATGATAAACAAAATGAAGCTTGACACCCTGATACAAAAAGCCGACAGCCTTAAAATAGACCAACAAACCGCTAAAGCTTTAAGTGCCAAAATTGTTTATGCCGACGACGCGATGAGCGACTGGATGAAAAACTTAAACCTCGACAATTCGGGTAAAAACCACGACGATATTATGAAATACTGGCGCAGCCAGCACACACAAGTAAAACAAATAGATTCGTTACTGGTTAGCGCAACAACCGAAGCAGACGTGTTTATAAAAAAGATTATCAAAAAATGAAACAACTCAATTGGTTAATAAGCGGGCTATTATTTTTAACAGCCTGCCACTCGGCAACAACCGGCACAACTACCCTGCCTATTTTTGGCGACCGCCAACCCATCACTAAAACCGTTGATGGTAAACAAGTTACCGATACCCTTTACCAAACTATACCGGCCTTTAAGTTTGTTAACCAGTATGGCGATACCATTACCAATAAAAGCCTCGACGGTAAAATTTACGTGGCCGACTTTTTTTTTACGAGCTGCCCCTCTATTTGCCCCATTATGCAACGCAATATGCTAACCGTTTACAACGAGTTTAAAAACGACCCCAACATTAAAATACTTTCGCATACTATTGACCCTAAGCACGATACCATACCCGTTTTAAAAAACTATGCCGATAAACTGGGCATTAGCGGCAACTCCTGGTGGTTGCTTTATGGTAAAAGGGAAGATATTTACCAGTTAGCCGAAAAACATTACCTGGTTAGCGTTAAAGACGGCAAAGAAGGTTTAATACACGAAGGCTGGTTTTTACTGGTTGATAAACAAAAACGCATCCGCGGATCGTATGATGGCACGGTGCCCGAACAGGTTGCCAAACTAGTTGCCGATATACATACCTTACAGCAGGAAAAGTAGAATGAAATTTAAAGTTATCGTTATTATCGGCATGTTTGTAACGGCTTTGGCTATCATATCATCGTGCCAGGGTGAGACCGAACTTAACTTTAAGCGTTATTATGTTAATGGCTCAACAGTATATCAGGCGCATTGCCAAAACTGCCACGGTGCCAACGGCGAAGGTTTGGGAGCGCTGATACCTCCGCTTACCGATTCGGCTTATTTAAAAACCAATTTGCACCAGTTGCCTTGCTTTGTAAAAAATGGGCTTACGGGAAGTATAACCGTACATGCAAAGCCCTATGCCCAAGCTATGCCCCCTGCCGAGCTAACAGCTATTGAACTTGCCGAAGTGCTAACCTATGTAGGAAACTCGTTCGGCAATAAGCTTGGATTGCTTGATGTAGATATGGTTACCGGCGATTTGGCAAAGTGCAGGTAAACTCCCGTATATTGTGTGCAAAATATCAATATTAGGTTTGTAAGTTAGCCCAATCAACCAAAATCACATCATGATAAAAAAAGGTATTATTATAGCCTGCATACTATTGCTTTGTAGTGTTTGTTATGGGCAAATGCATGTTATCCCCGCAAAGGGTATTGTGCTGCCAAAAGATAGCACCGCTTTAATTAACGCTATTGAGGGTTTCTTGAGTAGGGCAAAGCCGAATAAAGATAACCCTTACATTCTGAAAGAAAACCTGATAGAAACATCGGCATTGTTAGATGAAATGAAAGGCATGCAAAACGCAGGTGCAACTAAACCCGATTTTTATAAATGCTATTTAAGTAATGTATCAGCTTTGGATAGCAACGGTTATATCATCCAGCTTTCGTATCTCGGTGGTGATGGTCAGGCTCCGGTTTTAAGGGCAGTTTTTAAAATACTTGCATTAAAAAAAGACGGGCAGTATTACCTAAGTTCGCCACTAAAGCGAAATACACTTACCTGGAACAAGCAAAAAACAGGCAACTTTACAGTTTACCGCAACACTACCGATAAAGTACAATTGCTGGATAAGTACATAAAAACGGCCATGGAGTTTGATAAAAAACTGCATGCCAATAACTACATAACGCAGATTTACTACTGCTACAACTTTACCGATGCCATGGCTTTACTTGGCGAAGATTATAAGCTTGACTACAATAGTTTGGCTAATGATAATAATTCGTGGTTTGAACCTGGCGATAATTTACAAATCATTGGTGCCAATAAGGATGATAAGGTAGCTTTTGATTTGCACGACCTGTGGCACAACAGGCTGCACCATGTGGTATCAACCGACATTATTAACCGCCCAATTGACGAGGGATGTGCTTATTTATACGGTGGTAGCTGGGGTGTTTATACCTGGCAAACAGTTTTTGAAACATTTAAAACCTACATGGGCACCGACCACGACTGGCTTAAAGCATTTACCGACCACCGCAGGTTTGGCGGCGCCAAAACGCCTTTGTATACCGACTATGTAATAAACGCCCTTATTGCTCAAAAAATTGAAAAGGAAAAAGGCTTTGCACAGGTAATTGCCTTTTTAAGCTGTGGCAAAAAACAACCGGATAACGCCAATTACTTTACCGCTTTGGAGAAGATAACGGGTATAACAAAAACAACGTTTAATGCAGAGATTGAGAAGCTGGTGATGGAAAAATAGAAGCCGAATGCAATGAGAACTGGTTCATAGATGATGGTTGATAGTTCATGGTAACACTCCCCTACTTGCTATGAACTATCAACCATGATCTATGAACTAATTATGAACCAAAATTTCTATCTTTGCACCAAAGTAAACCGATCTATCGCTGCTCTCTCGGGAGCGGAGGAAAGTCCGGGCAACGCAGAGCATCCTGCTTCCTAACGGGAAGGCGCCTTCAGTGGGCGACGGCAAGTGCCACAGAGAATATACCGCCTGTGTTTACACAGGTAAGGGTGAAAACGTGAGGTAAGAGCTCACGGCCTTGTATGGCAACATGCATTGCGGTAAACCCCAGGAGTTGAAAAACCAAATAGGTCCCGAAAGTGAGGCTGCTCGCTTCCGTGTGGTGCGCAAGTGCCAACGTTGGGATGGGTAGGTTGATAGAGCCGGTTAGCGATAACCGGACCAGATTAATGATAGATACCCGGCAACGGGATACAGAACCCGGCTTACAGGTTTGCTACTGAAATTTATAACCCCTTTTGGCAACAGAAGGGGTTAATTTTTTTATTAGGATATTGTAAAACATTGCAGCACTTTTTGTGTTTACTTTTCTATACAAAATGTTACTAACTTAGTTACTTATTTAACCCTATCTACAAAAACCATTACAATTTATGTCCAAGATCCTGATAATTGACGACGAGAGGGCGATCAGAAATACACTTCGAGAAATTTTAGAATACGAAGACTACCAGGTAGACGATATAGATAACGGCATTGACGGTTTAGAACTCATCCAGAAGAACGATTACGACCTGGTACTTTGCGATATAAAAATGAACCGCATGGATGGTATGGAAGTACTATCCGAAGGGTTGTTGTTAAAACCCGATCTTCCGTTTATTATGATAAGCGGCCACGGCACGGTTGAAACCGCCGTTGAGGCCAGCAAAAAAGGCGCCTTTGATTTTATATCCAAACCGCCCGACCTTAACCGCCTGCTCATCACCGTTCGTAACGCGCTCGACCGTGGTTCGCTAGTTACCGAAACCAAGGTATTAAAGCGCAAAGCATCAAAAACCCGCGAAATACTGGGTAATTCGCAAGCTATAGGCAAGATAAAAGAAACTATCGACCGTGTAGCCCCTACCGATGCCCGTGTGCTGGTTACCGGTGCTAATGGTAGCGGTAAAGAGCTGGTTGCCCGTTGGCTGCACGAAAAATCAAACCGTAGCAATGCGCCTTTAATTGAGGTTAACTGCGCCGCCATACCATCGGAGTTAATTGAAAGCGAGCTATTTGGTCACGAAAAGGGTTCCTTTACTTCGGCCATTAAGCAGCGTATAGGTAAGTTTGAATCGGCAAGTGGCGGCACCTTGTTTTTAGACGAAATAGGCGATATGAGCCAATCGGCCCAAGCCAAAGTATTACGTGCCCTGCAAGAAAACAAAATTACCCGCGTGGGCGGCGAAAAAGAAATTGATGTTGATGTACGTGTAATTGCGGCAACTAATAAAGATTTGCTTAAAGAAATTGAAGCCGGTAACTTTAGGATGGATTTATACCACCGCCTAAGCGTTATTTTAATACATGTACCCCCTTTGGTTGAGCGCCGCGACGATATTGGCCTGTTGGCGCAAAGCTTTTTAGAAGAAATTTGCAACGACTACGGCATGCCTGTTAAACGCATAAGCGAAGCTGCCCTAGAAGCATTGAAGGCACTACCCTGGACTGGTAACATACGCGAACTACGCAATATGATTGAACGCTTAATTATTTTAAGCGACAAAACTATAACAGACGGTGATGTAAAGGCATTTGCAAACCCCTCGGCTCCTGTAACCGTTGCCAGCACCACCGCCGCACAGCCCGATTTTGACCAGTTTAAAAATTTCCAGGAGTATAAGGATTTTGCCGAACGCGAGTACATCAAATTTAAGTTGGAAAAAAACAACTGGAACGTATCAAAAACCGCCGACGATATTGACATTCAACGTAGCCACCTTTATAGTAAAATAGAGAAGTACGGGTTGAAAAGAGGCGAATAAGGCTTCTCTCGGTAAATTTTAAAAAACAGCTTCCCTTATCAGGAGGCTGTTTTTTTATGCTCGCTGATTTTATTGACAAGGGCAACCTGCCGGCGCTTTTGCCAACATTGCCATCTAATTTAAGTTGTTATTGCTGGCCTGTTGTTAACAAATGTTATTTATAAAATGGCAAATATCTTTTAACACTTATTTTAAAAAGTAAAGCAAAATATTTAATATTACAGGTAATAACCCTATCAAATTACCATTATGGAAAACAACGTTTCAATAGAAACAACACAACCAACTTTTTGCGGAGCCTGCTCTGTTACAGTAAATGATAGCGATGCATTTTGCGACAGTTGCGGCTACCCGTTAAAAGGTACAGAGTTTGACCAGCGAAATTTTATTGCCAACCGCAACAGCAAAGAAATTGACCTTGAAGAATATCAAAAAAACATAGCTAATGCAGGCAAAGCTTTATATTGGGTTGCAGTGGCCTGTGCCGTAAGTGGGCTGGTATTATACGCCGTTAGTAAAGATGAACAAACCAAAATGGGAATCCTGGTTATTAACCTGATACTAACTATCATATTTGTAGCACTTGGAGCTTGGAGCCGTAAAAAACCTTTCGCTGCAATTATATCAGGTGCAACACTTTATGGAATAACTATAATACTGAACGTAATTGATAACCCGCTAACACTTGTAAAGGGTATAATATTTAAGATAATCATAATTGGCGCATTTATAAAAGGCATAAAAGCAGCTATTGAAGCCGAAAAAGTAAAAAAAGAATTGAATATTGAATAATACTGCCTTAGAACAAGATTCGGTTGTCCAGAAAAGCTGCATCAACTGCAACGAAATTATTGCTGTTGAAAGTAGGTTTTGCAAACATTGCGGATCATCGCAAACAACTACAGATGAAAACACTGCAACCGGTGGATGGACTAATATTAAACACGCCGCCCTACTTTTTGGCGTTGATGTTGTTATTTGCTGCGTAGCATCGTTTATAGATGTTTTTAAAACGCTATTATGGTCGGTAGTTTTTGATGTACTGCTTGCTGTTGTAGCCCTGGCATTTTTTTGTGATAACTGGAAAAAAAATATGGTTATTTTAAGATGGCCACAATTTTCTGTACTAAAGCTTTTGGGTTATGGAGGTGCAGCAGTTTTGGCTTCGCTGGCAGTAAGTTTTTGTGTACACTGGTTAAATCAGGCGCTATTTTCCAAAGAGTTTTATTACTATGGTTTTTATGCCCATCAAAAATACGCGGCAGCGTTAATGATATTTTTTGTTGCGGTTATGCCTGCCTTATTTGAAGAATTAGCTTACCGGGGCTATTTGCTTCAAAACCTTTTGGGAGTTGCCGACAAAAACCAGGCAATATTTATCACATCATTTCTATTCGCCATTTTACACTTGTCGCTCCTTTCTCTTTTTTGGCTAATTCCGTTCGCATTGCTTTTAGGCTATGTGCGTGTAAAAGAAAAAACCTTATGGTATGGCGTTTTTATGCACTTTTGCTTTAATTTAACTGTTTGTATAGTAGAGCTATGGAGGTATAGCTAAAAAATTTCTTTCCGTTCAATTTGGGGTTTAAAAAATCTGAAAGATAAAACTTTACCTAATTTGCAGGAAGCTTTGGAATAGTATTTCAATAATATTTAAAACTGTGGAAGACAAAATCTCAATTCAAGATGATGAATTATTAATTTGTGATGTCTGCTTTATGAAGGTTTACCATAATGACATGATGTGTAATCACTGTGGTTATCCCCTAAAAGGCAATTCGGCTAAACAAAAGATATTCATAAAAAATCGAAATATTAACGAGATTGACTTTGATGCTTATAAAAAAAATATCAAAACCGCTGGTATAGCACTTTATTGGGTGGCAGCCAGTTGTGCTTTATATGGGATACTGCAATACCGGGTAGACGCAGATGAGGAATTAAAATTTTATGTATTAATAGGCAATTTAATTGCAGCAATGGCATTTGTTAGTTTAGGTTCCTGGAGTCGTAAAAAAACATTAGCCGCAATATTATCAGGAACTGCATTATATGTTACCTTACAAGTGCTCAACATGGCTTACGATCCGGCAACGATACCCCGGAATTTTATTGTTAAAATTTTAGTTGCAATAGCTCTTGTGAGAGGATTGATATCAGCCATCAACATCGAAAAAGTAAAGAAAGAGTTGAATATCCGGAAATAGTTCTTCCTCAAATTCACTTTCTAAATCATTACTTTTTTTTCTCAATTTAGCTTTTCACTTTCTTGATAACTCCATTCCCTAATCTCACCCAAAAAAACTATTTTTGCGGTTGAATGAAGCATATCCGTAATTTTTGTATTATCGCCCACATCGACCACGGTAAGAGCACACTTGCCGACAGGTTGTTAGAATATACCCACACCATTACCCAACGCGAATCGCAGGCCCAATTGTTAGACGACATGGATTTGGAACGCGAACGTGGTATTACCATTAAGAGCCATGCCATACAGATGGATTACACGCTCAATGGGCAGAAATATATATTGAACCTGATTGATACCCCCGGCCACGTCGATTTTTCGTACGAGGTTTCGCGGTCTATAGCTGCCTGCGAGGGCGCTTTACTAATAGTTGATGCATCACAGGGCATACAGGCGCAAACCATATCAAACTTGTACCTGGCTTTGGAGAACGACCTGGAAATTATCCCGGTATTAAATAAAATGGACCTTCCCGGTGCCATGCCCGAGGAGGTTAAGGACCAGATAGTTGAACTGATAGGCTGCAAACGCGAAGATATACTGGCTGCATCCGGTAAAACCGGGATGGGCGTTCATGAGATACTGGAAGCCATTGTTGCCCGTGTACCTGCACCCGTGGGCGACCCGGAGGCACCTTTGCAAGCTTTGATATTCGATTCGGTATTTAATTCTTTCCGCGGTATCATCGCCTATTTTAAGGTTGTTAACGGCGAGATACGCAAAGGCGATAAGGTAAAGTTCTTCGCTACCGAAAAGCAATACATTGCCGATGAGGTTGGCACGTTAAAACTCAATCAACTACCTAAGGATGTTATTAAAACCGGCGACGTAGGTTATATCATATCGGGCATTAAAGAGGCCCGCGAGGTTAAGGTTGGCGATACCATTACCACCATAGCGCGCCCATGTGCCGAAGGCATACAAGGTTTTGAGGAAGTTAAACCGATGGTATTTGCGGGTATTTACCCGGTTGATACCGACGAATATGAAGAATTGCGCGAGGCAATGGCCAAGCTGCAACTCAACGATGCTTCGCTGGTGTTTGAGCCCGAATCGTCTGCTGCTTTAGGCTTTGGTTTCCGTTGCGGTTTCCTGGGTATGCTGCACATGGAAATTATCCAGGAGCGTTTGGAGCGCGAGTTTGATATGACGGTTATTACCACCGTACCCAACGTATCGTACCTGGCCCATACCACCAAAGGCGAAGAACTGGAAGTAAACAACCCGTCGGATTTGCCCGACCCAAGTAAGCTTCAATTTGTTGAGGAACCTTATATTAGGGCCAATATCATCACCAAGTCCGAATTTGTGGGCTCGGTTATGTCGCTTTGTATACAAAAGCGGGGCTTTATAGCCAACCAAAACTACCTAACCAGCGATCGTGTTGAATTGGTATTTGAGATGCCAATGGGCGAAATTGTATTCGATTTTTACGATAAACTCAAAACCATATCCAAAGGTTATGCGTCTTTCGATTATACGCAGATAGGTTATCGCCAGAGTGATTTGGTACGTTTGGATATCCGCTTAAATGCCGAACCTGTTGATGCATTATCATCATTAATTCACCGCAGCAACAGTTACGATTTTGGTAAAAAGATATGCGAAAAGTTAAAGGAGTTAATACCCCGCCAGCAATTCGAGATCATCATCCAGGCATCTATCGGCGCCAAGATCATCGCCCGCGAAACCGTAAAAGCATTACGTAAAGACGTAACCGCCAAATGTTATGGTGGTGATATATCGCGTAAACGTAAACTGTTAGAGAAACAGAAAAAAGGTAAAAAACGCATGCGCCAGGTTGGTAACGTGGAAATACCGCAATCGGCATTTATGGCGGTGTTGAAACTGGATTAGCCCCCCAGCCCCCTAAAGGGGGAGCTTAAAGGCATATTCAAATATTTTGTGAAATAACGATAAACTATAAACTTTTGTTCCCCCTTTAGGGGGTTAGGGGGCTCTACTTCATGCAACTACTCGACGGAAAATACGTATCAGAAAAATTAAAAACCGAAATTGCCGAACAGGCAGCCGAATACTTAGCGCAAAGTGGCCGTAAACCACATTTGGTGGCAGTTTTGGTTGGGCACGACGGTGGCAGCGAAACCTATGTGGCCAGCAAGATGAAAAATTGCGAAAAAGTTGGTTTTAAATCGAGCCTGGTTAGGTACGAGGATAATGTTACCGAAGAAGAATTACTGGCTAAAGTTGCCGAGTTAAACGCTGATGAAGATATTGACGGTATCATCGTTCAGTTGCCGTTACCCAAACATATCGACCCTGAAAAGGTGACCGAGAAAATAGATCACCGTAAGGATGTGGACGGCTTCCACCCTATTAATCTGGGTAGGATGCAGCGTAACTTGCCGTCGTTTATTCCGGCTACGCCTTATGGTATTACTTTAATGCTTAAAGAATACGGCATTGAAACTGCGGGCAAACATTGCGTGGTTATTGGCCGCAGCAATATTGTTGGTTCGCCAATGAGCATTTTGATGGCACGAAACGCCACCCCCGGTAATTGCACCGTAACCATTTGCCATAGCCGCACTCCGGATATTAAAAAGTTTACGCTTGATGCTGATATTCTGATTGTAGCCATCGGTAAAAAGAATTTTGTTACTGCCGATATGGTTAAAGATGGCGTAGTAGTAGTTGACGTGGGCATGAACCGCGAAACATCAACCATAACCAAATCGGGCTACAAATTATATGGCGACGTTGATTTTGAAGGTGTTGCCCCTAAAGCATCATGGATAACCCCGGTACCGGGCGGCGTTGGTTTGATGACTATTATTGGGTTGTTGAAGAATACACTGGCTTCGGCGAACAAGACGGTGTACCAGTAATGGAAGATGTATCAGGTAAGATGGAAGATATAAAATAAATATTGATGTCATTTCGAACGATAGTGAGAAATCTTTACGCGCAACAAGTCTACAGCAACAAAGCACGTGTTTATCCATATTTTAGAAGATTTCTCAGTCGTATCTCCTACGAAATGACAACTTTTTTTATCATCTAAACAGTTTTTTTACAAATCCCCACTTTTCCTTAATTCCAACATACACCCCGTCTTTCCTAATTTCAACGGGATAGGTATCAACATAGTCGCCCTGGCCTGGGTTGCCGCGCCCGGTGTGTATATCGTACGAGTAGCGGTGAACAGGGCAAACCAATTTACCGTCCTTACACCAGCCAGAGCTTAAATCTTCGCCTGCATGTGGGCACCGGGCGGCTAAGGCACAAATTTCATTTTCTACACCAACAAGGGCTATGGTTACGTTTCCGACTTTTACCTTTTTGATGAACGGATATTTTACGTCCTCCGTGTTTAAAACCTTGTGCCACTTCATTTAAAATCAAAAATCAATTTTAAAATTCATTACATCCGGATCTTTTAACACCTCGTCAATATTCGTTTCTATCGTTATCGATTTTTTATCGGCAGATAATGTTGCCTTTTTATTGTCAATTTTGCTTATCGGGTAAGGCAAATTTACGGTTACCTTATAAGGCATTTCTATCAACATTGCTTTAGACATGGTGAAGGTTGATTGATTTACCTTTACATATTTTTTAAACTTTACCATATCAATAGTGCGGTAAAATTTATGGGTTGTAATTTCGTAATTGTAATAATCCTGCGTTAAGGCAAACGGGTTTTTATCAGCCCCCTGGCTCACAGCCTTTTTTGATTTTAACAATGCACCCAACTGGTCGTTAGATGTCATTTTTGATAAATTTTTGAGATAATAATTCAAATCAGCAACATTATCCGACGAATGACGCAAGCTGATCCGCACCAGGTTTTTTTTAAGATTCAACATCATCACCACATCGCTGCTCCTGGCTGTTGAAACCTGTATCGAATCCATGCGGCGGTGAACACTGTCGGCTAAAATATTGTAGTAATTAACGGTGGTATCCTGCACCATGTTAAACTGTGGCGTTTGCCTCACCGAATCGGGCAAGAGGTTTACCAATACCGATACGGCCTTACTCATGTCAAAATTATAAGTTACATTGCACGATCCGTCTGCATGAAAATCGTAGGTTTCATCAACATCTACGCAAGCAGTAAGGCAGGTTACCAGTAATGCGCCAATAATAATGTAAAGCTTTTTCATGCGTAACAAAACTAACTGATTTTATGGAAGATGTTTAATGTAAGATGGAAAATGTAATGTAAGATGTGCAAATGAGTAAATGTGCGTATATGCAAATTGTTTTTAATTCTTTTAGCTATCTATTACATTTTCCATCTTACATTAAACATCTTACATTACATTGCACATCTTACATCCTCCTGATACATCTTACATCTCCTTTTGCTTATATTTGCGGCTTATTATGGTGAATCAAATTCCGGAAGACGGTACTTTACTTCCATTAATGGAAGAGTTTTATACAATACAGGGCGAGGGATATAATACCGGCAAGGCCGCATACTTTATACGTTTGGGTGGCTGCGATGTGGGCTGCCATTGGTGCGATGTTAAAGAAAGCTGGGATGCGTCTATCCACCCCTTAACCCTTGCCGACACCATTGTTACTAATGCCGAAAAATTTCCGGGTAAGGCTGTTGTGGTTACCGGCGGCGAGCCCTTAATTTACAATTTAGACTACCTTACCGCGCAATTACAGCAGCGGGGTATTAAAACCTTTATTGAAACATCGGGTGCTTACCCGCTATCGGGATCATGGGATTGGATATGCTTATCGCCCAAAAAATTTAAGAGCCCTAACCCTAACGTTGCTCCCTTTGCGCATGAGCTGAAGGTAATTGTATTCAACAAGTCGGACTTTGTGTGGGCGGAGCAATATGCTGAACTGGTTTCGCCGGACTGCAAGCTGTATTTGCAACCCGAATGGTCAAAATCAAAAGAAAACATCCCCTTAATAGTTGATTATGTGATGAATAACCCGAAATGGGAAATTTCGTTACAAACACATAAATACCTTAATATTCCGTAGATATTTGTAACTTGTTAACCTGTAACAAGTTCAAATATTAATGAAAAGCTTTTTGTTTGTAATATTGCTTTACTTGCCGGTGCTGTTATACGCCCAGGACAGACAATATACCACCAACAACAGAGAAGCTATCCGCAATTATGGCAAGGCGCGCCAAAGTCTCGATTATCAACTATACGACCAGGCCATTGGCCAACTTAGTTACGCAGTTGGCCTGGACCCTAACTTTTTAGAAGCACAAAACCAACTGGCCGATTTACTGCGCCTCACCAAAAAGTATAAACCGGCAGTTGAACATTATTTAAAGATTATTGCCGTTAACCCCGAATTTAACCGCGCGGTTTATTTAAGCATTGGCGAAGCGGAAGTGAACACAGCCGATTACAGCAATGCACAAACCCATTTGCAAAAGTATCTGGCTTACCCAACCATAACGCCACAAAACAAGCAATATACAAATTTGCTGCTTAGCGATTGTGCCTTTAGTATTGTTGCGATACAAAACCCGGTTAAATTTAACCCGGTTAACATTGGCCCCGAGATAAACAGCGTAAACGACGAGTATATGCCCGTTATAACTGCCGACGAAAGCGAACTTATTTTTACCCGTAAGATAAACAATAACGAAGATTTTTATAAAAGCAACAACTTAAACGGCAAATGGACACCTGCCGTTTATTTAAGCAACCAAATTAATACGCCCGATTATAACGAGGGAGCACAATCCATCACTCAGGATGGGCAGTATTTATTTTTTACCGGTTGCGACAGGCCGCAGGGCCTGGGTAAATGCGATATTTATGTAGCCAAAAAAAACGGTAACGATTGGGATGTGCCCTATAACTTAGATGCGCCAATTAATACCCGTAACTGGGAATCGCAACCGTCGATAAGTAGCGACGGGCGTGTTTTATACTTTGTGAGCAACCGTAAGGGGGGTTATGGAGGGTACGATATATGGAAATCAACACTTACGGCTAAGGGTTGGGGTGAGCCCGAAAATTTGGGCCCAAATGTAAACACACCTTTTGATGAGCAATCGCCGTTTATTCACCCTGATGATAATACGCTCTATTTTTCATCAAACGGTTGGCCGGGGTTGGGTAATATGGATGTTTTTATAAGCAGGCGCGATGCCTATGGCAAGTGGCAAAAGCCCGAAAACTTGGGTTACCCCATTAATACCAGTGCCGATGATAGTGGCTTAACATTAAACGCTAACGGCGATTTGGCCTATTTTTCGTCGAACAATTTAAAGGGCTACGGTGGTTTTGATATTTATTCGTTTGAGATGCCGGTTGCCTTGAGGCCGCAGATAGTTACCTATGTTAAGGGCGTCATCCGCGATGCAAAAAGCAAGGCACCGTTAAATGCCAATGTAGAAATTATTGATCTGCAAAACAATAAAACCGTTTACCTAAAAACATCCGATAAGGAAGGTAAGTTTTTATCAACCCTCACCTACGGTAAAGATTATGGTTTAAATATCTCGAAAAAAGGGTATCTGTTTTATTCGGAAAATTTTTCGTTGCATGGCTTAGATAATAAAAAGCAATACATTATTGATGTGCCCATGCAGGGCATTGAAAACGGCAACAAGGTGGTTTTAAAAAACATATTTTTTGATACCAATAAGTACGACATCAAAAAGGAATCGAAAACAGAACTTGAAAAATTGATTTCCTTTTTAAGCGACAACCCCAATGTTAGGGTTGAGATATCGGGCCATACAGATGATGTTGGCGACGATGTATTAAACAAAACACTATCGCAAAACCGGGCCAAAGCGGTGTACCAATACCTGATTATGCAACGTGTTGACGCCCGGCGATTGGTTTATAAGGGCTATGGTAAATGGCAACCCATAGCGGTTAACACAACCGACGAAGGGCGGCAACTAAACCGCCGAACTGAATTTAAGATTATATCAAACTAAAAAGGAGTGCTTTGTGGGGCACTCCTCTCCTTTTACTCGGATAAGCTATAAACGTAAGCTTTGCTTTTGTCTATTTTACACTTGGCCCTTTCCAGGTTATCTTCAACTTCTTCTTTAAGTTGTTTATCGGTAACCTGCATCAGGGCTTCGTTATAGTGGCTAATGGCCTGGTTTAGCTTCCGGTTAATTTCGCAACACAGGGCCATTTGGTTGTAAATGGCGGCTGCGTACACACCCGGAACGGCAAGAGCTTTTTTTGCAACTCTGTTTACCTGCAACTCCATGTTTAAAAAAACAAGCAACCTAAGGTAATGAAAATACACATCCGGAAAGGATGGCTCTATCTCGGTACAAAGTTTAAAATGATACCCTGCCGACTTATAATCCTTTAAATCGTAATAATAAAGTTTACCCATCTGGAAATGTGCGCGGGCATACGAGGGGTCGTCGGCTAATATTTCGTTCAGTAATTTTAACGATTTTGGTGCTTCGCCATAGTTCAATTCCTCTACTGCCTGCAAGTATTTCTCTTCAATAGTATAGTAAGTGTCCATAATAAATAATATGCTTTCATCCGCCTAAGCGAACGATAATGTTTTATGATAAATTTTGATTTTAACTGTTAAAGCCCCTGGCTAAACAGCGGTTGGAGAGAGATACTAAGCAAACGCAAAATCCCCCTGTTGCAGCACAATGGGCCGCATGGATTGTATGCACAGGTTAGTTAGGATTAGCATTGTTTTAATTTTTTGCTAAGATACGGAGTTTTGCGGGGAATTGCAAAATAGAAGAAAATGCCATTGCTATTTAAAAAGCAATATATAACGAGCGAATATAATGGGCGCATAATATAGGGGTTACTTCTAATAGTATAAATACTCTTTAATATTTTTTGCCCGAAAAACGGCCAATACATTACCTAAACACAGCTTTTAATATTTTTTGCCCGAAATGGGAACCAATCAAATCGTGTAAAAAGTTGAATTGATGTTTAACCGATGTTTAATTATGAGCCTGGGGGAAGTTGAATTTACTTTAACTGTTTAAGCGCAATTCAATTTTTGGGTTTGGTAACTTTAACTGTCAAATCGTTTTTGCCCTGTATTTGTCTTAATACCTCGTTCATTATGGTCAAATTGGCTTCCATATCGTTCATTCGGTTATAAAAATCGGAGGGATCAGGAATCGACCTAATTAATGCGCCGCGCCATTCCCACAGTTCAACTATCTCGTGGTGATCTAAGGTATAGTTTGGATAGTCGCGCTTGTTGGGGTTATCGCTTATAAGCACCAAAATACGCTCGTTGGGCTGATTAATTACCCGTTTCAATACAATACCATCGTTTTTACTTACTACAATGTACACGCGCCTATTGCGTATATCCTCAATCTTCTCCACAAACCTACCAACCGCCAACGAACCGTCATGGTTTGGCGGCATGCTATTACCCTTTACCTCAAAACAGCGGTGTAGCGCACCTTTAAAGCCAGGTGCGGCAATGGTAGGTAAATCCTGTATAAATTCTTCATCTGCGTAGCCGTTTAAGTAACCGGCTGCGGCCTTAACGTTAACAATCGCTATTACATCTTCATTCCTGTCATTAACGGTAATTACCCTGGGTAAATAGGGCTCATTAGGCTCTGATAAAAGCATGTTATTTTGCGATAGGTTACCATTTGGGTTACCATTTAGGTTACCATTGACTGGCTCCCCTTCGCCCGTAACAAGCCACCTACCGTTTAAGTCTTCAAACTTGTTTGTAATATCTTCTATAATATCGAAAGACGGCTTGTTATTCGGGTCACGAATTAGCCTGTTTATCTTCTCGGATGAAGCATAACCCATGTGTTTTGCAAACTCATTTGCATTACGAAACCCCTTTAATTTGAAAAGGAGCAACAATCTATCAGAAAAGGTAGTTTTAGTTGACAAAGTAGTTTGTATTTTACAAAGTTGTTTGTATGTTTGTCACACAATGCAAACAAATGTATCATGCAGATAGCAGAAATCAAAGAAAAAAAACAAGATGGTGATATGCAAACGGCTGCGAGGATAGTCGGTATCACCCCTGCAAATGCCCGTCAGGCGTTCAAACGCCCAGATAGTAAGCATCATTCAGCCGTTGTTTCGGCTCTTGAAACGCTAATAATCACACGTGAGATACTAATTGAACAAGGGGCATAGCACCAATGGACTACCGGCTACATAATAATTCACTTACACTTTGTTTAACCGTTCCCGAAATGGTAAAAGCAGGCATAGTTTCCGAACCTTACTTAAAAAAAGCACTGAACCAACAGCGCAATGGTAAGGTTTCGTGCTGGCCGCACCATAAGGAGGGCAAATTAGTGTTTGTACATTATGATGGCCTTAACCCGCAATACAAAGCCCGCATAGAAACCATTATATGCGGTAATGTTGAGCCTCACCTATACGTTACCACAGCCAACTCGCAAAAGCGTAACCAGGCTTTAGAACTAATTAACTCCGACCTGCCTAACCAGGTAGAAACCAACCCGGCAGATATTAAAGAACTTTCGCGCACGGGCTACTACACGCCAACCGAGGTACACGCCATTGCACGCGCCGCCGCCTGGCTGCGTTTGTGGAACGAGTTTGATGTTAAACGCGCACGTGCTGCAGGTTACCCTAAGGTTACCGATTTTCAATTGGCGGCGTTTAAACACGTGCTTGCCGAACAGAGTAAGGGCATGGTTAGGTTTAAAAAGCCACTTAATAATGAGCGTGTACTTGATAGAAACGCCCGTTTGTACGAAAATGAGGGGTTAAAATCGCTTATAACCGGATTAATGGGTAACAATAACCGCAGGCAAATAAACGACCTCAACCACGCTATTTTGATGGAATTGGCGGGCGACAGGCTTAAATACAGCTTTGAAGACATTGCCATGATGTACAACGACATGGCTAAGGATACCGGCCTTGTCATGCTTACGGTATCGGCAATTAAACAGCACTTAAACCAGCCGAAGTATCGCCGGGTTTGGTATTTCGCCCGTCACGGAGAGCAAGCCGGTAACTTGGAATATCAGTCGGAAGCAACACGCCGCGAAGTATCACGCCCGGATGCCCTTTGGAGTATTGACGGTACAAGTATGCAGCTTTATTACCGCGCTGGTGACGGGAAGATCAAAAGTGACCTCTACACCTACTTTATTACCGATGCACACAGCGGTGCGATTATTGGTTGGTCAATCGGCTACACCGAAACCTCGCAGGTGGTAACACAAGCCTTGCAACGTGCAGTAAACTTCAAAAATTACAAGCCTTACCAATTACAATATGACAACGGTTCGGCAAATATCAGTAAGGCAGTCACGGGCTTAATGACAAATATGAGCCGGGTACACTTTGCTTGCCGCCCATACTCCGGTAAATCAAAATATATTGAAACCTATATAGGCCACTTCCAGCAACGCGAATTGCATAAGATGGAAAACTTTAAAGGCGGTAACATCAATACCAAAACCAACGATGCTAAAGCCAACCCCGAGTTATTGGCCGAATTGAGAAAGAACCCTGAGCGTTTGCCGGATTTTGACCAGGTGATAGCTGATTTTGAAGCTGCTGTTATTACATGGAACAAAAGAAGTAGTGAACGCGATAGCTATGGATACTTTACCGGCCAAAGCAAATTAGAACGTTATGAAGCCGCCCACCCCGAGCGCACAAGCGTTAACTACTTCGATAAAATAAGCCTGTTTATGGCCGATGTAGTTAATACAAAAACAACGGATGGTGGCTATAAATACACTACTGCCGGTATTAAAATGACCATCAATAAACAGGATTATTGGTTCATTGTACCGGATGAAGGTGGCAAATACGATCACCAATTCCAACGCCATAACCTCGGCAAAAGCTTCAACATTCGCATAAATACCGAAAATCCGGAGTTCTGCATACTGTTTCAGGATGGTAAACAGGTAGCAATTGCTCGCGAAAAAGAACTTTTTGCGGCTTGTGTGGCCGATTATAAAGAGGGCGATGCTTCAAATATCCGCGAATTCTGCCGCCGACAGGAAGAATTTGGCTACCAATACAGCAAAGCAGAGATGCAAAAGACCCGCATACTGATGGAAGCAAGCGGGACGCTTAAAGCAACCGGTACCGATGGCATTATGCATTACAGTATGCAGGATAAAACATCGTTTAACCGTGCTGAAAGCGATATACAAGACCAGTTAAACGGTATGGCCGAACTAACAAGCCTGGAAAAGAAACTTTTAAAATTAACCCGATAAATAACCATGAGCATACTAAAAAAAACGAGGATAGCCGAAATATGTAAGGAGTTAAACGGCTTAGAAACCCAAATAGAGGCCCTGTATGATGTTAACCCCTTGGATGAAGATTCTACAATGGCCCTGCTTACCGCGATGAAACATATCGTATCGGCTACAGCAATTTTAACAGCAATTAATAAATAAAAAAGGCCCTTGCAGGGGCCAATTCAATAATTAAAAACTCAAAATCAAAAGTATGAAAACAGCAGAGAAAGCGCAACTGATTGAACGGCTAAAATTAGCCATGCAAGAAAGCGGACTAAGCAACAACAAGTTTGCCGAACGCCTGGGCATTACCAAAGGCATGATGAGCCAGGTATTGAATAACTGGGAGGCCGATAACATTGTAGGCGAAAACACCTGGAACCTGATTATTAAGTACCTGGGCAATAACGATGATTACAAGTTTGTAGGCACCGAAAACCTGCAAAAGGCTTTGGATGCCTGTACTGCCGCTTACACGCACAAGGTATTTGTGCCGCTTATTGGTGACGGTGGTTATGGTAAATCAATCGGTTTGGAGTACTACAAACGCCATCAGGAACGTACCCAGGGCCACAAGGTTTATTACATCAACTGCGAAAGTGTTAACACCCGCAAGCAATTGAATGCCCTTTTGTTAACGGCGGTTGGCGTTTCTACCGATGGTACTTACAAACAACAAATTTTAAAGATAAAAACCACACTGGATAAGCAAGATTGCTTGGTGCAGATAGACGAAATATCGGCCCTTAAAGATCATTTGGTGGTGGCTGTAAAAGACTTAATGACGGCCTTAAAAGGTACCTGCGGTATTGTACTGGCCGGTACTCCATACTTTATCAATAACCTGCTAAAGGGAGCCAACAAAAACAAACACCTGTTTAGCGAAACGCTCGACCGCCTGTTTATGGTTCACTATACCATGAGCGCGCCAACTGATACCGAGGCCGAGCGCATTTTTATAGCCAATGGCCTAAGCGGCGAAGCCCTCAACATTGTAATGGGCCGTGTTAAAACACAAGCCATGAAGCCGTTTCACTGGCGTTCAAAAGTAACGTTCCGTGGCATATCCGATAGCCTAACCGCTATTAAAATAGCCCTTAGCGACAACCTGATAACTGCACCGCAAACCTTTAGCCTGTAAGTTATGGACACTAAAACACGCAATAAAAAGCTACAGCAATTGCACGTAATGCTTATAAAGCTTGGTGCAATTGACTGCAAAGGCGACTTACTGAGTGACTATAACGTAACCAGTAGCCGCGATTTAACCGATAAAGATTTGGACGCTTTATTAAACCGGGTGCAAGCCGGTGCGGCTAACCGCTATAGCGATGATCCGAAAATTAAGGCCTGGCGCAGTAACGTGTTGGTGAACCTTACTAAGTACGGTATTTACTCAACACCTGCCGACTGGAAGCGTGTAAACCATTTCCTTATGGATAAAAGGATAGCGGGTAAGCTGCTCTATGAAATGAGCGTACCCGAAATGCAAGCCCTGTGTAAAAAGCTGATTGCTATGGCGAAAAACCGCCAGGAAAAGCAATTAAGCGAGATATACCAGGCGGTGCATAACTGATTTGATGAACAAAAGACTACATAAAAAACAAGTTAACCATTACCTAAGGGTGCTCGCTGTTCAGGAGATATACTACGCCAATGATGGCCGGACAAACAAGTGGATATATGAAAACGCTGTTAAGCCCCGCTTTATCACCATCAGCCGGAGTACATACTTCAAGTACTTAGCCATAAACGCAAAAGGTAAACTAAAAGAGTTGGAGAATGAAAAAAATCAAGCTAAAACTAACCAGGGATGAGTTAAGCAACCTTGCCCATTTTATTGAATTTTCATTGCATCGTGAGCAATTCCGCGAAACAAAAACCGATGCGAGTAAACTCGTAATGGCAACGTTAGCCGAGTTACTGGTGTGGCTAAATAAGGTTTGGGATATGTTTCAAACCGAATACAAGTTTAGCATTTCCATACCTCACGGCCTGGCCCTTTTAGAGTACTGCCAAAATGAACGGTGCAAGATAGCTTCCACCAGTGCCATAACCATCAACAAAGTAATAGGAATTATACACCAAAAAACCAATTGAATATATGGAAATACACCTTATTGACGCACTACGCGCCCATGAAGAACTATGTATGATTTCACTTATCCCTTTCGTGGATAAAGAACCTACAAACGAGGCTAAAATGATCTATAAAGAGATGATTGAAGCCCAAAACGAACGCAAATTATTACAATCTCAAATAGTTAAAAATTAAGAAAATGAATATTAACGTAGACCATCTAACAACCGAACAATTAGAGGCGATATTAAAAGACCGCCATGAAAAAAACGTAGCCGCCGCCAACGCCAAACGTGCAGCGTATGAGCAATTAAAGGAAGATACCATTGTGGAGTTATCCCTTGAAGCTATTGCCCTGGGTGCCACCCTTGAATTATTTAAAAGCAAGGTGTTTAATAGCCTGGGCACCCTGTACGAATTATTGCAGGAATACAGCAAACGCCACAGCGATGGTAAAGGCAACTTTACTATAGAAAGCCGCGATGCCATGTATAAAATTGAGTTTAGCCGCCAAACGCTGGGCCATTTTGACGAACGGGCCGACCAGGCCGAACGCCACATGATAGACTTTTTAAACAGCCAGTTTTCGGGCGACGAAAAAACCAAAAAGTTTATTATGCAGATACTGGAACGCAGTAAGGATAAGCTTGATGTAAAGCAGATACAAAAGCTTTACGCGATGGAAAACGACTATCAGGATTCCAATTGGTTAGAGGGCATCAAGCTGTTTAAAGAAGCCTGGACACCATCCGAAACTAAGGATTACACCCGCTTTTGGGTTAAGGAAAACGGCGCGTGGAAAGCAATTAACCTCAATTTTTCATCTATAGTAGTAGCCCTTTCAACATGTGTAAAGTAGATATTTTTTGCGCCAACTGCGGCGCAACCATCCTGCTGGATGAATCAACCGAGTGCGAAATATGTAAGGATACCCTTTGCCCTGATTGCATTTGCGAGGCTTGCGAACGCGAGGTGCAACTGGCACATAAAGAAATGGCCGAGCGTGCCGAACCGGCAAATTAAAACCCGACTGGAAGTCACCCCCGGTTCGAGGCCGGGGCGGGTTCAATGGCAATGGTGCCAGGATAAACAAATTTAAAATATGTGGCCACAATACTTGGTAATCATATCTCACATACTTCAATGGGGAATTAGCCTTGCAAAACATGGCGAAAAAAAAAGCGGTCAATATAACTTTTTTGGAGCCTTAATAGGCTCTGCAATTACCCTATGGATATTATATGAGGGCGGCTTTTTTGCAAGATTATAACCCGACTGGAAGTCACCCCCGGTTCGAGGCCGGGGCGGGTTCAAAATATAAAACAATTAAAAATGATTACAGAAACGAACACAAAAAAGCTATTGGAGGTACTCACAAATGTATTCCCAGGCAGCCCGGCTAAAACCAATAACAAAGCCGGTGGCGGTGTTTACACCGCTACAATTATGGTAAGCAGTTTAGGGAAATTGGAGTTGAGCGCTTTAGACCAATTAGGTGTTTTGTGTGGCGCAATTGACATTAAACCGATAAGCGAAAAAGTAATATCAATCCGCTTTAGCTAATCAGAATATGAAATATATCATGATTAACCAAAAGATGGATAACGGCATGGTCGCCAAAATGCCAATAATATTTCCAAACCTATTAGTACATGCTGATATGGCCGAGCTCTGCCTTGACCTGGTTAAAAAGATGTGGCCGGACAAGGAATGTACAGTTGTAAACGCCGGTGAAATAAGTGTGCGAGATGTAATGACCGGCAGCGAAAGCACTACGCTAAAACTTAGGGCTCACCCACTGGATGGGCGCATCATTTCAATGATAGACTATCAATTTATGTATCCCGACTTCAACTTAAAACCATGACACCCGAACAAAAAGAAAAGCTAAAAAAGATTTACGAGCTCGTTAAGCGCGGTAGTACCGAGGGCGAGAGAGCTGCCGCCGAAAAGGCATTGGATAAAATGCTTGAAAAGTACAACATGAAAGGTGTTGACCTGGATTCGTTGGATATGGATTGGTACGGCCTGAGCTATACTACCGATTTGGAATTAAGCTTAATGGAACGGTTGATAAAAACCATGTTGGGCGACTATCCAAAGGATATTGGCCGGATGCAGAAAGGGAGCAAAACGATCCACATGCGGGTAACTTACTTTGATTACATCACGGTATCATCTGCATACGAGTACTTCCGGAGGCACATGAAATTACAGTGGCAAAAGTTTGCGGCCCCGCATGTGGCTAAATGCCGCACTACCAAAACCAAAAACGCCCGGCGCAAGCAGTTGCAGGATGTGTTTTTTAACAAATATGCCATTGCAAGCAATTTTTACAAACCCGAAGAATTACAGCCGGTGGACTGGGATAGCTTACCCAAAAAAGAGCAACAAGATTATATCAAGCTGCATAAAGTTGAGGGCGGTACATACAATGTGCAAGTAACTAACGGGCTGCTATTAGAAAAGTAGTCATGTAAAATACAAAGGTATGGCACACGATAAGGCACCTACCGCAAGGCAAGGCCCGGAAGTTAGTTCCCAACCTTTAATGTAACCCGGCTTGGAGCATGCACCCGTTCGTTTCGGGTGCCGGGTTCCCACTAAAACAATTAAAATGAATTATACAAACAAACAGTCATTCGCCCAGGGCGATAAGGCTATCATTACAACAACGTATCGAACCAACCGCACCACTTTTAGGCCCGGCAAAGTTATCAAGGTAGCCGATGTTGAACTAAAGCAAGGCGAATGTGAAGCATGGTTAGGTATTAAAACATGGGTTGAGAGTATTCGCCAATATGTATGGTTACCTGCTCACGTACTCGAAAAATGCTAATCATATTCTTAGCTGCTTTTATAAGCTGCTTTTACCGCAAACCAAACTATTAAAATCATTCAAAATGGCAAAAAACGCAGGCGTAAGCGATATAGAATCGTGGAATTTCGTCGAATTAGACTTACCCCCGGAGTGGAAAGAACACCTGGGCGACTTATGCGAGAACTTTAGGATACACATTGAAGGCCCGGCCAAAAATGGTAAAACCGAGTACGTGTTTCAATTGTGCCAGGCACTTTGTGAGCATGTAGGCAAAGTAAACTTTAACAGTACCGAACAATACAAAACACGTGGCTTTCAAATGGCTTTTAAGCGCAATAACATGGGCCGCTTTAAAGGCAAATTTAGCCTTGCCGACCGTACACAAAGCAAATTCCCGGCATGGTTTAAAAAACTACAGGGTAAAAGCATCGGTAAAATTATCGTTTTAGATAGCACCAATTACATGGGCCTAACCTTTGCCCAGTGGTGTGAGCTTAATGATCGTTTCCCTCACAAGTCAATCATACTAATCTCGTGGAAAGGCAACCCCCTGGGCAAGCAGCTTGAATTTATGATGGATGCCATTATAGAGGTTAGCGGCTTCCAGGCTAAGGTAGTTAGCCGCTTAGGCGGCGGTAAAACCTGGGATATATGGCCCGAAAAAATAGCCGAATTAAAACAACTAAAGAGCAGTAAAAACAAACCCACTAACCAACCACAACTATTTTAAAATTTTAAATCAATAAACATTATGTCAACAGCAACAACAGAAATTAAACCACTTAGCAAAGATGCTATTGTTAGCAGGTGCTTAAACATGGTAACCGACAACCAATATTCATTATTGAATACTAAAAACCCAAAGGAAATACGCCGTTTTGAATACAATGTTGCCTTTTATGGCGGCATAGCTAAATACCTAACGGAAGTTCAGGAGCCGAAGGTAATCAATATCAATATCCAACATCTTGTAAAGGAGATTGTAACTACAAATTTTGCCTCTGTAGATGCTGAAAGGGAGTTAACCGAGATGTTGTTAAGGGTTGTTAAAAACGCAGAAGCAAATATTTAAGCCATGAAACTTTACAAAAAGAAAGTAATTCAAAGAATAGATAATAAGCCGTACCTCATCAGGTATAGCTTGTTTACCTGCCGGTGGTTTGCTGTAAAGGTTCACAATATCATACTGAGTGATTTTGAGTGTCAACATGACCATCCCTGGGCGTTTGTTACCATCCTTTTAAAAGGCGGTTACGTTGAGTACACCCAAACCGGCAGCAAGGTATACGGGCGCGGATCAGTATTGTACCGCCCTGCCGAAAGTCTGCACAGGTTAGAAATTCATCAACCCGTTTGGTCGTTGGTCATAACCTTTAAAAAGGTTAGGCAGTGGGGGTTTTTAACACCTCGCGGCTGGATTAAATGGTTTGATTATTCGTCAACCGATAGTTGTAAATAACCAATTAAACACCATTTAAACAGCCCAAATGAAACGTAACGAAATAACAGAAGCCAAACACCTGAAGCTTGGCGACAGGTTTTACAAACAAAGCGATGCCAAAAAAACAGTACTGGAGCTTGTAGCCGGTAAGCCTGATAAAACGCATAATGTTTTTGCGCGCGAACCGCATAAACGATACCCCGAACCGCTAAAGCGCGATACCAAAGTGGTGTTTTTAAGGCACGGTATCATATTTAGCTAACCCGTTATGGTAACGCCCCGGTTCGATTCCGGGACGGGTACATGAAATATCAATTTAAAAACAAAGTTAAGGTGTTCCGCAAATGGGATGGCTCCAACTGGTTAGTGTCGCTCCAATACCAAGAAGCGCCCGGCATGGATAAGTTTGCTACGGGTGTCTTTTATAGTGAAGATTTTGCAAGTGTTAAACACATGCTTCAAACGGCCATTGCAGAGTTACACTTTGCAATATTTATGAACGTAGACGAATTATAATAATGAAAACAGAAATAATTACATGCGATTTGTGCGAGTGCGTTTTAGAGCAAAAAAAGCTGTTTGGTATCACTTTTTACTCGGTTAAACGGCAATTAAACGGTATTCTTTGGAGGTTTACCTATTCGCCCGGCGGTTGGGGAAGTGCCACACAATACCCGTCATTTAGCGGCGAGGTTTGCGATGAATGCTTTGCGCATTATAAAGAACAGGTAAAGCAATTCAACAGCATGATGGATACCCGCAAAGGAATCAACAAAACCAAAATCCTATTTCAAAACGACAATCAGAAACCCTCAATAGACTTTGAAAACCTACACAATAATATTTAACCACGAAGTATGGCACATCTGCCAGGCATGCGGCGAGGAGTACGATGCGCGCGCCTGGATGAGCTGCCCTGTATGTCGCGCTAAACCTTTTAATAATGAGATATAACCTTGTTAACCTTTGGTATCAAACCCCAAACTGCCTTTACAATTTTAAAGGCCGCATACCCGAAACAATAGTGAACGGCAAGGCCGTTTGTTTCCCCTTGTCAATTTTTAAACAAGCGTTTGGCTTTGACCTGCCGCCGCAATCAATAATTACCCAGGAATGAAAAACACACCAACATCCAGCGATAGAAAGCGGTTAACGTATGCTGATCTGCTTGAATTTAAACAGAAAATGGAAAGTGCAAAGATTACGCCCCAGGACTGGCCCGGTAATGCTGTGGTTTACGAAGCTAAGGACGTGCCCGGATTATATCGTGTGGCTTATCCGATGCCGCGCCGCAAATTTGTTTTTTGCCCCGCTTGTGATATGGAAAAACGCGGCGCAAAAGGTTTATTAATGATACCCCATAACTGCAACGTTTATGAATAGATACTTAATAACAAGTGCCCGGTTTGATGGCGAGATGGAATTTCGTTTTGATGCCGATGGTAATCTCAAATATTTTGAGAACCGTGCCGCCATGACGGATGAGATGTTGGCGTATTTGTACAAGTGTTTCCCTTTTAACCTGCAACTTTTGGGCGACCTATGCAAAAGTACAACAACATTGCGGATGGTGCAGGTAACCGTACAAGTAACGTTTAAGGAGTTTTACGATGCCTACGGTTACAAAGTTGGCAATAAGGGCCGCGCCGAAAAGCTGTTTAATGCCCTAACCCATGCCGAGCGTTACCTTGCAATGGAGGGTATAGCCAGGTATAAGGCTTGGTTAGCCGCTCACCCACGCACGGATATGTTATACCCCGAAACGTATTTAAGCCAACGCCGTTGGGAAAATGAATTACCAAAATAAATTATATTTGAAAAGTATATCACAAATGAAAAAACTACTATTTATTATTTTAGCTTTTAGCCTGGTAACCCCGGCAGATTCACAAAAGCGGTACAAACGCTGGCCTACCTGCATGGGTAAAACGCCATGCCATGCCTGTAAAAATTGCAAATACTGCAAGTTTTGCCACAAAAACGGCGGCGTATGCGGTACTTGTTTAAAAAAGGGAGCCAAACCAAAACCACAATTAACCGAGCGCGATACCGCTCTTTACAAATAACAGCATGAAAAAAATATTTAAAATAGTACTTGCCATTTTTGCCGTTTACCTTTTATCTGTAGGTGTATTTATGATATTTCGCAATAAAAGCGTGATGCCTAAAACTGAACGGTTAAGCGTTGTTAAGGACACCGTAAAAGAGTACGAAAACCACAAGAATGCGGCTTATATCATTTCTAAAAACTACGTGAGCGAAAAACTTTCACACGCAACATCAACAAGTTTTCCGTTTTTACCTACTGATGTTAAAAGTGATCCTGTTAAACAAAATTACATGGTTTATTCGTATGTCGAGGCTGAGGTTGACGGTTCTAAAATAAAGCGCGAATATCATATGATAATGCATTTCAATGGCGGTGATGAGGCCAATGATAACAACTGGACAATTAACGCGTTGAATTTTAATTAATCATGACACAAACACAAGCAATATTTAAAGCTATAAGCGAACTGAATAAGGTTTGCGCAAATAAAACATTTGAGGTTGGCGATAGGCAAAACATCGACCTTAACTTTAAACCAGGTACCGAAGCTTTGGTAATGGTAGGTAGAGAGCCATTAGACGGTTGGGGGGACTTTCAAAACCTGCCGCTCCGCTTTACCTTTGAGTTTACCGAGGCCCCGGACGAATGGCGCATTGTTGATCCGTTTGAGTCTTTGGATATTGAGGCTATAGAAAGGAAGTATCAAAATGATAAGATTTGTTGATGTTTCACAAGCAATGGCTCCAGGCCTTGAAGTTGAGGAGCCTGCGTTTAGTTTTTTTGACACGGTGATTGACAGGTACGTTGATTTAGCCGGAGAACAAGTTTTTGATAGCGTTGATGACTTGCGAGAGGCACACCGGATAGAAAACGGGTATCCTTACAAGGTGGATATAGAAAGATTGATTAGGCTAATACCTGGTGACTATTTCACCCAATTCCAAAATAAGTAAGAAGCCCCTTTCGGGGCTTTTTTTATAAACTAAATCTACTCTTTATTTCGCCGCTTATACCCAGTTCGTCAACCTCACCGGCAGCGTAACGGCCTTTTGCCTTGCCGCTTAGGTTATCCATTTCGGTGGTGTAGTTGATGATGTGATATTTAAAATCGGGCGTGTACGATGGGCTTTCGTGTCCCCTGGTTAAACTGGTGTAATGCCTGCCGGTAACGGTATCTAAAACATCCTTAACAAGGCCATACCAAATAATTTGTTTAAGGCCCTGGGTGCGGCGGGGGCTTATGCTGCTTGCCGATGGTGCAATCTCTGGTATGCAATGGAAACTTAACGTTGTGGCATTAACCCACAATAGGCCCTGCTTCATGGGCACAATAGAGTAATCCATAAAAACAGCCGGTAACGTAAATTCAAAAAACTCCGGGTGTTCGGGTTGGCCCATGTAAAAATCAATAAACGGTGCTTTTAACCCCGCACCGGTAAACAAAGCTTTTTTACTTTCAAACTTTGCTATCACATCTTCAAATAACTGATCCATATTTAACTGTTTAAGTACTGTTTAATTATGCAGCCTGTTGGGCGGCTTTAACTATCTCGTTAGCCATTAACCGCTCAAGGCGGCGGTTTAAATAGGCCGAATTGCCCATGAAACGCCTTCGCGGCATGTTAATTTGCATTTTGCGGGTAAAGGCCCTTACCTGCACTACACCCGTTTGCTGTTTAACATACCGGGCCGTGCGCGCTCCGGGCCTGCTAACTTCTTCCACGCTGTTTTGCTTGCGGGTGTAGGCCTTAACGTGCTGGTTAAATTTAAACCGCCCCCCGTCATTATGCATTTGCGCGTAGGGTACATCGGTGCCAATAACTACCAGGTCGGCACGGGCTATAATTTTGCGCACACTGCGAAACAGCCGTCCGGTATCAACCAGTATACCCCGGCCCTTACGGGATTTACGGCCCCAACTTTCGGCCTTGCGTTTTTTCCATGGCTCGGTACTGTTATCAATCCAGTTTTGTTGCCTAAAACGCTCCTTGCTAAAGGCCACAGCTTCGGCGGCTATCAGGTTGGGGAAGCGGTCAATTGCCCGGCTAACATTGGCAAGCAGCCTTATAAATTGCGCGGTTTCGGGTATGTCCATTAGCTGTAGCTTGTTTCTAAATTCCTGATGGTGCGCTCAATCAAATCCGAAACCCATTTTTCAATGTCCTGGGCATTCATCCCTTTAAGGCCCGGCGTGTTTGCGGCGTTAATGCTGCCAACAATCTCTTTGTTAAAGTTTACGGTAATGTTATGTACCTGCTTGCTGCCGCCTGTTATTTTGTTTTCGCTGTCGGCTTCTAATTTATTATCCTTTTTAACAGGCTTTGTAGTTGTTTTTTTACCTGTAAAGGCATCCTTTGTGCCTGCCGCAGCCGGTGCGCTAACATTGGCGGCAATAGAATCGCTATAGCCCTTGTTAAATGCTTTGGTTATGCCGCCGCTCATAATACTGGTTAAGGCTGCGGCTCCCTGGTTTAAGCCCTCTTTTACCAGGGCCGGGTTAAGAGTAAAAGCACCAAGCAGGGTTTTACCGAACCCTACAACCAAGTCCATTAATATTTTAGCAACCTCAATAATGCCCATGATACCGGCCCTGAACTTTTCGCAATGGTCGTATGCATAAATAAACCCGGCAACCAGGGCACCTATCGCCATAATAACCAAGCCAATTGGGTTAGCATCCAAAGCCACGTTAAGCAACCATTGTGCTGCCGTTAATGCATAAGTAGCTATCGTTAGCCCGGCTGTGGCTATGCCATTTAAAACCAGTGCCCCGGTATAAACTAAAACCGAAGGGTATAGTACCGCAAGTGCTGCGGCAGCAATTCCTATACCCATTGCCAGGTCTTTAATAATCTCAAATGTTTTATTTACAACCTTGCCGCAGTTTAACAGGGCATCGCCAACGCTGTTAATTATGGGTAATGCTGTTTCTCCGATAGTTTCAAAAGCAATACCTATCTTATTCAAAATAATATGCCAGCTATCGGTGCTTTGTGTGGCGTTTTTGTATGAATCATCAAGCTGTCCGGCACTATTAGTTGTAAATTTTATAATGTCGTTCAATTTTCCAGTGTCCTTTAATAGAATAGTTAATGCCTCGTGACTTTCATTATCTAAGCCCAAACCTCCGAGTATTGAATTTTTCTTACGGTCTGATAATCCATCGAGCCTGTGTTTAACTAAATCAATGATCTGCACAAGTGGTTTCATTTTACCTTGGGTGTCATAAACTTGTATTCCTATATCTTTAAAGTTTTTGGTTACTGTTGGGCTTGCCAATTGTTTAAACATGTTCATTAAAGTAGTTGTTGCTTGTTCCGGTTGCAGGGTGTCCGTTAGGTAAGCCCAGGCTCCCGCTGTTTCTTGTAATGAAAAACCTGCCGCTGTCGCATTGGCGACTATTTTAGGCAGGTAATTAGCTACGTTTTTAAAATTAGCATTACCCTTATTTACTGTAGCATAAACTACGTCCCAAACGGTTTTGATACTTTCGCCAGATGCGTTCATTACCGAAACGCCAGCCGTGGCCGCAGTTTCTACATCTGTAAAGCCTGCTTTTGCAGCACGCAACGTTGGCTCTAACGCCTCCATTGATTGTTTTACAGTTAAACCCGCAGATAAAATTCGGTTAAAGCCGTCGCCAACTTGTTCAAATGGTGCAACATTTCGCCCGGCAATCTCTTTTAGTTCATCTGATATTTTTTTTAGCCCTGCCGGGGTCTCCTGGGCGGTTACGTTAATTTCGGCCATCTTGGCCTCCCAGTTTAAAGCTGAGTTGGCGGCATTATAATAAGCCCCTCCTAAAGCCAATACTCCTGCCGTTAGCAAAGCATAAGGGTTAACAAGCATTTTAAGCGCATTGCTCAAGCCTGGTATTTGGCTTTCCATAGCCGAGAACGCTTGTGTTTGCGATGTTTTTAAGCTGTTAAACTGCTCTTTCATCGCCGATACGTTATCATTTACGTATTGCCTGGCCCGGCCCATTCCGGCCTTAATTCGGTCTTTCAGTTCTAAGTACAGCGATACTCTCGCGCTTCCATCCATATTTTATATTTAAAAATTATACTATCTTTGTTTCAGATCAGAGCGTGTTATGCACTGCTTTGGACTTTTAAGGCTATCCTTCGGGATGGCCTTTGTTATTTTACAATTTTATCAAGCTTGTAAACCGTAGCCTTACCCTTGCGTAGTACCGTTATGGTGCGGCCTTTCAGTTCCTCGGCCCGGTTTTTATAACTATTGTACACCTGGTCTTTTATGGCCTTTTTAATCCGGGCCGGTTTGGTATCATTACTTACCGCTATGGTTACATCCTGCGCCTGTTTCAAACCTTTACGCACCTGCATTTTTAATGAGTTTACCGTGCCCTCGTGGTTGGTTTTAAACTCGTTGGTGCGCCCGTTAATTTTGGCATCGGCATTAAGCTTGCTTTTAACCAGGCTATCCGGCAACGTCATTTTGCGCAAGGCTAACTGGCTTGGGCTGTTCGGGTCAATGCTCGGCATCAGGGTAACCATATCGCCCCGGTCGGCATAAAACTTAGCTATGGCTAAATTGTCTTTTAGCTCACCGGCACCGTGCAGGTTGCTAACCCATACCGAGCCGCCTTTATCACTGCTATACTGCCGGTCGTATATAAACGGGTTGTTGTTATCCGCAGCTTGCAAAATATCATCGGGCACGTGTTCAAAGTACGGGTGATCCGGAGGGAACGCTAACCCCTCCTTAGCCAGGTTGCGCCTAAACATAGGCGGTACATCGGTAGGCGTTACAATTTTGCTTTGCGGTGTTTCTTTTGCATTACCCGCATCAATGGCATCGCAACGGCAACGCCAGCCGTTAGGCGGGTAATACAGGCTCCAAAACGCATCGGTAATTTTACGGATGATACCGTCGAGCTCCTGGTGCGATGGCCTTACGCGGCTATCACCTACGGTTTGGTATTTCAGTAACTTAACCTCGTCGGCAATGTACTGCACCCAACGTGCCGCCATTTGTGCGCTGCCTATGCCTGTATCATATTCGGTTTTTAAGTTGCGTACATTGTAATCTCCGTTAATGCGTTCAACAATGCTTTTAAACTCGCCCCAGGGCGTAACCTGGTTGCCGGTTTGTAGTGCCAGGCTTGCGGCCTTTAACTCCTCATAGTTTTTTGCAAAGCTGAACTGCCACACCTGTTTTTCAATGTGGCTGTACATTTCAAAATCGGGCGTGTCAAAATCAAGCTTCGGAAACTCCTTGCCAAAACCCTTTAAAATAGCCTGGCTAATAACGGTTGCAACTTTACGTGCCGATTTTAGATCAATGTTACCGGCCTGTAACTTACCACTGTATAGCTGCGCACAAATCCGCTTTATATCCGGCCCGAAAAGATCACTTAACTTTTCTTCATCGGCGGCAGCATCGGGGTATTTATTACCCCCGCAGCGTGGACACACGCACGAATACATTTCATCAAGCTTGCTTTTTGGTATATAGGCAATAGGCTTGCGCCCCGGCAGCGCGGGGCTTAGTCGAAAAAAGAGGCTGCGGGTTTAGGTTTTTTGCCTTTAACTGGTGGCTCCTTTACCGGTGGCTCATTTTCGGGCGGCTCATCGGCAGGCTCTTCGTTTGGTTTAACGCCACCTGGTTTGGTAGGTAGCGCGGCAACTATCTTTTTAACGGCATCAACCGGCATGTTAAAGGTTTTGCTTATCCAGTCGATAGAAATATCAAAATATTGCAGGCCCTGGAAAACGATAGTCCAGTGATCCATCAAGGACAGGTCAAACGATTTCGGGAATACAAAAGTTCTCTTTTCGGGAATAGGCCAGCCCCAGGTGCGCATTAAGGGTATAAGCTTATCGTTAACTAAAAACGAAAACAATAAGCGGTCTTCTGATGCTATCTTATCATCCAGGTTACGCTCGTGTACTTCGCTTTGGCTCCGGCTGCTGCCGTTATCGGTTGCCATTGTGCCGCCTACAATAGGTTTGCTTATTTCGCTGTTGCATCGGTTTATCTGTGCATCGTAAACCTGGTAACTATCCTTACCTGCAAATGGTGTTACGTTGATGCTTGTACCGGCAGGTAATACAGCCCTTGCGCTTTCGCCCAGGGCCTCCAAAAGCTGTTCAAGCTTATCGAGGTCGCGGTCGTTGGTTTTGCTTGTGGTGGCCGTTACTAAAGGCATGCCAAACTTTTCAGAAAACTCGGCCCAGCTTTGTTGCGCGTTACGCTTCCAAATCAGTTGCGGTATAATGTCGTTCATTAAACCCAGGTCGTCGGTTTCGCCTACTTCAATAATTCTGTTTTCGTAACCTCCGGTGGTATAGTCTATACCATCCTGATCCATAACCGATAGTACAATAACCTTTTTATTGGGCAGCACATTGCGGCGCGGCACAATTTTAAATTCCATTGTGGCCGGGTTAATGAGTTCTAAAAGCGTGTAACCCTTTTTGTGTACGGTTAAGGCCTTTTTCATAAACTGGTAAAACCAATTGCTTTGAAACAACTTTGTAGTTTCTTTATCAACCTCGCCCGTTGCATCGTCTATTAATTCAAAGTTATAACCCAGGGTAGCGGCGAAGCGTAATATAAACTGGCTCTGAAAGTGCCCGTCTGTTTCCAAATCATCATACAAATCCTGCAACAAGTACCTGCGTGGAAAAATCACATCGAGTGCCGACCGCAACGCATTGCGCCAGTCGTCAATCATTTTACGATTGAGGTTTTTGTATTCGGTAATTATTTTACCTATTATCGTTTGCCCGTCTAACTGCTTATATTTTGGTTGCCCTATGGCACTATAAACGCGGCCAATACGGGCGTTGTGGTGAATTAAGTGTGATGCAGGTGTGTATATTCTTTCTTGCATTAATAATTGATTTTAAACGGGGCTTAAACGGGTTGTTTGTTAATATTTATTGTTGTTAGGACGGCGCGATACAATACGGAAGTCTGCCGGGTAATCTTCGGCGGTTTTTTCGGGCATATCTCCGCCGCCGCCCTCGCCCTTACCATCGCTTTTCATCCACTCCAAAGCATCGTTATACCTGGCCGACCGGGTTTCGGGAATTTTACCCGCCGCTACGCCCGTCCACAAGTGGTAAAGCATAATGTCAATTACTGTCATTACAATGAACGGATCGCGTAAATCGGGCTGGCCGTCCACAGCGGGTGCAAACATGACGTCCATATCATATCGTTTGGCTAACTTTTTTTTCATTTGACTGATAGCGGTTCGCTCAGCCAGTGCTAATTTTGTTTTGTCTTCAGTTCCGTCCAGTAAGTCTAAAATTTCCTCCCTGGTCGAAAGCGTGTAATCATTATCTTGTATAAATCCTGCCATGTTAATACCTGTTCTTTTGTTTGCTAATTAATTTCTTCCTGCTTGTTACCCTTGTTTTATCGGTTCGCTCCACCCGCATTATGGTTTGTAATTCGTGTATGGTCATTTCGTCGGCATCGGGTGCATCATCATGGCTGTTGTAGCCCGGTTCAATACCGAATAGCTGGGCGTTAGCCACAGTCATATCGTTATCATACCTTTCTGATTGTGAATATTTGATGCGCTTGCGCTGATAAAGCGGGTGCATGGTGAGTATTCTCAAATACTTATCCATTCGTGAGCGTTCAATCACCCGGATGTTTAGCGAGTAGCCATATTCCTCCTCCATATCTTCCAGGGCATCCTCAACCGGCTTTTCCCAAAATTGCTTTTCAACCATCCAAACAACCTCGGCACCGCTTTGCGCCGCCTTTTCGCTATACTCATACATGAAAGCAATTGGTGCCGACATTTCGGATTGCTTGCAGAATTGTTTTACCTTCCACAGATCGCGGCCATGCAACCCCCAAACTGGCACCGCATTAAAATCGTTGTTGCCTGAGTAAGCCACATCCCACACACCTGCCAAAACCTCAAAGTGGTCTAAATCGGGCCGTTTCGCCCATTCAATCATTTCCGATTTAAAAATATCGCCCTCAATTACACCGTCATTATTGTATTCGGCGTTGGCGGCAATGGTGCCTAACTCTTCCTCAACTTCCTGGTAATATTCGGGCGTGTACTTACTTGCCCATGCCGGTTTATAGGTTATCGGGTCGTAAGCGTTTACGCGTTGCAGCCACCACTTGGGTTTTTTCTTACCGGTAATGTGGAGTTTCTCCAACATGTTTTGGATGGTTACCGGGGCAAAGTCGTTGTTAGGGTGCAGGTAGCGGCGGCGCGGCCCGTCCATCGTTGGCAATAAATCCTGCTCAATCCATTTAACAATTTCCTTTTGGCGTTTCGGGTTTTTGGCGGTTTCCCTGTCTTCCAAATCATCACAAACAATATAATCCGGGCGGCGGCTCCTAAGCCTTAAACCCCGTGGGCTCTGGCCCATGCCCAGGGCTTTAGCCACAAAACCGTTTTTGGTACGGAAGTAACCTTTAGTCCAGTCGCCTTTGCTGATCTGTTGCCCGTAATCATGTATAATGCGCGGGTTGGCTTCAAACTCGGCTTGCAAGTCGCTCAATAAAATACATGCCTTATCATAGTTGTTGCCAACCAAAACCATGTAAAATATATCATCGTTTATCCATAACCATAGTGGTATAATAAGATCACACCACACGGATTTAGCCAGGCCCCGGCCCCAACGAACCAGGGCTTTAATGGTAGGGTTTAGCTTAACCATTTCGGCTAACTGTAATTGAAACTCCGCGCACTCGGCACTGGCATACTCTTTTAGGTAATATTCAACCATTGCGGCGGGGTTACCTTTTAAGTAGGTTTTCCGTTCGGCAGCTTCGGCAGCGGTTTCCCAAGGGTTTGCCGCCGCCCCGTTGCGTATCATTTCAAGCTTGGCCCGGTAAGCCTCTTGTACTTCTTTGTCAAACCTTTTCATTAATTGTACCGGCTTGCCACTTTGTTTAAATGCTGTTCCTGAAAGTCAATGGTTTGGAGATAAAATTTTTCGTTCCATAGTCTTAGGGCCATAAAAATCTCCTCCATAACCTTCATGTATTCCGGGAATGATATTTTGCTTTCTTTTTGGAGGCCTGAGCGTGTTTTGTTCCACATGATTACGCCATTATCGATAGATGCGAGGTTTTTTCTGATCTGTTGAATGGTGTTTACAATCAGGTTCTTTTCAACTATATCCGTAGTCTTTTCTAACTCGCTCTCGGCTTTTTTTAATTGTGCGGCAAGGTTTATCCTATCCTCGCATAAGCCGTTTATCAACTGGTTTATGTTTTCTACACCTACCTCAGCATTGCTAACTTTTGCATTGCGCTGCTCTTTCCAGTTCTCCTCCGGGTCGTTTATCCACTTGCTTAAAGTCTGTTCCGAAACATCAATTAATTCCGCAATCTCTTTGGCCGTCTTTCCTAAATCCACATAGTAATTCCGGGCTATCGAACGCTCTTTCTTTTTTGCCATACACACGTATTTAGGCCAAAAGTGTAGCAAAAAACAAGTTTTAAAGCGGCGGTGTCAGGTGTCCGGACGGTTTAGTCTACACACCGGACGGAAGTTTTGAAAGGCCTTTTTGCTGCCCTACACTTGTGCCATTAACAGCACGAATGGTGTACTAAATGATGTTTTCATGGTTAAATTTTAATTGGTTTTTTAAGTGGTAAAAATTGAGATGCAGGCCGATAAGGCTACGGTTTGGATATACGCTTACGTTGGAGATTGTGACTTTAACGGCCCTGCTTTTCAATTGCTAATTGATGACCTGGTGCAACGCGGCGCAAGCGAAGCACTTATTAAATTTCACTGCTATGGCGGTGTTGTGTTTGATGGCAACATGATAGCCAACACTATTGAAAACTCACCTTTCCCAATAGATATTTTAATCGTTGGGGTGTGCGCAAGTATGGCGGCAATATTGATGCTCAAGGCACGCAAAATATCAATCGTTTCAAACGGGTTTGTGATGATACACACGCCGAGCGGTTTTTGCGATGGTAACGCCGAGGCTCACTTATCAACAGCAAAACTTTTACAATCCATGCAGGGTCAATTTGCAATTGACCTGGGTACGCGTACCCGCAAGGATGCAACATATACAGCTAAATGGTTGGACGGACAAGATCATTGGATAGATGCCGGTGAATGCCTGGCAGAGGGACTTGTTGATGAAATCGTACCAGTCGCTACAGATGCCCCAGAGCCGTTGACCGTTGAGGCGGTTGCAACGCTCGGGGCTAAAGCTGTTTTTAACCGCTTCAAGGCATCACTTGAAGCCCCCAAACCCAACAATAAAAAGACGATGGATAAACAAAGAACTATTGATAAGTACAATTTGACCGGTGTAACGGCTGATAGTACGGATGAGCAGGTAGAAGCTGCTTTAGAGGCGCATGTTAAAAGTATTACCGACAGTGCAACCAAAACAGCCGATGAGGTTATTGATGCGATGGTGGAGGCTTTAGGCCCGGATGTTACGCCAACTGCAAAGGCAAGCTACAAAGCCGTTGGTAAATCCCTGGGCGTGGCAACTTTAAAAAGCATTATAGGCGAACATAAGCCTTACGCGGCCATTACCGATGTGCTTAAAAGCTTTCAGGCGCAACCAAAGGACGATACCGGCACGGCAGGTTGGGACTGGGATAAGTACCAAAAGGAAAACCCTAAAGCCCTGGTAGCCCTTGAAAAAACCGACCCTGCAACATTTAAAAAGTTGTACACCGCCAAATACGGTAAAACACCGGGCGCGGAAAAATAAGCGCACCGATCAGAAATAAACATTTTAATTTTTAAAAATAGATGAATAGATTTTTTTTAAGGAAGGTTTTACGCCTTTTGGTTTATTATACGCCTCTTATCACACGGGCGTTTATGGGTGCAATTACCATGCTTTTTGGCGTGTTTTGCGCTATGATAGTTGGCGGTGTGCCTTTAATTGGTGCCGCTGCCGGCCTGGCCTTTTTCGCCCTGGCTTATCGGTTTCGCCATAGTATGCCACGCGCTATTGCTATGGCCGGTGTGTATGTTGAGGTTTGGACGGGCGAACTGGTTAAGCAGTTTAACGAGTGGGAAGACGGTACCTTTTTAGATGGTATTTCCGACTATTCGCAGTACGCCGATAAGAACGTTATTCACCTGGTTGATGTTGGCGTTAACCCGGACGTGCTGATAAACAATACTACTTACCCTATTGCCGTGCAAAACCTGGGCGATGGTGACATTACCATTAGCCTGGATAAATACCAAACCTTAGCCACCAGGATAACGGATGATGAGCTTTACTCTATCAGTTATGATAAGATTGCTTTAAAGCGCGAACAGCACGGCGATGCCATTATGAACGATAAGTTTAATAAGGCTATACACGCTTTAGCACCGGCGGGTAATACTGCCAACACCCCGGTATTGATGACAACCGGCGCAGATGACGGCACAGGCCGTAAACGCTTAACCATGATTGACCTGGTTAACTTTAAAACCGCACTGGATAAATTGAAAGTGCCTAAAAAAGGTCGTCGCCTGGTGTTGTGTAACGACCATATTGGTGACTTACTATCCCTGGATCAAAAATTTCAGGATCAGTATACCAACTACACCGAGGGTATCATTTCAAAAACTAAGGGTTTTGATATTTACGAATACGTTAACTGCCCTTACTTTAACATCAGCACTAAGGCAAAATTAGCTTTCGGTTCTTTGCCGGTGGCGGGTACGCATAACGAGGCTTCGGTGTTCTTTTTGCCAAGCCGGATGTTTAAGGCTACCGGTACAACCAAAATGTACTTTAGCGAAGCGGCCATTAGCCCGTTAACACAGGAGAATTTAATCAATTTCCGTCACTATTTCATCGTGCTGCCTAAAAAGCAACAATGCATCGGTGCGATAGTTTCAGCCGCAGCATAACCGCAACATGGGAGCAAAGAAAGTTGTAACCCCACAGCCGGGACAAGGTATCCCGGCTGTGGTTGACCCTAATAAGTCGTTAACCGCCAGTAACAAGGCCGAAGCTGCCGCAGATGCTTTAACATTAAAAGCGGCCATAGCGGCTAAAGCAGCCAACGAGCAGGAACACAAAGACCAGGTGCAGACAGATGCAGAGGCGGCAATAATTGCCGACCAGGAAAAGGAAGCCGAGGCTAACGAACGCTTTGCGGCCATTGATTCGGATATGGCTTTGATTTACCAGTTGATGGACGATCACGGCGTTGACACCTTGTTTGAAAATTCTAACCAGGAATATTTTACCGCTTTAGATCGCGCCGTTTTAAGCGAGGGCGGCGATGTATCGCGTGTTAAAACCCACACTTTATAATGAATAAAAGAGACGGAGTATATATAGGCAAAGGCACCGTAGGGGCCGATGTTGTAAACTCAACCGATGGTATTTCGGCTATCCTGGCTTCAACCGGGGTAGCCCCTACGGGTTTAGCCTTGGGCGTAACCAAAAAGCTTACAGGTGTGAGCGATGCCGAAGCTGTTGGTATTAACGCCGCTTATGACACCACTAATGCGGTACGTGTTTACAGGCACATTACCGAGTTTTATCGTATGGCCGGTGAGGGCGTGATTTTATACCTCATGCTTTACCCGCAAACCGTGCTGCCGGTTGCCGCCCTGGGCGCAACGTACGCGCAAAAAATGATTGCCGATGCCAAAGGCGCAATTAAAAAATTTGGTTTGGCATGGAACCCGCCGTCTGATTATGCACCTGTGCAGTTGGATGGTATGGAAACAGCTATACGCAGTGCGATAGCTCCCATGCAAGCCTTTGCAGACTGGACAGATGCAACCTTTCGCCCGGTGCATACCATTTTGGAATGCCGGGGCTTATCGGTTGCCTCTGCCGCTGCGTTAGATTTAACGGCCTTAGTAGTCAATAGCCTGGCGGTACAATACCCACAGGTAACCTTAGCCATTGCCCAGGATTGGGACTTTGCCGATACGCAGGATGCTATAGGTAAAAAGTTTGCCGATATAGGTACGCTGATGGGCGCACTGGCCGGTAGGCAGGTGAACGAGAACCCCGGCGAAGTAGGCGCGGTTAATTTAACCGATGTTAAAAAAGGCAAGTGGTTAACAGCCGGTATATCAAGCCACATTAAAACGAGCGATATAGAGGCCGATTTAAGCCAGTGGGCTAACAAAGGATACTCCTTAGCCTGGGATTATCAAAGCGAATCGGTAAGCGGTTTCCGCTTTAGCGGCGACCCCGTTTGTGCGCCCGTAATTGAGGATGCAGATGGCAACCTGAACGAAAGCAGCATAAGCCTAAGCTGCACAAACGCCAAGATACGCCGCGCCCTGCGCGATGTGTATTTACCCAAAGTAAACTCGGTACAACAGGTTGACACCGCTACGGGCCTTCTGCCTATTGGCCGAATTAAAGCCCTGGAAGATTTAGGCAACGATGTGTTTAAGGGCCTTTCAGATGCAGGTATTATAAGCGGCGGTAATGTGAAAGTAGACCGGAACAGCAACCTATTATCAGGCACTAAAACGCTTGGCGTAAGCTTCAACTGGGTACCCGAAGGCACGATAGCGCAAATTAACGGAGTAGTAAACATCAAATCAACACTAAGCTAATGTCAACAATAAGAAAAGACGGTAAGGCCTACGATGGGGGCGATGTGAATGTTGATATACTTGGTGCAATTGCATACGAGGTTGAAGATATTTCTTACAACACTAAACAGGATCATCAATTAAATTACGCTTTAGGCAGTAATGAGCCGGTAACCTGGAGCCGGGGAAAAAAGGCTTACGAGTGTTCGTTAACCATAGCCATGACCGAGGGTATTCAATTTGAATCCATCGCGCCAAATGGCGACCTGATGGCGATACCACCCTTCCCCATCAACGTAAGTTTTGTAAACGAGTTTAACGCTATCGTTAACGATACCATTACCTGTAAGTTTCAGAACCAGGGCCGCGAAATATCGGGCGAAATGGGCTTAAAATTCAAGTACGATATGTTTGTACTTGGTATTTCCTACAATAACGCATAAGTAATTAACGCCCCTTATGGGGCTAAACCATAACTAAAACCAATTAAAAAGTGGATAAAAAAGAAACCAATACACTGATGCACTACGGTACAACAGATGCGCAAATTGAAGACTGGAAATTACTTTGGGGTAAAGACCAGGTGATGAAATGCGAATTACCATTAGACGATAATGGCGATGCCTTTTTAGGGGCGGTGCTTAAAGCACCTGATAGAAAGGTATTAGGCGAGTTTGAAAAATGGTCGGACAAGAATCCCGACAAGGCTAAAGAAATTATGATAAACGGTTGCTTTTTAACCCGTAAAGATGAGGTTAAAGCCAATGCCGGTTTATTCGCCGGTGCCTTTGATGCCTGCGCCCAGCTAATCCCTATAAGGAGAGCCATCCTAAAAAACTAATTGACCTTTGCCCGGCCATCCAGGATGTGCCGGGTGAAGATTACTATAGAAAACAGGACGCATTAATGCAGTTCCATTTTAAGGAAACGCGCCCCTGGGAATTGAGTGATGATGATTGGATTGAGAATATCAGGCGGTTAGAGTGGCTGGCCGAAAAGGGCATATTAGGTGTTAAGGAAAAGAAATGAAGTTTAAAATTGATTTATTACCGCGCTATCAGGCTGCTTTTGGCGCGGTTGCTTCAAAATTTCATTTGCTGTCAAATGTAGGTATCGGCACGGTAGAGGCATCCGCTAAGAATAGGCTTTTACATCAATTTTCGATGCCCAAACAAAGCGGAAGCGCAAGCAATAAAAACCCGTTTACCGCGCCAACGCCTTACTCAACATCTAACTTTTGCTTTGCCGACCTGGCACTTAAATGCGGCGATTTTGAAATACAGTTCGGCAACTTTAATTATAGCATAACCAGTGCCGACTCGTCTGTTTTTGTGGCCCCGCCCATGATAACCACTTCCAGGGAAAAGGTTATCAATACCACAAAGCCCGACCGGGGCGAGGGTGAAGTGGTGGAGAATTTCTCCAAACGATCATACGAGATTGAACTGAAAGGCATCATCGTAGATATGGAAAACCACCTTTACCCAACCCGTCAGGTAAAGCAATTGAGGCAGTTCTTTGAAATTGATGATGTGTTTGATGTGGTATCGTGCATTTTGTTTGAGGATTTGGGCATTAAGTCGCTGTATGTTACCGACTGGACTGATTTAAGCGGCGTTGAAGGGTTTGAAGATACCCTAAGTTACAGCTTTAAGGCACGCAGCTTGCAGCCCGTAGCATTCCAGGTGTATGGCAAATAACGGCTACTACCGCATGCATTCGCGTTTGGTGCTTACTAAACATGATGGTACAATGATAGACTTTGGTACAACAACCACCGGGGCTATACAATCCATCGAGGTGAGCGAGAGCGTAAAGGAAATGGGCGACACGTGTACTATTGTGATACCCCGTAATCTTATTAACCTGCAAGGTAAAAACCTGCTTAATTTACTTACACCCGGCGATAAGGCCCAGGTGTATTTTGGGTATAACGATGATGTGCCGTTAGAGTTTACCGGCTACCTTAAAGAGATAGGCGGCACGGCACCGGTAGTGCTAAAGTTTGACGATGAATTTTACCCTTTACGTAAAAACGAGGTTAGCAAAAGCTATAAATCGGTAACCCTTAAACAGCTCTTAAACGATATAGCACCAGGTTATCAAATTCAATGCCCCGATGTTAATTTGGGTAAAACGATACTTACTAAAGTAACAAGTTACCAGGCCTTAAAGCAACTGAACGAGTGTTACGGCTTTTACAGCTTTATTAAGGATGGTGTTTTGCACACCCAATTTGCCTACGATGTGCGCGGATTTGGCGACGAGCACACTTATTACCTGTGTGATGAATTTAAAAACGGCAGGCGCATTTACCGTGCAAATACCCGCCCCGGCAGTAACAACCTTGTTTTTGAGCACAAGGATAGCACTAATGTACGGGTAGAGGCAGTTGCTAACCGGGCCGATGGCAAAAAGTTTAAATACAGTGTTGGGCCAAAGCTTGAAGATACATCGGTACATAAAATGAGTTTCCCGGTGGGTACAAGTGATGCCCAGGTAAAGCAGTTTGCCGATAAGGTTTTTAGCAGCCTGAACTTCGACGGCTATAAAGGTTCAATTACCGGGTACGGAATACCCAGGACAAAGGCGGGGGATAGTTTAAACATTATTGATTTTGACTATCTGGAACGTGACGGTAAATACCTGATTGAAAAAGTTGTGAAGAAATACGACGAAAACGGCATATCACGCGATAACACCATCAGTTTTAAAATATAATGGCGGCTATAGAAGATCTTTTATTAAAGCTTTTACAAAAGCATGTATCACGCTTACCCGCCCAGGTTACAACCGGCACGGTTACCGAGGTAGATACCGATAGCTATACCTGCACTGTTGAAAGGGTTGACAGGCCCGAACTGTTTAACGTGCGTTTAAACGCTACGGAATTTAACGGTAATCGGATGGTAACCATACCGGCCATTGATTCGGTAGTGTTGGTTTGCATGATTGAAAACGACGAAGCCGAGGCCTATTTAATGGCCTGTAGCGAGGTTGAAAAAGTATTAATAGTGGTTGATACCACCAAATTTGAGTTAAACACAAGCGGCACATTAATAAGCAAGGGCGATGAAACCCTGAATAGGATTTTAAATGAGATGGTAGACCAGATGCTTAAAATTTATGCCCCTAAAGATGTGCCAGGCATAACAGCATTAAAGCAGCGCATTAATAATTTATTGCTATGAGTTTAGATAAAGACAGGTTGAAAAGCGATTTAACGGCCTTACTGGATAAAACCGAAACCAGTACCGGCAATGAGAATGATAGCAAAGAACAGTATGTAAACGACCTTGCAGATAGTATAGAGCGGTATGTAAAAGGAGCGCAAATTAAATATATAAACGGCCTTACTGCCGGGTCGAACGCCGTAGTGGGCACCTTTAACGGTAGCCTGCAATGAGGGATTACCTGTGTACAAATACCGGCGACCTGCTGATTACAAACGGCGACTTTGCCAAAGGCCGGTCTGAGCAAAAGCATGTGAGGCTTTTGATGATGGCCCGGCCCGGATCATTAAGGCTTTACGGCCTTTCGGGCGTTGGCGCAATTGATTATAAAAACGCATCGTTCGCCAAAATGGCGGCTTTGCGAAACAAGATAGTACTACAGTTAGAGCTTGCGGGGTTCAAATCTCCGCAGGTAACTATTAACCCCGATAAAACGATAGATTTTGATGTTTAAAGCACGGTACACCCTTTTATTAGTTTTAACCTTTGCCCTGGCTGCATGCCGCACGGTTAAAAAAACAGAATCGAAAACAAGCGATACGCTTAATTCTGATTCTACAAAAACGGCGTTTAAGCGCAGTTTAAGCGATGTTAATTCCACTAACACCAATGCCGAAATAACAACCGTAGAATTTGAATACCCGGCCATTACCCCGGAGCAAAAAGCGCAGGGCCAAACCGAGCCAAAGCCCAGGGTAAAAAAGGTTACTAAGGCAATTTACAACAAGGCACAGGCCCAGGTTAAAACCGATGACATTAATACGGCCAATACCAATGTAAAAAAGCGGGAAGTTAAAAAGGTTGAAAATATTAAGGTTGAAAAGAAAGGCGGTTTTCCCTTTTGGATACTTATACCCATACTGGTTGGGGGTGGCATTTTCCTTTACTTCCGTTACGGCAACCTGTTTGCCCTGGCTAAAAAGTTGTTTACTAAATGAAGCAAATTACAACCGAAAGCGGCCAAAGCATTATTGATATAGCGATGCAGGAATACGGCACGCCCGAAGCCCTGGTAACTATATGCGCTGATAATGCGCTTGAATACGATGCCGACCTGATGCCGGGCCAAAGCCTGAACATCCGCGAGCCGGGCGTTGATGTGATACCCTATCGTAACGATCAGATCGTGGCGCAATACGCTAACACGGTTATCAATACCCATACAAGCAGCATACCGGTAACGCCGCCAAGCAATGTTTTGCCATGCTTTTACGGCCCAGGTGCAGCGGGTTTAAATGGTGCGGGAATTTTACAGCTTGCGGTTGTTTATAAAGATAAAAAGGCGGCTACGTTAACATATACCGCCGATATGCAAAGGCTGTACTACGTGTACCCGGCAGATCAGGGCGCACTTACCCACATTTACGAACCGGGCGGTTACGACATTGTCAGTTCGTTTACCGCCGAAACAGTAAACTTAACTATTGACGGCGTAGCGGTGGCTTACATTGTGCGCTGCCTTGAACGCGATACCTATTTAACCACAGCGGATAATTTTATTTTGAATTTTATTTAATGAGTGCAGTAACCGTAGCCGGATTTGACAACCGCTCTAACGAGCCATTGGATGCAAAATACATTGTAACCGACTTGGCCGCGTTAAGCACTTTGCGCTTTTACCATCAGGGGATGGTACGTTGGGTACAAGCCGAAAATTGGTTTTATGTATTATCAAACGACCTGATTACCTGGAAGCAGCTACCAAAAGGCAAGGGTGTGCAAAAATGGGTGGCCGGTAGTTATAACGAATTTGATTTGGTGCTGTACAATGGTAAAATTTACGAAAGCCAAATTAATAACAATAATGTTTTACCGGACACCGATGCGGATAAGTGGGTAATTATTACCGGCGATGCCATAACTATAGATGAGGTAAATTCCGTTGTAGCCGATGCCGTTAACAACCTGCTCACTGCACTTGCTAACGAAGCAACTAACCGGGTTAACGGTGATGCCGCGTTGCAGAGCAATATAAATGCGGAAGTAACTACAAGAAGTGCCGCCGATGCTACGCTACAGGCCAATATTGACAGCAATACCACTGCAATAGCTACCGAGGCAACCAACCGGGCTAACGGCGATGCCACGTTGCAAACCAATATAAATGCAGAGGCCACTACAAGACTTGCCGCCGATACCGTACTACAGACCAATATTGATAATAATGCCACTGCAATAGCTTCGGAGGTAACTAACCGAACTAATGCAATTGCTGACGAAGCAACTAACCGCGTTAACGGTGATGCTGCCTTACAAACACAACTAAGCGCGTTAAGCTCCGCGCTCATACCGCACCCAACCTACACCACGCCAACGGCTGTTTTGAGTTCAACTCAAAGTACGTCCGGGTTGGAAGTGGGCCAAACGGTCAACATCCCGTTAACGGTTGCCTTTAATCAAAATGACGGCGGCGCACAGGGCGCAATGAGCGTTAAAAAAGACGGCACACAAATAGCAACCGCTTCGCCTTATACCGATTCGGCGGTGGTGATGGCTTTAACGGCTAAAGTTTATCAGGCAAACGTAGCCTACGCGCAAGGGCCTATTAAAAATAACATCATCGGCGTGCCTGATGCTACGGGGCGCATTGCGGCCAGCAGCGTAAATAGTAACTCGTTAAGTTACCAGGGATATTACAAAATATTTTACGATGCGGTGGCCGCGTTCCCAACTAACAGCGCAACGGCGAGGGCGTTAACCAATTCAAGATTTAGCAATTCGGGCAATACGTTCACGCTCAACACGGGCACGGTGCAAACAAAATTCTGTTTGATACTTCCACCGGGTAAAACATTGGTTAGCGTGATCGATCAGGATGCTTTGAATTTGGACATCACTTCGCAATACGTTGCAAGTTCTATAACTGTAAATGATGCTGCCGGTAATTCGGTTACAACTTATACCATTTACGCAATGAGCCAGTCAATCCCTTATACAGCTTCGCACCGTCACAATATAACTATCGCATAATCATGTCAGCAAACTTAGAAATAGGCGGCGCGGTAAAGCGCACACAAAAAGGGCCTGCCGATTGGTACTATAGCGGTGGCGATAACGAAGCATGGGCAAATTTGGCAGCCGCTATAGCCGGGGTTCCCGCTTCAATCAGGCCGGGCAAAACGGTTGGTGTATATGTAGCCGGGGCCATTGTTGAATACTGGTGGCCTACCACAGCCGTGGGCGATTCCGACCTGGTTATTAAAGTACCGCCGATAGTTACCGATGCAACGCCAACCAGTGCAAGTACTAACCCGGTGCAATCGGGTGGCGTGTACACAGCTTTGGCAAGTAAACAAGCCTCATTAGGCTTTACAGCAGAAAACACAGCCAATAAAAATGCAGCAAACGGGTACGCTGGATTAGACGGAACAGGCAAGGTTCCGAGCGCACAGCTACCGAGCTATGTTGACGATGTTTTAGAGTATGCCAACTATGCCGCCTTACCCGGAACGGGCGAAACGGGCAAAATTTACGTAACCATTGATACCAACTTTGAATACAGGTGGAGCGGCTCCGCTTACATTCGGCTGGTAGCTTCGCCGGGCACTACGGATGCGCTGACCGAGGGCACTACAAACTTGTATTTTACAACCGGGCGGGTACTGGGAACATTATTAACAGGTTTGAGTTTAGCAACGGCAACGCCAGCAGTGGCGACTGATAGTGTGTTAACCGCCATTGGTAAGTTACAGGCCCAGGCAACGGCAAATTTGAACAATAAGGATGCAAGTAACGGATATGCCGGGCTAACTGGTTTTAAAATCAATTTTAAAAATACTGCAAATACCTTTACAAGCTTTTTTACAAACGCTAATACCGCCGCGCACACCTACACCTTTCCCGATAAGGACATGACAGTTGCCGCCGTTGGCGACTGCTTTACAAAAACGGAAACCAATAATGCTAACCTGTATTTAGATTCTACCAACGGTCGGGTTGGGTTAGCTACTTCCGCGCCAACGCATACCTTAACGTTAGGCTCGGCAGCTACTGGTTTAGCTTATTATAACACAGCAGATCAGACAACCAACTATGAACGTTTTAGAACTTACTGGAATAGCAATACATTCACTTTAACTACTGAAAAAGGTGGAACAGGTACTGATAGAGGGTTTTCTTTATCTGGAAATGCTACTTCAACAATAGGTGTAAACGGTAGGACTTTAACTATTACCGGAATAGGTATAAATCAAACAGGCGGCTTTGCTTTTAATTCGTTAACAACTGCAAATGGCGCTTCGAACATTTCTTCTATAGGAGCTTTTACAAGTAGTGCTTTAAATAATCAGGGAGTCGCTATTTTGGATAGCTATACACTATCTGGCACCGCTGGTTATAGGGCATTGTGGGTTTCGCCTTACGAGGTTTCGGTTGGTAGTGGTAATAGATTCTTGATAGACTTAGGCTTAAATACCGCAGCAAATGGAGCCGGAACGCATACTTCAAAGTTCTCGGTTAACTATTCGGGCGATACTCTAATAGGAGGACAATTAGCAGTACCAGGTGGACCTATTCAAACTGCAACTAATTTTACGGCTGGTAATTTTTATTCTGTAGGCTTTAATGCTGCCAGCTTACCGAACACACAAAGTACGTGGTTATTCGGGGGTGCAAGTTCAGTGCAAGTGCGCGTTAACATAGGTGGAACAACAATAGGCACTTTAACAGCAGCAAATAACTATACCAATGCTTTAATAGCAAATACAGGCTATAACACAGCAGCTACCGGAACGCATGCCTTTGCAAATAGCTTAACTGTGCTGCCTGTAACGTTGGGTACAAACAATGGTGCATCTGTAACTAATACGGCTTCGGTATACATTGAGGGTGCAGGAACCGGGGGCACTAATAATTACGCCTTGTATTCCAAAGCAGGGGCTAACTACTTTGGCGGCAACTCGCTGTTTGGTACTGCTACCGATAACCTGACTGATAAGGTACAGGTAAGCGGCAATTTAAACCTAATTACAGCAGGCAATAAAATAAAAATAGCTACGGGTACCAATGCATCAATAGGCACGGCCACGCTGGTTAGCGGTACGGTAACCATCAATACAACTGCTGCCGCAACTTCAAGCATCATCTTACTAACCAGGGCAACGGCAGGCGGTACAACAGGTACTTTATCCTATACCATTGTAAACGGTACATCATTTACAATTAACTCATCAAGCAGTGCAGATACATCAACAATAGCATACGTAATTATCAATTAAACAAAATGGCAAAATTCAATTTTAAAAATCAGTTGCTTGACATGGAAGGCAACGTTACCGAGGTTCAACTTAATAAATTATTAGCTGGAATGCTGATGCAGTCAAACAGTAAATCACCCGTAAAGCTGTTTGATATGGCTTTAACCTTAATGTCAGACGGTGAACTGGAACTTGACACAACCGATAAGGCTTTGCTGCAAGAAACCATTAAGGATTCGGAATTATTAACCGTGCTTGCCAAAGGCAGGCTATTGCAAGTGCTGGCATGATAAAAACACTTTCAATAGAGCCCAAAGAAATAAAGCACCCCATTACGCAAGCCGTACAGGGCACGGCCATAGCCGTTGATTTAACAATTCAATACTTCGTAGGCGAACAAACGGCAAAAGGCTATTACGAATTTAAAGACGAAAACGATTCTGCTATTGAGTATGGCCGTGGCAATATGGACATACCAACAACTGATTGGGCCGACGATGATACCCTGATGTTTAGCCGCTTTGCGGCGTTGTTGGGGGTTGTTGTTGTAACGATTTAATAATTTAATATGAACCTGGAAACATACACACTAACAACTATTATTTCAATAGTATGCTCATTTGGGTTTGGTTCGGTGGTAACCATGCTTGCATCGAGGCGAAAAAATAACGCGGAAACGCGTTTGGCAAATGCCGAAACCAAACTAAAGGAAATTGAAACTTACAGTAAAATGGTTGGCGATTTCCGCAACCAGTTGGAGTTTCAAGCCGGGATATTAAAGAACCAGGCCGAGCAAATTACATTGCTCCAGGCTAAGGAACAGCAGTATTTACAGATCATCGCAAACCATCAGGTAACCGAGCGCGAATTACGCAAGGTAATTGAACAGATGAAAGGGCAAATAAAGACTTTACAAAAACAGTACAATGAACAAAATTAACATATACCTATCTCAAACCAGGTTTGCTATAGGGTGCTTTGCAAATAAGCACAGAGAGTATTTATCCATTTTGGTAGCCTTGCTATTACTGCTTATCACGCCTACCGTATTACGCGGCTTTGACCCCTCGGCGGCTCCGCTTGATCCCGGCGTGCTAAGTGCTATTGTAATGGCAGTGGTTGCCGTTATGGTATTTAAGTCGGTAACCTGGTGGCTCATCAAATCAATATGGCCGGTGTTTGCCGACTACAGTAAAAACCATTTTGAACGGAATTTTAAAACCCTAACCCCTTTACAAAAATGCGCAATCTATTTAAGTTTTTACTCGTTCCTTATGGCCTGCTTCTTTGTAGCCCTGGTTGCACTGCTTTAGCCCAAACACGTGAAAAGGTAGCGGCTGCTTATACCTCGCAAATTGGTGTACGCGAAGCTACCGGCCACAACGATGGTGTAATGGTTGAAACCTATTTACATTATTGCGGCCTCGGAAAGGGAGAGCCCTGGTGCGCATCTTTCGTGTGTTGGACTTTCGGCCAGGCCTCGGTAAGCAACCCGCGTTCGGGGTATTGCCCTAATCTGTTTACACCTGGGCACGTGATCTATAAACGCTCCATTCACAAACCGCAAAAAGTACCTGAGCAGGGCGATGTTTGGGGTTTGTACTTTCCCGATAAAAGGCGGGTTGCACATGTGGGATTTGTTGACCAATGGGGCTCTAAATATGTGATAACAGTTGAGGGTAATACCAATGAAGCCGGAAGCCGTGAGGGTGACGGCGTTTACCGAAAGCGCAGGCCCATAAGTTCAATTTATGTGGTTGCAAAATATATAAAATAAATGGCGAGGGCACTAAGTGATATAATTGCGGTAATACGCGGGACAAGGGCAACCAAGCCGGAGCTTGCCGATTTGGACGGGCCGCTTTCCGCTTCCGACTATGCCGTGTGGGAAGAATCTATCGGCTATAGCCAATGGTTGTTTGAAAACAAGGTTGATGCCCTAAAGGCCGAAATACAGACCATTGTAGATAGCAACGTGTTTGGCACCGACGAATGGTGGCACGAAAAGATTTTGGAGTTTCAGTATGACCCGGCTAACCCGCAGGTAATTGAAGAAATTGCCTTTGTTGCCCGGTACGCTGTAATAGATGTAACGTTGCGTATCATCACACGCGCATCGGTGCGCACTATCAATGTAGACAATCGCCGCCAGGTGTCCGTTAAGGTAGCAAAGTTAAGCGGTTCGGCACTCGGGCCGCTTAATGATGCCGAGTTGGCGGCATTTACCGATTACACTTTAAAGCTAAGGGGTACGGGTATTTCAATGGAAATAGTTTCCTTGTTTCCCGACCGCTTAAAGTTGGTTGCCGATGTTTATTACTCCGGCTTATACGGTGCTGATCTTGTCCGTACCAATGTTATAGCCGCAATTGAAGCCTATTGCTTGTACATCTCTCAAACCAAACTCGACGGCCAGGTGAAGTTATTAAACCTGGTTGATTTTGTGCAAGCCGTACCGGGCGTTTCTGATTTTGTAATTAACGCAGCTTATGGCCGCGACCAGGCAACGGCTGTTGGCAGTGCAACCTTGTTCAATCGTATCTATCCAACGGCAGCCGGTTACATTATACCCGAAGATACGGCGGGTAGCACATTAGCCGATACCTTAAATATGATTGCCAATGTATAGTTTAAACTTTACCAGGATCATCCGCTCGTACCTGGCTACCTGGTTGGCACCGGTGCGGTTAGCCTGGCTAACTGCACTCGTGTCGCCATTAGAGCAAACAAGGGATGATGTTTTTATCACGTTTCGTAACGAGGCGATAGAAAAGGCGCGGTACAACTGCCAAACTATCATTTTGCAATCTATACTAAACAAGGTGTTCAACACCGGTAATAAAACCGACATCTATATAAAAAATTCGGATGAGTTTACCGAGCACACCAATTTGTTTAACGAAGCCGAGGGATACCCGGCCATATACCTGTACAATGAGGGCGAGGGTAGGCCGATATACTTGTTTAATGAATCTGAATTTGAACAGGTATATGATTTTGTGGTGTACGTGCCAACCGCAATTTATAATGCATCGTTAGATGTGTTAAAAGCCTGGATTGATAAGTACAAGTTTTCCGGCATCAATTATAATATTATAGCATACTAAATGAAAAAATTAGTTACCCCTGCAATTCCAAACGGCGGGTTGCCGTTATACGCAGCCGAAATGATAGGCTGTTTTCAAACCGAAATATACAGGGCTATTTTAGCCCCCTACCTACAATACGGCGAACCATTGATTATTAACGGTTGTATTGTTGGCGATACCGAGGGCGGTGTTTGTACCATAACGGCAGGTATGGCCCTGATAGATGGTGATTTAATTGATGTACCGGCTTATAACGGCGCGTGGCCCGTTTACCTGCACCAGGATGCGCCAACATACGTTCAAAAACCATATAAAGATCAAACCCCGCGAAACGTAACGGTAGAAAAAAAATGTACCTGGCTACCAACCGTGCCACCGGTAACCGGTGAATACATTTTGTTCGACCCATACACAAGCCAGTACCTGCGTGATGTTAAACGCCGGTACGAAACGGCGATATACCAGTTAGTACCTTTTGCCGATTACCCGGATGCAACCAGGTTTGATGTAAACGGCGTTGGCAAATGGGAGTGGAAGGGTTTTGCCGTACCGAACGGATGGGGAGGATTAACGTTTAACCTATCGGGTAAGGCGTTTGTACAGTTCGATCCCGCCGATGCAGACCTTGCACTTAGAAACACGCACGGTTCAAAAACAAATACCATTACCCAGGCTAATTTACCGAACATTAATTTACCGATTGATATATATGAAAATGGTACCGGGAATGGTGATGGTAAACACATAGCGGCAAGCGATAATGAAAATATGCATGAAGGAACAGCCAGTATACCGCTTGGGGGTTCAGGCACCGCGCTCAACAACATGCAACAATCATATATGGGTACTTTTTTACAGCGGTATGCTGTTTAAGTAGCGTTTAAAGAACGCCCCGGCTCCTTCCTGTAATTTCTCACTAAAACAAAAAAGCATGCACAAAGTACACGTGCCGAGGCGTAAGCCAACGGATGTATATTTTGTGCATTCTGTTTTAGTGAGATTACAAAGATAAGAAATGGAAGAGTTAAGAATAATAAAAAAGACAAGCAGTTTAGGTGACCTGGTTATTAAGCCAGTCGAAAAGAAGTTAGCAAAGGAAATGATAGTTAAAAACCACTATTCGCATAAATGGAATGATTCGGGTTTTGGTATATATAACTTTGGCATTTTCAAACTGGACGAACCCGATAGATGTATAGGCGTTGCCGTTTACGGCCTGATGAAGAACCCTAAAGCTAAAATATTTGAACATCCCAGGGATAACGCCTGGATGTGTGAGTTAAACAGGATGTGGATTGCAGACGAATTAGGTATGAATGCCGAAACTGTTTTAATAGGCGCATCGATCAAGCTGTTAAAGCGCATTGATAGCAATATTGTAGCTATACAAAGCTTTGCCGATGGTCGGTTAGGGTGTGGTACAATATATAAAGCGGCAAATTTTAAGTATTATGGGTATCATTATACCAAGTTTTTAGAGAACAAACGCACTGGCGAGGTGATACATGAACAATTGTTTACCAATAGCACAAACACATCGGGCTATATGCGTAACAATCTATCTTATTTAATTGGGGACTTTACTACCTACCAGGTAAAAACATATAGGTACATTTACCCGCTATGTAAGCATTTTAAGTTTAACTTAAAGAAAGAACAACCGTTCCCGGAGTATGAAAAGTCATCAACAAAAGTACAGTGGGAGCGCAACACAACGCTAATAAAAGAGCGACTAATAAACATGATTTACACCATGAAATAGCATAAAGTAAAAGATATTATGAGCCTTTATTTACCTTAAATATACAACGAAAAAACCGAATAATCAAAGCAATTATTCGGTTTTTATGCATTTAAAATAGCATTTAAACAGGTTTAAAATTTATACGATTTAAAATTTATTTTTGTACGATTGGATTCGCCGATTATAATAAAATTATCCGCCCATTGCAATTAATAGACTTTTATAATTTAAGATACTTGACTGAGCAAAGAAAGGGTTTAAGCCACCTTTCTGCTTAAACCGGGCTCGGTTAACGCTTTGCTACCAATTTCGTAATCATTCATCAGTTCGCTTTCGGTAATCAACACACCAAAATCCTGATACATTACGCCATTATCAACCGGATAGGCCATATAGCCCCTTTTATCAGCCTGGTATGCGGCAAGGGTAAATATTTCTTCGGGGTATTGTTTTGCACGGATATGGGCACCTTCTACCAATTGGTAGGCATCAAGTATGGTTTCAAATTTGTTGTTTTTCATAGTAATTACGGTATAGCAATTACTTTGCCATTAAGCAAACCACTCAAATAAATCGGTCTGTTTAAGGTTGCTTTTTTCGTTACCGGATATGTCGCGCATCATCTTTCCGTCACCCATTTGTATAATGCGGTTGCCGTAGGTAAAGGCATCTTTAAGGTTATGGGTAATGAGGATGGATGTGAGGTTAAAATCATGGATAAGTTTATCGGCAGTTTTCATCACCACATCTGCCGAACGGGGGTCCAAAGCGGCAGTTGGCTCGTCAAGCAGCAGTATTTCGCATTTATCCATTACGCTCATTAGCAGCGTTAAAGCCTGCCGCTGCCCGCCCGAAAGCGTACCCATTGGCTGGTGTACCTTATTTTCGAGGCCCATACCCAACGTGGCTATACGCTCTTTAACCAACTGAATAAAATTATTGTCTACACCTATTGTTAAACCCTTTTTTGTGGTTCGGAGGGCCGCCAATCTAAAATTATCCAATATACTTAAATCGGGAGCGGTGCCGCTTAACGGGTTTTGGAAAACACGGGCTATCCATTGGCTGCGTTTATAATCGGGCAGGTTTGTAACATCTTTACCGGCAATATTAATTTTACCTTGTGTGGGCAGGGTACTGCCTGTTATCATATTCAACAGTGTAGATTTTCCTGAACCATTCGATCCTATTATGACAACAAACTCGCCTTTTGCAATGTTCAGGTCAATCCCATTAAGGGCATTAACCTGGTTAGGCTTGCCGCTATTAAATGTTTTATGTACTTGCTGCAGGTTTATCATTGTTGCTTAATCAAATTTAACCGTGGTAAACTTACTATCAACAATACAAAAACAGCGGTAACCAGTTTAAGCAGGTTGGCATCAATACCAATGGTTAGGGTTAGCGCCAATACCATCTGGAAAATAACGGCACCCAAAAGCACCACAGCCAAACTTAACCATACCGATGTAATAGCAAACCAGTTGATAAGCGTTTCGCCGATAATTACCGAGCCCAGGCCAACTACTACTATCCCTATACCCATATTGATGTCGGCATAGCCCTGAAACTGGGTAATTAGATAGCCGCTTACCGCGGTTAATGCATTGGCAATTGCAAGGCCGGTTATCTTCATCCTATCGGTGTTAACACCCAAAGCCTTTATCATCGATTCGCTATTACCTGTGGCGCGCATGGCTATGCCAAAATCGGTTTTTAGCAAGTAGCCTATAATAAAGGCTATCAAAACCACAAAAACTGCTATTAAAAACAAAGAGTTTTGGTTAGGATTGGCTAAAAGCTTCACCAGATCAAACAAGGTTGGCACATTTAACGGTAAGTTGGAACGCCCCATAATAATGAGGTTTACCGAGTATAAAGCCGTCATTACCAAAATACCCGCCAGCAAGGCGTTAATTTTAAGTTTAGTATGTATTAAACCCGTTAAGGCTCCGGCAATGCCACCTGCAACCATAACGGCGGGCAATATTAAGCCGGCTTGTAAGTGGTGGTTTAGCAAAACTGCTGTTACAACACCACCCAGGGCATAACTACCATCGGTAGTAATATCGGGGATGTTAAATATTTTCATCGAGATGTAAATACCCAAGGCAATGCCCGAAAAGCAAAGCCCTTGTATAAGCGCGGTTAAAAAAAAATCCATTACTTAACCACCTCAAATGATGCCGGGATGGCAATATGATACTTTTTTGCCGATGTTGGGTTGTAAACCCGCTTGCGCACTTTAACCATTTCGGGTTTCAAGCCATCGGTTTTATGGGTTTTTAAATATTGGGCAGCCTGCTCCCCGGCCTGGTATCCCCATTGGTAAATATCGGCACCAAAAGCGGCAACTGCGCCGCGCTCCACTAAACCGGCTTCGCTGGTAAAAATAGGGACTTGCTTTTGATCGCAACTTTTTACAATGGTTTCAAAAGACGAAAAAACCGTGTTATCCGGGTTGGCAAAAAAAGCATCGATATTTTTACCCAATAACGATTGTGTAACCAGCTGAGCATCTGCCGAAGCATTTACCGGCAAAGCCACAAGGCTCACGTTCAGTTTATCGGCCAAAGCCTTAATGCGGTTCATGGCATCAACAGATTGCGGTTCTGATTGATTATAGATCATCCCGACTACCAATTTCCCACTTTTAGGTTTAACCAGTTGGGTTATAATAGTAAAAGAGGTATCAATATAAGCCAGGTCCTCTTCCACTCCAAAGCGGTTAGCGGGGCTTTTGCCGGTCGCGTCGTCAACCTTCATTAAGGCAGCCGTGGGTGCTACCATTTGGAAAACCGGGATAGTTTTGGTTTTTTGCAAAGCGGCAATAGTTGATAGCGTGGTGCAGGTAGCCAGCAAATCAACCTTTTCACTGATGAAATAATTCACTATTTGTCCTAAAACAGGTTGTGATAGCTGTGCGTTCCTGAAAATAATTTTTACATTTTTCTGATCTTCGCTAAAGCCATTATTCTTCAAAGCATCAACAAAACCGGTGCGTGCCTTGGCTAAAGTGGCATCTTCAAGGGCATCAACAAAACCAATAGTGGGCACATCGCTTTTTTTTGAACTGCAAGCGGTTAATAATAAACTAATTAAAGTAAGTAGTAGTAAAACCTTTTTCTTCATTAGGCTAATTTAAACATTTTAGTGCATAGGCAAATTTATATATGGGCATTAGTTTGATACTGGTTAACTTTTTTGGTTATTTTTACGAGTATGATACGTATAGCTTCAAAACTGCCGCAAGTAGGTACAACTATATTTACCACCATGTCTGCCCTGGCGGCAGAGGTTGGGGCCATTAATTTATCGCAGGGCTTTCCTGATTATGATTGTCCGCCCCAACTGGTTGAACTGATTTATAAAGCCATGAAAGATGGCTATAACCAATATGCACCCATGCCGGGCCTAATGAGTCTGCGCGAACAGATAGCCATTAAAATTGAGAAGCTATACAGCGTTAACTACAACCCCGATACCGAGGTAACCGTAACCGCCGGAGCCACACAAGCTATTTTTACGGCCATAGCGGCAATTATACACCCTAACGACGAGGTAATTGTTTTTGAACCTGCTTACGATAGTTACGCGCCCGCTATTAAGGTAATGGGCGGCATTGTTAAATCGCTTGAGTTGGCACCGCCAGATTACCGTATCCCCTGGGATATGGTGCGGAAGTTGCTTACCGCGCGTACAAAAATGATTATTTTAAATTCGCCACATAACCCTACCGCTACCATATTACAAAAAAGCGATATTGACGAACTCACCATTATTGTAAAAGATCAGGATATTGTAATTTTGAGCGACGAGGTTTACGAACACCTGATATTTGATGGCCAAACCCACCACAGTATGGTTAAGTATGAAGAGTTACGGAAGCGTAGCTTCATCGTATCGTCGTTTGGTAAGCTGTTTCATAGTACCGGTTGGAAAATTGGCTATTGCGTTGCTCCCGAACAGCTAATGCGCGAATTTAGAAAGGTACACCAGTTTTTAGTGTTTAGCGTTAACTCGCCCACGCAACACGCCATTGCCGAATATTTAAAGGACGAAAATACTTATAATGGCCTCGCCGGTTTCTTTCAGCAAAAGCGCGATCACTTTCGCAACGCCATGGCGCAAACCAGGTTTGAGTTGCTGCCTTGTGCGGGCTCCTACTTTCAATCGGTGCGGTACGACAGGATAAGCGACGAAAAGGATGTTGATATTGCACTGCGTATAACCAGGGAGTTTGGCGTGGCCTCTATACCCACTTCGGGTTTTTATACCCGCAATACCGATCACCGTGTTTTAAGGTTTTGTTTCGCCAAAAGGCAAGAAACGCTGGACAATGCCGTTAATAAATTAATGAAAATTTAATTATGACTTGCTGATACACCTATTGGCCCTAAAAAAATTAAATGGATAATTTAAAGATCACCGTTTTCCAGGCATATTTATTCTGGGAAAATATTGATAAAAACCTTCAAAATATAACGCTCCGCTTAACCAGCATCCGCGAAAAAACCGATCTGATTATTTTGCCCGAGATGTTTAACACGGGTTTTAGCATGAATGTGGATACCCTTGCCGAACCCATGAACGGCAAAACAATGCAATGGATGCACACCACGGCAAAAAAATATGATTGCGTTGTTACAGGCAGCCTGATTATAGCAGAAAACGGTCAATCTTATAACCGCCTGATTTGGATGCTGCCCGACGGCACTTTTAAACATTACGATAAGCGCCATTTATTTGCCCTGGGCAAAGAGCACCAAACTTATACCGCCGGAACAGAACACCTGATAGTTGAACTGAAGGGCTGGAAGATATGCCCCGTAATTTGCTACGATTTGCGTTTCCCGGTATGGTTGCGTAATAAGGATGCCGCTTATGACTTGTTGCTGATTGTAGCCAACTGGCCCGAAAAACGCGCCCTGCACTGGCGAACCCTCATCCCCGCAAGGGCGGTTGAAAACCAGTGTTTTGTTATAGGAGTAAACCGGGTTGGGCACGATGGTAACGAGGTTTACCATTCGGGCGATTCAACTTGTATTGGCCCTAACGGCGATGTGGTTTATTATAAACGCGACGAAGAGGATGTTTACACCTTCACCATTCATCCCGAAGAACTGATTAAAATAAGGCGCGCCCTCCCCTTTTTAAAGGATGCCGACGATTTTACAATAGCATTGTAAGAAATTGTGTCACTGATAAGAAAAACTCTGTCATTACGAGATACGAAGCAACCGCACGAAGGCATATTCGCCCTGAATAGCTGCTCGGCTTATGTGCGGTTGCCACGCTTTCGCTCGCAATGACACAATGGAGCCACAACATTTCCATAACCGGGTTTATGATAGAAAATAGACAAAAGCCGGCCTTTGTGGTTTCCAATAGTTTTAATTTCCAATTAAAACCCTGTAATGTATTTGTTTATATGGTTTAAAGAGCGCATTATTGCTAACCATAAATTTTGCCCATTATAATCACAAGTCATAATTATCGTTATCACTCCATATGAAATACAAGTACTTTTGCTTTTTATTGATAGTATTAACCTTACAGGCAACGGCCCAAAAGAAAAAACCTATTGACCATACCATGCTTGTTAACCCATTTATTGGCACAGGCGGGCACGGGCATACTTATCCCGGCGCAACCGTTCCTTTCGGGATGGTGCAGTTAAGTCCCGATACCAGGCTTGAGGGCTGGGATGGATGTTCGGGCTATCATTACAGCGATACTACAGTTTATGGTTTTTCGCACACGCATTTAAGTGGCACCGGCATAGCCGATTACTGCGACATTTTATTTATGCCCACCACCGGCGACCCTAAATTGCTCAACACACAATACAGCTCAGGCTTTAAAAAGAAGAACGAACAGGCCTCGCCGGGATGGTACCACACCAAACTGGATAAGTACAATATTGATGTAGAATTAACCGCCACCAGGCGCGTTGGGGTTCATAAATATATTTACCCCGGCGATAAGCAGTGCAACATTATTATTGATTTAAAACACCGCGACGAGGTAATAGATGCGTGGATAGAGGTTGTTAACGACCATGAGATACGGGGTTTGCGTCGTTCAAAATCATGGGCCGACGACCAGTATGTGTATTTTTATGCCAAATTTTCTAAACCGTTTAAAACCTATGGTATTGCCTTAAACGATAAAATACAAACCGGGCAAAGCAAGGTGCAGGGTACTAATTTAAAAATGTACATCCAGTTTGATAATCCCGGCGAAGTGGTATCAAAGGTAGGTATATCATCAGTAAGTACCGAAGGCGCCCTAAAAAACCTGGACACAGAGGTTGCCGATTTTGATTTTAAAAGGGTACAAAAAGCCGCAAAAAACGATTGGCTAAACGAGCTGGCCAAAATTGATGTGGAAGGCGGCGCAACTGCCCAAATACAAATACCTCAACCAAACGGCAATCAAAGCTACGGCGGTAACAACCCTTACGGCTCGCCAAAGCCCAAAATACCTTTTGTTGACTACGCCAAAAAAAAGCAAACTATATTTTATACCGCGCTATACCACACCCTATGTGCCCCAAATGTTTACAGCGATGTTGACGGCCAGTACCGTGGCTTAGATAAAAAAATACACAAAGCCGAGGGCTTTGATTATTACACCGTTTTCTCGCTCTGGGACACTTATAGGGCCCAGCACCCCTTGCAAACCATTATTAACCGCAAACGCACGCTCGATTTTATCAAGAGCTTTTTAGCCATGTATGATGAAGGCGGCCTGCTGCCCATTTGGCCTTTAGCATCAAGCGAAACTTATTGTATGGTGGGCAACCACTCCATACCCGTAATTGTTGATGCTTACGCTAAAGGAATTAGAGATTTTGACGCCGAAAAAGCTTTAACCGCCATGAAGGCCGTCGTTAACCGCAACCAGTTTGGGTTAGACTCGTACCGTAAAAACGGCGCGGTGCTGGCTGCCGATGAGGAAGAATCGGTATCCAAAACATTGGAATACGCTATTGATGATTGGTGTATTGCCCAAATGGCTAAAATGATGAATAAGCCGCAGGATTATGCCGAATACATTAAACGCGGCCAGTACTGGAAAAACGTTTTCGATAACCAAAGCAACTTTATGCGCGCGCGCAGCAACGGCGGCTGGTTTATTCCGTTTTTGCCAACCGATGTTAATAATAATTACACCGAAGGTAACTCGTGGCAATATTCGTTTTTAGTGCCGCAGGATGTGCAGGGCCTGATTGACCACATGGGTGGAAAGGAAACCTTTGAAGCCAAACTGGAAGAACTTTTTACCACCAGCGACAAATTAACAGGGCGCGAACAATCGGACATAACGGGCCTCATTGGCCAGTATGCCCACGGTAACGAGCCGAGCCACCACATGGCTTACCTGTTTAACTTTACCGATAACTCTTATAAAACCCAGTTATACGTTAGCCGGATAATGCGCGAGCAATATAAAGATGAACCCGATGGCTTAGCAGGAAACGAAGATTGCGGGCAAATGTCGGCCTGGTATGTAATGAGTGCCCTGGGCTTTTATACCATAGCACCCGGCCAGCAGGACTACCAAATTGGTTTACCCTTATTTGATAAAGCTGTTATCAATTTAGAAAACGGCAAAAAATTCACCATAACGGGCACAGGCAACACAGCATCAAGTTTTTACCTGCAAGGGATGACGCTTAACAAAAACCCTTACGAAAAACTATTTTTAACCTATAACGATATTGCCAACGGCGGCGATTGGGAAGTGTTTTCGGGCAAGTTGCCTAACAAATTGTTTATGCAGGATTTAGAGAAGCCGGTATCTAAAATTACCGATAATTTAATTGTAGCCAACCCATACATCATATACCCATCAACCAACATACAAAACAGCCTCGATGTATCATTTGGTTGTGCCGATGCCAACGTGCGCATATACTATACGCTGGATGGCTCCGCTCCTACCAGTAACTCCACATTATTTACCAAGCCAGTTACGCTTACCAATACAACAACTGTAAAATGCATTGCCATTAAAGATGATAAGCAAAGCTTTATAGCCGAAGGCACGTTTACCAAAATACGCGGCGATGTAAAAGTTGTTTCGCTTAGTAAATATCACCCATTATACAATGGCGGAGGCACTAATGCTTTGATAGATGGCTTTCATGGCACCACAAAATGGCGTATGGGCAACTGGCAGGCTTTCCAGGGAAACGACCTGGAGGTAGTGTTGGACCTCGGCCAGAGCCGCGTGGTTAAAAAACTAGGGCTTAATACTTTACAGGATAGCCGCGCCTGGATAGTTTTCCCAAAAAGTGTTGAATTTATGACCTCGGATGATGGAAAAAATTTCAAATCGGCAGGATCAGTTATCAGCAAAATAGCTATTAAGGATACGGCGGTGCAAACGCAGTTCTACGGCATCGATCTCGGCCTTAAAACCCGCTATCTTAAAATTATAGCACACCAGTACGGCCCCCTGCCCGATTGGCACGAAAGCAAGGGCAAACCAAGCTATATTTTTGCCGACGAAATTGTGTTGGAGTAATGCCCTTTAGGGATAATGTAAAATTGGTTGTCTTAAAAGGAAAACCTATTTAAGTAAACAGCATAAAGCCCGGTTAAAAATCTCTGTGGCTCTCTTTGCAAAACCTCGGTGCTCTTTGTGGTTAATTTTACCACAGAGAGCCCGGAGAGAAAAGCACAAAGGGCACCAAGTACTGCCGCCTTATTTACGAGACATTTTGTTGATTTTATGCCTGATTAGTTACGCATGTTAATGTATTGTAGCGGCTGTCCAAAATCTTCGCCGCGGCAAAGGCTTATTACGGCCTGCAAATCGTCAATACTTTTGGCGGTTACACGCACCTGGTCGTCCATAATAGCAGCCTGCACCTTTAGGTTGCTGTCTTTTATTTTTTTAACAACCTTTTTTGCAGCCTCTTTATCAAGGCCTTCTTTTATCTTGATACCCTTGCGTATCATATTGCCCGATGCGTATTGTTCCTCGCCAAAATCAAGCGCTTTTGGGTCTAACGATTGCTTAACCATTCGGCTGATGATCGAACCTTCAATAGCTTTAAGGCGCATATCATCTTCGGTAACAACGGTTATTTCGTTAGTTTTTTTATCCAGTTCAATGGTGCTTTTCGATCCGTTAAAATCGTAACGGTTCAATATCTCTTTCTTGGCGTTGTTAATAGCATTATCCAGCGTTTGAGCATCAATTTTGCTCACAATATCAAATGATGGCATATGTTAGGTTATTAATGTTGTTGCAAATTTATCCTATTTAAATACATTTACACAAGCAACAAGTTTTATTTTAACTATTTAAAAACATTAAGGTTATAATTCTATTCTTTACCTTTATACAAGTATTCAAATTATTTTACCTAACCATGAAAACCAGCACAAAAAAAGCAGCCAAAAAACAACTGGAAACCAGTATTACCGATAGGTTTATGCACGCACTAAGCGAACTTGGACACGATGCCGAAAAACTGAAAAAAGAAGTAAAAAAAGTAAGCAAGGCGGTAGCTAAAAAAATAAGTAAAGAGTTTGACGTAGTGAAAGAAGTTGTACAGGCAAAGTTGGATAACGAGCCGGTTAAAAAGGCCGTTAAAAAAGCAAGCAAAGCAACCGATGCCGCAAAAAAAGATATTGTAAAAAAAGTAGTAAAAGTTGAAAAGGTAATTGCCAAAGCAGCAAAAACAGCCGAAGAAAAGGTAAAAAAAACAGCCGCTCCAAAAGTTGAAAAAGTTACGGCCATTATACCCGATACCGTAACGGTTGTTACACCTGCCACTGAACCTGTTTCCCCAAAAACAACAACGGCAAAAAAGGCAACAATTGCCACAGACAAACCAGCAGGATCCACTGCAAAAGCCCAAACGGCAAAAAAGATTTAAATAGTGTAAATAAATTGGTTAAGTATTAACATTATCTTAACAAATAAATAAGCAGTTTTGTAGTCCCGGGCTTTAAGGCCGGGGACTTTTTATTTTATATGGATATTAAGCGTATACCACTAATTAACAGAGAAATAAGTTGGCTTTATTTTAACGATAGAGTTTTGCAGGAAGCCGCCGATCCTACTGTTCCATTAATTGATCGTATTAAATTTTTGGCTATATTTTCGTCTAACCTTGACGAGTTTTACCGTGTACGCGTAGCTACCCTTAGCCGTTTAACCAGCCTTAACGAAAAAGCAAAGGAAGTTTTAGGCTACAATCCTAAAAAACTACTCAACCAGATAAAAAACCTGGTAGTAAAACAGGAAAAAAAGTTTAACAACTTATACGAAAATATCATTGTTAAACAGCTTGCCGAAGAGAAGATATTTATACTGAACGATACCCAGCTTAACGTAACGCGCGGGGCCTTTGTTAAAAATTACTTCCGCGAAAATATATTGGCTACCCTGGTACCTATTATGCTGAACGACGGCGACCCCTTGCCCGAACTGCGCGACCGTGGTATTTACTTTTTTGTACGCCTTAGCAAAAATAAAAAAACCAAGCTGGCCCTTATTGAAATTCCGGAAAGTTTATCGCGTTTTGTGGCCCTGCCCCAAACCAACGACCTCAAGTTTATTATTTTGGTTGACGATATTATCCGCTACAGTTTGGAGGATATATTTTTCATTTTCGACCACGATACCATCGAGGCTTACTCCATACAGCTAACCCGCGATGCCGAACTTGATTTGGATAAAGAAGTAAGTGATAAATTTGTTGATCTGCTTTCGCGAAGCCTGCTGAAACGCAAAAAGGGTAAACCGATGCGTTTACTGTACGATACCGAAATGCCGATGGATATGCTGGCCTTTTTGATAACCAAAATGGGCGTAAATTCCGAAAGCTTAATTCCGGGCAACCGTTACCATAATTTTAAGGATTTTATTGGTTTCCCTAACGTGGGCAGGCCCGAACTGGAATACCCCAAATATGATATTCTCCCCGTTCCCGATCTTTCATTCGGGAAGAGTTTAATAGGCATGATTGAAAAGAAAGATTTTTTGGTGAGTACGCCTTATCAATCTTTCGATTACATTATCCACTTTCTGCGCGAAGCAGCTATTGATCCTAAAGTAAAAGAAATTAGCGTAACCCTTTACCGGCTGGCTAAAAACTCGCGCGTAGTACATGCGCTTATTAACGCCGCCAAAAATGGCAAAAAGGTAAATTGCTTGGTTGAACTAAAAGCCCGGTTTGACGAGCAGGCCAATATTACCTGGAGCCGCCGCCTGGCCGAAGAAGGCGTAAATGTTATTTATGGCATATCGGGCTATAAAGTTCACTCCAAAATAATTTTGGTTTCGCGGTTAGAAAAAGGAAAAACGGTTAATTATGCTTGTTTATCAACCGGTAACTTTAACGAAAAAACGGCTTCAATTTATGCAGACCATAGTTTGCTAACCATGAACAAAAAAATAACCGACGATTTGGTTCAGGTTTTTAAGGCGCTTACCAAAAACACGGTACCCAGCGGTTTAAAAAACTTAATTGTTTCGCCTGTGGATTCGCGCCCGGCATATTTTAAGCTGATTGATAACGAGATAAAAAATGCCAAAGCAGGCAAGCCTGCATACATGATTTTGAAAATGAACAGCCTGGCCGATGAGCAAATGATAGCCAAGCTATACTCGGCCAGCAATGCCGGGGTAAAAATAAAACTGATAGTGCGCGGTATGTGCTGCCTGGTGGGCGGGTTAAAAAACTACAGCGAAAATATTGAGGTAATAAGCATTGTAGATAAGTATTTGGAGCATGCCCGTGTACAAATATTTGGTAATGACGGCAAAGAGCTGATTTACCTTACCTCGGCAGATTTTTTGAGTCGTAACCTTGATAGCCGCGTTGAAGTTGGCTTCCCGATATATGATGAAACGCTGCGTAAGGAGATAAGAGACATTATTGATATACAATTACAGGATAATACCAAAGCCCGCGAAATTAACGGGCACAACAGTAACAAGTACGTAAAATCGAAAGAAAAGATACCTTACCGTGCTCAAATTGATATCTACAATTACTTAAAATACAAAAACTAAATACTTTGAAATACGCTGCTATTGATATTGGATCGAACGCTGTAAGGCTGCTTATTGCTAACGTTGTTGATAATAACGGATCATTTTCTTTTAAAAAGGATACCCTGATCCGCGTGCCTCTGCGTTTGGGCGACGATGCTTTTCTGGATAGGCGCATATCCGACAAAAAGATAGCCGAGATGGTGAAAACCATGCAAGCCTTTAAAAACTTGATGGATGTATATAAGGTAAACGATTATCGCGCCTATGCCACCTCAGCTATGCGCGAGGCTGCCAATGGCCCCGAAATTGTTGCCCGTATAAAGGAGCAAACGGGTTTGGAAATTGAAATAGTACATGGCGAAAAGGAAGCCAACATTATTTATTCAAACCACATCGAGCAATCGTTGGATAAAAATAAAAACTACCTTTATATTGATGTGGGTGGCGGTAGTACCGAGCTTTCCATTTTTTCGGAAAATAAAATTGTGGCTTCACACTCATTCAACATCGGCACCATCCGCATTTTGGATAACCAGGATAAAGAAGAAACCTGGACCGAAATGCACGATTTTGTTAAACAACACACGCGCAATTACAAATCAATAATTGGTATTGGCACTGGTGGCAATATCAATAAATTATTTAAACTATCGGAAGAAAAGGAAGATGTTCCGTTGAGCTTTAATAAGTTAAAATCGCTTCATCAATACCTCGATTCGTTTTCGCTTAAAGACAGGATAAACGTATTGGGCCTCAATAACGACCGCGCCGATGTAATTATCCCGGCCTGCGAAATTTACATTACCTTAATGAAATGGGCAGCAATTAAACACATATATGTACCTAAAGTAGGCATGGTTGATGGTATTATACAAATGCTTATTGATAAAAACCTGGTAAACAAGCCATAACACATTTTACACATCGTTTTTTTTATGTAAAAAACATTAACAATAATTTTACAATTAAGAAATGTGTAGCTATATTTGTACTGCCCCTTACAGGGCATGTTTTTCATAGGTAGATGTAGGGTCGAATATTCGTATTCGGCCCTTTTTTTATGCACGCTTTTTAACATAGCTTTGCATAAGAATGAGGAAAAAAATAGTTATTGCTATTACCGGGGCCAGTGGGGCCATTTACGCCAAACTTTTGCTTGATAAATTACAGACCCTTGGCGATCAAATTGCCGATGTTGGCATAGTAATGAGCGACAACGCACGCCAGGTTTGGAAGTTTGAACTGGATAACGAAGCTTATCAAAACTATCCTTTCAATTTTTATGATAAAACCAATTTTAGTGCTCCGTTTGCATCCGGCTCGGCCCGGTATGATACTATGGTAATCGTCCCATGCTCAATGGGCACCCTTGGCCGTATAGCGGCAGGCATATCAAACGATTTAACAACACGCGCCGCCGATGTAATATTGAAAGAGCGTCGTAAACTTATTTTGGTGGCCAGGGATATGCCCCTCAACCTTATCCATCTGCGCAATATGCAAACCGTAACCGAGGCCGGTGGCATAATTTGCCCCGCGGTACCCTCCTATTACAGCAGGCCGCAAACTGTTGAGCAAGTTGCACTAACCGTTGTTGACCGTGTTATTGACCTCATGGGCCTGGAAAGTAAAAGCTTTAGATGGAGCGAAGGCGAATAATTACTTTTCGTGTTGCATAACCGCAAAAACTGTAGCTGTGTCGGCTTTTGTTTGAGCATCGCCGCTTAGCGTTGGCTGTACGTTTGCAAGTGGTTTGGCATCAAAAGTTAGCGGCAAAGGCCATTGGCTTTTTGCTTTTAGCAAAGCCAAATATTTTCTCTCTTCGGCTTTGTGTGTTTTAGCTTTTTGTAAGGCTATTTTGGCTTGGTTGGCTTGGTTTATTTTAGCAACTAAAGCCATTTTAACTGCATTGGCCTTGGCTTTTTGCGCGGCTATTTTAGCTTGTTCGACCATTCGTACCTGGTTTTGTTTGGCTTGTTGTGCAGTTATCTTGACCAAGTTAGCCGCTAAATAGGTACAATGTTTTTCGGTAGCTACAGCTAATTTTGCACGCCCGGTATTATCGTAAAGTGTGGCAAGGCATTTTTCAATAGCTATCTCCCGTAAAACGTCGTTTTTATATTTAGATAAAACAATGGCTTCGTTAAAATCCTTTTCGGCCATTTTATAATCCTTAATGGCAATTTTTATTGTAGCTAACTGCATTAACGAATTAATGGTAGCATAAACATCCTTCCGCGCGCGCGATATGTAATTTGATTGTAAAACAAACCACTTAGCCTGTGCATATTTATGTTGAATAACGTAAGCCGATGCCAGGCAATTAAAATTATTACGTAGGGCAAGGGTATCATTATTTCGGGCGTTGTAATGTATAGCTTTCAGTACACAGGCAATAGCCCTGTCGGCCTCCGCGTAGGTAATTTCGCGGGTTTTGGGGCCGTTAAATTGTATAAGCTGGTCGGCAATATTGGTATATAATTCGGCTTTGACGCAGGCGTTACTGGTTGTATCCAATTGTTTTTGTAATGAATCGATGCTTTTTGCATCTGCGTTAACAAACAGGGCACTCAATATCAGTATTAAGGTATAAGTATTATTATTCATAGCGCAAAATCTTTACTAGCTGTAGGCATTATGCCATTAGCCTGGTAATTGCAATAAATGTGCCCGTTTAAGGTGTAAAGCTGCGGGTGCGGTAAAAATAAAAAATTCTTATCTTTGCAGCGTTAAAATGAATAAGAAAGTCGCTTTTTATACTTTGGGCTGTAAGCTCAATTATTCGGAAACCTCAACAATAGGCCGCCTGTTTAATAAGGCAGGTTTTGATACGGTTGATTTTACCGATACACCCGATGTATTTGTGATAAACACCTGCTCGGTTACCGATAATGCCGATAAAAAGTGCAAAAAAATTGTTAAAGAGGCCCTTAAAATATCGCCCAATGCTTACGTAACCATTGTGGGTTGCTATGCCCAACTAAAACCGCAGGAAATTGCCGATATACCCGGTGTTGACATGGTTTTAGGCGCAGCCGAAAAATTTAACATTGTTGAGCATATAACCGACCTAACTAAAAAGCCTAAAGCACTGGTTTACAACCAACCCGTAACCGAGGCCAACCAGTTTGTAGCATCATATTCGTTTGGTGATAACCGTACCCGCACCTTTTTAAAAGTGCAGGATGGCTGCGATTATTCGTGTACGTTTTGCACTATCCCATTGGCACGGGGCTCCAGCCGGAGCGATACCGTTGAAAGTGTGATAACCCAGGCTCACGAAATTGCAGCATCGGGCGTTAAAGAAATAGTTTTAACGGGCGTAAACATTGGCGACTACGGCATTCGCGACGGGCAGCGGCAGGATAAATTTATTGATTTGGTTAAAGCCGTGGACGAGGTTGAAGGGATTGACCGGATACGCATTTCATCCATAGAACCTAATTTGTTAACAGACGAAATTATTGCCTTCGTAGCGCATTCAAAACGTTTTGTACCGCATTTCCATATTCCGCTACAATCGGGTTCAAATAAAATATTGTCGTTAATGCGCAGGCGCTACAAGCGCGAGTTATATGTGGATAGAGTTACCCAGATAAAGCAACTGATGCCCGATTGTTGCATTGGTGTTGATGTTATAGTGGGCTTCCCCGGCGAAACAAGGGAGGATTTTATTGATACCTACAACTTTTTAAACGAATTGGATATATCGTACCTGCACGTATTTACCTATTCGGAGCGGGAAAATACTTTGGCAGCCGAGATGAGCGGCAAAATACCGGGTTCAACAAGAGCGGAAAGAAGTAAAATGTTGCACATTTTATCCGACAAAAAACGAAGGGCATTTTACCAAAGCCAACTGGGCAAACACGTTGAGATACTTTTTGAACGCGATATTACCGATGGTTACATGCACGGTTTTAGCCGTAACTACGTTAAAGTAAAAACCAAATACGACCCTATACTGGTGAACGAACTTAAAGCCGTACAGTTAACAGCAATTTCACCAGATGGTGACGTTGAAATAACCGAGGCTGAAGAAACATTGGTACATTAATTTTTATATTAGCCAAAAAAACACTACCTCAATGTTTCCAACCATAACCGAACTTATTAAATATTTTACGGGATACAACTTTCCTTTACCTATTCAAACTTTTGGTTTTTTTGTGGCCATTGCCTTTATGGGCGGTTTTTGGGCATTTGAGCAAGAGTTTAAGCGCAAAGAGCAACTGGGCCGTGTTCATTCATTTAAAAAAATGGTTTTGCAGGGCGAACCAGCCTCGATAGGTGATATGGCCATGAATGCCTTTTTTGGTTTTTTAATAGGTTATAAAATTTTAGATGCTGCCTTAAACTACCGCGCTATGGTAGATAATCCTCAGGATTTTTTATTATCGGCACACGGCAACTGGCCGGGTGGATTTATTTTGGCCGCTGTGTTTGCTTATTGGGCCTATTACGAAAAGAAACAACAACAACTGCCTACCCCAAAAAATGTTGAGGTTACCGTACACCCTTACGAGTTGATGGGCAGCATACTGCTTTGGGCCGCCGTATGGGGATTTTTGGGTGCCAAAGTATTTGATGGCTTAGAAAATTGGGACAGGTTTATGGCCGACCCGGTAAAAGAATTAATTGGCTTTAGCGGATTAACCTTTTATGGAGGCCTGATATGCGGCGGTGCGGCGGTACTATACGTGGCTGGCAAAAACGGAGTAAAATGGATAGATATGCTGGATATTGGCGCACCGGGAATGATGTTAGCCTATGGTGTGGGCCGCATAGGCTGTCAAATGTCGGGCGATGGCGATTGGGGTATCAATAATACTGCGCCTAAACCGGGCTGGTTAAGCTGGGCGCCCGATTGGATGTGGGCATTTAAGTTTCCGCATAACGTAAACAGCGAGGGCGTACACATACCCAATTGCGTTGGTAAGTTTTGTGCCGAGTTACCGGTAGCTGTTTTTCCAACATCGTTTTACGAATCGGTAATTTGCCTTTTGTTATTTGTTTTACTTTGGAGCCAGCGCAGCAAATTAAACTTGCCGGGGTTAATGTGGGGTGTATATTTGGTTTTAAACGGTTTAGAACGCTTTTTAATTGAGCTTATCCGTGTAAACACCAAGTACCATGTTGCAGGTATACCATTTACCCAAGCCGAATTGATATCACTAATTTTATTTATAACAGGAATTGTTTTTATAGCCAACGCCCTACGCAATAAAGAAGCCGAAACCAGCCAGGCATGACAGTGAGTAACCAACCAGGCTTGTGGAAACGCCTACTTAAAAACCAGGTGGTACGTTTTGTACTTTCGGCAGGGGTGGGTTTTGCGGTTGATATGCTTGCCTATTACCTGCTTTACGATTATGTGTTTAGCAATAACTTGTACAACGTGCTCGGCCTTGATGTATCGCGGTATGTTTTATCGTTTGCCATTTCGTTTTTTTTAGGCGTAATGGTTAACTTTTTAATAACCCGGTTTCTGGTTTTTTCGGAATCGAGCTTGTCGCCGGGAAAACAGTTTGTCAGATTTTCGGGCGTAGCAACATTGGGTTTTTTTGCCAATTTGGGCATTTTGGCTATTCTGGTTAAGCGTTTAAATATCAACCCCATCATAGCAAGGCCTGCGGCCGCCCTGAGCTTGTTTTTTTTAAGCTTTTTTGTACATAAATTTTTCTCTTTCAATTTATCATTAAGACATCATGCAGCTCGAAACCATAGCAAATGAAGTTATTGCACTATCAAAACAGGTAGGCGATTTTATCCGCCAGGAGCGTAAAAAATTCAACCAGGACAGTGTTGAGTACAAAGGCTTGAACGACCTTGTATCGTATGTAGACAAAGGAGCCGAAGAACAAATTGTGGCCGCCCTGGAAAAAATATTACCCGAAGCCGGTTTTATTACCGAAGAAAAAACAAAGAACCAAATTGGAGAGCGTTATACCTGGATAATTGACCCGCTGGATGGTACTACCAATTTTATACATGGCCTACCCGTATTTTCGGTTAGTATTGCCTTGCAGGAGTATGATGAACTGGTGTTAGGCGTTGTGTACGAAATAAACCAGGACGAATGCTTTTATGCCTGGAAAGGTTCGCCGGCTTACTTAAACGGTAAGGAAATTAAAGTAACCAAAAGCCTTAAAATTGCCGATACGTTATTGGCTACCGGTTTCCCGTATTACAATTTTGAGAAACAACAGGCTTTTATTGATTTATTTGCCGAATTAATGCGCGGTTGCCACGGCTTACGGCGTTTAGGATCGGCTGCGGTGGATTTGGCATATACCGCCTGTGGACGTTTTGACGGCTATTACGAGTACAATTTAAACTCGTATGATATGGCCGCAGGTATTGTTATAGTGCGCCAGGCAGGCGGCGAAGTAGTTAATTTTACTGGCGGAACCGATTTGTTTAACACCCGCGAGGTGGTAGCCACAAACGGCAAAATAACAGCCGAGTTGTTAGCTACCATAAAAAAGCACTTCGGTTAAACAAGGTGCTTAGGTTGGCTTGCTATATAATGCAAACAAATTGGCGGTTATGGGGTTTTAAATTTATATCGATAATTTAAAAACATCAAATAATCTACAACATTATGAAAAAGCAAGTTTTAAGTTTCGCCCTTGTCGCGGCAATGATAGGTTCAATAGCTGCGGGTTGCAGTTCAACAAAAAAAACTGACGGTAGCGATACCACCAGTACTACAACTACGGTAAAAGATTCAACATCAACCATGAGTACGCCTACTGATACCACTAAAAAAGACACAACCAAAACTCCACCAAAAATGTAAGGAGTATGTTAAAAAACAAAAAGCCCCGCTTCGGTACTTCCGAAGCGGGGCTTTTTGTTTAGGTTGATTTACCAGCCCGGTGCAAAGTTTAGCCCAAATACGGGGTAAGTAACATCGGTACGTTGGAAAGGTATGGCTAAGTAAGGCTCTAAAATTAGCGCCCCAAATACGTTTATCCGTAATGATATACCTACACTTGTTGACGGTACGTGGCTATAAATGCGGGTAGTAACCGGCTTACCCGTTGTTGGGTCCACCCCGGTTTGTTCGGTGCGTAAATATTGAGGGTCAAGGCCATAGGTAACTTTATCGCCCGCGCTCCAGGCTAAACCCGCATCAAAAAACACGTTCAAATCGGTAAACAACAGTTTCGATTTAATAACGGCTAATTTTTCGGGACCGGTAAAAGGTAAACGGGCCTCCAGGTTAAATAATGCTATCCGGTTACCAAACAACTGGTCGATACTGTAACCGTTGGTTGACGTCTTGGTTGAGTTGTAAAAGCTCTGCGATTCATACCCCCTGATAAGATAAGGATAGCCCAAAAATAAAGGATACAAACCATTGGTTGCACTGTTAGCGGCAAACCTGCCGTAGCCGGATAGCCTTGCGGCCAGCGTTACGGGCTGTAGGCGAAAGTACTTACGCAAATCGATAGTTGGTGAGATAAACTGATAAGTGCCGAAATTAAAATTGGCTCCTATGCGGTAACGGAAGCCCTCTAAAGGTGCTGCTATACCAAAAAACGAGTTATCGCCAACAAGGCCCACATTAAACGAATATAATGCATAAGCCCTTAAATTATAATTGGTTAAGGTGCTTTCATCATCGTTTGATACCTTTTTCTTATCACTACCTACATATTGGCCAGGTTGAAGGTTGCCAGCTACTGTATCAATGGTATACAAATCGTTATACCTGTCAACACGGAAGTAATTGTATGATATACCCGCACCAAACTCTATACGCGTAATTTTTGAGATTGGGTACGATGTAAAAACATTGGTACCATCCTGAAAGTTACGGATGATATCGGTATTGTAGGAAAGTAACGGAACGTTTTTCCCGCTTATGGTTTGGTGCTCAATAGTGGTTGTACCTATACCAAACTGGTAGGGTATGTGCGATACAGATACGCCAAAATCCCAACGATGGGATTGGTTGATGTAGGCAAATTGGCCACCAAAATCGTAAATTTCGCCATTAATAGCTGCACCTACATAAAGCTGGTTGCGGCCCAATATATCGCTAAAAATACCTTGTACACCACTGGCAAGGCCGGCGCCGTACTGTGTGTTTACACCAACGCCCACGCCACTGCTCGCCAGGTAGTCGAGCTTAAACTGCGGACGGTATTTAATTGTTTTAATAGAGTCGGTTGGTATTTTTTGATAGGCCAGGTAATTGTTAAGGTTGGAGTTAATCAAATCAACCCCTACTGCTTTTAACGGCGGCAGCATAGCGGCATCAAAGTTAAGTTGCTGCGGGCCAACGGTTACCGGTTTAAAATCAGTAGCCTTGGCATTGTAAAGCGCATACTTTTGGGCGCGGTAATACGAGTAAGCAATATCGTTATTGTTAGAAATACTTAGGGCCGGAGCATATTCGGTAATGCCGCTTATGCCGGTAAATAAATCGGTTAACTGCTCAACTTTGCCATCGGCCAGGGTGTATCGGTACAGATTACGGAAACCATCGCGGTTGGAAAGAAAGTAGATTTGCTTATCGTCTGAAGAGAATTGCGGATTTAAGTTATTGGCGCCATTAAAAACATCAATATCGGTTACCTTACCTGTGGCTACATCCATTACGGCAAGGTTAAAGGTGATGGTCTGGCTTAACGATTTATCGTAAGTAGTGCGGTCGCTGGCAAAAACTATTTTGCTGCCATCGTGCGAAAAACTTGGCTGATAATCGGAATATTTATCGTTGGTTAACTGAGTAAGTTTTTTACTTACGAGGTTATAGCTATACAAATCGCTTTCCCCGTTAGACATGCCCGAGAAAACTATATCCTGCCCGTTTGGCGACCATGATACATAGCTAAACTGTTCGGCCTTACCCATTGATAACTCGTTTAGTATGCGGCCAGATGCAACATCAACAATTATCAATTTATTGCGTCCGCCGCCAAAAACGCTGAATGCAAAGCGTTTACTATCCGGCGACCAGGCTCCTGCCGATTCGATAAAGTTAAATTCGTCGATATGGGTGTTAGATACTTTACTGGTTAATTTTTTAATTACCTTTCCCGTATGCGCATCGGCCAGATAAAGGTCGATAGTAAAGAGATTTTTTTCGGACAAAAAGGTTAAATACTTACCATCCGGACTAATAGCCGGGGCCACGTTCATTTCGCCGGAGTTGTGGAAATCAATCAGCTTTTTACCTACCGGGGTTTGTGTGGTATCCTTTAGGTAAGGTTTATACATGGATTGTATAGAGCTTTTCCATAAGCGCGACAATGTTTTTTCGTCGTAACCAAAGGTTTTGCGGATGCCATAATCGAGCCCGAAACGCGCCACATTTTTAAAGAACGGAACAATAATGGTATCGCCATAGGTTGAACCGATGTACGACCAAAATGCCTCGCCATAACGGTAAGGGAAGTATTTATTAGTTTCGGTAAGGTCCTTAATGCTTGGTATATCTTTATTAAGGTAAGCATCGCGCATCCACATAGCGGTGTAGGCATCCTTTTTTCCTAACGAAAGGTATTCGGCCATACCCTCTATCATCCAGAGCGGCAGGTTATTTATTTCAGAAAAACTAGTAGTATCGTTATCAAGCAGCGAGTGGTATTGAAAAGCATGTACCAACTCGTGCCCTATTACGTGCCTGGTGGTTTGGTTGGTTTCCATAAAAGGCATTACAACCCGGTTTTTTAAACCTTCGGTAACGCCGCCGGTGCCTACGCTAATTTCGCCATCAATGGCAGTAGTTTGTTGAAAATCGGGGTGATCGGCATATAATATAATGGGGTTAGGCTTTTTAAACGTATCGCGAAAAACCTGCTGGTGCAAGGTGTACCATAGCTCGCTCTCCTGTGCAAAACGCTTAATGAGGCTGTCGTTTTTAATGTAGTAGTAAATCTCGAAGTGAGGGGTTTTGTAAACCTTAAAGTCCAGGTTTTTATACCTCACCTTATTTTGCCCAAAGCCTTGCGCCAGGGCTGTGCCCGGTGTTAAAAACAGCCCTGCCAACAAAAACAGGAACAAAAAAACAGTTAATAGTATACGCGGAAATGAGTAGCGTTTATTCATATGCAAAGGCGTTTAGTACAGGATGTTGATGTTTTATTCGTAAAATTAAACTATTTAAATTAACGAGCAAGTACACTATTTATTTGCGCCGGGCTGATTTTCTTTCTCCTTATTTTCTTCAGCCGGTAGCGGCTCAGGTGTCATTGCAGAATCGGTGCTTGAACTGTCCGACGAAAGGGTATCAGCCTTTATCTGCGGCGACGGGCAATCGTACTGTTTGGTTATTTTAGTCCAGGGTTTAGGGAACAATCCGTACGTGTAGCCCGATTGCGGGTCGGCATATACTTTTTCCATAAAGCGGCCAAAAACAGGAAGCGCAGTGTGCGAACCTTCTCCCGATTCGGCAGTGGTAAAATGTACGCTGCGGTCGTCGGCACCAACCCAAATACCGGTAATCAAATCTTTAGTGATACCCATATACCAGCCATCAACAAAACCCGATGAGGTGCCGGTTTTGCCGCCTATCTGGTTGCTTTTTTTCCATAAGCCGGGGTATTCCCATAAAGCTTGCGATGTACCGCCCGGTTCTTCCATCCCACCACGAAACATGTAGAGCATAAGCCAGGCCAGCTCGTCGCTTAAAACCTTCTCGGTTTTGAGGGTAAACTCCTGTAAAACATTACCCTCCTGGTCGGTAATTTTGGTTACCAGCAAGGGGTCTATCTTACTGCCTCTGTTTAAAAATGTACTGTAGGCCCGTACCATCTCAAAAACAGAAACATCGTTTGTACCTAACGATACCGATGGCACCGATTCGAGGTGACTTTCTATACCGCATTTGTGCGCGTACTGCACTACCTTGTCCCAGCCAACCTTTTCGGTAAGCTGCGCCGTTATGGAGTTAACAGATTTACCCATTGCCCAACGTAACGACATATCCTGGTACGAAAATACCCAGTTTGCATTTTTAGGTTCCCAAACTTCTTCTTTACCCTTATCGGTAAATTTAATTGATACAGGTTTATCGGTAAATTTATCGCAGGGTGTAAAACCATTGTCTAAAGCGGTTAAATAGGCAAAGGGTTTAAATGTTGACCCTGCCTGGCGTTTAGACTGGTTAACGTGATCGTAATTAAAATATTTATGATCGATACCGCCAACCCAAACTTTAATTTTACCGCTTGTTGGCTCAATGGTCATCATACCGGTATTAAGCAGGCGGGCATAATAAGCTATCGAATCCAGCGTAGAAAAAGTAGTATCGCGTTCGCCCTTCCAGCTAAATACCTTCATGCGTTTTGGCCGACTAAAAAACTTGCGGATAGAATCCATATTACCCACGTACTTTTTATCAACCAGTTTGTAAATGGGCAGCTTTTGGGCAACCTTAATGGTGTAGTCTTTAATTTCGTTACCATCGGGATCAATCCACGGGTTTTTTTTGCCCCAAATACCATCAAAGCGCTTTTGCAGCATTTTCATTTTTTCGGCAACAGCCTCTTCGGCATATTCCTGCAAACGCGAATCTATTGTGGTATATATTTTAAGGCCATCTTCGTAAAGGTCAACATCGTTTTCGGTACACCATTTGGCCAGCCATTTTTCAACCGCACGGCGTATGTATGAGTCGCCCTGCGATTCATCCTCAACATAACTTAAATCCAAGCCCAATGGTTGCTGGGTAAAAGTGTTTAAAGCGGCCTGAGTAATATAATTATACTTAGCCATTTGTTTAAGCACGGTGTTGCGGCGGTCCACAGCCTTTTCGGGATTACGGATGGGGTTATAGGTTGATGTTGCCTTTAACATACCGATCAGCGTGGCGGCCTCAGCGGTGTTTACGGCATCGGGGTTTTTATTGAAGTATTTTTTTGATGCCGTTTTAATGCCAAAAGAGTTATTGCCGAATGGCACGGTATTTAAATACAGGGTTAATATTTGTTGTTTGGTGTAAACGTGTTCAATTTTATAAGCCGTTATCCACTCTTTACATTTAAATACAATGGTGCGAAAAATGGGTATGCGCCTAATTAAGCCCTGCGATTTGCGTTTGCGTGTTTCGAAAAGGTTTTTTGCCAACTGCTGCGTAATGGTGCTGCCCCCGCGCCTGCCCCCTTTTGCCGTTGACCGGATGCTGCTGAAAAAGGAAAAAAAGTCGACCCCGTTGTGCTGGTAAAAACGGGCATCTTCGGTTGCCACAAGGGCGTTAATTAAGTTTGGCGAAATTTGTTTAAACTCTACCGGCGAACGGTTTTCTTTATAATACCGGCCCAATAACTTACCATCGGCCGAATAAACTTCGGACGAGAGTGACATCGACGGGTTACGGATATCTTCCATACTGGGCGAATAGCCGAATAGCCACAAAAAATTAAGTTCGATGGCGCAGAAGAATATTACAATAAAATATATAAAAATGACGAAGTAGCGTAGGAAACGGTTTTTTATACGTTTAAACATTGGGTAAAGATGTGAAATAAAGGTTCCAGTTCATAACCAAAACAACAAATATTAATAACGATGGTTTTAATGATAAATTTTAGGGTAACTTGGCACAAATCTATTTTTTAGATGGAAAATATCATCAAAAAGTTTAAAATTTCTAAAGGCGATCATTTCGATCTGAAAGATCACGCTACCGATTACACCGCAGGTTATAAAAAAGAGGATGCCGAAGCGATATTAGCGGATTTGATAGAAAAAATATCGGCCCTGCAAACCGAACTTTACGCCGAGAACAAACATGCCTTGCTTATTATTTTCCAGGCGATGGATGCAGCGGGTAAGGATAGCGCAATTGCGCACACCATGTCGGGCTTAAACCCGCAGGGCTGCCAGGTGTACAGCTTTAAACAACCATCGGCCGAAGACCTTGACCATGATTTTTTGTGGCGGCACTACAAAGCCCTGCCCGAACGCGGCAGAATAGGCATACATAACCGATCGCACTACGAAAATGTGCTGGTTTGCAAGGTACACCCGCAAATTGTAATTGACCAGCGCATACCCGGAATTGATACTCTTAGCCAAATTACCGACGATTTTTGGGATGAACGTTATAACAGCATCCGTAATTTTGAAACTCATTTAACCGGGAACGGTACTACTATTGTGAAGTTTTTTTTAAACGTATCTAAAGACGAACAGAAGGCGCGCTTTTTAAAACGGATAGACAAGACGGATAAACACTGGAAATTTTCGTCGGCCGATATTGCAGAGCGGCAATACTGGAACGATTATATGGCGGCCTACAAAACCGCTATTAACCAAACTGCCACCAACCAGGCACCCTGGTACGTTATACCGGCAGACAACAAGTGGTTTACGCGCATAGCCATATCAACCATTGTGTTACAGGTTTTGGAGGATATGAAACTGAAATACCCGGTGCTGGATAAAACCGAAAAAGACAAGTTAACAGAGGCCGCCAAAATCCTTAAAAGCGAATAACAAAAAAACGGGATGTTGCCTAAGCAACACCCCGTTTAAACTAAACTAACAACCTATATGAAATACCATGTATATACTCACAAATCAATTACACTATGCCGTACATGGTAGCCCATACTATATATAGAAAACCCTTATTTCACAGAAATTTCGCGGGTTTGAATTTTAGCTTCTTCTTTTTTGGCTACGTTTAGTTTCAAAATACCATCGGTGTAGGTGGCGTCAATTTTTGTATAGTCTACACTTTCGGGCAAGGTAAATGTGCGGGTGAAGGCGTTATAGCTAAACTCCTTTTTGCTGTATTTTTTGTCGGTGCCTTCGGTTTCAGCTTTCTTTTCGGCAGATACAGTTAAGATGTTTTTTTCAACGCTGATTTTAAAATCCTCTTTGCTTAAACCCGGAGCGGCCAATTCAATATGGAACTCGTTTTCGGTTTCGGCAATGTTTACGGCAGGTGTTTTAGCGGTGAACCTTTCGCTTAAAAATGTATCGTTCAATATCGAATCAAATACATCGGTGAATAATGGGTTTAAACCATTGTTTTTTTGTCCGTTTGCAAATTTTACTAATGTCATTTTTATATCTCCTTAATTTTTTGTTTTATTATCTTCGTATCTTGTTAATCAATTGATGTACCAATTGATTATTTTGCGCAAAACAGAACAAAATAACAGAACAGCAAGACATTTTGTCGTGCAGGAATTTTTATTAAAGACATATTGACCGATTATGACCCCAAATATTGCCCACTTTAAGTATACCACCCCTATCCACATCCGTTTTTCGGATATGGATGCCTTTGGCCACGTTAACAATGCTGTGTACCTAACCTATTTCGAAATAGCCCGCGGCAACTACTGGCGCAATATTATTGAGTGGGACTGGAACGAAATGGGCATTATCCTCGGTCGCTCCGAAATTGATTACCGCAAACCCATCACCTTAGATGATGAAATTAAATGCTATGTACGCACATCGCGAGTGGGAAATAGCAGTTTTGATGTAGAATATATTTTGGTAAAAATAGTTGACGGCAAAGAAGACATTTGCACCACAGGCAAAACCGTTTGCATCAGCTACGATTACAAAGCCGGAAAATCAAGCCCGATACCAAAGAAACAACGCGACAACATGATTGCCTATGATGAGCCAAGGCTGATTATGAATAGTAATTGATGGAAGATGTTTCAGGTAAGATGGAAGATGTAAAAATCGGTGTGATTGAAAAAATACAATTAAAAACCATGTCGTTGCGAGCGATAGCGTGGCAATCGCACGTATAACGGCAAAATATGCAGGACGAACATGCCTCTGTGCGATTGCTTCGTACCTCGCAAAGACAGTTTTTACTTCTACCTTACGTCGTACTCTTTCCCATAAAAACATCTTCCATCTTACCTATTCCATCTTACATCCCTAAAATATCTTTCCCGGATTCAAAATTCCGTTCGGATCAAATACCCCCTTAATCCCCCTCATCAGCGCCAGGTTTATATCCGGATATTTAATGGGCATAAATTCGCGTTGCACCAGGCCGATGCCGTGTTCACCGGATATTGTGCCGCCTAACGATACCGTTAGCTCGAAAACCTCGCGGATGCCGTCTTTCAATTTGGTGTTCCAGTCTTCGTCGCTCATACCTGCTTTGATGATATTGACGTGCAAGTTTCCGTCGCCGGCGTGGCCATAGCAAACAGATTCGAAGCCATACTTCGCTCCTATTTCTTTAATTCCTTTTATCAAAGCCGGTAGTTCGGCTCGGGGCACTACGGTATCTTCTTCCTTATAAATTGAGTTTGATTTTACCGATACACCCATAATGCGGCGCATGTTCCAAAGCTCTTCCTTTTGTGCCGATGAATCGGCAAAGAGGATGTCTTTACATTCAAATTCTTCGAGGGCGGTGTTTATCTTTTCACATTCGGAAAAAATCACGTCGGCGTTATTGCCGTCAACTTCTATCAGCAAATAAGCCGCTATGCCATCCTGTAGGGCAAAGTTTATGTTATCGTGTTCAATAACCCATTCTACTCCGCGGCGTTCCATAAATTCTACCGTTGATGGAATAACGCCCGCCCTAAAAATTGCCGATACCGCGCCGCAAGCCTGCTCGTTAGTAGTAAACGAAGCCAGCATCAGCACATTTTGTGTTGGTTTAGGTATAAGTTTAACCACTATTTTGGTTACAATACCCAGGGTGCCTTCCGAGCCTATCATCAATTGGGTAAGGTTATAGCCCGATGCATATTTGAGGGTATTGGCGCCCGTCCATATCACTTCGCCTGTAGGCAAAACCACTTCGAGGTTTAACACATACTCGCGGATGGTGCCATATTTTACCACACGCGGCCCGCCGGAACAATTGGCTACGTTGCCGCCAATAAAGCAACTGCCTTTGCTTGCCGGGTCAACCGGGTAAAGCAGGCCTTTTTCTTCAACGGCGTTCATAAATACTTGGGTTATTACACCGGGTTCAACGGTGGCTTGCAGGTTACGCTCATCAATATTGATGATTTGGTTAAAGTTTTCCATTGATATAACCAGCCCGGCATTTACAGCCAGTGCGCCTCCGCTTAAACCGGTGCCCGCGCCGCGCGGCGTAACCGGTATAAAATGCTCATTACACAGTTTTAATAGCTGCGCTATCTGTTCTGTTGTTTGCGGACGGGCTACTACCTGCGGGAAATACCGCAGATCTTCGGTTTCGTCGTGACTGTATTTTTCCAGATCATTGCGATTGGTATATACAAAGGCCTCTCCTGCTATATTGCGTATTTGCCTAACAATATCGTCGCTGATGCTATTGAAGGTCGTCATTAGGTTTGTGGTAGGTTATTTGGATAAACGAAGCCGCAACCTCGCCGGCCAAAGGTGGGTTTTGCTTGGTGATGCTTACTTTGATGATTTCCGCAAAGGTATAAGCAACCTTAACCCTGTCGATAATGCCTTGTACTACAGTTTCCAGCAGTTTGCGGGTATGGCACATTTCGGTATCAACCATCGCGTAAAGCTGTTCGTAATTAATGGTATGGGCAATCTCATCATCACTATAATGGTGTTGCTGCGGAAATTCTACAGACACATCAATTATAAAATGATTACCTAAAACCTGCTCTTCGGGGTAAAAACCGTGATAGGCAAAAAATTTAACGCCCTGCAATGCCACTTTAACCATGAGGCCAAAGTTAGGCAAAAGCCTTTTAAACCCCTAATAGTAGAAAGCCCCCTAACCCCCTAAAGGGGGAACTACTTGTAGGTTAGCTATAGTACTCAATTAGTGTGCATTTTATCACAATATAACTTTAGCGCGTTTAAACGCTATTGTTTAATGAGGATGATTTGTCGAGATTTGTTATATACAACAACCCGTAGTTATGCCTAAAACCGACCAATACCAAGCTCCCGATTATTATTTGCTTGACGAATTGCTTACCGACGAGCATAAACTGATACGGCAAACTGCCAGGGATTGGGTTAAAAAAGAGCTAAGCCCCATAATTGAGGAATATGCACAAAAGGCCCAATTTCCCAAACAGTTGTTGAAGGGCCTGGCCGAAATTGGCGCTTTTGGCCCAACCGTACCAACCGAATATGGCGGGGCCGGTTTAGATTATATTGCCTACGGTATAATTATGCAGGAAATTGAACGCGGCGATTCGGGAATACGCTCTACGGCTTCGGTGCAGGGTAGTTTGGTGATGTACCCTATTTGGGCCTATGGATCGGAAGATCAAAAAATGAAATACCTGCCCAAATTAGCTACAGGCGAACTGATGGGTTGCTTTGGTTTAACCGAGCCCGACCATGGTTCGGACCCGGGAGGTTTAACTACTAACTTTAAGGATGCAGGCGACCATTATATATTAAACGGCGCTAAAATGTGGATATCGAACGCCCCCTTTGCCGATATTGCCATTGTATGGGCGAAAAACGAGAGCGGCAAAATACAGGGCTTAATTGTGGAACGTGGCATGGAAGGCTTTAGCACGCCCGAAACGCATAACAAGTGGTCGTTACGGGCATCGGCAACCGGTGAGTTGGTATTTGATAACGTAAAGGTGCCAAAGGAAAACCTTTTGCCCAACGTAACCGGTTTAAAAGGACCGTTAGGTTGCTTAAACCAGGCCCGCTACGGCATAGCCTGGGGAGCTTTGGGTTGCGCTATGGATTGTTACTACACCGCTTTGCGCTATGCCAAACAACGGCAGCAGTTTGGAAAGCCTATTGCAGGCTTTCAACTACAACAAAAAAAACTGGCCGAAATGATTACCGAAATAACCAAGGCGCAGTTGTTAGTATGGCGGTTAGGCATGTTAAAAAACAACAATCGGGCTACGGCGGCGCAAATATCAATGGCTAAACGCAACAGTGTTGAAACTGCAATTACCATTGCGCGCGAGGCGCGCCAAATGTTAGGCGGCATGGGCATTACAGGCGAATACTCAATTATGCGGCATATGATGAATTTAGAATCGGTGATAACGTATGAGGGAACGCACGACATTCACTTACTTATTACTGGTATGGATATTACAGGCGAGGATGCTTTCAAGTGAAAAATATTGCCCAAAAACAAACTAATTTTATAATAATAATAATTGACTAACTACTGCAAAAAGCTATATTTGATAATTAATTAAGATTAATGCCCTATATTACCGGAGACTATCGTTATCTGCACAAAAATTATCATCCTATTTTTTGTGCGATTACGTGTCTAATAATTTTTCTTTTAACCTCCTGCGATAAAAAATCGCATACGTCTGCTCCTGATCTCAGCGCCATATTTGATAATACAAACAGCATTTACGATACCAACCCAACCCGCGCAATACGCTATATGGATTCGGCAATGGCAAAACAAAAAAACGTTAGCATTCCTGATCAGGTTGAATATTACCGGATGCACTTTTATTATAACGATCAAAATACAAAAGATTATAATAAAGCTTTGCTATACACCGATAGTATGCAAAACCTTATAGAGGTTACTCAAAGCGAAAAAAAATATGCTAAACAATATAGTGTGGCTGCATTTTCAAAAGGAGATGTGCTTTTTAAAATGGGTAAGTTTTCGGATGCGTACCGTTGTTATTACCAGGGTAAAAAAATTGGCAGCAGTAGTTTTGATAGCTGTACCATGGGCGAATACAGCTACCACATGGGTATGATAATGTATAAGCAAGAACATTATAAACAAGCTGCCAGCCATTTTATACAAAGCTTTAACGAAAGCAAAACCTGTACTGATAATTTTGCAACCTTCTATCGCAACCAGGAATTGTTAGATAATGCTGCTTTAAGCTACCACAGAGCCGGGATGTTAAGCGAGGCAGAAAGCTACTACCAAAGGACCCTGGAATATATTAAAACGGAGGGCGCAAAATACAGTTCCAAAACCCGCATCATGGAGGTTTCACTAAGCGTGGTTTATGGCAATTTGGCGGGTTTATATTTAGAAAAAAACAACTTTGCCAAGGCAGAACCCTTATTAAAAAAGAGTATTGAAACTAATTTAAAAAAGGGCAATGATAACCGCGATGCCGAGTTAACTGAACTAAAACTGGCACATTTGTATATTGACGCCCACAAACCTGCTTTATTATATAACCTGCTCAAAAATATAAGGGCACAGTTAGATAGTGTGAAAAACATAGACGCCGAGGTGGACTGGAATTACCTAATGGCCGACTATTACAAAAAAACAAACGACCTTAAAAAAGCACTTTATTACTTTGATGCTTATGATGAGATTAAAGATTCGGTAACCAACGCAAACCGCAAACTGAAGGAGAGCGACTTTAATCAACAATTTAAAGATCTGGAGGACCAATCAACAATAAAAACTTTAAGGAGCGACAACAAGGTACAGCATATGTATTTAATTGTGGCGCTGGTTTATGCTATAATGGCGCTGATTATTATTTTGCTGATATTTTTAAACTGGAGAAGATCGAAAAACAGTGTAAAAACCTTGAGCGACCTTAACAAAAAAGTTAATGAACAAAAGTTACAGTTAGAAAAATCGTTAGCAGAACTGGAAAAGAACGGGCACGAGAAAGACCGTATATTAAGAGCCGTATCGCACGATTTGCGTAACCCTATTGGTGGTATTGCATCGTTAACAGCCATGATGCTAATGGAAGAAGGCCTTGACAGTGAACAGATAGAACTTTTAAACCTGATACAAGCCACTACCAATAACTCGTTAGAGCTTATCAATGAGATACTGGAGGCTACAACTACACTATCGGCAAAAACTTTAAACAAACAATATGTTGATATTAACGTACTGTTAACCCATAGTGTTGAATTGTTGAGGTTTAAAGCCGCCGAAAAAAACCAGAAAATAATGCTGGACGTACTTGAAGATCCGGAAGAATTATATATAAGCCGCGAAAAAATTTGGCGCGTGCTTAGCAACTTAATTAGCAACGCCATTAAATTTAGCCCCAACGGTGCGGTTATTACTGTAAAGGTTTTTTTAGAGAACGACAATATCAAAATATCAGTTAACGACCACGGAATAGGCATTCCTGATAAAATTAAGGACCAGGTGTTTCACATGTTTACCGAAGCTAAACGGCCCGGCACATTGGGCGAAAAATCATTTGGTTTGGGCCTATCAATATCCAAACAAATAGTTGAGAGCCATAACGGTGAAATATGGTTTGATAGCGACCCCAGCAACGGAACTACTTTTTACGTGCGGTTAAAAAAACAACCAGCAAAAAAAAACCGCCTCAAATTGCTTTGAGACGGCCATTTTGGGAAATCAACAATTAAAATCTACCACCTCTTCCTGTTCTGCTATCGTTATCTCCCCTGTTGTTATCGTTACCACGGGAGTTTTGGTTGTTATTTTGCTGACGATCGTTTCTGTTATCGAAGCGTCCGCGGTCATCATTTCGTTGGCCATCTCTCCTGTTATCATTATTTCTAAATCCGTTATCATTACCTCTAAAACGGTTGTCATTATCTCTAAAACGGTTACCGTTATCTCTAAACCTGTTATCAAAACCATCTCTATCAGCATATACCCTGCTGCGGTCGTCTCGGTAATTCCAGTCTCTGCGGCCGTCAAACCCACCATATCGTGCCCTGTAAACATCGTTATGCATGTATGGGCGTGGTTCGTTTACGGCAAACCTACGTGCATGTTGCCAATCGTAATCATGGTACCTACCGGGTAGGTAAGCGGCCGATACCCATGAGCCACCATCCTGGTAAAAGTAACATTGTTGCCCAACCGAGTAATAAGCTTCCACTTCGGGCAGGTAATAAAAATCAGAATCATAAGCCGGGGCAATAACTACTGGCCTTGAGCCTAAATGAATGTTAAAATGAACACCTATTTGTGCGTTAGCAGTTTGATAAACTAAACCGCTCATTATTATTGCTGCTGATACTAAGGTTAACTTTTTCATGATCGTTGTTTTGATGTGAGTGATACTTTTGGAAGGATTGTTTGTTAGTTTTTGGTTTCTTCCGCTTATCGTTTTTTGTTGTTGTTTTATATATCTATGACGGTGTTTTAACCAATAGGTTTAATTAAAATAAACTATTATATTGTTAAAAATACCATGTTAAAAATATAAATTTTAAAAAATAGACTTTTTCAAAATTAAATTCTAAAAAACACAATACTATGCATGCATAATAAAATATTGTTCGGATAGAATATCAAATAATTATTTTCTGTTTTTTTAAAGCGGGAGTTTTATTAAACCAAAGCTTAACCATAAACGTATATGAGTGAACTAACATCATCCCCTATGCATAAAATAGATACGTTTAAAGGCTTGTGTAACTCCATTAATTTAAAGCGGCTTTTTTTTATAGCAGGCTTTATTGTTTCAAGCAGCAATATTACTATTGCCCAAACATACCAACCGCAAACAGGGGTAATTACCGATACAACTGCCAATAAAACAAAGGTAACGCGCACCATCAATCAAAATTTTGATAACATCTATCTGCAAAACGCAAGGGTGGCAAGCTTTGGCAACGAGTACGGCAACCCGGTGCCTACCAGCCTGGTGGCAGATTTAACCGGGAATTTTGTATTGTTTAGCACGCCAAAATCGCGGTTTGCGTTTATATTTAACCCCAGGGTAAAGTTGCGCCTGTTAAATACACCGGGCGCGCCGGTAAAATCGCCCAGTTATATGCCGGGTGGTACGTTATATTACAGGCTTAACCGCAATTACTACCAGCCGTCGTTTATTTCGGTAGCTTATTCGCACCATTCTAACGGCATACGGGGGCCAACATTAAACCCCAACGGTACCTTTAATACCGATAGCGGTAAGTTTACAACTAACTTTTATACGCTGGCTTATACGCACGGCAAACGCGTTGACCATAAAAACACCATAAGCAACCGCTACGAAAGCCTGGGCCTTGAGTTACATGCCGCCTTAATTGGCCTGGGCTATGCCCGCGCGCTTAAAGACAAATATGGCTTTGTGCGGGTTAATGGTAGCTGGATGTACAACTTATCAAAAGCGCAGCCCGATGCTATTAAGCCCGACACGCGAACATTTAATAACTGGATGCGCCTGCAAATTGATTTTATGTATATTATGGATACCTACAATAACTACAGCTTTACCGATTATAAAAAAAGGCTGAATATTGGCGCAACGTACTATTATCAGTTTCCGTTTATGCAAAATGTAGCACTGATGTTTGGCGGCGGCTACCGCGGGCAAGACGATTATAATATGTCATTCCAAAACAGTTACACTTATATAACAGTGGGCGTGGCAGCCGGGGTATCATTTGGGTTTCACCATCAATAACCTAACGGTGCAGCAAAAAAAATAGCGATGAGTAAAACTCAACGCTATTTTTATATTTCTAAAAAAATTGATTATTTGTTAGTTGCCCAACTCGCTCATAAACTTAATGCGCATTAGCTGCATTTCTTCGCGGGTATATTCGTTGGGGCCAAGCTCAACCAATGCATCATCTATGGAGTCGATCTCGCTCGATTTAAAGTAATCAAATACCTCTTCCTGCCTGTCTTCATCAATCATCTCGTCAATATAGTAATTGAGGTTTAACTTGGTGCCCGAGTTCACTATCGATTCCACTTCGCGAATAATATCTTCGTAACTGATACCCTTTGAATTGGCAATATCTTCGAGCGATAAGTGGCGGTCGATATTTTGGATAATGTAAACCTTTAATGCCGATTTATTGGCCGCACTTTTAATCACCATATCAATAGGGCGGTCTATATCGTGCTCCTCAACATATTTTTTAATGAGATCGATAAAAGGAGCGCCAAATTTTAAGGCTTTGCCTGCGCCAACGCCCGATATTTGCTTCAACTCTTCGATGTTGATTGGGTAATGCGTACACATTTCCTCTAACGATGGGTCCTGAAAGATAACGAAAGGCGGTAAACCCTTTTGTTTAGCAATTTTTTTACGCTGGTCTTTCAACATCTGCAAAAGCACGGTATCCAGTGCGCCGGTTCCGCTTTTCGGCCCGTCTTCACCATCATCGTCGTCTGTAGAACCCATTGGCCTGTTCAATACATAACGTAACGAATGCGGGTTATCAATAAAAGCATTGCCCGATTTGGTTAAACGCAGTAAGCCATATTGATCTATATCTTTAGATACAAAATTATTAAGCAAAGCCTGGCGCATTAATGAGTTCCAAAGGTTTTCGCCTTCTTCTTTTCCCGAACCAAATTCTTCTATCAGGTGGTGCTCGTAATTGTGTATCTGCGGGTTATCAACTCCCATTAAAACGCTGATGATGTGATGGTCGTCAAACTTTTCGCCCAATTTTTTCATCAGGCTTAAAGCCTTGTGCAAAGGTGCTTCGGCATCAAAATGTTGTTTGGTTGCGCTGCAGTTATCGCACATGCAATTACAGCCGGCCTCGTTAAAGTTTTCGCCAAAATAATGGAGTATCTGCTTACGGCGGCACACGGCCGATTCGGCATAATCAATAACTTCCTTTAATATCTGTGTACCTATTTCCCTTTCGGCCACAGGCTTATCTTTCATAAACTTTTGCAGCTTGTCAATATCTTTTTCGCTGTAAAAAGCAAGGCAAACGCCCTCGCCGCCATCGCGTCCGGCCCTACCGGTTTCCTGGTAATAGCCCTCCATGCTTTTAGGCACATCGTGGTGTATTACGTAACGAACATCGGGCTTATCAATACCCATACCAAAGGCAATAGTTGCCACAATAACGTCAACATCCTCCATCAAAAACCTATCCTGGGTATCGGCGCGCACCTTGGCATCCAGGCCGGCATGGTAAGGTAATGCTTTAACGCCGTTTAACGATAGTGCTTCGGCAACCTCTTCTACTTTTTTGCGGCTCAGGCAATAAATAATACCCGATTTTCCCTGGTGCTGCTTAACAAACCGTACTATCTCTTTTAAAACCTGGCGCTTGGCCCTAACCTCATAAAAAAGGTTACCCCGGTTAAACGACGATTTGTAAATGGTTGCATTATTCATTTGCAGGTTTTTTTGAATGTCCTGCTGCACTTTGGGTGTTGCTGTAGCTGTTAAAGCTATAATTGGTATATTATCGCCAATGTTACTAATTACCTGACGGATTTTGCGGTACTCGGGCCTAAAATCATGCCCCCACTCGGATATACAATGCGCTTCGTCTACAGCCACAAACGACACCTGATTTAAACGCAAAAAATCAATGTTCTCTTGCTTGGTTAGCGATTCGGGAGCAACATAGAGGAGTTTGGTTTTGCCCGAAAGAACATCCTCCTTAACCTTGGTTATTTCGGACTTGGTTAAAGACGAATTTAAAAAATGTGCAATGCTGTCTGATCCTCCAAAGGCCCTGAGCTGGTCTACCTGGTTTTTCATTAAAGCAATAAGGGGCGAAATAACAATGGCCATCCCGTCGGTCATTAATGCTGGTAATTGGTAACACATGGACTTACCACCGCCCGTTGGCATGATAACAAAAGTATCGTTGCCAGATAATATGTTGGTTATTATAGCTTCTTGCTCTCCCTTGAAGTTGTCGAATCCAAAAAAATTCTGAAGATTATCGAACAGTGACTTCTTCGTTTCAATCATTATGATAAAATTATGCGAGATATGTAAAAAAAATTAAAGATCAAAATAACAAAAAAATTTAAAGAAATGACACTTAAAGTTTACTTTTTTAAACAGATATGATATTGAAAGTATAATGTACGAATAAGTTTTATATAATGTTCCCTTTTTTTTAAAATATTTTTAGCATTAGTTCTCCGTAGTTTCAAAAATATTATTCAATTTCACCCACGCAAGTACCATTCAAAAATTGCATAACAAATATGAATAGTAACAATTACGCCATTATTATGGCCGGAGGTATAGGAAGCCGTTTTTGGCCAATCAGCAGAACCTCACACCCCAAACAATTTATTGACATATTGGGCACAGGTAAAACATTGATACAACAAACGTATGATCGCTTTTTAAAAGTATGCCCAAAGGAAAATATTTACGTTGTTACCAACGAAATATATACCGACCTGGTTAAAACACAATTGCCGGATATGGCCGACGGGCAGATATTGACAGAACCTGTAATGCGCAACACCGCACCCTGCGTAGCATACGGCTGTTTTAAAATTGAAAGCCTTAACCCCGATGCCGCAATTGTAATTGCCCCATCGGACCATTTAATTTTAGATGAGCAGGGTTTTGTAAATACAATTGAAAAATCGTTGGCAACAGCAAGCACGCATGGTTGTTTGGTAACTTTAGGTATCAAACCATCAAGGCCGGATACCGGATACGGCTATATACAGTATACTGATAAAATTATTGACGGCGATTTCCATAAAGTAAAAACCTTTACCGAGAAGCCAACGATAGAAATAGCTAAAACATTTATACAAAGCGGCGACTTTTTATGGAATGCCGGGATATTTATATGGTCGGCTAAGGCGATACTGGAATCGTTTAAAAAATATTTGCCCGAGATAAACGACATTTTTGCTGATGCCAAATCGGTTTATAACACAACCGACGAGAAACCTTACATTCACAATGCCTACCAGCAGTGTACCAATATATCGATAGATTACGGTATTATGGAAAAGGCCGACAATGTATATGTACTCCCGTCGGAATTTGGCTGGAGCGATTTAGGAACCTGGGCATCTATTTACCAACTTGCCGAAAAAGATTATGTAGGCAATGCCGTTATCCCTGCCGAAAAGGTTATCATGTACGATTCATCAAATTGTATGGTTAATGTACCTGCCGATAAACTGGTTATACTAAAAGGCCTGCATGATTTTATAGTAGTAGAATCAAACAATACTCTATTGATTTGCCCACGCGAAGACGAACAAAACGTTAAAAAAGTAGTAGCCGACGTAAAGCAAAAGTTTGGAACGAAGTATATTTAAAGAAGACTCAAGAGGCAAGAATCAAGACTCAAGACAAAAATGACCTTTAGTAAAATAAAACAGGCAAGAATCCAGATATTGTTTTAATCATCTTGATTCTTGCCTCTTGATTCTTGATTCTCTCTTTAACCCCTCCTCTGCCTGATGGCTTCGTATAAAATAACGCCGGTTGATACCGATACGTTGAGGGATTCTATCTGGCCGTACATAGGTATTTTGGCCAGATGATCGGCCATGCGGATAATTTCGTTGCTTACGCCGTCGTCTTCCCCTCCCATTATAATGGCTGTGGGTGCGGTGTAATCGGGCGCATAAATATAATCCTGGGTTTTTTCGGTGCAGCAAACTATTTGCAGGCCCGATGCCTGTAAAAACCTGGCGGTTTGCAGCAAACTGCTCTCGCGGCAAACCGGAATGTTGTATAACGCCCCTGCGGATGTTTTAATGGTATCTGGATTAATTTGTGCCGTACCTTTTGACGGAACTACGATGGCATGCACACCGGCACATTCGGCAGTGCGGGCAATGGCACCTACGTTGCGCACATCGGTAACGCCATCTAAAATAAGTATCAAGGGCACCTCTCCCCTTTCAAACACCATAGGGATGATGTCTTCAATTTTTTGGTAGGTAATTGGCGATATAACAGCGATAACCCCCTGGTGATTTTTAAGTGTTATCCGGTTTAGTTTTTCTACAGGTACCTGCTGCGATTCTATCTTGTATTCGGTTAATAAGGTTCTGAGTTCGTAAATTAATTCGCCGCCAAGGCCACGCTGAATAAAGAGCGATTCGATATCCTTTCCCGATTTTATAGCCTCTATAACGGCCCGGATACCAAACACCATCTGGTTGTATTCGCGCTTGGGCTCCCTGTTGTTAAAACTCATAATTTACTGCTGTATAAGTCAGCAAAATTAGCATATTAATTGGTTTCGGGGTAGTTATACTTAAACTTAGCATTGGTTTTTTAAAAGTAATTAACATTATGTAGGGTTATTAACATTAAGGTTAAATGCTTAATAATGAATGGTGCTTTTATTTTTATCAACACTTAATTAACAACGGCTGTTAATTACAATCAACACTAAAAATATATTTTTTTTCATTATCCACATTTTCCATTTTTATAAAAATTAGCATTGTTAGCAACATTGCAGCCGTTGCCAAACCTTTTTGTATATTTTTGTACAAATGATTTTTGAGAACGAGAACCAGGCAGGCAAACCCAATTTTACAGGTGAAAGACGCAGCAGATTTAGCAGTACGGTACAAAATGGAGTAGGAAAATTACCCCCGCAAGCAACTGATTTAGAGGAGGCTGTACTGGGTGCACTGATGCTGGAAAAGGATGCCCTATCATCGGTTATTGATATACTAAAACCCGAGGTTTTTTACCGGGATAGCCACCAAAAAATATTTCAGGCTATACGCGTTTTGTTCGAAAAAACGTCGCCGGTTGATATTTTAACCGTTACCGCCCAACTGCGTTTGCAGGGCGAACTTGAAATGATAGGCGGTGCCTATTACATTACCGAATTAACTAACCGCGTTGCTTCGGCGGCAAATATTGAGTATCACTCGCGTATTATAATTCAGAAGTATTTGCAGCGCGAACTCATCAGGATATCAACCGATGTTATTAATAGCGCCTACGAGGATACTACCGACGTTTTGGATTTGCTTGACAAGGCCGAAAAAGGTTTGTTTGATATAGCCCAAAATAACCTTCGCCGCGATTCGCGCAAAATGGATGATATTTTGCACGAAACGCTAAAAGAAATTGAAGCTTTAAAGGATAAAAAGGATGGTTTAACAGGTGTTGCATCCGGCTTTACCGATTTGGACAGGATGACATCGGGCTGGCAAAAATCAGATTTGGTTATTATTGCTGCCAGGCCGGCTATGGGTAAAACAGCATTTGTTTTAACCTGCGCACGCAATGCCGCGGTAGACTTTAACCGCCCGGTTGTAGTGTTCTCGCTCGAAATGTCGTCGGTGCAGTTGGTTAACCGTTTAATATCCGGGGAAACCCAAATTGAACAGGAAAAAATACGCAAGGGCCGCTTAGAAGAGTGGGAATGGGAACAGATACACTCTAAAATTGGCCGTTTAGAACAAGCACCGCTAATTATTGATGATACCCCGGGGCTTAATATATTTGAGTTTAGGGCTAAATGCCGCAGGCTAAAATCGCAGCACGATATACAGCTTATTATTATTGATTACCTGCAACTGATGCAGGGCAAGGCCGATGGTAAAAATGGTAACCGCGAGCAGGAAATTGGTAGTATATCGAGAGCATTAAAATCGGTAGCTAAGGAATTGAATGTACCGGTTATTGCACTATCGCAGTTAAGCCGGGCGGTTGAAAGCAGGCCAGGTGGTTCAAAAAGACCCATGTTATCGGATTTGCGCGAATCGGGTTCAATTGAGCAGGATGCGGATATGGTACTTTTCCTTTACCGCCCTGAGTATTACGGACTGGAGTTTGATGAAGATAATAACCCAACAGCAGGCGTAGGCGAGGTAATTATAGCCAAGCACCGTAACGGCGAAACAGGCCGCGTGCGCTTAAAATTTGTTGGCAAGTATGTTAAATTTACCGATTTAGATGATGGCCCTGATAACTTTGGCACGGGCGGCAGCGGCGCTCCAAGTCCGTTTGCAGGTTTGGCCCCATCTCAGGATTTTGATAAGCCGAGTAATTTTATCATCAGGCCATCAAAAATGAACGATGAAGAACCACCGTTTTAAGGCTGGTAAATAAAAACCGTATCATTGCGAACGATAACGTGGCAACCGCACGTAAAGCTTTGCGTTATGCAGGGAGAATATACCTCCGTGAGATTGCTTCGTGCCTCGCAACGACATCTTTATCGAGCTTTATATTCCAATTAAAATATAAAACCCAACGCAACCCCGATCACGATAATGAACGGGGTTTTTATTTTTGTGTATTTTAACAGCAGGAATGTTGCAACAATAATGCCGTTGGCTAACAAATTGATACCTACCGGCCTGTAAAGCAACAAAAAAGCTGTAGCCATAAAACCCACCGCTACGGCGTTAATACCGCTTAATGAGTTTTTTATGCGGGTTATTTTTTTCAAATCTTCCCAAAACGGAACGATGAATAGTATCAGTATCATGCCGGGCAGGTTAATACCTATTACGGCTACAACGCTACCCAATATTTGGCCGCCTATGCCGTAACCTTCGTTGCCCAAGGCTATGCCGCCTAAAAAAGATGTGAACGAAAATGTAGGGCCCGGCAAGGCTTGTTGCAACGCATAGCCCGACAAAAATTCGGTAGGGAGCAGGTAGTGTTTTACTTCAACAAACTCGGTGTACATTAAGGGTACCAATACCTGTCCGCCTCCAAAAATAAGGATGCCATTACGGTAAAAGTTTTCGAACAGGCGGATTGGTAAACTAAATGGCGATGTACGGTTAACAATGGCACCTAAAGCTGCAAACAACAATAAAATACCAATAAAATACGCCACCTTATTGGGGTTAACATTGGCAAAAAGCTTTACCCGCAATTCGTTTTCCTGCGGCTGAGTTTCCATCGCCGATGACAGTATGCCACCCATCATAATAAGGATAGGGAAAGCATAAGGGGTTTGCAAAATAAGCGTTGCTATAAGCGAGCCAATTGCCAGCATGGCACTCACCTTGGTTTTTATAAATTTATGCGCAAAATTAAAGGTTGCATAAGCCACTATACCTATGGCCACAGGTTGTATAAAACGCAGAATATCGTGAAACCTTTCGCGTGAAGCAAACATTTTAAAGCTTATTGCCGCCATGCACATAATGGATGCCGATGGCAGTATCCATATTAAAAACGTGATGATGGATAAGGGCAGGCCGCCAACCTTCCAGGCTATACCAATAAGGGTTTGGGTTGACGATGGGCCGGGCAATATCTGCGAAAGCGCATTAAGTTCCATCAACTCACTTTCGGTAATATAGCGGCGCTTATCTACAAACTCGCGCATCAATACTGCTATATGGGCCTGCGGCCCGCCGAATGATGTGAGTGTATAAAATAATACATCGCGCAGAAAGATGATTTTACGAGCCCCCCCGCCCCCTAAAGGGGGAGTATTTTGATTTGTGTTGTTTGTCAATTTCATAACAGCTATTTAACAACTAAACTTCCTCCCCCTTTAGGGGGCCGGGGGGTTTAATCGTCGTCCTCATCATCAAAACCCTTTAGCTGCATGTAAACACCTTGCAATTCCGAAAACGCATGGTTATCGCGGGCCGCTTTGGTTACCAGCATTCCTTTTTCGTAGGTGGCAATGGCATCGTCGGTACGGTTAAGGGCTTCGTATAGCTTGCCTAAGTGGTAATAAGTACCCACGTATTGAGGGTGGTTGTTTACTAGGTCCTCATAATACATTAAGGCCTTATCTGTTTCATTTAAACGCAAATATTCGGTTGCCAATGCATATTTTAAAAACTCATCGTTGGGTTCGTTCTTAAAAAAATCCAAAAGCTTATCTAATCGTGTCATCTCCATTTTTATCTCTGTCTTTTTTAGCTAAATTTGCTGTACCAATTTTTTTATGGAAACATCAAATAGCAGTAAATTATTCAAACAAATTAAGCTTGCTGCGCTTGTTGTTTCAAACCTATAATCAAAATATACCATGAAGATATTAGTTTGTATAAGCAACGTACCCGATACCACCACAAAAATAACTTTTACCGATAACAACACGCAATTTAATACAGCCGGAGTTCAGTTTATATTGAATCCTTACGATGAAATTGCTTTGGCACGCGCGGTTGAACTTAGCGAAGGCGGAAAAGGCACGGTTACTGTTATTAATGTTGGCGAAGTAAGTACCGAGCCCACCATACGCAAGGCACTGGCCATTGGTGCCGACGACGCCGTTAGGGTTAACGCCAAACCACATGATGCTTATTTTGTAGCCTACCAGGTTGCACAGTATGCCAAAGACAAAGGTTTTGACCTGATATTGACCGGGCGCGAATCGATAGATTACAATGGATCGAAGGTTGCCGCCATGTTGGGCGAATTTTTAGATATCCCATCCGTATCCATCATAAAAAAGCTGGATGTAGACGGCAGCAGCTCAACCGTTGAGCGCGAAATTGAAGGCGGTAAAGAAGTATTAACCATCCCCTTCCCTTTTGTAGCCGGTACAGCCGAAGGAGTTGCGGAGTGGAAAATACCAAACATGCGTGGCATTATGTCGGCCCGTACCAAGCCTTTAAATGTAATTGAGGCCGTTGAGGTTAAAACATTATCAGAAATTACGGGTTACGAAACCCCTGCCCCACGCGGCACGGTTAAATTAGTACCCGCCGATGATGCCGCCAAATTGATTGATTTACTGCACAGTGAGGCGCGGGTAATTTAAGGGAGTAATTGCGATGTGCGTAATGCGGTTACACCTCAAATAATACTTTATAAAAAACTATTAATTAAACATAAAGCGTAAAAGAATCTCAACAACTCAATACGCCTATCTCAATACTAAAATTATGTCAGTACTTGTATTCGCAGAAAATGCCGACGGGAAGTTTAAGAAATCAATTTTTGAAGTGGTTTCGTATGCTAAGGCTATAGCTGCTCAAAATAACACCAGCTTAGTTGCTATATCTATAGGCGATGTGGCCGAAGACGAATTAGCCGGATTAGGTAAATACGGCGCCGATAAGGTGCTTAACGTATCAACAACTCAATTAAAAACTTTTGTTAACCAGGCCTATGCATCGGTAATTGCCGAAGCGGCCAAAAAAGAGGGTGCAAATATCGTGGTGCTATCCAACTCGTTCTCGGGCAGGGGTTTGGCACCACGTGTAGGCGTAAAGCTGGAAGCCGGCGTGGCCGATGGTGCAGTAAGTTTGCCCCAACAAACCGACGGCAAGTTTTCGGTTAAAAAAACAGCCTTTTCGGGAAAGGCCTTTGCTACAGTAGAGCTTACCTCTGCTAATAAGGTTATTGCTTTAACGCCCAACTCTTATAAAGTAGTTGATGGGGGCAACGCAGCCCCTGTTGAAACTTTTAGTGTTGAGGCCAAAGAAAGCGACTTTAAAACCATGGTAAAAGAAATTGTTAGGGCAACCGACAAGGTTTCGTTACCGGATGCCGAAATAGTTGTTTCGGCTGGCCGTGGTTTAAAAGGGTCAGAAAATTGGGGTATGATAGAAGAGTTGGCCAACCTGCTTGGCGCAGCTACAGCCTGCTCAAAACCGGTATCGGATGCCGGATGGCGCCCGCATAGCGAACATGTTGGGCAAACAGGCATAGCTGTCAGTCCAAATTTGTATATTGCCGTCGGTATTTCGGGAGCTATACAGCATTTGGCTGGCATAAGTTCGTCAAAAGTTATCGTAGTGATAAACAAAGACCCCGAAGCACCGTTTTTTAAGGTAGCCGATTATGGTATTGTTGGCGATGCTTTTGAAGTGGTACCAAAATTAATAGAAGCTGTTAAGCAATATAAGGCTTTGGCATAAGGCTTTAAAAATAGAATTGTTGTTGATGTGATGGGTAATAGCATGAAAAAGATTAAGCTCGATATTGTTGGGCTTTCGTACAGTCAAACTCAATCGGGCGCATACGCGTTGGTTTTGGGCGAAGTGAATGGCCGCCGCAGGTTACCTATTATTATTGGTAGTTTTGAGGCCCAGGCTATTGCGATAGAAATTGAAAAGATGAAGCCCAGCAGGCCGCTTACGCACGATTTGTTTAAGAGTTTTGCCCTGGCCTACCAAATAACCATTAAAGAAATTATAATTTACAACCTGGTTGACGGTATATTTTACTCCAAACTAATTTGCACCGATGGCAAAAAAGAAGTGGAGATTGATGCACGCACATCCGACGCTATTGCTATGGCGGTTAGGTTTGAATGCCCTATTCATACCTACGAGTTTATTTTATCAACCGCAGGTATTGTAATTGAGGGTAATGATTTTGTTTACCTCGAAAACATTAACGATACTAACGAAGATAGCACCACCGTTACTACACACTCAGGCGGCTTTGGCGCTTTAAGTACCGACGAACTTAAAACCAAACTACAGGAGGCCCTAGGCGATGAAGCCTACGAAAAGGCAGCCAAAATTAGGGATGAATTGAATAAGAGAAAAGCATCTTAAAATAAAAAAGGGAAGGTATTAATAAACACCTTCCCTTTTTTTATTGGCTTTAAATTCTATTAAAAATTCAAGCCGATGTTGATAGCCGAAACACTGTTGCTGATTGTTGACCCTGAATTACTTTTCGCAATATCTATTACGCCACCTTGTCCGCTAACTTCAATAAAGAAGTGGGCAGTACCAGATACCGGGAATTTTACGCCTATACCCAAGTCCAGGCCGGCATCGTTATCATTAAAAATACTTTTCACGTCCTGACTATTTACCGCTGTTTTAGCACTTGTTAAAAAGCTAACGTATGGCCCAAAATTTAAGTACCAATTTTTAGTGTGCCCAAAGTGCCAGTTTGCCAATAACGGCACGGTTAAATAATCTAAGTTAAAATTTGTGATAGTGCTGCCAATATATCCGTTGGCCCAACCTTTTTGGTCGTAAAGCACCTTGGCTTTAAAACCCCAACTATCAGAAAAATAATATTCACCGCCAATGCCTGCGTTAAAACCGCTCCTGTAGTCGGCATTTGTGTTGGTGGTGGTTACTGTAGAACCGTTATAACCAAGGGTTACGCCAAATTCGGTACTACCTTTGGTTTGTGAAAACGCCGCCGGGCATAAACCTAATACTAAAATTAATGTTGATAATAGTTTTTTCATAAGTGTGATAATTTTGTGCGAATATATAAATTGTATAATAATATATGTTTACCTACCAATATTTTTTAACGTAATTTTATATGGCCAAATCCCAGGCATTAATTTCATAAATGTTTAATCGCTAAGGGGGGGCTTATATTACTACGGTTGTTAAGCGAGCTATGGCTTATACCCACAATGTGTAGCACATAAGCGAAATTATTATTTTAAAAACAACCCGTATTTAAAGCAAAAATTGCTGTTTAAGGCACCAATTGTAACAAATAAAATTTTTTCTTCGGTCCTCTTTTATTTTTTTTCCTTCATAGCTTTTAGTATTCACATTTAATTCATTACTTTCCGTTTTTAATTGCTACTAATAATTACAAACACATTTTAAAACAGGTAATGTATGAATATTAAGTTCCGCTTAATACTGATGAATTTTATGCAATTTTTTATTTGGGGAGCATGGCTACTTACGATAGGTCATTACTGGTTCGATAATAAACTTGGTTCGGCTACACAATTCACAGCAATTTTTTCTACTATGGGTCTATCAGCTATTTTGATGCCCGCACTTACCGGTATTATAGCAGACAGATTTATAAATGCTGAGAAATTATATGGGATGATGCATATTTTGGGAGCACTAGTTCTTTTTTGTATCCCAATGGTGAAAGATCCAACCATGTTTTTTTGGGTGATGCTACTTAACATGATATTTTACATGCCTACACTTTCACTTTCAATTACGGTAGGTTATACAGCACTAAAAAATAGTGGTTTAGATGTGGTAAAAGTTTATCCGCCTATACGCACAACAGGTACTATAGGATTTATCGCTGCTTTATGGACGGTAAGTCTAACCGGCAACGAATCATCTGCAAACCAATTTTACATCGCATCGGTAGTGGCTTTGATACTCGGGTTGTTTGCATTTACATTACCAAAATGCCCACCGCTATTACGCAAAATTGAAAGTGGATCGTTAATAGACATGTTAGGTTTAAGAGCCTTTACTTTATTTAAAACTCCCAAATTCGCGATATTTTTCATTTTTTCGATGTTATTGGGTGCTGCATTACAACTTACTAACGCTTTTGGAGATGTTTTTTTGGGAGACTTTAGTAAAACCCCACTATATGCAGGTACGTTGGCGGTAAAATATCCGGCGATGATTATGTCGATATCTCAGGCATCCGAAACGCTGTTTATATTAACGATACCTTTCTTTTTACGCAAATTCGGTATCAAAAATGTAATGTTGTTTAGTATGTTAGCTTGGGTATTACGGTTTGGTTTATTTTCTTTCGGCAATCCGGGTGATGGCCTTTGGATGATAATTCTATCGTGCATCGTATATGGTATGGCTTTTGATTTCTTTAATATCTCTGGTTCGTTATTTGTGGAAACTCAGGCTGCTCCGGAGATACGCGGTAGCGCACAAGGTTTATTTATGATGATGGTTAATGGCTTTGGTGCATTTGGCGGAAGTATCGCCAGTGGCTTTATTATTGATAAATTCTTTCTTCATACAGATGGAAGTAAAGACTGGCATGGCATATGGCTAACTTTTGCCGCGTACGCTTTAGTGATAGCTATTATATTCCCGTTTGTATTTAGGTATAAACATAATTTGGCTTTAGCGCATGCTATTCAGGATGCACACCCTCCTATGAAGGGCGGGCTTGATTCGCCTTTGTAAATAAAGGCAATTGCCTGGTTTATTTTTTGCCCCCAAAACGTTACAGCTATTTGGGGGCATTTTTTTATTAGCAAAGCAACAATACTACTGGCTTACCTAAACAAAACCGGTATTAAAAAATGCTTTTTATTACACCCACAAATACCTATATTTTGTTATTGCGGTTATTTTATGTGAATAGCAGCTATTTTTGCTATTTTTAGTGGCACAACATGCTATCACATTTTATGAAGCGCCTATCCTATTCATTGGTAAATAAAAACAGATCTGCTGAATGAAAAAACATTACCGCCATGATAACGACTGCCTGAATTGCGGAACTGAGTTACAGGGACATTTTTGCCATGTATGCGGGCAAGAAAACCTGCACGTTAAGGAACCATTCTGGCATTTTTTGAGCCATAGTATTAGCCATTATTTTCATTTTGATGAGAAGTTTTTTGCTACATTAAAGCCGCTGTTAACTCAACCCGGTTTTTTAACACAGCAATATCTCGAAGGCAGACGCACCCGGTTTTTACACCCGGTGAGTATGTACATTTTTGTTTCTATCGTTTACTTTATTGTGATTCCGACGCTTCACCCAAAAGAAACCGAAGTACTTAAGACGCCTGCTGAGAACAGCGCACCAATAGTATCGGCAAAAGGGGACTCGGTAAAAACGGTGCAAACCAGTAAAACGGTAGTAAAAAAGCCAGTAAACAAAGCTGTTAAAGACACGACTGACGATGATGATGATGCGGGATCAGCGATCACCAAAAATGTAATGAGCCAGCCCCTTGTAAAAAAAGCTATGGCATTAGATAGCTTGAATAAGTTGTACAAGCAAAATCCTACAAGCGGTTTAAAAAAACAAATTGATAGCATATCGGCAACAACTACATCAACTGATGAAGACATCGAGGCAATCGCTAAAACCACTAAACACACGGGTTTTGTGCGCTGGTTGTTGAATATAGGCAAGGCAATCCGCAGTCCGGAGTTTAAAAAGGAATTTGAGCATTATCAGCCCAAACTTTATTTTGTACTGATGCCTTTGTTCGCATTCTTCCTGATGTTAAATTTCCGAAAAAATCACCGGTATTATGTTGAACACATTGTATTTACGATACACTTTTTTACAGCATTCTTTATTTTCGAAACTATTGTTGAGCCTATTAATCACTTCGTTTTTCACAATTCGGAAATCATTGAACTGCTTAGGGTAGCCGTTGTTTTGTGGTACAGCTATAGGGCGCTGAGGGTATTTTATGAACGGCGCCGGTGGGTAACTATTAGAAAAATGATAACCTTAGGTATATTTTTAGCTATCGCATTCAGTATATCGTATACCATTATTGGCTCGATAGTTTATATGCTGATCGAATAAATTGATGACAGCATGATTATAGTTATACAATGTAAAGATCAGGTGGGCCTGGTGGCGGCCATATCTGGCGTGCTGGCTAAACAGCAGCTCAATATTATAGCCATGCGCGAGCATGTTGATACGCAGGAAAGCCGCTTTTATATGCGCCTGCAAATTGAGCAAAGCACCAACGAACAGGCCCTTGCACTCGAAATGCAAACCGTACTGCCCACCGATGCAGTTATTACCATTAACCCGGTTCCGCAAAAAAAGATAGTGGTGCTGGTAACTAAAGAGTACCATTGCCTTGCCGATATTTTGATACGCCATTATTTTGGCACTTTTGGCGCATCGGTACTTGCGGTAATTGGCAACCACGCCACTTTGCAGGATATTTGCGCACGCTTTGATGTCCCCTTCACCCTGGTATCGCACGAGGGCAAAACCAAAACCGAATTTGAACAACACATAACCCGTATTGTAAAAGATTATAAGCCGGATTATATTGTACTTGCCAAGTTTATGCGAATACTATCGCCCCAGTTTGTGGCCGAGTTCCCCATGAAGCTGATTAATATCCACCACTCTTTTTTACCGGCATTTGTTGGCGCAAACCCCTATAAACAAGCGTTTGAGCGCGGTGTTAAACTAATTGGCGCAACAGCGCACTTTGTTACCAACGATTTGGACGAAGGGCCCATTATTGCCCAGCAAATAATACCCGTTAATCACTCGCTAAACGCTGCCGATATGATGAAAGCGGGTAAAGAGGTTGAAACATCGGTACTGGCTAAAGCATTGCGGCTGGTTTTTGAAGACAGGGTTTTTGTTTATCAAAACAAAACTGTTGTGTTTGATTAACCCATTTAGCACCAGCATAAAAAAAACCGCCTTCAATCATCAAATTAAAGGCGGTTTTTTATGTTTGTATTTGTACCGAAAACTGTTATTTCACCAACGTAACCTTTATGCTTGCTGTTGGCAAACCACTCGCCGATGCGGTTAGGGTAGCAACGCCTGGCGTTAACTTTGATTGTACTATGGCTAGTGCCAAACCATGAAAGGCTTTACGGCTGCTTAATTTAAACGAATCGTGGTCTACCGGGTTACCATTATCGGTTGCAGGTATAAACGCCTGGCCGTTTATTTTAAATTGGATAGCGTTATCGGCGTTAGGCACTACGTTGCCATCTTTATCTAAAATTTTTGCTGTTATAAACGATAAATCGCTACCATCGGCTTTAATTGTTTTTCTATCTGCAATCAGTTCAATTTTTGCGGGCGCACCGGCAGTTTTAATTTCGCTGGTTAAAACAACCTTTCCGCTTTTTCGCGACACTGCTTTAAGCGTTCCCGGCTCATATTTAAGTCGCCACATTACATGCAGGTCGTCACCGGTTTTATGCTTCACTCCCACCGATTTACCGTTTAAATACAATTCAACCTCGTCGGCATTGTTGTAGTACGCCCAAACGTCAACTGTTTTACCTGGCTCCCAGTTCCAATGCGGAAAAATATGTAATACAGGTTTAGTTGTCCATTCGGATTGGTACATATAGTACACATCTTTGGGGAAACCCGCCAAATCAACAATACCAAAGTACGAACTGCGCGAAGGCCAGCTATATGGTGTGGGTTCGCCTAAATAATCAAAACCCGTCCAGATGAACATGCCCGAAAGAAAATCATATTTCTTCATTACCTTCCAGGTGGCTTCGTGGGTTGATCCCCATGGTGGCCTGGTGTTATCGTAGGCAGATACATTGTTGCCTTCTCTTATAAAAGGTTTATCCCATCTTTCGGGCCAAACGCGGATACTATCCGATGGCATTTCATAATACCCGCGGGTTTCTAATCCCGAGGCAGTTTCGGTAGCAATGAATTTTTTACCGGGGTAACGGTCATGGAATTTGGCATAGTTATACTCATGGTAGTTATATCCAATCAGGTCAACAGCGCCCGATTTAACAATTTTATTACTGGTATCAGGCCTGTCATTAGCGGTAGTGATAGGCCTTGTTTTATCCAGGCTATGAATAATGGCAGTCAATTCAGGTGCAATCCTCAAGGCACTTGAATCGGCCTGCTGCGGAATTTCGTTACCGATGCTCCAGATCATGATGCTGGGGTGGTTACGGTCGCGCAGTACCTGGTCTTCTAGGTCGCGTTTATGCCATTCTTTAAAAAACAGGTGATAATCGTAGGTAACCTTTTTCCATTCCCAGCAATCAAAGGCCTCATCCATTACAATAAAACCCATTTTATCGCAAAGGTCTAGCAACTCAGGCGCGGGTGGATTGTGCGAGGTGCGGATCCCGTTGCAGCCCATTGCTTTTAAAATTTGCAATTGGCGCTCAAGGGCCCGGTAATTAAGGGCTGCACCAAGGCTACCCAAATCGTGATGATCGCAAACGCCTAAAATTTTTAGCGGCTTGCCGTTTAAAAAAAAGCCTTTATAGGCATCAAACTCAAAATAACGTATGCCTAATGGCGTAGTATACTCATCGGCAATAACACCGGCGTTTAAAACCTTGGTAACTACCCGGTACAAATACGGCCTATCAACCGACCATAGTTGCGGCTTGCTTACTTCTATATCCTGGTTAACGTTTATTACCGAATCGGCAATGGTTACTGTGTTTGTTTTTTTAGTGGCAACAATTACACCTTCCTGGTTAAAAATACTGGTTATCAATTGTAATTGCTGTGGTTTACCAACATAATTTTTAACAACTATTTTTAAATTAACCGATGCCTTTTGTTCGGTAACTTTGGGCGTAGTTACATAAGTACCCCAATTATCAACCGCCAGTTTATTGGTTGTTATTAACCAAACGTTGCGGTATATGCCCGAACCCGAATACCACCGTGAGTTGGGCTGAACAGAATTATCAACCTTTACAGCAAGCGTATTTTGACCGCCAAAATTTAGGTACGGGGTTAAATTGTACCTAAACGAGATATAACCATTGGGCCTGAAACCTAATTTATGGCCGTTTATCCAAACAGTACTTTTTTGATAAACGCCATCAAAGGCTATATAAACCTGTTTGTTTTTTGATGTAGCCGCAACTGTAAATGTTTTACGGTACCAGCCTATGCCGCCGGGTAACGCGCCGCCTTCGGGCGTAGCGGGGTTGTCTTTACTAAATTCGCCTTCCACGCTCCAATCGTGCGGTAAATTGAGCTTGCGCCATTTTGAATCATTCAGATCTGTTTTTTCACCGTCGCTAACGTCGCCCAAATTAAACGACCAATTTTGATCGAAATTTAACGTTTTCCGAACGGTTTGCTGGGCTAACGACGGTATAGTTAGCACGGCAATAGATAACAACAAAAGGTATAGTCTTTTCATTTGAGGTTAGTAAGGTGTGGTTATAATTATTAGCTAATGTATAATAAACACTTAATATTGGCAAGTTTGTAATTTATCAATATCCAACGGAATTAAAAACGCCCATAAAAAATTCAGGGGCACAAAAAAAGAACCAGATGAATAATCAAATGGTTCCTTTTTTTTACAGATAATTAATTTTACGATTGCTTAATTTCGTCTGCCTCCATTTGATGGGCAAGCGCATAATACTTTAGCTCTATCATATCGCCCGGAATGGTTTTACTGTTCCAGTGTTTATGGATGGATAGTGCTGCGCCAATAGCGGTTGCCTGCGCAACCGATGCCGCAAAAACTTCCAGATGTGGAAAGGCGGTGGCAAGCATATTCATATAAACTACGTTTTTACCAAAACCGCCGTCAACAAAAATGCGCTTAACGCCGGTATCTTGTATCACCAGCGTGGTTGATACTTGTTGCTGGGTCATGATGTCTTGTATCAAGCAATGGTAAGCTTCGTCATAAGATGAAAAAGCCGAAAGGTCGCGATCTCCAAATAACGATTGCTGCATGAGCACAGGGGTATTTGCATCGTCATTTTTGGCGGCCTTAACAAAACCGGCATTGTATTTTACCTTTTTGTATTGATCCAGCGGTTTTTTAAAATGTTCGGCTATGCGTTTGGTTTGCTTTTCGTGTTCATTACCGGCAAATAAACGAGATGCCTTTACAGGTTTACCATGATATTCCATGTAGCAAAGGCAATCTTTATTCAACTCATCGGTGGTAAGCGGGTTATTGTTGAACGGATTTAAACTGATGCACCATGTACCTGTAGAGATTAAAATAAACGGCTCCGAAAAACTGGTTAAATATGGGATAAGCGCCGCCGAACTATCGTGCAGCCCCGCTCCTACGTGATATTCATGCCCATCAATAACCTTGTTCATGGTAACATCCGACGGAAATATTGGTGCAAGTATTTTATCAATACCTTCCTGGTAAACCCAGTTGTGGTAATCGTTTTTAACAAAATCCCATAATTGGGTATGGCAACCGATGCTGGTAATATCCGAGTAGTACGAGCCCGTAACCAAAAAATTAAGGTACTGCGGTAAATGCAACGAGTATTTTATGCGGTTAAATAATTCGGGCTTTTTGTGCTTAATACGATATAACTGCATACCCGAGTTTAAGTTACCCAAAACCGGTGAAGCCGTTTGGCTTGATACCAGGGTTTCGCCACCGTATTTGGCGTAAAATTCGTCCTTAAGTTCGGCAGGGAAATCTTTAAGATAATTGCATAAAGGTGCGGTCACTTTTCCATCGTTATCTATGTGTACAAAGCTTGCCCCATAGGTTGAAAAATTAAGCGCCTTTACCTCAAATTTTTTAAGGCTCAATATATCAGTAAGCGATTGTTTAACCCAATTTGCTAACAGGTCGATATCTTCGCAGGGGTCGCCGTCATCGTCAACGGTTTCTTCAAAATTAACCGTGCGTTCCAGTACAATTTTGTAGTACTCATCAATTAAAAAGAATTTTTTGTTCGTCTTCCCAATATCAAAAATGGCTATTACCGGAACGCTCTTCATAGTCTAATTATAATCCTGTTGCTACTGTTTTCTCTCCACGTTCTTTAATCAGGTTCTCCCGCACTTTAAGGCTGCGATAAGCGCCAATAGGGTCTATAGCACCACCGGCACGCAGGCTTGCTTCGGATACCAAAGCACGCACATCCGTGCGGTAAGCCTTTTGTAAAATTTCCTGAGCCAAGGCTACATCGCTCACTTTTTGAGCAGCCTGCAAAGCAGCTTTATCAACTATTAATGCCTGTGCATAAGCTATCTGGATGGCCTGTACAGATTGTAATAAATCTTCGATAGGATCTTTAAGGTTGTGCGATGCATCTATCATCCAACCCAAATCAGTAGCATGGTTCATGCCACGGGCATCCATACCTTCAACTAATTCATTAAATATCAAGAACAATTGATAAGGGTTAATGCTACCTACGGTTAAATCATCATCGCCGTATTTTGAATCGTTAAAGTGGAAACCTGCTAAACGGCCCTCCATCAACAATAAAGATACAATTTGCTCGATGTTGGCATTTGGCAAATGGTGACCCAGATCAACCAAGGTAAAGGCTTTAGGGCCCAATTTGGTAACATATAGTAACGACTGGCCCCAATCGGCAACGGTAGTTGAGTAAAAATTTGGCTCGTAACATTTGTATTCTAAATACAATTTCCAATCATCGGGTAAGGCAGCATAAATTTGCTTTAAGCTATCTAAAGTGCGCTCAAATGCACCACGGAAATTTAACTGACCGGGAAAGCTCGATCCATCTGCCAACCAAACGGTTAACGATTTTGAACCAAGCGCAACACCCTGTTTAATAACCTCGATGTTGTGGGCTATAGCCTGATCGCGAACGGCCTTATCAACATGCTGCAACGAACCAAATTTATAACTTTCGGGAGCATCGGTCTGATCTTGAAACGTATTTGAGTTCATGGCATCAAACACCAAACCATGTTGTGCGGCAAGGGCTTTAATCGCCTGGTGGTTTTGTGGTATATCCCACGGAATATGCAAAGAAATGGCACCGCTTGATTTGTTTAGCGCATGCAAAATACCAACATCTTCTATTTTTTCTTCCAGACTACGTGGCTCGCCACCGCCGGAGAAACGACCAAAACGTGTACCACCCGTACCCAGCGCCCAGCTTGGAATAGCAATTTGGAACGCCTCCAATTTTTGCAAAACATCGTTTATATTGGCAACATCGGCTGCAACAAATTCAAACCGGCGTTTGTGATCGGCCAACAATTCGTTGTTAAAACCGTCAATTTTATACTTCTCTACTTGCATAATTTTTAGATTTGAGATATGAGATGTTAGATATGAGACATTAACTCTGTCTCTTTATTTTTTACTCCCTTATCTGTTAATAATTGGTTTCTTGTTATAACGATGTAAATTGATATTGAGATATGATTTCCGAAAACAATGTCTCAAATCTCATATCTCAATACTCAAATCTTACCTAACAAAGCCCATAGCAACGCCGCCATCAACGTTTAACACATTACCTGTTGATTTTGCAAGTAAGCCGCCCGTGAAAGCGAAACATGCGTTTGCAATATCATGAGGTAAAATAATTTCGTTTAATAAGGTGCGCTTGGCGTAATAGGCAGGCAGCTCGGCAACGGTTATACCGTATGCTTTTGCGCGACCCTCGGCCCAGCCACCGGCCCATATATTACTATCGCTTATAACAGCATCGGGGTTAACCACGTTAACCCGTATTTTATCGGCACCCAACTCGGCCGCATTTAAGCGGCTCAAGTGTAACTGTGCCGCTTTAGCCGAACCATAACCTGCGTTATTTGGCCCGCTTACCAAAGCGTTTTTGCTTACAATGTTAATAATATCGCCACCGGTAGCTTGCTTTTTCATTACGGCAACGGCAGCTTGGGTTACAAAAAACTGGCCCTTTACCAATACATCGTACAACAAATCCCAATCCTTTTCGGTATGGTCGGCAATTGATTTGGAAATTGATAAACCGGCATTGTTTACAATAATATCAACACCACCAAAAGCCAGAGCTGCGGTATCCATTGCCGCCAAAATCTGATCTTCTTTTGTTACATCCATTACCGCCGTAGCGTAAGAATCTTTACCATAAAGGCCCTTAAACTCTTCAGCCGCCGACTCCAAACGTTCGGCATTCATATCGTTCAAAATCACTACGGCACCTTCGGCTACAAACTTTTTGGCAATAGCTTTACCAATACCGCCTGCGCTGCCCGTAATTAAGGCAATACGGCCCGATAAGGCTTTAGGCTTTGGCATGCGTTGCAGTTTGGCTTCTTCCAACAACCAATATTCGATGTTAAAAGCTTCCTGGCGCGGTAACGAAGTGTATTCGGAAACAGCTTCGGCACCTTTCATTACGTTAATGGCGTTGGTATAAAACTCGGCAGCTACGCGGGCAGTTTGTTTATCCTTTGAGAAAGAGAACAAACCAACACCAGGGTACAATATAATTACCGGGTTAGCATCGCGAATGGCGGGGCTGTTTGGGTGTTTACAGGTATCGTAGTAATCCTCGTACATTTTGCGGTAAGCCTCAAATGCCGGGGCCAAACGTTCTTTAATAGCGGCAACGTCGCTCAAATCTTCATCAGGTGCTAACTCCAATACCAGCGGACTGATTTTGGTGCGCAAAAAGTGATCGGGGCAACTTGTACCCAATGGTGCCAAACGCTCCAGATCGTTAGAGTTGATAAACTCCAATACACGGGCATCATCAGTAAAATGGCCTATCATCAGCGTTTTGCTTGATGTAAAGCCGCGCAATATAGGTGCTAATTTAGCAGCCTGAGCCTTGCGGGCAGTTTCGTTTAAACTTTGTATTTTTTGGCCACCAAATACAGGGCCTTTTTTACCATAGTTGGCTTCAAGGTATTCGGCACATTTTTCAATTACCTCTAAGGTGTTGATGTAGCTTTCGTAAGCCGTATCGCCCCAGGTAAATAAACCGTGCGAACCCAACATAATACCACGGATGCCGGGGTTTTCATCTAAACAAGCTTTTAATTGTAAACCCAATTCAAAACCAGGTTTTTTCCATTCAACCCAGCCAATGGTTCCGCCAAACAGGTCTTGCGTAATTTGTTTACCATCTTTTGCGGCGGCAATGGCAATGGCTGCATCGGGGTGAAGGTGATCGATATGTGCAAAAGGTAAAAAACCGTGCAAAGGCGTATCAATTGACGGTGCTTTTGACGACAGATCGAAAATACAATGGTTAAACAGTTCAACCATTTCGTCTTCGTGCTCAACGCCGCGATAAATATTTTTAAGGCTGCGTAAACGATCAACATAAAGCGCCGCTAAACCGCTCTTTTTTATCGAACCCAGGTCGCCACCGGAGCCCTTAACCCACATTACTTCTGTTTCCTGACCGGTTAATGGATCTTTAGCCATAACCTTGCATGATGTATTTCCACCACCATAATTGGTCAACCTTAAATCGGCACCTAATAAATTAGAGCGGTAAATTAAAAGGGCAACTTCGTCGCCGGCCAATTCAGCGGCTTTCGCTTCGTCCCATAAATAGCTCACGTGCTTAAATTGTGTTGTGTTGATAGACATTGTTTGCTTTTTTGTATTAGTGTTTACTATTATTTTATTGCTTCAATTTGTGCTGTTTTAACCACTTCTTTATCCTTTACGTTATTACCGTAGCCAACCAGTATAACCGAAAGTAAAATAGTAATGATACCTATAATAAGGGTTGTTAACGCCTTTTTGCTTACACCCTTCCACTCTTTTAAAACGAGTCCCCACATGTTGGCAATCAGTATGATAAAAGCCATGTGTAATATCCACGAACTGGCCCCGTTACCTAATTTGCTTTCGCCCATACCGTAGAAAAAGAATTGCAGAAACCAGGTTGTACCAGCTAAGGCCGAGAAGATGTAGTTTTTTAATAATGGTGTTTTACCATCGGTATAGTTACCAAATGTTTTGTTACGGGCGTTCAATACCATACACCATATAAAGTTGGTAGTTAAACCGCCCCATAGTATTACTATGTAAGTAACATTGTTTTTGTATAAAAAATTGCGGGTGTCTGTAATGTGTTCGGCAGTTCGCCATGCCGCGTTAGCAGCATCGGCCATATGTGCGCCTGCATCAATACCAAAGGCAAAGCAGGCACTTAACACGCCAGATACAATAGCCACAGTAATGCCTAAGCCAAAGCGGTAATCTTTATTTTCGTTAACAGCAGCGCCCTCTTTGTTCAGGTCGCGTTCCTTTAAGGTGCCGGCCCTGCCGCAAATAACAATACCAATAACACATACAGCAATCCCTATTAAAACCAGTTGGCCCCAATGTGTTGAAGCCAGTGTACCGATACTATCCTTACCCGCACTTGGCGAAAACTCATAAAACACTGCCGGAACCAAAGCGCCAAATACCGAGCATAAGCCTAATATAATGGTGCTACCTAACGATACCCCTAAATAACGAACGCCTAAACCATAAGTTAAACCGCCTATTCCCCATAATAAGCCAAAAAAGTAGGTTAGCATTAATATACCACCATCTGTGGCTTTAATAATATCAACAAAATGCGGTACTGTTAACCATGCCGCTACCGGCGGAACGATGAGCCAGGAGAATATACCCCCAACTATCCAAAAGCTTTCCCATGCCCACCCCTTTACCTTTTTGTAGGGGATGTAAAAACTACCGGAGGCGAAACCGCCAATAAAGTGAAAAATTACACCGAAGATTACTTCCATTTATATTTAGAATTTGTTTAATGAATTGGTTTCATTTTTGAGAAAATAAAAATAGAAAAGGTGTTGGGTATAGCCGTCATGCACTGTCATGAAATTAGTGCTTTTATATTTAATTAAAGGTTAAACAGCTTTTTACCGGCTATTGATACCACAGGGCGGCCAAATAATAGCTTTTAACTTGCTCCATCTAAAATGCTTTTACCTGGCTGTTAACTTAAAATACTTGGTTGCCTTTGTACCATATTATTTAAAATGTGCGTAATCTTGCTGTTGTAAACCTATATGTGTTATTTAACGTTTTACCAATCTGCCCAAAACTGCAAGCCGGACCAATGAAACAACCACCAATATTCGAATGCATTTTTATTGATTATTACTCGTCTACGCCAAAATATCTGCAACTGGCAAATTCCATTATTAAAGCTATAGGCGAAGGTAAAATAAGCAAAAACGATATTCTGCCGTCAATCAACGAGTTAAGCTACAACTTTGAAATATCGCGCGATACTGCCGAGAAGGCCTATAAATATTTAAAAAAGATAGGGCTATTAGGTTCGGTGCCGGGTAAGGGTTATTATGTTAAAAGTACCGAACTTGGCCATAAACTAAAGGTGTTTTTACTGTTTAACAAACTTAGCTACCACAAAAAAATTATATACGATGCCATTGTTGCCGCCCTAGGCGAAATGGTTACGGTAGACCTATATATATACAACAACGATTTTTCGCTGTTTAAAAAGCTGCTCCAAAACAAAAGCGACGATTATACACATTATGTTATTATTCCGCATTTTGTGGAAGGCGGCGAAAAGGCTCACGAAATTATCAACACCATACCCAAAGACAAACTGATATTGCTGGATAAGGTTATACCCGGTGTTGAGGGTAATTACGCCGCCGTTTACGAAAACTTTGAAATTGATATTTACCATGCACTGGAGCAGGCCCTTCCACAGTTAAGCAAATACAATACCTTAAAAATCATCTTCCCCGAACACAGCTATTTCCCAAGCGAAATTTTAAAGGGCTTTTATAACTTTTGCCATCAGTACGCCTTTAATTTTAAGGTGATACATGATATAGAAACCGAAGAAATTGGCAAGGGTGAGGCTTATATTAACCTGATGGAAAACGACCTGGTTACCTTAATAGAACGCATTATTGCAACAGAGTTAAAAGTAGGTACCGATGTGGGCGTAATATCGTATAACGAAACACCGCTTAAAAAAATAATTTTGAACGGCTTAACAACCATATCAACCGACTTCCAGTCGATGGGCGAAAAAACAGCTTATTTGATACTAAACGGGTTAACAGAACACATCGAAACACCTTTTTATTTAACACTTCGGGCGTCGTTATAGTCTATAAAATCCGTGTGCTATGTTATTTTTATGTAAATAGCGCAAAAACTAACGTCAATTTGCCTGTTTTCCACCAAAAATCCGATCCGTTTTCTCAACAAAATTGGCTAAATTGAGCATCCTAAGCAATTTTTTTGGTGCATACCGCTAATACGCCGGTAAATTTTGCAATAACCAATAATTTGCCGTTCTTTATATCCGACTTTACACGTTTTCCGATATATGCTTTCTAAAAAAACTAAATATGCAATAAAAGCTTTGGTAAGCTTAGGTAAAAACATGGGAAATCCGCCTGTACAGATATCTAAAATTGCTGAGGAAGAAAAAATACCAAAAAAATTTTTGGAACAAATACTTTTGGACCTGCGGAATGCCGGCTTTTTATACAGCAAAAAAGGTGCGGGGGGCGGCTACAGCTTAAACAAAGACCCTAAAGAAATTTACCTTGTACAAGTAATGCGTATAACCGATGGCCCTATTGCTATGGTGCCGTGCGCCAGCCTTAACTTTTACCACAAATGCGAAGAATGCAAATCGGAACTAACCTGTGGCATCAGAAGTGTTTTTATTGATGTGCGCGATGTTACGCTAAAAATTTTAAGCGAAACCAGTATTGCCGATATTATTGATCGCGAAGTAAATTTGATTTCTTTAATCTAATTTAATTGTAACAATTGGGCCAACTCAAAATATTATCATATTAAGACTATCTTTTCTATATACTTTATATATATTTGTACCGGTGAGGCTGTCGGCACTTTTTTAACAATAAAACACCCGCTATACACTGTTGTATGGCAGGCAAATGAATAGTTTAAATAACGACAGAATTGTTTTAACGATTAACAAATACCTCTTCAGCCGTATGCCGAAGGGGAATTTTTTTTAAATGATAGCATTAAACTTAATATATGCAAAGCTTTAGAACCGAGTTAGAAAATCCGGTTATTGAAAAGGACATTATTGATCTGGAACAAAAGATACGTGCTTTTCGCGAAGGAAAAATTCATGACGAAAAATTCAGGAGTTTGCGTCTTGCCCGGGGTGTTTACGGCCAAAGGCAACCCGGTGTGCAAATGGTACGCATTAAATTGCCCTTTGGTAAAGTAACCTTTAAACAGCTTTTAAAAATTGCCGATATAAGCGACGAGTATGCCAGCAGCAACCTGCATTTAACCACCCGCCAGGATATACAGATACATTACGTGAGCCTTGAGCGCACACCCGAACTATGGGCAAAGTTAGAGCAGGACGATGTTACCCTGCGCGAAGCCTGCGGTAATACGGTGCGTAACGTTACCTCCTCGCCTACCTCGGGTATTGACCCTCGTGAGGTTTTTGATGTTTCGCCATACGCGCATGCCATGTTCAAATTTTTCCTGCGCAATCCTATTTGCCAGGAAATGGGGCGCAAGTTTAAAATCTCGTTTTCGGCTACCGAAGCCGATACCGCATATTCGTTTATACACGACTTAGGGTTTATCCCCAAAGTAAAAATTGAAAATGGCAAAGAAGTGCGTGGTTTTAAAATAATGCTTGGCGGCGGCTTAGGCGCACAACCGGCATTGGCCCACATTGTACACGAATTTTTAAACGAAGATTTAATTATACCTTACACCGAATCGGTAATAAGAGTGTTTGACCGTTATGGCGAACGTAATAACCGCAACAAGGCCCGTTTAAAATTTTTGATACAGAAAATTGGATTGGAAGAGTTTTTAAAACTTGTTGACGAAGAAACTATTGCCAACAAAGTTAAAACTTACATAATTGACCGTGATGCGGTTACCCAGCCAGAAATACCTGCCCAAACACAATTGGCCGAAGCTGTAATTGCAAATGAGTTACGTTACAAACACTGGCGGGCCACCAACGTGTTTGAGCAAAAGCAAAAAGGTTTTTTTGGCGTATATATAAAGGTAGAGGTTGGCGATATACCAACAGAACAGGCACGCCGGTTAGTTGCCGCTATAAAGCCTTACGTAGCCGATGAAATACGCATTACCCAAAACCAGGGTTTGCTTTTAAAATTTGCCCGCGAAGAAGCTTTACCCCATTTGTTTAATGGCTTAACCGAGCTTGGTTTAGCCGCGCCTGGTTTTGATAGTGTTGCCGATGTAACTACCTGCCCTGGTACTGATACTTGTAACCTGGGCATATCAAACAGCATGACGCTGAGTAAAGTGTTGGAGGATGTTGTTTACAGCGAGTTTGAGGACTTAATTTACAACCGCGATATTAAAATAAAAATTAGTGGCTGCATGAATAGCTGCGGCCAGCATGGTTTGGCACATATTGGTTTTCACGGCAGTTCGTTAAAAGCGCAGGGCAAGGTATTGCCATCGGTACAGGTATTGTTAGGTGGTGGTGTAGTTGGCGATGGCGTTGGCCGTGCTGCCGATAAAATTACCAAAGTACCTGCCAAACGCGCTACCACTGTTTTACGTGCCGTATTAAACGACTACCAGGCCAATACCAACGATAACGAATTATTTAACGACTATTACGACCGCCAGGGTAAAGATTATTTTTATCAATTGCTGAAACCAATTGCCGATTTAACCACCCTACAGGATGACGAATTTGTTGATTGGGGCCACGAAGAAACCTTTGCTACCGCTATTGGTGTTGGCGAATGTGCAGGTGTGGTGATAGATTTGGTAGCTACCTTGATATTTGAAGCTGAAGAAAAATTTGCCTGGGCGCAACAAGCCCATAACGAAAAACGCTTTGCCGATTCTATTTACCATTCCTACAGTGTATTTATTAGTGCTGCCAAGGCTTTGTTGTTAGATAAAGGTGTAAACAGCAGCACCCAGGCCGGTATTATACGCGAGTTTGATACCCAATATGTAGCTACCGGCGAAATTGAACTTACAGGCTCAACTTTTAATGATTTGATATTACAGATTAATAAAAACGAGCCGGGCGAAGATTTTGCAACTCAATATTTACAACAGGCAAATAGTTTTGTACAAAACGTTAAGGCCAAACGCGAAGCGTTAATACAATTACAATAAGTATAAATGGGTTCTTTGCCAAAATATCAAACACCGGGCACGGCGGCAGGTGGTACCAGCGAAGGTAACCAGTTGTTCCCTGTATTTTTAAAGCTTAACCAATTGCACACCCTTTTAATAGGTGCGGGCAATGTTGGGCTCGAAAAACTGAACGCCGTGTTAGCAAACAGTCCGCTTGCCAGGGTAACCATTATTGCCGATTACGTTTCGGATGAGGTTTACGAGCTTGCAGGCAAATTTCCGCAGGTAACCATCCATAACCGGTTGTTTACCGAAAGCGACCTTAACGATGTCAACCTGGTTATAGTAGCCACCGGTAACGAATCGTTAAATAATTACATTCGCGATGTAGCGCACCAACACAATTTGTTACTCAACGTGGCCGATAAGCCATCGTTATGCGATTTTTACCTCGGCTCTATCGTACAAAAAGGAGATTTAAAAGTTGCTATATCAACCAACGGAAAATCGCCAACGGTAGCCAAACGATTAAAAGAAGTGCTGAACGAAGGCATCCCCGACGAACTGGATACTACTTTGCAACAAATGAGCCGCTTACGCGATACCTTAAGCGGAGACTTTGCTCACAAGGTTAAAAAACTAAACGAAATCACCTCTGTATTAATAGAGCCCAAAGATGAAATCGCCGAAAGGAAGAATTTTAAATGGCTTATCTGGTGCTCTATCGTGGCATCTATAGCTATCACAATTACTGCCTTCTGGCTCAAAAACCCAGGCTTTCAAAGTTTTGTACAAACTATAAACCCGGTATTTTACTACTTTTTAGGAGCCAGTTTTATATTTGCTTTGGTAGATGGTGCTATCGGGATGAGTTACGGCGTTACTTCAACAACCTTCTCGTTAACTATGGGTATCCCTCCTGCTGCGGCAAGTATGGGAGTACACCTTTCCGAAATTATGAGCAACGGCATTGCCGGTTGGATGCATTACCGGATGGGTAATATCAACTGGCGCTTATTTAAGCTATTGTTAATACCAGGCATTATCGGTGCCGCTTTAGGGGCTTATGTAGTATCCTCGTTAGAGCATTACAGTATGTACACTAAACCTGCTGTATCGGTGTATACCCTTATATTAGGTATTGTTATTTTTAAAAAGGCCTTTAAGGGCAAACATAAAAAAGCAGATAAAAAAATTAAACGTATTTCCTTATTAGGTTTTGGCGGTGGTTTTATTGATGCTGTTGGCGGCGGTGGCTGGGGTTCTATTGTTTTATCGTCGCTCATAGCAGGGGGCCGCAATGCGCGCTTCTCATTGGGCACAGTTAAACTTTCCCGGTTTTTTATTGCCATGGTAAGCTCGGTAACGTTTATTTTAATGTTGAGCCACGGCAACCACTGGGAAGCCATTTTCGGCATGGTAATAGGTAGTGCGCTGGCCTCTCCTATTGCCGCAAGGGTATCAAACCAAATATCAACCAAAGCTATTATGGTTTCGGTAGCTGTTATTGTAATTTTGATTAGTTTATACAGCATACAAAAGTTTGTTGTAAAAGTGTTGTAAAGCCATGAGCAAAGCCGTACATAATATAAACGAGATAACTAGAGGGCTAACACCAGTTGAAGCGTTGAGCAAATTAGCTACCTTGTTTGCAGGTAAAATTATATTTTCTACCAGCTTTGGCTGGGAAGACCAGGTGATAAGCCACATTATATTTGCTAACAAGCTGCCTATTAAAGTTTTTACCTTAGAAACCGGCCGCCTGTTTCCCGAAACTTATTATGTATGGAACCGTACACTGGAAATGTATGATGCCAATATACATGCGTATTACCCGCAGGCTGCCACTGTAGAAAAAATGGTAAGCACCAAAGGCCCGAGCAGTTTTTACGAATCGGTTGAAAACCGTAAAGAATGTTGCGGCATACGTAAAATTGAGCCTTTAAAACGAGCTTTGGCCGGAAACGATGTGTGGATAACCGGCATCAGGGCCGATCAATCTGCCAATCGCGAAGAGATGCACAATGTTGAATGGGACGAAGGCAACCAACTGGTTAAATTTCATCCTATATTTGACTGGACTTTGCAAGAAGTAAAACAATACATAAAAAACAATAACGTACCATACAATCCTTTACACGATAAGGGTTTCCCCAGCATTGGCTGCGCACCCTGTACGCGTGCCGTGCAACCGGGCGAAGATTTTAGAGCTGGAAGATGGTGGTGGGAAGATCAATCAAAAAAAGAATGCGGCTTGCATGCAACTGAGGCACACGAAGAAACTTTTTTTGAAGAAGGTAGTAATTAGCATATTGATATGAGTAGAAACAAACTGGATTATTTAGACGATCTGGAAGCTGAGGCGATATATATTTTACGCGAGGTAGCCGGGCAATTTGAAAAGCCTGCCCTGATGTTTTCGGGCGGTAAAGATTCTATTACGCTGGTGCGTTTGGCCGAGAAAGCTTTTCGGCCGGGTAAATTTCCTTTTCCGCTGGTTCATATTGATACCGGACATAATTTCCCTGAAACCATTACCTATCGCGACGAGATGATTGCCCGCATTGGCGAAAAGCTGATAGTTGGCCACGTGCAGGACTCGATAGACCAGGGTAAAGTTATTGAGCAAAAAGGCAAAAATGCCAGCAGGAATGCCTTACAAACCGTTACTTTGCTTGATACCATTGCCGAACATAAATTTGATGCCTGCATAGGTGGTGCCCGCCGCGATGAAGAGAAAGCCAGAGCCAAAGAGCGTATATTTTCGGTACGCGACGAATTTGGCCAATGGGACCCAAAGCGCCAGCGCCCCGAGTTATGGAACATTTACAACGGCAAGATACATAAAGGCGAAAATGTTCGTGTTTTCCCGATAAGCAACTGGACGGAATTGGATGTATGGAACTACATACGTCGCGAAAACATTGCGCTACCATCAATTTATTTTGCACATGAGCGCGACGTGATAACCCGTAACGGGCAGCTAATGGCCGCTGCCGAAGCTTTGAACATGGATGCCGATGATATTATTTCGCGCAAAAATGTACGCTTCCGCACTGTTGGCGACATGACCTGCACTGCAGCGGTAGAATCGTATGCGTTTGAAATTGACGATATTATTAACGAGATAAGCGAATCGAAAATAAGTGAACGCGGTGCCCGTTTGGATGATAAGGTGAGCGAAGCCGCTATGGAAGACAGGAAAAAGGGCGGTTACTTTTGAGTTAAGACTCAAGAAGCGAAAATCAGGAATTAAGATAACCGTCTTAAACCAGAATTTTTGGAATTTAGGAATTGACAGAATTGCCTTCCAAAACGTAAATTAAAACAAACTACAAAGCGTCATTGTGAGGTACGAAGCAATCTCTAAGCTTTACAGGGTGAACTTAAAAGACGTTACCTTATAACAACGGGTGACATAACACAAATAAAAATAAAAGTCTTCCCTTGCGGGGGGTAGATTTAGACAGGGCTCATGGACATATTAAAATTTTTAACTGCTGGTAGTGTTGATGATGGTAAAAGCACATTAATTGGGCGTTTACTGTACGATAGTGAATCTATTTTGGCCGACCAGCTTGAGGCTTTGCAAAACTCTAATCGTAAAAACGACGATGGCACCATCGATCTGGCTATATTAACCGACGGCTTAAAGGCCGAACGCGAGCAGGGCATTACCATTGATGTTGCCTATAAATACTTCCAGACCGAAAAACGTAAGTTTATTATTGCCGATACCCCGGGTCATATTCAATATACCCGTAATATGGTTACCGGAGCATCAAATGCCGACCTGGCTATTATATTGATAGATGCCCGTAAAGGGGTTATTGAACAAACCATTCGCCATTCGTACCTGGTATCGTTATTGGGGTTGCCGCATGTGGTAGTTGCTGTTAACAAAATGGATATGGTTGATTACGATGAGGAAGTTTTTAACAATATTGTTAAAAATTACCGCGCCATGGCTGCCAAACTTAACCTTGGCGAAATAACTTACATACCCGTTAGCGCCTTAAAAGGTGATAACATTGTTTACAAAAGCGACCGTATAACATGGTACGCCGGCAAAAGCCTGCTTAACCATTTAGAAACCGTAAAAATTGCCGTTGACGACAGCACCGACCATGCCCGGATGCCCGTACAATGGGTGATTAGGCCACAAACCGACGAACTGCACGATTATCGCGGATACGCTGGTCGGGTATTAAGCGGGTCGTTTCGTGTAAACGATAAAGTTACCGTGCTGCCATCTGGCTTTAGCTCAACCATTAGCCTTATCGAAATATTTGATAAGCAGCCCCAGGAGGCTACCGCAGGCCAAAGCGTAACCCTGCATTTAACAGATGAAATTGACATTAGCCGCGGCGATATATTGGTTAATGCCGCCTACCAGCCAAAAGTTGCACAACTGATACAGGCCGATGTTTGCTGGATGGATACCAAACCTATTGACCAAAGCCTTACCTACCTGGTGCAGCACAACAGTAAAATAACGCGCTGCAAAATAGCCGAGATTTTATATAAGGTTAATATTAACACTTTAGAAAAAGTGGAAACCGATGTTTTTAATCTTAACGACATAGGCTCTATCATTATAAAAACTGCCGAGCCCCTGGCCTTTGATGCCTACCAGGACAATAAAGCAAACGGTGGTGCCATAATTATTGATAGCCGCACCAACTTAACCGTGGGCGCATTAATGTTTAGAGCCATAGCCGATTAAAAATGAGACCGTTGTTGCAAACATGTTATTAAAAACATAAATTTATAGCCATGGAAAAAACCACCATTAAATGGAGATTAGCAACCGCAATTATTTTAACTTCGTTAGGTTTTTTGTATTACCTCGCTTTTGTGCTATACCTGATGATGGGCATCCCGGTAGACAAGGTACATGCTGAGATGACCAATAGCTGGCCTTCGTTCCTGGCAGATTATGTTTCTTTTTTGGTTCCTGTTTTTTTAATGGTATCGTTATATTTTTGGTACACCTACTCGGTAGATACCAAGCCTCAAAAAGCTGCTGAGCCCGAATATTTTTTTGAATTTAAAAAGGTTGAAAAACCTGCCCTAATAACCCGCCAACCCCAAACTGATTTTGAACGCGTTAATATCAAAGCAAGTGGCACTTGGCAGGCTGAGAACGGTGAATAATTATGGCCGATAGCCGGCAGTAATAATTATGCAATTAATATACTCGCTTTCAAAGCATTAAGCCGTAATTTCATCGTGCATTCAAGTGAACTAAGTTTTAAACCATTGTTGACAATAATATTACATGTTTAAACAACAATTTGCGTTAGTTTGTGTTATTAAACAAACTAATTAAAAACATTTACCATTATGGCAACTACAAAGTGGGTATTAGACCCAATGCACTCTGAAGTACAATTCAAGATCAAACATTTGGTGATCTCGACAGTAACAGGTTCATTTAAAACATTTGAAGGCAGCGTTGAAACCGAAGGTGATACCTTTGAAGGCGCTACAGTAGAGTTTTCGTTAGATGTGGCGAGCATTGATACCAACCAGGAACAACGCGACGGGCATTTAAAATCGGCTGAGTTTTTTGATGCTGAAACTTATCCTAAAATAACCTTCAAATCAACTTCGCTTACCACCGATACCTTAACCGGCGACCTTACTATTAAAGATATAACCAAACCGGTTACATTAGATGTTGATTTTGGTGGTACCGCTACCGATTTTTATGGTAACTTAAAAGCAGGCTTTGAAGTAAGCGGCAAAATTAACCGTAAAGAATTTGGCCTGGTATGGGATGGTGTAACCGAAGCCGGAGCTATTGTTTTAGGTGCCGATGTTAAATTGAACATCAACGTACAATTTGCTAAACAAGCTTAATTAGCTTTTATAACATATAAAGCCGTCCTGTTTATTAGGGATGGCTTTTTTTATGCGTAATTTTGCAACCATTTTTAGGCTCAGGCGTTTTACTATTACCATGCTAATTAAAATATACCCCGAAAACCCTAACGAAAAAACCATTGAGCAAGTAGTGCAGGTTTTAAAACGCGGGGGCATCATCATTTATCCTACCGATACCGTATATGGTTTGGGCTGCGATATTACCAACCACAGAGCAATTGAGGCAATTTGCAAAATAAGGCATATCAAGCCCGAGAAAGCTAACTTTTCGTTTATATGTTACGATTTGAGCCACATCTCGGATTATATTAAGCCTATTGATAACGAAACCTTCCGTGTACTTAAAAAGGCTTTACCAGGCGCATTTACGTTTATTTTTAACGCCAACAGCCATGTACCCAAACTGCTGAGTTCGAATAAAAAAACGGTAGGTATACGCGTGCCCAATAACAATATTGCGCGCTGCATTGTAAAAATGCTGGGTAACCCCATCCTATCCACATCTATACATGATGATGACGACATTATGGAATACTCAACCGACCCCGAATTGATTCATGAGAAATACGAAAACCTGGTTGACCTGGTGATTGACGGCGGCTACGGCGATAACGTACCCAGCACCGTAGTTGATTGCACCACCGGCGAGTTTGAAATAATACGCGAAGGCAAGGGGAACCTGGATATGTATTTGTAATTTTCCCTACTTGATCTTCTAAGATTTGACAACTTTTAAAAAGTTGTCAAATCTATTCACCAATACGGAGGCCAAAACAACACCCGCAATACTTGCCGAAATGGCGGTAACCAAAACATTCCAGTATTGGTGAATGTTTAGCGATAGCCATATTCTAAACACGATAACTGTGCAAGTTACTCCTATTACGGTTAGCCAGTAAAATGCTTTATTACTTTTTAACCGCAAGTTACCTGTCGGCATTTTATAAATGGCTGCTATAATAACCAAGCCACCCAATAACGTGCTTAAATGTTGAATAATTTTGTACAACGGTAATTGCACCGAAAACAAAGATACAGGCGTACTCATATTCCAAAGGATAACAAAGTAGCCGCTTGCATGCGTAAAGCTATCCCAAAACAAATGCGAGGCACAACCAACCATAATGGATAGTGTTACTACCGGGATATTTTTTATAAAATACTTATTCCAATTGAAAGAAATGTATTGAGAAAAGCGGCTTGTTAAAGCTACAGGTAAGTTAGCTATAAATTGAGCTTTTACTACATCGTGATAAATAAAAACGAGCATTAGGCTCACGGGTAAATCAAACCATAAAAGCCCGAGCCAGGTGTGGCTGTAAATACTTTCAACCTTCATCCTAAAAAAATATTCAAAATCGGGAGCCACACTACCTGCTATCAATCCGGTTAACGATACCCAGCGTTTGGGTAAATAACTTAGCGGTAAAACTATTGCCGGATGAGAAAAGGTTAAGGGCAATTTGATTTGGAATTTAAGAAATACGAATTCGGACTTATTTTTAGAACGGTATTTATTTCAACAACGGATCCTTTTCCTTCGCAAACACATTATAAACCATTTTATCTAAAAATGAGGGTAAAATTTTGCTTAAAAAAACCGTTAACTTACCCTGGAAGGTGAGGATAAGGGTGCGCTTGCGCGATTCAACACCATTGGCTATGAGTTTGGCTACCTCTTCGGATGTCATCATTTTTGATTCATCCATACTACTTTCGCCTTGCTGGCTTCCGTCTTTAGCCAGGGCGGTGTTACGGATGTTGGAAGCCGTAAAGCCTGGGCAAGCCGTCATCACATGTACGCCGGTTTTAAGGTTCTCAATCCGTAACGAATCCAAAAAACCATTCATAGCAAATTTAGATGCCGAATAGCCGGTCCGGCCCGGCAAACCTTTATACCCCGCAATTGACGATACGCCAACTACGCTGCCTTTTGTGCTGATAATTTGCGGCAACGCATATTTGGTACAATAAACCGTTCCCCAAAAGTTAACATCCATTAGTTTTTTAAGCACGGCTAAGTCGGCATCGTTAAAAAGGGCCCGCATAGATATGCCTGCATTATTTATCAATACATCAATACGGCCAAAGGTAGCCATGGTTTGCTTTATTAATAATTTACAATCCTCCTCAACAGATACGTCGCACTGTACGGCTACCGCTTTAATGTTGTACTGCTGTTGCAAGCTTTGGGCAATTTCGCACAGGGTAACGTATTGGCGTGCCGCCAGTATCAGGTTAGCACCGCGGGCTGCAAACTCGGTAGCCAGGGCTTTACCTATCCCGCTTGATGCACCCGTTATTATAACTACTTTGTTATTGAAGCTCATAAAATGTTAAATGGATTTTTATTTTGCCGTAACGCCATCATAAGGCACACGGGTTGTTATGGAACGGCCAAGGGTTATCTCGTCAACATATTCCAGTTCGCCGCCAAAGGCAATGCCACGGGCTATGGTTGATATATTGATGTTAAAATCTTTCAATCGTTTATGCAGGTAAAATATGGTGGTATCGCCTTCCATTGTGGCACTAAGGGCAAATATCACCTCTTTAACCTCATCGGTGCGCATACGTTCCACAAGCGAATCTACTTCCAAATCCGAAGGGCCAATACCATCCATTGGCGAAATTAACGCACCCAATACATGGTACAAACCATTATACTGGCTGGTATTTTCAATGGCCATCACATCGCGGGTATCTTCCACCACGCAAACCAGCGAGCGGTCGCGCTTGGGTGCCGAGCATATTTCGCACAAAGTCAAGTCCGAAATATTATGGCACACACCGCAAAACTGTATCTCGTTCCTTAATTTACTAATGGCCTTGCTAAATGCCTCCACCTCATCCTTATCCTGATTTAATAAATGCAGTACCAATCTTAAAGCGGTTTTTTGCCCTACCCCGGGCAGTTTGCTAAATTCGCCAACTGCCGTCTCCAATAACTTCGACGAAAAGTTCATGTTGCGAAAATAGCATTTTTGGTTCATGGTTCATAGTTGATGGTTCATGGGTTGAGATGATAGATTGCAATTTTCACATCTCGTTTATTGTTATGAACTTTTGCTTAAATTCCATATTATTGATTTTACTAATTATAATTTATATGGCCTTTAGGTTTGAAGATTTACATGTGTGGCAAAAAGCATTAGATTTGGACGATAATATCAATCAATTAACTAAAACGTTCCCAAAGGATGAGTTGCATATTCTACACATCGCAAATTAAACGTGCAGCCGATTCGGTGGTGTTAAATATAGCCGAAGGCTCAACCGGACAAACCAAACCTGTATTCAAACAATTTTTGGGATATTCGCTTAGGTCGGCGATAGAAGTGGTAAGTTGTTTATTTATTGCTAAGAAACGAGACTACCTAAAACAGGATCAATTTTCTCAGCTATACTCTGACTACGAAATACTTGTTAAAATGATTACTACTTTAAGAAATTCACTCAATTAATATATTTATGGTTGATTTTAGTTCATAGTTGATGGTTCGTAGATCATGGTAAAACACTGATAAGAATTTTTCTCTAAACTACGAACCATCAACCATGAACCATGAACAAATAACTATACCGCAATAGCATGTCACCAGCAATACTTCTCTCCTTTATCATCGGTTACTTTCTCGTGTTGATCGTGATCTCGTTTTTAACATCGCGAAAATCATCGGATAACGATACCTTTTTTGTGGCTAACCGCAACTCTAAATGGTATTTGGTAGCCTTTGGTATGATAGGCACGGCTTTAAGCGGGGTTACCTTTATATCCGTTCCCGGCAAGGTTGGCGCACCCAGTGGCGATCAGTTTGCGTATTTCCAGTTTATATTGGGTAATGCGGCAGGCTTTATCATTATAGCTACGGTATTGCTGCCGCTTTATTACCGCTTAAAGCTCACATCAATATACAGTTATATTGAGGGGGCCTTAGGCACCTGGAGTTATAAAACTGCGGCGGCTATATTTTTAATCAGCCGGACAATTGGCTCGGCATTCAGGTTGTACCTGGTGGTTATTGTATTGCAGAAATTTATTTTCGACAGTTATCACATCCCTTTTGCAGCAACGGTATTAATTTGTTTGATATTAATTTGGCTATACACTTACAAAGGCGGACTAAAAACCATCATCATTACCGATAGCTTGCAAACCTTTTTTTTGGTATCGTCGGTATTCTTGTCCATCTATTTTATTTGCCGTAGTTTAAACATGAATGTTTTTGAGGCGGCGGATGCTATTAAAAACAGCAGTTACTCTAAAATATTTTTCTTCAGCAATTTGCTGGGTAGTAAATTTCACTTTGCAAAGCAATTTTTTGGCGGCCTGTTTATCACCATTGCAATGGTGGGCCTGGATCAGGATTTGATGCAGAAAAACCTGAGCTGCAAAAACATTGGCGAAGCACAAAAAAACATGTTCAGCTTCACCACGGTATTTGTAATTATCAATATCTTTTTTTTAAGCGTGGGTGCTTTGTTATACATGTATGCACAAAAAAACGGCATCACGGTAGCCAAAACCGACTACCTATACCCTACCATTGCCCTAAACTACCTGGGCTTAATACCCGCCGTAGTTTTTATGCTTGGCCTAACGGCAGCAACCTTTGCCACTACAGATTCGGCACTGACGGCACTAACCACATCATTTTGTGTAGATTTTTTAAATTTTAACAAACGTGCCGACGTAAACAGCAAAGCCAATATAAGCGCGCGGCATTACGTACACATAGCCTTTTCGGGATTAATGTTTTTAACCATCATTATTTTTAACTCCATTAATAACGATGCCGTGGTGAGTGCCATATTTAAAGTAGCATCGTACACCTACGGGCCCCTGCTTGGCCTTTACTGTTTTGGCTTGTTTGTAAGCAGCAGGCAGGTTAAAGATAAACTGGTGCCCTTCATCTGCCTCATATCGCCGGCAGTATGCTATTATTTAAGCATGAACTCTAAAACATTATTAGGCGGTTATGTTTTTGATAACGAACTCATTATTGTAAACGGCCTTATTACCTTTGTGGGCTTATGGATAACATCGTCAAAGAAGGTTGGTGTAGTTCTTGGTTGATAGATCATCGTTGATAGTATGAAACTGAAAGGATCTTTTTTTCTATGATCTATCAACTATGATCTATGATCCAAAATCATCTACCAACTCCAAACTAAAATCCTAACTTTGCTTCTCAGATTTTAAATTAAAAAGAACCTCCGCAAACGGCGGAGCAGATGCGTTATTATGACAAGTGAAGAAAAAATCAGACAGGCGTTTGAAAACAAAAACTGGCAGGAAATTAAAGTAACTGATAGCTGGCAGATTTTTAAAATTATGGCCGAATTTGTTGACGGCTTCGAAAAAATGGCCAAAATTGGCCCGTGTGTATCCATTTTTGGATCGGCGCGTACAAAAAACGATAATCCATATTATACATTATCCGAAACTGCGGCCCGCTTACTAACCGAGCGTGGTTATGGTGTAATATCGGGCGGCGGCCCCGGCATTATGGAAGCTGCCAACAAAGGTGCTTACGAAGCCGGTGGTAAATCGGTAGGGTTAAACATTGAATTACCTTTTGAGCAATTCCACAATAAATATATCGACAGAGATAAAGTGATGCAGTTTGATTACTTTTTTGTGAGGAAGGTAATGTTTATGAAATATTCGCAAGGCTTTATCATCCTTCCGGGTGGTTTTGGCACTATGGACGAATCTTTTGAAGCCATCACCCTTATCCAAACCGGTAAAATTGCCCGTTTCCCTATTGTATTTGTAGGTACCGATTATTGGGGCGGCCTGTTTAAATGGATTGAAGACAAAATGCTGAATACCGAAAACAACATTAAGGCCGACGATTTGAACCTCTACAGGTTGGTTGATACCGCCGAAGAAGCTGTTGAACACATCTTCCGTTTTTACGATAAGTATGTTTTGAAACCAAACTTTTAAAGAAGTATTCAAAAAATTTCGAAGAGTCCCGGTTCAACAGTCGGGACTTTTTTGTTACGTTTAAGCGATGAAAAAAAAGACGGTAAACCTGTTGGCGGAATTAAAGTCTGAAATTATTAAAGAATCTATATCTCCCGTTGACTACACGGAGCATGCGCATGTAGCCTGTACGAGGGGGATATAGTATTTGCTTTAAAAATTCATCCAAAAATTAAGTTTACAGATCATGAAAAAAGAAGACTTTAAACTCCATTACATGACACTGGAAGAAGCCTTTCAGATTATTGAATTAAATCCCATTAATGCAAAACAAATTGGCCTTGATGCTCCCTGCATTACAAACGTAGCGAAACCATTTCGTAAAAATAAAAAATGACTTTTTATAATTGCCCATCTAAACAACTTCTATCCAAATATGGATTTAAAAGAACTCGCTCCGACAACAAGAATATCCTATGTTACAAATCAAATACTATACAACCCAACACTAAGACATCATTGACTTTCATTGAGGGAATGATTGTTGTAGAAGACTTCCATAAGATAAATGACAAGACATATAATCGTATTAGACTTAATAGAATAACAGTAAATAGTAATGACGAACTCGACATTATCTTAAGGCAGACATATCCATTATTTATGATTTAAAGCCCCACCATACTGAATGATGTTTGCGCACCACTTAAATCTATTCGTAATTGTTTTTTTGCTTTATAAAATGCTTCCTCATAGTTTTTTTGAGTTTTTCGCTTAAGGGCATTATTTATTATTGCTAAATCAAGTTCAATATTTCTTCTACATTGTTTTTTTATCATTGTAAACTGCTCATCTTTTTCAGGGATTAAATCAAACGTGTACATTATGGCTTCAGTTAATTCTTTAAGTTCCAAAAGCGATTTATAGTCAATAAAAATCATAGATGAAAGAACTATAGAATACTCATCAAAACTTTCACTGTACTTCATTCGATAAATATAATTAATTCCCCTTCTGCTTCAATCTGTAATACATGATAATTGTATCAAGTTCCTGTTTATTAGCACCACTCAAATATGCGTTATGTAATATAGTTATTAATTCATCATCCCCAGATCCAGAGTTGCCAATTTTTATATCCTCTTTTTCATTGTTAATCGATGACTCATTATTAGCTTGTGATTTATTTTCTTCGACACCAAAAAAATTACCGGCAATAGCAATCCAATATTCGGATGTGTCATATTCTCCATAAATGCTGAAAATAAAAAAATTATGGTTCCTATATAACCCTTCATATTTTGAAACACCTAAGTGCTCTTTAAAATCTTTTATAGTCGGGTTAGTTATAATAAATAGCAGTATTATACAGGCAAGACCAATTAGTCCCTTCCGTTTTATAGTTAGAGTCATTGTTTTTCGTACTTAAGGTTAAAAAAATAGGCGTGACTAAATATCACTGGCCAACCAAGGGGTACGAAACCCTACCGGACACAAAGATACAGCCACGCCGTTACAGCGCACTATCAGTCTTTGTATTTGCCGGCTTACCATCTTCGTACTTTAGGTTGGCAATACTCAACGTAGCACTATACGTTCAATATATTAGTTAAGCTAATGGGTTAGCCTGTGTGTATTCCTATCATAGTGTGGTTATTTTAAAGGATGAAAGTGTTCTGTTGATTGCAGTAAAAATAAGAAAAAATATTATTTTAACTGGTGAGGTATTAGACCCAGTTTTATATATTTATCGGCATGAAATTAGGCCAATCTAAAACAAAGCATTTTAGACTTGATATAGATGAGAATGAATTGAGAAGACATTTGCCATATCTTAAAGCGAGCTTGATTCCTGATGCACAGATTGGCAAATCTGAAAAAATGGATAATTTTTGGATAGGGTATCGACTTAGAATGTCTTTTTATCTTACAGACCCAAACATAGAGATAGTAGGATATCTTGGCGAATCCAGGGCTGAAATATTTAACACAACATCTCCAATTGAAGATTATAGTGACCTATCTCGTTTTATCCAAAATGCCAACTTAAATATGGACGTATTTATAAGAGATAAACTACCTAAAGATTGTCCTTTATATTATTCAAATCCGAATATTCACGATTTGGTTCAAACGTATATCCATCTTTTCCAAGAGTATAAACTTTACAAACAGTAGGAGGTAAGGAAATACTTTTTAAAGGCTTTGACTTCATCATCGATTCAGCTTGCTCATGCGTCATTTCACCCTCTATCAAATCAATCTCCATAAAAATTTTAGTTGATCTCCCCATATCTAAAGGTAGGTAATTTTTGTTTTATAGTTACCCATTTTTTATAAACAAATTGGCGTAACCCCCTCTCAATGTCATCCTTATGGGTAACCACACCCGAAGCATTAATCAGCAGCTACGCCAAAATCTTAAATAAAATATTATTACCAATTTTTTAAATTAATAATCCACGTAGTATATTTGACTATCCTTATGGATAACCACGAGTTTAAGCCTGGGCATATTGCCTGGGTTTATTCATTTATTAATTAGCCTGTGATAGGGTTATTGACTACTATAACTTAGTAGTGCAATATTAGCAAAACTATGTTAGCATAACAAAGAATATCATTCAGATAAAATATTTTACTTTGCACAAAAAAAACTATGCCTTTATTCTATTACATGACAGAAGATTTTCCTTCACGAAAAAGGAAATTTCAAAAGGCTTTATTAAAATTAGAACTGGAATATGTTGATTTCTTTACCGAAGTAAACAAGGAATGGCCCAATGATTATGTGTCAATTAATAGCTATATAGTCTTCGGTACACATAATCATATCAATGGCCTACAGGTTTATTTTACTTTTTCACACGAAGGGCTTCCGCCTTTACCCTACGACTTGCGAGAAAAATGCATTAATCTATTTACGATGATTTTTGAGTCCTTTCGTCCTTTATAATAACCGGATTACCATCCCCTGAATTTTTAATGACACGCAATAAAGTATTTGGGGTAATTGTACATGTTTCCACGCCTCCTTTAACCTTAAAAACAAGATTAACAAACTCATTATCATCGAATTCAATAAAATCTTCTTCGTGATATTTTTTTATACTAACTCCCATATATTAAAGATAATTAAGTTTTTATGAATTTTATAACAAAGAATATTTAACTCGCCCAATTGGTTTATTATTCAACTTGTTTATGTACTGTAGTATAGTCAATCCAGATACCTTAGATAGTATCCTAACCCTATACCCCCAAAAACTCTTTGCATAATTCCGCTGAATCATAAACTGATCTACCAACTGAGAAAATACTGTCTCGATGCGTTTTCTTATTCTGCGCAATTCATGCATTATTCTAGGTTTCCCTTTTTGATTTCCCCTATATGGTGTTTCAAGGCATATCCTTGATTCATTCCATAAGTAATCTTTATGCCCTATATATCCCCTATCGCCAGTTATCAAGGAATTTTTAAATACATGCCTTATGTCATTTAAGAAATGAACGTCATGAACAGAAGCTTTGGTTAGATCAAATAGCTTTATAACGCCAGAAACTGAACAAGTAGCATGAATCTTATACCCAAAGTAATAATCTTTTTTAGAAGCGCAATACCCCTTGTCTGGGGAATAGTACTCTAATGTCTTAACCATAGTATTCCGTTCAGCTCTAGCTAATTTACATATTTCCAATGGCATTGAATCAACGCAAAAAACCTCAGCCATTTCATTTAATTTATCTGATAACTTAACTCTTATTACCTCTATAAGCCAAAATAATGATTTACGTCGGTCATTGTATTGCCGCCGGCTAATTAAAAATGGAAAATCTTTTTTATATGTTGAATTTAGTTGGTTAAAAAGCAAGTTCTCACTGTCTATCCCCATACACTCTGCCGTTAAACTCAATACTACTAAATCTAAATCCGTAAACTTAGGCACCGGCCCCGGTCGCCTTATATTACCAGTTGATGGTAATTCATGTCCTAAAACATCTTTTAAAACATGCATAATCTTATCAAAGTTCTTCTTGATGCAATGCATAGAAAATTTTGCACGTAGCCAAATTTTTCCTTACTTTGCCGCTTAGAAAATGGCTTACGCTTCCCGCGTTTGTTTTTTCAAGAAAGCCCTCTACGTCGTCGAAAACTTGGGGGCTTTTCTTTTTGTTAATAATCCTGTTAATTACTCGATATATGAAAGATTTTGTTGTTTTATGCAAACCACTTAAGTTTGATAGCCTATCAGACAATAAAATTAGTGCTGATATGATTAATGTAAATTATTTAATGAATGAGGCTAATAAAATACATCCTTCATTAAGTAATTATGAAATCGATCCGGCAACCATAAAAATAGAAATGGTAAAGGGGGTTCTTTGCGTAATATTTATAGCCTTTAAGACAAAACCTTGACTACGCTATTTTCCAATAACCGATAATTTGTAACCGAATCAAGAATCCCCCTTGCTTGATTTAATGGGATACCATCAAGCAAATCAAGAATACTCTTGATAATTTCTTCGCTTTTTTTATCGTAATCGCTTAATATTCTTTCCATTTTTATTGAGATTTTAAAAATGTACCAACTTTTAAAATAAGTTGGTACATTGCGAATGAAAAAGTGAACGATGTTAATTAGATTATTAGCTACATGCCATCAGGTAGGTTTATTCAGAAGGAATATCCTAATGTAACAAGCAAGACTAAAAAGCAAAAGGCTTTCTTACTTGTTAGATGATGCAGTGAAGACTATTAACTAACTCACATTCAATGGGGGATTCTTTAAGCAGGTCCTCCATTTTTTTTATTACCAGGTTTCAATCTGGCAATTTCTTTTATATTTACTTTTTAATATTATCAAAATGAAAAACTTTATAGAAACTAATACCAATAATGGAACTGGTAAACGCATATCCATTGCCATCTCGTCTATTGCCGCTGTTGAAGAAATATCATCTGTTAAATGTCGAATAATTCTAAAAGAATCAATAGATCCATCAGGTATAAGTATAATTATAGAACCTAATTTTACTTATACTGCAATCATGCAACTTATTCGACAGGGGCTTCAATAATTTTAGCATTATTATTAATTAAACCCTTAACAATACTTAAAGTCAATTCGACCTCTGCTACTGTATAGCCAGCCATTGACTTCAATATCTCTATTGCCTTACCTTGAACTTTTTGTATTTGATTTTCATCCATGATAAAATATTTTACACTTTTTAAAGCAGTAGTATTTTTAATTCCGCCAACGGGTGACGGTAATAAATATAGTGCTTTGCTTGGTACAGATAGTTATTTTTAGCTGGATTGTAGGGCGGTTAACGCACACTATTGGCTATTATACTTTTGCTACCGAATCTAACATGCCTACTCACCATGTTGGCGAAATATTTTTTACATCTAACTTAAAAAAGCCGGATTATAACCGCTTTGTATGTTTTAAAAACGAAGCCACAAAAAATTCCATTTATATTTTTAGGGTTATTGGTAAACCCAATGATGTTATTGAAATAAGAGATGGTTATGTGTATCGCAACGGCAGTAAACTAAATGAGCCTTTTACCTGGAACCAATATCAGTTATCGGCAGAAGAGTACCAGCGTATTGCCGGGTTTGTTGAAAAAAACCATAACCAACTGGACGAGATTGGAAATAATTACATGGTTTCGTTAACTGATGGTGAGTTGCAGCAATACCACTTAACTATGGCAAGGTATGCAGCCTTTAAAGGCAAGGAAACAGATTACATTTATCCCGACTTTAAAGCGAAGGGCTATAATGCAGATAACTTTGGCCCTGTAAAAATACCCGCCGGAAGTTATTTTTTATTGGGCGATAACCGCCACAATGCCCTTGATTCGCGCTACTTCGGTTTTGTGAAGGCCGAAGAAATTTTGGGCGTTAAACTGGGCGACTAACCAATTACTATTTAAACATTTTACTATACTTATGGAACAAGCTATTAAACCCAAACGCCCAGCGGGATTAGGGTTTATATTTATAACCCTGCTGATTGACGTTATTGGCTTCGGAATTATTATACCCGTTTTTCCGAAACTGATTGAAAAACTAACTCATGGCGACATACGTACCGCCTCGGTGTATGGCCTTTGGTTAACCATTGCCTATGCAACCATGCAGTTTGGTTTTTCGCCTGTTATTGGTAACCTGAGCGATAAATTTGGCCGCAGGCCGGTTTTACTGGCCTCGTTATTAGGCTTTGGTATCGATTATTTGTTTCTGGCCTTTGCTCCCACTGTATGGTGGTTATTTGTTGGCCGCATTATAGCGGGCATTACCGGCGCCAGTTTTACAACCGCTACAGCTTACATTGCCGATATTAGTACCGACGATAACCGCGCGCAAAACTTTGGCATGGTTGGCGCCGCTTTTGGCATGGGCTTTATTATTGGCCCTGTTTTGGGAGGTTTTTTAGGGCACTACGGTACGCAAGTTCCCTTTTTAGCGGCATCCGGGCTGGCATTGCTCAATGCTTTATATGGCTTTTTTGTTTTGCCCGAATCGTTAGCGAAAGACAAGAGACGGCCATTTGAATGGAAAAGGGCCAACCCTGTGGGCTCGCTTATCCAGCTTTCAAAATATCCGGCTGTGTTGGGTTTAACGGCTTCATACGTGCTAATTTATCTCGGCGCACAATCCGTTCAAAACGTGTGGACATATTATACCATCGAAAAATTTGCATGGACTGAACGTACCATTGGCTTATCATTAGGTATGGTTGGTTTATTGGTGGGCCTGGTACAAGGGCTGCTCATCAGGCTGGTGATACCCAAATTAGGTAAAGAGCGAAGTATTGTAATAGGGCTGATATTGTATAGTGTTGGCTTGTTTTTATTTGCAATAGCCGGGCAAGGTTGGATGATGTTCGCATTTTCAATCCCCTATTGCCTGGGTGGTATTGCCGGGCCGGCGTTACAGGGCATCATCACATCGCAAGTGCCGCCTAACGAGCAAGGCGAATTACAGGGAGGCTTAACCGGCTTAGTAAGCCTTACGCAAATTGCAGGTCCGCTTATCATGAACAGCCTGTTTTTTTACTTTTCGGGAAAAACCCAATCTATCTATTTCCCGGGAGCACCATTTTTGGCAGGGGCCTTATTTATGTTGCTTAGTGCCCTATTTGCAGTAAGAAACTTTAAAAAAGAAGCAAAAAAGCAATAAGCTTAACACCTGCTTCACACCTATCTCATAATTTAACTGCTTTATTGCAGCCTTTTAAATGAAACAGCTTTACACCAAATATAAACCCCATTACCGCGAAAATTTAAAACTGGCTATCCCGGTTGTTATCTCGCAAGTAGGCCACATGATGGTTCAAATATCCGACAGTGCCATTGTTGGCCACTGGGCCGGTACCATCGCGCTGGCTGCGGTATCATGCGCGGGTGCCGTTTTTATGATAATTTTGGTAACCGGCCTGGGCATCAGCTACGCCATTACTCCGCTGATAGCTCAAGAAAACGGTCGCGCAAATTTTGGCGAATGCGGGCGTTTACTCATCAACAGTCTGCTCATTAATTTAATTACGGGTGTACTGCTTTTTTTAATCGTTTATTTTTGTGCGCATGGCTTGCTGGCTCACCTGCATCAATCGCCATTGGTAGTTGTGCAGGCTAAACCGTTTTTAACGCTGCTGGCGGTATCTATTGTACCGCTAATGATATTCAACACCTTTAAACAATTTGCCGAAGGCCTGGGCTTTACCAAGCAGGCCATGAAAATATCCATCTGGGGAAACCTCCTTAACATTTGCCTGGGGATAATATTTGTAAAGGGCTTATTGGGCATTGCACCTATGGGCATACTTGGCGTGGGTTACAGTACCCTTATTGATCGTTGTTTAATGGCTACGGTAATGTCGGTTTATATTTTACGCTCTCCACGCTTTAAGGTTTACCTTAAAGATTTTGCCATCCGTAATATCGACCGCGCCCGTAGCTGGAAACTACTGCGCATAGGCGCACCCGTTGCCATGCAATACACGTTTGAAGTGGGTGCCTTTGCCGGGGCCAATTTTTTAATAGGCTCTATAAGCCCCATTCAGCAGGCGGCACACCAGGTGGCACTTACCCTGGCATCATTTACCTACATGATGGCTACGGGCGTATCCGCAGCAGCGGCCATAAAATCCGGCAATAACTTTGGGCAAAAAAACTTTATGGGTTTAAGGCAATCTGCCATATCCAGTTACCATATCGTGCTGGTGCTGATGTCGGTAACGGCATTAATCTTTACCTTTTGCAATCACCTGCTGCCCTGGCTGTTTACTTCGGATAAGGCCGTGATAGATTTTGCCGCACAGCTACTTATACTGGCAGCCATATTCCAACTGTTTGATGGTACACAGGTAGTGGGCCTTGGTGTGCTGCGGGGCATGGGCGACGTTAAGTACCCAACAATCATCACCTTTTTAGCTTATTGGGTGTTAGGCTTGCCTGTTGGGTATTACCTTGGTCTGCATTTACACATGGGTGCTATCGGCATTTGGTACGGGCTGGTGCTGGGCCTTGGCGTAGCATCGCTGCTGCTGTTTTTAAGGTTTCAGTTGATAAGTAAAAGAAATTCTCTAATCGCATCCCCTAAAACCCCCTAACCCCCTGAAGGGGGAACGAATTGGGTACAGGGCCCTTAAATGCTGGGACTTTTGTACGATAATGGTGGGGCTTCTTTAACGAACGATCTGTAACGAACTATAAATAGCGGATTAAGTATTGCATCTAACGGAGCAAAAATAAAATCCGTATTATTTTCTACCGACCTGTTGCACCTACGGCGCATTTTTTATTGGGGTAGCATATGAAAGTTTTTTTGGGGATATATGAAAGACTGTGCAGATGATAGCCTTAAAGAAAAGCGTTGAAGAAAGTTTCCGCTATTGTTCCCCCTTCAGGGGGTTTTAGGGGGTATGTGTTAAAAATACAAATCAACCGCAACCCGGTACGTATTGCAGTGCGCATCCACAATGTCCCTCACATTGGGCGAGTAGCCGCCGCCCATGCTTACCTGTACCGGGATGTTGTTTTTAATACATTGCTCAAACACAAACCTGTCTCGGGCTTTACATGCTTGTTTGGTTAAATCAAACTTGCCAAGCTTATCGGTGGCAAGTACATCTACCCCGGCAAGGTAAAATATAAAATCGGGCTTGCTTTGCGCGATGAGTTTGGGGAGGGTATCATACAAAATACTGAGGTATTCATCGTCGGCCATATGATCGGGCAAGGGAATGTCCAGATCTGAATGCTCTTTGCGGAACGGGAAATTATTGGCGCCGTGCATAGAAAATGTGAACACCCGGCTTTCCCGCTCAAATATTTGTGCTGTGCCGTTACCCTGATGCACATCTAAATCAACTATTAAAATTGATGAGGCTAAATTATTTGCAAGCAGGTAATTAGCCGCTATGGCCTGGTCGTTAAGCATACAAAAACCTTCGCCCCAGTTTGTACCGGCGTGGTGCGTGCCACCTGCTGCATTAAAGGCAACCTTGTTTTCAAAAGCGTGGTGGCAGGCAACAACGGTGCCTTTTGAGATGGTGGCCGAACGCTCAATTAACCTTGCCGACATGGGAAAGCCAATGCGCCGAGCATCCTTTGCCGATATGGTTAAATCTCGGAGTTGCTCCCAGTAAGCTTTCTCGTGCGTAAGCAAAATGGTGGCTTCGTCAATTTTTCCGCCGGGGCTAAATAAGTTTTCGGCGGTTATCAATCCCTCGTGCAGCAATTGTTGCGGTATCAATTCGTACTTGAGCATCGGGAAGCGGTGCCCTTCCGGGAGTTGGAACGCGTAGATGGGGTCGTAGGCTATTTTCAGCATGTAGCAGCCCTTCCCCATTTGTCGTTGCGAGCGATAGAGTAGCAATTGCACACAAGCCGGGCCGCTATACAGGGTGAAGATGCCTCTGTGCGGTTGCTTCGTACCTCGCAACGACAAATTTTTTTATCCATGCTATTTTACCGCCTCCGCTAAAAATTTCCCGGCAAGGTAAACGTCGGTAAACGAATTGTAAAGCGGCACCGGGCTTAAACGAATTACATCGGGTTCGCGCCAGTCGCCTAAAACACCATTTTGCACCAGCTTATCAAAAATAGCTTTACCATTTTCACAAACGATGGACAACTGGCAACCACGCGCATCCGGATTTTTCGGCGTGATGATGCGGAAAATTTGTTTTTGATGAGCGGCATTAATGCCTTCTATCAAATATTCGAGGTACCCGGTTAGCAATTTACTTTTGCCACGGAGCTGTTCTATTCCGCCGGAATAATCAAACGCGTTTAGAGCCGCTCTGTGAGCCGCCATTAATAAAACCGGACTACAACTTACCTGCCATCCTTCCGCGCCGCCCTGGGGCTTAAAACCAGGCTTCATTTCAAAGCGGATATCTTCCCTGTATCCCCACCATCCGGCAAAGCGATGAATATCGCTGTTTTCGAAATGCTTTTGGTGCACAAACGCCCCGCTTATACCGCCCGGACTGGAGTTGATGTACTTGTACGAGCACCAGCACGCAAAGTCAACCTGCCAGTTGTGCAACTGCAACGGCACGTTGCCCGCGGCGTGTGCCAAATCAAAACCCACATACGCCCCAGCCTGGTGCCCGGCCCGCGTTATAGCTTCCAGATCAAAAAACTGGCCGGTGTAGTAATTGATGCCACCGAACAGTACCAAAGCCAACTCGTCTGTATTTTGGTTTATCGTTTGGATAATATCTTCGGTACGCAGGGTATCTTCCCCGCTGCGCGGAAATACTTCGATGATGGCATCATTGGGCTCGTAACCGTGAAACCTCACCTGGCTCTCTATGGCATACTGGTCTGAAGGGAAAGCACCGCCCTCCATCAGTATTTTAAATCGTTTACCTTTTGGCTTATAAAAACTCACCATCAAAAAATGAAGGTTAACGGTAAGCGTGTTCATGGCTACAACCTCGGCCTCCAATGCGCCAACTATCCCGGCCAACGGTTTTGTTAAATGTTTGTGATAGTGCATCCACGGGCTGTCGCCATCAAACCATCCTTCAACTGCAAGGTTGGCCCAGTTGTTTAGCTGTTCGGCAATAAATGTTGCGGTTGCCCTGGGTTGCAAACCGAGCGAATTACCGCACAGGTAAATCATGTCTTTTCCGGCGTGCTGCGGAATAATAAATTTTTCCCGCAAGGGCGCAAGTTCATCCTGCTCATCCAGTTGTTGGGCAAAGGCTAAAGTATTTTGGTAGTTAATCATTTTAAAGTTTTTGGTTTTGAGGATAACTAAAAGTTCATCAGGAAAATTTGCCGCTGTGTTAAACTTCTAAAAATTATTTATTGGGTTTGCTTACGTATGGGTTACCCATAACAAAAAAGCGGTAGGGCAACAAGGCATCGTCACCAGCATAATCAACCCCAACACGCGGAACGGCTTTAACCTCGTCGTCGGTAAATGATAATCCCCTGTCTTCAAGCCATACCACATCGCCATTTAAATCGACAGCATTGGTGCGGCCCGATATACCTAGTGCCCTGGCTACCGAACCCGGCCCGCTTGTGAGGTTAGGTTTTGGCATGGCCATATTACGGCGCAGCAACATTTCTTCCACACCGTCTGTAGGCACAATGGCACGCACCAATACAGCATGAGGTTCGCCGTGGTTTGATGTTACGATGTTGAACATTTGGTGAATGCCGTAGCACAGGTAAACGTAACTAACGCCGCCCTGCAAATACATGGTTTGGGTGCGCGGGGTTTGCCGCCCGCCATAGGCGTGCGACGCCTTATCGATGATGCCATTGTACGCTTCCGTTTCAACAATGTAACCGCCGGTAATTACACCGTCAATTTTGGTGAACAAATATTTGCCCAGTAAATTACGGGCAATGCCAACCACATTGTTGTGGGTATAAAATTTTAGCGGCAATTTCATTCGTTGACTATGTTTTGGACAATCAAACTAATTTCGGCGGCGCGGGTAAAAACCATCATGTGGTCGCCCTTCGGAATTACGATGGCATCCTTGATGAGCTTGTGATTGAAAATTAAATCGGCATCGCCAATGAGGTGATTTATTTTGCAAGGCGCGGGTTGGCCATTCCAATGTAGCGTGGCGCCGGTTGCCCAGCTTAAAAACTTAGCGTTGCTATTTTTCAGCATGGAATAAAAAAGCGGCGACTCTTTGCTCCCGGCAAACCGCCCAAATAGCGGGCGTATGATGGGGCCTAACGATTTGATAAAACCACCCGAAATTAATTTATAAACCGGCACTCGCCGAAAGAAACTAAAGTACCACGGAGCCTCGGTTCCGCTCTTGATGCTTGATATAATAATGGCATGTTTTAACTCCACTTGTTTTGCAATTTCTACAGTGAGCATCCCGCCTAACGATACACCAATTACACTCGACTGTGGCTCTATCCCGAACCGGTTAATGAGCTTGCTTGCATAGCTGGTTAGGCTGTCGTTTTTATCGGGCTCTATCCAGGTAACAGGCACAACGTTGTAAGCCGAAAGGTTAAGGTTTTTGAAGAGCCGCTCATCGGCCCCCAAACCAGAGATAAGAAACAGTTTAGACATGGAAATTAATAAGCTTTACAATTTGCTCAAGGTACTCAACATCGGTAGCATCAAAGTGATTGAGGTATTCGCTGTCCACATCCAAAACACCTGCAACTTCGCCATCATTAAACAAGGGCACCACCACCTCCGACTGTGATAAAGAACTGCACGCGATATGCCCCGGAAAGGCATCAACATTTGGCACCAGCAAAGTTTTGGCTTGCTGCCATGCCGCACCGCAAACACCCTTGCCCAAACCAATACGCGTGCAGGCCACCGGACCCTGAAACGGGCCGAGCACCAGCTCATTATTTTTAACCAAATAAAAGCCAACCCAAAACCAATTGAACTGCTGTTTTAGTGCGGCGCAAACGTTGGCCAGGTTTGCCACAAGGTCGGGCTCGCCGTAAAGCAAAGCTTCAATTTGCGGAATGAGTGATTGGTATTGTTCAGCCTTATCGGCGGAAGTAAGTATGGATAAATCGTCTGCCATAAAAGCAAAAATACAAAATCAATTTGGTGGCATATTCAATGGCAAGTAAAATGTTGAACGAGCACTCTGTTTAACTTATTAACATTTAAAAATAACCTTGAAAACTAATTGAAGCCCTTTAGTTTTTTAATTTTTTACTTAGCCTGCATGATAGTTAGCCTAACCATAGTGCGCTACCGCAAGGCACTTATACCTTTCGCCCTGCTGGCCATGGCGGTGCATCGCCTACCCCTGATGTTAACCCGCAGCTGCAATTTTTGGAAACTTTTAGGATGCGGCCAAAATGGCAGCTTTGACTTACAACCCGATTGGCAACAATGGGGGCTTTTAGCCGTGTGGAACAACCGAACAGACTTTGACCAATTTTACAAAAAATCATTCATCGCGAGTTGGTGGCGACTCCTCACTTATGAAAGCTGGACACTGCTTTGCGAACCCCTCCAAAGCCATGGCACCTGGGATGGGAAGGAGCCTTTTGGCAAGCCCAATGTTAAAGATTACGCCGGACCAATTGCCATACTAACCCGGGCTACCATAAACCTAAACCGATTGAAAAATTTTTGGAGCCATGTTGACGAAGCTGCCGAAATGCTCACCACTTCGCCGGGCTATATTACATCGGTTGGTATTGGCGAAGCACCGTTGTACCGCCAGGCAACTTTTTCGATTTGGGAAAATTTTGAGGCTGTAAAAAACTACGCCTACCGCTCGCCAAAACACGCCGATGTGATAAAAAAAACGCGTACCGAAAAATGGTATAAAGAAGAACTTTTTGCTCGCTTTAAACCCCTTGAAACATGGGGTACCATTAACGGCAAAAACCCAATAAAAACTTATTTAAAATAACACCCCGAAACATGAGAACAATTGCCGAATTACCACACCCCGAATTTAAAATTACCATAATGGCGATGAACAACAAATTCATCATCAAACTGGAGCAAGGCTCGTTGGAACAGATTTACAAGATACCCGAGATGGACCTCACCGACGGCGTTAACAGTGTTTTTGAATTGCTGGACGAACCATTTTTAAAAGCCGTTGGCGAACGTTTTGTTACCATGCGCACCGATTTTAAAGACACTTTTTACCGATATAACTTTTAGTACAGATAAACTTCATAAATAACTCAATATCAATTAATAAAACACTATAAATAACCCATACAGAATTTAATTTGGCACAAATATTTTGTGTTATTTCCATGCGCTACCAAGTATAAAGTTTAACTTTACTTAATATAATTTAAAATTTTGATTATAAATATTTTATAATCGATACAAAATTTAATTTGGCAAGCCAAAACAGCTAAAAATTGGCAATAAAAGGCGTTTTTTAGGTACCTAACATCAGTCGGTGTCATTCTGCCTAAACATGGTTCATTTTGGAGTCTGTTGCAAAAAACAAGAAAGAATAGGCAGGAAAAAATTGAGAGAAATTAAGCCAGATAATTCGACTACCGCATGGGGTATAAGAATGCGATAGCCGATCGTTCGCCCTCCTATTTTCAAAATGAGGTGGTGTTGCCATGCCAATTAAATTTGGACACGGCATTACTTTACATCCCAACTTAATTGAAGCAAACCATTAAAAATACTACGCCAAACACACTTAAAATACGGGTTGAATTTTTCGATAATTAGGCTTCTGTTCGTTTCCAATTGCCGACAATGGCAACACCAATTTCAAGACAAAAAGCGTAAATAGTTCGCGGTAAAATATCCAAAAGTTTAAGCTGCCAAAGCAATTAAATACTTAGCATTTCACCAACATAACCAGGTGGAAATAAAAGCTAATAAAAGCAGAAGTCGGCAACCCCACCCAGGCTAAATTTGCTTTGGAAAGTAAAGAGAATACCTACGCAATTTTGGAGAGATCACCGCCGTCAATAGCTGTGGAAATAATAATTTATCGGTTAAAACTTTCAAAACCCAATCTATATTTTCCGGTAAAAACATCGTTCTATATTTGCTAACGTGTCTGTAATTTTGTTACCTAAAATGCGTACTTGCGCAAGTGATTATACCAGCAAATAGCTCCACAAGCTTTAACATTTTCCCAATTGCGTTTACTTATTGTCTGCTATTTTAAGCTTAAAAGTGATCATTTTTGGTAGTCAATAACGCAGTTTTACCGGCTCAAAATGGCGATTTCCATCGCTTATGTTAGTCACTTAACCAGTATTTCTATTGTTGCAATATCTGCCATTTTGACAAATAGATATTTATAAAATCAAAATAAACACTACCAATGTTGGGTACTACACCAGCAATTTTCCTCTTTTAACCAAGTTCATTTTGGGGAAAGCGGCGGAAGATATAGGGGGTATTTCGATGACTTCGGAGTTGCTATTTGCGTTTTTCGGTTAATCAATTTTTCTTAAAAAGAAATAACATTTAGCAGGCTTACTTGCAAAACCGGGCAGATGTTGTTCGAATACGAGGCTGCATGATGTTGAAAAGTAACACCACACTTTAGCTTTTGGGTTGTAAACACAGCAACTATTTCTCTCCGCATTGCCCTTGATTAAACTAAAAGTGGAACTCCAAACCTGGTTGGCTGCACGTCGAAAAATCAAAAACTACCTGCAAATTCGCACTCGGCTTTACGCGTTTTTGACTTTAGCGAAGCGACAACAACTTGTAAAAACAGGGGTATTATACCGCAAAAGCAAAACTTCGCAATGGCAAAAATCCCACCCTAAAATTGCTGGTGTCACCTCAAATCCAACACCGATTATCGCATTAAAATGGGCTATCCACACACCCTCTTTCCCTTCAATCTATAACCTGTTCCGAGTAGTTTTTCCCAAGTGAAACACGCTCAAAAGGATGCCTTAATTTGGGCTATCAAAGCATCGGATTCACCCTACTTATTGTTAGATGAACCATACTATTCAACCGAAATCAAAGCGAGAAAAACACTGAATGGAAAGCTTTTTTTTTGCGCAAAACTTAGTCGGCAGGCAGCAAATCGCAGTACCAAAACCCCGCAATTTGGGGCGCCTGAGTTATAGAAACACAGCTATCATCGCTGCTTTTCGGGGCCATATATTCTTTAAAAACAAGCTCGCCGGTTTTATAATTTATGGGGTTTTTAAATATTGGCCCCTTAAAAGTAAAGGTATGGAACTCGCCATTTTCGCCGCAAACATCTACTTCGCGGGGTAGTAAATTAATCAGTTCGTGGCTAATTTCGCGGCCCGCCAGGTGGCACAAACTCGCCTGTGTACACGCTATCACGGTACCAAATCCGAGGCTTAAAAACTCATTGATGAGCTCACGGGTATCACGTTTCCATAGTGGATAAACACCCGTTATACCAACCTCGGCAAGGCGTAAATCGCGGTAGGTTTTGAGGTCTTCCAGGAAAATATCACCAAATATACTATGGGTTATTCCTTCGCTTTTAAAGTGGTTTAAGTGGGTACGCATGGTGTCGTCATACTCCTTCATACCGGGTATTTCGGGCAGCCTTATCTGGTATAATGGTATACCAATAGCTTGTGCCTGGCGTATCAATAACTCTTCCCTAACGCCATGCATCGATACCCTATTTACGGCATCGTTAACAGTTGTCACCAGGTATTTGATGTCAATATCTTTATCCTGCAAGCAGTGGTATAATGCCAATGCACTATCTTTTCCGCCGCTCCAATTAAATATACAAGCTTTCAAAATGGCAATATTTGAGTTTCAATTTAGCCCTTTCGGGTACCAAAAATTTGTTAAATGTGGGCCGGTATTTACCTCAATTTATACCGCTTTTTCAAAATCATTACCGCAATTAAAGCAGTGCCATTGGTTATTATCAATGTACGAATCCAGCTTTATGGCCGAAAATAAGTTGGCAAACCAGCCTGTATTTTCGCCCGTAGCGGCTCCATACCGCACGTTGTTCGACCCACAATGCGGGCAAATCACCTCGCTGTCGGCTGGTAAATTTTCAATGCTAAGTGTGTTATCTTCGGCTACAATGGCCGTGCATTTCTCCAAATCGCGGGCAAAAACTTTAAGCTTTATACCCCCTATTGCAGCGTTATAAATTGGATAAATAGTGCCCATATTCTCGTCGGCTATAAAGCAAGCAATGCCATTATCTTCCAGGCGGGTGCGCACAATATGGGCCAACATAGGGTCGTAATAAGTCTTAAAAGTAACAATCTGATCTTCGTTTTCCATAATTTACAGGTAATAAAATGCCCCAATACCGGCTATACAGCATTGGGGCACAAATATAATTTAATAACTTATTCTATCTTTTTTAATGTAGAAGCGCCCGATTTATTGTTGTTAATTTTGGCAGGATTACCCTTGTATTGCACATCGGCAACGCCACTGCTGTTGATGTTTAACTGGTTAAGCACATTTATTTTACAGTGACTTACGCCGCTGCTTTCAATGTCATATGTAGCCACAACAAAATCCAACGCATTAAGCTGCCCCGACCCGGATAGTTCGACATTATGGCTGCTAGCCTGCCCTGTTAAGTTAATTTCGGTAATGCCGCTGCCGGTGGTTGTAACGCTATTGGCATCCACATCCAACGTTACTTTTGACGCTCCCGACATATTCATATCTAAATCTTTCGCAATTATTTTACCGTTTGAGCTAACCTCAACAGCCCCCGAAGTTTTAAGTGCCGACAAATTGCGTAAGCTTATAGTAAGCAAAAACTTGCCCGAACCACAAATATTTCCTTTTGAATGTACCCGTAATTTATCGCCATCGAGGTTAACTTTTACGTATTTCATCAGGTTATCATCAGCAGTTACTGATATGGATTCGACAGAATCCTGCTTAATAACTACGGTGTAACTTCCCGAAATATCAAGCTTTGAAAAGCCTTTAACATCACGTTTTTCGGTTATCATTTTGCCCGAACCACTTTTACAAAGCAAGCCGTTACAGCTTGACAGAGCAACTATAAACGACGATGCCGCAATTGCTAATACAACTATATTTATCTTTTTCATGGCACTATCTATTTGCTTTAACGGTGGTTAAGTAAATGAAGTTACACCTATTAGTGCATAAAAAAAAGCCACCCCTAAAATAAGGATGGCTTGCTGTAATATATGGTGTGATTGGGTTAAATACTATTAGTTAAGAGCCAGTTCGTCGGCCTCAACTTTTGCTGTTACCACTGGTGTAATGCGTTTTTGAGTAAGACGCTCGGCATAAAACTGAGTGCTGTTTAACGTTGCTGCCTGGTTAACCACGATAGAACTTTCGGAAGCCATACCGCTGATATTGGCTTTAGCGTCGTCGTTAAGGGCTATGTTGGCTTCTGCACAATCCATATCAAAACTGGCACTGGCATTATTGTTTAGGCTAAGGTTAAAATCTAAACCAGAGAACTTGCCAAACGATTCAACCGTTGCGTTATCATAGGCCGATATACCGCGTAAATCTGCAACGGTTACCCAAACTACCAGCTTTTCGGCTTTGTATGATGATATACGTAACACGCCGTTTTGCTCTTGTACCAATGCATTTTGGCTGTAATAGCTATCATAAACCTTCACTTTGTCGCTCACTCCGTTTGATATAAAGAGCTGCACGTTACCATGAACTTCAATTTTGTTGATGTTACTCATATCTGTTAAAGTGGTTGTAACATCATTGTTATTACTTACTGCAAATGATTTGCTGCTTATTGAAAATACTACAAAAAGTATTGTTGCGATGGATAAAATTTTTGTTTTCATTGTTGTAACTATTTTATAATCAATTGATTATTGTTATTGTTTTAATTAATATATCCATAAGACAGCTACCACCACAAAAGGTTACAGCTATTTTAAAAAATATTTGTATATAGTTTGTTACACTTTAAAAACCATCAAAAACATAAAGCACTTACAATAAAAAAACTTACTATTTTTATGGCTGTAAATGGAAAACACGGAACTATATATAGAGGCATTAATTTTTGCGTCGGAAAACAGCATCAGGCTGGAAGAGATTATGTATTGCCTTCAATTAAGCTTTGAGCGCGATTTTAGCGATGCCGAAGTTGCAACGGCCATACAAACTATAAAGCTTAAATACGCCCAGCCTAACTTTGCCATCGAACTGGTTAATATTAACAACGGCTACCAATTTTTAACCAAAAAAGATTATCACATTATTATAAAACAGCTGCAATTACAGCGTTCCAAAAAAAAATTAAGCCAGGCAGCGCTCGAAACCCTGGCAATTATTGCCTACCAACAACCGGTAACCAAACTGGAAATTGAACAAATACGTGGTGTTAACTGCGATTATTCAATCCAAAAGCTGTTAGAAAAGGAGCTTATCGCCATAGCCGGCAAGGCCGAAAGTGTTGGTAAGCCTATAATTTATGCCACCAGCCCTTTCTTTATGGATTATTTTGGAATTAATAATTTAAACGAATTACCTCAATTAAAAGAACTTACGCCTGATAATTCGGCAGTTGGAGAGCAGTCGGAATAATTTTCAAAGTTTTTTTCATTAAAAATCATTTTCTTTATTTTTGATTTGATGAAGGCTTAAAAGCACCGTCAAAAAAAATTCAAAAAAAGCCTTTACATATTCTATTTCTTAGTAAATTTAAATTACGATAACCAAATTACAACCGCTAATCTATTTTCAATGGAAACCCCCAAGAAACCGGCAAAAAAGACAAGTGCAAAAGCAGCCCCAATAAAAGGAAGTGAAAAAGCCCCGGCCCCTAAACCTAAAAGCAAGTTTATAGATGATGATGACGATGATGAGTTTGATACTCCTATTGAAGAATTAGGTGCTTACGAGAAGTTTGACGACTTGGATGAAGAAGACGATTATTAATTAATCTCCCATAAAATATTGATTAAAACAAGGCATTCGGCGCTGCGCCGGGTGCTTTTTTTATGCCGTATTTTGCTGCTTGTGGCTGCAATACGCATTAATGTACTTTAATAATTTACAGCAATGCGTAGCTATTAGCCTATCCATTTGCGCCATATGGCAAACTATAATTATCTTTAAAGCATGACGATAACCGAAGTTATTACCAGGGCAGATAAAAAAGCCTTTTTAGATGCTGCCCGCATTATTTACAAAAACGATACCGTTTGGATATGCCCCCTTGATATTGATATTGAGGCAGTTTTTGACCCCGAAAAAAATAATTTTCATACCCATGGCAAAGCCACGCGCTGGGTTTTACGCCATGATAATGGCCAAATTATAGGCCGCATAGCTGCCTTTATCAACAACGAAAAAGCATACAATTATGAGCAACCCACCGGTGGCTGTGGCTTTTTTGAGTGTATTGACGATAAACAGGCGGCATTTAAATTATTTGACACGGCTAAAGCCTGGCTACAACAAAACGGCATGCAAGCTATGGACGGGCCCATTAATTTTGGTGAGAACGATAAATTTTGGGGCCTGCTGGTTGAAGGTTTTACCGTACCATCGTACGGAATGAACTATAACCCGCTTTATTACAAAGGCTTTTTTGAGGATTATGGCTTTAAAACGTTATACGAGCAAATAACCAATCACCTAACGGTTTACAAGCCTTTTCCCGAACGTTTTACTAAAATTGCTGAGTGGGTAGCCAAAAAGCCTGGCTACGAATTTAAGCACCTGGAAACATCAAAAATAGACCAATATGCCGACGACTTTTTGGAAATTTATAATGATGCCTGGAAAAACTTTGAAAACTTTGTACCCATTAACAAGGTAACCATTATGGAAAGCTTTAAACAAATGAAGGCCATTATGGACGAAAGCCTGATATGGTTTGCCTATGTAAACGGCGAACCTGCATCCTTTACCTTGATATTGCCTGACGCCAACCAGATGATAAAAACACTAAACGGCAAGCTAAATCTTATTGGTAAACTTAAATTTTTGTATCACCGTTGGAAAGGGGTATCGCGTATGCGTGCAATTGTGATGGGAACGAAGGAGAAGTTTCAAAAGCACGGTTTGGAATCGGCAATGTTTATTAAGTTGAAGGAATATGTGTACCCGCTAAACCAATATTTTGAATTAGAACTATCGTGGGTGGGTGATTTTAACGACAAAATGATAGCCCTGCACGAAGCTACAGGAGCAACGTTTGGTAAAAGGCACCTCACCATGCGGTGTATATTCTAAACAAAAACCAACTAAAAACCCGGCTTAAAACCGGGTTTTTTCTATATTATTATGCGGTTACTTTATTTAAGCGCAATTCTTCGTAAAGCTCAATAACCTTTTTTTGCAGGTCAATCACTTCAGTATCGCGATCGCTTAGTTTTTTGCTCACGCTATCAAGTTCATTAGTATACTTTTGCTCTTGATCGGTATCGTTAAAGGTGAGTAATTGAACAACGGTCATATCAAACAAAATTGATATTTGTTCAAGCCTTGATAAGTTAATATCAGTTATGCCAGTTTCAATTTTAGAAAAAGCGGGGATGGAAATATCGAGGCGCTTAGCAACGTCTTCCTGGCTCCAACCTCTTTGATGCCGTAATAGTCTGATTTTTTTCCCGAGGGTCTTCATGCAATAATTAATTAAGGATAAGGTTTGTAATAGAATTATATAAAGTTACGATAATTTTTTAATTAACATTTCAAATTTGCGCGGCTTTTTTTAATAATTTTTGAGTTAAAACGTTTAAATTCAAGCCTCCAAAATTACCCGAACTCATCAAGAGCAGGTTTGTATTATGCAGATCTACATTTTCCAAAAAGGTTAATAAATTATCCGTTTTGTTAAAAACTAACATATCATTTTTCGCGAAAGCTTGTTTTAATATCTCTACCGGATAAGGCTCAATATTTTTTTGCTTAAAGGTATGCTCGTCAATAAACACAATAGCTTCGTCGGCCATATCCATTGTGCCGGCATATTCGCTTAAAAAATTTTTATTAAGGCTGCTAAACGTATGCAATTCAATAAGCGCAATCAATTTCCTATTCGGAAATTGCGTTTTTACAGCGTTTATAGTAGCCGTAAGCTTTGATGGCGAATGGGCAAAATCCTTATAAATATTGCCGGTTTCGGTTTTAGCAAGTACCTCTAAACGGCGGGCAGCACCTGTAAAAGTGGTTATATAACTATAAAAATCGGCTTCAATAATACCCAATTCAAGGCATATTAACTTGGCGGCTTCTATATTGAGCAGATTGTGTTGGCCAAACACCTGTAAGGCATATTTATTACCGCTGTAAATAATTTGGGTTATGCCGTTATCAATCTCAAATTGAGGCAAGTGATAAGGCACCTTTTTAATTTCCGATTTGTTTTCGGTTACTACAGCTTTAAGTACGTGGTCGGTTTCGCTATAAATCACCGTTCCACCAGGCTGTATGGTATCTAAAAATAAGCTAAACTGCTCGGTGTAATTTTCAAAAGTGGGGAATACATTAATATGGTCCCAGGCTATGCCGCTTAAAACCGCAATGTTGGCTTTATATAAATGAAATTTGGGTCGGCGGTCTATTGGCGATGCCAGATACTCATCCCCTTCTATCACTATCACCGGAGCGTCGTTGGTTAACCTAACCATTGTATCAAAACCGGCCAACTGCGCACCTACCAGATAATCAAAATCCCTTTTTGCGCACTTTAAAGCATGCAATATCATGCTGGTAATGGTTGTTTTACCATGACTGCCACCCACAACCACCCGTATTTTGTTTTTTGATTGCTCGTAAATATACTCCGGATACGAATATATTTTAAGCCCCAGGTGTTGCGCTTTTAATAACTCGGGGTTATCAACACGGGCATGCATACCTAAAATAATAGCATCAATATCGGCGGTTACCTTTTCGGGATACCAACCTTGTGCTGCAGGCAATATACCCTGCCCGGCCAGGCGCGATACCGAAGGCTCAAAAAGTACATCGTCTGAACCGCTTACTATAAAGCCTTTTTTATGTAATGCAATAGCCAGATTATGCATTGCACTACCACCAATGGCTATAAAATGTACTATCATGTAAATTTATTATCTTTAAAGAAAGTTATATATTACAAATAAACAAAATTACTTATTTAATTAAACAATTGTTTTACTGCAATACAGGTTTAAAATTGAAAAATGTTAGTATTTATTGCACTTGTTGAAAACTCAATTGCTAAACTTTACGGCTACCCAGCTTTTATCTTCTTTATGAGATAGGTATTTCAATCCGTACTTAGCCGCTTCTGCGGTAATAATGTCCATATCAGGGCTTTCGTAAAAACCGCTGAAAAAAATATGACCGCCGGGTTTTAACACCTGTACATACCTATCCATTTGCTCAATCAAAATATTGCGATTAATATTGGCCAAAATAATGTCGTACTCATAATCGGGAATGGCATCTTTTGAGCCGCAAATGGCAATAATATTGCCAATGTGGTTTAGTGGTGCATTTTCGAGGGTGCTTTCGTAACAAATCTCGTCGTAATCAATAGCGGTTACACTTGTTGCACCCATTTTTGAGGCCAGTATTGCCAATATGCCTGTTCCGCAACCCATATCCAAAACGGTTTTATCTTTAAAATCGGTTTCAAGCATCCATTCCATCATCATAGATGTAGTTTGGTGGTGCCCGGTACCAAAAGCCATTTTAGGGTCAATAACTATCTCATAGGCAAAACTGGGTTTAGGCTGGTGGAAGGTAGCCCTAACGTAAACTTTATCCTTAATTTCGATAGGCTCAAAGTTACTTTCCCAAACCTCGTTCCAGTTTTTTTGCGGGATAAGCGTTACCTCATAGCTAAAAGTAAACAGATTGTGGTAGGGTTTTAAAGCCTCATCTAAAGCCTTTTTATTAAACCCTTCAGCCGGAATATATGCTTTAAAACCGAAATCCATATCCTCAAAAGTATCAAAACCAAACTCGGCAAGTTCGTTAATGAGCAGGTCTTGCTGGTAATCGTCGGTAATAATGGTGGTGAAGAGGAGTTCGTAGTAATTCATGGGGAAGTATCAAGTAGTAAGTATGTGTCGGAGAATTATATGCAAGGAGCAAGTATACATATACCAAAAAAAAATCTTGATACATGATACTTGCTCCTTGATACTAATTATTAAACACCTTTAATATATCAACAAAATCTCTTGCTTTTAATGATGCACCACCTATCAACCCGCCATCAATATCTGCTTTAGCAAAAAGTTCGGGGGCATTTTTGGGGTTACAGCTTCCGCCGTAAAGTATGGTAATTTCGTCGGCAACAGCCTGGCTGTATTTTGTGGCAATTTCCTTGCGGATAAACTCATGTATCTCTTGTGCCTGTTCTGCGCTTGCGGTTACGCCTGTACCAATTGCCCAAACGGGTTCGTAAGCTATTACCAACTTGGCAAAAGCGTCAGCCTCTAAATGGAAAACGCCTTCAACCAATTGCGCCTTAATTACGTCAAAGTGGGTATTGGCTTCGCGTTCTTGCAATGTTTCGCCAATGCAAAAAATGGGGATCAGGCTGTTTTTTAAAACTGTATCTGTTTTTTTAGCCAACAACTCGTTGGTTTCACCAAAATACTGGCGGCGCTCCGAGTGGCCTAATATTACATATTCGGCACCTACCGATTTTATCATTTTGGCAGATATTTCGCCGGTATAAGCTCCGACCTCGGCCTGGTGCGCATTTTGAGCGCCTATTGATACCTTATCGCTTGCTGTAGCGGCCTGGGCCAGACTATGCAAATGTATAAACGGACTGCATACCACAGCTTGTTGTGCCCCGGTTATCTCGCTTTTTACAAGATCAATCATTTCGCTAAACAGGGTTAAACCTTCGTTATAATCCATGTTCATTTTCCAGTTACCGGCTACTATTTTCTTTCTCATTTTAAAAATTGCTTCTATATGATTTGGTTAATTCAAATACTGTTTGTAAAATATCCTGTTCAATTTGGTTAAACTCACGATGCTCCCTGCGCTCAAACACTTTTTGGTTGGTTTCGAAAGCTTTTTTTGCCGAATAAACCTCAAAGCCATCGGCACCACCCCAGCTAAAATCGGGAATAAAATTTGGTGGATAACCGGCTCCAAAAACATTGGCATTTACACCAACAACTGTTCCGGTATTAAACATGGTATTGATACCGCATTTGGAATGATCGCCCATAATGAGGCCGCAAAACAGCAAGCCTGTTTTACGGTAGTGTTGAGTAGTATAGTCCCAAAGTTTAACTTCCGAATAATTATTTTTAAGGTTAGAGTTATTGGTATCGGCACCCAAATTACACCATTCGCCTACTACCGAATTACCTAAATATCCCTCGTGCCCCTTTGCCGAATACCCCCAAAGCACAGCATTATTTACCTCGCCGCCAACCCGGCAATACGGGCCAACAGTAGTACCGCCATAAATTTTAGTGCCCATTTTAACCTGCGAGTTATTACAAAGCGCAAATGCTCCACGAATATTGGTACCTTCCCAAACTTGGGTAGTTTTGGCTAAATAAATGGGCCCGCTTTTAGAGTTAAAGGTTGAGCATTCGGCTTCGGCACCTTCTTCGGCAAAAAAATCATCACCAATAAAGGTATTGGTGGAGCTTAATTGCGCACTGGTACGGCCGTTTGTTATCAGCTTAAAATCGTTAGCTATTTCGGTGGCATTGTTTTTAAAAATATCTTCGGGGTACTTAATGCTTACAAAATTACCGGTATAGTTTACAGGTGCGTAAATGGCCTGGTTTAAGGAGTTGAAAGCCCAGGCGTCGCCTTCGGTTAGCTTTACGGCTATAAATAAATCATCTTTTATTAAAGCCTCGCCTATACCCAAATTATAAATAGCTTCCAGCAAGCCTTCGTCAGGGCAAACCGAGCCATTAATAAAGATATTATCTTCGGATATTTTGAGTGGGAATTTGGCCTGTAAGTAACCTCGTGTTAAAAACGAATAGCTCTGTTTTAGGCAGGTTGCCCACTTTTGAGCTATGGTTACTATACCAATACGCAAATCGGCAACGGGCCGGGTAAAGGTTAGTGGTTGTAGGGTGTGTTGCGCGTTATCGTCAAAGAGGATGATTGCCATTGCGCAAAAATAAAAAAAGTCCCGGCTGGAAAGCCGAGACTTTAAAATATTTATTTAAATACCGATTATCTTTTGTAACGAGTTTTGAATTTATCAATACGGCCGGCAGTATCAATCAACTTCATCTTACCTGTAAAGAACGGGTGCGATGTGTGAGATATTTCTAATTTTACTAAAGGGTACTCATTACCGTCTTCCCATTTAATGGATTCTTTAGTATCAATGCATGATTTTGTTAAAAAAGCATAGTCGTTAGACAAGTCTTTAAAAACAACAAATCTATAGCTGGATGGGTGCAAATCTTTTTTCATTTTGTTATATTCCTTTTCAAAAGAGGCGCAAATATACTTTTTTAAATTAAACTGTGAAAATTAAAAAGTAAAAATTATCAACACTCTTACAAATATGTATGGCTATATATGCTATTGCCTTTTAAACGTATACGGCAGGTTATTAAACTCCCCGCTTGATATTACTGTTGACGTTAGCGACACAATGTTGCCATTACTATCGTAATTATACTTGGTTTCGTTAAATACAAAAGTACCGGTAACTAATTTTTTTGATACATCAATTGATGATATATTAATACTGCCTGCCTTTAACGTGCCTACCGGCGTGTACACATTATTCACCAATTTATTATAAGCCAAGGTAACGTTTGATGTAGCTGTTGTATCGGCAATATAATTTTGCGCAGTAAATGTACTATCCAAAGCCGATGCCGGTTGTTTTATCGTCATTAATATCTGGTCTTTTGTGCTGTCGGCCTCAAAGCTAAAAGTTTTGGTTTTTGCAGTGGCATTGTATGTTAATGTAACCTTGGTTGAGGTTGGTGTCCAAACGGAACTGTTGACATACGCCTGGAAAAGCACTGCGGTAGTGGTACTGTCGGTCGAGTCGCCAGACTTTTTACAAAACTGTAGTAAAGCGGTTAACAACAGTAAACAAATTATGGAACATTTTTTCATTCGGATGGAGTTAGTAATTTACGCTACAAAAATACGTTACAAAATGAAATTACAATGAAGATGAAGCGATTTATGACACATTAGTACGTTTTTTAACAAGCTTTAACATTTTAGGCCTTAATTTAAGGCCGGTAAGCACATTTTTAATAGCCATATTAATGAGGAGGCGTAGGTTAGCTCATTAAAAAATTCTCTCCTGGCAAAGTTCTATCAATACGCCATTAACGTCTTTAGGATGCACAAAACAAACCAGTTTATTATCGGCACCGTTTTTCGGTTCGTTATTCAGCAGTGTAAAGCCTTCGGTTTTAAGGCGCTGCATTTCGGCGTAAATATCAGTTACGGCAAAAGCAATATGGTGTATCCCCTCCCCTTTTTTTTTAATAAATTTAGCAATAACGCTATCAGGATGTGTGCCTTGCAGCAGTTCAATTTTATTGGGTCCGGCCTGCAAAAAAGCAGTACTTACCTGTTCGTTATCAACGGTTTCGGTTTTATAAACTACAGTATTTAACAAGCTTTGCCAGGTGGCCTTGGCAGCATCCATGTTGCTTACAGCTATGCCAATATGCTCTATTTTATCCATAGCCAAATATTGCAAAATAATGACTACCAAACACTATTTTGACAGTTATTTTGAATGATTGTAAATAATGTTTACTTATATTTGCACTTGTTAATTATACATAATTAGGATTAAGCCATGAACCTTCCAATATATTTAGATAATAACGCCACAACCCCAATGGATCCGAGGGTTTTAGAGGCTATGTTGCCATACTTTACTACTAAGTTTGGTAATGCTGCAAGCCGTAACCACCCTTTTGGTTGGGTAGCCGAAGAAGGCGTTGATTATGCCCGCGAACAAGTTGCCAAATTAATTGGTGCTAACGAGAAAGAAATCATCTTTACTTCGGGAGCTACAGAAAGCGATAACTTAGGTATTAAAGGTGTTTTTGAAATGTACAAAGACAAAGGCAACCATATTATTACCTGCACTACCGAACATAAAGCCGTTTTAGATACCTGCAAACATGTTGAAAAACTGGGCGCACGTGTTACTTATTTAGATGTACAATCTGATGGTTTAATTAACCTTGCCGACCTTGAGGCCGCCATGACCAACGAAACCATTTTGGTTTGTATTATGTATGCCAACAACGAAATTGGTGTTATACAACCAGTTAAAGAAATATCGGCCATAGCCCATAAATATGGTGCTTTATTTATGACAGATGGTGTGCAGGCTGTTGGTAAAATACCTGTGGACGTAAATAAAGACGGTATTGATATTTTAGCCTTATCGGCACATAAAATGTATGGCCCTAAAGGTGTTGGTGCTTTATACGTTCGCCGTAAAAACCCAAGGGTTAAGGTTACCGCTCAAATGGACGGTGGCGGCCACGAACGTGGTATGCGTAGTGGTACTTTAAACGTAGCCGGTATAGTTGGTTTAGGCAAGGCCTGCGAAATTGCCGGTTTAGATATGGAGGCAGATGCTATCCGTTTATCTGCCTTGCGCGATAAATTAGAAAAGTCTTTAACTGTTTTAGAAGAAAGCTATGTAAACGGTAATGTTGAACATCGCCTGCCACATGTTGCAAACATATCTTTTAAATACGTTGAGGGCGAAGGCTTAATGATGGCTATGAAAGATTTGGCAGTATCATCGGGTTCGGCTTGTACATCGGCATCTTTGGAGCCTTCGTATGTGTTAAAGAGCCTGGGCTTATCTGATGATTTGGCACACTCTTCTATCCGTTTCGGACTGGGCCGCTTTACTACCGAAGAGGAAATTGATTACGCTATTGAGGTAACCAAAAACTCGGTTAATCACCTGCGCGAACTATCGCCGCTTTGGGAAATGTTTAAAGAAGGAATTGACCTTGACTCGATTGAGTGGGCAGAGCACTAAGACGATTTCGGAAGTCGGATTTACGATTTCGGATTGATTTTTGAATAATAAATTGAGGATTGATTTTTGCGGCCTTAATAACTAATAACACAACAACAAATAACTAATAATTAAAGCTATGGCTTATTCAGATAAAGTAATTGATCATTATACCCACCCACGTAACGTTGGCACTTTAGATAAAAGTAAAAACAGCGTAGGAACAGGCCTTGTTGGCGCACCAGAGTGCGGCGACGTAATGCGCCTGCAAATTGAAGTGAATGCTGATAACGTTATTACCGATGCTAAATTTAAAACATTTGGTTGCGGTAGTGCTATCGCCTCATCATCATTAGCCACCGAGTGGTTAAAAGGTAAAAGCATTGACGATGCCATGAAGATTGACAACATGGACATTGTTGAAGAACTGGCTCTTCCTCCGGTAAAAATACACTGCTCGGTTTTGGCCGAAGATGCCATTAAAGCTGCAATTAACGATTACCGTGTTAAAAATGGTATGGAAGCTTTGGTAAGCGAAAAAGCGCACCACTAAAGGAAGAAACAAGAAGCTAGAATCAGGAATCAAGAGTTGATTCTTGTATTCTATCACTTGGATTTAATCTTAATAAAGCCAGGCCTCGCAAATTGGGGTTTCTATCTTGATTCTTGCATCTTGGCTCTTGACTCTAAATAAAATGGTTACTATAACAGATAAGGCAAAAAGCAAAATTGATCACCTGATGCAGGATGCCGGGATGGATACATCTTATTTTTTGAGGGTATCGGTGCAGGGAGGAGGCTGCTCTGGTTTATCATATAATCTGGATTTTGATAACGAAGAAAAAAAGGGCGACCAGTTTTTTGAAGATAAAGGGATACGCATGGCACTGGATATGAAATCGTTTTTATACCTGGCCGGCACAGAGCTTGATTTTACCGATGGTTTAAACGGTAAGGGTTTCAATTTTCATAATCCGAATGCAACGCGTACCTGTGGTTGCGGCGAGAGTTTCTCGGTATAAGGCCAATCAGCTTTCTAAAATATTAAAGGTTCATAGTTATGCTATGAGCCTTTTTTTGTTTTTATAATTTATCGTAAAAATTCTAAAAATGTTCTTACATTAATTTATTATAGCACAAAAACGCGGTCGAAGATTTTTTAAAAATCTTTTATGGAATAAATGCTTTTCTGCATCATCTGCCAAAACAAAACCAAGATGAAAAACTTATCTCTCACCATTACTCTGCTCGCATTAAGCTACTTTACCTTTGCGCAGGAAGCACCCAAAACAACTATCTCAGTTATCGGGCTGTCCCAAAAAACATTTTATCCTAATGCCTACAAGGTTACCTTTTTACTGCAGGAAGAAATAAGATCTGAAAGTGCAAAAACAATGGATAAAACCTGGTTAGATACCATTAGGCATACTTTTTTTGAAAATGTTAAAGCCTATGGTTTAAAAGAAAGTGACTTTTTAACCATCAGAAAATCAAGTACGCCTTCCAATGGTTATGGCGGACGTAATGCCAGCCCTTTATATAACATTGTTTATCAGCTCAGAAATATTAAATCTGACCTGGCACAAAAACTGGTGGACGATTTACGCACCCCAGGCTTAAAAGGCATTGTGGCCAAGCCCCAATATGGCACTATTTTAAAACCCGTTGTTGATAGTTTGTATTCGGCAGCGTTAGCCGATGCTCATATCAATGCGTTTAGTATGGCCAAACAACTAAATAAAACGGTGGGACAGCCGTTAAATGTGGGCACCGGCTATAATACCCTGCACGATTTTAATACCGAGTTTGACGCCAACGATTATTATAGCCTTTCCAAATTTGAAATAACCCTTATTGATAGCAAGCCCTTTCCGGTAACGGTAACTATAACTTACGAACTTAAGTAGCGCACCGTTATGAAAAAGCTATACATTGCAGCCATAACAGTTATTTTATTTAACTGCGCTTTTACATCAAACAAAGCCTTAACCCCAGCACACTTGGCAAACGACACCTTAAAAGTTAGCCTAAAAGTTAAACATGCCAATGATACTCTAAAGGCTGATAACATAACTGCCCAAGTAGAATTTACCAATGTTTCGGCGGCAGGCATCAGGTTGCCAGGTATTTTTAAAGATGCCAATACCTACCTATCGGTAACATCAGGTAACGATAGGATTGTAACTCCAATTAAATTGGCGATGGTTGATTATAGCGACGAAAGTCCATCAAAATACATTACCCTTGCGCCGCGTAAATCATTTAAGCACACTATCAATATAAGTGATATTTTAAAAAGTAAAAACGTGCCTTTGGCAGGCGGCACATACAAGCTTGAGGTATGCTATATTAATAACAAGGGGGCTGATTGCATTAAAGGCACTTATTACAGCAATGCGGTAACATTTATAGTTGCGCAAACCCCGTTAACGGTAACATTAATTGTAACAAAACAAGCCCCGCAAAAGCAGGTTGCTGTAAGTAATGTGGTAACTTTTACTGCCGTTAAGGATACCTTGCATGTAAAGCCCTTTAAACCGTCTACAAAATCAACAAACCGTACAGGCACATTTACCGATAAACGCGACGGCCAAACTTATACATGGGTAAAAATAGGTAAACACACATGGATGTCGCAAAATTTAAATTACAAATCAAAGGTTGGTGTTTCCTATTATTATAATAACGACAGTACTAATACCCTCAAATATGGGGTTTATTATAGCTATGCCGCCTTACACGATGCCGCACCCAAAGGATGGCATGTACCAACAGATGCCGAATGGCAAGATTTAGAAATTGAAGGCGGCATACCTGCCACCGAGGTTACTAAAATGGGTTGGAACGGCGATGATATATCGGCATTTTTAGTGGGTGGCTCAACTGGTTTTAATGTGTTGTATGCCGGCCGGGGCAATAATACCGCACCAGGCCATGTAAACGAACGTGCCTATTTTTGGACCACCCGCGAACCGGGCGAGCCTTTATACATCTTCCGGCGCATTTTTATAAAAAGCTATAACCGGGTAATGCGTGCTACGCAAGGTATTGCCTTTAACCTTAATTTACGCTGCGTTAAAGATGAATAAAACACTAACAAACACTTTTGGTTATATAGATATGAGCAATAAAACTTTAATAATTTTAGCCAGTGCCCGCCGGGAAAGTAACACCGAAAAATTTGTGAAAGAAATTTATGGGGATAACAATTATCAGCTTATTAACCCCTAACTCCGCATAATTACCCCGTCTATTTTGAAAAATATAGTGGAACAACGCTTGATTGTTCCTTTTTTTGTTTATTTTGGGCTACCTAATTAGGTTGTCTATGTCGTTACCTTCCTGGATTCAAAAATTTAAAGAGCCAAAAACAGAGATCAGGCTTATCAAGGGTACATTTTACAAGTACGCTGTTGAGTATCGTTATAATTCTGAAAAAAAGCGGACGGATAAAATAACCCTGGAACTTCTTGGTAAAATCACCGAGAAGGAGGGCTTTGTCCCGTCGGATAAAAAACTAATAAAAGATAAAGGCAACAGCCTGCCGGTAGTAGATATCAAAACATACGGATTGTATAATCTCTTTACGTCTTTGCTTGCTGAGGATCTTCCCAGTTTACTTACACTCTTCCCAGAGCCTGTTAGTCAAACATTATTGACAGTAGCAATGATGCGTTTTGCTTATCAGCACCCAATAAAGCGTATGCCGTTTCAACATGCACATGACTACTGTTCTCTGAACTGGGTCACAAAAGGTCTTGATGACAAAGCAATTACAGCTGCATTGAAATATGTAGGAGAAAACAGAGAACTATTGCTGGGCTGGATGAAAGGCAGATTAGGGGTAAGGGAAGCTATGCAGGATAAATTTGTAATGATTGATTCTACGCACATACCATCCCTTTCAGAACATCTTTCAGTCAACGCAATGGGTTATAATCCACAGCATAGCTATGATCCACAAATACGCCTGATGTACATTTTTTCTGCACAAATGCAACAACCGGTGTATTATAGACTTATCAATGGGAATATTACTGACGTTACATCGATGAAGATATGTGTAGACGAACTAAATATCAAAGATGTGGTTTTCATTGCCGACAAGGGATTTTACAGCAAGAAAAACGTCGCTGACCTCAAAACTGCCTCCATTCATTTCATTATCCCACTATACAGAAATAATAATCTCATAGATTATGAACCGCTACAGCAAGCCAATTTTAAAAAAGGTATAAAGAATTATTTCACCTATCAGAAGAGGGTGGTCTGGTATTATGAATATGAAAAAGAAGGACTGATGCTAACTACTTACCTTGACGAGCGCCTTAGAGTAGAAGAAGAAGCTGATTTCCTTACCCGTACTCAAACACATCCTGATAAGTATAAAGAAGTTGATTTCTTTGAACGGGTTGACCGTTTTGGAACACTTACACTCACGAATCACCTGCCTGAAGCGGTGTCCGCACAAATGTTATATGAAACCTACAAACAGCGCAATGAAATAGAAGTCATGTTTGACGCCTACAAGCACTTCCTGCTTGCAGACAAAACCTACATGCAGAACCGATATGTGCTGGAAGGATGGTTAATGGCAAATTTTATAGCCATGATCGCATACTACAGGTTGTATACACGACTAAAAACAGCAAACAAACTTTCAAAATATGCACCAAAGGACATAGTAGAAATATCAAAAAGCATCTACCAAACTAAAATCCGAAACACCTGGGTAAGATCCGAAATAACAAAAAAGACAAAAGACCTCTTTAAATCTATTGACATAGACTACCTAAATTAGCGGAGTTAGGGTTTAACCTGCTTGACTATCATATACAGCCCTACAATTACACGGGCCAATACTCAACCGACGATGGTTTTATTAATGTGGTGAACGCCATGCAGCAATACGACGATTATGTATTTGCGACCCCGGTTTATTGGTACAGCATGAGCGGCCTGATGAAAACCTTTTTTGACAGGCTTACCGACTTAACTGCCGAACACAAAAAATTAGGCAAGGGCCTAAAGGGAAAATCGGCATCGGTAATTGCCGTTGGTACCGATTTATTGTTGCCTAACGGTTTTGATGCGCCATTTATGCTAACCGCTCAATATTTTGAGATGATATTTAAGGGTAGTGTGTATAAAGTTTTTACCGAATAACCAATATCGGGGCAAAACTACTGCTTCACAATTAAATCTTCTTTTGCGGCCCACAAACCAATATCTTGCTTGGTGAGTGCCGCTGCCATTAAATCCGGAAATTTATCGGGCGTACAAGCAAAAACAGGCACACCTAAATCGGCCAAAAATTGCGCATTACGATGATCGTAAGACGGTGCCCCATCGTCACTCAGTGCCAATAAAACTACCAATTGCACACCGGCGGCAACCAATTCGGCAGCGCGGCGGCGCATTTGGTTAACATCGCCACCTTCGTACAAATCGGTTATCAACACCAGTACGGTATCGGCAGGTTTACTAACTATTTGCTGGCAGTAGGTTAGGGCGGCATTAATATCGGTACCACCTCCAAGTTGTACGCCAAATAGTAATTCTACAGGGTCGGTAAGTTCTTCTGTTAAATCGGCTACGGCGGTATCAAATACCACCATTTTAGTTTTTATTGCTGGTATGGATGCCATTACACTACCAAATATACCCGAGTATACCACAGAAGAACCCATCGAGCCACTCTGATCTAAACAGAGAATAACATCTTTTAGCGACGACCGCCTGCGCCCATACCCCACTCTGCTTTCCGGAATAATGGTTTGATATTGAGGTTGGTAGTGTTTAAGGTTTTTTAATATAGTGGCGCCCCAGTTAATTTCATTATGCCGGGGCCTTGTATTCCTGATGCTTTTGTTAAGGCTGCCTGTAATGGCCTGCCGTGTAGGTTCGGCCAGTTTTTTTACCAATTCGTCAACCACCTTACGCACTACCTGCCTGGCGGTATCTTTGGTTTTATCGGGGATAACGCGGCTCAGGGTCATTAAGGTAGCCACCAAATGAACATCGGGTTCAACGTTTTCGAGCATTTCTTTCTCAAAAAGCATTTGCGTTAAATTCAACCGCTTTAACGCATCCTGTTGCATTACCTGTACCACGCTCGCCGGAAAAAATGTACGGATATCGCCCAGCCATCTGCTCACATTTGGCGACGATGCTCCCAGGCCACCGCTCTTATCGCTATCATACAAGGCTTCAAGGGTGCGGTCAACCTTTAAGTCGGCATCGTTTAAATCAAACTGAGTTCCTTCTTGCTTGTGGCCGCCTAATATTAAACGCCATTTGCGCAAATGCTGTGGTTCAATTTCCATTTGGTTAGCTTTTTTTAGTGGTTAAACCCAATAGTTCCATTATTACAGGTAAACCTTGTTTAGCACGTTCGGTATCAAAGTTTGTAATTGCGGTGGTGTGTTGCTGCGCCCCGCTTCCGCCGGTGCGTACCTTTTCGCCAAGTTTACGGCGTTCCGGGTCAGAAAAATTGGCAAACGTACGGCGCATTAATGGCAGTACCTGTATAAAGGTATCATCGCTTAAACCTGCAACCCAGTTATCAATCACTTGCCATAGGCCCTCGTCGAGCAATAATAATGTACCGCTGCCCTTTAAAAAACCCTCTAACCAGGCCGCCGAAATAACAGGCGCCGTTGCTGCCGACATGGCATAGCCAAAGTGTTGCATTAACTCATCGCCAGTTAACAACTTGCCATCGTTAAGTAAGCGTGTGCTATACCCGCCAATTACCGGCGATGTATTTTTATTAACAGCAATTATCCCAAGGGTTTGGTGCCAGCCCGCAGTGGTATCGGCTTCGTTTAGCAGGTTAATGCCATCGTTCAACTTATAAAACAAGCCGAGTAATTGCTGCGCTGCATCATCATCAATAGCTACGCATGCATTGGGCAAGCTAATGCATATGCGGGTAATAACGCTGCCTATAATACTTAATACCACCGCCGAATCAGTTTTGCGCACATTGCCATAACGCGCAACGGTAATTAAGCCCGGCACTATCTGCATCAGTTCAATTACGTCGGCTGATGCGGCGGCTAAATTATTTAATCTATAAATCAATACCTCAATGGCGTCGGGCAGTTCTGCCGGAATGCTTTTTTCAAGCAAATCGCTAATTATTTTTAAGTCCGTAGCTTCGTTAGCCTGGTTTAATACACTATTTGTTGCGGCTTCGCTAACGGTATTCCCTAAATTACCACGCTCAATAATTTCCACCGAATAACCGGGATCCCATTGCAGGCGCCATTGCTCTTTAAAAGTACCTTTACCTGTCACATATTGCTGTCGCCCCCATTGTATACCCAACAAAGTAAGCCTGCGCAAAAAAACACTGCGTTCCAAATCGGTGTCTTTACGCAAATCGAGTGTGTAATCTTTAAAATCAGCAGTAGCTGGTAACCTCAGTTTCTTTTGGAGTTTTTCAATATCCAGTTGTAAAGGTGGTTTGGGTATTTCCGCCGGTACCTCTCCTATCTCGTGGCCAACAATCAACTCATCGTGTACCAATTTTAACAAAATACTTTCGCCGTTGCACAACACACTCAGGGTAGCCTCATTCAATTCTTCCAGGCCCGCCTTCGGCAAGCCACGTAGCGATGCAAGGGATTCTGCCAAACGCACGGCCTCTATAATATGCGCAACCGATGTATCCATTTGCTGTTTGCGAAACAGTTGCGCAACATGTGCCATCCACAATGTACCATCATCGTGAGGGTGTTGCCAAACATGATTATACCAACCCGGCGAATTGATACCCGCGCCGTAGCCACTGTAAAAGCTTAAGCGGTTAAACGTCCAGGGTATCCAGGTGCACTCTGTTTTTACTTTAGGCAAGCCTTTTAGTAATTCGTTATCATCCTTTTGCGAAACTTTATTTTGCAGGGCCGGTACATGCCAGGCACCGCAAATAACTGCAATGGTATGAAACATTTCTTTTTCGGCCTGCCTTATTGAGCGGCGCATAAAAGCTTCGCGCAACAGCTCCAGTTTTTTGTTTTTTTGTGGGATGCTTTCGCGAAGTGCCTGCATAGCTTCGGCTACGGCATCAAAAACCTCGTGGTTATCTAAGCGATATTCAAAGGTATGCTCCCACCATTTTTCGTCGTCGGCGAAACCGGCGGCATCCGATAAATAACTTATCGGGTTTTTATTGACTTGCAACTCCTCAAACGTTTGTGCTTCGAGGCTAATGTGGTCGGATGTTGGTTCTGTTGCCTGCTCTTTGTGTTCGCGCTGTTCTTTTTCTATCAGCATTTGGTTGCCTGCCGGCAGATCCATAAAACGCACATGGATATTTTGCTTACGGGCATAAAGTATGGCCTGCCATTCGGGCGAAAAATCGGCGAAGGGATAAAACACCGAGCGCTGTGGATCGTCTGGCTGATAACACAGCAAGGCCACGGGCGGTTTTAAACCCCGGTGGCCAACCCATTGCAGCATACCATCAGCTTCTGGCGGACCCTCAACCAGTACAATATCCGGCTTAACCGATTCCAGAAATGCTTTTACATTCCGTGCCGAACCGGGGCCATGATGGCGTATGCCTAATATATTTATTGCCATATGCTGATGCCTGGTTTATTATAAATCGCGGCAGGCGCGGTAAATATCACTCCAATCGCTGCGTGTTTTTACTACGGTTTCCAGGTATTCCTGCCAAACCAATTTATCCTGTACAGGGTCTTTTATTACCGAGCCAATAATACTTGCCGCCACATCCGCCGCTTTCAATTGCCCATCGCCAAAATAAGCGGCCATAGATAAGCCGCTGTTCACTACCGAAATTGCTTCGGCGGTACTTAATGTACCTGTTGGTATTTTAATTTTGGTTTTACCATCCAGCGTTACACCGCTGCGTAGTTCGCGAAAAATGGTTACTATCCTGCGTATTTCCTGCAATGCAGGCGGTTCGGCAGGCAATTCCATTACTTTTTCAAAGCTCTCAACGCGGCGGCGCACAATATCAATTTCTTCTTCGATAGAATCGGGCAAAGGCAGTATCACCGTATTAAAACGGCGCTTTAACGCGCTCGATAATTCGTTTACACCTTTATCGCGATTGTTTGCAGTAGCAATTACGTTGAAGCCCTTTATAGCCTGCACTTCCATATTTAACTCCGGCACGGGCAATGTTTTTTCGGAAAGGATAGTTATCAAAGTATCCTGCACGTCGGCACCTATACGGGTAAGCTCTTCCAGCCTTACTATTTTGCCATCTTTCATGGCCCGCATTACGGGTGTTTCTACCAACGCACCGGCAGATGGGCCTTCGGCTATTAGCCGTGCATAGTTCCATCCGTAACGTACCGACTCTTCGCTTGTACCGGCTGTGCCCTGGATAATAAGCGTAGAATCGCCGCTAACACCTGCGGCCAAATGCTCGCTTACCCAACTCTTAGCGGTTCCGGGTAAACCGTATAATAACAAGGCGCGGTCGGTAGTTAGGGTTGCAACGGCTATCTCCATTAAGCGGCGGTTGCCAATGTACTTTGGCGATACTTCGAAACCGTTTTTGAGCTTGCCACCAATTAAATAGGTAACCACCGACTGCGGCGACAATACCCAGTTTGCCGGGCGCTTGTCTGTATCCTGCTTTTTAAGTTCTTCCAGTTCGTGTGCAAACAATTGCTCTGCATGCTGACGTAGTAGCTGTGACATGTTAAGGTTTTTATGCGTTAAAAGCTTTAAGCACTAGTTGCTTTAGGCCCAGTAATTTAATTAAATGTTCTCTTACCTTTTCCCAGGTATTTTGCAGATTGGCATCTTTGGTATCAATTCTTTCAAGTTGCGGGATAATGCCTGCCGGGATAAGTTTAATATGCTTGTTAAAAAATGCGCGGTTATATTCGTAGGGGTAATTGGCCATTTGGCGTAACACCGTTAATGCAAAATTTGGCTGCCACTCCTGGTTTAACCTAACGGCATAATACAATATGTTTTGCGCATCGCTGTTTAAAAAACGAGTAAGGTATTTTTCCTGTTCAGCAGGTTCCATCAGTCCCAAAAAATCAATATAAAAACCCGGTTGATCCAGAAAATAGGGAACCCACTCTTTTTGTTTAAACCGCGACACCGCCAAGCCTAAAGCCGAAACTTTATCATTACCATATTTTTCAAAATACTCAACCACTTGCGCAGGCGAAGCTTCAAACTGCGTTTCCCAAAAAGAAGGCGGCACGGCGCTAATGAGCTGATGCAAAATATAACCCTCATCGGTTAGTGCCGACTTTGGCCCGGCTAACTTTTCTATCCCCGATTTAAAAATATGCTCGTCAACAGTTGCAGGGAGTTTTTGCTGAATGGAAACTTTGGTCATCATCCCCAACAAAGCTTTTTCTTTTTTCAGAACGACGGACTCCCGCAATAAATCCTGATATTGATTAACGATAGACGACCCGGGAATTTGTTTAAGTAAGGCCAAAGCCTCATCTTTTACTTTTTGCCCCTTTTCGGTTAATAAACCTTCCAGCCATTCCAAATCGGTAGTGCCAACATTAAATCGCAGTGCTTTAAGCAAATCAACCTTACTTGCTGCTGTTTCCTGCGCCCAGGTTTGTTGCAACCATTCGTGGGCCAGTTGGGCATCTGTTTCTCTTAACTTTTTAAGCACCTCAACCCTTTCTTCGGGCTTACCGGTTTGCCAAACTTCCTCGGGCGGTTGTATTGTAAAATACTGCCACGCCGGGTTAAGCTGGCTTAGCCATAGTGCCCTGTTACCACCGCAAGCAATAACAAGCGGGCGCAAGGCAACGTCTTTTTGGGCCAAATCTAAAAGTAGCGGTAAAAAGTCGGGTAAAAATAATTGTCCGCTTTTATTGCATTTACTTAGCCAAAGCTCCAATAAGGCCGCGTTATCTTCGTTAAAAACATCTTTTAAAACGCTTGTTGCTGCGTTGCTGCAATAGGGTTTTATTTCGGGCTGCGCAGTTGTTACCGGCAAATCGCTTTGCCGCAATGGCTCAAAGCCCGATTGGCGGTAATTATAAATAACCAAAGCTTTTTGCAAAAACTTAGCCTCTTTATCTAAAAGCTCAACACCATCAATAATGGTGGTAATTTCGGCTACTTCATCCGGTAATTCGGCATTTGCAGGCATCGGTTTATCGGTGCCCAGCATAGCGGTATTAATCACATATTCCCAGGCTTTCATCAAACAGTTTTATAATTATTTTGATGCCAAACTCCCATCGGCCTATACTCGTTTTCTTTGCCCAAAACCGTCATGGTTAAGGCCTCGCCGCCACTTAAAGCCACCAGTTGCCAAATATTTTTATACTGAGGGGCTATGCGGCACAAATATCCCTGCCCATCTTGCAGCCACCATTGCTTTTGGTATTGCACAGGTTTTAAGGATGCTACCATAATTGGCGTTTGGTTTAAAAAAGGTAGTTTACTATTGAGCACCGTTTGGTGTGCGGCAACTTGCTGCCAACCTTCAAAGCTTTGTATTTGGGGTGTTGTAACAAATTGGTTAATGGTATAGTTTTTTACAATAGCCCTATAGGGCACAGCCGAAGGAAAATAACTTAGCTCGGCATCTAAATACATACCCGCACTCCATGATAGTTGTGCAACCTGCCCGCGCACAATAAATTGTAAAACCAAAGCATATTGGTTGCTTTTTAAGCCATAAAGCCAATTTTGTTCAACAGTTATTTGCTGCTCATCGCGGCTTTCTTTACCTATTACAAGCCAGGTATCGGTAACGCCGTTTTGCTTTTTAAGTTCGTCCTGGTTAATTGTAAAACCAATGGCCGACCGTACATCCTGCTGCAAAGCAGGATTGATACCGGGCAAATGCTGATAACTCTCGGCAACCAAATATAACTGCAATAACTTATCCATAAAGCTGCTTTGCCAGCCTTCGTTCCAAAAATTTGTTGCCCCAAGGCTTTTAACCATTGCTGCCAAACCGGATGCCTGGGCATCAACCATGCGGCGTGCCATGTTATCCCAATAAGCCGGGCCCTTTTCGGGAACGGTTAAAATACCGTTACGTACAATATCTTTTATCCAAACCACCAACTCGCTAATGCCGGCACTCACCTTTTGCTCACGCGATTGCTGGCGCCTCGCCTGTGCATTTTCGTCAATTGGTTTTTCGGCTTTTTCGGTTTTCTTTTCTTCCTTATCGCTTCGCTTACTTATCCAGTCGTTAACCCAGGCGGGCATATCTGCGCTGCTAAACAAACCCGGCTGCCGGGCACATAACAGCAACAAGCCAAGCCCATGTTTACATGGAAATTTACGGCTTGGGCACGAACATTTAAAAGCTATAGCAGCTAAATCAACCTGGGTTTGATAGGGTTTACTACCACTCCCCTGACATTCGCCCCAAAGTGCATGGCTGCTGATGCCTTTAGTAACCCATTTGGCGGGTGCTGCCAAATCGCGCCCCGCTTTTTTTGAAGCTTCATCGGGAGCAAGGGCATATATTTGGTCTTCGGTTAGCTGCAAAACAATGTTATTATTGATAAAAAAGGTTGATGTTGTTTTGCATTAAAAATAGAATAAAATTTAAAAAATACGATAGTATTAGCTATAAAAAAACCGCCTCGTAATAGATGACGAGGCGGCTGGTTTTGTTTTTAAATTGTGATACAATATCTAAGCTGGTGCGCTTCCCAAAAGGCGGGTACTTCAGGATTAATTTAAAAAAGTTCGGCCTCTATTATTTTAATTTGATGAAATTGGCCTATTTATCAAATGGGTCTTTGCTTTTGGTGCAAAGGCTGCGCAGATAAACCAGAGCATTGTACACACGTTCTGCATCTTTTTCTACGCTAAAGCCTCCAATAGTTATTCTACCTATGGATGAATCGAGTGCCAAACTAACATAATATGGATGATTGAACCAAATTGCTATTCCCTTATCATATTGTGAATAAAAAGCTATGTGAGTTTCGGGCAAATCAAATAGATTAACTGTTTTATCACCAGCAGTAACCGTTCCATTCCTTGTCACGGTAATTTTTGACCACCTAGACGTATCAATTTTATCATTTATATATTTCACCGTTTCATCAAAGGTCATATTTTGAGCTTTAACTGTAAAGGCTGTTATTGAAAGCAGGAGGATGAGTAGTATTTTTTTCATGTTGGGGAATATTGCATTTAATTTATTTTGATATAAATATAAAAAGCTATGTTTCTTGGACGGGTTTCGTTTCCAACGCCGGAAACTGCATAATCATATTCCGAACCTCTTGGATAATGATAAGACTTTTGCGTGGGATCAGTCGACCTCATAGACTCGGGAGAATGATGTTGCTCTGCCTTATTGGGATATCCGTCTCCGGCATTTCCTGTCCAGCCGTGATTATGCGGCCCAACGATATCAGCTTCAAATTGCCCAACCAGCCTTACACGACCATATTCTTTAAAAAAAGGATCAATACTGGCGTCTTGCCGGTCGTAATTCAGTCCACGTAAAAACATCCCCCTGGCATCCGGTATATTGATTATTGAAAAACGCTTTTGAAGCTGGCTGCCATCTACCTTTCGACCATCCAACAGCACCCATCCGTTGCCATTTACTTTTTTAAATTGATCCGGAGACAAGATGGAGTACTTAACATCGCCCAAACTATCTGTAGAACTTTGATCCCTTTGCGTAAAAGCATATCCGGTAAGTATAAGCCCAATTACGGACACGGTGATAATAAATTTCTTCATGTAATTATCTGATTATGTGATTATTAAAAGGTATAATTATTGTTGGCACGTATAGCTAAAAGATATCATTGTTACCTGGTGGCCAGCTTTTTTTTCGTAAGCTATCGTTTCGTACATATCGTCCTGAGCTTTTTGACGGGTTAAGAAGTCGCTACCATAGCTGGCGCAACTGTGTTCCACTTTACCAAGATCAAATTTCTCGTCGGTATTTGCTCTAAGATATTTACCAAAACTCTTTTCAACATTTAACCAAAACAAATGATCCCTACTCTCTTTACACTCGGAATACGGAGGTTCATAAATGATCTGGCTAAACATGGCCTTATTCGATTCAGACCCTCTAACAAATGCATAGCCGTAAATGCCTTTATAGCCTTTGGCAGCTATCTTAACATGATGAAGTTCGTTTGTATGTCTGATTTTACTTTCAAAGGCGCTAAGGCACATGGTTGTTAACAGCAGGAAGAATAATAAAAGCGATTGTCTAACTTTCATAATAATTAAATATTTATTGTTTAATAGTATTCTAATTACATATCGGGTTTTAAAATATCCGGTATTATATTGAATAAAATGTCAAGCAAATTTCTGGTGACAGTTACTAAGGTATCAGCTATTGCATAGCTAAATAATATAAAAAAAACACTTTAAAAAATACCCGTTTCCGGGTATTTTTTAAAGGCAAATAATGCCTAATTACCCTATAAACCTGAGTTCGATTAATAAATGAGATAATATTTGTCAATCAAAGGAAATGTAAGTATATTTAAGTATCTGACATTCAAATATTTAAATACATTTCCAGATGATTGACTACGATAAAATTACTGATATTTTTTGTATTGTTGACGAGTTTTGCAAGGACTTTGATGCCACTACCCAGCCATTCCTGTTAGGTAAGCCATCTAAACGCCCTCCAACCATGTCTAAAAGCGAGATCATATCCATTTGTATGCTTTTTCATTTAAGTGGCTTCCGGTGTTTTAAACACTTCTATATCTTCTATCTGCAAAGGCACATGCAGCGTGAGTTTCCTAACACCGTATCCTACAACCGCTTTGTAGAACTTAGCCAAAGTGTGCTGATGCCCATGTCTATCTTTCTCAAAACCTGCTGCTTAGGCTTATGTACTGGCATTTCGTTCGTTGATTCTACACCGATAAGGGTATGCCATACCAAACGGATTAAAAGAAATAAGGTATTTAAAGGCATTGCCGAAGTAGGCAAATCAACCATGGGCTGGTTTTATGGCTTTAAGCTCCATATCGTCCTTAGCGACAAGGGTGAAATACTCAACTTCGCTATTACACAGGCCAACGTAGATGACCGGGAACCACTTAAAAACGAAGCTTTCCTGAAAGCTGTTTTTGGCAAACTGTTTGCCGACAAAGGCTATATATCAGAAAAACTGACCAAAATATTGTTTGTTGGTGATATACACCTCATAACCAATATCCGTAACAATATGAAAAACAGCCTGATGACCATGAACGACAAAATCATGCTCCGCAAGAGATCGGTCATAGAGACTGTTAATGATGAACTCAAAAACATCTGCCAGGTCGAACATTCAAGACACCGCTCTTTTACTAACTTTATCACTAATATCGTATCCGGATTGATCGCTTACTCATTTCTCCCTAAAAAACCTTCCATATCCTACCAACAAAATCGATCTAATCAAATTCTTGCTTTCTGATTAATCGAACTCAGGTCTATAATATTGTTATTTTAGCAGTAACCTTCTTATTATGATTAAAAACGGCATCAGACACAAATGTCAAAATTACCCCGGCTCACATAACGAGCCATCCGAGGCTATTAATGTTGTATAGTCTTTTAAGCTGGCAAAAAACATTATTCTTTACATTCCCCAATGGATATAGAAAGCAAAATCCGCAACCAGATTGAACAAATAAATGCAGTTGCCAACCTGTTCCCTGGTGTTATAATTATCCACCGTATGCCCGGTTTTACGTTGGAATATATGTCGCCAAACGGGCTGGCGCAATTGGGTATCAGCTTAGAAGAATTTAGAAGTTATACCGTGCTGGAGTATACCGAAAAATATTTCAACCTGAAGGATGCGGAAGACTATACCCCCAAATTACACCACATGATTGATTGTAATACCGACGAGGAGGTTACCTTTTTTCAGCAGGTGAAAATAAATGGCAGCCCGGATTGGGCCTGGCACATGAGTATCATAAAAATTTTAATGCGCGATGATAAAGGTCTTCCGCTACTGATAATTAATGTGGCCTTTAAGGTTGATCCTATGCAACACATTACCACAAAAGTTGAGCGTATTTTAAAGGAAAACGACTTTTTGCAAAAAAACATGCACCGGTTTTCGCAACTAACAAAACGCGAGTGCGCCGTTTTAAAACAACTGGCATTGGGCAAAAGTTCGGCAGAAACCGCCGATGAGCTTTTTATCGCCATTGGTACCGTAGAAACGCATCGCAAAAACATCAGAAAGAAATTGAATACCACAGCTTATTTCGAGCTGTGTGAGTATGCAAGAGCTTTTGATTTAATATAACCCGGCAGCATTCTGCCGGGCCTTTACCTGAGGTAATTTGTATCATCATCTTTTCCATACTACTCCTTATTCATTCTAACAATACGTGGATAAAACTTGCCCTGAATATCAACCAGATCGCCTTGCGCAGCTATTACAGTCTCGATATCCTTGTAAGCCAAGGGGTTTTCTTCAACTGTGCCGCCAATTAGTGTTACACCTGCATTGGTCAACAACTTTTTCATAGCCGAAACCGTCATATTATCCTTAGCCTTTTGCCTGCTCATGGCCCGGCCCGCACCATGTGATGCGGAGTACAAAGCATCATTCGCGCCCTTGCCAGCCACCAAATATGCGGGTGTTGTCATACTGCCTGGAATAATACCCAGTTCTCCGGCGTGTGCGGGTGTGGCACCCTTACGGTGGATAATCACATTCCGCCCATCAGCCAACTGATCTTTCCAGGCAAAATTGTGGTGGTTCTCTACCACGTGCAAAGCTTTCAAGCCTAACGCATTTAAGAGGTTGGCGTGGATACGCTCGTGGCAAGCTTTGGCATAATCACCCGCTAAAGTCATGGTTAGCCAATATTCTTGCCCTGCTTCGCTGTTCATATCCAGCCAAGCTAGTTGCTGTGCATGGCGCGGAAGTTTACAGGTATTCATGGCTATTTGCGTGTAATGCCTTGCTATTGCCGATCCCAATCCTCGGCTCCCCGAATGCGTTAACAAAGCCGTGTACTTTTTAGCCGGTAAGCCTAAGATGTTATCAGCCAAAAGCTCGATCTCACCAAATTCCACAAAGTGGTTACCGCTGCCCGATGTGCCCAATTGCCTTACCGCTTTACTGCGTAGCGGTTTCAAAAATGGAATTTCATTAAATACCGGGCTATCCAGCACTTCATGCTCCTGCCTTACCTCCAAGCCACCCTCCATACCAAAATGGGTATGATTTTTTAAGGCTTGCTTAATTTGGTAGTCAAACCGTTTTAAAAAGCCGTCGCTCTCATCAATAATGGATAGCGCCATGCGGCAGCCAATATCCATACCTACAGCATACGGTATCACGGCGTTATCTGTAGCCAAAACACCGCCAATAGGTAAGCCAAAGCCCATATGCGCGTCGGGCATTAATGCACCTTGTACGCTTATGGGAAGCAAGTTAGCCAACTCCATTTGTTTTTTTGTCGATTGCTCAATGCCCTTGCTGCCATAAGTTTTACAAAACACCGGTTCATCCCGCAATTCAAATGTTTTAAACAATGGCGCATCCGTTTTGCCGATCACCTTTTCGGCTATCTTGCTTGTTAATTCATCATCCAGAAATGCTTCCGGATCGTTCTTAATATTCACCAGCAGGTCAAGCAATTGCTGCTTACTGTGGTGTTTGAAATTTTTAGAGGCTATACCAATAACCAGGCTTCGCAACTGATCGTTATGGTAACCTATTTTACTTAAATCTTTTGTTCGTAAATTGCCCATGTGGGTTATGTTTCTAATTCCAGGTATACCTCTTTAGGGCTGTACCTGGGTATGTTTTTAAATTTGTTAATGTATTTGGCCGGCTCGTAATACCAACTGTGCCAACGATAACGGCATCCGTATTTAAGCTTGTCTATGCGCGGTGTTAAATAGTGGTTATCAACGTGATTCTTGGTTTGCGATAGTTCCCGTTCAATATCCACATCTAACAATTTAGTATGAGTAACCATGTTAGGCTCAACCTTCAATACATAGCGCCAAGGTTCGTTAAACACATATTTCATATTTGCGCGCCTTGTTTTTATATCAAAGGTTTCAACAAGGGTAAAGCAGGCCATTTCCTGTTCGGTTAAGCCTATCTTGTTATTGTTCCAGCAATATGCCAAAAACTCCTTTAACGCTTGTTTAGTTTGCACGTAGCCATACCTGCTTCTCCGTCGCTTTTTCCGTTTAAACGCTTTATCACGATCATGCTGAACCGTATTTATTTTACTGAGCAACGTGGTATAAAACTCAGCCCTTGGGCTATGCTTTAAATCGTCGCGAAGTACAAAAAAACGTTTCCAACCGCGTTGGTACGGATATTCAAGGGGCACCATTGGCAAAAGTGCCCGTTGCTCCCAAAGCTCCTTTCTGCGTTTATATAGCTGTATCAGTTGCTTATCCCGGTGTGTTTTTACGAGCCGCCTTTTGCGCCGTGCCGTTTTGATACAGCGCGGCCATTCATGTGTGTTCATCACACTTGGTATTTAATTTTGCTTTGAAATGTTATTAGATCTCCGTTTCGTCCTTGAATAAGGATATACCCTTTTTATGAGTGCTCAACAAAAACCCAATAAATTAATTCGGCAGGCAAAAACAAACAGCGTGGCAGCTAAAGCAGCCTCAACTTATTTTTAATAAAAAAGCATAGTGTTTGCCTACCTAATGGGCAATGAGCGAAAGGGGCGATATGTAGCGTAGCTCTGTCATGATTCCTTGATATTTAAATGGTTAACAAATAAGGAATTGGATGCAAAGATATAATTTTATTTATATTTTGGCACAACAAGATTTTTTTTTAGAATTTGGGCAAAAAACAAAATCGTTTAGCTTAATTGATTATCAATCAATTAAGCTAAACGATTTTGTATAAGTGTTGTTAATTTGAGCCCTAAAAAAGGGCTTCGCTTTATAATTCTTTGCGCAACCTGGCTACCGGGATATTCATTTGCTCGCGGTATTTGGCAACGGTGCGGCGGGCTATGTTATAACCTTTATCTTTTAGTATTTCGGTAAGCTTTTCGTCGGCAAGGGGATGGTGCTTGTCTTCGGCACCAATAAAATCTTCCAATATTTTTTTCACTTCTTTGTTTGATACCTCTTCGCCACTTTCCATTTGTATAGCTTCGCTAAAAAACGATTTCAGTAAAAAAGTACCGTGTTCGGTTTGTACATATTTGGAGTTGGCCACGCGCGATACGGTTGATATATCCATCCCTATCCTATCGGCTATATCCTTCAATATCATCGGGCGCAGGTTACGGTCGTCCCCTGTTAAAAAGTACTCGTATTGGTATTGCATTATGGCATTCATGGTTTTAAGCAAAGTTTGCTGCCTTTGCTTAATGGCATCAATAAACCACTTTGCCGAATCCAACTTTTGCTTTACAAACTGCACTGCCTCACGCAATTTTTTATCCTTTTGCGACGATTTATCGTAATGCTCAAACATATCCTGATACGAGCGACTTACGCGAAGTTCGGGCGCATTTTTTGAGTTAAGCGTAAGTATGAGTACACCATCGTTATTGCTGATATGAAAATCGGGTATCACCTGCATTTGCTTGGTGTTTACCTCGTTGCTATCGCCGGGTTTGGGGTTAAGTTTAAGTATCTCGTTCACAACACCCTTTAACTCGTCGGATGTCATGTTGAGTTGCCGTTCCATTTTATCGTAATGTTTACGGGTAAACTCGTCAAGGTAATCCTCAACCACCATAATTGCCTTTTTTACAATAAGGTCATGCTGGTCTTTTTTACGTAATTGTATCAGCAGGCATTCCTGCAAATCGCGTGCGCCCACACCGGCGGGGTCAAAGCTTTGTATCAGCTTCAGCATTTCCTCTACTTCTTCGTCTTCGGCCATTACGTTTTGCGAAAACGCCAAATCGTCCGTTATCGACATAATGGGCCGGCGGAGGTAACCATCATCATCCAAGCTTCCAATTATTTGCTGGCCTATCCTAAAATCCTTGTCTGATAAGGGTACAAGGTCCAGTTGTGCCTGTAAACTCTCAAAAAACGACGATTGGATAGCTATCGGTATTTCCTTGCGTTCCTCGTCATCGTCGCCATTTTGATCGTAACGCGAGCCGTAGTCGTTTACGTTGTCTTCTTGCAGATAGTCGTCTATATTAAACTCATCAAAATCGCTCTGTTCGGCATCGTCTTTATTAAAGGTATCATCATCAGGATCACGGTCGGGATACTGTTCCTCAGGCTCCGACATGTTCGACAAGCTAAAATCTTCGAGGGCAGGGTTTTCCTCCAATTCTTCTTTAATACGGGTATCTAACGATACAGTGGGCACCTGCAACAATTTAATAAATTGTATTTGCTGAGGTGATAATTTTTGTAAAAGTTTTTGTTGTAAATTTTGTTTTAGCATAACTGACGTGCAAAAATACATTAAATAGCCGAAGAATAAAGCAAGCCTATGCCCTCAATTTAGTGCCGGTTTTAATATACTTAGATACGATAATGAGTTTTTATGAAAATATTAAACTAAACAAATCAAAAATTGTTCGACTTTTGCGATTATTTAATTCAACATAAATTAGCATTATGGGTTTTTTATCAGAATTTAAGCAGTTTGCTGTAAAAGGAAATGTAGTTGACCTGGCAGTGGGCGTTATTATTGGAGCAGCTTTTGGTAAAATAGTTGATTCGGTTGTTAACGATTTAATAACACCGTTAGTTGGCATATTTTTCAAGGCCGATTTTAGCAATATTTACGTACCACTATCATCAAAAGTACCCAAAGGACTGGCTTTAGCCGATGCTAAAAAGTTGGGACCCGTATTTGCATGGGGAAATTTTTTAACCGTTACGCTTAACTTTTTAATTTTAGCATTTATAGTTTTTTTAATTGTTAAAGGCATTAACGCCCTTAAACGCCGCGAAGAAGCTAAACCCACCGAACCAGCTGCACCAAGTAAGGAAGAGGTTTTATTGACCGAGATAAGGGATTTATTGGCTAAAAAAGCTTAATTAGCCGCTTTAAAATCTGTAAGAATAATATAATCGGCCAGGTTGGTGTATTTGCTCCAATCTGGTTGATTTATATCCGTACCGGATAAAGACGCGATGTTTAAAACCCTTAGGCCTGGGCTATATTTTTTTAATTGAGCTACGGCACCCAATTTTTCTTCGCTGTGAAAACCGCCGTTCATCTGGAATATTTTAATGCCCGGATGCACCTTTAAGTATTGTGCAATTGACCACGCCATTGTTGCATCCCAAAGGTTTTGCGATTGATAAATTTGCATACCCGGCATACTGCTGTGCCCACCCATTATGGTTTCAAATTTTTGATAGTATTTGCCCGCAGCGGTATCAATAGGCAATGGTGGCAAATGCGATTTGCCCGTGGCATCTAACTTATCCAAACCGCTTAAGCCCATCCGGGTAACCATATTGGTATACCGGGCCGGTGCGTTAGCGGCTATTAAATTGATATTACTTGCCTTAGCTAACTCTACAAGCGGGCGGTAATCTTTATAATTAGGCCATGCACGGGCATCGGTTATAAAATTTTTTTCGCGTATCAATCCTTTTAAATACTCGTTTACTACGGGTTGGGTATCGGTTTCAAACATTTCCATAGATAGCGCAACGCGGGCAGGGTATTTTGCTATTAGCGTTTTAAGGATGGTTAATTCCATGTAGTGCGCTGTTGTATCATTATGCTCTTCGCCAAAAAACAACACATTAGCACTGGCCATATCGGCAACAATATCATCAATGGTTACTGTTTTACCGGTTGCGGTGTTGTATATTTTATAATGGTCCGCCATTTTTTGCTGCCCAAAGGCCAAAAAAGTGCTAAATAACAGGCTAACTGCAAGTATGTTTTTCATATATTAAAGCTAAAGTAAGGCTTATGTTGGTATGTGGATAATTTTACTATAAAAAATATACCGAAGGTTTGAATTATAAAAAAAGTACGCTATATTTGCGCTCTTGTTTTTAAAACAGCGAATATAAGTAAATAGTCATGAAAAGAACGTTTCAGCCTTCTCAACGTAAAAGAAGAAATAAACACGGATTCCGTGAGCGCATGTCAACAGCAAATGGTAGAAGGATTTTAGCTTCCCGCAGAGCCAAAGGCAGAAAAAGATTAACAGTATCTGACGAGCGTCGTCATAAAGCATAGTACTTAATTGCTTTCTCCGGATATTTTTGGAGACTGATGCCGGTATATTTTTTGTTTTCGGTTCAGTAGCAATAGTATGTATACATTTAAAAAAGAAGAACGGTTGTGTAATAAAAAGCTTATTGATAAGCTTTTTCATAACGGTTCTTCTTTTTTATGTTACCCCTTTAAAATATCCTGGCTTGCCGCTCCGGCAAACCAACAAGTGCCTGTGCAGGTAGTTTTCGCGGTAGCAAAAAAACGTTACAAGCACGCTGTAGATCGTAACCTAATCAAACGCCGCATGCGTGAGGCTTACCGTATTTTAAAGCAACAAGCCTTATACGATAGCCTATGTGCCGCCGATAAAAACATATTACTATCAATAGGTTTTATTGGTAAAGAAATAGCGGACTATAGCATGATAGAAAAAAAGATGCTCAAAACGTTGTTGCAGGTTAACACTCAGGCTTTAGCAGCATTACCATGAAATTTATAGGCAATATATTAAACACTATTGTTGGTGGTTTTTTTATTGTTTTAATTAAGCTATACCAGTTCACTTTATCGCCGTTATTGGGTGCGCAATGCCGCTACACTCCCACTTGCTCCCAATATGGTATTCAAGCTATAAAAAAACATGGCGCCTTTAAAGGCGGATGGTTAACTTTGAAACGTATTGCCAGTTGCAACCCATGGGGTGGACACGGGCATAACCCTGTACCCTGAAAATATAGCATGAGCCTAATACTACTGATAGAAACCGCCACTACAGCTTGCTCTGTTGCTTTGGCGAATGACGACCAAGTTATCGCCTTACGGGAAGTTGACCAGCGTAATATCCATGCCGAGGTGATTACCGTTTTTATTGACGAACTTTTTAAACAAACCGATAAATTATTTACTGATATTGATGCGGTAGTGGTTAGTGCAGGGCCAGGATCGTACACGGGTTTGCGCATTGGGGTGTCGACCGCTAAGGGGTTGTGCTTTTCGATAGATAAGCCCTTGGTTGCCGTTGAAACCTTATTAGCCATGGCTTACGGTTTTATTAAACGCGGCGACATCAATATAACGCCAGATACCCTGCTTTGCCCAATGATAGATGCCCGTCGCATGGAAGTTTATACTGCATTATTTGATGCAGCCGGAAACGAATTGAAGCCTACAACAGCCGACATTATTGATGAACAGAGCTTTGCCGCCGTACTTGCTACAAACAGGGTGATATTTTTTGGCGACGGTGCTGCAAAATGTAAGGAAGCTTTAAGCCACCAACCAAATGCTATTTTTGCCCAAAGTTTTTCAAATTCGGCAACTGATTTATTGCTCCCTGGCATTAAAAAAATAAACAACAACACCTTTGAGGATGTTGCCTATTTTGAACCCTTTTATTTAAAAGACTTTATTGCGGGTGTTAAAAAGAAATAACACATTAACGAAAGATAAAACTGCGATTAGCGTATACATAAAGCAATATTTTTAATTTATATATAAAACGATTAACTATTTTGTGCTTTTGTAACTGCCTTTGTTTTTAAACTTGTGTTTGGCAAAAGCAATTTTATTTAAAGCACCCCGGTTACTATATATACAATAATTAAACCTAAATTAAAAACAGCAAAAAAATGTTAAAACACACCATAAAGGCACATTTACAAGCGTTTAGAAATTATTGTTTAATTAAATAGTAGAAATTAGATTTACATTTAGGGAAAGTATTTCCCCAATCACATAACGAGTAAAAAGATGGCAGAAATAGAAGACCCCACCGAAGCATTGAACGAGCATATTCACGAAGGTGCACACCACGCAGAAGCCGAGGGTAATAAGTGGATAGTTTATGTTGCACTTACCACAGCAATTATAGCCGTAGTAAGCGCCGTTACCAGCCTTGTTGCAGCCTATCACTCGGACGAAGCAATGTTGAGCCAGATACATGCCAGCGACCAGTGGGCATATTACCAGGCCAAAGGCATCAAAAGCGAAATATTGGAATCCGACGGAAAAATATTGAAAGCTATGGGCAAACAACCTATCGCTGCCGATGAAGAAAAAATTAAGGATAACAAAAAGGAACAGCAAGAAATAATGGACAAGGCTAAAGAAGCCGAAGCCGAATCGCGCGAGCATGTAGAGAGTCATAATATATTGGCTCGCTCGGTTACCCTTTTCCAGATAGCTATAGCAATAGGCGCTATTTCTATACTAATTAAAAAGAGAATTTACTGGATAATCAGCTTATCGTTTGCTGCACTGGCTACCTTCTTTTTTGTGATGCAATTGTTAGGGAAGTAAAGAGTTAAACTCTGGTAACGCCAAACTAACTATTCTGTAAGCAATTTAAATCGTTTTCTCAGGCGGGCCATAAAACTTTAGACCCATAATACCAACAATTATCATAATGATAAAGCAAAACTCTACTACAGATATTTTTTGTTTAAAGTAAAGCAGTTCTATTAGTTTGAGCACAACTATGGTCATGGCCGTCCAAACGGAATATGCGGTAGAATTACTGAGTGATTTTAAAGCAAGCGAAAAGAAAAATATATTGCCCACGCCAAAAATGATATAGCCTAAAAGCGGTATCAAGGCAGGCAAGCCGCCATCTAATTTATAAAAATTATCAAACCTGATGGTTTTGAGCTGGGCCAAACTAAAGTATTTTACTGAGTAAGTCCAAAGGGCTTCAAACAGGGATGCGATAAACAAAAATAACCAGCGCAAATTTGATATGTATTAGTGAATAATAATTAGGTAACTAACCTGCAAGATATAAAATTGTTTTTAAACATCTTGCAATTCTGTTTGAACAGCATAGTCATTATTTTTCACAACTCCTGTTTTGCTTGTACCGGCTTTTTGTTTTGAGGTAAACTGCAGTTTAAAAAATTTAATAATATTGGGCCTTAGGTTATAATAATGCCTAAACCATTTATATTTTAACAACTTATTTTCATCAAAACGTTTTATTGAAAAAGCGTGTTGCAAAAAGTAATCTTTTGGGAAATCATAGTGCAAGCCCCAGTTTTCGGGTTCGTTGCCGGGTTTAAAACCGGGATCGTAAACGGTGCCGAACAAATAATCCCAAATGGCAAACTTGGTAGAAAAATTAGCATGAAAAACCTCCTGGTAATTAGCATGGTGCCACTGGTGCAGTGTGGGGCTGTTGATGATATACTTTAACTTACCCAACCTAACGTTGATATTGGCATGTATAAACATACCTTGCACGGCATCTAACATAGCCTTAATAGGCACCACTACCGAATTTGGCCCAAGCAATATAATAATGGGGGCAAACTCAACGGTTTGGTTAATGATGATCTCGACGGCGTGCGAACGGGAGCCAGCCATAAAATCGACATGCTTGCCCGAATGGTGTGCCTCGTGCGTGCGCCAAAAAAACTTACTATAATGCTGAAAGCGGTGGAAGAGATAAATATATAAATCGTGAGTAACTACAAAAAAAACAACCTGTAACCAAACAGGCCAGGCTTGAAACGCTTGTACCCCATCCCAATGCACGTGTTGCTGCATGGGTGCTATAATGTAATCAAAGATCAATATCTTTAAAAAAAAGCTTTGAATAAGGGTGTACCAAACCAAGTCGACCCAAAAACCATCGCGAAAAAATGGCAAACCTTTACGGTAAGGAGAAATGCGCTCCCATGCTATCATAACTCCTATCCAACAAAATAAAATGATGGAAGTTACTACGGTTACGTGCTGCAAATGTTCGTCTGGACCAGTCATTGTTTTACTTGAATTATTAATCAACCTTGTCATTGCGAGGTACGAAGCAATCGCACGGTGTAGGGCATATTCGCCCTATAAAACGCCTTTCCTCTGTGCGATTGCCGCGCTACCGCTCGCAACAACAAAAATTTATATTTTCCGGCTATGCTTACTTTACTTCACTTGGCGTGTTGATGTTAACACGAAGGCGTTTCATCGGGCCAATTTCACTTTCGTACACTTTTTTCACACCATCGCCTAGTGCGCTTTCAACATCACGAATATCGCGCACCATACGTTGAAAACCTTGCGGCTCAACTGAAGCTGCATGGTCAGATCCCCACATGGCCCTGTCAAGTGTAAAGTGGCGTTCAACAAAGGTAGCGCCCATCACGGCAGCAGCCAATGTAGTTGCCAAACCTGTTTCGTGGCCCGAATAGCCTATAGGTGCTTCCGGATATTTTGCCGCCAGCGTTGGGATCATTTTCAGGTTCAATTCTTCGGGTTTACATGGGTACGCCGAAGTAGAATGAGCCATCATTAAAGGGTAATTAGGATCGAAATCATAAACCAGTTTCATGGCGTCTTCTATCTCCTGCATGGTTGACATACCTGAAGATAACATTAACGGACGACCGGTGGCTAATATTTTCTCTATCAGCGGAAAATCTGTTAATGATGCCGAAGCCAGTTTATAAACCGGGGTGTCAAACTGTTCCATAAAATCAACCGAATCAACATCCCATACCGATACAAACCAATCAATACCTAATTTTTTGCAATAAGCATCAATGGCACTGTATTCGTCAAAACCAAACTCGGTTTTACGTTTGTAATCAATATAGCTCATGCGGCCCCAAGGGGTATCCCGCATAATTTCCCACTGATCTTTAGGCACGCATATTTCGGGTGTGCGCTTTTGAAACTTAACGGCATCTACGTGTGCAGCAGCGGCTTCGTCAATTAATTTTTTTGCAATATCAAGCGAACCATTGTGGTTAATGCCAATTTCGGCAATAATATAACATGGCTCTCCGGCTCCAATTTTACGACCGGTATTTAAACTGATAACTTTACTCATTTTAGTTTTTATTACTATTTGATTGAACCGAAATTATTAACTCGGCAAATTCTCTAAAACATCCATTGCCACCATTGGCCTGGCATATATAATCTACCTTATCTTTTACAAAATACAAACCATCGGCAGGGGTTGCGGTAAAACCAACCATAGCCATAATTTCTAAATCGTTGGCATCATCGCCTATATAGGCTATCTGCCACGCTTCCAGTTGCAAACTGCTCAAAATATGGCGCAACACTGCAGGTTTATCTTTAATACCCAAATACAGTTGGGTTATTTTTAATTTTTCGGCACGTTTAGCCACTGAGGGCGAAAGTTCGCCGGTAATAATACCTGTTTCTATGCCTGCTAAATTGCGTAACCGCTCCACTCCCATCCCATCGCGGATGTTAAATTTTTTGAGCACTTCACCCGCTTCGCCATAATAAACGCCTGCATCGGTTAGTACACCATCGCAATCGGTTATCAGCATTTTTATTTTTTCGGCTTTAGCCTTTAGTTCAGTAGTCATTAGTTCATTAGTCATTGGTCTTATCTCTTTTAAATTGTTAGGGTTGGTTCATTTATATATTGGAATAACAACCAAATAAACTAATGAACCAGTGAACCAATGAACTAAATAGCCGTCCAGCCTCCGTCAACAACTAAATTAGCCCCCGTCATGTATGCCGAGGCATCGCTGGCTAAAAACACTAATGCTCCCTGGTAATCATCGGCTTTTGCCATACGGCCAAGTAAGGTTTTTGACGAATAATTGCCAACAAAAAACTCATCCTGGCTATTCTCAACACCGCCTGGCGACAAGGTATTTACCCTTACACCCTTATTGCCCCAATAGGCCGCTAAAAAACGTGTAAAATTGATAACTGCACCCTTAGTAACCGGATATGCTGCCGATTTAAAAAAGGTTTGTTCGCCACAGCTATTTTTATAAATGCTTTGATCGGGACCAACCATACCATAGGTTGAGGCTACGTTAATAATGCTGCCGCTACCTTGCTCGGCCATTACGGTGCCTAATATTTGCGAGCATAAAAACACGCCGGTAACGTTAACATCCAATGATTTTTGAAAAGCATCCAAAGGATAATTTTCAAATGCCGAAAGATCTTTAGCCATTGCCGGGTTTTCGAACATATCGTTAATAGCGGCATTGTTAACCAACACATCTATCGAGCCATATTTGGCTACAATTTTATCGCGGGCAGCTTTTAACGATTCCTGGCTGGTAACGTTAACACCCAAACCTAAATGCTGTGCGCCCAGTTCGGCAGCAAACATTTTTGAATATTCTTCATTTACGTCGGCAACAACAACATTAGCACCGGCGTGTGCCAAAGCTTCGCAATGCTTTTTACCTATCAGGCCCAAAGCACCGGTAACAACGGCAGTTTTATCTTTTAGTGAAAACAAATCCATTTAAACGGTTGCTTTTTTAGGTTTAATGTTATAATCGCTCACCTTACGGAAAACGGCTTCAAGCACTTCGCCCTTCAGGTAACTTTTTACATTTCCGCTTTCAATGGCTTCCTTCATTATCGGCATTACATCGCGGTAAGCAGATAAGGTATAGGCCAAATCTTCGTTGCTGTGGCTAAAACACATGTTATGGAAACCAGCCCAAAGCACACCGCGTTTTATCATTTCCTGCTGCATTAAGGCTTTTACTTCTAATCCGTTTCCGGCATCGGGCGTAAAGGTTACCATGCTGCGGCAGTTGTAACCAACGCATTTAGTGTATTTGTCCATCCCGGTTTCAATAGCAATGGTATTGTAACCATCTTTCATAATAGCACCTTTTTCGTCGAGATATTGCGGAACGTTTTTGTCTTGCAATTCTTTAATAGTTGCTATGGATGCCGCTAACGATAATGTTTCGCCACCAAAAGTAGTATAGCTAAACACTTCCGAATTGAAAAGCTCCATCACATCCCAACGGCCTGTAAGGATAGCGATTGGCATACCATTAGCACAAGCTTTTGAGTACACAGCCAAATCGGGCTTTACATCAAAATATTCTTGCGCGCCGCCTATGGCTATGCGGAAACCTGTCCACATTTCATCAAATATTAAAAGCGTTCCGTTTGCTTTACAAACTTCGGCAAGCTCTTTTAAAAAGCCTGGCTTAGGTGCTTCAAAAATAAAAGGTTCTAATATTAAAGCGGCAACGGTTTCGTCCAAAGCTTCTTTTATGCTTTCGATATTGTTATAATCAAAAGTGTAAGTCATGTTTTGGATGCTTTCGGGTATACCTGCATTACGGCTGGTAACGCCTATATACCAATCGTGCCAGCCGTGGTAACCGCAGCAAAAAATAGTTTCGCGGCCTGTAAACGCACGCGCCACGCGGATGGCTGCCGAACAAACGTCGGCACCTGTTTTTGATATTTTTACAGCCTCAGCATTTGGGATGATAGATTGGATCAACTCAGAAAACTCAACCTCCAAAGGGTGCATCAGCGAAAAGGTAATACCTTCTTCTAATTGCTTTTTAATGGCTTCATCAACAGCGGGGTATGCATAACCCAAAGATATAGGGCCAATAGCGGCGTTAAAATCAATGTATTCGTTACCGTCAACATCCCAAACATGTGAGCCTAAACCTTTTTGAATGTATTTTGGGGCCACGCCTTTTGTCCACTGGCCGGGGCCTTTGGCTAAGGTTTGGGTAACCGGGGCCTGCACTTTAAGCGCACGCTCATACAGTTCGTTTGATTTTTCGATAACCGGATAATCGGTATTAAATTTTACAGTATTTGGCATTATTTTAAGTTAAAAGTCAAAATTAAAAAGTCAAAAAATTTGAATATCATGAAATAAAAATGCGTCATTGCGAGGTACGAAGCAATCCCCTACTTACAGAGCCGCACTTCAGGTTCGCTTGCCCTAAAGAGATTGCTTCGGGCCTCGCAATAACGTGGCTGCAGGGGATGACCAAACTTTTCATTTTTAGATACTGTTGTCTATCGTTTATTATTCAGCAAATTCGGGAGTTGCAATTTCCGGCTGGATGGCGTTTGTTGTATGGCCCAATATTTTTTCGGCAATTTGTTTGCCTGTAAAGCCTTCGTACTCTAATACTGCCGGTAGTAAAGCTGGCTTAAACCATTTACCATCTAAACCATAAGGCATTACCTTGGCTGTGGTTTGGTGTTTTAACAAGGTTTCGGCAACTATGCTGTATAAACCGCCAATGTTAAAATGATCTTCTAAAGTAACCACCAGGTTAGATTTTGCCGCCTTTAAAATAGCTTGCTCATCAACCGGTTTTAGGCTGCGCATGTTAACCAACCCAACCGATACGCCTTGCTCTTTTAAAATATTAACGGCTACTAAAGCCTGCTCAAACAACAAGCCGTAAGTTAATATGGTAACGTCTGTACCTTCGCAAATCACTTCGGCTTTACCAATTTCAAACGGAGTATGGTTATAATCTGTTTGGCGGGTGTTAATACGCACGTATGCCGGGTTTGGCGATGCCCAGATTGCTGGCAACATACCAACCAAATCTTGCTCATCGGCAGCCGCAAAAACGGTTACGTTAGGTATGCCGCGCATGATAGAAATATCCTCTACCGCCTGATGTGTTGGCCCGTTACCGTCCGACAAAAAGCCGGGAATAAATGAGCTTAATTTAACAGGCAAATTAGGTATACCGGCATCTGTGCGGATAAATTCGAAAGCACGCATGCTTAAAAAAGTTGCCAGTGCATGTAATACCGGGATACGGCCACGCAGTGCTAAACCGGCGGCAGCACCAACCATGGTTTGCTCGGTAATACCGGTATCAACAAAACGCTTGCCTAATTTTGCAGGCAGGTTACGTACCAAAGCACGGTTCTCTGCCGTCATCACTACAAAGCGGTCGTCTTCGAGGGCCAGTTTGGTTAATAATTCTTCGTACGACATATTATCTTACTACTAAAGTTTCTGATGTTAATTCGGTTACTTCTTCTCCGGCCAATTCTTTTAATAACGATTCTACTTCGTCGTGATTAAAATTGCAGAACCAGCGGTCGGCACGGGCCTCAATGCTTGGTAAACCTTTACCGCGAACGGTATCGGCTATTACAACGTTCAACTTTCCTTCCTGAAATGGATATGCATTAAACGCTTCGCGCAAGGCTTCAAAGCTATGGCCATCAATACGTTTAACGGCTGCGCCAAAAGCTGTAAATTTATCATGCAATGGCTCCAACGGAATTAAATCTTCGGTGGCCATGTTAGCCTGGAAATGGTTACGGTCAACCACAAAAATAAGGTTATCCAGTTTATGCGCACCGGCTACCAAAACAGCTTCCCAGCACGAGCCTTCGTTTAATTCGCCATCACCTAAAATACATATTACCTTGTTGTTGCCACCACGCATTTTTATATCCAAAGCAACACCCAAAGCTACAGATGGTAAATGGCCAAGCGAGCCCGAATGGAACTCGATACCATCTATTTTGGTATTAGGGTGCCAGTAAATATGATCGGATGTAGAAAGGTGATTTTTTAGCCTTTCGGGATCCATTAAACCAATCTCGGCAAATGTTCCGTAAAGGGCCGGCACATCGTGTCCTTTAGAAAGGAACAAGTAATCGCGGTTCGGATCGTCCAGATTATCTTTATTGATGTTTAAATACTCGGCGTAAAGGTAAACGATAAGGTCGGTTGCGGATAAAGAAGCGCCTACAAAGCAGCCACCATCTGTTGACATGCGGATAATGTGCTGGCGAACTTTAAACGCGATATCCTTTAAATCACTCATATTAAAAATTGTTATTTATTTATCATTAGCGTTATTGCGAGTTACAAAGCAATCTCTAAGTTAAACAAACGAGCCTTATAATAAGCGGCTCTGCATAGCTTAGATGTTGCTCGCGCTACGACGCGTTTTTATTGTTTTTCATTCCAATTTAATCTTACAAATATAGCAACAATGTTACTGATTTGTTAATGATCTGGTGTTTTGAGCACTCACAGTTTTTAACTCATCCAGGTGGTTGCGGTACCAGTTAACACCCGCGTAATCGGCATTTATCTGGTAAATTCCGGGCTTTTCATTAAGTAAGGCTAAAATATCAGCACACGAAAAATTTACTTTAGCAGGATATAACTCCTGGTAAACCCGGTTAATAAAATCGTAATCGGATTGATAGTCTATAGTAAAACGGTGCGACATGGAATAATCTAAACCTGTTGACCAGGTTACATTGGCTATCCTAAATTTATCCGGGTGTTCCCAAATATAAGGCGTGGTATGTTCCAACTCTAAAGGGCGGGAGGCCTCGTGCCATGTTTTTTCGAGGCAAGGCATTGTCATAATTTCTACATCATTACCATCCGGAAAAGTGGCTGGGTGCAGGTTACTTACAAAGTCGTATTCGCCCTGGTGGTTAAAATAAAAATCAAGCACCTCGTCAATAATCTGCGGGTCTATCAGCGGGCAATCCGATGGGATTTTAATTACCAAATCGGCATGGTACTGCTTGCCTGCCTGGTAATGCCTGTCTAGGCAATTATCTAAACTGCCCCGGTAACAGGGCACGCCAATAATGCCAGCTTCGGCTTCAATTAAATCGTCTTTAGCATCGGTAGATGTTGCAATAACAACCTGTACCTGGTGTTTTACCATTAGCAAACGTTCTACCATGCGGTAAAGCAAGCTTTTGCCCAAAATGGGTAACAATACCTTGCCCGGTAAACGGCTTGACGACATGCGTGCCTGCACAACTATTACTATTTTTGTTAACCCTTGAGCCATTATATAATTAGGCGGATGCCACTTTTAATGCCGAGTTACCGGTGTATTTAAATAAAGCGGGCCTAAACTTATAGTTTTTAGCGAAATCTTCTTTAGGGCCTTTAAAATCAACAAAACTGCGACAAACGTTGGCAATATTGCGCGACGATGTGCCACCGTTTTGTATGGGCGTAAGGCGTTTTAAATCGTCGATATTAAAATAGGAATGTACTTTTTTACCTAAGGCTATACCGGTGTAAACTACGGTTGAGTATTGGGTAATCAATTCTTCACAATTAGCTATCATCTCGTTAGTGCTGCCGGCCTGAAATATAAGTGCGTTTTCGGGAGCATACTTGCGTATTTCGCGCTGGGCACGGGCGTATTTTTCGTTAGGATGAAGTTTAAACAGCATTTGGCGGCCATTGGCTATTTGCACGCAGCGTTTTATAAATGCCGGCCGGTTTTCAAAACGATAGGTTTCGCGCATATCCGTGGTGGCAACCATTACATAACCGTTATACGGAAAATCATTATTTACAAACTGCTCCAAATTATCATAATTGGGCATGCCGGTAACAATAATTTTCGAAGCCTCGGTTCCCGAATCCTCAAAATACTTTTTATAGCCAGGCGAGGCAGTGCAATAAATGTCGCAAATGTTAGATGAGCCGTTGAGCGAGGTATCGCAGCTTAACCACAACGGCAAGCCAAGGGCCTTAACAACTTTACTTTTTACGTTAAATTTATCAACCATGCCCTCCTGCACCCAAATTGTTTTGGTGTTGGTCATCCTTTTGGGGATGATAAGATCGGAGCAAAAAACAACCAAATCGTAATCGTTTTTTTCGGCACGATAATCTATCGGCAGGTTATGACTTCTGAGATAGCTTTCAGATTTTTCTTTAAAATTATTGCCAAGTGCGCTGCCATTAATAATTGTTGTGTGCTTTAAAGCCGTATTAATAATGGGCGAATCGGTAAAAAGATGGCTGAACCAACAATCATACTCCGGTAACTCCCTCGAAATCTGGTGCATCTGAATCGTTTGATTTGGCGATCCGGTAGTAAATAAAATTTTCCTTCGCATTTTTTACACTTAGGTATAATTAATTAGACCACAAAAATATAAATTAACTGTTCGTATTCCATACACTAAGCCATTTTTTAATCAATAGTTTACATAACGTTAATATAAAAACATTACATTTTTTAAAAAACCAGATATAAATAATGCTTTTAAACAAGTGGCAACCTTAAAATTAATACATTTTTAATAAATATCATCAAACATCAGCAATTTTAATTTTTGTTTTTAATACACTACTGTTAAATTAATATTACTAAGTATTGAGTCAAAAGTTAGATTATTCTTTTTTTCACTCAAGACTCAAGACTTGTGGCTAAAGACTATCCGTCATTACACCACTAACATTGACACTACTATATTTAGCTTTATACAGGCCCACAACACCTAATGTGGCTACTAAACAAACTCCGGCCAGCAGCCACCAACAAACAGCAAACCCGTAAGTGCTAATTAAACGGCTGCCAATAAAAGGCCCCAAACTTTGTGCCACAGACCAGGCTATGGTATACAATGCAGCATATTGCCCGCGGTTGTAGGGTGTGGTACGGGCTATCCAAAACGAATTCATGAAAGGCATGGCCATAATTTCGCCATAGGTTATCAGGATCACGACTACCAGTGCCGACCATGTTGAAGCCGGTAGAATATTTAACATAACAAAACCCGAGCCTACCAATAAAATACCTATCGGGATGTATTGCAGCGGATGGCGGCGCCCCTCTAAACGATGGATAATTACCATTTCGGTAAAGGCTATAATTATGCCGTTGAGCGACATTAAAAAGCCGATAACGCGCACATTGATATGCCAGTAAACTTTGTAGAATACAGGCTGCATAGTAAATAGCTGGAAAAAACAGGTGGCAAAAAGTACAACTATTAACAAAAAAAACAGGTAAACCTTATCGCTATAAGCGGATAAAGCCTTTGCCGATTCACCCGAGGGTTTAACAGGCCTGGCGGTTTTAACGCGGGGTATTAGTATTAACAGAATAACAGCGGCCATTATGTTTGTACAGCCATCAACCCAAAACAGTAAATGAAAGTTGAAGGATGCTAAAAAGCCGCCAATTGCGCTGCCAAACGCCCAACCCAGATTAACGGCAAGCCGGTTTAAGGAGTACGACCGGGTTTTATTGCTATCATTACTATAATGGGCAACAGCGGTACTGTTTGCGGGCCTAAAAGATTCGTTACAAATACTTAGTAAAAATGTGCCTGCTGCCATATTTATAAACGTGGTTTGGAAACCCAGCAGTATAAAAAACAGGCCACCGGTAAACAGGGCAAATATTTGCAGATCGTAAAAGCCCCATTTATCGGTTATTTTACCGCCAATAAATGCGCCTGTAATAGCACCCAAACCAAAAATGCCCACTATGCTGCCCGCCTGTGTAATGGTAAAATGCAATTGCTGTGTGCAATAAATGGTTACAAAAGGGATAACCATAGTACCGCTACGGTTAATAAACATAACCAGGCACAGGTACCAGCTATTTCGCGATAAACCGGTGTAGGCATTTTTATAGAGTTGGAGTATCATTTTGTTGTGCTGATGTGCTTATTAATATGGGCAAACTACTGTTTGAAACCTTGGACAAATTCGTTAATGAATCCATATGGCTCAATACCTAAATAAGTACTTTCATACACAATGTAGTCCTTAAATTGCTTATAGTTTGCTATATAAAACGATGATATTAAGACCATTCGCTTTCCATTTTTAAATAGGTAAAGGTGTTCGTAAGATTTTGTTTTAGAATGCACTTCGGCTAACTTATAACCATCAAAATTAGATAAGATGTATGATTTTGTAATCCCCAAACTTTTTACCGTTATCCTCTGTTCGTGGATTTTTATTACAATTATCTTATTTCTTACCTCCCACCAAATAATATAAAAAACAATCCAACCAAAGACAATAAATTCCCCAATTAAATCCAATGATCCGTCGTTCACTTGTGTCACAATTGTCAAAACGCTACTTACAATTATTAAAACAACACCCGCAATTGTGAGGTATGAAGCTATACTGAATTTGGATTTAATGGCTTTCATTGTTAATTTGAGCAATGACGTAGTGTTGGGCTTATTGTATATTGTGTTTATTAAACAAAAATAGCGATGAGTTAAACCCATCGCTATAAATTTTATCAATTTATCCCGTAAAGGGTTTACCACAAAAACAACGGAACGTACCAGATTGGCGATACATACCAGGGGTCGTAATAAGGTTCGTAATATTCTACAGTTTCGTAAACTACTGTATCGCCGCCGTCGTAGGTGTTGTTTTGGATGTCTTCCTGGCGCTGGCGTTCTTCTTCTTTAAGCAGGTCCATCATCAGGTCGGTGCCCTGGCGTATCATGTCTTCCATCGCATCCAAGCCAACCTCTCCTGGTTTTATTGCGGTATCAACTATAGCTGCTATCTCGGCCCAGGTATTATCAGACACTAAATCCATTTGCCATCCCGCCGACTGCGTATCAAACCTGTTCTCGTTTATAAACGACATGAACACAATTTCGTTAGGATCAATCTTTTTAAAAATGGCTACTGCAATGCGTAAATCATCAAACCGCTCATCGTTAACAAAATCGTCCCATTGCTCATCCGTATCAAAGTCAAAATACCGGGCAAAAGCAAATTCGCCTTTTTCAAGGTCGACAAAGCTAAAGACATCGTAAACCTTTAAATATTCGGTATAGCGTTGCATAAAGCTGGCAAACACATCTTCGCCTTTGTCTGTAGGCGCATAGTTAACACCGGCAGTAGTTACATAGCCTTTGGCCATTAACTCAATAAAAAGAGGTTCCAGTACCGAATCGTCGCCGTTGGAAACAGTTTGAAATTTATGAGTGCCGTTAATAAGCTCGTTGAGCAAAATTATGGCTTTGTATGTTTTTTTGTTATCTTCAGTTAAAACCATTGCCGTTGTTTAATAATTTGGGTGTATTGGCTTGTTGCAAGCGTTTGGCCTTAATAGCATCTAACGCTGTTGACGAACCGCCTGCGCCTAAAGCCTTGTTAATTTCCTGCTCGGTTGATAGGGTTGAATCTTCAATTTGGGCATAGGCCGCCGCACGAAATTCCTGCGCCGAAGCACGCTCGTCCATACGGTTAAGGGTTTGCATTAAGCCATCAGTATCTACGTTTGATAAGGTTTTGTTTATCTTCTCAGATACTTCGGCAGTTTTTGCCCGCGATTGGATCATCTTAGCGCGGTTCTCGGTTTCCTCTATCTGATCTTTAATTTGTTTAATCTTCAAATCCATCACGCTAACAGCACTCTCTTCCTTTTCGGCCATTCCCTTGTATTGCTCGGCTTCTTTAAGGGCGTCGGCATGCGCCTGTGCGGCTTTTATGGCGAGGTCGTTACCCTGGGCTTCGTCTAATTGCTTACTTTCTATCCTGTCTAACAGGCCATTAGTTTTGTTTTCCCATTCCTCGGCTTTGTTACGGGCCTGTAACTCGCTTGCACGGTGCGATAGTGCCAGTGCCTTAATTTCGGCTTCGCCCTGTATGGCCTGCTGATAGTTTGCACGCAACTCGCGCAATATCTGATCGGCCATTTTTGATGGATCTTCTAATTTATCTACGGCGGCGTTAGCCTCGGCTTTGCCGATACGAAATAATCTATCGAATATGCTCATTGTTTAATGATTGAATTTTGATTGACTGATTTATTGAATACACCTTGTGTGTATGTTGATACTAAATTATTATTTTATATTGATACTTGATGCTACTGTTTAAGTTAATAGTACTAAGTATTGAGTTGAAAGTTAGATTATTCTTTTTTTTGACTTAGAACTTAACACTTGTGCCTAAAGGCTAATAACTGAAATTATCTTCTACGGCCAAAACTACGGCTGCTGCCATAACTGCGGCGGGATGACGAACCGCTGCCAAAGCCCGACGAACGCCTTGAGCCAAAGCCGCCGCTACGTACACCTTGCGACGTATTGCGTGTACCGAATGACCGTTGCGAACCCGACCCACTTAAACTACTGCGGCGTGGTGAACTTACAGCCGAACTGGTGGTTGGCCTAAAGTTGCTTACAACTGTACGACGGCTATAGTACGATGGATAATAACCGTAATGGTACATAGGCACATAATAACTGTGCGGACGCATAAGGTAGCTTAACAGCAAAAAATCGGTAAAGGAAAAGCTGGAATGGTACATGTAGTTATTGCCAACATAATCCGGATTGCCCTGAATGTTTAGGTTGGCGGTATTATTGTTTGTAGGGTCAACCTTAATGCTTGCTACCGTAATGGATTGATTATTGCCTGTATCGTCAACAACGTCCAACTGGTTTTTACCGGGTTCTTTTACGGTTAGGTAATCAATCTTACCATCTTTATCCAGGTCAAGGTTATTGATGTTATTTTTGGGGTCGTTAATGGCTTTTTCTAAAACTTGCGGGTCGGTACTGGTTTTTACTATTTCGCCAAGTTTGTTTACATCAAACCCTGCGGTAGTATTGCTTGCAATGGTTACATTATTTTGCTGCGGACCCGAACATGCTGCAAGCAAAGTTGCGCAGGCCAGCGTTAATACTATCTTTTTCATGATTGGTTTTGGTTTTTGAGAACAGAAAGAATTCATTGTCCTTTTAAAATGTTTTGAATTTAGATTGCCCAACAGGTAATTTGTTACATTACCCTAACACTTCGGTTTTAAAATTGTTGTGATACAAATTGACGGTTTTATTTGCTACCTGCAAACACTTTTTGGGCAGAAGGAGCATAATTATCGGTAAAATGAGCAATTGGAGCGGCAGATGTAGTACTTTTAGGTAAGTTTATTTATTGTACCTTTTTTTAAGTAAGCTAACACCTTCTCTTCTAATTTTAAACAATTGTTTTCGGTTTTACTTAAACTGCATATTGCAACCGTTGTTGGGATACTTCCAAAATACTTTCTCGTCCACGCTGTGTCTACAGTTGTTAAATGTAATTCATATTCCAACGTATCTTTAGAAACTACTTTACCGCTATTGGGCATAATGGCATGAGCGTAAGTATAAACATTTGCTATTTTTTGCTGCAACCAAATGCCTTTAAAGGTGTTTACCAAAAACTCGTGAGGAATATTGATATTATCTCCTTTGGGATCATAACGCTCCATTGAGCTTTTTAATGAATCAATATAATCACAGGTCTCTGCATTTAATTTGGCCAAAGTATCGGCTCGTAAGTACGTCTGCTTATCGGCTTTATGTAGAACGGCGTACATTGCTTCTCCATTTCTTAGCCTAATGAACTTGTTTGATTTTTCCAACGAAACGTTAATCTGTTTAAAATCATTCATTAGGCTGTCGGAAATAAAACAACCTGTCGTTAAGATGCTGATAAATAAAACTAAGAAGCGGATATGTTTCATAGTTTTATTTATCAATTGGCAATTGGCTTATGCATATCGGGAATAACCAAGCCATCGGGATAGGTTGGGAATAACTTTTTGATATTTTGATTTTTGAGCGGAACGGTATCTACAAAGTACCAGCGCAACCCATTGTTACTGGAGTAAGCCAGCAGATATGAGCTTGAAGTAATCAGCGTGCCATTCATTGATATCTGCAATATATCTTGCACAATACTATATAAATCATTTTTTGATTTTACAATATCCTTAACATCACCTATAGTTATCGATTTAAATGCGATACCCTGGCTTTGCATTTGTGCCGCCGTGGCTGTTAGTTTAGTGGCCATTTTATCGGCACCGCCCATAGCTTTTATAAGTGGCGGGTAGGTATAAACAGCCAGTTGCTTAAAGTTTTGTTTCATCATGGCATCGGCACAGGCTTCGGCTTGCTTTTTTAGCGCGGCAGTTTGGGCCGCGGTAGCCTTATAAGGCTTGCTTTGCGCGAAGGTTAGCCCGGTGATGAAGAGTAAAATTATAGAGGTAATAAATTTCATTGTGATGTTGAAAGTATGATGTTAGAAATAGGCTATTGATTTTCTGAGATTGTTTAGTGCCTTTGCATCATCGTGAGTAACGAAGCAACCGCACGGAAGCATGTTCAACCTTGCAGAGCCGCTTTGCTTACGTGCGATTGCGACGCTATCGCTCACAACGACAAATTTTTTGTAACTCCTTATGCAACAGGCAATTTATAAGCCTGCCTGGCCAGCAGTTTCCATTGGCTGTGTTGTTTTATAAACACCAGTATAATACCCAGGTTTACGGTACCAGGTTTGCCGCCATCGGCAGTTGTGGCGGCTAATTTATGGCGCACTATGGCTGTATTACCGGTTACTTTTATGGTTTGATCTGTTAAAGTTATAGCTACAAATACCGAAGCTTTAGTTAAAAACGAATCCATAAACTCGGTTTTGGTTTGCAGCTTTCCGCTGGAGTGTCCGTAGGTTAAATCTTCGGAGGCCACGGCGTCCAGGTCGGCCTTTTGGCCGCTTATCATGGCAAGGCGCATTTTTTCAACCGCGGCGGCTACTTCGGTTTCGCTTTTTGTTTGGGCCCGGCTTCCCATAGCCATGGCTATCATGATGGTCAATAAAAAAAATGTCTTCTTCATAATGTCAAACTTAGGCAAAAAAACATGGAAGCTAAAACTATATCAATCTTCCCTCAACCGCTCATCGGTATAAGTTATTTCGGTTTTGCCATGTGGCACAGGAACTCCTTTTTCATCAACGCTAACAAATACTATTTTATCAATAGTTAATATGGTTTTGAGGGTTATTTTATTGCGTACCTCGCAGGTTAACGTTAACGAAGTACGACCAAAACTGACAGCCTTAATACCCAGCTCAATAATATCGCCCTGTTTAGCCGAGTTTACAAAATTAATTTCGGACATGTATTTGGTTACACAGCCGTTGGTACCCAATTGTATAATGGTATAAATAGCAGCTTCTTCGTCAATCCAGCTTAACAAGCTGCCGCCAAATAGTGTGCCGTGTGCATTCAAGTCTTCGGGTTTAACCCATTTACGCGTATAAAAATTCATGGTTTAGAAATATAACGGCTGAAGATAAGATTTATTTAAATCCTGAACCAAATCACGATCTTGAAAAGATTTACGACATCAAATAAAGCAACGAAAAAAATCTTCTATAGCAGATTTTATCGCTTGCAGAAGATTTCTCTTTTCGTCGTAACAAAAATTTTTTATCCCTTAATCCTTCCCGTTTAAACTATGCCCAAACGGTGGCAATCCTTTCAACTGGTAATAAACCGGTAAATCTCCACGGGGCGATTTTGGTAACTGGAAATGCGTACAATAATAAGTAGCCAAGTGTACTTCTTCCCTGCCGTTGCGGGTTATGATAATATCGGGCACGCGTTTTACTTTAGCGAAGAATGGTGTTACATCTTGGTATAAACTCGTGGTATCGTTTTGCATAATCACCACGGCATCATAACCCTTTAGGGTACCGGGGTCAACTAAAAAAGCAAGGTTTCGCGGGTCAAAACTAAAGCAAACTATTGGCTTTTGGCCTTTTAACGCCCAATCAACCTTGCCGGTTAGCCACCAGCGGGTGCAACCTGCAAATAGTTTGGGGTTTTTCATCCAGCCTTCTTTTTCAAAGCGGGCCTTAATATCCAGGTAATCGGTACCTTCAATAGTTGGGTCGTCAATACCTAAGTGCGTATGGGTTACAATGTATTTAGGGCCGTACCACTGCCAAAAACCGGTAATCATGTGCAGGCTTAAAAAGGCTATGGTAATTAGCGTAAACGATGCCGAAAACCTGAGCCACCTGCGCGTTCCCCTTGCTCTGGCCGGATCGCTTAAATTTTTGTCGATAGCATAACCAACAGGTATAAAAAGCATTAAGTAACCGGGAGCCTGCCAGTGAAAGTGGTATTGCAAATCGGCCCAAAGGGTGATAACTGTAAAAAATATAATGGGCAAAACTGATGTCCAAAAAACAAAACTATACGGCAACGAACTGTTGCGTTGTTTAAACGATTGGAAAAGTTGCTTCATTACCGGCAGCCATATCCAGGGTAATATCCAGCAAGCCTGGCCAATAAAGCTGCGCAGAAACCAATCGGGGTGCAACACAAATTTACCGTCGGACACGGCACGCGATCCCTGGAAAGCAAACGATACCCAGTTGTTATGCGCATTCCACCACAAAATAGGCGATGCTATGATAAGCGTTATTAAAACCGCTAAATACGGCCCGCCATGGGTTAACCAGCGGCGCTGGGCCTTATTGGCAATAATAAACATTAATACGCCAACAAATAAAAACAGTACATGGTATTTACTTAACGTAGCCAGGCCCATAAATACACCTACCAAAGTCCAAAGGCCATACTCTTGTGCGGTGGTGCGCGGCTTGGCGTTTGCATTGGGCATTAGCAACTGTATGATGAAGTAAGTTGCCAACAGCCAAAAAAACATAAGCGGGGCATCGGGCTGAAACCAGGTAGCTACCGGTATGGTAAACACGGCACTCAGGTTCATAATCAATACCGCCCAAAAGCCAGAGCGGGCATTAAAAAACTTGCGGGTAATTAAAAACAATAGCCAGCTTGTGCCTGCAAACAATATAATAGCAGGCAACCTTAACGTTAAATTACTAAGGCCAAATAACTTTATCATGATGCCGCTTAACCAAAAAAACAATGGCGGCTGATCGAAATAGCTTAAACTGAGCGTTACCGCTCCTCTGAAATAATAGGATTCGCCTATGCCTAAGCCTGTGTAAGCACCAATAAGTACGCGCACAACAAAGGTTAGTGCAATAAGAATAAGGGTGTATTTTACGGCGTTCCCTTCTGTAATTGTTTTGGAAGATGATTGCTCGTTATGATTTGGATCAGATTCGGAAGCGTCGATTTTATTCATAATTTGGATGTAGAGGTTAACCAAACAAATTGACTAATTTGGCTTAAAAGTAAAATCATAAAAATGCCATTTTATGATTTTACCATGTAAAATATTAAAACGATATAAACTACAGGCCAAAAATACAGCTTTTATTTCATTTTTGATAAAATTTATTGCGGCAGGCAGGCTAGCATATTGGCAGCTATACGTTGTATTAAATTTTGTTTGAATGCTTTTTTTAGATACTTATCCGAACATTATTCCGATATATTAAAAAAATAAAAATTAGCTATTGACAAATAAATTTAAAACTGTACATTTACAGCGTTAAACAGAAAAATGAAAACATCAAACGCATTCTGGTTCGGTTATTACTTTTACTTTATGAGTACAAGCCGGGACTGATATGTTGTTACAGATATAAACAAAAACAAAAGTCCCGGCCCAACAGCCGGGACTTTTTGCTTTAATACAAATATGGAAAAGCAAAAACCAAGAGTAGCCATACAAGGGATAAAGGCCTCGTTTCACGAAGAAGCGGCGTTTAAGTTTTTTGGTGAAGACATTGAAACTGTTGAATGCAACTCGTTTAAACAAACGTTTGAAAAATTGCAGAACAAAGAGGCTGATTATGTTATTATGGCCATTGAAAATAGCATAGCAGGCGCTATACTACCCAATTACAGCTTGTTAATGAACTATAATTTCCCGGTGGTTGGCGAGGTTTATTTGCCTATACAGCTACATTTACTGGCTTATCCGGGTGTTAAGTTTGAGGATATTAAAGTGGTTACATCGCACCCCATGGCTTTGCGCCAGTGTTTGGATTTTTTTGATGATTACCCGCATATTAAATTGGTTGAAGGCACCGATACCGCCGCCTGCGCCAAACGCGTACACGACGAAAAGCTAACCGATACCGTTGCCATTGCCAACGCACTTGCCGCCAAGTTATATGAGCTGGATGTTTTGGAACGCAGAATAGAATCAAACCGGACCAACTATACCCGCTTTTTGATATTAACGGATATGGACAATACCGAAAAGATAAAAGCCGACAAGGCTTCGTTATGCTTCCAGGTGGGTAACCAGGTTGGGGCCCTGGCCAAAGTGTTAAATATTTTTGCCGAGCACGATTTAAATATGAGCAAAATACAATCGATGCCGGTATTGGGTAAGCGCAACGAATATAATTTTTATGTAGACGTTGAATGGAACGAGCAGCAACAATATGATATTGCCATAAGGCAGATACTTAAATACACGCAAAACTTTAATATACTGGGCGAATATGTGAAGAACGACAGCCCCCCGGCCCCATGAAGGGGGAGTGTAGCAACCATTAAACTAAATAATCACAAAAAAAATCTCAATACTCAAATCTAATACCTCATATCTAAATAAGATGAAACTAAACTTTAACATACAGCCATTCAATTCCTGGGCTAAAGTAACCAAGGAACCATTTTTAATTGCCGGCCCTTGCAGTGCCGAAACCGAGGAGCAATTAGTTGCTACCGCACATTTGTTAGCCAAAACTGGTCGCGTATCAGTATTACGCGCCGGTATATGGAAACCACGTACCCGCCCCGGAGAGTTTGAAGGTATTGGCAGCATTGGCCTTGAATGGTTAAAACGCGCCAAAGCCGAAACCGGTTTACCAACAGCGGTTGAAGTAGCTACCGCCAAACACGTAGAAGAAGCGCTTGCTGCTGGTGTTGATATTTTATGGATTGGCGCACGCTCAACCGCAAACCCGTTTACTGTTCAGGAAATTGCCGACGCGCTACGCGGCGTTGATGTACCTGTAATTGTTAAAAACCCGGTTAACCCCGATCTTTCTTTGTGGATAGGTGCTTTAGAGCGTGTTAATAACGCCGGTATTACTAAATTGGCAGCTATACACCGTGGTTTTTCGTCGCACGAAAAAACTGCTTTCCGTAACGAGCCGATGTGGGACCTGGCTATCAGCTTAAAAACACATGCCCCTGAGTTGCCTATTATTTGCGACCCAAGCCATATTTGCGGTAACCGCGAGCTGATACCTTACATTGCCCAAAAAGCACTTGACCTGGATATGCAAGGTTTGATTATCGAATCGCACATTGACCCATCGGTAGCCTGGACGGATGCCAAGCAACAGCTTACACCATCGGCATTGGACGAGCTTATGGGCCGTTTAGAAATCCGTAAATCTGGCGCCGGCACACCCGAGGTTAAGGATAAATTAGCCGTACTGCGTAATGAGATTGATAAAATTGACGATCTGGTTATTCAGAAAATAGCTGAAAGAATGCAGATAGCCGAAAAAATTGGTCAGCATAAAAAAGATAACGGTATCACCATTTTACAGGTTAGCCGTTGGGACGAGATATTGAACAAACGCATCAGCTACGGAAAAGCCTTAAAATTAAGCGAAGAGTTTACAAGCAAATTGCTGGAATTGATACACAGCGAATCTATCCGTAAACAAACCGAGATTATGAATACGGATGGTATAGCAGGTAGCCAGCAAGAACATTTAACCCACGTTTAAATAGCAGCAATGCAAGGTAACATCATTATATCTAAGGCTGATAAAACACTTAGCGGAACCATACAGCTTACCGGTTCTAAAAGCGAATGCAACAGGGCACTCATTATTGAGGCCCTGAGCAAAGGCAAGGTGAAGGTAAAAAACATGAGCGACGCTGCTGATGCTGTTACGCTGAAAGGGGTTTTGAATCAGGAGTCGGTAGTCGGTAGTCAGAAGACGGAGGTCAGAAGTCAAGTAGTCATAATGGCTGACGGGGATTCGGAGCCTTCCAAATCCGAAATCGTAAATCTCAAATCCGAAATCGTAAATCTCAAATCCGAAATCAACATCGGCCCTGCCGGCACTGCGATGCGATTTTTGACCGCCTATTTACCCTTGCAGGATAAAAATGTAGTGCTAACAGGCACACAACGTATGCAGCAACGCCCCATTGGCGTGTTGGTTGATGCTATGCGCAAGCTGGGTGCTAAAATTGATTATGAAATTAACGATGGCTTCCCTCCTATTAAAATTCATAGTGGCTTTGAACAGCAAACCAACCGCATTGCTATTAAAGGCGATATCAGCAGTCAGTATATTACAGCATTGCTGTTAATAGCTTCGAGCTTGCCTCAGGGTTTAACATTGGAGATTGAGGGCGAACTGACTTCTAAACCGTATGTTGAGATGACTCTGGCCATGCTACAGCAAGCCGGCATTGCGCATACTTGGGCAGGTAACAGTATTGGCATAGAAAGCCAGCCTTTTAAAGAAACCGATTTGGTGGTTGAACCCGATTGGAGCGCGGCTTCGTACTGGTATGCTATTGCGGCATTATCAAACACTGCCGAACTATTTTTACCTGCTTTAAAGGCTTACAGCCTACAGGGCGATAGTGTGATAACGGAAATAATGGCAAATTTTGGAATTACATCGCAATTTAAAGATGGCGGCGTATATCTGCAAAAGGAAGCTAAACCCATTTTACGCAAGATATTTGATTTTAAGGAATGCCCGGACCTAGCTCAAACCGTTATTGTGGTTTGCGCCGCGTTAGGCCATGATGCTACCTTTACGGGATTGGAAACCCTTAAAATTAAGGAAACCGACCGTATAGCCGCCCTGCAAAATGAGTTGGCTAAAATAGGCGTGAAACTCACTGAAAAAGGACAGGTATATAAATTGGATTGCAGCGAAAAGCGTATTCCCGAAAAGGTGATTATTCATACTTACGAAGACCACCGCATGGCTATGGCTTTTGCCCCCCTGGCCCTGGTAATTCCACAGGTTGAAATTGAAGACCCCACGGTGGTTGAAAAATCGTACCCGGCATTTTGGTCGGATTTGGAAAAGGTGGGATTTTCAATTAAAAAATAAACTAAAACTGTGTCATTGCGAGGTACGAAGCAACCGCACGGAAGCAAAGCGAACCTGCAAAGCCGCTCTGTAAAGCAAGCGGTTGCTTCGTTCCTCGCAATGACAAACTATGTATCTCAATACTCATATCTAACATCTCATATCTTACACAATGGCTGGTAATTCATTCGGACAAATATTCAGGATAACAACTTTTGGGGAATCGCACGGCGAGGCTATCGGGGTGATTATAGATGGCTGCCCTGCGCAATTGCCTATTGATATGGAATATATTCAGGGTGAGTTGGATAAGCGCAAGCCTGGTCAAAGTAAAATTACTACGCAGCGTAAGGAGAGCGATACGGTTAAGATACTTTCGGGCGTATTTGAGGGTAAAACTACCGGAACGCCTATTGCCATGCTGATACCGAATGAAGACCAGCGATCGAAGGATTACAGCCATAATACTGATGTTTTTCGGCCATCACATGCAGATTATACTTATCAAACCAAGTATGGCATCCGCGATCATCGTGGTGGGGGCCGCTCATCAGCGCGCGAAACGGCTGCACGCGTGGCTGCCGGGGCTGTTGCTAAATTGTTGTTAAAAACACAGGGGATAGAAATATTGGCCCATGTTAGCAGTGTTGGTAAAATTGATGCACCTAACGTAACCATAACAAGCGCGAAAGAGTTTTTAGCTATCCGCGAAAGCAACATTTTACGCTGTGCCGACCCCGGTACTGCTGTTGAAATGATTGATTTTATTGATTCGGTACGTAAAGATGGCGATACCGTTGGCGGCAAAGTGAGTTGCCACATATTAAACTGCCCGGTTGGGCTAGGCGAACCTGTTTTTGATAAGCTGCACGCCGAATTAGGCAAGGCTATGTTGAGCATTAACGCCGTGCATGGTTTTGAATTTGGTTCGGGTTTTTCGGGCAGCGAAATGCGGGGCTCGGAGCATAACGACATTTTTGTTAAAAACCATTTAGGCGATGTTAAAACTATCACCAACTTTAGTGGTGGTATACAAGGCGGCATAAGCAATGGTATGCCCATTGAGTTTAAGGTTGCCTTTAAACCCGTTGCCACTATTATGCACAACCAGCAAACTATAGATGCCGCAGGCAATGCCGCCGAAATAAGTGGCAAGGGCCGCCACGATCCTTGCGTAGTACCGCGCGCCGTGCCTATTGTTGAAGCTATGGCAGCCTTGGTGATAGCCGATCATTGGTTGAGAAATAAAAATTCGCACTTATAAAGAGATTTTAATACCCACTCATGAATACCGGGATATTAGAGGGGTAAATTTCTTTTGCTAAAACATGCATGTAAAAAACAGCGCACTAAGATTTCCGTGAAATTATAGTATTGCTCTTTCTGTGTGCTTCGGTTAATAATTTTCAGAACCTTTCCCCAAATTTTTGAAACGAAAAAGGAGCTTATTACTAAGCTCCTAATCAACGTATTTATTATCAAACTTTTGGCTGGCACCATAATTTGATTGCTATGCGTTCGACGGTATTGTATAAAGTTAATAACCTGAAACTAAAAATTCAAACAATCCATGGTTCTTTTTAACCTTTTTATTTTTGAACGCTTTTAATGCAATTTTATTACGTTTAATGCAACAAAAAGCCCCAAACAGTTAAGTTTGAGGCTCTCGGGTTAGTACAATATTATTCCACGCCTGTTATATCGTCATGCTCGGGGTCGGGTTTGTAGTTGGCTTGCATTTCGTCAAGCTTCTTTTTACCATAGGCAAATTTGGTAATCAACACATAGAGCACGGGCACAATAAATATAGCCAGGAAGGTTGCCGAAAGCATACCGCCAAAAACCGTCCAACCTATGGTTTTACGGGCCTCGGCGCCTGCGCCAGATGCTACAACTAATGGTAATACACCTAATATAAACGCCATCGATGTCATGATAATTGGGCGCAGGCGCAAGTGTACAGCCTCTAAAGTGGCTTTAACAACTTCCATCCCACGGTCAACCCGTTCCTTGGCAAACTCCACTATCAGGATGGCGTTTTTGGCAGCTAAACCTATCAAAGTTATCAAACCTATTTGCGCGTACACGTTATCGGTAAGTAATGGCCTAAAGGTTAGTGCTAAAATGGCCCCAAAGGCACCCAACGGCACCGCGAGTAATACAGAGAACGGCACCGACCAACTCTCGTACAGAGCCGCTAAAAACAAGAATACGAACATGAGCGAAAGAATGAAGATATATACGGTTTTTGAACCGGATAATATTTCTTCGCGGCTTAAGCCCGAAAACTCGTAACTGTAGCCTTGCGGCAGCGTTTGAGCAGCTACTTCTTTTAAGGCATTTAAAGCGTCGCCGCTACTATAGCCCGGTGCAGGGCTACCATCAATTTCGGTTGAGCGGAACAGGTTAAAGTGCGATATTAACGGGGCACTCTCGGTTAACTTATAGCTGGTAAGCGTGCTTACAGGCACCATTGTACCGCCGGAGTTTCGTACAAAATATCCGCTCAGGTTCTTAATGTCGGCGCGGTAATTAGTATCGGCTTGTTCAACTACGCGAAAATTACGGCCATAAATTGTAAAGTCGTTAACGTAAGCACTACCCAGGTAGGTTTGCAAGGCGTTACCCACGTCGGATATACTTACACCCAGCTTTTTACACTTTTCACGATCGATGGTTAACTGGTAACCCGGTGTGCGCGCCGTAAAGAATGAGAAAGCCTTGCCAATTTCTTTTCGCTGGTTTATGGCGGCAACAAAAGTCTGCACCACTTTTTCAAAGGCTTTTATATCACCGGTTTCGCGTTGTTCTAAGTTAAATGCAAAGCCTGCAGTTGTGCCTAAACCGGGTATTGCCGGTGGCGAAATAACTACAACGTTTGCCTCTTTTATGGTAGTCGAAAATTTCTTTTGAAGTGATGCAACTAAACCTTTGGGCCCTAATAACTGGTCTTCTGGTTTTGTACGCTCATCCCAGGGTTTTAGCTGGCAAAATATGGTTCCACTGTTTGATTTTGTTGCGAAGGAAACAACGTTTAAGCCACCCAAGGCAGCATAATGCTGTACGCCGGGCACACTATCCAACATATGCATCATCCGGGTTATTACGTTAACTGTTCTACCGGTTGACGAGGCCTCGGGTAAATCAAAGGTTATGTAAACGCGGCCATCATCTTCCGTTGGTATAAAACCGCTTGGTTTGTACTTAAATAACATTACAGCCCCAATAATGATACACAATAATATTACTATAACAAACTTGGAGTTTTTTATACTTCGCGCAACACCATTTTGGTATTTGCCGGTTACGCGGCCAAACCAACCATTAAATTTAAAGAAGAACTTATCCAACCCTTTAGACGACTCGTCCAGTTTCATCGGCTTCAGTATCAACGTACAAAGCGCAGGAGTTAATGAAAGTGCCACGAAAGCCGATATCATTACCGATATGGCAATAGTGATGGCAAACTGCTGATACAAACGGCCTACTATACCCGGTATAAAACCTACCGGAACAAACACCGCCGCCAATATTAAGGCAATTGCAATAACGGGCGCCGATATATCGCGCATGGCGTTCATGGTAGCCTCTTTAGGGTCCATGCCTTTTTCGTCAATATAATGTTGTACGGCCTCAACCACCACAATGGCATCATCAACCACAATACCAATGGCCAATACAAAACCAAACAGTGTTAAAGTATTAATAGTAAACCCTAACGGAATAAAGAATATGAATGTACCGATAATTGAAACCGGGATAGCCAACACAGGGATAAGCGTTGCCCTCCAGCTTTGTAGAAACAGGAATACTACCACAATAACCAGGGCCAAAGCTATGAGCAAGGTTTCAACAACCTCATGCACGGATACCTTTACAACCGTTATCGATTCGAACGGAACCACGTAATCAATATCAGCCGGAAAAGCTTTCTTTAGCTCATCCATGGTATCATAAATGCCTTGTGCGGTTTCGATAGCGTTACTGCCCGGAGCCTGGTACACCAGCAGGTATGATGCCTTTTTTCCATCAACAAATGAGTTACCAGAGTAGTTAAATTTACCTAACTCAATGCGGGCAACATCTTTTAAATAAACCACGCTACCTGTGGCGGCGTTTGTTTTTACTACAATGTTGCCAAATTCTTCGGGTTGAACCAAACGGCCTTTTACGTAAACCGTATATTCAAACGTTTGTGCGTTTTGTTGCGGCGGCGCACCCACAGTACCGGCAGCTATCTGTGCATTTTGCTCTTGCAGGGCAGCAGTTACTTGGGCGGCTGTTATACCCAAAATAGCCAGTTTATCGGGCTTTAGCCAAATACGCATACTAAAATCGTCGGCGCGGCTAACAATATCTCCCACACCCTTTGTTCTTAAAAGGGCATCGCGGATAAAAATATTGGCGTAGTTATCGGTAAAAGTTACGTTGTGCGTACCCTTTGGCGAATAAATTGCCACCAGCATTAAAATACTTGGGTTACGCTTTTTGGTGGTAATACCTAAACGCTGTACTTCCTGCGGTAAGGTAGGCTGTGCTATACTTACCCGGTTTTGCACATCCAGTGTGGCATTGTTAATATCGGTACCCACTTCAAAATTGGCCGTCATGCTCATGGCGCCGTTACTGGTGCTGTTACTGGTAAGGTATGTCATACCGGGTGTACCATTCACCTGTACTTCTATGGGCGTAGCTACAGTTTGCTCAACTGTTTGGGCATCGGCACCGGTATAGGTACTTGTTATTTGTACGGTAGGCGGTGTAATTTCGGGATACTGGCCTATAGGTAAACTGGTAATAGCCAGCACGCCTACTATCAAAATAACTATTGATATAACAATTGCTGTTACCGGCCTTTTTATAAAAGTTTCTGCGATCATGCTTAAATCTTAAATTATTTTGGTGCTTGTTGCTGGCCCTGTGCCGATTGTTTTGGCGGCCCAACCTGTATCTTACCCTTATCGCGCAAGCGGTTCAAACCTTCGGTAACAACCTTATCACCTTCGTTTATACCGCTCATTATCACAATTTTATCGCTAACACGCGGCCCAACCTGTACCTTGTGCTGCACAGCTATGGTATCGTTTTGCGATACAAACACAAAAAATTCGCCCATTTGCTCGGTAATGGCTTTGTAAGGTATTAAAACCTGTACGCCCGATTGCTGGTTCAATACTTTTAATACCACGCTCATTCCGCTTATTAATTCCTTTTTGGGATTAGGGAACTGGATACCAACCTTGATCGTTCCTGATTGGTTATCAACACCCCTATCAATCACCAATATTTTACCCGGTTGCTTGTAGGCTACCCCGGTTGACGAACTCAACATAAAGGTTGAATCGGCCTTAATGGCCGGTTTGCTCTGCATGGCCGCAAAACGCGGAATATCTTTTTCGTCAACCACAAAATCAACGGCAATCGGGTCTTCGCTCGATATGGTGTTTAACAGCGTTGTACCGGGGCTAACCTGCGCACCCAGTTTAACCTGGGATATACCAATACGGCCCGTAAAAGGGGCCCGGATTAACGAATAATCCAAATCTGTTTTAGCTGATACTACGCCTGCCTTTGCCGATTCAACCTGGCTTTGGCTGCTGGCTAATGTGGCCGTAGCATTATCAACCAGTTGCTTGGCAACAGCATCCTGCTTTAAAAGCTGGTTGTACCTGTCGGCATCTTTTTGCGAGCGTATCAGGTTTGCCTGGGCGCTGCTTAAATTGGCCTGGGCCTGCAAATACGCCGATTGATATTTACGGCGGTCTATCTCATATAATGGCTTACCTTTTTCAACCACGTCACCTTCCTTAAAAAAAATGCCCGTTAAATATCCCGCCACCTGCGACCGTAATTCAACACTGTTTAAGGGCACTACAACGCCCGGGTATTGATCGTAATAAATGGCGTTGCCTTTTTCGGCTGATACAAGAGTTACAGCAGTTGGCGGCAATGCAGTAATTTGTTTGGGGGCTTGCTTGCATGATACCCACATCAGCATTGCTACAGGGCCAATTAAAAAAATGTATCTTTTATTCATAACTAAGTAGTGTATTAATATTGGGTGGAAAGTGTTCCGAGTGATTTTTGAAGATCTATTTTGCTCGAGAGCAGGTTAAACAAAGCGTTGTAATAATTAAGCTGCGAGGTGCGCAAGTCCGACTGGGCGTTAATTACATTGAGGTACGTTTTTATACCTTCCCGGTATTGTAACGTTACCACATTATACACATCGGTAGCCAATTCAACATTTTGTTTTAAGATGCGGTAATCATTAAAGTTGCTTTTATAACCTGCCAGGGCCTGTGTATATTGCGTGTTTATTACGTTGCGCGTGTTTACTAAATCCAAATCGGCACGCTCAACCTGTAACCTGGCCTTGCTTAAGTTTTGTAACCGTTTGGTACCCGTAAAAATAGGGATAGACAAGCTTACGCCGGCATACGAGTTAGGGAACGAGCGGCTATACAAATCTTGCACGTTAGGGTTAAAATACCCCAAATTATAATTGCCGAATGCCGATACCGACGGCAACCAACCCCACCGGTAATAATCAACATTAATGTTTTGCAGTATTTTTTGGGTTTGCAGCAACTTATACTCAATACGGTTATTTACATCTAAAATTTGCGTAGTATCAATCACAGTTTCCTTTTCCAACTGGGCCGAATCGTAGGCAAGTTGTACGGGTTTTGCCGGATCGAAACCCATTATTTGCTTTAAATAAGCCGTTTTACTCAATATTGCTTCCTGCGCTTGCTTGCGGCTTGCAAACTCGTTATTAAGCGCTATGGTAGCTTGTTTATAATCAATTTTATCAACAATACCGGCTTGATACTGCGCGTAGGCGTCTTTTAAACTGCGTTGCAGGCGCACAATATCCTGGTTAATTATCGATAATTGCTTTCCGGATAGAAGCACATCATAAAAAGCATTGCTTACATCGGATACTACATTAATTTGGCTGCTCGCTGAGTTTTCTTTAAAATATTCGCGGCTATATTTTGCTGTATGGGCAGCAAGTGCTACGGTATTATTGTATAGTACCTGCGTTGCACCCACACCCAATGTAGAGGTATTTGGCGCGCTGGTTGGCTGGTAGCTATTATTAATATAAGTTACCGGCAATTGAAAGTAATGCTGGGCACTGCCTGTGGCATTAACCTGTGGCAACCAATCGGCAAGGCCGATAGATATGGTGCGCTCGTTTATTTGCTCGTCAATACTGGCTTGCCTTGTAGCCGGTTGATTGCGCAAGGCAAAACTGATGCATTGCTGAAGCGAAACTACCGATGTTGTGGTGTCGTTTTTTATTTGTGCAAACCCGTTTGCCCGAAATAAAAAACAAATGATTATAATTGTTAAAACATGATACAAAAGTTTTTTCATAATTTTAGAACAGCAAAGCGATTATTATAAATACAAAATAAGTGCAATAGTTTAAACTTCTTCACCTATTTAGTCAAAAAATTACTAATACGTCATTTAAATTGGGTGTTGTGACAATATTATTACAAAGAGGGTTTTTAAACATTCAAATTGTCTTTTTAAGGTTAAAATAACGTAAAAAGATCAATTGGTTTTTACTTTTAGGAATAAAAACGATTAATTTGCTCTCCGAAAATTTTAGTAATAATACCGCAGTGTTAAAAAATTATAAAGTAAAGGAGCGGTATATTAGGATTTTCGTGGTATTTTTACAAAAATTTTAAGTAGGGTTAACATACATGGGTAAAAAGCTACATGAGAAAGTTGCTCAATTTCAAGATGCAATTTCAATAAAAGAGTCAGGATTATATCCTTACTTCCGTCCTATCGAATCTGGTCAGGATACTGAAGTAATGATTGATGGTAAGAGGGTATTAATGTTTGGTTCAAACTCCTATTTAGGGTTAACCAACCATCCCAAAATTAAAGAAGCATCAAAGAGAGCAATTGACAAATACGGAACGGGTTGTGCCGGTTCCAGGTTTCTAAACGGCACCTTAGACATTCATATTGAGCTAGAAAACAGGCTTGCTCAATATGTAGGCAAAGAGGCTACGGTAATTTTTAGTACAGGGTTCCAGGTTAACCTGGGCGTATTATCGTGCATTACGGGCCGCAATGATTATTTGATATTAGACGAGTATGACCATGCTTCGATCATCGATGGCAGCCGTTTATCGTTCTCGCGTGTAATTAAATATGCGCACAACGATATGGACGATTTGCGCCAGAAATTAAAGAATTTACCCGAAGAGGCTGTTAAAATGATAGCTGTTGACGGTATATTTAGTATGGAAGGCGACATTGTTAAATTGCCCGAACTATCGGAAGTTGCAACTGAGTTTGGTGCTAACATTATGGTTGATGATGCGCACAGCTTAGGTGTTATTGGCCACAAAGGCGCAGGTACTGCTTCACACTTCGGGATGACAGATCAGGTTGATCTTATCATGGGTACCTTCAGTAAATCGTTTGCATCATTAGGCGGTTTTATTGCTGCTGATAAGGATGTGATTGAATATATTAAACACAAAGCACGGTCGTTGATATTTAGCGCAAGTATGACTCCGGCTTCTGTTGCCAGTGTTATTGCCGCTTTGGATATTATTGAAAACGAACCCGAGCATATAGAAAACCTTTGGAAAAACACCAATTACGCCAAAGCGTTATTGCTTGACGAAGGTTTTGACATGGGTGTTACCGAAAGCCCTATATTGCCAATTTATGTTAGAGATAACGATAAAACGTTTATGGCAACCAACATACTGCAATCGCAAGGTATTTTTGTGAATCCTGTGGTTTCTCCTGCTGTTCCGTCCGATTCATCGTTACTGCGTTTCTCGCTAATGGCAACACATACGTTTGACCAGATTGACGAAGCAGTAGACAAATTATCTAAAGCCTTTAAACAGGTTGGCGTAACTACGGTTAAAGAAAGAATATGATACAAATAGTTCCGGTAAAGTCAAAAAAAGACCTTGGTTCTTTTATTGACTTTCCGCACGATTTATATGAGGGCGATGGCAACTACGTTCCTGAACTTTTTATCGCTCAAAAAGACCTTTTAACTACACATCCGTTTCACAAACACTCATCGTTACAGTGCTTTTTAGCCTATCAGGATGGTAAAATAGTGGGGCGCATTGCAGCCATATTAAACAATAACCACAACACCTTTAACAAAAGAAACGATGGTTTTTTTGGTTTTTTTGACTGTGTAAACAACCAGGAAACCGCAAACCAACTTTTTGCAGCAGCCGATAAATGGCTGAAAGACAAAGGCGTTACCCAGAAAGTAATTGGCCCGGTAAATTTTTCGACTAACGAAGCCTCCGGGCTTTTAGTTGAAGGTTTTGATAGCCCGCCATTTTTAATGATGACTTATAACGCGCCCTATTATGCCGATTTAATTGAGCGTGCAGGTTACGTTAAACAAATTGATTTGATAGCCTGGCACTGGGATGGGCAGGCTTATGATGATAAATCGGTAAGATTGCTTAATGCTTTGCAGGAAAGGTTGAAGCGCAATAACATCCTCATCCGTAAAGTAAGCCTTAAAAACTTTAAAGAAGAAGTTGCTAAACTGCGCGAAGTTTACAATTCGGCCTGGGACCAGAATAGTGGTTTTGTACCCTTGACAGATGCCGAATTTGCCCATTTAGCCAAAGACCTCAAGCTGATATTGGACACAGATTTTGCCTATGTTGCCGAACAAAATGGCAAAATAGTAGGCTTTGGGCTGGCGCTGCCAAATTTTAATGAAATTTTAATGAAGGTAAAAAGAGGGAGGTTATTGCCCACCGGTATCTTCAAAATACTCTTCAATAAAAGCAAAGTTAAAAGCTTGCGCATATATGCTTTGGGTGTTATAGATGGTTACCGCAAAATGGGTATTGAGGCCTGCTTATACGGCTCCATTATTAGCGAGTACAAACGCAAAGGCTTTACCCATGCCGAAGCCGGGTGGACACTTGAAAACAATACATTAATTAACGAAGCCATTATTGCTATTAAAGGCGACCCTTATAAAAAATACCGCATCTACGAGAAACAGATATGAAGGAGCGGGTTTTAATAACCGGCGCAAGTGGTTTTGTTGGTTATCATTTGGTAAAAAACGCCTTAAAAAACAACCTCGATGTTTACGCCGCGGTTAGGGAAAGCAGCAAAACAAATCATCTCGCAAAATTTGATATTCAATATACCTTTCCGGATTTTAGTAGTGTTGATGCCCTCGCCAAAGATATTGAAGATAAGCAATACACTTACATTATACACGCCGCAGGTGTAACAGCCGCCAAAACCGAAGAAGATTATAACCGCGTAAACGCCCAATACACCCTTAACCTTGCCAAAGCAGTTTTGCAAAGTAAAGTGCCTATAAAAAAATTTATTTTTTTAAGTAGCCTTGCTGCATTAGGGCCATTACCTACACTTAACGGCATTATTACCGATGATACTTTACCCAACCCGGTAACCGCCTATGGCCGTAGTAAATTGCTGGCCGAGCAAAAAATAACTGCACTACCTGGCCTGCCACTCCTCATTTTAAGGCCAACTGCGGTTTACGGCCCCAGAGATACAGGCATTTTTATTATACTAAAACAGTTTAGTAAAGGTTTTGAACCTTATATTGGCCGTATTGAACAACACCTCAGTTTTATTTACGTTGATGATTTGGCAAAACTAACCGTAAGCGCGTTAAAGCTTCCAATTAAAAACAGAGCTTATAACGTGAGTGATGGTAAAACTTACAATAGGTATGCCCTGGCAAATTTTACTAAACAGGTGTTAAATAAAAAAACAATTAAGGTACATTTGCCCTTATTGCTTATAAAAGCCCTTGCCGCATTGTTACAAAAACTATATGCACGCAGTAATAAAACCCCAGCCTTAAATATTGAAAAGCTGAGTGAACTTAATGCCGTTAACTGGATTTGTGATATCAAAAATGTGACACAGGATTTAAATTATTTACCTGAATATGACCTAAAAAAGGGGCTGGAAAATACCTTTGCGTGGTATAAAAAACACAACTGGCTTTAAATTTTAATATATTACTACTAATAAATATCTATAATGAAAACCTTTTGATTTTGCCAATTAAGGGCTAAACAAAGGTTTTATCTCAAAACAAATATCGAATGAAAACAAACATTGAACCAGCCGAAGGTAAATTAGGCATCCTTATTCCGGGTTTAGGAGCTGTTGCTACAACGCTCATAGCCGGGGTTGAAGCAGTTAAAAAGGGAATATCACAGCCTATTGGCTCGTTAACGCAAATGAGCAGCATACGTTTAGGCAAACGTACCGAAAACCGCTACCCCAAAATTAAAGATTTTGTACCTTTGGCGAGCCTTGAAGATATTGTTTTTGGCGGATGGGATGTTTATGACGATAACGTTTACCAGGCGGCATCAAACGCAAAAGTTTTAGATCAGCACCTGCTAGATGCCGTTAAGGGCCCGCTTGAGGCAATTGTGCCTATGAAGGCCGCTTTTGACCACAACTACGTAAAAAACCTTACCGGCACACACATTAAAGAATTTACCACCCGCCATGACCTTGCCCAACAGGTTATGAACGATATTGAAGCCTTTAAAGCGGCAAACGGTTGCAGCCGCATTGTAATGGTTTGGTGCGGATCGACCGAGATATATTTTGAAGAATCGGAAATCCACCAAACGGTTGAAAGCTTTGAGCAAGCTTTAAAGGATAACGACGAACGCATTGCGCCAAGTATGATATATGCTTACGCTGCCTTAAAATTAGGCGTAGCCTTTGCTAACGGCGCCCCTAACCTTACGGTTGATATACCTGCACTGGTTGAGCTTTCAAAAATTACAAATACACCAATAGCCGGAAAAGATTTTAAAACCGGCCAAACTTTAATGAAAACCATTTTAGCACCCGGTTTAACAGCAAGGGCACTGGGCGTAAAAGGTTGGTTTTCTACCAACATCTTAGGAAACCGTGATGGTTGGGTTTTGGATGATCCGGATAATTTTAAAACTAAGGAAGTATCAAAATTGAGCGTTTTGGAAGAAATTTTCCAACCCGAGATTAATCCCGAACTCTATGGCGACTTGTACCATAAGGTGCGTATCAATTATTATCCGCCCCGCGGCGATAATAAAGAGAGCTGGGATAATGTTGATATTTTTGGCTGGCTGGGTTATGAAATGCAAATCAAAATTAACTTTTTGTGCCGCGATTCTATTTTAGCGGCTCCAATTGTTTTGGATTTGGCTTTGTTTATGGATCTTGCCAAACGCGCCAATATGAGCGGCATACAAGAGTGGTTATCGTTTTACCTAAAATCGCCGCAAACGGCGCCGGGCTTAAAACCAGAACACGATATTTTTAAACAGTTAATTAAACTGCAAAATACCCTGCGCCATATGATGGGCGAGGATTTAATAACACACCTTGGTTTAGATTATTACCAGGACCTGGTAGAATCGATGTAAAATATGTTTTTTGATAAACCCGGTGCCGTTTAATGCAAATTAGATAGGCTCCGGGTTTTATTAAGTTGGCTATAGCTAAGCTGCTTTAACTGCCAAAACCCCGCAACATATTGCTGATAAAAATAAAAAGCTTGCTTGTTTGGATGTTAATTTAATAACATGCGTGCTTTTTAGGGCAAATTAATGTAACATTAACACGTTTTTAATACCTCTATAACAATTGAGATTTGACTTTTTGACCACAAACGTCTAACATGATTTTTTTTACATTTGCGATGTTTGATTACCGGTAGTTTTTAGTCAAAAAATCTATAGGGTACAATAAAACGTATTAATAACAAAATGAAGCATATTCTTTTATTCTTTTTTATAATTTTCTCAATAATTGCTAAGGGCCAGGTTACCGTTGTAAAAGGTATAATTACCGATGTAAATACCAAACAGCCTTTGCCTTATGTATCTGTAGCATTTCCTGGTACTAATATTGGCACAAGTACCGATGCTACCGGTAACTATATTTTAAAAACCGGCAAAACATTAGATAAAATAAAAATAACCTACCTGGGTTATAAAACAGTTACCATTAACATTATACCCGGCGAAGTTCAAACCTTTAATATCAGGCTTTATCCCGAAGGGCAAACCTTAAACGAGGTTAAAGTAAACTCGGCCAAAAAAACGCGTTACCGTAATAAAGATAACCCTGCGGTTGAATTAATAAGGAAGGTGATTGAACATAAAGACCTTAACCGCATACAAGGTTATGATTACGCCGAATATCAGCAATACGAGAAATTACAGTTCTCGTTAGCCAACCTCTCAATGGATATTGGCAATAAAAAAATATTCCGTTCGTATAAATTTTTGTTTGATAACCGCGACTCAACAATTGTACCCGGCAAATCGTTACTACCTGTATATCTCGACGAAAAATTAACGCAGGTTTATTATCGCAAAAAGCCCGAGGTTAAAAAAGCAGTGGTAATAGGTTCGAAAAAAGTAAATTTTGGCAGTTTTATTGATGACGACGGTATGAATGCCTACCTCAACAGGATGTACTCTGATGTGGATATTTATTCGAACAACATTTTTTTAATGACCAATCAGTTTTTGAGCCCTATAGCTGATGAGGCGCCTACCTTTTACAAATTTTTTATTACCGATACCGTAACAGATGGTACTCAAAAACTGGTTGAACTTAGCTTTACCCCCCGTAACACAACCGATATGCTGTTTGAGGGAAAACTTTACGTTACTATTGATACCAATTATGCTGTACAACAGGCTAAATTATTAATCAACAATAAAATAAACCTCAACTGGGTGCGCAATATGAATGTGAACCTTGATTTTGAAAGAAACCAGTATGGCCGATACCAATTGATAAGAAGCGATATGATGGCCGATTTTGGTATCACCAAAAAGGGAAAAACAAGTTTGTTTGGCCAGCGTACCGTATCATACAGAAACTATTTATTAAACAAAGCGAGGCCCGATACTACCTACGAGGGATTAAGCGGATATGTATCTGACGAGGCCAAAGAGCGCAGCAATAATTTTTGGGTTGAGAGCCGCGGTAAAGACACGCTTACAACGGCAGAATCAAAGGTTTACAAAAATATAGATAGTTTGCAAACCATCCCGTCGTTTAGGCGCACCATGGATATTGCATCATTGTTGCTGGCTGGTTATAAATCGTTTGGTCCGTTTGAAATTGGGCCGGCAAATACCTTTTACAGCTTTAACCCCATTGAGGGCCTGCGCCTGCGTTTTGGCGGACGTACAACGCCCGAATTAAGCAAACGCTATTACTTTGAAACCTATGGTGCCTATGGCTTTAAAGACGAACGCTGGAAATATTTTTTAAGCGCAACATACTCCATCAATAATAAAACCATTTACAAGTTCCCACAAAATTACATTAGGGCCAGTATACAGCGCGATACCAAAATACCGGGTGCCAATTTACAGTTTGTATCCGAAGACAACTTTTTACTATCGTTTAAACGTGGCGTAAACGACAAATACCTGTATAACGACTTTTATAAAATAGATTACGTGCGCGAATTTGAGAGCCATTTCTCGTACTCGGTAGGGTTAAGAAACTGGAAACAATCGCCGGCAGGATCGTTGTATTTTAATAATACAGTTGATGGCGTGCCCAACTCCATACCCAGTATTACTACAACCGAAGTTAATGTAGGTTTCCGTTATGCGCCTCACGAGCAGTTGATACAGGGTAAAATATACCGCATTACCATACCAAGCAAATACCCTATTTTGGAGTTTGATTATACGCAAAGCTTTAAGGGTGTTTTAAACAGCCAATACACCTACCAAACGTTGCACGCAAAAATTGATAAACGCTTTTATTTATCGCAATTAGGGTATACCGACTTTAGTGTTGAGGGTGGTTATACCTTAGGTAAATTGCCTTTTCCGTTATTAACCATACATAGGGCAAACCAAACTTACGCTTATCAGTTTGACTCGTATAACTTAATGAATTTTATGGAGTTTGTGAGCGACCATTACGCAAGCGTAAACATTGACCATTGCTTTAACGGATTTATATTTAACAAGATACCGTTATTTAAACGATTAAAGTTTCGCGAGTTTATAACCTTTAAGGCATTATACGGCGGCATTCGCGACGAAAACAATCCGGCCCTTCATTCGTCGTTAATACAATTCCCGGTTAATAGCGCGGGAGTACCTTTAACCTATAGTTTAAACGGTAAACCTTATACCGAAGGTAGTATTGGTATAGGCAATATATTAAAGTTTTTTAGGGTTGACCTGGTAGAGCGCTTTAACTACCTTGACCACCCTAATGCGCCACAGTTTGGTATTAGAACCAGGGCAAGATTAGATTTTTAAAATAAAAAAGATACTGCTATGGCACAAGCAACTACTGTACGGGTTAACCTGCAATTAGGAATATACAAGGTTATTGACCCATTGGTAAAAATACTTATCAAAATTGGGTTAACGCCAAATGCCATAACCACCATTGGGTTATTGTTAAACTTTGGCGTTGCCGGGATATTTATACTTGGAGCCGAAGAAGGCAACCGTGGCGATTTAAGCTATGTAGGCTGGGCAGGCGCGCTTGTATTATTTGCCGGATTGTTTGATATGCTTGACGGCCAGGTTGCACGCCTGGGCAAAATGAGTTCGCAATTTGGCGCTTTGTATGACTCGGTGCTGGATAGGTATAGCGAATTGATTATGTTTTTAGGGATTTGCTACTACCTGGTTGCCCACCACTACTTTTTAAGTTCCATATTTGCCTTTATAGCCCTTATAGGATCAATGATGGTGAGCTACGTGCGCGCACGTGCCGAAGGCTTAGGAATTGAATTAAAAGGTGGCCTGATGCAACGCCCGGAAAGGGTGGTTACTATTGGTTTATTTGCCATTATTTGCGGCATATCATCGTCATACATTGGTGGCGATTATAAGTTGTATATACCCGGCATACCTTTCCACGTATTTGAAACTATTACCATTTTTACTGTTCCTATTGTAATACTGGCCGTGCTATCAAACATAACGGCCTTTAAGCGTTTATACGACGCCAAAAAAGCTATGGAAGCCTCCGAAAGTAAAATAAATAAAGAAAGCTGATACCAATAATGAATATTGCCCCTGCCCTGCTGTTAAATTTCGCCTTGCTATTTCACCTATGTTTACCTTCGGACAGATTAGTTAGGGTATCGAAATTAACAGATATTGATACAACCTCCCGAAAGGCTAAAGTAATTAATTTCCCTGTGCCTAATGTGGCCAAGCTGTTTTATGTGCAGCGCGACCCCAATACCAATACCATAATTTACGATATAAATTTAAACGGTAAAGGAGAGCCCGACCCTGCCAATCCGGTGCATGTTTATTGGATTAAATACAACGAAAAAGGGCAAAAGGAAGAACTTAACTTTATTCAGCGTAAATTTGCATACGGACTTGTGACTAAGCCACTGGATAATGGTAAATTTGACATCCGTTTTGTATCGTACAAAAAGTATCCCCTTTATTTAATGAAGGCGGAAACAGACAATAAATATCATATTTTTGCAACAATTGCTAAAAAGCAAGCCATACTGAACCGTATATTTATTAAAATTGAAGGCGGAACCTTTTGGCTGCCTAATGTGGTATACGTTGAGGTTAAGGGCACCGACCCTGCAACCGGAAAAGAAATAGTAGAACGTTTTAAACCGTGAAAGCGCAATGAAGAAGAATTATGTGTCAAATTCCAGTGAATCTGTAAGGATGTTTAAAAGTGACCTTTTGGAGTTTTTCTCTAAGGTGTACTTTTTTATTCCGCTGGTTATTTATATACCTGTTATTGTTTTTTTAATTTATAAATCGTTTTTTGACGCCGGTATTAGTGTACTTACTTTTACAGGCTTATTTTTGGCCGGCATATTTGTGTGGACGTTTATTGAATACGTTATGCACCGCTTTGTTTTCCATTATGTACCCAAAGCAAAATGGGCCTACCGCCTGCACTTTATTTTTCACGGTGTACACCACGATTACCCTAACGATTTAAAACGCCTTGTGTTACCCCCATCGGCAAGTATACCGCTGGCTTTGGGCTTCTACCTTTTGTTTAGTGCCATTTTGCCCGGTAACTATGTGTTTGCTTTTTTCCCTGGGTTTATAGGTGGCTATTTGGTTTATGACATGACACATTATGCCATTCACCATTTCAACTTTAAATCGGGCTTGTGGAAAAAAATTAAACAACATCATATGCTGCACCACTACCAGGACCCAACCAAGGGTTACGGCGTAAGTTCGGCTTTTTGGGATAACATTTTCCGCTCTCATTTTACCAACAAGTAAGCATGAGTAACGGCTCTGCCGCAAATGGGGCAGTTAGCATCAACCGTAAAACTATAACGGTTACGTGCGGCGTTTCTGCGGCATATTTGCTGTTATCGGCATTGGTTGTTGGTTACAAAACCGATCAGTTAGTGTTGGTGTTGTTGTTTAACCTAGCTTTTTATGCTTCGGCCATATCGCGTAAGTTTATTACGGGGTTTGCCATCTTTATCGTTTATTGGATTACATACGATTATATGAAGGCCTTCCCAAATTACAACTACAGCGCAGTACACATAGCCGATTTATACCATACTGAGAAACATATTTTTGGTATCAACATTAGCGGCAAAGTTTTAACACCAAACGAATACTGGCGCTACAACGGCAATAGTTTTTTAGACCTCATGTGCGGCATTTTTTATTTATGCTGGATACCCGTACCTATGGCTTTTGCCGTTTATCTGTTTTTTAAAAAACGCAGGCAGTTTTTATTGTTCCTGCTTACTTTTGTGCTGGTTAACTTTATCGGCTTTATTATATACTATACCTTTGCCGCAGCACCGCCCTGGTACGTTGCCTATAAAGGTTTTAACTTTGTGGCGCATACCCCTGGCAATACGGCAGGACTTGCTAAGTTTGATGCTTATTTTAACATCGGTCTGTTTAAATCCATCTACGCCAAGGGTTCAAACGTTTTTGCGGCCATGCCTTCCCTCCACTCCTCTTACCCGGTTATAGTTTTGTATTATGGCTTAAAAAATAAACTGGGTGTTATTAATGTGTTTTTTGCTACTGTAACAGTTGGCATTTGGTTTGCGGCTGTTTACCTCAGTCACCATTATGTTTTGGATGTGCTTGCCGGGATAACTTGCGCCATTGTTGGCATAGCATTGTTCAACCTATTACTATCGCGATCCGGCTTTTTTAAGCGGTTTATTGATGGTTACGAGCGGGCTATAATGTAGTCTATTTTTTAATATTTTAGTGGTGCTGTTTATGTTGGCTCTTGTGCAACAAAACCGGCGGTGCCATGTTTATATTATTGAATGCGAAAATATTGGATATGAAAAAGTTATGTCTTGCTTTTTTGATAGTATTGGGGACTTTACCCTTGGTTAATGGTCAATCATCGTTACGTATCGATAATCAACAATTCAAAGATCAATTTTTGACTATCATTAATGCAAAACGAGCAAAAGGGTGCAATTGTGGGGGCGTTTTTATGAAACCTGTATCGCCCTTAACCTGGAACGACCTATTGGCCCAGTCCGCCACAGAACATGCGAAAGACATGTACAAGCACAATTACTTTAACCATGAAAGCAAGGATGGCAGTACATCAGAAGACCGCATTATTAAAGCCGGTTATATTTACAAAGGATACCAAAAATACACTACCGGCGAGAATATTGCATACGGTCAGCAAAGTATTTTAGAGGTTTTAGCTAATTGGTTTAAAAGCGATGGGCACTGCAAAAACATAATGAACCCAGATTTTAAGGAAATAGGTGTTGCCGAATACAACTATTACTGGGTGCAGGATTTTGGTGGCCGCGTAAGTTTTGCTGCACATTAACAAGAGATAAACGTTGATAATTATATTCATTGTAAATGTTATATTTATCAGATGTTTAGAGTTGTATTACGCCGCTTACTCTTTATTGTTTTGGCTTTTGTAGGTATACTTGGCACCTATGCTATACTCGCCCTTTTGCTCCCACATATAAAAGTTAACCGCAATTTTACCGAAACGCCAAACGGCGTTACCATTTTTGTTTGCTCAAACGGTGTACATACCGATGTGGCAGTGCCGGTTAATACCACCTATATTGATTGGCGAAAACAATTTAACCCGGCATCGTTTAAAGCCGTTGACAGCAGCTTTCAATATATTGAGATTGGCTGGGGAGATAAAGCTTTCTTTTTAAATACACCTACCTGGGCCGATCTTAAATTTTCTACAGCCATTAACGCCTTGTTTTATCTGGATAGTTCGGCAATGCATGTTACCTATGATAAATTTCCACCAAAGGTAACGCCAAAGTTTTGCCAAAAAATAGTGATCAGTCCGCAACAGTACCGGCAGTTGATAGCTTATGTTCAAAATTCGTTCAATTTACACTCCGGGCAGGTAGCTGTTTTTCCTGGTCGTGGTTATGATGTTACAGATAACTTTTACGAGGCTAATGGCCGGTACAGCTTTGCCAAAACGTGTAATGTATGGACAAGCGGCGCACTCAAAGCCGCCGGAATACAGCAGGGTTTGTGGTCGCCGTTTGAAAGTGGAGTGATGGATGGGTACAAGTACACGAAATAGATTGAAGTAAATACCTTACCTTCTATTCAAGCATCAAGTATCTACACACCCATTTTATGCTCAATAAAAATGATAGCACTGCCTTGAGTTATCAAACTTATCGGAATTGCCCGACCGGGACGGGAGTGTGGTTTCGTAACTCAAACTGCCTTCGGTTGTGCCACTGGTATTGCTGTAGTTGATGCCCGAAAAGCTCATATCGTGGTCTACACCTAAGCGCACTTTTTCGCCGGTATCGCGGTTAATATTCAAATCGAATATCAACGAAAGCACAACCGAATTAGGCCCGTCGATACCGCCACTATTGCGATACCATAAACCAAAATTGATGTTTTTATGCTTGTATTGCGCACCCACGCTAACAGATTGAAAAACCGTTTGCTTATAAAAAACAACCGAAGGGATAACAAATGATTTTTCACTTTCTTCCATATTGTCGGACGGATTGAGATCCAGGCGATAGCTGACGTGCGCATTATACCGCACGGGCACTTTAACAGGTGCCCCGGTGAACGACTCGTTGGGTTGGTTGATGTGTTGCAAAGAGGTGCCAACCATTAAGTTGCCTGTAACCAAATTTACCCCCAGGCCCGAATCGAAATAGTATTTATTGTTAAAAAGCGGTGTTTCCGCCGAAGTAGGCGTACCCGGTATATAACCCAGGCGCGAATCGATTTGATCGCTAAATACCAATTTACTCCAATCAACAGTTCTGTTTGTAAAACCAGCCTGCAAGCCAAACGACAAAATAAAATTATCAGAACCAACACTGTACGAGTAAATACCCGCTATGTTATTGGTATTTAAATAGGCCGTGCCTTCGCTGGCTCGTGTAAACATCAGGCCTACTCCCCCACCAAACTGCGGTATCTTTAAATCTATGGAAGCGGTGTAATACGTAAGGTTACCCGGCGAACCCGTCCATTGGTTACGGTAAATAAAATTCATGCGCAGGTCGCCTTCAAACTGCCCGTTAAGCGCGGGGTTAAGGTAAACCGGTGAATTAAAAAACTGGGAATACATATGATCCTGCGCGAAGCCAGAACGTGATGCCGCAACCAGCATAAAAACCAATAAAAATAATTTCTTAAAATCCCTCATCACTTATCGTATTAAATTTACTGATCCTGAACGCTTTGGCAACCCCCCATTGTACGACATCCCTTTCCAATCGGTACCGTTTATAAAGGTGGCCGATGCCTGCCAAACATATACACCCTGGGGTGCCAATGCGCCTTTAAACGTACCGTCCCAACCATCTATTGGTGTGCCTTGCGGGCCAAGTTTGGTGGTTTCCCAAACTACCTGGCCCCAGTTGTTAAATATTTGCATGTGCCACTCTTTAATGCCCGAGCCTTTGGCGGCAAAGGCGCGCAACTCGGTATTTAAACTGGTAGGCATAAAAGCCGATGGCATAAATAGTTGGCCCGGCACTCCGGTAATACGCACGCGATGTGTTACACTGCTGCTGCAACCTTGCGGGCTCAGGGTAGTTAAGGTAACCTTATAGGTGCCGGTATCTGTATAACTATGGTCGGGATTGCGCAGTGTTGATGTTTGCCCATCACCAAACAACCATCGCCATGCTACTACGCTGCCTTGTGTGTTATCAACAAACGAGAACCGGTAATCAGGGATATTAATAACCGAATCGGGCTTTACAATAAAGTTGGTAACGGGTGGTTTGCTAACATTGATATAATTGGCTATTACAACCGAATTTGAACATTGAGATACCGAATTGGTAACTGTTAAGGTAACCGTGTACGATGCCTTTTGGGAAGTGTAAAGGTGCGGCAGAGGAGTAACCACCAACGAATGCGGCGACCCATCCCCAAAATCCCAGTCGTAAGTGTATGCAAGCACCTCTTGGGGGTTTGCACTTGTGGTGAGGTTTGCAAACTGTACCGATACCGTGCCGCAGCCGCTTGTTACATCGGCAGTAAATTTGGGTACAGGTGGGGCAAATACATCAATCCTTGTTTTATCCGATTCTATAACCGAGCAATTGTCCATTGCCGTTATACTTACAAAATAGGTTCCCGGTGTATTAAAAGCATACGGTAAATCGGTGGTGCCTGCGGTTCGTTTGTCTATAATTTTGTTGTTAACATCATAAATATTGTAAGTAAAACTTGTGCCTCCGTTGGTATTGTTTACAAATGTTGGCACAAAAGGAGCGCAGCCTTTGGTATTGTTACCCTGCACAAACATTTGAGGTGTAATGCTAGCCGGGGATATGGTTAGCGGGATGTGTTTGGTTTCGCTGATATTGCCGCAATAATCGGTTGCCGACATATATATTATATACGTTTTAGTTGTAGTTGGGCTAACCGGGTTAAATACCGCCGCCGATTTATCGTTCAATGCAATTTGCTGTACCAACGTACTGCCATCGTACAAGTAAAAGGTATAGCTTTTGTTGTTACCCGGCGATGTGTTTTTAACGCTGATAGCAAACGGAGCGCAGCCGTTCAGTTTATCGGGCAATATTGATACTACGGGTGCCGCGGGCCGTACCAATATCGATAATGTGAACGCAGGCCGTATTGTACAGTTGTTTACTACGCTAAGGGAAACTAGATAAGTGGTATCCTTACCATCGGTGCGAGGTTGGAACATGCGCGACGGGCTTATGGCTGACGATTGCGTACCATCGCCAAAATCCCACAAAAATTTACCTGTAAGCGAATTTGAGGTATTTGTAAAATTAACCGTATAAGCACCGCAGCCGTTGCTTTTATCGGCGGTAAAGGTTGGGGTAATATCTATCAGGTTGGTAATAATTACTTCATCTTCGTTGTCAATACAAGGGGCAAGGCCCTTAACCACCCATGCAAACTTGTAAACATTACCTGCCGCTAAACCTATTATTTGTGTTTGCGCGCTGGCTGGCGATACGATGGTAACTAAAGGCCCGGCGGTTTGTTTCCATAATCCGGTAAACGGAGTTGGGTCGTTACCACTCAAGTAAGTTGTAGTTAAACTGCACAAAGTTTGGTCGGCCCCGGCATTGGCTGTAACTGCAGGTGGGTTAACCGTTACTATACTAACGGTTGATGGTAATATGCTGCATACCCCGCTTTGCACAATTGCCCTGTACTGGGTTGTTTGTGTAAGGTTTAAATAGTTAAGGCTGGTTGTGGTATTGTTAACCATTTGCCACGAAGCACCACCATCAACAGATGCTTCCCAACGTAATATTTTGCCGTATTGGTTGGTTAAGTTTATGGTTGAGCTGTTATTGCCAAAGCAGGTTGTAATAGTACCGTTGGTGGTGCCCCCAAGTGTTGGTTTATCAATAGTTATAGTTACCAAATTAGTGGTTGGCGAGCAGGTTGATGCATTTGTAATAGTCCACCTAAACTTGTAAACGTTACCCGGTATTAAACCCGATGCGGTTGCGTCTGGCCGTGTATTGTCCGAAAAGATTACTCCAGGTTGCCCGGAGTCTAAAGTCCATTTTCCTGTTCCGGGTGATGGGTCGTTAGCATTAAGCTGGTATGTGGTGGCGCTGCAAATCTCAGCATCCGGCCCTGGTACCGAAGGTGCAGGTAAAGGCTGAACAGTTATTTTTATAACTACCGGCTGGCCCGCGCAGTTACCTACTGGTGTTATGGTATAGGTTACTGTTGCCGTAGCTGCACTGCTGTTAACCAAAACATCCTGAATGCTGCTTGCTGATATGGGAAAAGTTTGATTGGTGTTACCGGTAACTGCACCTGTACTGGTACTCGTCCAAACGTATTTGATATTTGGAGTATTTGCAGATAAAACAATATTGGCAGGTTGGTTACTGCAAATTACATTATCGGTTGCACCCAGAATAACCGGAACAGGCGATACCGTAACCGTTAAAGTAAAAGGCGCGCCATCGCATCCATTACTATGAGGGGTTATGGTGTAGGTTATAATGGCATTGTTTGTTGCATCATTATCGGTAATTATATCGGCAATGGTGCTGCCGTTTCCGTTGGCTGTAAAACCTGTGGCACTACCCGATGTTAGCGCGGCAACCCAGGTATAAGTACTGCCTGCAACTGTTGATGTAATGTTATAATTTAATGCGCTGCCTGTACAGGCGGCCAGTGTTGCCGGGCTGTTAATGGTATTAAAAGGATAAATGCCTATGGTAACGTTTTTTTGAATATCGCTGCATTGGCCCAGCAAATCGGTAGTAACGTCCAGCGTAAGCGTAACGGTTCCGGCGGCTATTTCTGCGGCACTGGGTGTATAGGTTGGTGTTAATGAGGATGTGCGGCTTGGCGAAAATGTACCGCTACCACCTTGCCAAACAAAGCTTTTGTAAGTACCATTGGTTACCGACCCATTGATAACTACAGATGTACCGGGGCATATAGGCTGTTGTACCGTTGCATTTACGGTGGGTGCCTGCTGAAAAGTTATGTCCTGGGTTTTTGTATCCGTTCCGCAACTGTTGGTGCAGGTTACAGCTACGGTATAGGTGCCATAATCGGGAAATTGAATTTGCGGGTATTGGCTGCTTGCAGTTGTTCCGTTTACAAAAGTGGCGGGTGCTAAGTTGTTACTGGAAGTAACCGTCCAGGCGTATGTGGCCGATTGATCGGTAGTGCCGCTAAACGTGGTTGCTGTTGGGCCGGGATCGGTATTGAAGTTTAGCACCTGATTGTTACCGCACAACGGAACATTGGCCGACAGGGTAACAACCGGGGACGAATTAACGGTAATGGTTTGTACCGGGGCAGTTATTAAGCCGCAAGAACTGGTAATATCCATTTTTACCTGGTAGACACCTGTTTGGCTAAAAACAAACTGCGGTTGTATACTTGCCGCAGTGGTGCCACCAGCGTAGGTAACGTCGGCAGGGCCGGTAATAGTCCAGTTGTAAATGGGCGGGGCGTTGCAACCGGCATCAATTACCGATGTATTAACCGGCATAACCGGGTCGGCAGATAAACAAGCCGTTGCTGGGATTGTAAAGCCTGGTTTAGGAGGATCCTGAATACAAATATCCTTGGTAATATCAGGCGCAGGGCACAGGCCATTATTGTTTTGGAGCCGCAATGTTACATGATGTATACCGGTTGTGGTAAAAGTGTGAACAAATGGTTGGCTAAGGTTATAATTAGGGTATTGAACGCCATCGGCTACCCAGGTGTATTGTGCATTTGCATAGGTACAATCAACGGCTTCAGCATTGGGATCCTGACCGGGGAATGAATCGTTTGAGAAGGTGACGCTGGTACCTGTACAGGCCACCGACGGAAAATCAAAATGATTGGTTGCCGGGTTAAGCACCTTGGCATAACTGGTTACCTGTGTGCCAACATTGCCACAATAGGGGCTTGTTGCCTGCAAATCAACCTCAAAAACATTGTTTTGCGCATTGGTTATGTTACCGCACGACGATTTTGTGTAAATGTGGGCAAGCTTGCCGCCGGCGTTAACAATATCGCAAAGAGTTAACCAGTTGGATAGCCCATCGCCCCATTTCACTTTATATATTAAACCGGGAAAGTTTTTTTGTATACCGTTTGCCGATACGATATCAACATTATAGGTAAGCCCCTCGTTGCTGGTTTTACTTAAACAAATTGTGTTGCTACCTGTGGTACCAAAGCTTGAATTAATAACATTATTAATTAATGTATACGATTTTGTACCCACTATACCATTATTAACGGCCTTTAAGGTAATTGTGTAGTTGGCGGCCTTTGCATTAAAATTTATGCTTGGCGCAAGGGTTAATGAATCTTCTTGAATTTGCGATAGCTCGTTATAAAATGTAGCGCTAACTGCCGAACCTGTGGTAGATTTATCGGTGAAACCGTAGGTTGTGTTATCGGTTCCGTTGCATGAGCCAAAAACTTCGGGAAAGGTGCTGTTAATGGTTTGCGATGTGACGCCCGCAGTAGTGCCTGCCGAGGTGCTTATGGTTATAGGGCCGGATGCAGCGCTCACAACAACCGGACTTGTTGATTTTACACGCACCTTGTAATTACTGCCTGCCGCTGTATTTGCCGGAATTATACCGTTTACAAATGTTGCATAAAAGCCCGTGTAACTACCTATCAATTTTTCGGAAGAAAAACTACCCGCAGCATCCGACAAGTAAAGGTTAAATACGTTTGTTTGGCCAATGCAACCGGTAGCAGTTTTAACATTAATACGCACACTAATAGTTGAATTTTGCCCGTACGGCCCGGCATCGGTGCCACCGAGCGTTATGGTTTGGGCATAAGCTGATGTTACGACTAAAATATTGAATAACAATAACGTAAATAAATTCCTTTTCAGTTTCCGTCGCACAATACCTCCTGCCGTTAGTTGCGCTTTTATACGAGAGTGTTTTAAGTATGGTTACATATTTTAAATTAAGACTCAATCGATTTTTAAAAAATGAAACTAAAACACAAAATCCTCTTATCTAAAACGGTAAGCAACGTTTTTGATTAGTATAAAATAGTTTTAAAGCAATTAGTTAAATTGAGGTTTGTTATTTTTTTTAAGGCTTTTGGGCAAATACAAGCGATGAGAAATTACATGGGCACCTATAAAAAAAGCTAAAAAACCTTGTTTTTGTGCGGGTTGCATACATCACGTTAATAAAGTTGCATTCTAATTAAACCAAACTCGTTATCAATCGTCATAACAATACATCACCTAAAGTAAATTTTTATGAAGACGAGTAAATTTTTAAGCATTACCCTTACTGTATTGGTAGGCGTTATTGTACTGTCGTCGTTTTTTATGGGCCCTGGCTCGCCTGTAACCACTTATAAATTTCCTTATAAACGTGCCGGTTTAACCGAGCGACAGGCTGCTGCACACCTGTTAAACCGGTTTACTTATGGCGCAACTCCAGGCCAGGTAGACTCGGTGGTGAACATGGGTTTAGAAAAATGGTTTGCGCAACAAATGGATGCCAGCCTGACCGACGACACGCTTAACAACAGACTAAAACAATACGATGCTATTAACCTAAGCAATGCCGACGCGCTGAAAAAGTATCCGCAAGGTTTTGTAATTACTAATATGGCTATTAAAGATAGCGTTATCAGTAAAGATTCGGTTGGCAAGGCAGTTAACAAAAAGGCGTTTGACGATACCATTAAAGCTTACATGGTACGTAAAGGCATAAAAGCCGACTATGAATTAACCAAGCAATTTATTGATCAAAACATATTACGGGCCGTTTACAGCCGTAACCAATTGCAGGAAGTATTAACCGATTTTTGGTTCAATCACTTTAATGTATCCTTCACCAAAGGCGAAAGTGCATCGTTTATACCTGCTTATGAGCGCGATGTGATACGCCCTAATGTGCTTAATAAGTTTGATAAGTTGCTGCTGGCTTCGGCAAAATCGCCGGCTATGCTGTATTTTCTGGATAACTTTACCAGCGTAGGCCCGCCTCCGCCGCCACAACCTGCATCACCAAAAAAGGTAAATAAACCAGTACAAAACCCTGCTAACGATATGATAATGAACGGTGCCGACGGTATGACGGCTTCGGCTGCTAAAGCACCCGCCAAGCCCGCGCCAACAAACAACGGCGATATGATGATGGGCGCAGACGCTATGGCAGCCACTGCAAAACCGGCACCGGCTAAACCTGCGCAAACACCCGCCGCAGATATGATGCAAATGGCTATGGCACCACAAACACCAGCCGCAATTGCAAAAAAACCATTGCCAAACCCACAAAACAAAAATGTTAACGGCCTTAACGAAAATTATGCCCGGGAGGTGATGGAGCTGCACACCATGGGTGTTGACGGCGGTTATACCCAAACCGATGTAACCCAGGCCGCACGTGTATTAACCGGGTGGACTATTTACCCTATAAGCAGCTATGGCTATGGCAGTGCCATGAAAGGCCTGGTTGATAAAGTTGGTATAAATAACCTTGAAGCAAAGGGCTATGTACACGAGGGCGATTTTTTATATACACCTAACCGCCACGATATGGGCGAAAAAGTGGTATTGGGCCACCACTTTGATGGTAAAGGCGGTTACCAGGAAGGTGTTGACCTGTTAGAAATGCTGGCACACCACCCATCAACAGCCAAATTTATATGTACCAAACTTGCGGTGCGCTTTGTGAGCGACAAGCCACCCATTAGCCTGATAAACAAAATGGCAAAAACCTTTACCGACCAGGATGGCGATATTAAACAGGTTTTAATTACAATGGTTACTTCGCCCGAGTTTTGGAGCAGTAAAGCTTTGCGCGAAAAAACAAAATCGCCGTTTGAATTGGTTGTGAGTTCGGTACGGGGCTTAAATGCCGACGTTAAAGATCCCTATCAACTATATAACTGGATGACCCGTATGGGCCAAAAAATATATTATTACCAGGCACCAACAGGTTTCCCCGATAGGAGCCAGTATTGGATAAATACAGGTTCATTGCTTAACCGCATGAACTTTGGTTTGGCACTTGCACAACAACGCATACCGGGCGTTAAAGTTAACCTTGCCGCGCTTAACCAGCACCACGAGCCCGAAAGCGCGGATGCTGCATTAATAACTTACAGCAAACTTGTAATGCCCGAGCGTAACCTTGATAAAACTTATAAGCAGTTAGCACCCTTATTAAACGACCCTGCGTTGGCAGACAAGGTGAACACAGCAGCAACCAAGGCCCCCACTCCCACTCCCACCGCGCCCGACCACCCAACCATTGGTGCCACAGGCGATATGATGACTATGAGCCCCGGGCAGGAAAACGTTGCCAAACCCATAGTTAAAGACCCGCCGAAGGTAACCGCGCAGGCCAATAACCAAACCAATAATATGCTATCGCAGGTGGTTGGTATAATTATCGGGTCGCCAGAGTTTCAACGACGCTAAAGTAAAACAACTACCAATTAAGGACTTTTCTTTAAAGGAAAGTCCTTTTTTTATTAACATTAACTTAACTATTTAACTACAATAGTCAAATAGCAAAATTTACAATTGCGTGAACTTTGTATTTTTCAAATCAACTTAATTTGTAAAAGAAATTTTACAAAGCCTAGAATTTCGAAAATATGATTGCAATCAGCATGAAAAAAATACTATTTATTACGGGTTCACTTAATCAAACTTCGCAAATGCACCAAATAGCCCAGCAATTGCTGGATTATGACTGCTGGTTTAGTCAGTTTTTTACCGATTTGCCTTTTATCAACTATATCATCAAACATACTACTGTATTGGACAATACCATATTGGCTGGTCAATTCAGAAAAAAATCAGAGGATTATTTGTTGGCGAATAATTTACAGGTAGATTATCAGGCCAAAAAGAACCAATACGACCTGATTGTTTACTGCAGCGACCTGCATATACCCCAACGCCTACGCCATACCAAAACCATCTGGGTGCAAGAAGGTATGACAGATAAATACACTTGGATAAGCAAAATTGTTAAGGCGCTAAATTTGCCTCCAATATTAAGCGGTGGCACATCGTTAAACGGCGCATCAAACCTTTGTGATATTTACTGCGCAGCATCCGAAGGTTATAAAAACCAGTTTGCCGCTTTAGGTACCGATGCCGATAAAATAGTGGTTACAGGGATCCCAAATTATGATAACCTTAGCCAGTTTATTGATAATGATTTTCCGCACCATAATTACGTTATGGTAGCCACTACCGATATGCGCGAAACTTACCGGGCCGAAAACAGGCCGGCGTTTATTAAAGAAGCCGTAAAAATAGCCGATGGCCGCAGGCTTTTGTTTAAACTACACCCCAACGAAAAATTTGACCGCGCACAGGCCGAAATACGTAAATACGCACCCGAAGGCACATTAATTTATCAAAGTGGTAACACCAACCACATGATTGCCAATTGTGCCGAACTGATTACCCAGTACTCAACCGTGGTGTATGTTGGCATGGCGCTGGGCAAAAAAGTACATTCGTATTTTGATATTGACCAACTTAACCAGCTTGCACCACAACAAAACGGTGGCATGTCGGCCTATAATATCGCGTGCATTTGTCGCAACTTTATTGAGCACAATACCATTGTCGAGGTTTCAGCAAATCCATATTATCAGCTTGAGCAGATATTAGATGGTTTAAATATCGCGCAAAAAGTTTAATTTATTAAGCACATCATAGGGTTTATTCTACTTTTGCAAACAGGCCCTATGCCTTTACACAATGAAGAAAAACGTATTAGTAATGTTTGCCCTATTAACGGTGTTTTGTGCGTGCAACAGTAAAAAAACCGAAGGAACCATTAACTACAGTGTTGAGTATTTATTGCCCGATAGCCTGCAACAGTATGCCCAATATTTGCCTAAAACAGCCATTGTATATTTTAAAGGCGACTCGACAATAAGTATACAAGAAGCACCTGAAGAAGCAACAAGTGTTATAACCGACAGTAAAACGGGCTTTATGCGCGCGCTGCTAAAATCGACCACGAAAAAACAATTTTACGCCGTTGACTATGACAAAGCCGCCCAGGCCGAAGAGTTGGCGGCGATACCATCGTATACATTTACTAAAACCAACGATCATAAAACTATTGCCGGTTACGATGCTGTACGTTATATTTTGAAAGAGAAACTTACTAACCAGGCTGGCGAAGCCTGGTTTACCAAGGATGTAGCAATTATCCCCAATTCATTAACCAGCAGCTTAGATAGTACACTTGGCGTACCGTTATCGTTTTCAATGAAACAGAACGGTGCTGTGATAAAAACTACCGTAACCCAAATTAAGTTTGAACCCGTACCCGCAGGTGCATTTTCGACGCCAAAGGGTTATGAGTTTTTAACGCCGAAACAGTTTAAGGATATGACGGGCGGAAATTAAAAAACCTTATCTTTAAGGTAATGCCTACAGAACTTATTTTACAAAGTGTTACCCGCTATATTTCGCTCACGGAAGACGAGAAGCTATATTTTATATCGTTACTGCATCCAAAAAGCATTAAACGCAAGCAATTTATTTTACAAAACGGCCAAATTTGTAAAAACTCTACCTTTGTAACTTCGGGTTGTTTGCGGGGTTTTACTGTAGATGAAAATGGTTTTGAACACGTGCTCAACTTTGCGCCAACCGGTTGGTGGATAGCCGATATGTATAGCCTGATTAGCCAGAAACCAGGCATTTTAAATATTGAAGCGATAGATGACACCGAATCGTTAACGCTATCTAAAACCGACCAGGAAAAATTATATTTAAAGATACCGCAGTTTGAAAGATTTTTCCGGATTATTACCGAAAACTCGCTGGTTGCCTACCAGCAGCGGTTAATAGATAACCTGAGTTTACCCGCCGAAGACAGGTTTCACAACTTTTGCAAGCGGTACCCATCGCTTATTAATGCCCTTCCCAAAAAACAAATAGCAGCCTACATTGGCGTTACGCCCGAATTTTTTAGCCGTATGCAACGTAACTTGTTAAAAATGGATAGGAATGCGCCGATAAAACGGTAAAGAGCCCCCCTCCGCCCCCTAAAGGGGGAACTTTTGAATAGCAAATACCGAATTTGAATTACAACAAACTGACTATCATTCGTTTATTATTCTCAATTTACTAATCCCTATAAACTTATTCACTACTTACATTTCTTATCCTACATCAAGTTGTATCGGCGTAAGGCAGGGTATATTTGTACTATAAACAAGGAGAAAAACATCATGTCGAAAACAGTATTACACTTAGCCAACACCCGCGGAAACGTTGATATGGGCTGGCTAAAAAGCTTCCACACTTTTAGTTTTGGAGGTTATTATAACCCTGAGAGAATGAATTTTGGTGCGTTGCGCGTTTTAAACGACGATACCGTTGCCGGAGGTAAAGGCTTTGGCGAACACCCGCACGATAATATGGAAATTATTTCAATTCCGCTTGTTGGTGGTTTAAAACATAAAGACAATATGAATAACCAGGCCGTTATCAGCGATGGCGATATACAGGTGATGAGTGCCGGTACAGGCATATTTCACAGCGAACACAATAACGACCCTAACGAAACTGTAAAGTTTTTGCAGATATGGTTGTTCCCTAATGTGCGCAATGTTGAGCCCCGTTACGACCAACTTACCTTAAATAAAGAAGAGCGGCATAACAAACTGCAACAAGTACTATCTCCCAACAAGGATGACGCCGGGGTTTGGATACATCAAAACGCATGGTTCCATTTGGGTAGCTTTGATAACGGTATTGAAACCGAATACACCATAAAAGCATCCGGTAACGGCGTTTATGCTTTTATATTGAGCGGTTCGGTTGAAATTGATGGCCAGGTTTTAAATACCCGCGATGGTTTTGGTATTTGGGATACTGATAAATTTACCATTAAAGCTTTAAGCAATGTCGAGTTTTTATTGATGGATGTACCCATGAAATTTTAAAGATGGATACCGCTAAAATACTGGTGATTGGTAATCATCCCGAAATTATGCAAATCATATTGCGGCTAATTAACAATAAACCGGAGTGGAATGGCACCGGGGCATTTACCTGCGATGAAGCTATTGCTATGCTAACCGAGCAACCTTTCCAGATGGTATTAATGGGTGCCGGAATAAGGGAAGAGGAAAATAACAGGCTCTGCAAATTTGTATCAACCAATATGCCCAATATACCGGTAGTTCAGCATTATGGCGGGGGAAGCGGTTTGCTTTTTGCAGAGATATATGAGGCTTTAGCACCCAAATAAAACAAATTAAAATAGGCGTTTATAAAATTATAGGCGCCTATTTTATTGGGTTATAGCACAGCATGCTTTACTTTTGTAGTGTATGCAAAACGCTAAACCTTTAAAATTATTTATGTTGTTACTCGGTTGCAAACCACCGGGACGCCATACCGAACAGCATGATGTTTTTTTTGGAATAGCGGGCAGTGTTAAAGAACTTGTTCCGCAGATAAAACTTTTTTGGCCCGAAGCCCAACAAGGTATACATGTTGATGCCTGGCGCGAAGTAACCCATGTTGATGGCTTTAATATCCGGATTATTGATAAGCCGTTGGCTAATAAAAACCCAAACACTTTGTTTTTTATTAACCTGGGTGGTTACACCAAAAATATTTTTGCCGAACAGCATTATACAATGCTAAGTGTACAAGCCAACAAAGCATCGGCAATAGCCAATGCCAAAGAAACTTTGTTTTATAAACAGGTTAATTTTGCCGGAGCACCATCGCACATTGACGACCATTACGGCATTGATGTAGACGACCTGTATGCTGTTGAAGATATACTAACACCTTCCCAAAAAGCAATATACGGCATCCAAATTTCAGCGTGTTTAGGGGAGGTTGAGGCAGACGAAATTCACCTCGGTTACTTTAAACTTGATAAATTGCCATAAAGCAAATAAGTAATTTATGTTTTAAGCATAATGCGATGAAGCCGTTATCGCATTATGCTTAATTAGGCGTAGGGCCGGTTTAAGTTTTGCGCAACAGCCGCTATTTTTTTAAAGCTGCCAGTTTTGTAAACAGCTCTGTTTCTTCGGCGGATAGGTTTTTAGGGGTTACTATTACCATACGCACATAGGCATCTCCCCTTTCTTCGGGTTTATTAAAAACAGGCATACCCATTCCTTTTAGCCTTAGGGTTTTATGGCTATCGGTTCCGGCGGGTATGTTCATGTTAACGGCTTTATCAATACCATTTACGGTTACCTTGCCGCCCAATATGGCGGTATAAACATCTAAAGGCTGGTCGAAATACAAATCGTTTCCTTTTAATTCAAACCGTGGATGCGGGGCCAAATGCACCGTTATCAGTAAATCGCCGTTTTCGCCGCCGTTATAACCAGGGTTGCCCTTGCCCTTCAATCTTAAAACCTGGCCTTCGGCGGTTCCGGGTTTAAATTTGAGGTTGAGTTTACTGCCATCCAGGGTAACTTGCCGCGTTGTTCCGTTAAACGATTCCTCTAAAGTAAGCTCAATAGTTGCCTCGGTATCCTGCCCCCTATTGGGCCTTGAGCTTTTACGCTTTGAGCCGCCAAAACCAGCACCACCGGCACCACCAAATATCGAATCGAAAAAACTGGAGAACTGGCTCCCGTCGCCATAAAAATCTTCGGTGCCGTAGCTTTGTCGGCCCGGCCTGCCTTGCGCATAGGGGTTGTTGGCATATTGCTGCCAGTTTTCGCCCATTTCATCATACTTTTTACGCTTTTCGGCATTGCCGAGTATTTCGTTGGCTTCGTTGGCTTCTTTAAATTTCTCTTCCGCGGCCTTATCACCGGGGTTTTTATCGGGATGGTACTTAACGGCAAGTTTCCGATAAGCTTTCTTTATCTCGTCGGTAGATGCGTCTTTTTTAACTCCTAAAACTTTATAATAATCTTTATAATCCATTACGGTACAAAAGCTAATTTATTGGTTAACAAATTTACACAATGGTTTAATACAAACCGCCACTGCAAAAAATTAAGCATTACAAATGTTAGTTCTTCAGCATAAGTGCAATTTAATCATATTTTTGCGCCTGTTATTTCGGGTTCCACAAAATAGTAATATTGAAACCGAAAAGATGTTTTTTTAATTACCAATTACACCTATTCCTCACACTTTTAACACATGAAAAAAAATTTACTTTTTTTTATTTCAATTTTATGCACCATTGTGTGCAGTTGCGAAGAAAATAAAAAAGAATTTAAAATTTACCCGTTAAGTCCTTTTAGTTCGCAGGTTAGCTTTGCTAAAGACCAGGAAATTAGTAACCAGGCAAACGCAACCCTTAAAACACAATATTACATAGTTGACGAAGATGTTGACTTTACCGACAGAACTAAAATAAGGCTGGAAAACTATATCAAAGAAAAACTTAGCCAGGATATATCTAACAATAAAGCCATTTACTTTACTTTTTACAAGGGCTCGTTTTCGTTCACAAAAAATTCGGTGCAAACTAAAGACGAACTTGAAAAAGATCACGCGGTTGATAAGTTAGCCGAATTTGAATACAAAGACGGAAAACTTTACAATTTTGACTTTTATAAAGAGGGCAGCTATTACCAGGAGCAACCCACACGATAAGTTTTAAAATATGGATAAGCAACGGAATTGGTGTACACCCTCTTCCGTTTTTTTATGCGCTATTATTTTTAAAATGGTAGTTTTGCGCCTTGTTAATATGCCATGAATACAGCTATCCTTGCAATAAAAAACATTACCGTACGCAACCTTGAGCAAATTATTTTTAAGGATCTCACCTTCCAGATTAGCAAGGGCCAGCACTGGGCGTTGGTTGGCGAAAGCGGAGCAGGCAAAAGTGCATTACTGCAAACTATAGCCGGTAAATTTAATGTAAGCGGCGGCACTATACACCATTATTATTTTGATGATTTTATTGCATTGCACCCCGTTGTTGATGCTTACTTTACCCATCATAAATTAATTGCAATGGTATCGGCTAAGCATAGCTTCCGTAACTTATCAAACACTACCGACTTTTACTATCAGCAACGTTTTAACTCGTCGGATTCGGAAGATTCGCCAACGGTTGAGCATTATTTATCGCATATTGAACCGGCCACCAATACAAAACAAGTGTGGACTTACGAGCAAACTGTTGACAAATTAAACTTAGGTCCGCTTTTAAACAAGCAGCTCATCAAATTATCAAACGGCGAAACTAAGCGCCTGCTTATTGCGGCGGCTTTATTAAAACACCCCATTATTTTATTATTAGATAACCCCTTAACAGGACTGGATGTGCAAAGCCGTGCCGCCTTTAACAGTATTTTAAATGAGATAACGGCCTCGGGAATTACTGTAGTTATCGCTACATCGCCAAACGAAATTCCGGATGCTGTTACGCATGTAGCCGTTTTGCACGAAGGTGAAATTATTGGAAGCCTGGATAAAAGCAACTTTAAACCCGAAATGGTTAAGATTGCAGAAACAAAAAAAATTGACACCCACGAATTGAATAGTTTACTATCGCTTACGCAGCAAACCGTTTTTAGCAACATGGTTTTAATGCAAAACGTAACCATTAAATATGGCGACAAAGTAATACTTGATAAAGTAAACTGGGATATTAAGCAAGGCCAGCACTGGGCTTTATTAGGCCCTAACGGCGCCGGAAAATCTACATTGCTAAGCTTAATTAATGGTGACAACCCACAAGCCTACGCCAACAACATTGTGTTATTTGACCGCAAACGCGGCACCGGCGAAAGTATATGGGATATTAAAAGCAAAATAGGTTTTGTATCGCCAGAGCTGCACCAGTATTTCCCCACAGATAATAGCTGCCTACAGGTTATCGAATCGGGATTTTATGATACCCTGGGTTTGTTTAGGCCCAGCAACCCGCAAAACGCCGCAATAGCCCTGCGCTGGATGAAATTACTGGAGTTAGAGGTTTATGTGCGCAAGCCGTTAAAAAATGTTTCGGCCAGTACGCAGCGTTTGGTGCTGCTTGCCCGCGCATTGGTAAAAAACCCACCATTGCTAATTTTTGATGAACCCTGCCAGGGTTTAGACGCCCATCAGCAACAACATTTTAAACATATTGTAGATGCCATTTGCCAAAGCGGCAACACAACGTTAATATACGTAACTCATTATCAGCATGAAATACCGGATAGTGTGGATAGGGTTTTAAAACTGGATAAGGGTTTGGTGGTTTAAGGTTGGGATATTGATGACAGTATATGCTATAAAAGCTTGCTATCGCAAGTTTAGCGCAGCATAACTTGTGATTATATAACGGCAAGTTTTTAACTTGCCCACCAAATGAGTAGAAATTATAAATTCCACACCCAGGAAAAACCACACTTTATTACATTTTCGGTTGTTAAATGGATAGATGCTTTTACCCGGATACAGTACCGGGAAATTTTACTTGATAGTATTAAATATTGCCAGCAAAACAAAGGTCTTGAAGTTTATGCGTGGGTTGTTATGAGCAATCATGTTCATATGATAATTGGCACTCAAAATTTGCCTATGCAGGGCATTATACGCGATCTAAAAAAGCATACTTCAAAATCTATAGTAAAGGTCATTAGGGAAAATGAGCAGGAAAGCAGAAGGGACTGGTTGATATGGATGTTTGAGCGTGAGGGTAAAAGGAACCCGAATAATGAAGTCCACCAGTTTTGGCAGCAGGATAACCACCCGATTGAATTATATAGTAATGAGGTTATGCAACAAAAACTTGACTATATACATAATAACCCCGTAAAAGCCGGTTGGGTTGACGAACCACAACATTATCTTTATAGCAGTGCACGTGATTATGGTGGCGGTAAGGGGCTGTTAGATGTTATTTTGATGGTTTGAAGATTTTTTTATTTGGGAAGTTAAAAACTTCCCAAATGGGGTATCACAAGTTGTGCTGCGCTAAACTTGCGACAGCGATGGTATTCTTAAAATGCATCAACAACAAAATAATTCAGTAACTACAGCTTCTGTTCTTAATAACAAATAACTAATAACCACCCAACTTTTGACTTTCAACTTATACCTTTTCATTACCGCATTACGTATCTTTGTACATCATGAATACAGCCGATCTGTTACAGCGTGCGTTGCAATTTGAGTTTTTAACTAAGGAAGAGGGTTTGTTTTTATATGAACATGCCCCTACTCCGCAATTGATGTATGTGGCTAACGAGCTGCGCAAAATACAGGTTCCGCATGGGAAGGTTACCTGGCAGATTGACCGGAACGTTAACACCACTAACGTTTGTATTGCCAACTGCAAGTTTTGCAACTTTTTTAGAAGGCCCGGCCATGAGGATAGCTATATTACTGATATTGAAACCTATAAACAAAAAATTGAGGAAACCTTCCGTTACGGTGGCGACCAGCTTTTATTGCAGGGCGGCCACCACCCCGATTTGGGTTTAAAGTTTTATACCGATTTATTCCGTCAGTTAAAAGATCTTTATCCGAAGTTGAAGCTGCATAGCCTTGGCCCACCCGAGATTGCGCATGTTGCCAAACTTGAAGGCATGAGCCATTATGATGTGCTGAAGGCCATGAAAGAATCGGGATTAGACTCGCTGCCCGGTGCCGGTGCCGAGATTTTGAACGACAGGGTTAGAAGACTGATTAGCAAAGGTAAGTGCGGCGGTAAAGAATGGCTGGATGTGATGCGCGCCGCACATCAGTTAAACTTACCATCATCTGCTACGATGATGTTTGGGCATGTTGAAACCCTGGAAGAGCGCTTTGAGCATTTGGTTTGGATACGCGAAGTACAGGCCGAAAAACCCGAAGGTGCTTATGGCTTTGTTGCATTTATACCCTGGCCTTTTCAGGATGATGGCACGCTGCTTAAAAAAGTGCGTGGCATAACTAACAATGTAACCGGCGACGAATATATCCGTATGATTGCTTTGAGCCGCATTATGCTGCCTAATATTAAAAACATACAGGCATCGTGGCTAACTGTGGGTAAACAAGTTGCACAAATATGCTTACATGCAGGCGCCAACGATTTTGGCTCTATTATGATAGAAGAAAACGTGGTATCGGCAGCCGGTGCACCACACCGTTTTACCGCCAAGGGCATACAAGATTCTATCCGCGATGCGGGGTTTGAGCCTCAGATGCGTAACCAAAAATACGAATGGAGAGAAGTACCCACCGAAATTGAAGAACAGGTAATTAATTACTAAGCACGCTACCGATTATTTTATTGGGAAGATATTTAGCCCCGAAATGTTGTAAAAAACTTTCGGGGCTTTTTTATTTGCTTTTGATGTGAGCTATATTTTTCGGGGAAAATTGTTTTCATAAAAAAAGGGTCGTTAACTCTCGCAGTTTTCGACCCTTTACATCTACCTATGAAAAACGTCCTTATAACAAAAGGACATTAATAGGTATTCAAAGGCTATGCCAAACAATAAATACCAGTAAATTAGCTATTTATCATACTATACAGTTTAAGGTAATGGAAAAGCATAGCTTTATACACCCCAAAATGAGGTTTTTTTTCCCCGCTTTATAAATAAAAACGTTCGCCATCTGTTTTAATTTTCCCTGCATCAAGTAAGGTTCGTATTACTGTTATCCTTTCTTTTTCGGTTCCGGCCGCTATGTTGTTAACCAGGGTATCCAGGGTATGAGGGTCAACACTTAACCAGCGCACAATTTCGTTAGTTATCAGGTCGGTAGTGTCGCTGGCGTTGGCATCCCTTTTTTCATCCAGGCAAACGTCGCATACGCCACATTTGTGGGTATTTGTTTCGTCAAAGTAAGTTAATAACATGCGGCTTCGGCAATGGCGGGCCTCCGCATAATGAAATACAGCATCCATTTTTTGCCTGAATATTTGTTTGCGCTGCTCAATATAGCGCTTATCAATCATCACCTGTTTTACATCTTGCCGGGGCGATATAAAGGTTAGCTGCGGCTTATCGGTTTGGGGCAGGTAATTTAACAATTCCATTTGCTGCAAAAAGTTAAGGCCCTCAATTACCTGCTGCACGCTGGTATTCATACGCTGGGCCAAATCAAACTCGCGGATGTGGACGTAATTATCAAACGCCCCGGCATACGAACGCAGCAGTGTTTTGATAAACGAATCCCAGGCTGCATTTTGAATTTGAAAATTGTATAACTCCTCGTTCATTACCTGGAACCGGAAGCGCGATGGCAAAAACACGCTTTCGGTAAACGAAACGTATTCGTTACGTTCTAAAAATTTTAGACAGTTTAATGTTTTAATTACATCGTACTTATATTTCGAACAAAAATTACCAATATCAAACTCAAGGCTGATTCCCGCGCCCGAGCCATAAGCTAACTGAAAATAATTACCCAGGTTGTGGTATACCTGTTTTATCTCCTCCACCGTTGGAAAAGCCAACTCAAATTTTCGTTCAAGCTTAAAACGGTCGGATTGATTGTACAGTAAAACTGCATAAGCCTTTTGCTCGTCGCGGCCTGCGCGGCCTGCTTCCTGGTAGTATGCTTCCAAACTTTGGGGCACATCTTTATGAATTACAAACCGTACATCGGGCTTATCAATACCCATCCCAAAAGCATTGGTTGCAACCATAATACGGGTTTTGCTGCTTTTCCAGCTCTCCTGTTTTTTTGAGCGTTGCTCGGCCTCAAGGCCTGCGTGGTAATAATCGGCATTATAACCATGCTGGTTTAAAACCTGTGCTATTTCAAATGTTTCTTTGCGGCTGCCGGCATAAACAATGCCACTGCCCTTTACACCCTTTACCACATCAAGCAGGCGCTGCATTTTGTTTTCGTGCTGCTGCACTACGTAGCTTATATTTTTACGCTCAAAGCTTTTTGTAAAAACATTGGGTTGTTTAAATAAAAGCTTTTGCTGAATATCTTCGCGCACATCGGCAGTGGCAGTGGCGGTTAGGGCCAGTATGGGTACTTCGGGGTGGATTTGACGCAAGTCGGCAATGTGCAGGTATGGGGGCCTAAAATCATAACCCCATTGCGAAATACAGTGCGCCTCGTCAACAGCAAAAAGGTTCACCTTCATGTATCTGATGCGTTCCTGCACCAGTTCGGATAAAAGCCTTTCGGGAGAGAGGTATAAAAACTTTATATTGCCGTAAATGCAGTTGTCCAGAGCAACATCAACCTCGCGTTTGCTCATGCCCGATACAATGGATATGGCTTCGATACCTTTAGCCTGCAGGTTTTCTACCTGATCTTTCATGAGTGCAATCAACGGAGATATTACAATGCATATACCTTCTTTGGCCAGAGCCGGAACCTGAAAACATACCGATTTACCTCCGCCTGTGGGTAACAGTGCCAGGGTATCGTTACCAAGCAAAACGGATTGAATAATCTCTTCCTGTAAGGGCCGGAAGATATTATGCTGCCAGTAATGTTGTAGGATTGCTTGTATAGTCATCAAATAATTATCCTCAAAAACCGAATATAGTAAATGCGCGGCAAAGCAGAAATATAACGGTTAGATATTATGCGGATTGGGTTTTGGCAGTTAGCCGGGGTAATTGATAATATAATCGGCCACTTCTTTTTGCGATTGGGCCGATAGCAGCGTTCCCTGGTATGCCCAACTATCACTTGTAAATACAATACTGCCCAGGTTTGAAGCATGAGTTAAAACTGAATGGCCTGCACGTGTAAGAAACAAATGATATTCGGCACCTTCCGGAACGATCAAAATATTATTTAACTCATCGTTGGGGTAAATACCTATGGTAACTTCGTCTGATAGCATGGTTTATACTTAATTAGCTAAAGTAAATTATTTTTTTTGACTGTGTAACCGCTTAACCAAAAAAAAATTTAATACAGGCTTAATTTTTTTATTTGCCTTTTTATCAAATATTTAGTAATTTAGATTACGAAAAAGATATGAACAAACCCAATCCATATATCAACACGCTTTACCTGGCTGTACACCTTGCGCTTAATATTTTGGTGGTGGTGGCCATAGTGAATGTTATTGATGTTTTTTTTCCTATCAAACACTTTTTCTCTGGTTATCATTTTAATATAAATTTGCGCAGCGTTTACCCGCCTACTACTACCGAAAAAAATGTAGTCGCCGTTTTAATGTTAGGCGTTGCGGCATGGTACTACCAAAAACGCAAGGCGCGCAATGCCGATGGTAGCGAAAAACACTACTTGCCAAATTTGCGCCAGCTCGAAGAATATTTTAGGAGCAAATTTTAAATTGCCCTTGCTCCCCTTCCCTAAAATTACTTTTAAAAACTAATTTGCGTTTTTTTTCAGCCATTAATGCCGCTTATTGCGTGGTTTCCCAATGTGCAAAAAATTGTATATTGCGCAAAAACCAAACCATGAAATCGCAAAATTATGACAACCATTCCCGATTTGTAACCGGGTTCCATTTTATTTTAAGCACACTGCTTTTTGCAGGCTTAATAGTATCCATAATTAACCTGTGCAGGCACTGGCAGCAAAATGGGAAAGCCGTTACGTTAATGCTTGTGTTGGTTTTTGTTTGTTTGCTTTTTATATTTTGGTTTATGAGGCAATTTGCACTTAAAGCGCAAGACAGGGCCATACGCGCCGAAGAAAGTTTGCGCTATTTTATATTAACCGGGAAGGCTATTGATAGCCGGATAACCATAGGCCAAATAATTGCGCTGCGCTTTGCGCCCGACGAAGAAATTGTTTTGTTAACCGAGAAAGCTGCTGCCGAAGGCCTATTGCCAAATGACATTAAAAAAGAAATTAAAAACTGGCGTGCCGATAACCACAGGGCATAATATTAATTTTTAAAACTTAAATGAAGAAGTACATTTTTACCTGCTTTGCTGTAATAGTTGCGGCGTGTTTAATTTCGTGGGGGGTAATAGGGCACAGGGCGGTTGCCAAAATTGCCGAAAACCATTTAACACCCAAAACAAAAGAAGCTATAAAAGATTTACTGGGCCGCGAAACGCTACCCGATGTAAGTACCTGGGCAGATGAAATACGCAGCGACCCTAATTATAAATATACAGGTGCCTGGCACTACGTTAACGTGAGCGCCGGGCTTACCTTTGAGCAATTTGCAAATGCCGTAAAAACCATGCCCGAAGACAATGTTTACAAAATGGTAATACGTTGCGAACTTGACCTGAAAAACCCTGCGAAAACCAAACGGGATAAGGTTATGGCACTGAAATTTTTGGTGCATTTTATTGGCGACCTGCACCAGCCCATGCATGTTAGCCATGTTGACGATAAAGGAGGTAACAATATATCGATATGGTTTAACGGTGCCGATGGTAATTTGCACGGCTTATGGGATAGTGATTTGATTGACCGCGATGGTTTAAGCTACGAAAAAATGGCTGCAACCTACGATACTGCCACACCCGAACAAATACAGAAATGGCAAAGCGATAGCCTGATGATATGGATTTGGGAAAGCTACCAGATAGCCGAAATTTTATACAGCGAAGCAGCCGATAACCCCAAATTTGACCACGACTATTATCAAAACCATTTATCAACCCTGCACAGCCGCATTGAAAAGGGCGGGATTAGATTGGCAGGTGTTTTAAATAATATATTTGATAAGTAAGGTGAAGGAGATTTGTCAACTTTTTAAAAGTTGACAAATCTGAAAAGATAGGATTGTGGGCTGTTTTAGTATCCGTGCATTCTTTGTTCACCCGGATTGGGCAAGACAGGGGCTTGGCCGAATGATGATAAACCTTTGCGAAAGTGCTGTTAGGCAACAAGGCTTTAAACGTTTTGAATTAGGAAGTACACTACCGGGCCAGCCTTTGTATAAAGCAATGGGTTATCGGCATATAGAGCAGGTTGATGTACCCTTGGCCGATGGGGAGTTTTTACAGATAATTAAGATGGGTAGAGTTGTTTGAAATAATTAACAGGTAAAACACAAAAATCAAAATTTAAAACCTACAAATATCCACAAGCTCCGCATGTAAGATGCGAAATGGGAAGAGGAAATTGCAACTTCAAACACCCATCAATACCCATATTATCCATGTAAACAAATTACATCAAAACAACAACTTGGGTCACTAAGCTCCGGCGCAAATTATTAATTTAGCGGCTTCAAAAAACTGACTCCTGATGAAAATCCTTTATACCGCGGCCTTACTTCTGCTAATTAATAGCTTTACCAAAGCTCAAAATAAATGGAATGTTGAAACGCCGCCAGGATTATCCAAAAAAGTAACTTTTACTACCGATGAAGGTACCTGGATGGATTTGGATGTTAGTCCGGATGGTAAAAACATTGTTTTTGATATGTTGGGTGATATTTACACCATGCCCATTACAGGCGGCAAAACGGTGTTATTGAGTGGCGGCAAGGCCTGGGATGTGCAGCCCCGTTACAGTCCCGATGGTAAAACTATATCGTACACGAGCGACCACGACGGCGGCGACAATATTTGGCTGATGAATGCCGACGGTAGCAACAAACGCCCGCTAACCAAAGAAACTTTTAGATTATTAAATAACGCAAGCTGGACGCCCGATGGCCAATATGTTGTTGCCCGTAAACATTTCACGGGATCGCGCTCGTTAGGTGCGGGCGAAATGTGGCTATATCATAAAAATGGCGGCGACGGCATACAACTAACCAAACGAAAAAACGACCAGCAGGATGCCGGCGAACCTGTAGCATCGCCGGATGGCAAATACATTTACTGGAGTGAGGATGTTACCGAAGGGCCGTACTTTCAATACAACAAAGACCCTAATGCCGGTATTTACGCTATTAAACGCCTTAACCGTGATAAGGGGAATATAGAAACCGTATCGGGTGGTGCAGGCGGGGCTTGCAGGCCACAGCTATCGCCGGATAATAAGCTGATGGCCTTTGTGCGGCGCGACAGGTTAAAATCGGTATTGTACCTCAAAAATTTAGATACGCAGGAAGAATGGCCAGTTTATGATAACCTATCGCACGACCAGCAGGAAACCTGGGCCATATTTGGAGTATACCCAAATTTTGCCTGGACACCCGATAGCAAAAACATTATTTTTTATGCTAAAGGTAAAATATTGAACCTAGATATCAGCACCTTAAACGCGGTAAATATTCCGTTTGAGGTAACATCTACCCAAACCGTTAGCGATGCCCTGCACTTCCCGCAAAGGGTGTTTCAGGACGAATTTAATGTAAAAATGATAAGGCAGCTAACCACATCTCCGGATGGTAAAATGGTTGCCTTTAACGCAGCGGGTTATATTTACACCAAGGCATTAAGCCCAGATAGCTTGCCACACCGCATAACCAGCGGAACTGATTTTGAATACGAACCACAATTTAGCCCCGATGGTAAATCGTTGGTGTATGTTGACTGGGCCGATGAGGTGAAGGGATCCATTTACACTATCGAATTGGCAACGCATATGGTGAGTAAAATAACAACAGATAAAGGTTATTATTATTCGCCAAGGTTTTCTAACAAGGGCGATAAAATTATATACCGTAAGGGCGAGGGTAACGATATTCTGGGTTATTTTTTTGGCAATAGCCCCGGTATTTATATCATCCCGGTAACGGGAGGTAAACCGCAACTGGTTATTAATAACGGTATCCATCCGCAGTTTTCGGCAGATGATAGCCGGATATATTACCAAAGCTATGAAGGCGATAAAAAAGCTTTTAAGGTGATGGATATTAGCGGTGCCAACCAGCAAACGTTATATACTTCAACCTATGCTACGCAATTTGCGCCAAGTAACGATGGCAAGTGGATGGCGTTTACCGAATTGTTTAACTGCTACATTACACCGATGGTTAATACAGGTACCGTGCAGGACCTGTCTGCCAGCAACAAGGCTATTCCGCTTAGTAAGGTTACGCGCGATGCCGGTACGTACCTCCATTGGAGCAAAGATAGCCAACGCTTAATGTGGACGCTGGGGCCGCGTTATTTTACCCGCGATATACGCAACGCTTTCCCTTTTGCTGATGCGGCAACCGACAAAACACCGGTTATTGATACCGTAGGAACTGATATTAACCTCAAATTAAAAACAGATTTACCAACCGGGAAAATTGCCTTTAAAAACGCACGCATTATAAGCATGAAGGGCAATGAGGTGATAGAAAACGGAACCATACTTATAGACCAGAATAAAATTACCGCAGTAGGCAAAAACACCGATATAACTATACCCGCCGATGCAAAGGTTTATGACATTGCCGGCAAAACCATTATGCCCGGCATTGTTGATGTACATGCACATTTACATACCAGCCCTGATGGTGTATCGCCGCAACAGGATTGGAACTATTATGCAAACCTGGCATTCGGGGTAACCACATCGCACGATCCGTCGAGCAATACCGAGATGGTTTTTAGTCAGGCAGAGGCGGTTAAATCGGGAGCCATGATAGGTCCGCGTGTGTACTCAACAGGTACCATACTTTACGGTGCCGACGGCGATTTTAAAGCCGTTATTAATAGTTTAGATGATGCCCGTTCAAACCTGCGCAGGCTAAAGGCGGTGGGCGCGTTTTCGGTAAAGAGCTATAACCAGCCGCGCCGCGAGCAAAGGCAACAAATTATTGCTGCCGCCCGCGAACTGCAAATGCAGGTAGTGCCCGAAGGTGGTTCTACCTATTTCACCAACATGAACATGATATTAGACGGCCATACCGGTATTGAACATAACATACCCGTTGTGCCAATTTATAAAGATGTTAAGGCTTTATGGAACGGTAGCAAAACCGGCTATACACCTACCCTGATAGTGAGTTATGGCTCTCAGTTTGGTGAAAACTATTGGTACGACCGTACCGAGGTTTGGAAAAATGAGCATTTACTAAGTTTCACACCCAGGAGCATCATCGATGCCCGATCGCGCAGGAGAACAACATCCGAGTATGGCGATTATGGGCACATTGAGGTATCAAGAGCGGTTAAACAAATAGCCGATGGCGGTACCAAGGTAAACCTGGGGGCGCACGGGCAAATACAGGGTTTAGGTGCGCACTGGGAAATGTGGATGCTGGCCCAGGGCGGTATGGCACCTTTGGATGTTATTAAATGCGCTACTATTAATGGAGCAGGTTATTTGGGTATGGATAAAGAAATAGGATCGTTAGAGGTTGGTAAACTGGCCGATTTGGTGGTGATGAACGAAAACCCTTTAGACGATATCCGCAATAGCGATAAAATAAAATACGTGATGATTAACGGGCGTTTGTATGATGCCGACTCGATGAACGAAATTGGCAATCACGAAAAACCACGCCTGCGCTTTTGGTGGCAGTTAAACCGTGGCGATATGGCTAACTTACCCGTAGGAAATTTAGAAACGTATACATACACCGTTCAGGATGGCGACTAATGAACCGGAACAACAGCTAACGAATAAAAGAGGAATAAAAGGTTTAAGAAACGGCAGACAGTGCAGCCAATTTTTTGGCCCTTGCCGACCTGATATAAATTATAACACGGGTTACGATGAAAGCAATTATCATTTTTTAGCCTTTGTTAAGTGTTAATCAATATAGCTGCTATAAAACATTAGGACAATTACAGCAACATTTGTGTTACAAACATATAGCAAATAAATTAATTTTCCAATAAAGAAATAATCTATTTAAAACATTCGATTTTTTACTATTTAAAAGCACATCAGGCTTATTGCAATTACTTATAAGCACAAGCTTGTAAACCTTTCATCGTTTACATTGAGATGTTTTTATTTTTTAAACAGCAATTACTATAAGCTTTAACTTTGCATTTTAACGCAGCAAAATGGAACAAGAAAAATTGAAGGTAGAGATATGGAGCGATGTAATGTGCCCCTTTTGTTATATAGGCAAACGCAGGTTTGAAAACGCCTTGCAACAATTTGAGCATAAAGATAATGTTGAAGTTATTTGGAAAAGCTACCAGCTTGACCCTACTATGCAAAATAACACGGGCCAAAGCCTAAACCAATACCTTGCCGAGCGCAAGGGAATATCGGTTGAGCAATCTGTAAATATGCATAAGCAAATGACGGAGATGGCAGCCGAACTTGGCCTTGAATATAATTTTGATAAGGCTATTATTGCAAATTCGTTTGATGCACACCGCCTGTCGCATCTGGCAAAGGCGCATGGTTTACAGGACGAGTTGGAAGAAGCCTTGTTTAAAGCCTACTTTACCGACGGCAAAAATATTGCAAACGTAGATACGCTAATTGAGTTGGGCATTGCGGTAGGCCTTGATGCCGATGCGGTTAAACAAACATTAAACACCGATACCTACGCACAAGAAGTTAAACACGATATTTACCAAGCTAACCAAGTAGGTGTGCGCGGTGTACCGTTTTTTGTATTGGCCGATAAGTATGCAGTATCGGGCGCGCAGCAAAGCGAAACATTTTTAGGTGCGCTACAGCAAACCTGGAACGAAGTTGCTATTAGTAGCGTTAACGGGCCCGTTTGTGGGCCGGATGGTGATTGTTAAGCACTTCGGAAATCGGATGTTCGATTTCGGATTTGTTCAGGTTTACGATTTAAAAGTTTCTTATTTCGATAGTTTTGAAAATCTAAAATCGAACATCCAAAATTCAAAATCAAATCCCTTGCGCAATAACAAAGCCGCTTGCCCAGGCCCATTGAAAGTTGTAGCCGCCTAACCAGCCGGTAACATCAACACATTCGCCGCCAAAGTATAGGCCGGGTATTTTTTTTGATTCGAGGGTTTTTGATGATAATTCGTCGGTAGAAACCCCTCCGCGCATTACCTCGGCCTTATCATAACCTTTGTCGCCGGCAGGCTTTACCTTAAAATGATGGATGAGGTTGTTGATGCTTTCCATGTCCTGTTTGGTTAAGGATGCCATATTTTTTTCGATAGGCAGGTACTTTGCCAACGCTTCGGCAAACTTGCGGGTGTACAGGCTTGATAGCAAACCGCCTAAAGGGCGCTTGCCGTTTTGTACACGCTCGGCATCTATAATTTGCAATATATTATCATGCGGCAGCATATCCAAATTAATGGTTTCGCCAGGCCGCCAATAGGATGATATTTGCAAAATGGCCGGTCCGCTTAAACCCCAGTGAGTAAATAATATATTTTCTTCAAAGCTGATCCGGTCATTAGATACCCGGCAAAAAATAGTATTGCCGGATAATGCCTCATACCATTCCTGGTCTTTACCTGTAATAGTGAGTGGTACAAGCGCGGGTGCTGTTTCGGTAACCTGCATGCCCAGTTTACGGGCTGCCCTGAGGCCAAAATCGGTAGCACCCATTTTAGGTATGGGCGGCCCGCCCGAAGCGATAACCACTTTGGGTGCATAAATTTTTTCCTCGCACCCGTTACGTTCACAACTGACGATGAAGCCACCGTTACTGTCGCTTTCAATATTCTTAACTTCGGTATTGCACCATATTTGTTGCTCCATATCGCGGCAAAGGCCGGTAAAAACGTTCACAATATCTTTTGCGCTATCCGTTTCGGGGAAGAGCTGGCCCAGGGTTTTCTCTTTGCCTACAATTCCGTAAGTTTCAAAAAAGATAATGGTATCTTCAACCGACCATTGTGAAAATGCCGATTTACAAAAATGCGGGTTGTTAGAAATAAACTGCATATCGGTAGCATACATGTTGGTATAGTTGCACCTGCCGCCGCCGCTGATGAGGATTTTTGCCCCCACTTTATCGTTCTTCTCTAATATGAGGGTGCGTTTACCTAAAAAACCGGCTTGCACGGCGCACATTAATCCGCAGGCACCGCCTCCAATTATTATGGCATCTAAATGAGTTTGTTTTATTAAATTTGCTGTCATGGGCGAAGTATCGCAAATATCAGAATTTGGAAAGATATTGATCTTTTTAATTACCGGTTTTATACTGGTTGGAGGAACTCTTTTTATAAACAGGCTTTTGGCCCCCCACAACCCTACTCCGGAGAAGCTAATATCTTACGAATGCGGCGAAGAACCCGAAGGAAACTCGTGGATACAGTTTAACCCAAAGTTTTACGTAATAGCACTGGTATTTTTGTTGTTTGATGTGGAGATGGTATTCATTTTTCCGTGGGCTACGGTATTTGGCAATCACGAAATTATTAAAAACAACCCAGGCTGGGGCTGGTTTAGCCTTGCCGAAATGTTTGTTTTTATGGGCATTTTAATATTGGGACTGGTTTATGTTTGGGTAAAAGGCGATTTAGACTGGATTAAAGCCAAGCCTTTAGTACCTACCGTTGATACTAAAATACCGCCATCGGTTTACCAAAAATTGAACCTGGAGCAAGGTGCTTATAAAATTACACCTTTTAGCATGGCAACCGCACCTGTAAAGGAGACTGCACCGCCGGTAACTGCGCCCGAACCCGCGACCCCACGAAAACCGATGTTTAAACCATCATTTAAAAAGCCCGAAACTAATGAGTAGCGATATTACAAATGAAGGCGGCGGCATCATAGTTACCAAGCTTGACGATTTGATGAACTGGTCTCGCCTGTCATCATTATGGCCCCTGAGCTTTGGCATTGCCTGTTGCGCCATTGAAATGATGGGCAGCATGGCTTCTACCTATGATTTGGATAGGTTTGGTGTTTTCCCGAGGCCATCTGCCCGGCAAGCGGATGTTATTATTATAGCCGGAACAGTTACATTTAAAATGGCCGAACGTATTAAACGCCTATACGAGCAAATGCCAGAGCCTAAATATGTAATATCGATGGGATCTTGCTCCAACTGTGGCGGCCCTTACTGGCAGCACGGTTACCACGTAGTAAAAGGCGTTGACCGAATAATACCTGTTGATGTTTACGTACAAGGCTGCCCCCCACGCCCCGAAGCCTTAATTGGCGGGATACTTGAATTACAGAAGAAGATTGAAGGTGAGCATTTGATGAGGGATAGAACCCCCTAACCCCCTGAAGGGGGAACCATAGTTTGATATAACCATTCAGATATAAATTAATAAATACGATTATCATGAATAATAAAACTAAACCGGATGAATCTATGATTTTCACTTCTGAACAAAAGGAACGCATCTTGATTGGCTTAGGCGAATTAATTTCGTGCAAAACAACAAGTAATGAAAGCCTTGAAACAGAGGAAGATGAATGGCTAAATAAATAAAATCCATAAAAAAAGCCCGGAAACTTTTTAGCATCCGGGCAATTCAAATTTTCAAAAAAACGGTTATTTAGGCATCAATATACTGTTAATGCCATTAACAACTCCGTTGGTTCCCTGCAAATCATACAAAGTAACTTCGGCACTATTGCCGGTTTCGTCAGTTAATTGTACGGTATGGTTTGGTGTTACGGCTAATTTTAAAGTTTCGCCATCAACGGTGTTTAAGGTGGCTTTACCCTTACCGGCAACCAATGCCTTTACAATTTCGGCTTTCCCGTATTTACCGCTAACAACGTGTTCTTTTAAAACGCTGGCCAGTTTTGCGGTGTCTTTCATTAAACTATCCAGCTTATTTGCAGGCAATTTGCTAAACGCAGCGTTATTAGGTGCAAAAATAGTGTATGTGCCGGTAGCGGGTAATTTGGCACTCAAATTAGCAGCCTTGGCGGCCGTTGCCGCTGTTGAATAATCTGCATTGCTTGAAAGGGTACTTACCACGTCGCCGGTGGCTTGTACAGTGGTTGTGCCTGGAGTTGTTGTTGGGGCACTTGTTTTAGTGCTATCCTGTGTTTGGGCAAAGGTATTGTTCACCATTAAACCAACACACAAAGTAGAAGCTACTATTAAAATGGACTTTTTCATGATTATTAAATTTAATTCACAAATTGGTTAAATAATAAGTAGTGCCTTTTTCTATATCTTTTTATTTTGGTGATATTTTTTGTTTGTTTACTATTGTTTAACGATAATTTTTTGCCTTTGTTGGTTCTAAATTGCCGTATAAGTGTTAATCAACTGAATACCAAACCGAAAAAATTAATATTTCATTGTAGAAACCATGTAGTTTAGGCATAAAAAAGCCCGAATGCTGTTTGAAGCATCCGGGCAAATTAAATTTGTGCTTATACTTTATTGTCCCTGTGCAAGGGTGTATCCTATTTTACCATCAAAGTTCATTAAAAATTCAACTGAGCAAACTTTTACCGCTTCGGATAAGTCGGCGGCTATGTGTAGTATTTCTTTTTGTTTGATGCTTGTTCCCGGTTTCTTTTCAAAGCGAATGCGGTATTCGTTTACCAGTTCGGTGTAAATTGAGCCGGTTGGCCATACTTGCGTGCCACGGTTAGATATCATTACCAGTTCAAAGTTTTCGTTAAAGCGCAGGCTCTTTTTGGCAACCGCGGCCAACTCATCTGGCTGCACGTTCGATTCAACAAAAACGTCAACACCTATCATCTCTTCAACAACGTGAGCTCCGGTAAGGGTAAGCTTGTTTTTAATAGGTGTACGGTGGTGGCCTGTTTCAAAATCGCTGCTGGCAAATACACCGCCATCGGCAGGTAATTTGCCCAGGTTAGCTATAATGGCATCCGCGAAAGCGTCGGTTCCTAACGAAGGCGTGGCAGTTTTGTCGCCAAAATCGCCGGTATGGGCACCTTGCTCTAAAGTGTATAACAACGCATTTTCGATAGCTGCGGCATTGGCCGAATAACCTAAAAAACGCAACATGCCAATACCCGAAAGCAGCAAAGCGGTAGGGTTAGCAATTCCGCGGCCAGCAATATCGGGAGCAGTGCCGTGTACGGCTTCAAAAATGGAAATGTTATCGCCAATATTGGCCGACGGTGCAAAACCTAAGCCGCCAACTAAGCCAGCACAAAGGTCGGACACGATATCGCCTTGCAAATTGGTTAAAACAATGGCCTCAAACATTTGCGGTTTAGATACCAGTTTCATACACAAATCGTCAACAATAATATCCGAAGCTTCAATATCCGGATATTCTTTAGCTACCTGCTGAAATACCTCCAGAAACAAACCATCAGTTAGCTTCATGATGTTGGCCTTATGTCCGCAGGCTAACTTTTTGTAACCTTTACGGCGAACCATTTCGAAAGCATAACGGATTACCTGCTCAGAACCGGGGCGGGTAATGATACGGCGGCCAACGGCTACATCATAAGTTAGCAAGTGCTCAATACCTCCGTAGGTATCTTCAATATTTTCGCGAATGATAGTTAAATTGATAGGGATACCGGCTTTTGAAAAAACGGTATCTACACCGTTAAGCGTTCTAAAATCGCGCTGATTGGCGTAGGTATTCCAAACTTTGCGTGCAGTTACATTTATACTTTTTACGCCTTTTCCTTTTGGTGTTTCCATAGGCCCTTTAAAAAGGATACCATATTTTTCGATAGCTTCTTTTGCAGCAGCCGTCATCCCGGTTGAGTGGCCGGCATCAAAATACGATTTACCCATTTCAACAAACTCATATTCAAGCTGTACATCATTGGCTTTAAAAATTCGTAATACGGCGTCCATTATTTCCGGACCAATCCCATCGCCCTGGGCTACTGCTATTTTTGTTTTCATTAAAATGTAGTTCTATGTGAAAAAACAGTGCGAATATAAAGCTTTTAGGGTAATTGGCGGATGACAAACCGCCACAATATTCAATAATTAATGGGAACGCGCCCAATATTGAGCCGTATTTTTAGTACTTTTAAATGAAATGTTAATGCAAGTTCTAAAAAATATTACGCTAAGTTTCATCATATCGTCATTAATAGCTGTTGTTGCTTTAATTGTAAACCACCACTTTGATGATTTTTTTGATTTGGACTGGGGGCTTGATGGTTTGATAGCGTTTGCAGTTACGTCGGGCTTTCTGTTATCGGCACTGTCGTTGTTCGCCTTATTTATTTCGAAGCAATTTATCCGGAAACATTGGGTATTACGCATCTTAGTGTATTATACTGGCATAATTGTTTCGCTGGTATATGTTACCGTACCACTAATTACCATTGAATACCAATACCCGGAAGATTGGCTGCCTACTGTTATTGTGCTTAATTTTATGATACCTTACACATTTTTTTACCTCAAAACGTTTAAAAAAAGACTTATCATCACATAATACTTTACGCTTTAAAAGATTTGCCCTAAACTTGTATCATTAAAATGAAAGCGTTTTACGGAGATTTAAAATTAGGCATACTGGGCGGCGGTCAGCTTGGGCGTATGCTGATACAACAGGCCATTAATTACAATGTAAATATTAAGGTGCTCGACCCCGACCGCGAGGCACCCTGCCGCAAACTTTGCGATGAATTTATACAGGGCTCATTAAGTGATTACGAAACAGTTTACAACTTTGGCAAAAAGGTTGACCTACTAACCATAGAAATTGAAAAGGTTAATGTAGATGCGCTGGAGCAACTGGAAAAAGAGGGCGTAATTGTTTATCCGCAGCCGCGCGTTATCCGCCTGATACAGGATAAGGGCTTGCAAAAGCAATTTTTTAAGGAAAACAATATACCAACGGCGCCTTTTAAGGTAATTACATCGCCAGAGCAATTGAGGGAGAGCGAATTTGCTTATCCCTATATCCAAAAATTACGTAAAGACGGGTACGATGGCAAAGGCGTGTACAAGGTTACCGATGAAACCTACCTAACCAATGCCTTTACCGCGCCAAGTATTATTGAGCAGTTGATTGATTTTGAAAAAGAGATAGCTGTTATTGTTGCCCGTAACGATAAAGGTGATGTAAGCACCTTCCCGGTGGTTGAAATGGAATTTAATCCGCAGGCTAATTTGGTGGAATTTTTAATATCGCCCTCTACCCTGCCACCCGCTATACAGCAGGAAGCCGAGCGCATAGCCAAACAAATTGCTGACAGCCTTAAAATAGTTGGCCTGCTTGCCGTTGAAATGTTTTTGACTAAAGACGGTAAAATTTTGGTTAATGAAGTTGCTCCACGCCCGCATAACAGCGGCCACCAAAGTATTGAGGGTAATGTGGTTTCGCAATTTGAGCAGCACCTGCGCGCCATATTTAACCAGCCCCTGGGCAATACTGCTTGTATTAACAATGCCATAATGGTTAACCTATTAGGCGAGCAAGGCTATGAAGGCCCGGCTATATATAAAGGGATGGAACAGGTTTTAAATTGCCCGGGTGTTTATATACACCTGTATGGCAAGGCGCTAACCAAACCCTTCCGTAAAATGGGGCACGTTACTATTGTTGATGCCGACAGAAATAAGGCTATTGAAAAAGCTAAATTTGTGCAAAATACTTTGAAAGTAATAGCTTAACTTACAGGCTAAATACAAGCCGCATGAAAAAACTGATTGTTATTATTTTACTATGTTGTACCCACGTTGCTTTTGGGCAAACGGGTGTAAGGGTAAGCTTAAATAATCTGGTTTCGGTTACGTTTCCGGCAAAGCCTGTTATATCAAAACCGGATTCAAATACAACAGTTTATTCTATTAATCGTAATGGTGCCTTTTATACGGTTACGGTTGAAGATTTGAGTAAAAAGGCCTACCTGCATAACAATGTGGATAGTTTGCTGCATTTTTACGATGGCCTATATAAAAGCCAGATAAAAGCCCAGGGCGGCACCCTGGCTTACAAAAAAAGGATGGCCATAAACGATGATGTAGCTATAGAGTTTGCCTATACGCTTAATGCTAAAGCCAGTGTACCCGATACCCGCTTTCAGCAGAGTGTTTATATAGATAATACACTCGTAAGCTTTGCTTTTTGGACTTTTAAAGACAAATTAAAGGCTAATGCTGCGGATAAGGATATTTTTTTTAACTCCATTGTTGATCCCTCGGAACCGGCACCGCCTACCCCCTATCAGCCCGAAATAAAAGCACCCGCTGATAGCATTGCAGTTAAAACACCTGCCCCACAAACAGTCTCTAAAGCAACTGAAAGCCGTTTTGGATATTCAGTTGGATATTTACTGGGTGCGGCAATTTTTACAGCATTCATTATTGGGATGCTGATACTGATTAAAAGAAACTCCAGGAAAGATAAAAATGAGTAACCCCAAAGTAGGAATAATTATGGGCAGCAAAAGCGATTTGCCTGTTATGCAGGATGCTGCCGATGTGTTAAAAGAATTAGGTGTTGATTTTGAAATTACAGTAGTATCGGCACACCGCACTCCCGACCGTATGTTTACCTACGCCCGCGGTGCTGCCCAACGTGGCATTAAGGTAATTATAGCCGGTGCAGGCGGCGCAGCGCATTTACCGGGTATGGTGGCATCGTTAACACATTTGCCGGTTATTGGCGTGCCTGTAAAATCAAGCAATTCTATTGATGGGTGGGATTCTATCCTGTCTATCCTGCAAATGCCTAATGGCATACCGGTAGCTACCGTAGCACTCAATGCATCAAAAAATGCGGGGTTACTAGCTGCACAAATACTGTCAACTGCGGATGATGCATTGGTTAAAAACCTGATAGCCTACAAAAACTCGTTGAGGGAAAAGGTTGAAGAATCGGCAGAGGAGATGAAGAGGGATGGGTTGTTTACGGAGTTTTAGCCCCCTAACCCCCTGAAGGGGGAACGAAAAGTTTGCATAATAAAGTTGAACACATTATGTATATTTGTTTAAATAGCGTTTATTATGCTTACTGCGATTAAAGGATATTTCGAAAATGGACAGATTATAATGGAAGAACAGGCTCCTGTTCAATCCAGAACAGAGGTTATTATTACTTTTTTAACAGAGGAGCGCCCATCCAACAAGGGCAAAAGAATACCGGGGGGCCTGAAAGGAAGAGTTAGCATACCGGATGATTTTAATGAGCCTTTAGATGATCTTAAAGATTACATGTAACGGTAATGGCTCTTAATCGTTATCTTCTTGATACCCATGTTTTGATTTGGTTTCAAGAAAGCAGCCCTAATCTTCACAAACAAATACTTGATATAATTCAAAATCCTGATAATGTAATTCTTTTTAGTCAGATCAGTTTATTTGAGATTACTATAAAACAAACAATTGGCAAGTTGCCATCTTTCGATGCAAGTAGTCAAGAGGTATACCTGCAGGCGCTGAACGATAGTTTTACATTTGTCAATATTCAAAACGTTCACATTTCTACTTATAATAAAATTGATTTAATGGAGCATCATCGTGACCCATTTGATCGCCTGTTAATAGCCACAGCGCTATATGAAAATGCCATTATTTTATCTGGGGATGCTAAGTTTATGCTTTACAATGATATTGTAGAAACCTTTTGGGTTTAATTACCTTATCGCTTACAAAAATGATTGAAAAAAATAATACCCATGCAAATTACAACCATACAGCAACTTGATGACTGGATGACGACAAATTGTTACAACGAATATACCTTTGGTGTTGGAAATAGAAAGCTGGTTGAAGGCAACGGTATAAAAAAAACGAATGATGGATTTATTTGGTATTATACCGAACGTGGCCAGGAACAAGATTTACAATATTTTGAAACGGAACAACAAATTGTAGAATTTGCTTTTAAAAAAATTAACGGTTGTATAACAGCTCTTTCGCACATGGTGGGCTTTATTAAAGATACCGAAGACAAATTTGAGGAAAACGCCTTACTTGCTGAACTTGAAAAACGAAATATTAAATTCTCGAAAGATCAAATTCCATACAAAGTTAGTGATACCAGAATAAGGGTTTTTGTTTTTGGCTGTGATATTAACCAATGCCTTGATCTAAAAGAAACATATTATCCAAAGGCTTTTAGGTAAAACTGATTTAAGATGCCTCTTATTGGTGTTTGACTTAAATTTTACTGAAATTTAAAATTTTCTAACAGCACGAGTATTTGCAGTTGGAAGCGGACTCCACCAAGATATTGAACTGTTATAACCGCTATTCATTTGCGTAAAATAAGTAATAGCTTGCCCGGTATTGAAATTGAGCACCCGCACGGTATATGGAACATTGCTGTATCCAAAGGAAGTACTACTCCAGTAAACACCGGTTGAAAGTTGACTTACATACGTTCTATTTTTGTAAAGTTGCCTCAATTCATCTATTGTTGGCAAATACCAGTCATTGTGACCGCCTCCTCTATAATTTCTGCATGAAGCCGCAATATTGCCACTAGTTCCGTATTTATTAAGTATTGTATCTGTGCTGGCCCCACCGCGCTCAATGGTACTATCCAAAAAATTCCTGTTAATACCCCAATATGGCCAAGGATTTACAACTGCATCACTAAATGTAACATTTGTGCTTTGATCGGATATAGAACATACTAGTCCATGAGAATTATCAGCATCTAAATAAAAAATGATTCCGCCGAATGCTACATCACCAATTTTATACTGTGGGTTGGACGAGTCATTTTTCTTACATGAGTTTAAAATAAACACTGTCAATGCAATAAAAAGAAGGGGAAAATGTTTTTTCATAATATTACAACATGGAATAATTACTTTTTTATTATTTTACATTACAACCTTATTAGATCAAATATACATATTTATTAAAACAAATCAAATACATATTATTATCCTGATCGCTTATTTAACAATATGTCCATATCCTCATCGCTCATTCCTTGTTTGTCCCATAGTTCATCAGCAGCCTTTATAGCTTTGTTTGCAAAGTAGTTTGACAACATTTTTTTCAGATCAGCTAATTCATCATCCGACAGATTGGTGCCAAATAACTTCATCAACTCAATCTGTATGTTGCTTAAGGGATATTTTAAGGTAGCCATTTTTTAATATCATGATGTACTATCAAAAATACTCATTTACAAAGAAATGATATACTATTACTAAGCGCGACAAAAAAAGCGGATAGGTAATCACCCCTATCCGCTTTAATCAGAAAAAAACTAACTCACTTAAACAATATATTTTTGCCTAACAAATTGTATTACAATACATAGCGTAAGGTTATACCAAAAGTTCGTTGGTCGCCAAGTACGCCTGCATATTGGCCGGCATTGCCCCCGGCAACTAATAATTGCTCATAATAGTTTTGATCGAATATATTACGCCCCCAGATATAAGCTGATATGCCTCGTGTTGCTCTAAAACCTAACCTTGCATTAACCAAAGTGTAACCAGCAATATTTAAATATGCTGATGGCGTTGCGCTTGAAGAAAAACGTGAGCGGAAGAAATCATCTACACCGATAAAAAATTTAGAGTTTTGATTGAAAATTTTAGCGTCGGTTGCAAACTCTGTTCCTGCCGATGTTGACCACTTTGAAATACCCGGAAGTTGTGAACCAGAGATATCTTTCAAAAACACAGCAACACCGTTCACTGTTAAACCAGTTTCTTCGAGCGGAAGCGGTGCATTGGTGAATTTTACATACTTGGCATCGGTATAAGAACCCGAAACGAAGAATGAAAAGTATTTCCCAGCCAGATAATTGGCATCAAGCTCAACACCTTTAACATTTACCTTTTCGGCAGTAGCTAAATACCCACGATTCACACTCGGATCTGGCGCGTTAACGTTAGTTTGGTAATCACTGATATCAGAATTATGGAACGTAACATTCAAAGTTAAGTTTTCGGCAGGATTGGTTTTAGCACCAATTTCATAGTGTTTTGTTTTTTCGGGTGCAATTACTGCCAAATCAAGTGCCGGCACGCCATTTATAGAAGGCAGGCCTGCTACGTTAACACCAGATGGCTTGTAGCTGGTTGAGTAGGTAGCAAACGCGTTAATTCTTTTATTTGGCCTGTATGATGCCGTAACCTGGTAAGTAAAGTTTTTCTCATCAAAAGTAGTGGTATAAAACTGGCTGCTGTATAAAGCTGTCCTATATCCTAATAATACCGGGTCTGTTATAGTAATACCACCATCGGCTATCCTGTTGTAGTAAACATCCTTTTTATCGTAGTTTAAACGTACACCCGGGATAATGTGGAACGCGCTGCCAAGTGTCCAATCAACGTTAGCAAATATTGCAGCTGATTGTGACTTGATTGATGAATTGGTTGTTATACCGTAACCTTCAAACAGGCCAGGGGTTTGCCACAGTGCGGTATTGGTATTACTTTGCGCGAAACGCCATTGAGCCGAACCGGCTTCCTCTCTACCGTTAACTGTTATTTGCTGGTCGAGATAATACAAACCAATCACACCGCTTAATTTGTCGGTCAAGTTACCTGCATACCGAACTTCTTCGGATACCTGGTGTTGCTTTGAAAAGTTTGCCGATTTAGTTAATACCGGTAAACCTGTAAAGTCGCGGTCGCTGTTAGGCTTCCAGTCCCAGTAGCGCCATGCTGTAGTGCTTGTTAAGGTGCCCTGCCCTATCTTAAAATCGCCATTTAAGGTTACACCACCTAATTGATTACCTGATCTCCACGGCGCATCGGTATCACTAATCCGATCGAACGCATTTGTTGATGGTAGCGAATAATGCAAATCGGCTATAATGGCATTAAACTGGCGGTATCCGGCGCGAAGCGTTGGTGCTACACCCGCGAATACCTGCGCATACCCATTAGGGTTTTGATTTGATACGTCGCCTGCTAAGGTAATGGTAACTTTATCTGATGGCTGAAACAGTAACTGAGCACGACCGCCAAGGTTGTTGATGGTATTAAGCGGCACTGAAGTTTTTACATTCTGAATTAAACCATCGCGATCCGTGCCCGAGAAAGACAAGCGGAATGCAAATTGTTGGCTTAAAGGGCCCGTAACCGAAGCTTTTGTTTGCACATAGCCATAGTTACCAAAGCTGCTTTCGAGCGCTACACCCGGTGTAAAGCTGGCCTTACGGGTGGTAATGTTAATGGCACCGGCAGATGTATTTTTACCGAATAAAGTACCTTGGGGGCCGCGTAATACTTCAATATTTTCAACGTCGATAAAATCGAGCGTTGCGGCTGCAGGGCGAGCGTAATATACACCATCTACATAAAAACCTACACCCGGATCCAAACCATCATTAGTTAAACCGAATGGTGAGCCTATGCCGCGAATATTAATACCGGTGTTACGCGGATTTGATGTATAAAGCTGTACAGATGGAATAAGCTCTTTAATACGGTTAACATTGAACCCTCCGGTTTGATCAACCTGTGCGCCGCCTATCACCGAAATTGGGATAGGTACATCCTGTGCAACCTCTTTACGCCTGCGCGATACCACAACAATTTCCTGTAACTGGTCGTCGTCTACCAATACATATTCTGAGGGAGCGCTTTGAAAACTTAAAATTTGAAAATCCTGGGGTTTGAAGCCTACTGAACTGATGCGGATATAAAACGGAGGTTGCACGTTAGCCTTTAGCGAAAACTGGCCATTTTTATCGGCACTTGCACCTTTGTTTGTGCCTCTTATTAATATAGATGAACCGGGTAGCGGTTGGCCCTTGCTATCTTTAACAATACCTTTTATGATATTTTGGGCAAAGGAAAAGCCTGCCGAAAGTATAAGGGTAAATAAAATGAGTAAACTTTTTTTCATTATTTTAAGATTGGTGGTTGATTGATTATTTATTTCGGATATCGAAATTTCGATTTCGGATACCATTGATCTGTGCTTTAATCAGCAACAGCAGCATGCAATTGAGCATTGCATTCGGGAGATTTGGATAATTAATTGACGAGTATTCATATAAAGTCTATAGATTTAATAGACAAATATATAACGAGATAAGCTTAGTGCAAAATATATTTGAAAATATTTTTCAATATAATTGATTTACAATACTTTAACACGTAAAATACCTTGCTATTACGGAGCATGAAGGTATATTGACCTTGTATAGCGGCCTTGCTTCCGTGCAATTACTAAGCTATCGCTCGCAACAAAATGGGCTTTTTTTTGATTATTGAAAAATAAACCCCACAAAAAAAGCCGGTGATTAGCCGGCTTAATTGATTGAATATAGGGTTTGATTTGTTAAGTGAAGCTTGTTTAAAATGCTTGTTCAAACATGTTAATGGCATCCTTGCTTTCCAGCGTGGTGTGGCCCATTAAAAACTCATCAACCTTGCGGGCGCACTCGCGGCCCTCGGATATTGCCCATACTACCAACGACTGGCCGCGGCGCATATCCCCTGCTGTAAACACTTTGCTTACATTGGTGCGGTAAACACCTTCGCGGGCCTTTACGTTTTTGCGCTCATCAAGCTCAACGCCCAATTGCTCAAGCATACCTACATATTGCGGGTTAACAAAGCCCATGGCTAAAAAAACGGCCTGACAAGGTATTTCCCTTTCGGAGCCTTCTATTTCGTGAAATTTAACCGGGCGGTTCATTACATCAAGTTCCCAGTTTACATCGGTAACTTTAAGGGCACGCAGGTTACCGTTTTCGTCGCCTAAAAACTGTTTGGTGTTTATCCCCCAATGGCGCTCAACACCTTCCTCGTGCGAACTGGTAGTTTTTAACACCATAGGATAGGTTGGCCAGGGCATATGTTGTGTACGTGCGGCAGGCGGCTGTATCATTACCTCAAACTGACGTACTGATTTTGCGCCCTGGCGGTTTGAAGTGCCTACGCAATCGCTGCCGGTATCGCCACCGCCTATTACAACCACATCTTTACCGGTGGCTAAAATATCTTCGGCTGCAAAGCCTGTGCTACTTACGCGTTTATTTTGCTGTTTTAAAAAGTCCATCGCAAAATAAATACCTTTTAACTCTCGGCCCTCAATAGGCAGGTTACGCGGTATGGTTGAGCCGCCCGAAAGTATAACTGCATCGTTATTACGCATTAACTCATCAGGAGCAATATCTTTACCCACTTCGGTATTTAACCTAAAGGTGATGCCATCTTCTTCCATCAATTTAACGCGGCGTTCAACAACCCATTTTTCCAGTTTAAAATCGGGGATACCGTAGCGCAATAAGCCTCCGGGTTTATCGTCGCGCTCAAAAACGGTTACAATGTGGCCGGCTTTAGCCAGTTGCGCAGCCGCAGCTAAACCAGCCGGGCCCGAACCTACTACAGCAACCTTTTTGCCTGTTTTAACTAACGGCGCGGTTGGCTTAACCAAGCCTTTAGAATAAGCTATCTCGATAATATGTTTCTCAATTTCTTCGATAGCTACGGGCGGTTTGTTAATGCCTAACACACATGCCGATTCGCAAGGTGCAGGGCAAATGCGGCCCGTAAACTCGGGGAAGTTATTGGTTGACGACAGAATGGTATAAGCCTCTTCCCAGTTTTTGCGATACACGGCATCGTTAAACTCGGGAATAATATTGCCAAGCGGGCAGCCTGAGTGGCAAAATGGTACGCCACAATTCATGCAGCGGGCCGATTGCTCGTTCAGCTTTTCTTCGGGGTAAAGGTTTACAAACTCTTTGTAGTTGGTAACACGCTCCTGCGGAGCTATTTTAGTTGGAAGTTCTCTTCCAAATTCTTTAAATCCAGTTGGTTTTCCCATTGTATATTAACTGATGGTTTGATATTGTGCCTGTTGCAAAACGCGTTTGTACTCTTTAGGAAATACTTTTACAAATTGAAGCAATGATTCTTCCCAATTCTCTAGCAGAGTTTTGGCAACTGTACTGCCGGTAATTTGTACGTGCTTGCGCAGCAGTGTAACAACCTGTTCTTTATCTTTTGCCGATAGCGGGTCCAGATCAACCATTTCGGTATTGCAATTTTCGGTAAAGGTATTTTCCGGATCGTAAACCCATGCTATACCACCGCTCATGCCTGCCGCAAAGTTACGGCCCGTACCACCAAGGATAAGGGCGCGGCCCCCCGTCATGTATTCGCAACCATGATCGCCAACGCCTTCAACAACGGCAGTTGCGCCCGAGTTACGTACTGCGAAACGCTCGCCAGCCATACCCCGCACAAATAACTCGCCCGATGTTGCGCCATAAAGGGCAACGTTACCGATGATGATATTTTCTTCGGGAATAAAAGTTGCCTCTTTGGATGGATAAATTGCCAACTGCGCACCCGACAGGCCCTTGCCTACATAATCGTTTGCTTCGCCTTCTAACTCAAAAGATAAACCTTTGGTTGAGAAAGCACCGAAACTTTGCCCTGCCGAACCTGAGAATTTAAAGTTAATGGTATTCTCGGGCAAACCCGCCGAACCATAGCGTTTCGAAATTTCGTTTGATAGCATGGTGCCGATGGTACGATCGGTATTCTTTACATCAAACGATGCAAATACCGGGCTTTGATCTTCCAGAGCGTTTTTTGCAGTTTCCAGCAATTTCCAGTCTAAAATATCATCCATACCATGGTCTTGCTTTTCGCTGTTGTAAAGGGTTAAGCCTTTAGCGTTATATACCGGGTGAAGGATAGATGAAAGATCGATCTTTTTAGCTTTCCAATGCTTGATACCCTCTTTAACTTTAAGGAATTGTACGCGGCCAACCATCTCGTTAATGTTGCGGAAGCCTAATTCGGCCATAATTTCGCGCATCTCTTCGGCTAAAAAGCGGAACAGGTTAACAATATGATCTGGCTGCCCGGTAAAAAGTTTGCGCAATTCAGGGTCTTGCGTGGCAACACCTACAGGGCAGGTGTTTAAGTGACATTTACGCATCATAATACAACCGCCTACAACTAAGGCTGCTGTTGCAACGCCCCACTCTTCGGCACCCATTAAACAGGCTATGGCTAAATCGCGACCGGTTTTCATTTGTCCGTCGGCCTGTAATACCACACGGCTGCGCAGTTTGCTTCGTACCAGGGTTTGGTGAGCTTCGGCCAGGCCAAGCTCCCAAGGTAAACCCGCGTGTTTGATGGAGCTTATTGGCGATGCACCTGTACCACCATCGTACCCGGCAATTAATATAACATCGGCATGTGCCTTTGCAACACCGGCTGCTATGGTACCTACACCAGCTTTTGAAACCAACTTAACGTTGATACGTGCGGCGCGGTTAGCATTTTTTAAATCGAATATCAGTTGCGCCAAATCTTCGATAGAGTAAATATCGTGGTGCGGCGGCGGCGATATTAAACCTACGCCCGGCGTAGCATGGCGGGTTTTGGCAATCCAATCGTCAACCTTATGGCCGGGTAGCTGGCCGCCTTCGCCTGGTTTTGCACCTTGCGCCATTTTAATTTGCAACTCGTCGGCATTGGTAAGGTAGTTTGAGGTTACCCCAAAGCGTGCCGAAGCAATTTGCTTGATGGCCGAGCGCATCGAATCGCCGTTAGGCAAACGCTCATAGCGCATTTCGTCTTCGCCGCCTTCGCCGGTATTGCTTTTTGCGCCAATGCGGTTCATGGCTATGGCCAAAGTACTATGCGCCTCGTGCGAGATAGACCCGAACGACATGGCACCTGTAGCAAACCGCTTCATGATGCTTTCGGCAGGCTCTACCTCATCTATACTTATCGATTCGCGGTGATGAGCAAAATCAAGCAAACCACGAATGGTAAAGTGCTTTTCGCTTTGCTCGTTCACTACCTTGGCGTAGTTTTTATAAACGCTGTAATCGTTAGTGCGGGTAGCGTGTTGTAATAAGTGGATGGTTGTTGGGTTAAACAAGTGAGCCTCTCCCCTACGTTTCCACTGGTAAATACCGCCTTCGGGCAATATGTGTTTTTTATCTTTGGTTTCGCCGAAGCCAATTTTGTGCTTGCATAAAGCTTCGCGGGCAATATCATCGGTACCTAAGCCACCTATACGGGTAACGGCGCCAACAAAATACTTATCAACCACGCTTTTGTTTAAGCCCAATATCTCAAACTGTTGCGAACCGTGGTATGATTGCAAGGTTGAAATACCCATTTTACTGAATATTTTTAACAAGCCATCGCTAACAGCTTTGATGTAGTTTTTTGATAGTGTTTTGGTATCAAGGCTGGCATCAATTTTACCGTCGGTTTTTAGGGTATCAATAGTAGCCAGGGCCAGGTATGGGTTAATTGCGCTTGCGCCAAATGCCAGTAAGCACGCAAAATGGTGTACTTCCCAAATATCACCGGCTTCAACAACTAAACCCACCGAACCGCGGCAGCCCTTTTTAATGAGGTGATGATGTACGGCAGACACCGCCATTAACGAAGGTATAGGTGCGTGTTCCGAATCGATAGCTCGATCCTGAAGAATCAATACTTCAAAACCATCTTCAACTGCATCTTCGGCATAACGGCAAAGCCTTGCTATACCCTTTTCCAACGAGCCTGGTTGCCCATCGGCCTTGAAATAGGTTTGCAGTGTTTTTGCGTGGAACAAACCAGTATCAATACTACGCAGTTTTTCCAGTTCGTGATTGTTTAGGATGGGTTGTTTAAGCGTTACGCAATGGCAATGCATTTTATCCTCATCCAACAAATTGCCGTTATTACCTATAAAGGTGGCCAAACTCATTACCAAACGCTCGCGGATAGGGTCTATCGGCGGGTTGGTAACCTGGGCAAAAAATTGTTTAAAGTAGCTGGACAGGTGCTGTGGCTTATCAGACAAAATGGCCAATGGCACATCGGTACCCATAGAGCCGATAGGCTCTTTACCATCAACCGCCATTGGTAAAACAATGGTTTCGATGTCTTCGCGCGAGTAACCGAATACCTGCTGGTAACGGAAAACAGAATCGGCAGATAAATTGGAGAACGACAAGCGTGGCTCGGGCAATTCTTCTAAACGTATCTTATAATTTTCTAACCAACGGCCATAAGGCTGTTTTGAGGTTATTTTTCGCTTGATCTCATCGTCGGTAATAATTTTGCCCTGTTCGGTATCAATCAGGAACATTTTACCGGGTTGTAAACGGCCTTTCCTTACAACATCGCCTTCGCTCAGGGTGGCTAAAACACCAGCTTCGGAGGCCGCAATAACGCGGTTATCTTTAGTGATAACATAACGCAGAGGGCGCAAGCCATTACGATCTAACAATGCGCCTATCAACTTACCATCGGTAAACGATATGGCAGCCGGGCCGTCCCAGGGCTCCATTAATGTGGCATGGTACTCATAGAACGCCTTTTTTATCGGGTCCATTTGTTCGTTGCCATCCCATGCTTCGGGAACCAGCATCATCATTACGTGCGGTAATGAACGGCCTGAATGCAATAGGATCTCGATAATGTTATCCAGACAAGCAGAATCGGACTGGTTGTTATCAATTACCGGTAACAACATTTCCATTTCTTCCTGCGTAAAGTAGGGCGACATGTACGATTTTAAACCGGAGTAAAACCAGTTTAAGTTACCTGTAAGAGTATTGATTTCGCCATTGTGCGCTATCATGCGGAATGGCTGCGCCAAACGCCATGAGGGGAAGGTGTTGGTAGAAAAACGCGAGTGAATCATACCAAAACCGGATGCCATACGCGGATCGGAAAGATCGGTAAAATACTGGCGAACCTGGTAAGTAGTTAACTGGCCCTTAAATATAATGGTTTTGCAGGATAGCGATGTGAAATAGAACAAATCGGCTTCCTGTAATGTTTCTTTAACTGTTTTGGTAATAAAGCGGCGCAATACGTAAAGTTTGCGCTCAAAATCGTCGGCATTGGTAATATGGTGTGGGCGGGCTATAAACAATTGCTCAATATCCGGCTCGGCAGCGCGTGCAGTTTCGCCAATGCCCGAATTATCAACAGGTACCTTACGGTAGCCCAGGTTAATTAAGCCCAGTTTTTCGATGGCGTTTTTAATTATGGTGCGGCAAGCCTTTTTAATTACCGAATCTTTAGGGAAAAAGATCATCCCAACACCATACTCGCCCGGTTCGGGCAGGCTAATTTCGAGGCTGGTACACTCTTCCATAAAAAACTCGTGGGGCAGTTGTATTAAAATACCTGCGCCGTCGCCTGTAAGCGGGTCGCAACCGCAAGCGCCGCGGTGCTCCATGTTTTCTAAAATGGTAAGCGCATCAATAATTATCTGGTTAGATTTATGCCCGTTAATGTTAGTAATAAACCCTGTACCGCATGAGTCGTGTTCAAATTCGGGGCGGTATAAGCCCTGCTGGTGAGAATCGGTTTGTTCCATAGCTTGTTAAAGCCTTCTATAAAAAGGTGTAATAACGAAGTTAAACAAACAGAATAAATTATAAAAGGATTAAATAATTTTTAAAAAAATATAAAAAATGATGGGTTTTAGATTGAAAATTTACCAAATAAACAATAAAAAACCAATTTATTTAATAAAAGCGAAATTAAGATTACATAATAATAGTATGTTAGCATAATATAAAGCCTACATAATCAATAGAATTTATATCAATAATTCGTAAAAACAGGCAAGCCTGTTAAAATTATGTTTAAGCACACTCTTTTTAAAAACATAACTAGCCTGCAATTGTATTAGTGTTGAGCCGGCGCACATGCTATTGAGGATAAAGCCAAGCCCAAAAATGTTTTAGTTTACTATTATTTATACCAACAGAAAATGAAAATAGGGATTATTGGTGCAGGAAAAATAGGCGTAACTGTGGCACAGCTATTTATTAAAGCCGGGCACCAGGTGGCCATAAGTAATTCGAGAGGGCCCGAATCATTAAAAAATATTGTTAAAAAACTGGGAGACAATGCTGTAGCATTAGACGTTAACGATGCTGCTGCGTTTGGAGATATGGTATTATTAGCTGTGCCGTGGATAAAGCCCGAGGCCCTGCCCGACCCCAAAAACCTGAAAGACAAGATTGTTATAGATGCCATGAACCCTTATCAAACAAACGGTGAAGTTGTTGATTTGGGCGAAAGTACATCGAGTGAGGAAACTGCAAAGCGGTTGCCAGGTGCCCAAATAGTAAAGGCTTTTAACACCATTCATTTTACACACCTGGCCAACGGCCCGCATAAAGAATTACCCTTGCAGGAACGGCGCGCCATTTTTTATGCCGGCGATGACGAAGCGGCAAAGGCCAAGGTATCGAGATTGATTGAGGAAATTGGCTTTGGCGGAATTAACACGGGTACCCTGCACAATGGCGGCAAATTGCAGCAACCTAACGCCGAGCTTTATAATAAGGAGATAACTTGCGGCGAAGCACTGGAGATTTTGAAGCGATAAATAGCGTATTTTGCTTATTTTTGTGTGAAAGGTTTTTGAAACGACAATTGTGAAAAGTATTGAAAAAAAATCACCTTATTTCCCCCCCTGCTGTATTAACCATGTTATGCAGAAGGTAGGTTTTAAACGTTGGCCTGTGCGATTCCCTCCGAACTGGAGGGTGCAGGGAGGGGTTTATGCAAAAGCAGGGCGAATAAACCCCTCCCTGCCAATCACAACCTAACACACCCCCTCCCCGAGGAGGGAATAAAAACCCATCTGCTATATGAATGGGCCATTGGTTGTGTTTAATGTAGCTGTTTAACCGGGTGGGCGGTGGCGTTGCACTTTGCAATAACAGATGGCGAATAACATTAAATTAATACCCATATGTACCCATGAACCATAAAAAAATATTTGCATTTACGTTATGTATCGCATTGCATATCAGTGCGTTTTCGCAGAGTTTAAAAGTTGCTGTGGCGGCAAATTTGCAATCGGTTATTAAGGTGCTGGATGCCGATTTTAAAAGCAAAACAGGTATTGCGGTTGAGCCAATTGTTGGTGCATCGGGCAATTTGGTTGCGCAGATTAAAAACGGTGCGCCGTTTGATGTTTTCCTTTCGGCAGATATGAGTTTCCCCGATGCTTTGTATAAATATGGTTTTACAACTGAAAAGCCTGTGGTTTACGCGCGGGGTATATTGATAGTTTGCAGCACCGAAAACATTGATGTTAAACATTGGCAACAACTGGTTTTAAAACAGAGCGTTGCTAAGGTGGCAATAGCCAATACCACTACCGCCCCCTATGGCAAGGCCGCCAAGGAGGCCCTGGTAAAGCTACAATTGTTAGATAAACTGAGCCCAAAAATAGTTACCGGCGAAAGCATTAGCCAAGTTAATACCTATATATTTAACGATGTTGTATCGCTGGGTTTCACCAGCCAATCGTTTATTTACGATTCGGGGCAAAGCAAAAAGCTTTATTATGCCGTGGTTGCCCCGAAACTATATGCCCCGATAGAGCAAGGCGTGGTTGTTTTAAAACACGGTGCAGATAATTATGCCGCCGAGGCTCAAAAATTTTATAAATACCTGCTATCTTCATCCGCGAAAGCTATATTTAAAAAATATGGTTACCATACGGATTAAATGAAGAACAATAAAATAGCCTGTTACTGATGGATTGGTCGCCAATTTGGTTAACCTTAAAGCTGGCAGGTATAACAACCTTGCTGCTTGCTGTTGTTGGTTTGCCGCTTGCCTATTGGCTGTCGCGTGGGCGTTCTGTTGGTAAAATTATTATAGAAGCATTAATTACCATGCCCTTGGTTTTGCCACCGTCGGTATTGGGGTTTTATTTGCTTATCGCTTTTAGTCCGCAGCATGGTTTGGGTAAATGGCTGGCCACTCATTTGAATGTCAGGCTCGTTTTCTCATTCGAGGGTTTGGTGCTGGCATCGGTTATTTATAGTATGCCTTTTATGATAGGGCCCATCAAATCGGCATTGCAACAATTGCCTTTGTCGCTTTCGCAGGCATCATACACACTCGGCAAAAGCCGCATGGAAACCTTTATTAAGGTATTACTGCCAAACATCCGTACATCGCTGTTAACAGCAATTGTACTCACCTTTGCTCATACCTTGGGCGAGTTTGGTGTGGTGCTGATGATTGGCGGAAACATCCCCCACACTACCCGCGTAGCATCCATAGCCATTTACGATGCTGTTGAAAACATGGATTATGCCAGTGCCAATAACTATTCGCTGGTGTTGTTTGCCTTAACGTTTATTATCGTGATGGCTGTTTTTATATTCAATAAGTATAACTCAAAAAGCCCGCTGGAATGATAGCTATTGATATAGAGCAGAAAATGCGCAGCTACCAGGGCCATACAATTTTAAAGGTAAAGGCTCAAATTGCGTTAAACAGCGTTACTAAAATTTACGGGCCATCGGGCTGTGGTAAAACTACGCTGCTTAAAATAATTGCGGGGCTGGTTGTTCCCCAAAAGGGCAAAATAAGGGTTGGTAACGATGTATGGCTGGATAGCGAGGCAAAAGTGAACCTATTGCCACAGCAACGCAAGGTAGGGTTTATTTTTCAGGATTATGCGCTTTTCCCTAACATGACGGTTGTAAAGCACCTGCAATATGCCACTGATGATAAGGTATGGATAAACCGCTTGTTACACTTTGGCCGGCTGGAAACATTGCAACAGCACAAACCGCAGTATTTATCGGGCGGGCAACAGCAGCGACTGGCTATTTTGCGGGCACTGGCCATAAAGCCCAGGATATTGCTGATGGATGAACCGTTTTCGGCACTTGACCAGGATATGCGCGGTGTAATTATTAACGAATTGAAAGTACTTATTGATGAATTAAGCTGCACTTGTTTAATAGTTAGCCACAACCCCGATGAATTAGCTTTTATTGCCAACGCAGAGTTGCGCTTATAATTCACTACTCGTGATACACCGTAAAGCGGATAGAAAATGTGGTGCCGCTGCTTTGGTTTGCTTTAACAGACAGCGTGCCATTATACAGCGAAATAATGCTATTGGCGATAAATAAACCCAGCCCATGCCCCGGAATTTGCGCCACACTTTTTGAACGATAAAAGGGTTTAAAAAGGTTAGGCATATCCTCAAGCTTAATACCCGACCCGGTATCTTCAATGTCGATTTTAATTTGATTATCGGCACTGCTTAAAATACATTTAACGGGCTGGTTGCCCGAAAACTTGAAAGCGTTGGAGATGATATTGTTAAGTGCAATGTACATTAACGATTTATTGCAGTTAATGATAAGTGCATTTTCGTCGGCAATTACCTTGTCCATTTCAATGTAAAGGGCGTTTACTTTTAGCCTTTCGTTCCAATAGGTCCAAAGTTCCCACAATACCTCGTCAATGCGTACCGGTGTAAGCGTTGCGCGCGAAAAATCCATGTCAATTTCGGCCAGCTCCAGCAACCCGGTTATGGTATGTCCCAATCGTTCCGAGTCAAACAAAACCGAGCGCAGTACTCTTTGATATTCGGCGGGTTCGCGCTCTTTGGCAAGTGCTATTTCGGCCTCGCCAATAATACTGGTTATAGGTGTACGCAACTCGTGCGATGCATTGGCTACAAACGTTTTTTGCAGCTCAAAGGCGTTTTCTAAATGCTCAAGCAGGTTATTAAAATTACGGGCAAGCAGGCTAATCTCGTCGTTACCGCTACCTTCGTCAACACGCATATTAAGGTTGTTGGCCCTGATGATTTGCATACGACTTATGACCTGGTTTATTGGCGAAAGCAGGCTGTTTGCCACCCAACGGCCCATTAAAAAGCACAAAACAATGATGACAAAAAATATCACTATCATGGTTTCGAGCAGGTTTTGCATGTGCGCCTCGGTGGCGGTATCGCGGGCCGATGCCAATACAACAAAATTGCCCTGGTTATCCTTAAAAAAGATGCCAACAACCTGCTTTTCGCCATCTATATATTGCAGGTAACCGTTACGGCGCACCTTTTCAACTATTTTTTTTACAAAGGTATTGCGGCCAACAGAGTCGTTTTGCAGTATAAACTGGGCGTTATTCTTTGAATCGTAAATACGGATCACCTCAGTTGGGATCTTCTCGAAATAATGGTTACGGATAAGCGCCAACGAATCTTGCGAAACCTCGTCGGCCTTTAAATAAAGCTGGGCGGCAACTGTAGCGCGGTCTTTAAGCCGGATAAAAAACTCAGCCCGTAAAATGTTAAGAATGGTGAAGTAAACCGAGCCTATACCTACAACCAGTATAATAATGCTGAGGAGTGTGAAGTATAAAGAAAGACGATCTTTTATCTTCATCTATTGTTTTAAAATGTAGCCCATGCCTATAGCGGTGTGTAGCAGTTTGCCGTCAAAGCCCTTTTCTATCTTGTTGCGTAAAAAGCTAATATATACATCAATAAAGTTGGTACCTGTATCAAAGCCAATACCCCACACCCGCTCGGCAATAAACTGGCGGCTCAATATTTTACCCTGGTTACGCAAAAACAGCTCCAGCAGGGCATATTCTTTGGCCGTTAGGGTGATTGATTTACCATTGCGGCGCGCTGCTTTACTGGCTGTATCTAATTCCAAATCGGCAAACTTAAGTATTTCGGCCTCGGGCCTGTCAATAGTTTGGCGGCGCAACAAGGCTTCTATCCGCGCAAGCAATTCGGTAAAATGGAAAGGCTTTACAAGGTAATCGTCGGCACCGGCTTTAAGGCCAAGCACCTTGTCTTCAACAGCGCCAATTGCCGACAGAAAAAGGATGGGTATATGCGGGTTAGTTTGCCTCACGTGCTTACAAACATCAATACCGGTTACAAGGGGTAACATAATATCCAAAATCAGCAGGTCGTAGTTGTTACTGTCAATAAGTTCAATGCCACGGGCGCCGTCTGTAGCAACATTAACAAGGTACTCGTTTTCTTCGAGTCCGTTTTTAATAAAGGCTGCTACCTTATGCTCATCTTCAACAAGGCAAATGCGGTTCATTTTACTGGGCTATTTTGTACAAATATGGCATTATTGTTCATCGGTTAAACATCAATGTGGGGCTATTAAGGTAATTTCTTTCAAACACATTTTAAATCTGCATTAATTCATTCTAAATCATATACTTTACTATGGCTGCGTTACGCCCTTTCGCGGTTTGTTTTTATATGTGCCGATTAATAAAAATACTATAAATTTGCGTAACCGTAATTATACCAAAATGAAATTAACTATATTATTTATTGCTTTTGCATTAGCAAGCTCCGTAACCTTTGCGCAAAGCAAAATTACACCTGCCAGGGCGGGCGTTACATATGGCAAAACCGTTACGGCCGATAAAGCTGTTGGTGTTGCCGCCCTTAAAACCGAACTGAGTAAAGATTCGGTTTATAAAGGTAAGATAAGCGGCGAAGTGGTTGAGGTTTGTAAAAAGAAAGGCTGCTTTATGAAAATTAAACAGCTTGATGGCAGCAGCCCTATTATGGTTCAGTTTACCGATTATGCATTTTTTATGCCTCAAAACATTGTAGGTAAAAAAGTTGTGGTTGAAGGTGTTGCCAAATTAAACGAAACATCGGTAACCGAGCTAAGGCATTATGCTGCCGACGCCGGAAAAACCAAAGACGAAATAGCCAGCATTGTTGAGCCTAAAAAAGACATCCATATTATGGCAGATGGTGTGCTGGTTGTTGAGTAATATTGCCTTAATAAATGTTTTGTAATCTGTTTTGATGAAGGATATTTTAGGGCAAGCCTTACATAACCACTATTACCAGGATAAACCTGCCCCGCTTTGGATACATAACCAATATGGCCCAAAAGAAGAGATGCCTGTTGAAACCTTTTTTAGAGAGCAGGAAGATATGCCCGAACTTGAACTGCTTGCATTAAAGCAATGCCGGGGCAAAGTACTTGATATTGGCGCCGGGGCAGGCAGCCATGCGCTTGTTTTGCAGCAAAATGGTTTTGATGTTACAGCGTTAGAAATATCGGGCATGGCAGTTGGGGTAATGAAGGCCCGCGGCGTTGATAAAGCCATTGAAGCCGATATTTTTAACTATAGTGAAGGCAGGTACGATACCTTGCTTTTACTGATGAATGGTATTGGCTTAACCGGAACATTAGCTAACCTAAAACTTTTTTTAAACCATATTAAAACCCTGCTAAACCCGGGCGGACAGGTAATTTTTGATTCATCGGACATTGCTTATTTGTATGAAGACGGATTGCCCGATACCGATAATTACTATGGCGAACTATAGTACCAATACGAATACAAAAAGCAAAAAACAGAATGGTTCCGGTGGTTATATGTGGACCAGGAAATGCTTAAAGAGGTAGCCACCAGTGAGCATTGGCTGGTTGAAATACTTTACGAAGACGGCTATGATCAATATTTGGCGAAGTTAACCTTGGTGATGTAGCCAGAGATACGGTTATGGGATTAATCATGAACACCGAATATAGAACACTGAATTAAGAAGTAAACTTCGGCATTGGATATTCAAAATTCGGTGTTCGATATTTGTTCTAATCCTTAACTTAAAAGAATTAGGCATTATACTTTACCAGGTGTGCCTTGGGCTGGTTACGTTATAATTATTGTTCAGCAAAATACCAATCATTATTTCGTGGGTACCACCACTTACGCTTTTTAGCTGCGAGGTTGTATAATCGTAAGAGTAGCCTAATGTTAAAAAGCCATTGAGGTTAAAGCCAAAGCTGCCTGCTACCGCATCATTTTGGCGATAGGCACCTCCTACCCAAAAAACATCGCGAAAAGCTATCTTCATATTGGCATCGTAACTCAATGGCATTTGCGATGCAGGCCTCACAACTACCGATGGCAAAGCGGTTACATCTTCCGAAAGATATACCCTTAAACCTGCGGTTAAAAAATACTGTGCATAGGTTTTACCACTCACATCGCCTGCATCACTGGCAAAGCTAACCGCTGTTGGCAGTAATTGCTGTACCGATGCGCCAACAAAAAAGCCTGCTCCGTATCCCCATAAGCCCACTCCGGCTTCGGGTTTTATCTGGCTGTTGGTTCCCTGGGTAACAATAGGATCTAACGGGTTTGAAAAAGTTAGCTGGCTGGTATTTAAACTTAAATTATTAATACCTAACGATGCGCCCACGCCAAGGTTAAAACCATCGCTCATGCGGATGTGATAAGCGTAAAGAGCATCCAGATGGGTTTGGTTAATTTGCCCTATCTTATCGGAAACGATACTCATACCCAACCCGCTGTGGCTTGCCGATGCCGAATAATCATTAGCCGCGCTTCTGCCCATGGGGTTATAACTATTGCTTATCATTTGCGAATAGTCGGTAAGTGTAAAGTCTCTGTCTAACGGTATACTAAAAGTCAAATAAGCAGTTTTAGGCGAGCCTTGTAAACCACTCCATTGGTTGCGGTAACCTGCCTTAACATCCCAATAACTTTCAATGCCGGTAACTGCCGGGTTTATTAACAACTCGTTAAAGGTGTATTGTGTATATTGAGGCAATTGCTGTGCACCCGCCTTTAACCCGGCTATTAAAAAAATAATTGCTAAAAATCTTTTCATCTATTTAATCAGATTAACCGACCCCGACATAATTGCCAAGTTATGGCCCGGGCTAATGATATAAAAATAAGTTCCAACGGGTAGCGGGGTATTTTTGTAAGTGCCATCCCACGGTACCGCGTACCCGTTGCTTGAGTAAACCAGTGCGCCTGAACGGTTAAATACTTTAACGGTACACTTATCATACCTGTCTAAATATTTAATTTCCCAGGTATCGTTAAAGCCGTCACCGTTGGGCGTAAATGTATTTGGTATAATAGGGAGGCGCAGTAAACGCACCATAACCGAATCGGACACGGGGCACGATATACCACCCGATGTTAACGTAACCGTAAGTTTATAGCGGGTATCGGCCTGCGGCGTAGCTACAGGGTTTAAAATAGTTGGGTTGCTTAAACCTGTTGAAGGGGTCCATAAAACGCTTATGTTACTTCCTGATGCGGTACCGTTTAAGGTAACCGATTCGCCAGCTAAAACATCCTGATCTTGCCCGGCAGATACGGTAGGTATTGGCGCTACGGTAATAATTTGATCCGGAATAGTATCCGCGCAGCTTGATGTATTTGAAGTGTATATCAACGATATACGGTGTTGCCCCAAACCTGCGGTTGAAGGGTCAATTTTACTGGTAGGCAAAAAAGTGCCATCCATATAAAATTTAGCCGTACCGTTACCGCTCAGGGTTGTATAGGCTAACAAATTAACCACAGATGCATTTTGGCAAACCGCAGAAGGCATGCCGGTAAAAGTTGCCTGTGGTACAGGCAGTACTGTAACACTTACATCCTTAGCCTGGCCAATACATGTTGCGCCAGAGTAAGCCACCATACGTACTGTATAAGTATGTGGGGAAGTAATTTCTAACGGATAAGTATGGCGCAATAATTGCCCGTATACAGGCCGCGAATATACTTGCGGCGTGTTATTATTAGGGTAATCATAATACATTTCAATTTTAGTAACCAAATCGTTTAAACCGGGGATGGTAGCTTTATTAACAAATATCACTTCGTTGCTGCTACACAAATCTTTACCACCGGCAGATAGTGCAAAATCTGCCACAGGAGTTGACCCGTTTACGTGATATTGTTGTGTAGTGTCGGACAAGCAACCATTTGCAGTTGTAACCGTCAGTTTAGCATAATAAGTACCCGAGGAACTTACTGCATGCGTTACCGTTGCGCCGGTAGCTGTTGTAGTTGTGCTGGATGTTAAGTCGCCAAACGTCCATACGTAGCTTATCACCCTGCTATCCGGTACAGCCTTAAATGTAGCTGCCCCATCCTGGAAACATACGTCGGGTAAAATAAAACTAGCCTTAGGTTGCGGATAGACCGTTATTTGTTTGATTGCCGGGGTGCTGATGCAACCCAAATTAGTAGTAACGGTAAGCGTTACGGTGTAAGTGTTTGATGGGTTAAAAATATGTGTAGGATTTTGAATGTTTGCTGTAGTACCATCACCGAAATTCCATTTCCAATCGGTAATGAAACCCTCCTTAGGTACAGATATATCCGTAAAGGATACGCTTTTGGTCTCGCAAGCCGGTAGTACATAACTAAAGTCCGCTTGCGGTTTTTGATTGATGTGAATATTTTGACTGTAGCTTGTTGTAGAACAACCGTTATGGCCCGTTACAGTTAATACCACCGTATAATCGCCGGGTGTTGCAAATGGGTGTTTTGGATTTTGCAGTACCGATTCGGCGCCATCTCCAAAACTCCAGTGCCACGAACTTACAACCGTGTTTGAGCCGTCGGTTTTATCAGTAAACAAAACTGTATCTGCCGGGCATGCGCTTGCAGGTGCGGTAAAATTAGCTTGCCCGCTAATGGTAAAGTCTTTACTTAAAGTTACCGAACAGGTGTCTTTAGATATTACCGTTAAACTAACATGGTAGGTTCCTGCTTTTGTAAACTGGTGTGTAGGGCTTTTTGTAGTAGCCGTGTTAGGGTTTGCAACTGTAGCAGCAGTGGCATCGCCAAAATCCCACAGGTATTTAAATTGCGACATGGTACTATCCGCAATAATTGATTTATCGGTAAACTGCACCGTTGCATTAGCCAAACAAACATCGGGCAATGTGAACGAAACTACCGGATGTGGATGTACTACAATGGTTTTAGTGATAGTAGTGCTAAAACAGCTTTTATCGGTTAGTATTTGCAGTTTAACCGAGTAAGTTCCGGCGGTAGCGTAGGTATGTACAAATGGCAGGTTATCCGTTCGGTTATCGGTTGCGCTGCCGTCGCCATAGTTCCATATCCATTTAACTATTTTACCCTCTCCAGGGTTTGATTTATCGGTAAAGGTAACGCCCTGCGTTTCGCAATCGGGAGTTGAGCTATTAAAGGCCGCAACGGATGCCGCCCTCACGTGAACTGTTTTTGTATATAACGACTGGCAACCGGTTGGTATGGTAACCGTTAAGCCAACAGTATAATCGCCGGGAGTTAGGTATTTGTAAACCGGGTTTTGCACAATAGAGGTATCGCCGTTGCCAAAGGTCCATTTCCATGATTGTATAGCGCTGCCATTACCCGAACTCTGATCTTTAAACCCGATGGTATCAGTTACGCAAAGGGTATCGCGCGAGCTAAACTTGGCCTGCGGCGGATCGGCAACGTTAAAATTAAGGTCAACCTCTTCGTTAGAACCGCAAAGTGTAATAACCGGGTTAAACACCGTTACCTTGATAGAATACCCCCCTGCGGTATAAGTTACCGACGAGCCATAATCATACACATAAAGCAACACACCATTTTTATAAAAAGTACTTTTAGGTTGAGGGTTAGTTTGCACAACTGGTGTTGTACCATTGCCAAGGTCCCAGGTTATACTTGTAGTTGGATACGGCAATACAACTTGGGGATTAAGTGCTGTACCCGTACAGCCGGATGTTGCCACCTGGTTAGTTACCGGGTTGTTATACTGCACATACTCGTTTAAGTTTTTAACATTTGTACCGGCAGCATAGCCGTATGACTCGGCATTGCCAAAACCGTAGGCTATAGCATTAAAACCCTGACTGGCAGACAAAGTATGTGTAGCTCCCGACGTTACCGCCAGTTGCTTGTACGAATAAGCCGTATTACCCGGTACAGCCGTAAACCCGGTTGATGATGTTGCTCCGTCAAACAAAAACGATGATGTGGCAGCCGTAGGCAGTACCACATTAATATAACTTTTTGTGATGAGGTACTCGGTTGCCGAGTACAAAATAACATGGTCTATGGTTTGCTCAAGCGGATTAAGGAAAATCATTTCCGGGTCGCCCACATCGCTTGCTATGGTGCCCACACCTGTAATACCATTGCCCTGTGTTACGGCGTATTGTATTACCTGTATCGGTTTATCAGATGATATATAGTTGGTAGCCTGGCTATTAAAATCATAATAAAAGCCTTTGGTAAATTGCGCTGCTGTAAGCAAAGTTCCGTTTAAGGTAACTTGCGCCGTTGGGTCGCTCAATACGATACGTATAATATCATAATTACGATCTTTAAGCGGAACGGTGATGTAATTTTTTCCCCATGATGTTGTTGGATATACTTGCTGAAAAAGATTGTCCGACGTCATGTTAGGTTTACCGATGTAAATTTTGTTACTGCCCGAAAACACCGCTATCTTTTTACAGCCCGAAGCGCCGTTAATTACTGATGTAATGCGGGTTCCCGTTAAATCGGTATTGGATATTCCCTGGTATACCTGCCCTTTGGCAAGGGTTATGGTAAATGTTTGGTTGGCCGCCTGGCCGCCAATTAATGCGGCGGTAGGTGTAATATTTACTGTGGTATTGTCCTCGGTACCGATAACGGTAAACAAAGAATACGAAGGCGATGCATTTGAAAGCTGAGTATAGTTAAGTGAATAATAATCGTTAGATAAAGTATTTACCGGCAGCAACAGCGTTGCACCCGAAACAGCACTTGCGTAAATGTGGGCATAAACAGCTATGGGGTTTTTACTGGTAATGTGCAAACCTTTGTTTTGCAAACCATTTGTGTTACCCAAAAAGGCGCTATTGGGTACGGGGAATTTTTTTATCACATTAGGAACAACTGATACCGTTGTACTAAAACTGCCATCGGCAGATGCCACTGTAACCGTAGTTGCCACATCGCAAGCTATGTACAAATTCATTTGCGAAGTTGGGGGCCCGGTGATATGATCCATCCAGCACGTCCAAAACTCGGTACCAATGTTTGAATTACCCGATTGTCCTCGGGCGCTTCCGGCGGCTAATACAACGACAGCAAAAACTGCCCATAAAAGTTTATTCATATAGCGTTTTAAATCAAGGTGGGCTTAAACTAACATCCAACTATAGTTTCTGGCAATGGTTTAACGGCTAAATGTATTAATTTAAAATGAATTTAAAATGAAATGGGATATTAAAACAGCATTGACGCCGAGATAGCCCACTTTTTTGAGTAAACCCCACTCAAAAAGCAAATTATTTACATATTACGATTAGGGGCGTGTATAATTTAAGCAAAACATAACCTTGTCAAAGTTTTGCCGCCTTGTATACGCAAAACTTTAATTCAATATTTATAGTATTTAAGCCTTTGGCAAGCAAACGCTAAACGGCAAATTTGATTTAATTAATTTAACAAGGTAATCATATCCTAAATATCCCCTTATATTTGTAGCGTAGCAGCGCATATAAAACAGGTAGCTTATTTCAATTTTATTTTTTTAAATTAAAATGTTAAGGCACTTAGGAGCAAAACGAACCGCGGAGCATAATTTGAAGTTAGCTACGCTACTGGGATTAACCGCGGGTTTTGTTAATGCAGAAGGATTTTTGGGTTTTGCTGTACTAACCACAAATGTTACCGGCCACGCCGCTTTGCTTGCCGAACGGATAGCTTTTGAGGATTGGAAAACCGCCGCAGTTATTGCGCTTTGGATGTTTCTTTTTTTAGCCGGTGCATTTTTTACCAGCATTGTACTTTCTTTTACAGGTAAAAATGAGCGTTTCTCTTATTTTATACCGGTAATTGCCGAAGTGCTTATATTACTGGTATCGGCCTTATATGGCCATCATTATAATGGCACGCTTGCATCAAAAGAGTTTTTTGCCGGGAGCTTACTTTTTGCAATGGGCCTTCAAAATGCGTTGGTATCGATGGTTTCGGGATCAGTTGTGAGAACTACGCATCTCACCGGCACATTTACCGACCTGGGCATTGATCTGGCTCAGATACTTCGTTCGGATAAAGCCGACAGGCCAAATTTAAAATCAAAGATTAAACTGAGAATGTATATCATTTTCTTTTTTTTGGCGGGGGCGGTAGCGGGTGCCTACCTGTTCCATCGTTTTCAGTTTCCTTCTTTTTTTGTTCCCATTGCCATATTACTGTTCGCTCTGGTTTACGACCTGCTCCGGATTAAGGTAAAACGCTACTACCGCACCGGCGTTAATGCCGTTAAACGCACAATAAGGCACCAATATTAAGGCTCGTTGCCCATATATTTAACGCACACCACTCAACAGCCATTAAGCTCTGATTGTATTTTTTAAACAGAAACTTGCTCATTTAAGGCTTCGCTATCGTTTACAAAATTTTTCAGATCTGCTTTGGTTAAAATGGTCTTCTTTTCGTAGTGTTCCAGATGAAAGTTTTCAAGCTTTTGCAAAAGGTACTGCAAGGTAAATTTTTCGGCAATCGTTAATTTTCCGGTAATCATTTTGCCAACATTGTCCATATCAACAAATACGCGGTACAATAATTCTTTACCTTCAGTTGTAATGGCTATATGTTTACTTCGTTTATCCTTTAAATCGTCCCATTGTTTCACCAATCCTGCCGAAATTAATCTTCTTATAACTTCTGTACCAGACGTCTTTTCCTGTAAATTATAGCTAATCAGTTCGCTTTTTGATAAATTATCATGAGTAAGCAAAATAGCAAGTGCAGTAAAATCCTCGCCGGTTTGCAAGGGCGTTCCTTCCAGAGCCTTTTTTATGTATGATTTTGCGTACCGGCTCATAAAAACAAATAACCGGCCAATGTTATTATCCAGTTTATACGCAATTGCCAAAGCATCGGTATCGTTATCGCCAAATCGCACTTCATTGTTAACAAAACTCCCAGTTGAATCGCCAACTTTACTCAGCAGAAAACCTGCGAAATCCTGAATAGAAAGTTCCTCCGCCTGGCTTTCTGCTTCCAGCTGCTCCACAAGGTTTATTAACTGATGAATGAGTTTATATGTTTTCATATTTGGTAAGGGTAGCGGCAAATTTGTCAAATTTAAGTTCTTTTACTCAGTTCCCGATTCTCTTTTTTAAAAGTAGTATAAGCTATCTTATAACTCTTAATGCTATCGCCCTCTTGTTTAAAGCTTTTCATCACATTAATTATTTTAATGAGTAGCAGTTTGTAAGCTGGTAATTGCGGTGCTTTTATGGCCAATAAATTGGCAATTTCATCGCCAAGCAAATAACGCATTAGGCCCAATATGTCGTTTGCGGTGGCTTTACTTTGGTTAACGGCAAGTATATGATCTGTTAAAGACCGGGTAAGCTCCTGCCCGTGCGTCGAAAACCTAAACTGTCGCTGCTTAATTGCCAAATCAAGCTGTTGGGCCATTTTTGCATTTTGCGGAATAAGGTCTTCATTTAAACCAGTTAAATAACCCACTACCGCCCAGGTATGCATAAAGGCCATCTGATCTTGATGGCTCACGCTAAAACCAATCATACGGAGCCCCCGCACCACAATAAGTGAGAAAGAAAGGTTGGTACCAGCCATATCTTCCTGGTTGATAGGGAAACCCCATGAGTGATCCCACTTTTGGCTCTGGAGGGTATAATAACGCACTGCCGCGTGCATAATACGTACCCTTAAAACTTCTTCAAACCCGTTACCTTCAATACCAAAGGCATCAGGGGCCATTACCTCCCAAACAAAAACGGCGGTATCATAAAGGCGTTTTGTTGTTTGCTTTTGTATCAAGCCGGATAAGTACAAAACCATTGCACCGTTGGCGGCGGTATAGCAATACGGCAATGATAACAAACCAAGCAAACTCATAATAATTTGCGAATGCCTGGCAAAAAAAACTGAGCCGGCCTTCATTAAATCTGGTTGCGCCCACGAGGGTAAGTTTGCCGCGTTATTTATAAAAGCAACCTCCGGAAAAGTAGTGGTTAAAAAACTTAAATGCTCGCGCCCGCACTCACCTTTCAACCACTGTTGTAACTGTTGTTTTTTCTCCGCATCTGCAAAAACGTGGCGTATAAATTCATCCGCAGGTGGGTCGCCAAGCAGCCTTTTACTATTTAATAAGCTATTGCTAAAAAAATCGCTGCCAGTCATCTTTTAACTTTATGGTTTTTATAATAGATTCTGCTGCCAATCTTCCACTCCTCATGGCAGCGTTAATTGAGCCATTCATCAAATGGTCGCCGCAAATAAAACATTGCGCAATTAACCTAATGGTTTTATTTTTTGGCTCGTTGCTCACCTCGTCGTCATCAGGCAAGGCATAATTGATATGATACGTTTTCAAATGCTTCCATTTATCAGCTTCGGGATACCAGCGTTTCAGTTCGGCTCTAACGCGCTCCTGTAGTTCTGTTTCGTTCGCTTCGGCGTGGTTGCCTATTAATGATAACGATATTAAGGCGTCCCCATTAGTAGAATAACCGGGCGAAATTTGATTCATCACTGCAATATTATTAACCAATTTTCCATTTAAGGTATTTAGCGCAATTAACGGCGAGGTGTACGGTTTTTGGGATGCCGTGAAGTACATATTGGTAACCGACCGGTATTTTGTTACCACCTGTTGATAGGGCGCCGGCAAACTGATTTGATTAGTAGCTATCAAAATGTAATTTGCCTGATAAGTTGTGCCAGAAACAGTTGTTACCGTATTACCCAAAATTTGCTCCACTTTATGGTTAAAAATAATTTCGTTAGCCGATAAGCCTGATGCTAACTGAAAAGGAATCATACCCATCCCTTTAGCAGGGATGGCTGCATCTCCTTCGCTAAACATTTTAAATACAAACTCAAACATGCGGCTCGATGTACTGAGTTGATATTCCAGGAAAATACCCGCCATAAAGGGTTTAAAAAAATTACTCAATATGGTTTCGCTAAAACCCTCTTTTTTAAGATAGTCTATTGTTGCGATCTCCTTTTCCGAAAATATCTCTTCAATGCTTTTTCGGGATAGCTTGATTTTCAACCTAAGCATCCGCATTTTATCGGCAAAAGTACCTGCGGAAGAAAACAAAGTGCTGATTAATGCGGTAGGTTGCCTCAACGGATCGCCAATTTTTGACACGCCGCCTTCACTCAAAAGTAAAGCACCGGGGTCAAAGCTGCAAAGTTGAAGTGCCTCATAGTCTAAAAAACGTTTCGTTTCCGGATACGCAGTCAGCAAAACCTGGAATCCACGGTCAAGCAAAAAACCGTTTACTTCGTCTGTCCGCACTCTACCTCCAACCGCATCGGAGGCTTCTATTATCAAAACCGATTTGCCTGCTTCTTTTAATACCCTTGCAGCGGTTAATCCGGCTAAGCCCGCACCAATAATAATCACATCTGCGTTGTTTTCCATAGCACTGTTTTTATTGTATTAGCACTCCTTTGTTAATTGCCGGGGTTCAATACCCGGTTTGGCATACGCCAGGCGGCCAACAGGCTGGGGTAAAAAATAAGCGTCAAGCCCGGCCACGGTCATGGTTTCTGCCTTGGTATGGTCAATCGTACCATCTTCGGCTATCATGGCGTCATCTGTTAATATTTGTACTATCTCGCCTATAACAATGGTTGTTCCGTTAATATCCATGTCAATAAGCTCACGCACATCCAGACCTATACGAATAGTAGACTGCGCTACAAAAGGGGCTTTAAAGCCCTGAACGTATTGCTTTTTAAAACCACAGGCATCAAACTCCGATACGCCTGCCGGGTAGCTGGCACTGGTTTGGTGCGCCTGCATATACCAGGCAGGCAGCACATTATTTAAAGTAAACTGGCCGGTTAACCTTATATTGTTGAGTGTATCGTTATGCTCGCGTTGCGGGCGCATTACAATGCCTAAAAGTGGCGGGTTTGCACCAAGGTGGAAAGCCGAACTGATAAGGCATAAATTGGTAATACCATCGTTACTGCTTGTACCCAACAGGTTTAACGATTTATAGCCTATTAAGCTATTAATTAAACTTATTCGGTAATGTTTTTCTAACTCATAAATCTGCTCGCTTTTAATACTTATCATATTAACTCGTTTTTAATTTACCCAGGCCACCGTCTACTCCTATTACCTGGCCTGTTATCCAGTTACTTTCCTCGGATAATAAAAAGGTTATTAACCTGCTAATATCTTCGGGCTGCCCTACCTTTGCTAAGGGATGCCGTTTAGCCGACGCCTCCCTTTTCTCCGGCGAACTGAGCAGGCTTTGAGCCAGTGGTGTATCGGTTAACGATGGTGCTACCACATTTACGCGTATTTGCTGAGAAGAAAGTTCGGCAGCTAACGAAATGGCAAGACCCTCAACGGCGCCTTTTGCTGCGGCAATGCTAGCATGATAAGGCATCCCCGTTTTGGCAGCAACAGAACTGATTAAAACAATTGATGACCCGGCGGCATTTTTTATGGATTTAAGTGCCTTTTGAATTATTCGGGCTGCGCCCAAAACATTCAATTGAAAATCATTCAAAAAATCGTCGGTTGTTAGCCTGTTAAACGGTTTAAGCGTTATACTGCCAACCGAGTAAACCAAGCCATGTAACTGTTGGGGTAAAAACATTTCAACAGCATCAATATTGCCGGTAACGTTAGCCTCCAGATAATGAACATCCGCCGGCCAATGGTCAGAAACCGACCTTGAAATTACATAAACATTGGCCTTTTGCTCGTGAAGCAATTTAACCAGTGATAAGCCTATGCCCGAGCTACCACCCACCACCAGGATATTTTTCCCTTCAAAATTCATCATCCTATGTATTTAAGAAATTCATTTTTTGTTTCGGCAATTAAAAATTGCCCGCAGTACTCGGCTGTAAGGGTGCTGCTATTGGCATCTCTTATACCCCGGCTTGATACACAATGGTGATGGGCATCTATAATTACAGCTACATCATCGGTACCCAATGCTTCTTTCAGCATATTGGCAATCTGCATGGTGAGCCGCTCCTGTACCTGCGGCCTTTGCGAACAGTATTGCACAATTCTGTTCAGTTTTGAAAGGCCTATCACTTCCCCGTTACTGATGTAGGCTATATGAGCCTTGCCAACAATAGGTACAAAATGATGCTCACAGTTACTAAATACAGCTATATTTCTTTCCACCAGCATCTGCTTGTATTGAAAAGGGTTTTTAAACAATGTTGGTACAGGCTTATTAGCGGGGTTAAGCCCGCTAAATATTTCTTTCACATACATTTTAGCAACTCTGGTTGGTGTATCTTTTAAACTATCGTCGTCCAAATCCAGACCAAGTACCTGCATAATACTTTTAAAATGTTTGGCAATCAATTCTATCTTGGTGTCGTCGTCCATTGCAAAGGCATCGGCCCGCAAAGGGGTATCAAAAGAAGAACTGTAGTGTTCCTGCTCAATAGTCAAATTATCTAGGGTATTGTTATTTAGCATTAAATTATGTTATAGTTAAGGTGGTTAATAAATTGCGTACGTTTTAATAATATCAGCAAACCAGGTTTATAAATTAATTTGATGGTAGCGTTGTATCACTTCATCAAAACATATTTTAAACCATGCGGTATACTCGTGTGGCTGGTTAGCTACACTCAACAGCACAGTGTTTATATCCAAATATTTAAAACCGGCTACCTCCGCCGCATTAGGTTGCGGCATTTCGTCGCTTACGCCCATAAAAACATGGTCGTATTCGTGTTCAATTAGCCCATTGTCAAATTCATGGCGATAACTGAATTGAAATAGCTCTTCCAGGTGGCAAGCCATTCCCATTTCCTCTTTAAGGCGGCGATGGGCGGCATTAATAGTTATTTCGCCCAATCCGGGATGGCTACAACAGGTATTGGTCCACAATCCGCCCGAATGATATTTGCCGAAGGCCCTTTGTTGCAGCAATAGCTCGCCCTTGCTGTTAAATATAAAAATAGAGAACGCCCTATGTAGCGCTCCCTTTTTATGAGCAGCCATTTTATCCATTGTTCCCACAACTTCATTGTTGGCATTTACCAACATTACACTTTCTTTCAATATATAGTTTTTTAATTATTGCTGTTTGATAACTATAAAATGGATATTTAGTTATAGCACATTTAATTTGTACCTTACCAATGAATCAAACATCAAATAAAATTTGTGACCATTTGAAACCCTTATCCTTTCGGACATTACCTTTTCGGCAGGCACTTTTGATATTTTCCGGTAAAGCTGTTTGTAATAAACGTATGCCAAGTAAACCCCTTTGCGGCACGACCGCGGCAGTTCTCTAATTCCGATCAAGGCGTCGTTTAGCTCCGAAAGTATGTCCTCTTCAATAACCCGTTTATTTTCATCGGAAAATGCCGACAGGTTAACATTTGGAAAATAAGTGCGGTTTAATTCCTGGTAATCCGCATTCACATCCCTAAGGAAATTCACTTTTTGAAATGCCGAACCCAATTTCATTGCCGGTTTTTTTAACCGCTCAAATTCTTCGTTATTGCCGTTGGTAAATACATGCAAACACATAAGCCCAACAACCTGGGCAGAGCCCATAATGTATTCCTCATATTTTTCGGGTGTATACTCCTGCTCACCCAAATCCATTTCCATGCTGTTTAAAAACTGCTTAACAAGTTGATGATTAATACCATATTGATTAACCACCTGCTGAAACGAATTGATAACCGGATTTAGGCTAATACCCCTTTCAATAGCTGTAAAGCAATCGTTACGCAATTCGGCAAGCATTAACGCTTTGGGATAATCATGAAAACTATCAACTATTTCATCGGCCAGCCTAACGAAGCCATAAATTGCATGAATAGGATAACGAACTTCCTTATTAAAAAACAATATCCCGAGCGAAAAACTGGTACTATAAAGCCGGGTTGTTTCCCTGCTGCATTTGGCAGATAACGTGTCAAATTTTTCTTTCATCTATGATTAAAGTATTGGATAAGCAGTTGAGCCGAAATTTTGCCGGAAATGATGGATAGTGCCCAGTTTTGGCCATATATGCCGTAACACTTAAACCAAAAGCCAGTACCTATAACAGATACAGAAGGCTTACAAGCTTCGGGCATTTCAACATTAACATTTGAAACCATCTACATTAGGGACGTGCAAAAATCAAAACATCTCAATTTTCTCTACAAATATAATACAATATTGTATCACATTTAAAAATGTAGTATAATTATGTATATAATTATAGAAATTATATACTACTCTAAATTATTTAGATGGATGATTGCTTTTGATCAGAAGAAGCACTTCTGTCCAATTTACCCAAAAAATTATTGTGATTTCGAAGATGATTCATTAAAGGATATTTAACTTGCAGGCACCAAAGACGATAAAACCATCCTTGGGATTAAATATACTGGAGTTTAGTGAGAAAATTCCAACTCAACTAATAAAAAGTGTTGTTAACACTTAGCTGCTCAAATTTAATAGCTGATATTACCGGTAATTAGCCCGTTTTACCAGCAAGCGAACGTCCTTGATGATAATTTTCCTGCCTTCTGTTACCAGTATGCCTTCTGTTTTAAATTCCTTGAGTAACCGAATCACATTTTCTTCGGCAATTCCGGCCATGTTCGCCAGGTCGGCGCGGGAAATATTTAGCGAAATGGTTGCGTGATCATCCAATCCCTGTTTGAATTTCTCCCTTAGCACGATGAGCGCAATAGCCAGCCGCTCGGGCCCAGTTCGTTGCGCAATCACCGAGATGCTATTGGTTAGCACGGTAAACTCATGGCTCATTGCTTTCAGCAAGCGCTGCGCGAAAACGGGCGACCTGGCCAACATATCCATAAAGTCTTCTTTAGGGATAAACGAAACCAGGGTATCTTCCATAGCAGCGGCCGAGTCGGCATAACGTTCTCCCGAAAGCACCGGATGGTAGCCTATCAGTTCACCGGGCCCGGCTACGTAAATAATCTGTTCCTTGCCAAGTTGGTCCACCTTGTACTTTTTAACCCTACCGCTGCGCACCAGGAAGATGCCGGAGGGTACTGCTCCCTCCCGGAAGATAACATCTCCCTTTATTAACCGCTGTTCAGAAACATGCCTGGTAATGACTGCTGTTTCTTCATCAGAAAGCACACTTAATACCGAATGCGTAGTGAAATTCCAGCGGTCGATCGGAAAAATTCCGTTTAGACTCATAGGACAAAGTTACGAAATTTTAAAACTGATAAACATCAGCTTTTCGGCTGATCTGCTTCAGGTGCAGTAAGCGCCGGAATGATGGAACTTTGCAGGATGGATGTTTATCCCTTTTCTTATTTTCCTCCGGAGCCCGAAGCGCAGCAGCCCAGGTTAGGCCCGCCGGAGGAACGGCGTCCTAACGACTGTTTCTTCCGGAATGATGCGGAATTTGACTGGTTGTACCCGGAACATCTGCAATTGATATCCCTGAGGCACTGGACGCCTCTGGCTGTTGCAAGAAAAGCAGCCGACTATTTAAATGTTAGGGGCAATATCCTGGATATCGGCAGCGGCACTGGTAAGTTTTGCCTAACGGCGGCCCACCGCCACCCACATTGCAATTACTATGGGACAGAACAGCGACACGAACTGGTTCATTATGCCAACGTAACGGCCAGTTACCTCGGTTTGGTTAATGCCTGTTTCATCCACGCAAATATTACGCAGATCAATTTCCGTGAATTCGATCACTTTTATTTTTACAATTCTTTTTTTGAGAATATCGACCAGGAAAATGCCATCGACGATACCATCGAAGTTTCGCAGAGCCTCTACGAATATTATAACCGCTACCTATTAGCTATTCTCAAGGATAAACCCGCCGGTACACGTGTGGTAACCTACCAAAGTCTGGGAGAAATGATTCCCGCCAGCTATGTACTGGCAGAGCAGTCCTTTCATACGCTGCTCCAGTTATGGATCCAACAATAAGGCATTCATATAATTGTTTACTTATAAAACCTACCTCAAATAAAAGAAGCTATTTTACATGTACACTGATACCCCGAATACATCCTACTTCCGCAAGGACGCGGCATTCGACACTTTATATCCCGGACATATCAGGGAGCTTTCCCAATTGCACTGGACCGGGCTTGGCGTTGCGCTGGAAGCCAGTAATTTCCTGGCCAGTCCGGGTGCCCGGGTTTTGGATATTGGCAGTGGCGTTGGCAAGTTCTGTATCGCGGCAGGCGCCTATCACCCCGAAGCGAGCTTTTACGGAATTGAACAGCGTAAAGATCTGTACGGATATGCCGAAACCGCAAAGGAACAAATTGGTGTACAGAATGTATTTTTCAAGCATGGTAATCTCACCGACCTGAATTATGACCAATACGATCACTTTTATTTTTACAATTCGTTTTACGAAAATATAGAACCGGGAAGCCGCATTGATTATGCAGTGCATATCTCTTACGAATTGTACAACACCTACACTTTTCACCTCCGTGCGATGCTCGACAGTAAGCCGGCGGGCACAAAGCTGGTTACCTATCATGCACCAGACAAGCAGGTGCCTGCGGGCTATAAGTTAGTAGGTAACTCATATAGCAGATACCTGAAAATGTGGGTAAAGAAATAGAGAAGATGATGTAAAAGCGAGTTCGTTGAATGCCAAAATGGGCACAGTTGTGAAAAACATTTGCCTGGTAAGTGATAATACCGACCAGATTGAGGGTAAAATAGACGGGCACACGATCGTAATCCTCACCAAGTACCTGCACAGGCAGAAAAGTTAAAGTAATCCAACTATGATCATCAGAAAAAAAAAGAACTGGTTCGCGATGCTATTCGTTTGGAGAGGATCGGTCTTACCGCAACTGCTGCCTCGCCTCAGCGTGCTTTTCGCCTTTACCGCAATTGTTGTTTATTTCAAATCAGACCTGGACAGGGTTCATGGCGAACTCTCGACCAATATTTATACCATATTTGGTATAGCGCTGGCCATATTTCTCGGATTTAGGAACACCGTAAGCTACGACAGGTTTTGGGAGGGCAGAAAGCTTTGGGGAGCCTTGCTAAACGATACCCGCTCACTAGCTCAGCAGGTGCATAATTTTATCCCTAATGACGAACAGCACAGGTCAGAAAAATTAGTATTCATCAGGCAAATGGCAGCTATGGCCTACGCGCTTAATCACCAGTTACGCCACACAGACGCGATGCCGGAGTTGCGCAAGCTGCTTGGACTTGAGATGGCAGAAAAGCTGGAAAATGTAGCGTATAAGCCGGTGTTGATTATGAGGGAACTTGGCACACGGATTAATGGTTGGCGGTTACGCGGCTCTATAGATACCATTTTACAGGCTGCCATGGACAGGAACCTGGCTAACTTTTCTGACATCATTGGTGGCTGTGAGCGTATTGCCGGTACACCCATACCGTTCTCTTATGATGTATTACTCCACCGCACCATTTATATCTATTGTTTTTTGCTACCCTTAGGTTTTGCCGGTCCCCTGGGTTGGTTTGCGCCGTTTATTATTACCTTCGTTGCCTACACATTTACGGCTTTGGAGGCTATTGCCGATGAATTGGAAGATCCCTTCGGAAATATGCCCAATGATCTGGCCCTCGATGCCATGTCGGCCAATATCGAGCGAAGCATTGCAGAAATCGAAGATATGCCGGCAGTTGATAATGAACCCATTAACTCATTTTATATTACATAAGCCACCGAATTGGAAAACAGGTATTATAGCCGTTTAGGAATTAACCGCCATAACACTAAATGCCTGTTTTCATAAATTGCTTAATAGGATATAGAAATTATTTGCCATTTTAACGGGCAGCCGGTGGTTAACGACAGCCTTGAGGTTGATTCAATGCCTTGTTTGCCCAATGTTTATCGGGTTTATCCTGCATTTCAATATCAAGTTTACCGCCTTTTATAACATCTGTGTATTTTATATAATTGTTCGGCATCTTCCGTCCGTTTAATCTTACCTCATGTATATAAATAGCCGCTTTGCTGGTTTTATGAGCTGTTATTAAAAACACTTTACCGTTAGGTAAGCGGATAGAAACCTGATCAAAAATAGGTGAACATATTAAGTATTGGCCCGATACCGGGTTTAACGGATACAGGCCCATTGCCGCAAACATATACCAGGCCGACATTTGGCCGGCATCATCGTTGCCACTTAGGCCTCCAGGGCCGTCGCCGTATTCCCTGTTCAATATATCACGAACCTGTTTTTGTGTTTTCCAGGGCGAACTTGTAAAATTATACATAAACGGTATCTGGTGGCCTGGTTCATTTCCGTGCCAGTATTCATTTTTATTAAAAATACTATCTAATTCATTTTCCAGTTTTTTGCGTCCGCCCATTAATTGGGCTAAACCTGTTACGTCTTGTGGCACATAAAATGTGTATTGCCTGGGCGTCCCCTCTGTAATATAGTAAGCCTTACCGTCAGGCAGATAGGGTTTAACCCAGCTACCATCGGCATGTCTCCCGCGCACCATGCCAGTAGTGTGGTCAAACACATTTTTATAATATGCGGCGCGTTTAATTAGTTGTTTATAATCGGCAATTTTTCCTAGTTTTTTAGCCATCATGGCAAGCGCGTAGTCGTCATAAGCATATTCCAGGGTACGGCTAACCTGTTCTTTTTTATGAAATGCATCCGGTACGCTGTCTTCTACCGGGATATAATGGTATTTAAGATAGCTATCCAGCGCCCTGCGGCCTTTACCTTCAATGTAATCGGCTTTTAAAGCTGGCGTATCAAAGGCATTTTGGCGCATTAACCGATAAGCCTCCTTTACATCAAAATTGCCTATCCCCTTCAAATAGGCAGAAGAGATAACCGAGCTGCAATGATCGCCAATCATTTCGGACGTATAGCTGTTCCAACAGGGGAAAATTGGCAACCAACCACCTTGCTGCCCTTTCAGTATTAATGAGTTGGCAACGTTGTTTACCACTTCCGGCTGCAATAACTCAAACAAGGGCAAATGGGCTCTGTAGGTATCCCATAACGAAAAATCATCATAATAGTTCCCACTTTTAAGTTTAGCCAGTTGATGATCAGATGCAAACTTAGGATAGGCGCCATCAACGTCATTATATAACCTTGGCTGTTGCATGGTGTGATAAAACGAGGTATAGAATATCCGTTTATCTTTTTCCGACGAAGTTTTGAGCCCTATCTGGGATAAAGATCTTTCCCAGGTAGCTTTACTTTTAGCAGCAATAGCATCGAAATTCCATTCGGGTATTTCGGCCTGCAGGTTTTTGCGGGCACCCTCAACACTGCTGAACGACGTGCCGACGCGTATACGGAGCGATTCGCCTGCCTTCATTTTAAAACCAAGATAAGCACCAATACTCTTTTGATTACTGATGCTGTTATCCATAAATACTTTATCGCCCGCAAAAGTTCCGCTGTTACCAATTGTTTTATCAATTTTAATAACAAAATAGCCACTAAAACCAGCCTCTTTACCCCATCCCTGATAAATGCGGTGTACCGGGTTATAACCGGTTACTTCTCCATTAGCTGCATCCACTTTAATATGGCCCTGGTTATAATCGCTGTTGGGCGTAATCAGCAGGTAAACACTGTCGGCCTTATCAGCAGTAAACAACATAATTGCGCTTCTTGCGGTTGATGTAACCGATGCATGTAATCGATAAGCTTTTATATTGATGCTATATAGGTAAGGCGATGATGTTTCGTCATCGTGAGAAAACTTCGCCGTGTAATCAGCGACGAGTGTTTTTAACTTGCCGCTGATGGGCATAATGGTTACACTGCCATAATCCTGGGTACAGGAGCCGCTTAACCAATGCGATCCGCGAAAACCGGTAAAGTGATCGTCTTTATAATAATAAGGGGGCACGCATTTACTTTCGGAGGATTGGGTTTGCGGTGTCCATTGGGTCATGGCAAATGGTGTTGTTACAGCTGGTATAGTATTTGCAAAAAGTGCAAAACCTTCGCCATGCTTAAGTGCCGCCGGTGTAGTAGCCACACCGGTACCGGCCATTGGCTGTACGTATTGGACAAGGTTTTGACCTTTTGAGCTTAGGCTGAAGATAAACAGCAAACTCAGGTTACAAACTAATCGGCAATAAATTATATTCATTTGATAATAGATTCTTTATTATTTCTCGAGGGTTACTACACTTTGGTTTCCCTGAGGCAAGGCGATATCTTTACTGATGATTTTGCCGGTGTTTTTATAAACGATGGCAGGTGTTGGAGCTGTTAGGGGCAAATAGGCCTTTTGCAGCGTAAGGCCCCAAACATCATCAAAAACCAGTGCAGGACGAAAGTCGGGCCCTTTTAAAGCAACCTTAAAATTGCTGATCTTGATGTCTTCGGCATGCCTTATATAAAGCGCCCAGGCGGGCAACTCCCCAAACATCGTAAACTCCGGGTATCCGGCGGCGTTTTCCGTCACTGAGGATAAAGAGTCGATGCCGATATGCGCTACTTCCCTCTTAGCACCGCCGCCGTAACTAATCTCGACGTTAGAGATCGAAACGTTTTGAACGCGGTGCCCGGGTAAACCTGTAATAGAAGCAGGCACCAGATTATGAGGAGCAACCTTTGGCGGCGGACCCTCAACCGGATAACCGATATCGGGTTTTCCACTTGGCACCTCCACCTTAATATCATCGATGGATACGTTTGAAATAGTGCTGTACACCTCGTCGTTATTACGATGGCCCAGCCTGATAAATATCGCGTTACCTGTATTTATACCTCTCACGTGGCTCACATGAACATCCTGTAAACTGCCGCCATCAACCGTTTCAATGGCTACTGCGGAGCGATAGGTATCGTAAACCGTAAGGTTTTTTACGGTAATGTTTTTAAACCCGCCTAGTGAACCCGTGCCAATTTTAAAGCCGTTAGCGCTCGAACGGGCGACACAATTTTCAATCCACACATTTTCGCAGATTTGCCCCCTGGTTTCAGACTTGATGCAGATGGCATCGTCTGCCGCATTAAAAATGCTATTGGTTATCTTTACATTTTTGCAATCAACAATATCTATACCGTCGTTATTCCAGTATTCATTGCTGTGCACTTTGATGCTGTCTATCACTATGTCTTTGCACTGCTTATAATCCTGAACCCAACTGGCCGCATTTCTTAAAGTGACACCAGTAACTTTAACGCGTTCACAATCAATAAAATAAATAATATTAGGCCTTCCAAACTCGCTCGGGCGTTTATTTAAATACTGGTCATCGGTCAATTTGCCGGCACGCAATAATTCCAAAAAGTTTTCAACCACGTCGCGCCCTTGTCCATTGATCGTTCCTTTGCCCGTTATGGCTATATCGTGTACGCCCTGGGCACGGATAACTGCCATGGCATTTTCACTGTAGTCGAGCCGGTTAGTGCTGCCGTAAAGTATCGCATCGGGGGCCAAATAAAGCTCTACAGAACTTTTCATGTGAACGGGTGCGGTAACAAAATTGCCGGCAGGTACTACCACCCTACCACCTGTTTTTGAAGCTGCATCAATCGCCTTCTGAATCGCAATCTGGTTATTAATACTCATACCTGGTTTGGCTCCGTATTTTAAAATATCGTAATCCTGCTTTTGGCCGTATACACATAAGGTGCCAAAGGCCAGCAACCAACTTAATAACATTACTTTCATAGTTAATTTAGGTTTAAATGATCAAAATCGGAGGTGCATCAAATAAGATGCACCTCCGGAATTCATCGCATGTTTAATAACCTGGATTTTGCGGGAATGACGCACCGCGGTTAAGGTCAATTTGTGACTGAGGAATAGGGCGCAGTAAGTGGAACGACTTGAGGGCGTTTGTAGCTTTTGCTTCATCATTAAAAGCTAATGTGCGCGACAGTAGTTTACCTGTCCGTTTTAGCTCAAACCACCTTAATTCTTCGCCAGTTAGTTCTCGTGCTCTTTCGTCCAGTATATCGTCGAGTGTTAATGTACTCGCCTGCATTTCTGTAGCATAAGCAACGCCGCTACCCGGGTTGATACCAGTTTTAGCGGCCCGAGTTCTCATCGCATTATAGTATTGAAGTGCTTTGCTTAAATTTCCGGCCTGTAAATACGCTTCCGCAGCTATCAGATAAGTTTCACCCAATCTAAATACATAAGTATCTCTGGTGCCGCTATTATCTGTGTATGCCAGATTTAATTCACGGAATTTTTTGAATTGAGGGTAGGTTCTGGTCAAACCGGAAAAAGGAGACGAATGATATTCGTCGGGGTTAAACACAAAGTATTTTTTTGCTGCTTTCTGTACCGCTGTAAAAGCAACATCGGGATAATAGATAACCGTATCGCCTACAGCAAAGGTTTTGCCATTAACGGTTCCGGCAGCCTGTGCAATAAGTGCGTTCCAAACTGTGGCCTGATAACGGCTATCGCGCGCTTTATCAAAAAGGGTAAAAAAATACGGATCAGGAACGGCGTTAGTTACAATAGCTTTATTGTACAGCGCACTCCTCCCGATGACAGATATTGGGTTGGTTTCCCAAAGAAAATTTTGATGCAGGTTATTGCCCACGATAGGCGTAGTTTGTGCCTTGCCCAGATAATAAACGGGATTGGTTGCCGCATTGGTGCTGTATTGAACAGAGAAAATAACTTCGGAATTGATCTGAAAGTTGGCAACAGTGGGATCAAATAATGATGAGAACGTTGGCCTTAACGAATAAGGGCCGGTTGTGATGAGGTTTTCGGCCAGTGTAGCCGCCTGAGTAAAATCGGCCGTGCCGCCGCCATAAGTTTTATAGCCGCGTGTTAGGTAAACTTTGGCGAGCAAATGTTGTGCAAACCCTTTGGTTACTCTTCCCTGGTCGGTTGTTGTAATGGGCAGCGCAGCAATAGCCTCGGTGAGGTCTTTAATAATCTGCACGTATACCTGCTGTTCCGGAGTCCGGGTGAAAGATACACTGGCCGAAGTAGCCCGCTCCAAAACCAGCGGTACATCGCCAAATGTTTCGGCAAGCATATAATAGTAATAAGCGCGAAGCGCCTTAGCTTCGCCGGTACGGGTATTGAGCGTTGTGGCATCCATACCTTTTACCTGGGTTGCCCAGTAAAGTGTGTTGTTTGTTGTGCCTATGGCGTAATAAAGCTGTTTCCAATAAGTATCAATATCGGTTATGGATGAGTTTAACGAACTGTTGTACGAATTTAGCGGAACAACATCGGTAACCGCGTATGACGAAAAAATATCGGTACCAAAGTTGTAAAGCGTGTTGTTATCGAACAGGAAGCGTAGGTTGGGGTAATTTGATTTAACCAGATCTTCAAAACCGGATGGGGTGATATAATAGGTTTCGGCTGTTTGGCTGCCCAGGTTGCTTTCTTCCAGGTATTTTTTACAGCCGAATGTGAAGGATACTATGATTAGGCACGCAAACCATAGTATTTTATTTTGTGAGTATTTCATATGATTTTATACTATGAAGTTGAAATTATAAGGTTACGTTAACGCCCAAGATGAAAGTACGGGTGCGAAAATCCTGCAGGCCGAACGAGCTTAAGTCGGCAGTTTCGGGATCCCAGCCAATAAATTTGGTGAAGATGAATGGATTGTATGCGGTAGCGTAAATCCTCAAATTACTCAAACCGATTTTAGTGGCTGCTGTTTTTGCCAGCGTATACCCCAGCGTAATGTTACTTATTTTGGTGTAAGATGAATTTTGATAAGTAGCGGCAGTTCTCCTGGTGGCATCAGTTTCGAGGGCGTTGTTTGCCCAGGTATTGCTTGGGTTGGTGGCTGTCCAATAGCTGCGCTGATAAGCACCGAAACGGGCGCGGCCCTGGTCCTGGTTCATAAACTGATCCAGAAAAGTACTTTGCTGTACCGTGCCCTGGCGGGTGTATACGGTAAAACCCAGGTCGAGCGCTTTATAATTGAAGGTATTGGTAATACCGCCAAACCAATCAGGTATATCACTGCCCAGTACCACACGGTCGTCGGCGGTAATTTTACCGTCGTTATTGGTATCCTGTATTTTATACTGGCCTGGTTTCTGGCCGTAAACAGCAGCTTGTGCGGCTTCGCTGGTTTGCCATACACCAATAACTTTGTAATTATAAATTACACGCACTTTCTGCCCTATAAACCTGGCGTTGCCTACATCGTTGGCACCATTGCCAAACAAATCCAGAATTTGATTTTTGTTATGCGAATAGTTGATATTGGTTGTCCAGCCGAAATCTTTGCTCTTCACGTTGGTTGTATTCAGGCCAATCTCAACACCACTGTTACGGATGGAGCCAACATTAGCAACTACAGTGGGAAAGCCGTTGGCCGCAGGTATCTGTGCATTTGTAATAGCTCCTTCAACTGTTTTATTGTAGTAATCGAATGTAAGCCCTATGCGGTTCTTCAGTACATTTAATTCTAAGCCCGCGTTGTATTCTGCTGTTTTTTCCCACGTCAGGTTTGTGTTGGCTAATGCCGAAACACCTGAGCCATTGGCGGTAGCACCATTAAAATCATAGAAACTTGTTGTCACTGCCGACTGTGTAACATAGGGAGAAAAGTAAAGAGAGTTAACCGCTGCATTACCCGAACGACCGTAGCTAAATTTAAATTTCAGGAAATTAATGGCGGATATGTTTTTAATAAAGTCTTCGTTACTGGCAATCCATCCTAAAGCTGCGGAAGGAAAGAATCCCCATTTGTGCCCATCGGCAAAGATGGAGTTACCATCGGCCCGGCCCGTTACCGTTAGCAGATACCTGTTTTTAAAGGTATAGTTGCCCCTGAAGAAAAAGGAGCTCACGGTTTGCTTGGTATAACCGCTTGAAACGGTTGTTGTTGGCTGGATAGTGGTGCCGTTAATGGTTACCGCCGTAGCGCTGCTTACATTGTACCACAAAGAGCGGTAAGGCAGGCCGGATACACTGATGAGGTTATTATCGGTTTGGTAGTAGTTTAATGAAGTGCCTGCTGTTAAATCAAACTTGTTATTATCGTTGATGATTTTATTGTACACCAACAAATTATCAAACGTATAATTAAAAATGTGATTGCTGCTGTTGGTGGCCGAGCTGGGTTTTGTGCCTGCTCCGATCTTTGAGAACTGATCAGAATAAGTGCCCGCACGTTGAAAAGTAATATCGGGGGTAAATGAAGAACGGAACGAAAGGCCTTTAACGAGGTTGAGCTCGGTATAAATATTGGGCAATACCCGTACATACTGCGTTACCCTTAAATCGTTTTCCAGATCAAAAAGCGGGTTGGTAATCTGGGCTTCGGTTTCGTAAGCAAAAAAGCGGTTACTGCCATCTGCGTTGTAAGCGCTGCCTGTAGGCCTTAAACGGTAGGCGCTGCGGAAAACCTCGCCGCTTCCTAAATTATAATCGGCATAAGTACCGTACATTGATGCGCCTACTTTAAACCAGTTGTTAACTGTTTTATCCATCCCTACCTTAAGCGTGTATTTTTTGGTATCCTCCACTTTAACGGCTCCCTGGTAATCCTGGTAACCGGTAGACATGAAGTAAGTAGTTTTTTCGTCGCCACCGGTTATAGAAAGGTTATGATTGGTTTGAATGCCATTCTGTTTGATCAGGTTAACCCAGTTGGTGTAATTGCCACTGGCAATGTTGGACAGCTCGGTTGGCGAAAATATCTGCGCATCGGTATAATTAACCTGCGGGGTAACACTGGCACCCAGGGTGCTGTAAAACTCACGGGCGTAGGATACAAATTCGGGGCCGGTCATCACACGGGGCAGGTTGTAAGCATTTACCACGCCTACATAGCCATCATAGTTAATTTTGGTTTGGCCGCGTGTTCCCTTTTTGGTAGTTACGATAACCACTCCATTGGCACCGCGCGAACCGAAGATGGCGGTAGACGAAGCATCCTTCAATACGTCCATCCGTTCAATATCCGAGGGGTTAATATCATTGATACTGGATACTGGTATGCCATCAACAACGTATAACGGTTGCGTATTCCCGTAAATGGAGTTAACACCCCGAATCTCCACCGTCATATCTGACCCCGGCTTTCCCGACGAGCGTTTCACATCCACACCCGGGAGCCTGCCTTGTATCGCTTCCTGTGCGTTGGGTGCTTTTGACTTCACAATTTCGTCGGCGCTTAAAGAGGCTATGCTTCCGGTGAGGTCGCTCTTCTTTTTAGTGCCATAACCAACAACGATAACTTCGTTGAGCGACTTGGAATCAGCCGTCATTTTGATTGTTAGCGGTAATTTACCTGTAGCGGGAATCTCCAGCGTGGCATAGCCAATGTATTTAAACACCAGTATATCCTCGTTAACGCTGGCAACTGTAAGTTTAAAATTCCCATTAACATCGGTAATGGTACCCTTGGTTGTTCCCTTAATAGTGACGCTAACCCCGATAAGGGTTTCGTTTTTTTCATCAATTACTTTACCGGTGATCTCAACACCAGCAACACTGGTGATACCAGCCGTACCTATCGAACTACTTTCAGCCGGGTGGGCGTCTATCAGAATTACTTTATCTTTAAATAGCTGGTAGCTGATATGGTATTGCGTCAATAACTGATCCAATACTTCTTTAAGATTTTTATTTGCGAAATTTACCGAGATCCTGTCGGTTGCAGTAATAACGTCCTGGTTATAAACAAATTCAACTTGATTTGCTTTGGCCATCAAAGTCAAAACATCTGAAAGGGTTTTATTCTGCACAGATAAACTGATTTTTTTATTCAGTACCCCCTGCGCGGACGTTGGCTTTGAATAAGTGATGCCGGTCATCAGCAAAACAAGCAATAACTGGCTAAATGTAATTCTCATGATCTTATACCAGAAATGGGAATGGAGTAAACAAAAATTCATAAATTTGAAATGTTGTATTTGTGAAAAAATATAATAGAAGGCCCCGTCACCAATATTATTGATGTCATCTACGGGCTTGAAATTTCCAGGTACAGGGGTGTAGCAGCACTCCTGTACCCTTTTTGGAAAGGTAAAAAACGGAGGGGGTTATGTTGGTGTAGTCTTTCTCATCATCTTAAAATTAGGTTAATTATTAATTGGTTTTCTTCAGTACAATGAGATCGCCTTCAATCTCATAATTTATTTTCATCGAAGCTTTGAGTACTTCTAATACTTCAGGTAGGTTAAGGTTCGTTAAGCTGGCGGTCATAACCGCGCTGTTCAGTTGCTTACTGTTTATTATAATATGAGCAGCAAATTTTTTATTAAGCACCGTAACAATGTAGGGAAGGGTGGCTTTTTCAAAATCAAGGTCGATATGATCATATAATGCCAGATCGGAAACGTCGGCATTTTTACTGGCAATTAAATCAGCCGTGTTACTTTTTAATACAACCTCCTCATTAGGATGCAAGAGCACCTCGTTGCTGTTCAATTTGGCAACCGGGGCCAAAGCCTGCCTTTTGCTCACCGATACTTTGCCAGTTACAACCGTAACTTTGACCACTGCACTATTTTTACCATCTATAACCCTGAAACTTGTTCCCCAAACTTTGGTAACCATATGTTCACTGCTGATGATAAAAGGGCGGCCAGGGTTTTTAGTTACCTCAAAAAAGCAATTCCCCGTCATGGTTATGTCCCGATATTTTGCATCGAATTTTTGGGGCCAGGTTATGCTTGCTTCCGGGCTTAACCAAACAATACTACTATCGGGCAACTGTTGTTTTAAAACATTTTTGGTATGATTACTAAAGGTAATCGCTAACCTTGGCCCTGTGGCATCCTGAACAGGGTTATTAGCAACAAAAAATTTAAGCACAACAAACAATAAGGCGGCAGCGGCAATTCCTATCCACCATTTAATATGCACTTTACGTTCAGGCAGTATTACACTTTCTTTGGGAACCGTATTTTCCCGGATTATTAGAAACATTCTTTCTTTTAACAACCTTTGCTTGTCATCAGCCAATGTATCGGTAAAATCGGGCTGTTCTTCCCATTGCTTGTACCAGGCTTCTACAACATCTGCTTCTTCTGGTGTACAGTTATTTTTCAGATACTTATCCAGCAACTCAGCAATTTGAATTTTATCCATAGAAAAGAAAGATTTAAAACAGGCTTATACTATATAGTCGGAGTAATGGGTGTATACCCTTGCTTTTATTAAAATTTATTTTCTTAAAAAAAAGACTATAAAAAAAAGCAGAGCATCCGTCATTCTGGATCGGATTATTTGCAGGGCTTTGGTAAGGTGCCCTTGAACGGTTTTTTCGGAAATATTTAAGAGCCGAGAAATTTCCTTATGGCTTTTATGTTCAAGGCGGCTAAGTTCATATACACTTTTGCATTTGCCCGGAAGATTATCTACTAACTTTTGAAGATACTTGGCGAGATCTCTGGCAAAGATCTGGTCAACGGTCGAATTATCATATTCAGAATGCTCTTCCGAAACCTGGAACTTATCATTTAAAAATTGCCTCCGGTAATGATCAATTACCTTGTATTTTATCGCAACAAATAAATAATTTTTAAGGCCAACCGAAAAAGTTAATGTTGTGCGTTTTTCCCAAAGATTGATAAAAATATCCTGAACTATCTCTTCGCAAAGCGCCTCGTCACGCAGGCGTTTATAAGCTGTGTTAATTAATTTTTTCCAAAACCTGTTGTAAATCACCTCAAATGCTTCCGCATCACCCTGCTTTAATAACAAAGTAAGTTCTTTATCGCTAAGGGCGGAAAGGTCTTGCATGGGTTTATAACTCGGAAAGCCGTGATCGATTATTTTTTAAAGTACGTGTTATTTTGTGAGTTTAGCAAGAATTGATAGCCGCCAGAAAAGAACGAAAATTAGGTGTAACCTACATTTTAAAATGTCGCTCAAGATTAAGACCTTCAGGTAAGATCAAACGGACAAGGGTTTCGTGTGGTGTAGACAAGGGTATTCGTATTCGTTATTCCTATCCGCAAATCAAATACTTTTTTTATTACCCCACAAGAATTCTGCTTGATCCGAAAGTCGGGCATTCATGATGCCAAAAGCGTAATACGGCAGGCTGGAATGCCGGTAGGTAAATCTGCCCGCAGGAGTTCTGTAAATCTTGGTGTCCTTGACGGTCACCGAACTTATCTCGTAAACCCGTTCGGGAATGTATCCCCAATAAGATAATGCGCTTTCAAACGATACGTAACTAGGCCCCCACAGGTGGTTTGCAATCAGGAAAGGCTCCGCTTTATCAGCTGCTTTTAGGACCAGCGATGTATAAGCCTTTTTTTACCGTTGTTAAAACACCTGAACTGACTAATTCAGCTATTTTATCATTAGGACGTTTGTAATTTTTTAGCAATGATAACATGAGCTGCCGGGTTAGCGGCCCCTCTCCATAATCTTTTAAACGCTCCTCTGCTTTTATTGTTAAAATTTCTATCAATAATCGGAAAATCTCCGATTATAACCAAAAACATTATCAATGTTAAGCAATTGATAGATAATCGGATTATTTCCGATTATTAACCGAATATATTACACTATAAGAATTTACAGAATCAATCTTTTATAAAATATTCTTTTTCTGCGGCATAGGATCAACTGTATTTGTCGGATATTTGGATAACGTGTATCATTGATAATGAACAACGTAGCTGATTAAAAAAAATCAATCAAAAAAGTATCAAGCATGGAAAGTAAAGATGAAAAAGAAAAGCGTCGGGAAGATTTTTTAAAAAAGAAAGAACTTAGGAGGCAAGCAGAGGCCAAGACAACCATACAGATCATCGAGGAAGCAAAAAAACGTTTCAGTACTGATGCCTCGAAAGATTTTTTTCTTAAACTGGCTGAAAACAAATTGTAAGTGGCTTATTTGGTGTTAAATAGATCACCATCTTTTGTCTTATGAGTAATTTATATTATATCAATTAAGTTCAAAATGCTGCTTTACAATTAATTGCCTAAAAACTAAAATTACCGTTATGTGGCCGGATTGGTGTTTATGATGACGAATAAATCAGCATTCCTCTAGTTTAGGCAAAATAAAACAAATTAAAAATCAATGACTTATAGTAATTCATTTTCTATAACCGACCCAAAATGCGCCTACTAGGCGCATGATTTAAAATCGTCTATCTGTATCAGTATCTTGCATTAGTAATGCGTCACCAATTAGTATATTTACGTTTTATCTGAACCAGGAATTCATGGATATTATAGCCAAAATTAAACCTCTTTATGATAATCTTATAGCCATTGGATTTCCGGTTTTTATGGGGGACAATGAGTTTATTAGAATCGCCAATGATTTCAATTTTACCAATGATTATGCTGAAGCCGTTAATGAAGTCACCGCTAAGCAGCAAACTAATTGGCTGGGTTTATTGATGGAATTTCGTATCCCGATGTCTTAGCGGTATTTCTAAACCGGCTTTATAATGCTAATCCCCATAGTTTACCAAAGATACTGGTCCCTGCAATTTGCAAATGCATAATCTTCAGCTATTTTATACCATATATTAATGATTTAAAACGGGATCTCCAATTATTGGGTGCAGCCAAGGAACAATTAGATGAAATAGCTGCCGCATGGAATGAAGTCTCTAAGAATTATTATAAAAAGGTCACGGTCTTAAAGAGCCTTATTACCTAAAGAGCGACCGGAGGTGACGGAAACGAAGAGCATTTCCAGGTTATCCGCAAAGATTTGCTCGCCTATCCAAAGCTAAAGGCCTTATATGCGGAGACACCTGAACTTCGCTACGAGCGGTTTCTAAAAAACCACGCCGATCTGCAGCAAAGAATTTCCCAATACCATATCGCCTCTTTTGTCGGCGTAAAACCGCAATCACTCAGCCGTATCCGTAAAAGAATTTTTACCCAGTTCTGATAGTTAACCCAGGTGCACAAATTCTGGACTGATTTCTCAGGCGCCTTCCCGCGTAGAGGAGATCAGCATATCGATCTTTTGGAAGTCCGGGTGTTGTATTTTCGGCCGCGTATTTATTAACGCATCTAACTTTTAGAAACAATTAAAAAAATGCTGGGAAACCCCACACAAAGGCCTGTATTCATTAATTCACTCAAAAAAATTAAAAAAGCGTCCCTGCTCTTTCAGCAACGCTTTTTCTATTAACTGACTTTTTACTATTATTAATGAAGATAATATAAAGAACGAGAGAGTATCTTGCTGTTATATTTATTTATAAGTTGCTGCCAGTTGCAGCGCCCCGTAGGCATTGACAATGCCTCCCGATAGGCAAAGGCTTGCAAATGGAATACTTTTGGAGCGCCCATTTTCGATGTAACTAACATTATGACCAATTTTCACGACCGATTTCATAATAATCTCCTTAACCTGAACCGCAGTTAATTTGGGGTAATATTCCCTGATCAATGCCGCTAAGCCTGTAACCACCGGGGCGGCCATACTGGTTCCACTGAATTCTACATACCTATTACCAGGTATAGTTGATTTGATCTTTACGCCAGGAGCGAAGACATCAACTGTGGTGCTACCATAATTGGAAAAAGAGGCTTTCAAGGTTTCATCATCCTTCCAGTCAGAAGCGCCAACAACGATCCATGCACCGGCTATCTCGCCGTTTTCGTACTTTCTGTTCGGGAAGTTGGGTTCCACATCCATATTCTTGTTGTCGTTGCCGGCGGCTTGTACCAGTAACACATCTTTAGACAAGGCGTATTTTACGGCATCATCAACCGCTTTTTTATCTTGCGAATACGATTTTCCAAAACTCATGTTGATCACTTTTGCACCATTGTCTGCCGCGTAACGGAGGGCGTTAGCCACATCTTTATCACGTTCGTCGCCATTGGGAACAGCTCTCAGGACCATGACCTTCACATGATCTGCGACGCCTTTTATCCCGATTTGATTATCACGTATAGCACCAATGATACCAGCTACATGGGTGCCATGGGTAGCCTCGGGACCCATGACATCATTATTGCCATAATCATGCTGCCGGCTATTAAAATAATCATCATCAACCAGGTCACGCGGGTCATAGTTGATGTTCAGCTTATAATTCAGTTCAATCTCTCCTTGTATGATTGCTTCATCTAATTGTTTTTCGACCAGTGATTTCAGGTTTTCCCCATGTTGCAACTGTAAAACAATGAACGCCCTAACCCGGTCTTCGGTTAAATCCTTCGTATCATAATCCTGAAAGTCTTTTAAAGTTGGATCGGGCTTACCTATGCTTTGAACCATATTTTCCACTATTTTCTTTAAACCCTTTGCACTGTTCACTCTGTTTTTGCTCAGCGCTAATAGCTGATTAAGTTCTTCCTTCTCTTTCAAAAACAGCCTGAACGCAGGTTTTTCTGACGGTTGGATTGTGGTAGAATCCTTACCGGCAAATTGGACTTGATTTTGCCTGATTTGCCTTACTAATTCAAGGTTATCATAATGGACATTGCCTTTTGACGACCCAATAAAATCCCAACCATGAAAATCATCGATATACCCATTTTTGTCGTCATCTTTGCCATTCAATTTTTCTTTCGGGTTTTGCCAAAGTACCGGTTTCAGGTCTTCGTGCAGCGTATCAATTCCACCATCTATAACTGCTACCAAGACCGTGCTGGCTCTTTTATTTTTTAACAACTCTAAATAGGCCCTTTCAGTGCCGATGCCCATGGTTGAATCTTTTTGCAGATCCAGGTTTTGCCAGTTTGGTTTTTGGCCAAAACACCAGGCGGAAACACTTAATAAGAAGATTAAACAAATCGTTTTCATTTTAATAAAGTTTAAAAAGCAATTTTAGTTGCCGTTAGGTTCAGGTAATAAAACCAATCGTATGTAATTTTTGCCGCTTAGATATTGGGCAGCCATCTCTTTGATATCCGATGGGGTAATACTTTTTAACTGCGTGAAGTAGCCATCTACCTGATTAACATCTTCGTTATTTTGCAGTTGTGCTAAAACATAATTCAGCCAAAATCCATTGGTTTCTAACTGGGTTTCCATGCCGCGCGAATTTTCTGCTTTAAACTTCTCCATATTAACCGCTAGTGGCCCATCGTTTTTTAACTTATTGATCTCATCCAATGTACTGGCGATCAATTTTTCTACATTTTGGGGCGCGCAGCCTAAGGAAATCGTCAGGCTATATTTTGAGGTTGGATATTTAGTGATATTGATTCTCGTATTTGGTGAATAAACACCACTTTCGTCTTCGCGCAATCTTTCCAGCAATCTGATCTGAATAACCTCTTTCAAAGCCTCCATTTTTAATTTATTGAAAAAGCTGTAATCAAATAAGCCCGAAAAGGTAAGATTTAAGCTTGCTTTCTGTTCAGTTCCCTTATATACGGTCCGTTCAATTATTCCTGAAGGCGTGTTGATATTGAGGCTGCTGGTAAGTCCTTTGTCATTGTTCGCCGGTAAACTTCCGAGGTATTTTTCCACCAAAGGGTTAATGCTTAGGGTATCGATACTGCCAACGAAAACAAAGGTGAAACCGGAGGCATTTCCAAATCGTTCATGGTAAATGTCAAACGCCCTCTCGAGATCGATCATTTTGACTTTGGCAACCGATGGTCCGGTTTTGCGCGGGTTATGGTCGCCTAGAATCGCATTGATGGTATCCTGAAAAACGGTTTTAGGGTCGTTCGCCCGGTTGGCCATGCCGTCCAATGAACGGGTTATGATATTATCAAACCTGACCGGGTCTTTAATCGGCTCGGTGAAATAGGCATAAGTCAATTCCAGTGCCGTCTGAATATCGTTTGAGGCAGACGCGCCGTTGATACCCTGAAAACGCTCATTGATAAAAGGCTGAACCCTGAACTGTTTCCCTGCAAAATATTGGTTTAATTGGGAGGGGTTATAATTACCGGCTCCAAACGACGGAACAACATTGGCCGCCATAGCTGATTCATAATCACGATCATTGTATAATGAACTGCCTCCGGAAGCAAAGCCTGAAAATAAGATCTCGTTATTTTTGAAATCAGTAGGTTTGAGCAATACTTTTACGCCATTGCTCAACATGATTGTAGTGATGCCGGACTTCGTATCTTTTGTCTCACTCACAATTTTTCCAGGTATAGGTTGTGCGATTAGCAAACCTGCGGTATTCATATCCTCCTTATAAGGAGTTATATTTTCGCTTTCAACTTCGTTAATCCACTTGTTAATAACAGCTTCAGTTGGCAACCCGGCTTTATCCTTTTCCGGGGCCATGACCACGATATCACGGTCCGTGTTTTTGACATAATCATTGATTACTTTTTTGATATCCGCAAGTGTAATTTGGGGCAGGTCGTTTTTTACAATCTCCAATTCAGCTTCGATTCCGGGAGCCGCTACCCCGTTTAAAAAATATTGTAAGTATTCCTTTACATAGGCCAGCGAATTGGTTTTATTCTTTTCTTTGAATTCAGCTGTTATTCGGCCCAGGTAATTTGTTTTAGCCCTATCGAGTTCTGACTGGGTAAACCCCAATCGGCTAATCCGCAAATTCTCACGCCATACTACTTTAAAACCTTTCTCCAATTCGGCCGATTTTGCAGAAACCGTCAGATTATAACTATTGAGTCCCCCGATAAATCCTTGAATACCTGCAGTTCCAGAAAGGAATGGAACGTCTTGCCGGTGTGCTAATTCAGCAAATCTCGAGGCTAATAACTGGTTAACCAATGCTCTTTCAATAGCGTGCAGATAATCATCTGCGGTTTTGATCTTTTCGGGAAGATGTTTGATGATTACCTCGGCTACCGTACCTGTCATTTCCCGGTCTGTTACCGAAATGAATTGATTTTTACCAGTCAGCGGGATGGAATAAATGACCCTTGACTTCTCTGCTTTAGGGTTTTTAAGGTCGGAAAACTTCGCTTTGACCTCTTTCTCCATTTGATCCACATCAATATCGCCTACTACAATCAATGCTTGCAGGTCAGGCCTGTACCAATCATGATAGAAACGCCTGATCGTTTCCGGTTTGAAATTGTTGAGTATCTCATCCGTGCCGATAGGTATGCGGTTGGTGTACCTGGAGTTATTGAGAATAAGTGGCCAGTATTTTTGCAGCATCCGTTCGCTCGCTCCTTTACCTAATCGTTTTTCCTCTAAAACTACACCACGTTCTTTGTCAATTTCGACAGGGTCGAGCGTAGCGCTTTGGGCCCAGTCTCGCATAATTTGAATCCCGTTTTGAACAAGTTTTGGATTGTCAGAAGGCAGGGGTAATTCGTACACCGTCTCGTCGAACGACGTATAAGCATTAATATCGGCTCCGAAACGGACACCTGATTTTTGCAGATAATTGACCAACTCGTTTTTTGGAAAATGCCTGGTGCCGTTAAAACTCATATGTTCCATAAAATGGGCCAGCCCCCGCTGGTCATCCTCTTCAAGCACCGATCCGACCTTGTTTGCCAGGTACATGATCACCCGTTTTTGGGGTTCGGTATTATGCCTGATATAATACGTAAAACCATTGGGAAGTTTGCCTGTACGAACGGCATGATCCAACGGCAAAACCTCCTGGCCGCGAACATCGCTTAAAGAAATCAGGCACAACAATCCCAAGGCTAAAAGCCCGTAAATAAATTTGCTCATGGAGAATAAAATAGATTCTTTATACAACCGGCTGAAGACCTCAGCCGGTTTATCTGTAAATGGAATTAATTAGTTATGCTTTTTAGCTATAGCTTCTGCATCCTTGATCGTAAACTTTCCGTCAACTAATAATTGCAGTACCTCTTCATTCAGCATATTGGGGTCGGTTTGCCAGACCAGGGTGTTGTTTTGAATAATAAATGTTTGCGGAATAGAATTTACCCCGGCTGCACGTACCCATTTGGTATCGAAATCAGAACCACGCATACCACTGAATGCAACCCGGAAGCTCATTTTATCACCATTCTCCTTAACAAAAGCGAGCACTTTCTGCACATCGGCCTCCATCACATCCTGCGCGATAAATACGACCTTTTTATCTTTAAATTTTTGATGGAGACCATTCAAATGTGGCATGGCGGCTATACAAGGTTTACACCAGGTCGCCCAAAGTTCCACGACGTAAATTTTGTCTTTATCGAAATGGCTTATCGGTTCTCCCTGAAGCCAATCTACCTTAGGGTAGTCGGCAATGGCACTTCCCTCATCCAAAAATGGCACCTGCTGGGCTAAGCCCCGCAGTATCATCAGGCATAATAATATTGATAGATATATCCTTTTCATAAAATTCTATTTAAGTAGATCGCCGATGGTTTTTGAAAGGTTATTGTCCGCTAAAGCCAGATGCCTTGCGAGGATTTTACCATCAGGCCCGATCAGGTAGGCTATTGGCAAACTTTCGGGGCCAAGCGCATAAGCCGTGGCTGTCGCGCTCTTAACCGAGCCCGTTCTGTAATCAATTCCACCTATATCTTCGACATTCAGCCAGTTCATGCCAGACCTTTGCAATAATTCTTTCCAGTATTCTGTTTTATCGGACCCCTTATTGACACTATTGTAGTATACCCCAAGTATGACAAGGTTTTTATCATGCAGCCGTCTGTTAATCCGTTGCAGGTTAAAGGCAAACGTTTCATAACTCGAAAAGCCGTTGTACCAAAAACATAGCATGACATTTTTGCCCCGTAACGATGATAAAGAGACCGGATGACCAAGCGTATCTTTTAAGGTAAAATCAGGGGCTTGGCGACCGACATCTAGCATTTTTGCTTTAGCTATCTTTTCGCCGATAATTTTCCCTTCTCTCGAATTTCTGATCGCCGGTGTAAAATGTAAAAATGCAGGTTCAATAACAGGATCGATGGTTGATCGCATTTTTTTTGCCCACAAGTCAAATGCAACAAAGCTGTCGGGATGGTTTTTAATTAATGTACTATCTATTTTAGCTCTTTTTAACGTAACAATTCTTGCAGCTTCCTGTACTTCTTTAATTCCTGCCTCATTCATATCCTGCCGATAAGCGGCCATCTTTTCATTTAAACCTGCATTTTCCTCCTGAAGAGGTTTATATTGCATCATTAACTCCGCGAACTCAATCTGGCTTTTTCCGCCTTTTATTAAGGCTGCTTTTATTTTATCATCGCCAGTAACGGTGATCGCTGTCGCTTCGAGGTAAAAATCCTGCCTGTCAAACTGGCTGGCGGCTGGCCGTGAGGACATTTCGGGCCTGTTTAGGTCAAGCGTTGCATAGCAGGGCCGCGATACCTCACCCTTAAATAAAAACGAGCCGTTTACCACTTTTAAAGTGTCTGCCTTTCGCTTGTCACCATCTGGATAAGTTAAAATAATTTGTCCTTGTTTATCCTTAGCCATTTGGCCTTTAATTGTAAAGGTACGCTGCGCATGCACGGTAAGCCCCGAAAACAGGGCAATAGTTAGTGCTAATGCACCTTTGAGCATTCTATTTAAATTCATATTTTTTAGTATTTAGCTATTTATGGATTATCGGTAAATTGTGGATTAGACAACATGATATATGGCGAAAGCCTTTGAGTAAGCCTTACCGGGCTAAGCGGATAAATCGTGGTATTGGTGCTTGTCGCATCGTTATACAAAATATGGTTATAAGTCGGTGCGGTTAGTAGTGGATCGACAGATATTCTCCGCATATCAAACCAACGGTAACCCTGTGTAGCAAACTCACGTTCGCGTTCATCAAAAATATACTGTAACAACGCAGGTTGACTGGCTACTATCGCGGCCGGCACGGTGGCATTGGCCACCGGCATCCTGCATTTGCGCAAAGTCTCTATATCCGTTTCTGCTCCTGACAGGTTATTTAGTCTTGCCTTAGCTTCAGCGCTCAATAAATACAACTCGGAAATTTGAAGACCATATTTAGCGTATGGTGTGCCAAACGCTTTATATTTGGCCAGCCTGCCCGACGGGTTGACCACGTTGTTGATATAATGTGCTGTATAAAAATTTAAGCGGAGGTCCGATGGTGCAAACAGCGCAACCGCCTGCGGACTGAGTACGATAAAGTCGCTTCCAAAGCTATTTCCGTTGTAATTGCCATTAAAAAAAGTATAGGCCAGAACAGATTCCGTGACATCTGTATAATTCACCTCTGGCGAATTGGTCGGCCCGTTGGTTGTGATGGGATAAAACTTACCACCTACCGCAAACTCCTTATTGTAATCGTATAAACGCGCCGGTGTCGTCGCTGCCGCATTATCAGTTAATGCAGCAGTAATTTGTGTTAAAGCGGCGGAGCCATTATTCATAAATAGATATACCTTTCCCAATAAACCTTCAGCGGCCGGCCTTGCGAAACGGGTGGCGGATGTATTTTGTACCGGCAGATTCGGTATCGCTGTTGTGAGATCGTTTACAATAAAGTCATATACTTCCTGTACGGAGTTTCTGCTATATCCGTTGGCGGTTACATCCGCTGTTGTAATGATCGGAAACGCTGGATCTGTAGCTGCTGTGGAGGCTTTGTATGGTTTACCGTAATAGTTAACAAATTGAAAATATAACCATGCGCGGGATGCCCGGGCTTCCGCCTGTAACGCACTCTTTTGCTGGGCAGTGCCACCTGTTGAACTCATAACCTCGTTGATCACCTTATTGCAAAGGTATAGGTTGGTTATCCAGTTCCGCAGATCCGTGGGCGTATCTGAAGGCTGATAAATATCATCTCCCCATTTAAAAGCCTGTTGTGACCGTGCCTGAGCTGAATTAAAATAGGTTGCTTCAGCAGATACATCGTCTCCCATAAGCGCGGGTCCTGCCCAGCCGCCGGTCGGATTGGCCAGGTACATGTCCTGATTATTCATGATCAAACCATAATCACTGGTTGTTACCGCCACCTGTTTTCCTAAAGGCACTACACTCAAAAAATCCTTTTTGCATGAAATCAATGAGCAAAACAGTAACACTGCCATACTCAATATATATCGATATTTTTTCATTTTTTTTATATTAAAGTCATTAAAATGAGGCACTGATACCAGCGCTATAGGTATGTCCATAAGCTGGTAAAGGCCTCGAAATGCCGTTACCAATGTTATATTCCGGGTCAATATCATTTCTATTAGCCTTCCAAACCATAAAATTTCCGGCCTGAACAAATACTCTGAATGATGATATCCTGAGCATTTGCAGAATTGCCGGAGATAAATTGTATCCCAGGGTAATGTCTCTTAACTTCACATAAGAAGCACTCACAACATTGATATCGGCATCTTCATAGTACAGTACATTCCTCCGGGTATTACTTGTCCCCTGGTTTGCTACATAGGAAGGAATGTTTGTTGTTGCTTCATCGCCCGGAACTTTCCAGCGATTCGCGAAATCAGAACTGATATTCCCACTAAAGGCTCCGGCTGTACCCGTTAAACGACCTGTATAAAAGGTATTCACATCACTTCTCATGACCGCACCAAAACTATAGGCCAAATTGCCGGTTAATGAAAACTGTTTATAGCGGAAAGTATTAGTTAAACCGCCATTATAAACCGGTAATGTACTTCCCATATAAACCATATCGTTAGCCTTAGCCGCTCCCGGCTTCTTGGTAATGGTACCATTGGCCAGTTGGATCTGCGGATCCCCCAGGTTGTCTAAGCCGGCAAATTTATAGGCAAATAAAGACGGGGTGCTGTAACCTACCGCGTATGCTGTTGAAAGTTGGAAAGAATCCGTCAGCTGAATTGCCGTTGGATTGGTATAGCTCAATAGCTTATTATTGTTATAGCTAAAAACGAAATTCGTTGACCAGCTGAAATTTTTAAATTTTAGATTAAGCGATTGCAGGCTCAATTCTATCCCGCGATTACGCAAATTACCTAAATTACCTGTCGTGGTGGCTGTTCCGCTCAGGGGGTCAAGTTGAATAGGGCCTAACAGGTCGGTCGTATTTTTTTGATATAGATCAATGCTACCATTTAAACGGTGGTTAAGAACGCTATAATCTACACCAATGTTGAACGTATGTGTAGTTTCCCAAGACAGCTTATTGTTTGCGTATGTGCCTACGACCAAGCCGTTCCCGGTTGTTGTATTCTGTACAACCGCTAAAATATCAACCAGGGATCCGGAACCGACGAATGGTGAGTTTCCGGTTACGCCGTAAGTTGCCCTTAATGCAAGCCCTTTTACCCAGTCTACATTTTTCATGAAACTTTCCTGGTACACCTGCCATTTACCGCCTACACTATAGGCCGGCTTCTTTTGCCCGGATACATCATCGCCAAAAAGATTGCTGTGATCGGCCCGGATGCTGCCATTGAAGATATATTTATGGTTAAATTCATAACTCAGTAAACCAAAGTAAGAGGTAAACCGGGTTAGTGTTTGCGTATAAGTGAAAGGCAATTCGGTAAATTGGCTGAAACCAGAACCGATTGCGCCTGTTACAGTACTTAATGTGGCATAATTGAGTGCGGAATAGGTATTGAGCATGGTATTATAACCGCGCACTGTGGATGTGTTTGATGTGGCCAGCTGCTCCTGGGCTTCCTGCCCGATCTGAATATTCAAATGGTCTTTGCCATTTCGTGGGTCGGTGGTATAGAGTAATTGGTTTCTCACCGTCCAGTTGCGCTGATCGTTAGCGATTGTTTGATATCTTCCGCCGGTATTGGGTAAGTTATATACAGGAACAGATGCGGTCGTCGGGGCTACTGTAAAATTCAATAACTCTCTGCGTTGCGAATATTCGCTAATGTCATCGTAAGACGTTCCCCCACCCGGAGCTTTTGAATAACCATAAGTACCTTCAAAACTTAAACCTTTCCAAAGTTTTACAGCAACGTCGGCCGTTGTATTGATGGTCAGGTTATTCGTTTTTGTATACCCGCTATTCATCTCGTCAAGTGGAGAATAATCCAGATTGGTACGGCTTCGGGCCTGGTAGTCTGCGCGTGTTGCGGCAGTGAGGCCCTGTACGTAATTCAACAGGATATTGTTGCCGCTTCCATCCTGGAATATCTGGTATGGCAAAAAAGCAGCACCGATGCTGATTGGCCGAGCACTGCTGGTTATAGTATTATTTAAAGATGTGGTTAAGCCAATTTTTATCCAGCTATTGGGTGTTATATTCTGACTCAGGAATATGCGGTACGCATTATTCTTGGAGCCGATGGTATTGCTGTTATTATCGGTATAAGAGATAGAGCTGTAAAAGTCATAATTATTATTACCTCCCGAAGCTGAAACAGTGTGCTGCATAGTATAGGCATTGCGGAACCATAAATTTTCAACCTGGCTTTTATTATCGATGTTTGACAAACTATCAAGGCTTGCACTGGCTTTTGCCACCGAAATTAGGCCTAGGTTGTACAAAATGGTTTCGTGCGGTGCAACGAATTGTGTAGATAATGTGGCATACGGATAAGTTACCGGATCGAATATTTCTTTGGCGGCCTGGATATACTGGCTGCTGGATAATTCATGACGGTAAACATAATCGAAATTCGGTTTACCCTGGTAATTAAAATATCCGCTGTAATTGACCTTGACTTTATGATTGCCGCCTTTCTTAGTTACGACTACGATAACACCATTGGCCGCTTTGGCTCCCCATATGGCGGTTGCGGCAGCGTCTTTTAATACGGTGATATCCGCTACATCATCCGGGTTGATGGCGCTAAAATCTGTTACCTGTATACCATCAATTACATACAATGGATTTGCGACCAGGCTGATACTGCTCCTGCCACGGATAACGCTTTGCTGTTGTGAAGCACCATTGCCATTAGGGTTAACGGTTACGTGGGTTGGCCCATTCAAAACGGTAAGGCCTGGAACTAGCCCGTCAAGCCTACTGACAATATCATTGGAGCCAGTGCGTTCGCTAAAGGTTTGCATATCGGGTTTGCCGAATGCCCCCGAGGCGCGCTCTTTGCTGATATTTTGATAACCTGTTGAAACCACCACTTCCTGTAATTTGCTTGAAGAAGAGTGAAGGATGATATTAAAATAAGGTATGTTAGCAGGAGAATTTGGCGGAACGGTGACAGTAACCGGTTTATATCCAACATAAGATATAATTAAAACGTCGCCAACTTGTACATCAATACTAAATTCGCCATTATTATTACTAACAGCAACTTTATTTGAACCCTTTGCCAATATGGTTGCTCCCGGCAAAGGTGTTCCGGTTGTATCGGTTACTTTGCCGGAGATCGTAAATGGGACGGCCAAAACATCAGTTACTTTATCGATCAACGATTTCTCTTTCTGCTTAATAACAACCGTTTTATCGATCACTTCATAAGTTAAAGATTGACCAGTCAATATATTGTCCAGCGCTTGTTGCAAAGTGACGTTGTGGAGTTCGGCGGAAACATTGATATTCTCTATCAATTTGTGTTTGTAGAAAAAAGAATAGCCGCTTTGCTGCTGAATAGTTGATATGACTTTGGAAAGCGGGGCGTTTTTTTCAGACAGGTTTATCTGCGAATACACTTTGGCAGATACCTGAAGGCAAGCAAGGGTTATTATAAATACCGTTAGCTTCATTACCTTAATTATTTGTGGTGCAAAAAATCGCTTTATACCTGCAACTTTTGCACATAAGTTTAATTGCATACTTTTGTACGGTTAGGGTTTACGTAATAATTTCTGTAGAACTGATTTTATCTAAGGTTGCCCAAACATCTGCCGGGAGTGTTACAAGCGCTTCCGGCTCTTTTTTTGAGGCATCCTATCCGAGTTTTTTGTATTTATTTTTCCATGGGTTATAAATTCAATTAGGGGTGAATACTTTTGTTAATTGCCTTTTTCTCATTAAGGTTTTATGATTAATGTTTTAGTCGTTCCATTATTTTCAATCTCGAAATGTACTTGGTTCGATGCTAATATTTTCAACAATTGAGATAGCTTAACATCCCGTGGAATTTGTCCGTCAAATTCATCATTGACTACACTGCCCTGGTAAACCACGTTAAGATTGTACCAGCGGGAAACCTGCCGCATCAAGGTTTTTAACTCGGTTTGATCAAAACGGAACAATCCATCTTTCCAGGCAATGGCCTGTTGAATATTCGCCTTGCGCACCAATATTTTATGAAGAGAATGAGTCGCTAAAGCTTCTTGTCCAGGCTTCAACAAGACACTTTGGCCGTCTTTATTCACTTTGATACTACCTTCGACAAGAGTTGTTACTATGGCTGGTTCATCATCATAAGCATTAATATTAAAATGCGTACCTAAATCTTCAATAGTTTCACCTTTTACTACTACACGGAAAGGTTTGGAAGCATTATGAACCACTTCAAAATAAACCTGGCCGGTGATTTCCACTTTACGTTCACTGCCGGTAAAAGCCACCGGATATTTGATTGAAGACGCAGCGTCTAAAGTCGCTATGGTCCCATCAGCCAGCACCAGGTTATATTTCCCTCCGCGCGGGGTGGTTATGGTATTGTAAGCTATTTGCACCTGTTTTGTTGATGGCGAAGCGGTTTGGTTATAAACTATTTGGCCATCGGCTGTCTTATTAATTGTTGTATTATTTTGCTGCGCCAATTTACCCTTGCCAGCATCGGTTAGGCTAATTTGCTTACCATTAGATAAAGTAAGAATGGCTTTGTTGCCACCAGGGGCAACGTCATTTTTAGCAAGGTTCAGTGTAGGTTGAGGTTGTTTTTTATGTGTTAAAAAATATCCCCCAAATGATAACGCAATTATAATTGAAGCGGCCGCCGCAATTCGAGGCCACAAGCGAACCAGACGCTTTTCTTTTAAATGCGGTAATAAAGCCGCATAAATCAATTCTTCCTTTTCCGACAAGTCAGGTAGTTGCAGGCCCGGTATATCTTCTTCATTCTTTAATTGTTCCAGAATTATTTCCCGCAATACCGATTCATTATCGCCACTGTTAAATTGTGCTAATAATGCCTCGATTTCTTCCCGGGTGCATTCATTCCTGATGAACCGTATAAAAAGTGTTTCTTGAGATTCCATGGATGTTAATCGTATATAGAGGGAATACGGAGCAGACGGATTTAACAATGAACCTAACATTACTAAAATGTTAATAATTTATAATGAACTGAAAATCAGTGCAATAAAAAACAGCCTGGGTAGTTATAAAGTCGTGTCTGTAAATTGAATATGCGTTTATCGTGAATTGAGTTAATAATTTCTTAAATTAGCTATCCTTAACGATTGGTAATGAAACTCATTGATGACTCGGAACTGCCTGTATTGCTGGAACAACTCCGGCAGGGTGAGGAACGGGCTTTCAATACTATTTATAAAGCCTATTTCAAGCCCCTGTACCGAAAGGTATTTTCGATGATCAAAGATGAAATGATTGCGGACGAACTCATTCAGGATCTTTTTTTAAAAGTTTGGCACAAAAGAGAAGAAATTAATCCCAAGCAATCTTTCCAGGCTTATTTATATACAGTGGCCAATAATCTGGTATTTGATTATTTCCGGAAAATTGCCAAAGACAAACGGCTTACCGCGCGCCTGCTTATCCATGCAACCGACTTTTATATGCACTCGGATGAGTTGCTGGAATCAAAAGAAAGTATGCAGTTATTGCTGAAAGCCATTGACCAACTGTCCCCACAACGTAAACTGGTTTTCACTTGCTGCAAACTGGAAGGAAAAAGCTATGAGGAGGCCAGCAAAGAGTTAGGCATTTCTGTAGCCACAGTTAACAGCCACATGACCCAATCCCTGCGTACCGTCAGGGAGTATATTTTGAAAAACTACGATGTTGCGGTGGTTTCCGTATTGGTTTGCTCCACTATTACAGTTACAGAACATATCCTGTATCCACACTTATTGTAATATAAATCCGATTAGTTTTTGATCCGTTTGCTGGATATCCGGGACCGGTTGTAATTTGGATCTGAAATTATAATCAATCAATTCCGACGCAATGATGTAAATTCTGTCTGTTGGCTTTGGATTGCTTGCATAAAAATCGTGCTCCGTAAGCGACCTTACCAACTTGTCCCTCCCCAATAGGAGCGCGAGTGCTTCGATAATGGTTGTTTTGCCGCAATTATTTGGACGTTGTAACCGACTACCAGTTTGTTAGTGGCGTTTTTATTTCTCTCATTTAACATGGTGGTGTCGAACTGATGGTAGTGATCCAGCGAAAAGCCCCAACCTATTTTAAAAATATTGCCATATGCTGGTCTGGGGTAAATATTTACATGGTGACCTTCGGCATCGACATATAAACATTTCAGTTCTTTATTATGTTTCTGCTCTAATCCCGGCCAATAATAATCTTCCAGTTCCATGTCATTATGATGCATCAAGTCGAACATGCCATAGTAGGCATGCTGACAAAGCATATTATCAGGCATACCGCAATCGTATGCTACCTGTATTTCATGCCGCTTAATCTGGACGAATACATGATGAGGTTTGTCATTAATAGCCTCTACTAGGCCGTAAAGAAGGATCAGTTAGTATGGGAAAATGTTAGCGACCTACGCGGTGATAAGAATCAAGTTGCACTGATGTACAGCATTGGTGCCATCCCCAGTAATTTCCTGATCGATAAAAGCGGAATTATCATAGCCAGAAACCTACGTGGAAAAGATCTTGAAGCGAAATTAGAAGAGTTATTTCATTAAAATAAAGTCAGCTGTCTCGCGTTAATATGAAGATTAATTAAAGTATAATTATTCACTTTGCTGATAGTGCAGTAAGTTGAGAAGAATTTAGGACAATTTAATTATTTTAGACCACATATGATCAAACTAACCTTCACCGTCATTTTTGTTCTAATTTTACAACTCACTTTTGCTCAGGTCAGCATAAATGGTAAAATCACTAATGATACTCAAAAGCCCCTGCAATTTGTTACTGTTAGCTTATTACAAAATAACAATAAGGTTAGCCTCGCTATTTCGGATAGCAACGGCAATTACCAGTTTAAGAAAGTAGTTGAGGGCATTTATGCTTTGAATTATAAATTTATCGCTTATAAGGATACTACGGTGAAGGTTGCTGTTAACGCAGACACCACAATTAACGTGCAGCTAAGAAGATCCTCTCAGCTGCTATCGGAAGTTGTTATAAAGGCACAGAAACCCGTTTTTGAAAGGCAAATAGACCGCTTCCGGTTTAATGTCGGTCAAACAGATTTAGTTCAGGGCAATAATGTGTGGGATATACTCGAAAAAACACCGTTGGTGCAAGCTACTGAAGACGGCGCTATCGCAATTAGTGGGAATAGCGGGGCAGTAGTTTACATTAACAATAAAAAGAAGGTATTATCCGGTAGTGCTTTAAAATCTTACCTAAGTGGTTTACCTTCCGATAACCTGGAAGCCATCGAAGTGATCACAACTCCTCCAAGCCGTTACGAAGCCGAAGGGGGGGCAGGCATCATCAATATCGTTACCAAAAAGAATAAGGAAGAAGGGTTGATCGGTAGTGCATCTTTGAGTACCCGTCAAACAGCAGTTAATTCTGAGGCCGGCAGCCTTTATCTTAATGAACGTTCAGGAAAGTGGAATTTATATTCCACAGTATATATGGGTAATCGCAGCCGTAAGCCTTTAACAAACCGTGATATTCTATATCCTGAAAGTTTTGCTGGTGCAGTTATGGAACGAAACATAAGCTCTGTAAACCGGTACACCGAACTTTACCCGGGCGCCAGTTTTGGTACAGACTATCAGCTTTCTGCGAACCATGTAATAGGTATGCTATTAGATTTTTCCGGCAACATCCATAAGGAAACCCGAAATGCCTTGACCCGGGACTTTTACCCAGTAACAGATTCATTAACCCAAACCGTAAACCAAGATCAGATTAACTCACAAACCTATGCGCTCAACATGAACTATCAGGGCAAATTGGATGCTACAGGCAAAATATTAAGTGTAGATTACGACGCTTTAGCTTACCGCTCAGGTAATACCTCTAATAGTACAAATACCGAATTAAACCCGTTCACAGGCGGCACTATCAATGATCTGGATATTTTTAGAACTACATCACCGCAGCACATCAATAATCAATCAATTAAAGCTGATATAGATTGGCCGCTGCGCGATAAAAAAGGTACGCTCAGTTTCGGCGGCAAGGCCTCCTTTTCCAAAATTAATAATACTTTCTTATTTGAAAACTTAGCAAATGGCGCTATTTGGATAGCTGATGCCCATCAGAGTAACCAGTTCTTGTATCAGGAAAACATTAACGCGCTTTATGGCAACTTTAATTATAAACTGAATACGGTATGGTCATACCAGGTTGGCTTAAGGCTGGAAAATACGATTGCCAAAGGTTGGCTTGAAAATAACGAGGTGGTTTCCCGCAACTATACAAATCTTTTCCCCACGGCCTTTTTAAAACTGGCTACAAAAACCGAAGGCGCGTATGTGCTTGCTGTCACCAGCCGAATTACCCGGCCTGGCTATTGGGACTTAAACCCTTTCCGTACCTATACCACAGACAAAGCTTATTTTGCAGGCAATCCATTGCTGAAACCGGTGAAATATTATCGTGAGGAACTAAGTCACAGCCTGAATGAGCAATGGGGCACACTTACCTTTCAATTGGCCGGCACCCAAATAATAGGTGAAATTTACTCGCTTCCTTATAACTTGGGCGATACGATCATCAATCAAAAAACCAACTATGGTAACCGTTACAGCCATTCGTTAACGGCCAGCTACAATAATCAGTTTAAACCATGGTGGCGCTTTTCGGGAACTGCCTTGGTTAATTACGTGCTGACTAAAGGAACTTACGCTAACAATATTGCAATTAACAATCAAACGGTTGCGCTAACGCTGTCTACTAATCAAACATTTACTATCTCCAAAAAAGCAGGATTAACCAGCACATTAATATTGAACAACTCTTTTCCTGGTACTATCGTTAACACGCGCATTGGTAACCGGCTGGAGACCGAAATACGGCTGAGAAAGACAACCGGCCCTTTTGGAATCTCCCTTTCCGCTCAGGATTGGTTTAAGAGTAACAAAGATCGGTTCGACTATACGCTTGGTGCTTTACATGTTAAGGATAGTTATTATAATGATACGCGAAGCATTGCATTGGCGCTTAGTTACAATTTTGGCAAACAGTCTGTCAAGGACAAGCGCGACAGAGATACCGGCTCTCAAGATGTAAAAGGAAGATTAATTTAGCTTTGTTAAATATTTCATAAACTGAAAAAGAAAATTTGTGGTGATAGCACTACCTGTAACCGTACAATGTTGAATTTCTTGGCTTCAATCCCTGCCAGTTCGTCTTTAGTTAAGTATTCCCGTTCAACCTTATCAAACTTCAACTGGTAAGCGTGAAAGGGGTCGCGGTCTATCCATTCCAGCCTTACAGCAAGATTAATCATCTTGCAAAACCTTTCAATGTGTTTCATCAGGCCATTGTTATTTAGGCGTTTTTGGCCTTTCTCCGGCGTTCTGTTGCGCAGGTAGTACTCGAAGTCCGTAATAAACTTATAGCTTAATTCTGATAGGTATTTATCGCTGGTTTTAAAGCGCTCTTTGATGAACTCTTTAATATACTTCTGCGTAGTATAATAGTTTTTCATCGTGCCTGGCTCCAATAACTGCCCTTGATCTGAATTATGATACTCCATCAATTTACAGATTGTAAACTCGGCCTGATCGCTCCCGGTAACCTTTTCTTTTAAGAGTTCTGCGGTGATAAATTTTTTCTGCAATAAAAGCTGTTGGTAGCTGTCAATAATTCCGGCCTTAAATTGGTCAAGGTACTTATTCACTTTAACGGTTCCTTCCCGGCTTCCCTTTGCCATTCCTTTAGTAGCGTTCCAGTTATGTTCCTCAATAGAACGTTTAACAGAAATTTCGATACGCTTGCCGTTTACTGTCATGCGGGCATAAATCGGTAATTTTCCCGCTTGGGTGGTCTTTTGCTTTTTAAGGTAAAAAGCAACGCCGAAGGTGTTGTTTGTCGTATTTATTGCCATTTACAGAAATACGGGCAAATACGGTTGCGGGGTCGTTCTTTTGTTGTTTGGACAGCCTGATTACAAACTGAATACCAAATGTGTTACTGCTCCTCATATCAATTCATTTTAATTTTACTTGATAATCATTGACGCAGGTGATGAATTTTACTCACAAAAACAGGTGTTAAAACTCATCAAAAGCAATCAAATAAATGTAAAACACTTAATTTACTCACGCAATTGCTCACATCTTCTTTGATATTGATTGGTAGTTTTTGGTAGGAATTAAAACAAAAAACCCGCAAATCAGTGTGATTTGCGGGTTTTCGACTTCGATTGGTATCGCTTTTTGTCGGGATGGCAGGATTTAAACCTACCCTCTATATCAATTGATTATCAATCAGTTATGTATTGTCAACACTATACAGACCACGAATAAGACATGGCCTAAATTTGCGACATTTTCAGTCGTTTTGATTGCTGATAAATAGTTAAGAACGTTATACTCAAATATACGCAAAATCAGGCAATCCGAACAATTAAATTATGTAATCATCTTAGCTATTCTTTTTGACTTGTAATCGTCTGGAAAAAAGTCAATAAAATCCGCGGATGTTATTTTGTTGTCTTTATCGGAATAGCTGAGCGTAAATAAAAATAGAATCTCATCGTCAAATATCGGCCTGCCCTGTTGGTCGAACGTGTCTAAATCAAATAGGTTTTCCAATCTACTGCGTTCAAGATAGTTTCTTAAAGCTTCCATATCATGCTCAGGTTCAAATACCATATTTACTTTAACTTGGATATGAGCGATAATGTCAACATCGTCGGATTTGGTCTCCTTATGTGCGTAAAAGGATTCAATTCTTATTCCTTCAATAGCGAATTTTTCAAGTTTGAATTCCCGGATGGTATCATAATAAAACCGGCTGATGTGGCTTGGAATAGAATTTTTATCATCGAGTAATTCTTGCTTTATTACTTCGACTGGTATATGCTCCAATATTAATTCACCTGTTAAAAGCGGTGAGTTAAATCCGTATTCACTAAGATAGGCCGGAATGTTTTTATAGATGCTGATATTCTTGACCTTGTATTTTTGTTTCAGGTGCTGAAAATGTTCATTTTCTGTAAAGATCTTATCGTCAGAAATCAACATCACATGATAGTCTTCGTGAACTACTGCAAAAGATATGGCATTAAGCCAAATCAAATAATCCCTGGTATTATCTTTTTTCCCCTCCTGCTTATTCTCTATCAAAAAATCCAATAAATCTGCTTCATTTAAAAGATCGTTCTTTCTTGATAGTTTATTGGTTTCTAAGAGCTTTCGTCGAATGAAACTCAGCTGAGTGTCGGCACGTTTTTTAAGCTCGGGTGTTTTTATCTTTGTGAACTTATCCAGCTTTTTGAGTTTATCATATCCACGCTGTATCTCGTTAATAGCCTTCCCCAGGACTTCATTTTGATAGAAATCCAAATATTCATTCAGAACCGTTAATGGCACTACCAATTCTGACCCTGAAGCATAGGAGTAATCCTTTAGACTTTTATAATCGATGTGGTCATAAAAATGAGTGCCTAACTGGCGGTAAATATTAGTATCGAGAATAATGAATTTATACATGGATGCAGTAAAGAGTAGATATTAGTAATCAGATATATTTATTAGCCTTAATGTTTTTGTAAGCATGGTATAAAAGCCAAAACGGGTTTGGCTTTACTACTGCAGGGTTATCGTTTTTATCTTCTGTTAACTCGCCGGACAAGGTGCATCGTGTATAGTTCACCCAGGTATAGTTCCGATGGAAATCCTCCCCAACCGTATAAACAATAAACACATCCTGATCATGTTCATTTTTGAACGGAAAGGTATACTGTTTATCTCGCTCATGATCACCCTCAAAAATTTGTTTTGGACTTAAAATGAAGGGCAAAGCATAACGGATCAAAACGTCCGCCATATCATCATAATCACCCCTCCCTCGTTTGACATCGGTTATAGCCCGATAGTCACCCGGATACTGCCGATACAGCATTTCAAACGCCTTTTCCAAATCCGACGGCCTGGCGAAAAAGCGTTCTAAGTTGTTTACTAAAACTAATAACGGGTAGAAAACGGCATACCAATTACGGTCAGAAAAAGTGGTGCTGGGGACAGGGCTGACGCATAAGAATAGTTAAAAGTTGATATGGTTATGAACAAAGTGTTGGAAACGTAGGTATAACTTTTGTGGTTTCGGGAGGATTAGAGTCGGGTTAGCGTTTTTTCTTTGTAAAAGCATATGACGACTTCACTTCACAATCATTTTAGATGGATACCTGATCCTCGTACAGGTAATAATAAGAAACACAATTTACTGGAAGTTATCATTTTGTCGGTATTGGCCGTTCTATGTGGTGCAGAAAGCTGGTACGAGATGGAAGAATTCGGGAAGGAGAAAGAAGATTTTTTAAAGCAGTTGCTGCCTCTTGAAAACGGCATACCCAGTCATGACACGATCAACCGGGTTTTTATGCTGATCGATTCGGCGCTTTTTGAACAGTGTTTTCGTGCCTGGACAGCGGAACTTAGCCGGGGTCTTGAGGAGTCGGGCCTGTCTGGCGAAAAGGAGTTGATCGCTATCGATGGAAAGAGCATCTGTAACAGCGCCTGCAAACACCAGGGGTTGGGGGCCTTGCATTTGGTAAGCGCCTGGTCGGGTCGTAACCAGTTGGTACTGGGGCAACAAAAAGTGGATGACAAGAGCAATGAGATTACGGCGATCCCAGCATTGTTATCGCTATTGAACATCAAAGGGGCGGTAGTAAGCATCGACGCAATGGGTACACAGAAAGCGATTGCTGAACAGATTGTCGAAAGCCAGGGCGATTATATCCTTGCTTTGAAACAGAACCAGGAAACACTTTATGAACAGGTAATCAATCAGTTCAACTTTAAAGAAGACAGTTACAGCCAGCACCTGGATAAGGGCCACGGGCGGGCGGAGATCAGAGACTGCAAAGTCATTCATGAACTTAACTGGGTTGACGAAAAGGAAAATTGGAAGGGAATAAAGACCATCATCAAAATAACCTCGGAAAGGATAATAGGTGACAGCCACTCCATACAAGACCGCTACTATATCTCCAGCCTCCGTGCTGATGCTGCCTATTTTAACCAAGCCATCCGCGCACATTGGGGCATTGAGAACCAATTGCACTGGCAGTTGGATGTCGGATTTGGCGAAGATTACAATACCACACGGAACAAACAGACCGCCCAAAACCTTGCCGTAGTCAGAAAGATAGCCCTAAATATCCTAAAAGCCGACAAAACCAGTAAGGCCAGCCTGAAAGCAAAAAGAAAAATGGCCGGGTGGAACCATAAATTTCTTCTTTCATTACAATTAATCGCTAAAACAAATTCCTAATGCGTCGGCCCTGGTGCTGGGGATGGCAAAGAATTTAAAACGTTGAAAATTTCGGATACGGACCTGATGTAAATCAATCAACCTATTCATCACATAGGCCACCAGACCATAAAAACCGTCATGTTTATCTAAGCGATATTTTTCAACAAACGAATTATCCAGGCTATTCTCGTCCGGGAAAAATCGGCGCAGTTGGTACCTTGACATAATAAGCGGTTTCAGTGATTCCTTTAAATACTGCGTGATGTCGAATTTAAATATTTCCGAAGAATAAAACTTATCGATATAGCCATTGAACTCAACGCTAATTCCATAGCGGTGGCTAAACATCTGCTGGACATTATTTATATCGCAGACAAAAACAATCTTATCGAAGCCGAATTTATTGGTTTCTGTAACATCGTCGTAGTGTGCTGAGAAAACATTGAAGAGCCTGAATACGTGTTCAGGATCTAACCTGTCCAAATCGTCGATCAGCAAAACGGTGGTAACCTTTTTTTCGCTGTCATCACCAATTTTTGCGGTTTTCACCCGTTCAAGCATATTAATGATAAGTTCAGTAATATCATCGGACTCATGAACATGGCCGGTTTTATTCTTAAACGACTGGATATACTTGTTTAGCTGATCCCATTCGGTAGTGTTCATTTTACCTTTAAAATCGGAAAATTCCCCAATCGCAGTTGTAATCCCGTCAATAGTTTCTTTTTCCGGAATCGGTGTGCCCGTAACAGCGCCCGCAGCTTTTAGCATGAGCTTGAGAGGCAGGTCTATTTTCATCCGATGCAATAAAAACATCTGACTGATCAGTAACCACGAATATTGCTCCTGCTCAAGCTGAACATCATCAGGGTATTTACTCAATAACTCATATAGTAAGTCATATTTAATTAACTCAAAAACATCCTGGTTCTGCGCAATTGAGTAATTTACAGGAAATAATTTCAGCACGACAAAATCGCCATGGCAATCAAAATAGTTTTTTAGGAAAGTTGATTTACCGGCACCAAAGGGCGCGGAAAATAAGATTCTTTCATTAAAGTCATCTCTAATATGCTCATCAAAGCTTTCATCCAAACTTTTAGTGGCAACGGTGGGTATTTTTTCTATCGGCATTAGGGTAAGATTTAGATAAGGTTATTGCAATAATTTATGGCGCATCGATAATATTTACATCAATAAAATTTAATTTGTAGTCTGTCGGATGTAGTTCGGCCTGCACATAATTCACATTCGTATAACCAAGCCTAACCATTAACCGGCATATCGCCGTTATCTGGTCTTCCGTCATTTTTAGTCCGAAAGCAATGCCAGTGATTGCGTGCATTGGAAAAGAGATGAGACCGGAATTCTTTATCCAAATCCTGATCTCCCGCTCATAGCTCCAGTGGTTGGATTTATAAAAAGGCAGCGAGGATAAAATTTCCTCTTTGTAGACTTCCAAAATATTAATATCAGGCATTGATTCCTGATAATTCACCCGTTTGATCTCTTTAAACCATTCCTGCATGGTCTTGACATCAAACTCTAAAGAGACACCTTTGTGGCAATTTGCGTAATGCGCCCACAATAATAGATTATCATAGTTCTCAGAGAAACAACAAATCCCAACGTTGCTGATCAATTGTTTTAACGGTTCATAAATGTCGTTTAATTTATGAGGATTCTTTTTAAAATAAGCAACCAGGGTTTCTTCATCGAACTTGCTTTTTTCTATAAAATCTTTGCCTTGCGCCAAAAGCCGCAGTTCCTTTTCATTGAGGTCTTCCTGTAACCTGATATTATTATCGAAAGGGTCATTGAAGTCTTTCGGGTTTGAAAACCACAGCTTGGGATTAATCAACAGATCATAAAAATTCTGGTCTACCTTAGTGTACTTATACATTTTTTCCGGTAGAGGTGTCGTTTCAAATTGCATATTCAAATTACAAAACTGGCTTGTTGCAATAATGTTGTGGTTTCGAACCTATTTAAACATAAATCCCGGAATGATCAGAATTAACAAACTACGTATCGTTAAAACCTAATTTTCAAGCCGTTCAATAAATATAGCCTCATTTGCATAAAGTACGCAAATATGACAACATTTTACTATAAATATCGTTTTTAATTCTTTATATTTGAATAAAATCTACACATCATGTTAGTTTATTTTAAAGTAGGCAACTATAAGTCTATAAAAGACCCCATCCTCATCAACTTTAGCGCTGCTGCCATTGGCGAACATCAGGACACCAATATTTATGCAAAAAATAAGGAAGAATTGCTCAAGACGGTGTTACTCTATGGTTCCAATGCCAGTGGCAAATCCAAAATCATGGATGCATTTGTGTTTTTCAGATGGTCAATTATTAATTCAGCAACGGACAAACAGAGTAAACAGCCAATCGACACCGAACCCTTTTTACTTAATACCCGTACGAGAAAACAGCCAAGTTATTTCGAGGCAGAGTTTTTGATCAACAAAACAAAATACCGCTATGGATTTGAAGCCGATGCCAAATCGATCCAAAAAGAATGGTTATTGGAGGTAAAAGCAACCACCTCAAACCCTTTATTCTTAAGAATTGACCAGAAATTTGAGATCAATGAAGCTAAGTTTCCAGACGGAATAGGATTAGATAAAAGAACGCGTAAGAATGCACTTTTTCTTTCGGTTGCCGCTCAATGGAATACCCGCTTAGGAGAACAGATTGTTAGTTGGTTTGATAGTATTTATACGGTACACGGCATGATGGATGACGATTATAAAAATCTGACTACCAGCATGCTAAAAGAATCAAATTATGCTAAATTAATTAATGAATTAATTCAAAAAGCTGATCTTGGAATTAATGGCATAGACGCTCTTGACATATCTGAACTTAAGGAGGAAATACTGGACAAGATTCCTCCGGAACTCAGGGAAGAATTTAAAGAACGGATGGAGCGCGACATGAAACCGGTATTTGCAACACACAATGTTTATGATGATCATGGTAAAATTGTTGAGCAGCAACCTTTCAGTATGGCTGGAGTGGAGTCAGAAGGAACGCGAAAATTTTACAACCTGTCCGGCGTATTAACGGACGCCGTTCTGAATGGCAGACTTGTAGTAATCGATGAATTGGATGCAAGACTCCATACTTTACTGACGAGAGCAATTATCCAGTTATTTAACTCCAACAAGATAAAAACTGAGGCTCAATTATTTGCGGTAAGTCATGACACTGCGTTATTAGACAAAGACCTTTTAAGACGCGATCAAATTTATTTCGTAGAAAAAGACCAGTTTGGAGCTACTAAAGTGCAAACTCTGGTAGGTTATAAAGCACGGAAGGAAGCACCGTATGACAAAAACTATCTTGAAGGAAAGTATGGTGCTATACCTTTTATTGAAAATCTTGAAACAGTCTTAGCTGATGGCGAAGAATAAAAACAGCGGATTTAGCTTTAAAGATTTTGTAAAGCAACTGGAAGAAACCAAAGTTCAGCCTACCGAGGTTGAAGTAAAGCAGGAGAGAAAATATTTTCTTATTGTTAGTGAGGGCGAACGTACGGAGCCAATATACTTTGAATATCTAAGCACGCAATTGCCCAAAAACCTACTGCGGACGATTGAAGTACATGGCGAGGGCGACAATACGATTAATGTGGTCAACAAAGCGATAGAATTGCGGGACGAAAGAATTGCGAATCACCAATTACCCAATTATGATGAGGTGTGGGCCGTTTTCGACAAAGATGATTTTCCGGCAGAACGCTACAATGGTGCAATACAACTAGCAGCTAACTCCGGCATCGAGAGTGGTCATTCTAACCAGTCTTTCGAACTTTGGTACGTATTGCATTTTCAATTTCTTCAAAACGCTCTCCATCGTGATGATTACATCAAAATTCTGACCAAACAGCTGAAATTCAAGTACGCTAAAAACACACCGAAGGTAATTGAGAAAATCGCCAGAACTGGCAATGAGGATCAGGCTATATTATGGGCAGAAGAATTGGAACGAATGCATGAGGGTGTGCCGCCGGCAGAAGCTTGTCCGCATACGCGCGTCTATGAATTGGTGAAAAGATTAAGGGTATATATGAAGGGTAAAACAGAGAACGAGGAAGATTAACGTTAAGCCAAATTAAAATGAAGATACTGATAAACGATAGCCTGGAGAATGAGGAGCGGCTGGTGAAAATTTTTCAACGAGGTGGATACGAACGCAATCATCTGATCTTCGTTCATTCTTTCGAGGAATGTAGAACATTCTTTGAGTTACAATTATAGGGAAGCTGTGACGTTGTTTAGGCGACCTTCTTAGCGCAGTCTGTTTTAGGATTTCTTCTCCCTTTAAACGTTCGTTTAAGGCATTAGCACTATAAGTTTTGCCTAAGTTGCTGCCATTAAACACCACCTTGTATTCGTTGTCAACGAAGGTCGCGCCATACAGTCTGCCTTGTTCATTCGTCCGTAAAAGTGCATATACCTGTTGCCGGGACAATGCTTTGATCAGCTCTCCTTTGGTGGTAATAGCTGGGTTCGCCAACACCCGGTCAATTTTATCCTTAACTGCCTTTTGGTATCCTCTCCGGCTTTCCTCATTCTTTACAAATTGTTTTTCAAGTTCGGGAATGGTTGGCTTGCCATAAATACTGCTGGCTTTGATGCCGACACTTTTTTTATTTCCCTTTTCGTCGGTGATATAATAAAGCAGTCCTTTGTTTTCCTGCATCCGTGAGCCTTTTTCCCCGGCGTCTGCCACAACGTTATACTGCTTTAACACTGCGTTATATTCAGGCAAACTGGTGAAAGCATAATTTTTAATGACGGCATTCACGGTATTACTGACCGCCCGCTTGGTTTCCGTTTTGCCGTAATCAATCTTTATTAAAGGCTTTAAAATATATGGAGCTGATAACTTTTGTGCATCCGCTTTGACCAAGCCAAATTCTATTTCCAATTCCCGCGTGGCGGGACCGGAACGGTTCATGCCTATGTTATGCAGGTCGATGCGGCTACCGTCGCTTTGAATATTGGTGGTCATAATATGGATGTGATCATGTCCGGCATCAGTGTGCCGGTAAACCAAATAGGGCTGTTCGCCAAAACCTATTTTTTCCATGTAGCTGGCGGCAATTGTTCTTAATAAATCATCGCTTGGCTTTTCTGACGGATCAAAATTCAGGGAGATATGTAAAGCGTTAGTTTTCGCTTTGGGATTTAAAGCTGTTAGGCGCTGCATCCTGTTCAGCTTCTCATAAAAAGATAGTTCGCTGGCTTCCCTGCCATAACCGACTGCATCCATGCAAATGGCATGGCCTTCCTTAACCTTGTTCTCATTATAATTGAGCACACCGATCAGGCTTTTACCGATACTTATTTTGCCAACCATTTTTTCGAGAGTTGTGAAATGAGTGATAAAAGCAGGGGTATGCGGTTGGCTGCTTCCTGGTATTGCGCCGCCAGTTTGAGCGCGTAAAAAGCTCTGGTGTTTTCATCCCGGCTTTGATGATAACTTTTTGTGACCTGGTTCATATTGACGCCAATGGCTTTAAGTTCTTTACGGATTAGTACGAGTTGTTCCATCGGCCCATCCATGCTGGCATCCTTTTGAAATATCGTGATGGTTCCGCTTGAAAGAATGCGCCTGGCCAGTTCGCCGATGGAACGACAATCGCTGAACGTGCGTAATTTTTCCAGCCGCTCTGCGGTAGCTTTGGTGACACGTGTCCTTACCGGCACGATAAAAAGTTATTCCTGTTCGGCTGCTTTCTTCCTCGGCATGATACTGATCTGTTGGTTTTAACCGGACTGACTTCGGAAGGGAGGGCGAGGAATTTTTGTGGACAAAAATACTCCTCGCTCACGCGGTGAGGCGTGTAATTTTTATAAGAAATTTTGATAAATCTTATAAATTCCCTCATTCAGGTAGCCCTTTTCGGGTGCTATATCTTGTTAAAATCTGTTGGCTTGATCCGCCGCCAGTTCTGGGCGGATAGGATTTCCCATATCCATTTATTGGCTTCTTCCTTCCAGTCGCGAATGGGCTGTCCGCCAGCGTAAGTCCAGTTGTTGGCTTCGTAGTGTTTAATGAAGTCGGCGGCTTCCTGTTCGGTCATACCTTGCTGGTCGAAGTAAATTTGAACGTGGATCGGTAAGGGCGGGATACCCCACCCAAAACCCTGCGGTTTATTTGTGGCCATGCGGTAAAGTCTTGAGTTCTTCAAATACTTTTTGCAGGTCGTTATAATCGAAATAAAATACGCCCCCAAGTTGTGTGTAGGGCAGCGTACCGTTATTTCGAAGGTTCTTTAGGGTGTTTGGGGAAAGGCCAAGTAATTTGCGGACTTCTGCCGCTTTGAGCCAGCGTTTAGGGGTTTGTCCGCCGGTATGTTTTACAATACCTGCTATTTCAGTGAGTAAGTCGGTCTTGAAGGTTTTCAGATCGCCTACGGTGATCAATTGATCACGACGGATGGATGTTTTGCTGTCGATGTGGTTATGTACTGCTGTCATAATTTGATGATTTATGACAGCAAAGGTGGTGGGGTTAAATGAGGAGCTTACATAAGCTTTACTAAAGTTTGGTACGATTTATTACCACATACCAAAATAAAGCTATACTATTTACATCGTACGATAACTATTGGTAATTAAGAGTCTACAAAAGCAGAACGGGAGATATTACAGATTTTATAGACTTTCGGTTGGTAGCTTTATCTATAAAACCATTCGCCATATTTTATGGTATTAATTCCGCCAGTTTATCTTCCAGTTCCTTTCCCCTCAGGTCTTTGTCTATGATAGTTCCGTTTCCATCGATCAGGAAATTACTGGGGATGGCATGAATGCCGTACATCAATGCAACCTTGTTGCGATCACCATTTAGGTCGCTAACATTTTCCCATACCAACTGGTCTTTCTTTACCGCCTGCAGCCACTGATTTTTATTTTCGTCTAAAGAAACCCCCAGTACCGCAAATCCCTTCGTTTTAAACCGGGCGTAGGTCTGTGCCAATTGGGGGTTTTCCTCGCGGCAAGGCCCACACCAGGAAGCCCAGAAATCAAGCAGGATGTATTTGGCTTTGATCTGCGAGAGTTTGACAGGCTTTCCCAGTGTGTTCTGCTGTTCAAAATCTGCAAAATGGTCGCCCACTTTAAGGTTCTTAACCAATGCCAGGTAGTTCCTGATCTCCTGGCCATCAAGTGTTGCCTTCATTTCCGGTGAAAGCTGCTGGTATAGCGAGCCGGTCGCTTCCTTGCCCCAGGTAGTGGAATATAAATTAAGCAAGTAGGCTGAAATCAACGATCCAGGATAGTTTTTTACCCAGTCTTTTTCGACCTGTTTACTCTGAACTTCAAAAGAATTGATCCTGGCGATCAGGGTTCTCCTGGTTATGGTGTCTTTTGTTTTAGCCAGGATACGGCCTATGCTGTCCGCCGCATCGCCCGAAGGTTTACGTAGTTGGTCAAGCCGCCTGTCTTCGTCTTCAGTCGCTGAACCAGTGATCTGCCCTTTTTTGAATTCCCCGGCCTTTAGTGTCATGCTGATGGTGGTATTTTCCAACCAGAAATGTACATAATTGGTGTATTTAGCTGTATGCAGGTAAACCGGCACCGCTTTTTCATTGATATGCCCGCTCATACTGAACTGACCACCCAGCACTCTACAGGAATCGATATCTTTGTCAGGTTTTGCGGTACGAAGATAGAGCCAGGTACTGTCCGGCAATCCGGTAACGGTTCCATTGATCCGGTAACCTGGAGCAGGTGGCAGGAATGCAAAAGCAGAAAAGATGCAAAAGGCTAAAAGCAAAAAAAGATATTTCATAGTGCTGGTCGGATGATTTATTATTCCAAAACTACGTCTTGAATTCTTGGCATTTTTAAAAATTAGACCAGCCCTGCTAAATTTTCGACTGGTCGCAGATCACAGGCCTTAGTCGAAAAAAAACGGTGCTTGGTCGAAAAAGAAACCGCACTTGTTCCCTGCTAAGGAGATTATCTCTATTTTGCGTCATGAAGCCAAGACAGTTTAACATTACCCGGAAATATTTCTGGATGGAGTTAGGCTTTATCTTTTTCCTTTCTTTCGCGATCGCACTGATCAGCGACCTGGAATACAGCGCTTACGAAGAACATAATATTGCCAACTTCAAGAATGATTTTGGTTACCGCGTGGTTACAGAGTCCTTTGCACTAATTGCTTATTCCGCTTATTACTGGGGATTTTTAAAAGGTTATGTGTTCCGGCGCAACTTACCGGGTATCATTTTATGCAGCTTCGCTTTTGTAATCCTTGATCATTTATTTAATAAGTATATCACCAATTGGGTATTGATACATACTTTTTTTATCTCGCCGGAGTTCCGCCAGCGTGCACTTAAGGAATTGCTTAACCCAAGGATGTTTTTCACATTTAACTATCCGCTGATCTCGACTATCTTCCCGTTGACAGGGTTGGCTTTCCTTGTACGTTCACTCAACCAAGACAGTGAGATGAAGGCCTTAAAGGAGCAACAGCTGGTATCAGAGCTCAATTATCTCAAAGCCCAACTTCACCCGCATTTCTTTTTTAATACGATCAATAATATTTACGGGTTGGCGCTCAAACAATCCGCGCAAACCGCGCCCATGGTCGCCCGGCTGGGGGAAATGATGCGGTATATTTTGTATGAGGCTGATCAGCAAACCGTACCCTTATCCAGGGAACTCATTTTTTTATCGAATTATATCGAAGTAGAGAAAATACGCCATCAGAAAGGTATCGACATCCAATTTGACGTACAGGGTATCCGGCCGGACTACCGTATTGAGCCGTTGCTACTGCTGCCTTTTATCGAAAATGCTTTTAAGCACGGCCTGGAAGAAGAAATAGAGAGCGGTTTTGTCAGTGTCGTAATCTGTCAGACCGAACAAGAGTTGACGCTGCAAGTCAGCAACAGTGTACCGGAAGCCGTTAAAGAGAAAGAGGCCCCAGGCCTCGGGATCAAGAATATTCGTAAACGCCTGGATATCTTGTATCACGGCAAGTACCAACTGGAGATGAACGAAGCGCCGGGAAATTATGAAGTCAGCTTAATTTTGTCGAACGCATGATCCGATGTATGATCGTTGACGATGAACCGCTGGCGCTGGAGATCCTGGAGCATCTCATCAATCGTTTTCCAGCGTTAGAATTGATCGGCAAGTGCAGCAACGCGATGGCCGCTTTTGAAATGTTCCACAATCAACCGGTAGACCTAATATTCCTGGATATCAAAATGCCGGGCATCAGTGGACTGGATTTTATCAGTTCGCTTAAAGAGCCTCCGTCTGTCGTATTTACTACCGCTTTCGCCGAATACGCGGTTAACGGATTTGAGCTTGATGCGATTGACTACCTGCTCAAACCGATCACACATGAGCGGTTTGAGAAATGTATCCAAAAGATCCTGAAGATCCGCCCGCCTAAAGTTGAGGAAACAAAAAATTACACTTATTTTAAAATATCTGGTCGCTTAATAAAAGTTCCGCACACACAGCTGCTGTATGCTCAATCTGTCAAAGATTATATTCTCCTTTGTACCAAAACCGGCAATTATCTGACCCATATGACGATGAAATACTTGGAGGAACTGCTGCCCGCAAATGCCTTTCTAAGGGTGCACCGCTCATACCTGGTAAACCGGGAATTAATCAACCTAATTGATAAAAGCAGTCTACTGATCGGTGAGGAACGTATTCCTGTTGGCGAGAACTATCGCAAGACGGTGGAGAAGATAGCCTAACGTCTCAACCACTTTGGACAGCACCGTTATTTTTGTCAAGTCCGGGGATTGGGTATAAGCTACTGATTAATTAGAATCAAGGCACAAATAACAAGTACGGGTTGTAGCGATTGGACACTGAATACCGTATTATCGATATAATCAGGAATGCCGTTAACATTTAAAAAGAACTATAGTATGAAAATCAAAAAGTTACATCTGTTGATATCCTTATCTACCCTTATTGCCGCCGCAAACACAGCCAACGCTCAGACCACAGTTGGTGTAAAAGCCGGGGTAAACTTTTCCAATGTAATGATGAAAGACGAAAGCGGTAATAAAATTAACACCCAATCGATACCAGGCATGGTCGTGGGACTTACCGTTGATGTACCTGTCGCCGGTGACTTTTATATTCAGCCTGCGGCGCAATATTCCCGTAAAGGATACAAACAGGAAACTGGAGGCTTTTATGGGTCCGCCACAAATTTCAAAGTTAACGCCTCTTATATCGAAGTGCCCGTCAATCTGCTCTATAAGCCACATGTAGGTACCGGCAACTTATTGCTTGGCGCGGGGCCTTATATCGGGTACGGAACCGGCGGCAGTTGGAAGTCAGACAATGATGCGACTATCGGAGATATCAATGTAGGCAAAAAAGGAGATGTTATTTTCAAAAATAATGCAATGGACGGCGGAGATGTAAATTCATACCTGTATGGAAAGCCTTTTGATTATGGATTGAATTTTTTAGCGGGCTATGAGTTGTTCAATAAGTTGTCTGCGCAATTAGGCGCACAATTGGGTTTGGCCAATCTTCAACCCCACGCTGATGGGGCGACTCGCGAGGGGAAATTAAAGAACTCTGGGTTCGGAATTTCACTAGGGTATAAATTCTGATGTAATTGAATACTTTCTTCGGAATAGTATTGTCGCTGGCTTTTGCGTCCTTTTGACGTTCAATTTTTATTAATCTATATATTTTACAAGTCAATGTGTAAAATAGCAGGTTGGCTAAATTGAACAGCAGGCCAAAAGATATCAAAGCGTTCAAAATCAGACAATTTGCAAATTGCAGTAGCGTTTTTAATGTAATCTACGAATTTCTATATATCTCTATAAAATAAGGCAAATGATATCGCACTTAACAAAAGCTGAAAGTCTTAATTTTAATATTGGGGGACTTTCAATGAGAAATCTTTTTGAGCGGCAATTATCAATAAATTAAGGTGACACATTTTGTGACACCTTAATTTACCAAGTCGTACTCTTTAACCAGCGCCGAGGTGGGTAAATGTAACAGTTCACTGAATTTCCTGATCATCGTAAGTGATAAAGGCTGTTTATAATTTAGCACTTTACTTACGGTGCCTTTATCACCATATACGGCTGCAAGATCGGCTGCTTTGTATCCAAAATCTTCCATTCGGATCTTGATCATTTCTACGGGATCTACCTCAGGGAGATCCCATGACCGGTTCTCATAATCCGCGATCAGGTGCACCAGCAGGAGTTTTTCTTTATGAGCAGCTCCCGCTGTTGCATCTTTGACCGTTTCGTACTGGGCAATAGCATTGTTGTACTCTTGTTCGGTTTCAATTAAAAACCACTGTGGTTTTTCATTCATCTTTTTAAGTATTATCCGGCTCAGACCGAACCCGCATCTACTTGGTCGTATTCGGCATGGGTTCCGATGAACCTGACCTCTACGATCCCGTCGTCATAATCCACCTCGATGATAAGGCGGTATTTATTACCGACAATCTTAAAACGGGCCCGCTTGGCGGGAATAAGTTTTGCCTTGGGGAAATCAGCTAAAATATCTGTTCCCTTTTTCCATTTGGCCTCCAGCACAACTTTGCGCCAGGTGCTTACACTGTTAGCAGCATCCGCGTGTTTCTTCGCAAAATCCCGCAGTTTTTTCTGATAGATAATTTCCATCCTTGTAAAAATTTTTGTTAACCATCTGCGATCTCCTTTCTTTTAATTTTTCTATCTGTTGGGTTCGAGTTGTTCTGCTATCGCCCATTGCCGGATTTTCCGGCAACAGAGCAAAGTAAATATAAAGTTGGCAAATAACCAACTTTATTTTAATATTATCATTTCCCCGTCAGGTACCGTTTTACGACTAAGTTTTGACCGTAAAGCCTGCATGTCCTCGCTAACCTTTCGCTCAACAACCTTAGCGTATATCTGCGTCGTAGATATTTTGGTATGACCTAGCATTTTGCTAACGGTTTCTATGGGCACCCCGTTTGCCAGTGTGACGGTAGTGGCAAAAGTGTGCCGTGCTAAATGGAAACTGAAATTTTTATCGATACCGCATTCACGGGCTAAATCTTTTAAATAATCATTCAGTTTCTGATTAGAGATCGGACGGAATATCGTACCGTTGCTGATAGCACGCGGATCGTGCCTATGTTTAGTAATAAGTTCTGCGGCCACCGGTAGTAAGGGTAACTTAACAGGCTTAGCAGATTTCTGCCGTTGAGTGATCAGCCAGTGTTCTTTATCTATACCGATCATTAAATTGTTTGCGGTTAAATTGATAGCATCAATATAGGAGAGCCCGGTATAGCACCCGAACAAAAAGAGATCGCGTACATACATTAACTTATCTGTTTTAAGTTCTTTGGTTTCCACCAAAGCCAATTCTTCTTCGCTCAGATAACCTCGTTCCTTGGAGTTGAATTTGAGTTTGTGTTTAACGAAAGGGTCTTTGTCCAGCCATTCAATAGTAACCGCCATATTGATCATTTTCTTAAAACGTTCCAAATGTTTCATCACGCCGTTATTGTTAAGCGGCTGCGGGTCGTCTTTCTTTTTAAACGTGCGCAGGAATAATTCAAAATCGGCGATGAATTTATAGGACAACTGGCTGATGTCCCATTCGGCAGGTTTTTTACTTTTTTTCAGGAATTGCAGGATATAATCCTGGGTGGTATAATAGTTTTTCATAGTACCTTTAGCAAGCACTTGTTTTTCATGTTCGTTGTGGTAATTAAAAAGATCTTGAAAAGGATGGGCGGCTTCATCCTGACCTAAAAAGGCGTTTCGGATGTTTTCGGGGGTGAGTGGCTTTTGTTGTATGATCGCTTCCTGGTAGGCATCTACCACGCCTGAACGGAATTGTTCAAGATAGTCGTTGACTTCGAGAGATTCCTTACTGGTGCCGCGGGCCATGCCTTTGGCGGAGTTCCATAAGATCTTATCGACTATCCGTTTTGTAGACAGGTCAACGCTTTTACCATTAATGGTAATACGGGAATAAATACGGCATTCGCCATTTTCATTGGCTTTTTTCGTGAAGAAAATAAGGCCAAATGTGCTTCTTGTTGGGTTCATCGTCCTGATTTTTTGTTTTAAAAAATTAACAATCAGATACTTGCCGATTTAAAGAAACATAATTCACGCGTTTTGGAATGTCACTTGTCGTCAAAAAGTATCAAACGACGTTCTTAACTAACTTACAGTCAATTGATTGAGAACTTCAAGGAGCGAAGATAGGCCTTCAAAAACAGACCACGAATAAGACATGAAACTGATGATATTTATTGATATTTTCTGATTTAGAAAACATAAAAAAACCCTTTAAATCATTGATTTAAAGGGTTTTAACGACTTTTGACTTTCGTCTTGGTCGGGATGGCAGGATTATTATCCTACTCCTTAAAAGGTTGATTATGTTAAAGTTATCAAGTTAAATTTAGGAAGTGGTAACCGAATGGGTCTCGTTTTATTAGACGTCATTTGATCTCATTTGAATCCTTAAAGCACTCGTAATAGATAGTCAATGAACTTGTTATACAAATATAATGAATGTTTTTGAAGAAAAAAAGTCGTTTTTTAGGATGCCACGCCCTTTTTCGCCGCCGTGCTTGCACACTCTGCAAGTCAGGCTCAAGGCATTCCATTCTTACCAGTTGAGCAACTAACAGCGCGTAGCCGGATAAAATGTCAAGGCGGGCGGGACCGCTGAAAGCGAACAAATACCGCCCGCTTGTACAGCCTTTACTTTTTATCTGGCGTAGGCTATCTTTGCTTTACTGGTAAATGAGAATGTAACTTTGGGATAGTCGGAATCCACTTGTATTATAAGTAAGAAAAATGTCAAGGCCGGAAAAGTCATTAAAAACACGCAAAGGATGTTTGGGCTTTGGCAATTCCAGAATGACGTGCAGTTCTGAAATAGATTGAAACTGGTATGGCGGATTTGACGGTTTACTCATAGTTAATCGAAATCTGTGGACAAGGTTACACTTTTCCAGTTGGCAATTTCCTGCTGTTCATTTTCACAGTAGCCAAAAAGACGTTTGCTATATTCAAGCCTATTAAAAATCATTTTAATGACTGAAGATAATCATCAAATTCCTTCAGAAATATGATGTAGTAAGCTTTGCCCAGCACTTTTCCCATATTACGTACGCCATGATATAAGGTAATAACGTGCAGGGCAATTGCTCCTGTATCATAATCATCGCTCAATTGCCCGGTGTTTTGCGCTCTTGTAATTTCATCTTCGATGGCTTTCTGCCATTCTTTTAAATTCTTTTTCAATTCTTGACGGAACGGATCGTTCAGCGGTGCCATTTCCTGGATCAGGTTAACAGCCGGGCAACCATATTCTGCTGTCATGAATGGGTGATCTATCAGTAGATCTTTAAGCATCTTATAAAGATTCTTTCGGAAATCAACGCTAGCGACAGAATTTTTTACAGCTGGTCGGACTTCTTTGTGCATAATTTCTTTAATGATTGCCAGACCCATTTCCTCTTTATTTTTAAAGTGGTAATAGAAAGCGCCTTTAGTTACCTGGGTGGTCGCCAATATATCATCAATACTTGTAGCCTGATAACCTTTCTGATAAATCAGACCGAATGCTTTTCTAAGAATCTCTGTTCTTGTTTCTTCCGCTTTTGACATTTACATACTAATTAGTATGGCACAAAGTTATATATGTTTTTAATTTATTTGCGGCTTGGATGTCGTACGCAAGTCATAGCCATTTTTTTTAGTGAACTTTTTATTAAAAAACCGTATTTGTTTGATAACGAGGGACAACCATCCAATAACATTAATTGCTTTTTTATGACATTGGTTTTTATAAAATTAAAAACCAATTAGCTACGTTTGCAAAACATACTAAGCGGTATCTTTTGATGAAATGAATATACTTATTTATAGTAATATGAACTCTTCTGTGAAATTTATTAAAGTATGGTGGCAGCTATTTTTTTTAACCTAAAACATACTATTTGGTATGTTTAATTAGTATCTTATGCATCCTTTTCTGCTTTTTCTTCATTCATTTTGGCGGTGGCTTGTCTTGGGCAGTCTCATTTATTCTATTTACATTTCTTACAAGGGAAAAACAAATAAATTGGTATTCTCCAGTGCAGCAAACAAATGGCGTCACTGGACGGCGACAATTGCGCATATACAGTTGATGCTCGGGATGGCTATATATGTACAAAGTCCAATTGTCATGTATCAAATAGCCGATAACCCTAATAAATTATTTAATGAACAGTCCTTTTTCAGGTACTTTCATATCAGCATGATGCTGTTCGCGGTAGTGCTGATCACAGTAGGTTCTGCAAAAGCTAAAAGGCAAATTAAGGACGCGGAAAAATTTGGCACGATGCTTACCTGGTTTAGCTTGGCACTCTTAGTGATTTTCATCGCCATCCCCTGGCCGTTTTCCCCACTTACAAGCAGGCCATTTGCGAGGGGCTTTTAATTGGATATTGGAGATGCATTTGTTAAACGTAGCGATGCGGATAACAATAATGTGGTGTCTGCGAAAACTTTTAATCAAAAAAACATGATCAAATTAATTAAAACTTCAGTTGGCCGCTTACGGCTTGTTGGCTATTTGGAAGGCACCTCTCTTTTGGTGTTGCTATTTATAGCAGTCCCGTTGAAATACATAACGCATAACCCCGAATTGGTAAAATCAATGGGCCCCGTTCATGGCCTTTTATTTCTGCTATTCGTTTTTAATACGCTAAGTGTTGGCGTGGAACAACACTGGAAATTCAGGCAAACAACCTGGAAGGTACTTATTGCCTGTATCATTCCTTTCGGTACATTTTATATCGACAGATATATATTAAAAGATGTTAATACAAATGTAAACCCGGAGGTTTAAATGGTTTTTCATTTTCTGCTCATCTTGCATTCCATGTTTCGTTGGTTGGTATTCGGCAGTTTGCTATCCACGTCAGTATTGGCATGGATCAGCTTGTTCAATAAAAATCATTTTGACAATCGACACCGGCAGTTAGTCAAATCAACCCAAATTTTGGTCGTTTTATCTGTAATGATAGGCATCAGCCTTTACATGGCCAACCCGTTAAGAGCTTATTTTTTTCGGCATCTGGCCGATGGACGTCAAACGGGAGAAACAACTTATTTCGCCCTTTTTCATAGCGCAGTAATGCTTGCTGTTCCGATAGTAACCAGCGTTGGGGTTTACCAGGTAAAAGTGGCAAAACCAGACAATAAAAAATTGAAGTTTATGGCAGTATATTTTACCATTGCCCTGATTCTTGTGCTGGCATTTTCTCCGTGGCCATTCATGTCAGTTGTACACAGACCCTTAGTACGGTAAGTTAATGGAGTATAAATATTAAAATTAAAGAAAATGAAAATTGTAGGAATATTTGCGGTCATCGCATTAGTGATCTATTGTGGTTATAAAGCGTATAGCACGGCAAATGTAGACGCAGATTTGAGTAAGCACCTCAAACAAAATCCGATTATTCTCGATGTCAGGACGGTTTCAGAGTTTAGCGGAGGGCATATTGCGGGCGCGGTGAACATACCACTATCCCAACTCAAGACTTCAGCATTGTCAGCTCTCACCGGCAAACGGCCAATCATCACCTGTTGCTCTCATGGGCTTAGAAGTATTAAGGCTGTAGAAGTGCTCAAAAAGCGCGGATTTACTCATGTTTACAACGGCGGGGCCTGGACAGAACTTGAAGGCAAATTGGCTGTTCAAAAATAAGAGTGAAATGTGCCCAACCTTACAAACTACAAATAGTTAGCATTTGAATTAAATTCATTATAAGACAATCTCATTTAGGTTGGGTCGCGGCCTAACAATCATGCGCAATCAGTATATAAAGTCAGATCTTACTTATTTATTGATAAGAAAGGTAATCTTTAACCAACTTAGCGCTGACACGTGTAAAATTATCCAATATATTAACGTTGCGGCTGACGATATACTCAAGCTATTGTTAACTATAGGTTTTTCTTTGAACGCCAGACTGAATGTTTGCTGGAAGATATGCGCATGACGTACGGGGCGGGGCAGTGACAATTAGTTGGGGTGTACAGCGTGTAACCGGGCTGTCTACGAGAGATTTCAAAGCATTTGCCCAAGACTTTGCGAAAGTATTCGAAGCCTGAAAATAAGGGTGCCTTCCGTTTCAAATAGCTGATCACCATATCGGATCACGATATGGCCTGTATCGAGGGATATCTTATAGTAATCCCTTCTGTTGAATGAAGGCGCTGCCTTAAAGCTGGAATCAACCTCATAAATTTTAAATCCCTTTAGCTTTAAGTCGCTTCGGGAAAAATCCTGTGATGGCGCTAAATGATTATCCATATTCCAAATATAGATAAATTATGGAATTCAAGTTGATTTACAGTATCTGTTACCGTTAAGCAATAGCTATTTTAACGAGGCGCAATACTATTATGGCAATATCAATTTAACATTCTGTAATCATTTGGGGTGAAACCTGTATGCTGTTTAAAAGACCTTGTAAAGTGCTGCGGGTATTTAAACCCCAATTCATAAGCGATCTCACTTACTGACTTAGAGGTGTCAAATATTTTCTCTTTGGCTACATCCATCGTTTTCAACTGGATGTATTCCTGGGCAGATTTGCCTGTTTCCTTTTTGATCAGGTCGCCGAAATAATTAGCCGATAGGTTGAGTTGGTCTGCACAATAAGTGACAGAAGGTAACCCCAGGTCTTTGGGTTTGCCCGATGTAAAATAGTCATTCAGTAACTCCTCGAATTTTTGGAGTATGCCCTTATTGACGTTTTCACGTGTGATAAACTGCCGGTCATAAAAGCGCACGCAGTAGTTAAGCAAAAGCTCGATATTGCTTACGATCAATGTTTTACTATGTTTATCGATGCCGCGTTCAAGTTCATTCCTGATCTTGTCGTAGCAATCAAATATGATTTTACGCTCGCTTTCGGATAAGTGGAGCGCCTCATGCACTTCATAGGAAAAGAAATTATAGTCGGTAATATGACGGCCAAGTGAAGTGCCCCTTAAAAGATCGGCATGAAAAACCAATGCTTGTCCTTTGGGCTGGTATAGCTCACCATTGTTTTCCACACCGATCACTTGGCCTGGCCCGACAAATACTAAGGTTCCTTCTTCATAATCGTAGTAATTACAGCCGTAATGCAGATCACCACATTTGATCTCTTTCAGAAATACAGCATAAAAACCATAGTTGCTGCGGCGGTTCGGTCTTTTGTCTGCCTTTGACAGGTCAACAATATTAACCAGCGGATGCAGGGTTTCGTTGTTGTTAAGCGCGTTGTACTGACCGATGGTATCGACCTTCATCACATTTTCCATTTGCTTTTTTTTATCTGAATCAAAGATAGTTATCCGGTAAGTGATTTGTTCATGCGACGGTTCCAATGAGTAATAATGGTAGGTAATGCAGTGATCTGTATAACAAAACGCACCAAATTGCGACCGAACTTTGTACCTATCAGAGGATAGGATAACAAAACATTTATAAAATGGAAAAGAGAAAATTAGGAAACAACGGACTGGAAGTATCAGCACTTGGATTAGGCTGCATGGGTTTAAGTTTTGGTTACGGGCCCGCTACAGATAAACAGCAGGGGATTCAGCTGATCAGAGAAGCATATGAACAAGGGATCACCTTCTTTGATACGGCAGAATGTTATGGACCCTTTACCAATGAAGAACTGGTTGGTGAGGCTTTGGCCCCTTTCCGCAAGGATGTGGTGATCGCTACGAAGTTCGGGTTCGAAGATGGCGATTCACATAAAGGATTAAACAGTAAGCCGGAACGCATTAAACAGGTGGTTGAAGCTTCGTTAAAAAGGTTAAGAACCGATGTGATCGACTTGTTTTACCAGCACCGTGTTGATCCCAATGTACCGATGGAGGATGTTGCAGGTATTGTAAAAGATCTAATTGCAGCAGGTAAGGTAAAGCACTTTGGCCTTTCAGAAGCCGGGGTAGAATCTATCCGCAAAGCGCACGCTGTGCAACCTGTAACCGCTTTACAAAGCGAATATTCGATCTGGTGGCGGGAGCCTGAAAAAGCAATCATCCCTGTACTGGAGGAATTAGGGATCGGTTTTGTGCCCTTTAGTCCATTGGGTAAAGGCTTTTTAACTGGGGCGATCAATAAAGATACCAAATTTGACAGCACAGATTTTCGTAATTCAGTACCCCGCTTTAACGAGGAAAACCGGAAAGCGAATCAGAAACTGGTTGATCTGTTAGGCAATATTGCCAAACAAAAAGAAGCAACACCTGCACAGATCGCATTGGGTTGGTTACTGGCACAAAAACCATGGATCGTACCTATTCCCGGCACCACAAAGTCTCACCGTTTAACAGAAAATATTGGCGGTGCATCGGTAGACCTTTCGGAAGAAGAAGTTAAGGCTATTGATGATGCCTACGCGAATACCACTATCCTAGGCGACCGCTATCCCGCGCATTTACAACAAAGGGTGGGGAAATAACCATCACCATGATGAAGTCAATGAATGCTAAAGCGATGGTACTGGTCATAGCGATATGTCTTTTTTCATTCTGTTCCCATGCTCAAAATACTACCCTACCGATGCCGAAGTTTACAGGTGATCAAAAAATACTGATCGTTTATCTGTCCCGTACCAATAACACTAAAGCTATTGCCGAAATAATCCGGAAAAATACTGGTGGTGATGTAGTAGCGATAGAATTATTAAAACCATATCCCCAAGATTACAAAACTACGGTAGCACAGGTAGAACACGAAAATGAAACAGGCTATTTGCCACCACTAAAAACGAAGATAGACAGTATGGGAAAGTACGATGTTATTTTCGTTGGCTTTCCAACCTGGGGCATGCAATTGCCACCGCCCATGAAGAGTTTTTTGCATCAATACAACTTATCAGGCAAAACGATCATTCCATTCAATACCAATGCGGGATACGGCATCGGATCAACATTCCAAACGGTGAAATCGCTTTGCCCTAACAGCAAAGTGCTGGAAGGTTTTACGATGAAAGGCGGGATAGAACGCGACGGCCAGTTACTGGTGATCAAAGGAGATTATCAAATTCAGGCGGAGGCAGATGTGAAAAAGTGGCTGGCTAAACTGCCCATCACCAGTAATAATGGTAGGTAATGCAGTAATGTGTATAAGCAGTAAGTGAAGCGGACAGCAGACCTTTGTCTTATTGAATCAGTACTAACAAGAATCTGTTTAGAAATTCAATTATCGAAAATGAAAGAGAATAAAGATATCATCGTATTGACAGGAGCTGGCCAACTGGGCATGGCCATCGTCAGAAGGATGGGCTATGGAAATAAAATTTTTATAGCAGACTGGAAGCTGGAAAACGCTCAGGCCATTGCTAAAACATTGACCGAAGCAGGCTTCGACGTAGTTCCTGCCGAAGTAGACATTTCATCGAAAAAGTCTGTTCTTAAATTGATCGCAGCCGCGCAGGAAGAAGGCGAGATCTCCATGTTTATCAATGCAGCGGGCGTATCACCAAGCCAGGCATCTATTGAGCATATACTGAAAGTGGATCTGTATGGAACATCAATGTTATTGGAAGAATTCGGGAAGGTGATCAAAACGGGAGGAACAGGTGTTGTTATTTCCAGTCAATCCGGTTACCGGATGCCTGCTTTGACCGCCGATGAAGACAGGCTTTTAGCCACAACACCAGTTGAAGACCTGCTGCAGCTGGATATGCTGAAACCTGAAAATATCAAAGACACCCTTCATGCTTACCAGATGGCTAAGCGTGCAAATGGGAAAAGGGTGATGGCGGAAGCTGTTAAATGGGCTGAGCGGGGCGCAAGGGTCAACGCCATTTCACCGGGTATCATCATCACTCCTTTAGCTTTGGATGAAATTAACGGGCCAAGGGGAGATTTCTACAAGAATATGTTCGCCAAAAGCCCTGCCGGTCGTCCAGGTATCGCCGACGAGGTAGCCAATGTTGCCGAGTTATTGCTATCAAAAGCCGGGGCATTCATCACCGGTTCGGATTTTCTGATCGACGGTGGCGCTACGGCATCTTATTTCTACGGCCCGCTTCAACCGGAAAAGAATTAAAAAGACCGGCATGTCAACACTCATCAAATTTCATTACGGTTATGTGATCGTTTTTTGTTGCTGCCTCATCATGGGTATCAACATCGGGTTAGTGATGAGCTGTGCCGGCATATTTTATAAGCCTGTAAGCTCAGAACTGAAGGTCTCAGTTGGCGACTTTGGCTTATACATGACCTTTATTTACCTGCTTTCTACGCTGATGCTGACTAAAGCAGGTCAATTGATGGATAAATACAGTGCAAGGTGGCTGTTAACATTAAGCTCGGCCCTGTTAGGGATCGTCTTATTGGCCATGTCTCAATTAACCGCTGTCTGGCAGTTTTATGTAGCTGGCGGCCTGATCGGGTTAACGCTGGCGTTCCTGTTATACCTCAGTTATCCTACCATGATCAACCGCTGGTTCAATTCCAACATCGGTTTCTTCATTGGCCTTTGTAGTGCGGCTTCAGGAATCGGCGGTGTGATCTTTAATCCTTTTGGCGGCTATTTAATTGCGCATTATGGCTGGCGTACTACCTACCTCATTTTTGGGGCAATCATACTTGTTTTGGTTACCCCCTTGCTGGCTTTATTATTAAGGAACTATCCGGGAGACAAAGGGCTTCAAGCCATAGGCGAAAAACAAGCCGAAACTGTGAAATCAGGCGTTGATTATGCTCATGCGATAAGATCCCCTGTATTCTATGCCCTGATCGTTTTTGCTTTCCTGATGATCGCGGTTTCCACCATCAATTTATTTCTCCCGGCTTATGTGGTGAACGTTGGCTATTCAGTAGAACAATCGGGTATCGTAGCATCTGCCATTATGTTAGGCGTTACCATTGGGAAAGTTGCTTTAGGCTGGCTGAATGATAAAAGCCCGCGTTACGGAATATTCGCTTCAGCGGGATTGGGTATGGCTGGTTTTGTGCTTTTATTATTGGGCAAAACCGGAATGGCTGTGATGGCAGGAGGCGGTTTTTTATTCGGCTGGGCTTATGCGGGTGTTACCGTAGAGACAGCCTTACTGGTTAGAACCGTTTTCGGAGGAAAAGATTATGCAAAGATCTTCTCCAATATTGCCATAGCCCTGGCTGCAGGAGGCGCATTAATGGCAGGCGGCTGGGGTTATTTAGCTGACCTGATCGATTTTAAAGCTATTCTCAGCGCCGGAATTGTGTTATTAGGCGTTTCGGGAATATTAGGATTTTATGCGCTGCGGAAAAGCGAAAAGTTTAAAACTGTTTAATCATCATTTAAGACAATGAAAAAGCTATTGCTGTTATTCATCACCCTGATGAGCTTGTTTTCAAGCGATAGCAATGCACAAAACAAACCCATAAATACGCAAAAGAACATGAAAAAAGTATTAGTGATCGGCGCCAGCGGGAGCTTGGCCAAATATGTAATAGATACCGTGCGAAATTTACCCGGTGTTCAGCTCACTTTACTGGCAAGGAACAGAAAAAACATTACCAATGATACCACCAACTGTACCGTTGTAGAAGCCGACGTGATGGATTATGCCAAGCTTAAAAATGCCGTCTCGGGCCAGGATATCGTATACATCAACCTTGCCGGTGATCTGGAAGCAATGGCCAAAAACATTGTAAAAGCCATGCAGGAAACCGGTGTAAAAAGAGTAATTGCCATTAGCTCCATTGGCATTTATATAACGCCTTTGAAACCGGTGTTGGTTCCTTACAGAAAGCTGGCAGATGTGATCGAAAGTTCAGGTTTGGATTATACCATACTTCGCCCGGAATGGTTTACCAGTGCCAATGAAGTGGATTATGTCCTCACCCACAAAGGCGAACCGGAAACGGGCTCGGCCATCTCCAGGAAGAGTATCGCTGCTTTCGTCGCTAAGCTGGTCAAAGATCCTGACCTGTACAAAAATGAGAATCTGGGGATCAGCAAACCTCAGTAATCTATTTCAAATAATTAAACACCTACAAAAATCTACATCTATGAAAAAATTACTCAGTTTAGCCATGCTATTGGCAATGACGCTCTTCTCAGCAGTTTACGCGCAAACCGGGCGTATCCCGGCCAAAGGCCTGGCCGTGTTATCCGGCGACGGCCAGTTTAAACCTTACAGCTTTTCACGCCACGCGGTGGGAGACAATGACATCCAAATTGAAATACTTTACGCGAGTATCTGTCACAGTGATGTCCATCATGTCCGCCAGGATTGGACCAAAGAAACCTTTCCGATGGTTCCGGGTCATGAAATTGCAGGCCGTGTTGTTAAAGTCGGAAAAAGCGTTACCAAATTTAAAGTCGGAGACTACGCAGGTGTAGGGTGCCTGGTCAACTCCTGCGGCCATTGTGAGTATTGCAAGGCCGGGTTAGAGCAATATTGTAAGCAGGCCGTATTTACTTACCATTCCAAGGACCAGTTCCACGACCATGAAACTACCCAGGGCGGTTACTCCAACAACATTACACTAACCGAAAACTTTGCGATCAAAATACCTGCTAATGCGGATTTGAAAAGGGTGGCCCCACTGCTTTGCGCCGGTATCACGACCTATTCCCCGATCCACTACGTGGGGATCAAAAAAGGCGTTAAAGTTGGTGTTGCCGGTTTCGGCGGTTTAGGTCACATGGCCGTGCAATATGCCGTGAAGTTAGGCGCTGAAGTCACCGTTTTCGATATTACAGAAGACAAGCGTGCGGATGCCCTGCGCCTGGGCGCTGCCCGTTATGTGAACGTAACCGATACTACCCAATTGAAAGGTTTGGATGACTCGCTCAATTTTATCCTGAGCACGATTCCTGCCGCATACGATCCCGGTATGTACCTGAAAATGTTAAAAATCGATGGACAGTTAGCTATTGTAGGCTTGCCGCCAACAGCTAAAATGCCGGTTATACCTATTGATAAACTGGTATGGCAGGGTAACCGTAAAGTGTTCGGTTCACAGATCGGTGGTATTAAAGAAACCCAGGAAATGCTGGATTATTCAGTAGCCAACCATATTTATCCTGAAGTGGAAATCATCAAAGCTGATGGCCCCACCGTTACTAATGCTTATCAGAACGTACTGGACGGCAAGGTAAAGTTCAGGTATGTGATCGATATGAAAACACTAAAATAAAATTATTAAAAAACGACAGATCATGGCTATTAGAAAAGAACTCCTGTTCGCGATATGTTTATGCCTGTTTTCAGCAAACCAGTCAATGGCCCAGGTCAGTAAAAACAATAAGATATATAACATGACATCAATAACAGGTAAGGGGCAACCTGCCCCAAAAGAAAATTTCACCGGCAATGTGTTCGTAACCATGGCGGTAAACCCGGACGATAATCTAAACAGCACCGTAGGTAAAGTAACTTTTGAAGCTAAGGCACGAACCAACTGGCATACCCACCCGCATGGACAGATCCTGATCTTAACGGCAGGCGTGGGCTACTACCAGCAAAAGGGCAAGCCCATACAGGTGATTAAAGAAGGCGATGTGGTTAAGATCCCGGTAAATGTAGAACACTGGCATGGCGCTTCGCACGAAAGCGCGATGACGCATATCGCCATCGTTCCATCGGCAACAAACGGTACCATCTGGATGACCCCGGTTACTGATGCAGATTATAACAAAGATCATCAAAGCAGTGCTCAGCCAAAGCCACTGAAACTGACAGAAGCAGCCATCAAAAACCACGAAGAATTGCTGCCCAACTACGTTTCAACCATGCAAAAGACCGACCCGGAGTTTATCGAATTGTTTGACAATTTCGCTTTTGACGAAGTGATCGCCTATGGCAACCTGGATACCAAAACAAGGGTGTTGATGATCCTCGGTTCTACTATTGCATCCCAGGCCCTGACCGAATATAAAGTAATGGTCGGTGGCGCTTTAAATGTAGGTGCAACAGCGATTGAAATTAAAGAAGTGCTTTATCAGTCTGTGCCTTACGTTGGGGTCTCCAAAGTGCTTGATTTTTTACATGCTACGAATGAGGTATTACTTAGCCGGGGTATCGAATTGCCGCTACCCGGGCAGTCTACCACCATGCCGCAAAACAGGCAGGAAAAAGGTCTGGCTTTACAAAAGGAGATCGTTGGCAGCCGGATCGACGAGATGTATGCACAATCACCTCCGGAACAGCTGCACATTCAAAAGTTCCTCTCTGCAAATTGTTTCGGGGATTATTATACCCGCACCGGACTGGATATTAAAACACGTGAACTGCTTACCTATTCCATGCTGATCAGTCTTGGTGGTGCAGAATCCCAGGTTAAAGGCCATATCCAGGCCAACTTAAATGTGGGCAACGATAAACAGACCTTATTGACCGTAACGACACAACTATTGCCCTACATCGGTTATCCGAGAACCTTAAATGCGATCAGTGCCATCAATGAAATAACAGGTAAAAAATGAAAACAATAGTTATTTCAACCGGATTAATGCTGCTGGCCTTGGCAGGATTCTCCCAATCACCGGACGAAGCGGCAATTCTTAAACTATCCGGCAAGGTTTTTTCCTGGGAAGTGGAAAATAAAATTGACTCTTTGGATCAAACATTAGCCAAAGGGTTCACGGCCTTCACCAGTGCCGGTGATCGTCAGGACAGGTCAGCGTATATGGCTACCTTAACCGGGGGCAAGGTGGTTCACAATAATATCGTTATAGAAGAGAACTTCGCCAGTGTAGTTAACAATACGGCTACGGTTGGTGGTAAAGGAAAATTTACAATTACCATTAACGGTTCTCAAAAAACAATACACTTGTCTTATCTGGAAGTCTTTATCAGGGCCAATCCGCATGATCCCTGGAAAATGCTGGCTTTACATGCCGGTCTATTACCGAATTAAACATCATTACTATTCATACTATCAAAATCAATATGGAAACTAAAAATGTAAAAGCCTTTGGTGCGGAAGTTGCCAAAGCACCGTTAAAAGAAATGACAATACAACGCCGTGCTGTTGCGGCGCACGATGTAGAAATTGAGATATTATTCTGTGGCATTTGCCACTCTGATCTGCACCAGGCACATGATGATTTCGGCGGCGCTCATTTCCCGATGGTCCCCGGGCACGAAATGGTAGGCCGGGTGATCTCGGTGGGAAACCATGTTACCAAGTTTAAAGTGGGCGATCTGGCCGGTGTTGGCTGTATCGTTGACAGTTGCCGGGAGTGTGAGTATTGCAAGGAAGACCTTGAAATGTTCTGTAAAGTAGAAACTACCATGTCTTTCAACTCACCAGACCACAAGTCAGGTGCTGGCGAATTTACTTATGGTGGTTACTCTGAAAGCATCGTGACCGATGAAAATTATGTATTGCATATTCCGGAAAGCCTGGACCTTGCCGCTGCAGCACCTTTGCTTTGTGCCGGTATCACCGTTTATTCACCCTTTAAGCACTGGAATATAGGCCCGGGTAAAAAGGTTGGGGTTTTGGGTATCGGCGGTTTAGGCCACGTAGGTATCAAAATTGCAAAAGCCTTAGGCGCTCACGTAGTGGTGTTCACTACTTCGGCTAAAAAGGTAGATGATGCCAGGCGCTTAGGTGCCGATGAAGCCGTCTTATCTTCCGATCCGGATCAAATGGCAAAATACAACAGCAGCCTCGATATGATCCTGGATACCGTTTCAGCCAAACATGATATTAATGTTTATTTGAACTTGTTACGGGTGGATGGAAGTGTCGTGCTGGTTGGCCTTCCACCGGAACAATTGCCTATCGGCGCGTTCAATGTGATCAAAGGCAGGCGTAGCTTCTCGGGTTCCAACATTGGCGGTATTGCCGAAACCCAGGAAATGCTGGACTTCTGCGCTGAACACAACATCACCGCTGATATTGAAATGATCAACATTCAGGATATCAACGAGGCTTACGAGCGTTTGGAAAAAGGTGATGTGCATTACCGCTTTGTGATCGATATGGCATCGCTGAAAAAATAATAACCTGCTTAGTTCAGGTGTAAAGCACTGCCGCCCTGAGAAAGCGTCGGTAATTGATCAGCATAAGGTTGATTGATTTAGTTGATTACTGTGAAGGTAATTTGGCGTTCCGGTGTGAGATCCGGAACGCTTTATAAGGCTTATGGGTAGTTAATATAATACTTTTGCAAATGTCACCTCCTTCCAATAGGTCGCTCTTATTTTTTACCGACACCTTAATTCCCGGTTTAAAAAGGTCAAGATATTCGGGGACATGGGTGAGATGTAATTGATAACGGCTTTAAGTATTTCCATTGACGAAGCTTTGTTTCGTTTCTGCTAAGATCAAACTTATTCAACAGAAAAGCTAACTTGTGCAGTTCTGCAATGTTTTATGAGCTTTGTAAGCCACGAAACGACTAGATAGACTAAACCTCATCGTAATTATTTAGGCGCAGGTGGGTATGGTTTCCTGATCGGTAATGGGAAATTGAATTACGCACCTTAAATGATTGCTGAAACTTATTACAAGGTCAACGCTTATCAGCGTAAATTATGGCTATCGCCAGATTACCAGTTATCATCAATCAGGCTTGTAATAAAGGCCAGGGCCGGTAAATATGTTGGGCATCAGGGCGAATGTTGAGTTTTAAGGCTATAATACTTTCTTAAAATTTGCTAACCAACATTGCCAACAAATCATCGTTAGTGCTAAATCATTACGGATGCCAAAACGTTCAATTGGCTTCCGATAAACAAACTTACGGTGGATTCTGTTGAAATCTTGAATATTTGCAAATATTTCACTTTTTGTCTTAATTCATAAAAGGTCTAATTATCAATTATTTATAATTTAAACTTCTACTTTAAAAAATGGTAATTTCGTTACATATCCTTAAATCATATTGTGGAACTAGAAGAACATTATACCAATAGGAGCGGATGGTTACGAGCCGCAGTTTTAGGAGCAAACGATGGCATCCTTTCGACTACAAGTATTGCTATTGGTGTTGCGGCTGCAAGCAATACAAGAGGCCCTATTGTCCTGGCGGCATTAGCGGGTCTGGTAGCTGGTGCGCTTTCTATGGCAGCAGGTGAATATGTTTCTGTTAGTTCACAATCAGACATCGAATCTGCAGATCTGGAACGGGAAAAAAAGGAACTTGAAACAATGCCGGAAGTTGAATTAAAAGAGCTTGCCAAAATTTATCAAAAAAGAGGACTGGATAGCGAATTGGCTCTTCAGGTAGCTATACAACTGACGAAGCATGATGCGCTTGAAGCTCATGCCAAAGACGAATTAGGCATTAATGAATTTTCTACACCTAAACCACTTCAAGCTGCCTTAGCTTCGGGGGCATCTTTTATCTCCGGCGGTCTACTACCTTTTTTAGTTTCCTTATTTGCTCCGGTAAGTGTTATGGTTTATTTGTTATACGGTTTTTCTACTATATTCCTTGCTTTTTCTGGCGGCGTTGCCGCAAAAGCAGGAGGATCAAATGTCACGAAAGGCATCATAAGAATTTGCTTTTGGGGAACTATTGCAATGGGTATTACTGCACTTGTTGGTTATATATTCGGCGTAAAGACCGCATAATTGCACCATTGGTAATTACGTTATTAACAATGATCCAAGTACATTCTCAATAACGTATTAACTGTCAAAGAAAATCCTATATATATTAAACAAAAAAAACTCTCAGCACAGCTGAGAGTTTTTTTGTTTAAAGCTAAGTCCTTTATTTTCTAGCCGCAGGCAAAGTTTCAGTTACCTTACTGCAATTAGCCATACCCATGTAAGGATCTTTTCCTTTATCAGATTCACTTAGAAAATAGCGTTTGGTCATGGTGCAGTACTGGCGGTAAAGCACGTTATTATTTACTTTCAGTTTTTTAACCAAAGTGTACAGGTTGTTGGAAAGGCTGGCGAAGTGTTCGCGCTGATGATCGATCTTGTTCACTTCGCTGATATGCCTGCTGTCAAATTCAAGTTTAGGCAGCAAAGCGGCCTCATCCGCATTTAACCCTGTTTTCGGGATTTCCCCAATGGATGCCAGCAAAGTTTTCGCTTTAGCCTCGGCCACTGTACCATCACCACTTACTAAAGCATCTTTTAGTGCCAGGTAATTGGTGATCACCGTATTGATAGGTTTTGTTTGGCCGTTTTGTGCTTTAACGGTTACGATTGATAGCAATGTCATTGCTAAAAATAAGGCTGTTGTTTTTAAAGTTTTCATTTCTGTTGTTTTTAAATGGTTTATGTTTTAAGATTTTATTCAGGTGCCTGGAAACGCTTGTCGTTCACAAAGTCCCTGTCGGTTAAGGTTTTGAGAAAGGCGATCAGCTGGTTTTGTTGGATGATGCTAAGTTTTATCCCGTAAACATTGTTTTGATGTAAAATGGGGTCAAGGTTTGCAGTCGGCTTTACGCCGGAATTATAATGGGCTAATACTTCTTTCAATGTTTCAAACCTGCCATCGTGCATGTAAGGGCTGGTTAGTTCGATGTTGCGCAAAGACGGTACGCGGAATTTACCCCGGTCTGTTTCCTGGTGTGTGATGCTGTCCCGGCCAATATCATCCGGCTTCAGGTCAAGGCCATTGCTACGGTAAGATAGGTCTGTGAATAACGGTTCCTGATGACAGGTGCTGCATTTTTGTTTAAATAAGGCATAACCCGCCGTTTCCTCCTCGGTAAGATCGCCGCCTTTTTCTTGTCTGATATACTTATCATACTTGGAATTAGCCGAAACAAGCATACTGGTGAACTGTGCCAATGCCCTGAACGTGCGCTGTGAATTGATCTCCGTTGTGCCAAAAGCCGCTTTGAATAAAGTAGGGTAAGCTTTCGTTTCCTGTAGCCTGCTCACGATGGTATTCAGGTCGGTTGCCATTTCGCAGGGGTTGGTCATCGCGTTCATCGGCGAAACTTCAATATGATGCACACCACCATCCCACATAAACTCTTTTTGCCAGGCGAGGTTAAATAAGGGCGGCGCATTTCTTGTGCCTAAGCATTCATCTACGCCGTGGCTTACCGCATGGTCGAGGTTAGCAAAGGCGGCAAAAGACTGGTGGCAATTCGCGCAGGATATGGACTTATCTTTTGATATGATCGGATCGTAGAATAAGATCCTCCCCAACTTAAACCCATTGCTGGTTACCGGATTGTCTTTAAAATCATATACGGGCTTAGGGAAATTGGCAGGTACGGCGAAGCGAACGCTATCTGCTGTGATACCATAATTGATTCCCTTAAACCCATAATTGAATGCCGTGCAAACAGTAATAAAACCGAGCAGCACTAAAAAGACAATTCCCTTAGCTTTCATATCAGTTCGTTACTTTGGTGATCTTAAAAAGTCCATCCGCGTAATTATCCGCCACGACAACTGAATTCGGCCCGCCCATCGTGAAATTGAGTTTGGCAAAATCTACAGTAGTTTTGCCCTGGAACAAAGCCCCTGCATTAGCCACCAATTCCAGTTCAGGTAATTTGCCATCGCTGATCTTTAAGGTCTTCGGGAACTTTTGCGTGAATGTGCGGATTGTGTTATTCGGGTCTTTAGCACCGCCGATGTGGAAGGTCAAACGGTGTTTCTTAGCCGTTGATTTTGGAGATTCTCCTTCCAGTTTCACAAAGATATAACCGCTGTTCCAACTCCAGAACATTCCTTTAGCGGGGTCAAGTACACCGGTTTGCGCACCAGCGAAATTACGCAAGCTGTCCACGCCAATAGTAAACGTGATGCCCGTGTATTTTCCTTCGGGAATATTGGTGATCTGCTGGTTTAGCGTAGTGGAATCCGCCGCGTTCACCAAAAAATAAGAATCAGGTATCGCTATCTTATCGCCATTCTTTGCGATGAGGCTAACGTTGCTGATATAGTATTTAAACGTGGTGATCTTAAGATCATCACCATTAGCGTTTTGATACAGCGATAAACTGTCATTCAATTTCAGGGCTTTGCCGTCCATTACGTTTTTGAAATGAACCGCAACTGTACCAGTTTTAGCAGCCTTTTTAGGGTCACCGGGGTTTGGTTTAGCACTTACCGTTAAGCCGGTGATTGCCAGCATTAGCAGGGTGATTAATTTTTTCATATTGTTTAATGATTTAAGTCCCGTTAATTATTTAATTGTATGAATTTCGTAAGCGGTCGGATTTCTCTGGAAACCTGCTTTGCAACGTGCTGAACAAAAGCCGATGATCTTTCCTTTGTAATGAACCGTATCGGCATAACCGGCCAGGGCCATTCCACAAACCGGGTCTTTATCATTGTCAATTTTAGCTTTTGCGGAAACGGTTTCTGGGTGCAGCAAAGGTTGTAAAGCACTGTTATACATGGTGCGTACACTTTCAACTATCGCTTTATCCGTGTTATGCTCACTGCCGCCTTTGACCGGTGGTTGAGGATCGTACTCCAGGTCAAGCATCACGGTTTGGGTGTACTTTTCACCCATGATTTCATTGATCAATCCGAGGCTCATATCGATTCCCGCAGAAACTCCTGCACTTGTCCAATACTTACCGCTTTGAACATAACGTTTATCTTCTGCGGTGATACCGAACTGATCTTTTAAAATCTGCTTACCGAACCAATGCGTAGTGGCTTCATGACCTTTAAGTAAACCAGTCGAGGCCAGTATCCAGGCACCTGTACAAACGCTGGTGGTGTATTTGGAGTGGACATCTATCGCCTTTATCCAGTTCAGCAAAGCGGTATCTTTCGTGGCGGTAAAGGTTTCATTCAGGCCGCCGGGTATAACCAGGATATCCAATTGCTTGACTTCGTTAATGGAGGTATCACATTGCACCTTCATACCGCCACCGGTGGTGATCAATCCTTTATGACGACCCACAAAGAACACTTTAGCGCCCATGAGTTCACTCAATACATGGTAAGGCCCCATCGCATCCAAAACCGCATAGTTATCATAAAGGAGGATGCCTATTGTCTTGATCTGCACTTTAGGTTCAGGAAGTATATCTGCCATTTGTTGCTCATGGTTTTTTGTCGTGGCCGTTGCTGTGTCTTTTGATTTGTCTTTACACGCGGCCACCATCAAAATGAGAGTTGCTGCAAAAAATAGTCTTTTCATCAGATCTTTTATTTAAAATTTCGCTATTAAAGTCGTTCCGTAAGTTTTCGGGCTTCCCAAAAGGAAAGTACCGAATGAGCCGTAAGCGACGTACTTTTTATCAGTAATATTCCGCGCCCAGAAGTTCAGTTCAAAGTTCTTACTGCTGATACCTGCTTTAGCGTTGAACAAACTATAAGCTGGCTGGCTTAAGCCATTCACAAAATCAAAGTAGTACTTGTCTAAATAACGATATTCACCCCGGACGAATGCGGCTAATTTCTGTTTACTTCCAACGAAATCATAAGTGTATTGGGCTGCCAGCATCGAACTAACCGGCGGCGTATTGATAGGCTGGTCGCCCTTGTAATTCACTACGGCTTTGGCATCTGCGCTGTATAGCAATAGCGAGGTATAACGTGCATAGGAATAGCTGGCATTCCAGTCAATTTGCAGGCCTTTTACGGGCAGGGCTGTTACTTCCAGTTCCAAACCTTTATTGTGCATTTCGCCAACATTCAGGATCAGTGCGTTGATGCCGTCCATAGCCGTACTGATCTGCTGGTTATGCTGTTCGAGGTAAAATGCGGTCAGGTTAAATTTTAACTTGTTATCCAAAAACGTGTTTTTCCAGCCTATTTCGTAATTGTCAGAATGTTCCGGTTGGTAAGGAACTTGTGCCGGATCGGTCGCATTGGTGTTTAATCCGCCTGCACGGAAGCCCCTTGCATACGAACCGTAAAGCAGCATGTTGTCCTGGATTTTGTAGCTCAATACGAATTTGGGGGTGACCGCGTTAAAGCTGGCCCGGTAATCCGCATTTGGGTTTAACAAGGTTGCAGGGGCAGGATCTTTCTGGTAATCGGTATATTGGCTAAGCCCGCGGTTTTCGTGATCGTAACGTATGCCTGCGGTAAAGTCCAGTTGGTTAGTAAGCGAATAGGTGGCCTGTCCGAAGAATGCATAGCCTTTATTGTTGCCGTGGCTGTTACCGATGGTGGTAAATGGTGCACCGGAAGCCGGGTCAAATTGCACGTAATCCGGCCCATAAAATGTCGGCGTGATCATGTGCAGATTTTGCGTAAACCCATAAGCCCCGGCTACCCACTTTAACTTGCTCGTACTTGCCGACTGTGAAGAAAGACGGATCTCCTGTGCGAAGATATGCTGACGCTGATCTGGAGCGGTACTCAAAGCGTCTAAAGGGCTGAAATCATAATCAACGCCTCTATATAGTACCGCAGAATTCTATGGTTACAGAATATTCTAATGTGGGACCGTTCGCTATTTCTTCCAATAAGGATTTTACTGGTTACAGAATAGATATCTCGCCCGTTATATATTTGTGCTGCAACCTATCAAGAACGGGATACTTGACCCGGAGTTATTATCCGTGTTCATCCAAGAAATTTATCGGAACACGTCTATTTCTACCTCAGTGGCAACTCCCTTATTCATATCGCAAAGCTTCGATCGGGTCGAGCTTTGACGCTTTTGAGGCCGGGTAATAGCCAAAGAAGACACCGATAATTGTACAAAATGAAAACGAAACAATAACAGATGTTTTATTAAACACAGGTTCCCAAGATAGCAGGTGCAAAATGAGAAAACCTAGGGCTTCGCCCAATACGATGCCGATGAGCCCGCCGGCAACGCTGATTATGATCGCTTCAGTCAGAAACTGGTTGAGGATATCAATTCCCCTTGCACCGATTGACATTCTTAATCCTATTTCCTTTGTCCTTTCCACAACAGATACATACATGATATTCATGATCCCTATACCGCCGATAAGAAGGGAAATACCCGCAATGCCTGTTAATAAATAGGTCAGCAAGGTGGTTATAGTAGTTAAAGTTCTCATCAGTTCCTCCTGTGTCCTGATCACAAAATCATCGTCTACGTTATCGTGTAGCCGGTGGGAAATCCTTAAAATTCCGGACAATTCTTTCGAAGCCTGATCAGACAATGCTTCTGATCTTGCAGAGGCATAAATACTTCCAAAATAAATGGAGGAGATTATTCTTTTTTGGACAGTCGTATAAGGTGCTAAAATGATGTCATCTTCGTCTTGGCCAAAAGTATTCTGCCCCTTTGGAGCTAATACGCCTATGACCTGGAAGGGGATCTTATTAAATCGGATTACCTTACCAACCGGGTTAACACCTTTTGGGAATATATTTTTCACGACGGTTTTACCTAAAAGACAAACTTTAGCATAGGTGCGGATATCCCTTTCAGAAAAGGAAATTCCATCCTGAACGGACAGGTTACGAATAGTTAGAAAATCAGCATTTACACCGTTAATTGTCGTCGGCCAGTTTAATGATCCGTTGATAGCCTGTCCAGTTGCCTGTGAGGAGGGCGATACAAAAGCGACATAAACAGCACGTTGTTTTATTGCTGTTATATCCTTATAAGTGAGTGTTTCCACGTTAGAACCCTGAAGCCTGGCACCACCCGGAACATTACTGTTTGGCAATATGGTAATCAGATTAGAGCCTAAGCCCGAAAGCGAGCTATGAATACTTGCCGTAGAACCATCTCCGATAGCGCCAATGGTGATCACCGAGGCTACACCGATGATAATACCGAGCATGGTTAAAAAGGCCCTTAATTTATTCCGTTGTAGCGCCCTTAATGCAAGTAATACCAGGTTGTATATTTTCATGTGTTATTTTATATTATTGACTGCTAATAATCGTCGGTAACCGAAAGCAACGCCAGCATTTCTTTGGCACTGCGCTTATTCGCATTGATACTATCTTTCATTATTCTTCCGTCACGTAAAGTGATCGTACGGCCGCTGAAAGCTGCGATGTCCGGTTCATGGGTTACAAAAACGATGGTCTTTCCCTTGGATTGGTTCAGTTCCTGCATCAGCGACATGATCTCGTAGGATGTCCGGGTATCCAGATTTCCGGTGGCTTCATCAGCTAATATCATCACCGGCTCGTTTACCAGGGCCCTGGCAATCGCCACCCTTTGCTGCTGACCTCCGGATAACTCATTAGGCATATGGTACATTCTTTCGGAAAGCTTTACCGCCTCTAAAGCTGCTATTGCTCTTTCCCTTCTTTCTGTAGCCGTGACCGCAGAGTTGTAAAAAAGCGGAAGTTCTACATTTTCCAGAGCGGTAGTACGAGCCAGTAAATTATAGGACTGGAAAACAAATCCGATCTTTTCGTTCCTGAGCTTAGCCAGCTCGTTCCTGTTAAGCTGCCCGATGTTGGTCCCATCTAATAAGTAACTGCCTTCGCTCGGTTTATCCAAACATCCAAGGGTATTGAGCAGGGTCGTTTTCCCGGAACCACTGCTGCCCATAATCGTTACGAACTCTCCTGAAAAAACGTCAAAGGAAACCCCTTTGAGCGCGTTCACTACCTCTGTTCCCATCTGGAAATGTCTTTTAATATCAATTAATTCAAGGATCTTGTTTTTCATCTCTTTTTCGAATTGCTTTCAGGCGGTTTAGGAAGTATAGATGATGATGTGTTGATATTCCCTGGAATTGGATATGATATAACTACCTGCTGGCCGGGAAGCAGGCCGTATAAGATCTGCACATGATTATTGTCATCTAAACCAGTTACCACTCGCACCTGGCTGATTTTGTTACCTGATGTAACCCATATATATGCGGTTTTTCCATTTATCGTGTCCTTGTGCTTCCCGAACTCTTTGATGTAATACTGAATGATATAGTCATTTTTCAATGTGGAATCCGGAACAAAATTCAAAGCTTTGGAACTTACCAGTATGGCATGGCTTGCCTCCTTGGTATATACTACAATATTGGCTGTCATTCCGGGTTTTAGCTTCATGTCGCTATTTGGCGCATTGATGATCGTTGTATAGGTGACTACGTTGGAGGTAACTTTTGGATGCAAACGTATATCGGCCACGGTACCGGTGAATAAGTCGTCTATATAAGCATCCACCGTAAATTGAGCTCTTTGCCCTTTTTGCACTGTACCGATGTCTGCCTCATCTACTGCGGCCTCTACCTGCATTTTCGTGATATCCTTGGCAAGGACGAACAAAGTTGGCGTTGTGAAAGCTGCCGCGACCGTTTGCCCTATACTAATGTTACGCGACAGAACAACGCCATCTATAGGGGAATAAATATCGGCGTAAGAGAGGTTTTTGCTGGCAGATCGCAATAAAGCCTGCGCATTAGCTACTGCAGCACGGGCGGCATTATAGTTATTTAGTGCCGTTTCATAATCCGCTTTGCTGATCGCCCCGGAGGTATATAGCATCTTTTGCCGCTGATAGGTGCTTTCATTTAAAACCAGAGAACTTTTTTGTGTTTGAAGGTTGGCATCATCCTGGTCAACTACCGCTTGTAAAAGTGATTTGTCCAGTTGGGCCAGTAACTGCCCCTTTTTTACTTTTGAGTTAAAGTCGGCGTTGATGACGCTGATAGTGCCTGAGACCTGTGTGCCAACTGAAACCGTATCGACAGGTTCAATAGTCCCTGTGGCGGTAACACTTTGGGCTATGTAACCATAGGCTGGCCTTTCGGTTACTAAAACGATAGGTTTAGCTCGTTTATTAAAAATAAGCAACCAGCCGCAGAGCAAAACGATGATTAAGATGATGGCTATGAATATATTTTTTTTAGATTTTTTCATGAATGAGTTGTGATTAAAGTTTCACAGGCAAGCCGTTATAAAAATTATAGATTTCGATGGTAAGCGCTGCATTGTATTTGGCCTGTATAAACTGCTGAAGGGCCTGAACATATAAGGCCTTTTGCTGTAAAAAATCTACCATGGCGGTAGCACCTAATGACAACTGCTCATTTGCAATCCGGTAGGTTTCCTGGTTATAATGTAAAGCTTCCAGGGCTGCATCAAACTGGCTTTGTGCGTTTACAACATTGAGATATGATTTCTCTACATTTTGCAACAAGTTGGTCTTACTGTCTTTCAAAATCAAATGGGCCTGTTCAATATTGATTTTAGCTTCTTCAACGTTAGTTTTATTGACCCGTTTATTGAAAATGGGAATAGACAAAGTAAGTCCGGCCTGCTGGTTAAAATAATTATTCAGCTGCGTAAAATAGCCGGGGGATGTCCCTGTAAAACTTGTACTTGCGGAACCGAAAGCGGTCAAAGTTGGCTGATAGCCAGACTTTGCTTTTGCCAGGCTAAATTCAGCGGTTTCAATACCCAATTCGCTGATCTTAATTTCGGGACGGAACGATAGCGAATTCGCTTGTACGGTATGTAAGTCCGGTATTGACTTTTTTGAAATAATGGTGTCTGGTTCCACAATGTCAAACAAATATCCGGTCGGTAATTGCAAAACCTGTTTAAGGTTCAGCAAATCCTGCATTTTGGTATTTAAAGCAGTTACCAGCGTGTATTTATCATTGGCCAGCTGTGACTCCATTTGGGCGACGTCTTTCCGTGCAATGCTGCCTGCTGCATATCGTTGCCTTGCCTGTGCTACCTGCGCCTTTGAGGTATTCGCGATTTGCTGCTCATAAATAATCGTTTCCTTATCCAGTAATACGGCAAGGTAATACTGTGTGATGCTTAAGGTAATGTTATTCTCCTGTTCCTGAATGCTGAAGCCTCCAGATTGAAGTGATAAATTCTTTTGCCGGATATCCTGCTTCAGGTAGCCTCCCTGGTAAAGCACAATAGAAGTATTTACACCATAGCTACCTGCCGGGGTAAAACCTGAGCTGTATTGGCCGGTATTGGCATCCAGACTTTTACCATGGGTTAAGTTTTGACTGGCTGTAACTGACAATCCGGGTAATACGGCGGCTTTGGAAAGTAATAACTCCTGTTGGCTTGTTTGTTGATCCAACCGCAATGAATTGAGCTGAATATTATTTTTTTAGCGTAATCGAGGCATTTTTGCATACTCCAGGAAGTCGAATCAACCTTCGGGATATCTTGGGCAAAAAGGCCAGAAGGCACAACTACCAGGCAGATGCCCAATGCGAACTGCCAAAACTTTATCCTGGCCAATAACCGGAAATGCATTTTCATAATTATTATTTGGCTATTATGGTAATGGATTGGGTAGTATGGGCACTAAAGTATCCCAGGGATACTGGGCTGATGTTTGTTGGCGGGTTGGATGGTGTAACACTACCGCCGGGCCCGTTAGCGCTTTGTTGTGACAAGGTGAACCAATACGTATAAATGGGCTTGTCGAGGCATTGCATTTCCACCGTTATTTTATCACCTGCGTGAATATCAATATCTGTTTCCCTGAGCACTTCGCTAACTGCGAGTCCGTCATTAAACTCGTCATCAAAGGCAAAAACATTTTTGACCTGGACACCGTTGATAGACATCACGCAGAGATAATAATTCGGGACACCTGCTGGGTCGTGATAATGGACCGAGATTTCTTTGGTGGGGTTGCTGCCGCTGCTAAACGCGTTATTTTTTGAAGTAACAGAATCGATCGCTACGCTAGCGGGCATCTTAGAACTTGCGGCATACGTTATGCTCCCCGTCAGAACGCTCATGGTATAGGTATAGCCCGCAATACCCTTTAATTGACTGTTGGTGTAAGTACCTGAAACCCCCTCGGTGAAACGGTAAATTTGTCCGGTCTGATCGGTAACCGTTACCGTAGCACCGGATACCGGGGGATAAGTGTTTGTAGTGGTAAAGGCAACGTTTTTGCTCAACTTAATAATTTGAGGCGCATTGGCATTGGTTACATTGGCTTCTATAACCAGCTTTCCACTGTCATTTCCCAGCTTAAGGTCGATCACCTTGGTGCATGCTGATAGGATCAGTGATAATGAGAGGATCGTATATAGTTTGCTGTTTTTCATAAGATTAAAATTTAAAGTTCCAGGTAACTGATGGTATCGGTGTCGCGAAAATGCTGGTCTCTACAGCCTCCGTGGTATTCGGCACCGTCTTGCTGTCCCTGAAAGTTATCGAATAAGGCTCTCTGCTGCCGTATAAATTGTAAATGCTGAACGTCCAGCTGGAATGGAACTTCTTATGCTCTCTGCCTTCCAACGTTGCGCCGATATCCAGCCGGTTAGTTGCAGGTTCGCGGTAACCGTTCCTTTCTGAATAAGAAAAAGTGGTTAGTCCGTTAACACTATATTTGCCTGTCGGATAGGTAACCGCATTGCCCGTTCCGTAAACAAATGCGCCGGATAATGACCAGCGTTTGGTTAGTTGGTAAATACCAACTACCGAAAGATCATGCGTGCGGTCCTGCCGGGCCGGGAAATAACTGTCATTGTTAATGGTCGCGAATTTATCCTCCGTTCTGGATAGGGTGTAACCGATCCAGCCGTTGAACCGTCCGTACTTTTTCTTCAGGAAGAGTTCTAATCCATAAGCCCTGCCCGAGCCGTAGACCAATTGTGATTCCACATCCTGGTTAGCAATTAACTGCGCACCATCTTTATAGTCGATCTGGTTCTGCAGCCATTTATAATATACCTCTGCGGAAAATTCAAACTGGTTATCATCAAAATTCCTAAACCAGCCGGTGGACACTTGGTCGGCAATTTCCGGCTTAATGTTATTGCTGCTCATTACATACAGGTCAGTAGGCGAACTGCTGTTCGAATTGGTCAGCAGGTGAATGTTTTGGGTGTTCCGGTTATAAGAGAATTTGACCGAGCTGACGCTATCGAGCTGATAACTGGCAGAAAACCGGGGTTCCAGATTAAAGTAATTTCTGACGGCGCTGCCTGAATTGTATGTTTTCGTAGCGATGACGTTCCCAGCTGCATCAAAAGTATTGAAGCTTCCCGGCCCCAGCAGGGTAAAGTCACTCAGCCTCACCCCATACAGGATGTTGAGCCGGTCGCTTACTTTCCAATCATCACTGACATAGGCAGCGCTTTCCAGCCCGTAACGTTGCTGCACGCTTCTCGCATTAACATTATCTGCAGAAGATGAAATATCACCCGGTTCGATACTGTGGTGCAGCACATTTACGCCAAACTTGATGTGATGGCCGTCGCTGGCAGAATATTGGAAATCCTCTTTAAAATTAAGGTCGGTTATTTTAGAGGTTGCTTTGAAGCTTTGGTCAGTCTCATAACTCTGGATGACGTAATTATAATTGCTGTAAATCAGCGAGGTATTTGAAAAAAGTTTTGAACTGAATACATGGTTAAAACGGACAGTGCCGGTAGTGTTTCCCCAGTTGGTACCGAAGGTGTTTTTCAAACCGATCACATCTTTACCGAAATAGCCCGACAGAAAAATGGCGTTATTACTGTTAAAATGATAATTGGCTTTGGCATTGAGGTCATAAAAGTAAAGCGAGCTGCCCTTAATGCTCGAATCGGAGGATGCTTTCAGAAAAAGATCGATGTAGGTCCGCCTTGCACTCACCATGAAAGAACCTTTACCACCATCAATGGGCCCCTCCACTTTTAGCCGGGACGCAATAAGTCCAAGGCCTCCCTGAACAGTAAAACCTTTGGCGTTCCCATCATACATTTTTACATCGAGTACTGATGATAACCGCCCGCCATATTCTGCAGGCATTCCGCCTTTATATAAGGTCACATCTTTTATGGCGTCAGAATTAAAAGTGGAGAAAAAGCCGAACAGGTGGGAAGCATTGTAAACCGGCGCTTCATCCAGCAGGATCAGGTTTTGATCAGAAGCACCGCCACGTACGTAAAATCCGGTATTGCCTTCGCCTCCTGATTTTACGCCGGGCATCAGCGTAATCGTCTTGAGAATATCTTTCTCCCCAAAAACGACCGGCACGCTATTTATTTGCTTCATGTTGAGCTTTTCGACACCCATTTCCGGGGAAAGCACCTGGTCATTATTGGGTCTGTTTGAACCAATCACCACTTCTTTAAGGGCACTGCTTGGTGCCAGCATCATATCGATGACCTGATTTTATGTAGCGATACCGGTTTCGAAGTGGTTTCATAACCGATATAACTATAGATCAGGGTATACTCACCTTCAGGAATGGTTATGGAGTAAAACCCGTAACTATTTGTCGAGGCACCTTTCTGTGGGAGTTCTTTAATTCGGACAGAGGCGGCTATTAAAGTTTCACCGGTCGCATTATCCTTTATCGTACCACTGATGGTCGTATTTTTTTGCCCGAAGGCGGATACCGCGGTGAATGCAATGCAAATAAGTAAAAGTAATCTGGCCATTTTGTTGATTTTGGCACTAAAGTATGGCTGGCATCAGTACCAAATTTTGATATTATACCAAACCATTTACTTATTATACCAAAGTGGTACTGCCGTATAGAACCCCCAAAAAACGATTGCCATTATTCCCGATTTACACTTGACCTGACCTTTTATAAAAGGGGGCTTAAATACTTGTTTGGTATAATAACTGGTTACTTTCGTATAAATACACAAACTGAATACCTCCGTTTGCCTACCTTTAAGACCTATTAACGAAATAACATGGATCCGGAAAATAAATTTAAAACCTTTAACAATGATATTATCCTGAGACTTATCATCGAAAGGAGATTCAGGATGCTACGGCATTTATGTTTGATCGTACTTCTTGGAGCTGGATTTTATAACAGCAGCGTAGAGTTTTCAGAACCTGTCAATACTTATTTAAAAATCTGGCTCTTTTCTGTTCTGCTTTTTTTATTTTATATTAATATGTACCGGTTGGTTCCCCGGTTATTGTTTAAAGATAATTACTTGGGGTATTTCCTTTGGTTAATTGCTTTATTTGTGCTAATTCAAACCGCCGCCTTTAGTACCAGGCATTTTGTATCAACCTATTTAAAAGCACCGCTGGAGACACACCGGTCGGAACCAAACTTATTTGCCTTTTATTTTATTTTTATCATCCTTATGGGTGCTTCGGCGGCGGTTAAGCTTTTCCAGCGATGGGTAGTCGATTCACAAAGGATCAGTGAACTGGAGACAATTACTATCCAGTCGGAACTTGAAAATCTGAAAAAACAGATCAACCCACATTTTCTATTTAACACCTTGAATAATGCCAATGTGCTTACCCAAATAGACCCGGAAAAGGCATCGCAGGTTTTAATGAAATTAAGTGACCTTTTGCGTTATCAGCTGTATGACAGTGCAAGAAATAAAGTGTTCGTCACATCTGATATTCATTTTTTGGAGGATTTTCTGAACCTGGAAAAGATCAGGCGGGATAATTTTGATTTTACTATTACCTTAAAAGGCGAACTTCAGGGAGTGGAAGTAGCACCCTTACTATTCATTACCTTCGTTGAAAACGCAGTTAAACATAACATTGATGCAGAAAAACGCTCCTATGTATACCTGTTTTTTTCTATGATAGACGATGAGCTGAATTTTCATTGTATAAATTCGAAACCGCATATCAAAGTTGCAAAAAGTGTAAACGGGGGATTGGGGTTGACAAATGTTACGCGAAGATTGGAATTGCTGTATCCGGATCGCCATGAGTTAAAAGTGACTGATACACCGGAAACCTTTAATGTGCATTTAACCATTAAGACATGAACAGCATTATCGTTGATGATGAACCCCTGGCTAGGGAGGCAATACAGTTATTAGCATCCAAATTTCCGGGCCTGGAAGTAAGTGGGTCATTCAGCAGTGCAATCGCAGCATCAAAATATATCAGCGAAATAAAAGTTGACCTGATTTTTCTGGATATAGAGATGCCGGGCATGAACGGAATTGAATTTGTTAAAAACATCCCAAAAAAAACCCTGGTTATATTTACTACCGCCTACCCCGAATACGCGTTAGAAGGTTTTGAACTGGATGCGATAGATTATCTGATCAAACCCGTAAAAACAGATCGCTTTGAAAAAGCAGTTAATAAAGCGATAACATACCACAAACTATTAGAAAGTGAAATTTCGACAAGCGAAATACAACATCCGGGAGATGATTATTTCTTTGTGAAATCAGAAAGGAAATTCATAAAAATACATTTCAAGGACGTCCTTTTTATTGAGGGACTCAAGGACTATGTGGTAATGCAAACTGCTGATCAGAAGATCATGACGGCGATGAATATCAAAACGATTCATGAGCAATTGCCGCAGCACATTTTCGTGCGAATAAGTAAGTCTTATGTTATTAATGTAAAAGAAATTACTTCGTTTGATAATAACACCGTTTTGATTGGAAAATATGAAATACCCATAGGGAATTCATACCGAAATTATTTTTTTGATAATTTCATCATAAAGAAACTTATTGGAAGGTAATCTGGATAAAACACACCAAAATACCCTTTTTGGTCTACTCAAAAAGGACCCCTTTGCTAGTTGAAGGTTAGGTCTATGAACGGATTTTTAAACTGGTATTGGCAATGGGTAATGATTGAAAACATTGATGGGGAAGGAACTTTCGAGAAAATCCTGGCCATCTTGCTTGATAAGCCAGTAATTAAATTGGCAGGGGTACCTATGGAACTGCGCGGCTACCGAACATTTTATAAATTAATTATAAGCAAAATTATAAGTGCCAATTAGCAGCCTTCGCGAAAAATAAGGTAAATCGTTTCACACCAAATTTAATTGATGATATTTTGGATATCTTTAGAATGTTAAATGGTGAAAGAACTAAAGCTGGTTTGAAAAGCTTGCAAGTAACACTATCGTACATAACAATAAATTACCAGCATCTAAGCAGAAAATTAAGGTAAAAACTCGTTTTAGTCTTATTGCTTAGGTAACGCACTATTAAAGTTTTTTGTGATTGAATGTCAGAAATGTCCAAATAGAAGGCGGTGATTACTAAACCGCCTTCTTAAATAATTATTATAACCCTAATTTTTCGCTTAACCTAGCCATATCATCGGCTAACTTACTTTCTACCACCTTAGCATATATCTGGGTGGTTGTTAATTTACTGTGGCCTAATAATTTACTTACCGTTTCTATAGGCACGCCATTGGTCAATGTTACCGTTGTTGCGAATGTATGCCGGGCAATATGAAAGGTAAGAGGTTTGGTAATACCGCACGTATCTGCAATTTCCTTTAAATAGCTGTTTAGTTTCTGATTACTTAACTTTGGCAACACCTTCCCCTCGGCTAATGACTGCGGATGCCCTTTGTATTTTTCAATAATCGCCAGAGCTTTAGGTAACAAAGGCACTCTTACGGGTTCATTTGTCTTTTGCCTATTGGTAGCAATCCAAATATTATTTTCGGATTTCGCCACCAAATTAGCAGGTGTTAAATTAAAGACGTCAATATAGGCCAATCCTGTATAGCAACTGAAGACAAAAAGATCTTGAACTATCTGCAAACGTACGATATTGAATTTTTTAGCTTCGATCCTTGCCAACTCCTGTTTGGTTAAATATTCGCGTTCTACCTTATCAAACTTCAACTGGTAGGCGTGAAAAGGGTTGCGGTCTATCCATTCCAGTCTAACGGCAAGATTTATCATTTTGCAAAACCTTTCAATGTGCTTCATCAGGCCATTGTTATTTAGGACTTTTTGGCCTTTCTCCGGCGTTCTGTTACGGAGGAAGTACTCGAAGTCCGTAATAAATTTATAACTTAACTCGGAAAGGTATTTGTCGCTGGTTTTAAACCGTTCTTTGACGAACTCCTTGATATACTTCTGCGTAGTATAATAGTTCTTCATCGTGCCTAGCTCCAATAGCTGCCCTTGGTCAGAATTATGATACTCCATTAATTTACAGAGTGTAAATTCGGCCTGATCGCCTCCGGTAACTTTTTCTTTTAAAAGTTCTGCGGTAATAAATTTCTTCTGCAATAAAAGCTGTTGGTAGCTGTCGATAATTCCGGCTTTAAATTGGTCAAGGTACTTATTCATTTTAATGATTTCTTCCCGGCTTCCCTTTGCCATTCCTTTGGTGGCGTTCCAGTTATTTTCCTCAATAGAGCGTTTAACAGAAATTTCGATACGCTTGCCGTTCACTGTAATGCGGGCATAAATCGGTGACTTTCCCGATTGAGTGGTCTTTTGCTTTTTAAGATAAAAAGTAACGCCGAAGGTGTTGTTTGTGGTACTCATAGCTATTTCATTTAATAATTTACAAAAGCATGGTTTTGACTGGTTTGATACCTCTTTTGAAAAGGGGCACAGATTTGATTAGAGAACAGGCATCAAATCGCATCAAAACAGGTCAAAATAAACTATTCAATTAATTGACTATCAATATATTGCATTGATTTTGGTGACCCAAACCTAAGAATTTAAAATGGGTAACCGAATAGGTCTCATTTTCTTTGGTTTTACTTGAATAACTTGGGGTGGAATAAAATAAAAAAACCCCTTAAATCATACGATTTAAGGGGTTTCGACTTCGATTGGTATCGCTTTTGTCGGGATGGCAGGATGCATCCGAAACTCTCTATATTGTTGTTAATCTGCAACTTACAAAGTTAGAAGTTTGACGGGGTGCAGAATAGGGCATTTTTCAATTCATAACAAAATGAACTATTTCACAAGGTTTGACTGTTTTTCTTGTCTAATCCAATGATAGACAAAGATAGAAACTTGTCGGCAATTAAAAAATTCTATGTCAAATTATTGTCTTTTTTTGAAATATTTTCCTATAAAGCAACCGGTAATCAGTCCATTTTTTCCCGTTGGTTAATTCTCCAACAATCTAAAATATTTAACTGTAAATTAGACGTTTCAACATTCTAATCATCGAATTAATGCTATCAAGCCACCTTTTTCAATAACAAGCATTCATTAAATTACCATTAACTGGACTTGCAATTATCAGAGTAGTTAACAACCTTTACGAATATTTTACGTAAAGAGAAAAGAGTAGCGTCTCTTTTTGCCTACCAGTTAAAAGCATTACAAGGCTGTCTCGGATGCCTATCTATTTGTATTTAATTTGGCTAAGGCATAATTACCTGAACCAAATAATATGATAATAATATGCTTTATCCAGACCCATCACGTTTTTCAAATGATTTTAGAAACTATTTGAAAGAAATCGCCCACCTCGAACATTACCCAAGGAACCATAAAATTTTAACACCTGGAGAAATGAGCAATAAATCATGGTTCATAAAAAAAGGGATGGCTAAAATATATTATTATGTGTGGGTTCCCGACAAAAAAAACAAAGACATCAAAGTTGAAAAGGAAGTTATAATATGTTTTCTAAAAGAAAAGGATACCCTAAATTGCGTCGATAGTTTCTTCGGAAGGGAACCCGCGCAGTATTATATTTCCCCAATTGAACCTTGCACACTTTATGCAGTTACCAAAGAAAACTTTGATAGATGTTATACTGTGTTCCCTGAAATTGGGCAAGTAGCCAGAGAAATAATATTGGGCTATAAGCAAAAAAGTGATCTTAAAGTGAAAATACTTAGCTTAAATGCTGAAGAAAGGTTTGCGGAGTTCCACCAAAGCTTCGATACCAGCCGGATATCAACAGCTGATCTGGCGGCATACCTACATGTTTCCCGTTCCCACTTAGCCCGCGTTAGAAAAAAAAGCAGTCTTTCGAAAAATACGCCACGTTCCTAAACTGCAAACGCTAAGCTTTAATTCTTAAAAATGTGCGTAAAACTCACTTAAACGCCGTTTTGTCTCATTTGAGACATCAAAAGCTCTCATTTAATACATCATTTTGTTGCAAATGAGACTGCATTTTGTAGCAAATGAGACACCTAAATTCTTTCTCCAGAAGTAGATTTGACTTGTGGATGTTAAACAATTGCATCCTAAAAAATAACAAGATCATCTACCTCTTACTTATTTTATAAGTAATACAAATGGAAAGGAGTTTAGTGACAAACAGAATCAATTTAAAATGCAGGCTATGTACCTGCCGATAACTGACGTTATCAATTAATTAAAGGATGGCCAGTCTACAAGCTCATGGAAAGTGTAATAACAAACAGCTCGAAATTTCAAATTTCAGATCTAACAAAGGAAAAAATAGTAATTGCGATACGATGGTTATGTATGGCTTTATTTATCTATACTGCATACGCTAAAATAACAGATCATGACCGTTTTTTAAACGGTCTGCTAAGAGTACACCTGATTAGTGGTTTCGCTGTGTTTATTTCTATTGCTGTTCCGATAGTTGAAATTATTATAGCGACATTATTACTTATCCCAAAAACTTCAAAGATCGGTTTATATTGTTTCACGGCTACAATGGCGGCGTTTACAATATATATTATTAGTGCATTGATTTGGGAGAAAAACTTGCCTTGCCTTTGTGGGGGCGCCATCGAAAAACTTAGCTGGACACAGCATATATGGTTAAATCTCGCATTTATTACTTTAGCCATTTTTGCTCTCTGGCTCGTCAATTTAAATACATCTTTCAAAAATTAAAAAAAATGAAAAATTTTAAACAAATCGCTTTTGGCCTGTTAGTAGGTGCAATGGCATTAGGATTTAGTGCGTTTACTTCAGCATCTAAAAACGCTATCAAAGTTACAAAAGATGCTAAAGGTCGCCTTTTGTTTACAGCTTCGTATTATAACAAAACTGGTATCGCTGGCGATTCTAACGCCGCTGACTTTGTTTATCGTAACACTGCTGGCCCATCATGTGCTTCAAATCCTTCAGATGAATGTACAGCTGAATGGACAACTTCAAATGCACCTGTAAATAACGCTGCACCCTCTGGCTCACCATCAAGGACTGGCAGTGCTACCACCGGCGATTATAACGGACATTAAAATAGCACCTTTAATAAATAAAGAGCGGACAATAAATTTCACCCGCTCTTTATTTTGTTTGCAAGATGTGATAGGATTAAAATTTATCACTTTCCGAAAATATTAGCACGTCAATCTTCTTTACTTTCTTAATAAACTTTAAGCCATATTTGTCAAGAGCCGCATTAATACTTTCTAAATTATTCATATCACAACTCAATTCTAAATCCACATTCTCGGTTATCCCACACTCATCTATAAAGGATATTTTACTGTCTTGAAAAAAATAACCTTTTAACAAGCCCGTAAAGTGACTTAGCGGCATATTATGCTGTACATACATATATCTGTCATGACTTTCCTTAGCAATTCCGCCCGTTGTTGAAAGTGCTATGCGACTATTAACGCGTTTTAGGACTTGAGAGTTACTATCAATTCGTTTTTCTACGTGAACTTTAAAACCCATAGGCTTAGAAAAAGATCGATCAAGATCTTCTCTTACGAGTTCCATTTTGGCTTTCCAAGTGATCCCTTTCGGATAAACCATTTCGTAACTCACGGAATAATCTTTTGCCCACTGATCCATTTCTTTTGTTCCGCTTTTTATGGATTTTGGCAAATTAATGCTATCCAATAATTTCTGATTCCTAAATTCAAACACATGATTTTTTTCTGAATTAAAAGCACCTTGAGTTGGTTCATCATAATAGCCTGCATTATAAGCCCAACGATAAAGATGTTCTATACTGACATTGTATGCAGTAAAATGGTCTTCATCAAAATATAACTGCCCCCATGCATTAGGAATATATTTTGTTGCAATAGAATATGATAAAATATTTGGTCCAGTTATTTTGTCGCTATCGGTTGATGTATCTTTTATATTAAAGTTATTTTTCAGGACAAATAAATTGTGTTCCGCCGTTACCTTTAATTCCCGATACTGGATATCATTTCTATTTTCAAATGTTGGGGTTTGTCCTTTTAATACTGCATCAATGTTTTTAGCAGTTATTTCTTCGGCACCTGTGTTTGCTATTACCTTGCCGTTAGAATCTATCCAAACATAATATGGAATTTGAGAATATTTAAACAGCTCACTGAATAAGGTATCATTGACCACTGAAAAAGGTCTGATATGCCTTATTTTGTACATGTGGTTTAGAAAGTTAACTACTTTTTTTTCAGATTCTTTTGTAATCGGCATTACCTGAATTTTACCCGCAAACTGTTTTTCCAATGAATCCATCTTCGGAAACATTGCTACACATGGGGAACACCAGGTTGCCCAAAAATCCAAAATGAGTAATTTGCCTTTAAAATCAGAGATTTTAGCGCTTGTTGAAGTATAATTTACAATTTCTCTAAATGTTGCGTCAGGGACTTTTTCACCAACAAGTGTTTCAGTGGTTTGGGCTTTTGCCAAAATGGGTATAAGAATTATTAAAATCAACGTAAATAATAACGATTTTAAAAGATTGTAATTAGCTTTTATCATAATGATATTGTTAAAATTAATTGATACTTACCTTGGATTTTGTTGTAATCCAGCTTGAACTTCAATGGGGTCTAAAGGCAATACATACAAGGGTGAATTGGGGGCCAGAGAATAAGTTTTACCACTTACGTTTCTTATTAAAGTCACCTGGAAACGGGGATCTTTATTTAACCTGCGTAAGTCCGGCCATCTTAAGTTTCTAAAACAAAGCTCTTTTCGCCTTTCTGCTATTATTAGCGCTAATGCTGCGTCTGCCGAGGCTGCGGTTTTATTAACATAGGTACCCGTTTTCCAACGGGTTGACAATAGAGTATTCAGGTCATTGATAGCAGCTGTGGTGTTTCCAGTCCTTGCATAGGCTTCCGAACGGATCAGGTACATTTCGTCGGTAGCCAACCCACCAAAAAATGCATAAGGGGCACCTGTATAATTACCCCAATAAGTCATATTTCCATTAACATTTAGGAAAAAAATTGACACCCTTAAATCATTGGCGTCATAAGACTTATAAAGAGTTGAATCAACAATAAGGCTGTATGTATCAAATGAAGCATACGTACTTAATTGAGAATGAAAAATTACTTCCTTATTAAATTGAGCTATAGGTATGTAATCGTTGGGATTTAGCTGATTGTAATCCATTAATGCACTTTGTAAATGCAGGGAAGAATCCGCATAAGTTAGGGCTTTACTATAATTTCCCTGCGCTAAATAAACCCTGGCCAATAATCCAAAAACAGCGGGTTTGGAAGGGCGGGTAGGATATAATGGCTTTGCAGGTAACAACGGAGCAGCCTGCAACAGATCATGTGTAATCAAGTCATAGGTTTGTTGCAACGAGGATCGACTTACAGTAAGGTTTACATTTGAAGATACTCTTAATGGCAATCCGAAATCTGTAGTTGCTGATGTCGCGTCATAAGCCTTACAATATATCTGCGACAAATTATAAAAATCGAAACTTCGATAAAACAAAGCTGATCCTTTTACATTGTTATAGGCCGTCAAAGAGCCAACATCAGTTTTTACCGTAGCAATTCCATCTAATACAACATTACTTTGCAAAATTCTGGCGTAGGCACTTATCCATTCAGACGAGCCCTGTCCGTTATAAAAATCTGCTGTCGGAGCCCAAATATATGCGCTTTTCTCAGGCGCATATCTCAATCTTGTATAGTCGGCATCAGCTATATGATAATCCCCATCACCTACCATACTAAGACTTGGCTCATTTTGGTTCATCCCGGGAGAACCAATGGCATTATCCAATAGTGCCTGATAGTCCGAAACCGTTGTTGGTACCACTAAAGCTTTATCTGGTTTGGCATTTAACCAGTCTTTTTTACATGCACTAAACATTATAATAGGAAGCAGTATTAAACTTAAGCAGCTTATTTTTATTGACTTATTCATATCAGTTCAATTTTGAGGGTTTAATAATTTTTCTGCCAGTTCTTCCATTAAGTACGGATGTCCCGGCCATCTTTTAAAAACTGCCTTTCAGCCCAAAAGAAATTGACCTCGGGTTGGGCATAGTATTAATATCGCCAGACGCTGGCACTGCGTCAGGATCAAGTCCCTTATGATTGGCGCGCCATATGACGCCAATGTTATTTGCATAAATAAAGAGTTGTATGTTGTTGAAAGGGAGCCTGTGGAACATCGACTTATTTAAGTCATAGCTTAAACTAATGTCCTGAAGACGAACATGATCCCCTTTTTCGACAGTGGCTTCTGAAAACTGGTAAAAGTTATCACGCGCTTGCGTTGACGGATAGATAAGGGACGGTACGTTAGTATTTTTTTCGTCTCCTGGTTTCAGCCAACGATTGTCAAAATCACGATTCACCCGCAGGAATGAACCTGAAGAAGTTATTTGGTAGTAATTAATTGTAGGACTTCGAAAATAATAACCAAACTTATAATTGATTTGCACAGCGAGACTAAATCCTTTATAACTCAAGCGGTTATTGAAGCCACCAAAATAAGTTGGTCTTGCAGGGCCCGCATACACTAAATCGCTAATCGGCGTTTTAGTAGTAATAGTTGCATAATTTTCACTGGCAGTGCCATTTACAAAACCAACAGGGTTGCCTGTTTGCCCGTTCAAGCCATCCCATTTATAGCTGTATATACCAAAAACCGATTTACCCACAACCGGTACTGCAATACCAGATCCGGAACTTACCACCGTTGAAGTCAGCGGGTTCACATCATAGCGAGTAACCTTATCCGTTGCATGGCTAAAAAGAAGAGTTGTTGTCCATTTTATGCTGCCTTTTAAATTTTGTGAGGTCAACGATAAGTCAAACCCTTTGCCGGTCATATCCGAGTAATTACCTTCGAGCGTTGTAATTCCACTATTTTCAGGAAAAGTTTTGTAACCTAACAGGTCTGTTTCCTTTTTAAAATAATATTCCAGGCTACCTGTTAAAACGTTGTTTTTGGTACCAAAGCCAAGGGCCAAATTGGTAATTCCTGTTTTCTCCCAACGCAGGTCAGGGTTGCCAATATTGGAGATTGCCGCATAATTAAGATTGGTTAAGTATGTTGCCAAATTCGAATACCTAAAAGTAGTGACTCCTGTTATTGATTGGTCAAGATTGCCATTATATCCGTAACTTGCTCTAAGTGCTAAAACGGGCAACCAATCCAGCGTATAGAAGTTTTCTTTGGCTATGTTCCATTTGGCCCCGGCAGACCACAGTGGAATGTTTTTTTGATTAGTTGCAACGCCAAAATAATTTGTGCCATCTATTCTGGCGCTTCCCGAAAGCGTGTAGCGATCCATATACGTATAAGCCGCATTAGCAAAGGATGATCGGATGCGCGATAACGTCCCGCCGATACCAAGGCCGCTATTTATAGATGTGCTGCCGGATGGATTGATTGGAAAGGACGTCGTTGGATCTACGTTGATGAATGTTGCCAGATCATCATTATAACCATACAGGTTTGAACCATTGCTTTCAACAGTGGTTTGTGACAGTTCATAACCAGCTATTGCACTTACGTTATTATTCCCCCAGGTTCGGTTAAAATTCAACTGTCCGCGCACGTTATTGGTCACCATATTGGCGTTTGCCAAACTGAGAATACCACCTAAAGGGACATTATAGCCAGTAACTTGTCCGTTATTTAGAATTGAAAATTGATTAATATAGTTGCGTGTGAAATAGGTTTGCTGACTTTGATAGTCCCGGTCTTGACTATTACTTCTTTCATACTGGTACTTTATTTCGCCGGTTAATCCGGGTATGAATGCATACTTCAAGCCAGTTGTAAGTCTTATATCCAAGTCTTTGGTACTATGATTTGTTGCGCCCAATTCTTTTAATGGATAATAAGACCAATCTAAAAACCCATTGGCTGGAGCGCTTTGAACGTAATTTCGGCTATAATTAAAAGGAATTGCTAATGGATTTCCGCTTGCATCCGCTATTTGTGAATACGGAAAAACACGGGTGTTAAACTGACTTAAAGTATTATCAATCTTATTATAATCCTGTACTATATTTAAGCCAGCGCTTAATTCGAGATTTTTAACCAGATAAAAAGTATTTAAGGAGTTAATCGTAATCCTTTGGTTTGTATTACCTTTTAAACCCGGCAAATTGTTGTCATAGCCTGTTGAGAGGTAATACGTGGCCTTATCTGATCCCCCGGAAAGCGTAAGTGCATACTGTTGGTTGGTAGCCTTTCGGTAAAAATAATTACTTAGCTGGTCGTTTACATTAATCCCCCGTAGTGTATTTAATTGGGAGGCTAAATCATTAGAAGATAAACTGCCTGCCCGATTGGCAGCCAATAGTTCCACAGCTGGTGAAATTACCGGGTAAGTGCTTGTATTAGTTAAGTTCGAATCATAATATCCTTTACCGAACAGGAATTGCTCCAGACCGATAAAGGAAGAAGCACCTAACTGGTTGGGATTGTAATTCAAATCTGGTTTATCAAAAACAGTTATATTGGCATTAAAACCGATCTTTAAACTCTGATTTAGTTTTCCCTTTTTTGTTGTAATAACAATAACACCATTACCAGCCCTTACACCCCAGATACTGGCGGACGCTGCATCTTTCAACACAGTCACGCTCTCAACATCGTTAGGGTTAATATTGTTAATATCACCGCTGTATGGAAAATTATCCACCACAACTAATGGCTGGTCATTGGCAAATATTGTACTGCGCCCACGAATATTTATATCTATTCCATTCCTTGCCGCAGTAGTGTTCGCATTAAACAAAAGTCCGCTTGTAATGCCGTTCAATTTTGACAATACATCAGTGGCTACTCTGGCCTCAAATTCTGTTTTAATCGGTTGAGAAAAGGATCCCGTAGCCCGTTCTTTTGGAATATTCTGATATCCTGTAGAAACTACTGATACTTCATTTAGTTGATTACTTCCATTTTTCAGCGAAATAGTTAGATAATTTGCATTGGTTACAACAATCTCTTTGGTTAAATAGCCGACAAAGGAAATTTGCAAAACGGTACTATCAGAGACATTGCTTATTTCAAATTCACCGTTGCTATCAGTAGTTGCCAAAGCTGGTCCATCCTTAATTTTAATGGTGGCCCCAGGCAAAGGTGAACCCTTATCATCGGTGACCTTTCCCTTTATCGGAATACTTTGTTTTACTGGTTGTCCTTGCGAGGGAGGCCGAGAACTTATATTATCGAACTTTACAACAATCTGGTCACCTATAATTTCATAAGTGAGAGTGAGCGGTGATAGCAAATCATTTAATACTTTACTAACCGGCTGATCTTTTGCGTGGATAGTTACCGGATTTTTCAGGACTCCTCTTGCATTGCTATATATTATCCCTACGTGGGCCTGTTTGGAAACTTGGTCAAGCGTTTCTTTTAATGTTTTCTTTTCTACATCTATTGAAATGCGCTTATTTAAGTCTTGTGATCGCGCTATTTCGGTTGCCAGGGCGCAGTTTAAAAAGCAGGTTGTGGCAACGGTTAATACAAATGATTTGTACCTTAATATGGAGCGTAAATTTTTAAGCATAATGTTTAATTAAATTGGTTAAGGGAGAGTTTAGGCGAAAATCTAATCGAAGGATTAGTGGCGGCGACTGTCGAATGAGCCACAAAAAGGGCAATAGCATTCCTGTAAAGCAATTTTTCATTTTTTTGCAGTTAAGTTTGTTCCTTAAAATTTGGTTAGGCGGCTACCTGAAACAGTAGTCCTGATTATCCATTGTTATTCTACCTATCACTACATCCCCCCTCTAAAAAATACCCTTTGTCTGTTTGCCGGACGGTTGCGCCGATAGCCGCGGCCAATTGGCGCAGTACAATATCTATCGGCTTCGACGTATCAAATTCACCGTAACATAGGCAGGTTGCCGACTTGTTTTGCAGTTCAATGGATTGATTATAATAGCGCCTGAAGTCCACGACGACTTCCGGCACTGGCATTCCGTCATAGCTTAATATGCCGTCTTTCTTTTTTATAACGGCGTCAACGGTTGATATTGATTTGTCGGCTAACGTTGCTTGCACACTGTTGTAGATGGCCTGTTGCTTCGGTTTTAAAATGACCTCTGACAGCTTCTCCTTTTTTGCCGAAAGCATAGAAACCTTTACAATCCCGGTAACTACAGTGACGTTGTAGATATTTTGTTTGCTATAAGATTTTACGTTAAAAGAGGTTCCGACTACTTCTGTCTGCATTCGGCCACTATGGATGATAAAGGGATGCGCCTTATCTTTGGCCACTTCAAAAAAGGCTTCCCCATCCAACATTACTTCTCGATAACCATTAACTAACTGATCTGAAAATTTTATCGTGCTGGAGGGGTAAAGCCATACTTTAGTGCCGTCGAATAATTGGATGAATTTTCTCTGGCCGTTTTTTGTAACTAATTGTTGAGTGTGCTGCTTGATTTCAGAGTTATATTTGTCGGAAAAATGTCGGAAAAGCAGGAACATAGTCGCTGAACCTACCACCAGCCATAATGCCGCGATCTTCAACCAGGTATTAGGAATTTTATAGCGGGATTTAGATTTTGCGGGGATTTGAGCGCGAATTTCGCTTAGAAGGACGGATTTAACTTTGTTTACGGCTCTATCTTCCTTTTCTGAATGGAGCGGCTCAAGTGAATCTTTAGAAAGTTGTTCAGCAACTAAATAACTAAAAATTTCCTCATTTTCTTTGTTTCCGATTAACCTATACAATTCTTTAATCTCATCGGGCGTGCATTGCACGGTGAGATATTTTTTGAAAAGGTTTTCGATATGGATTTGATCTGCCACTTTGTTGGGGAATTTACCAACAATACGTAGTTTATTTATATTAGGACTATTCTAAATTTTACATTTTGTTAATAGTGACCAAAATGATTTATAAATCATACAGGTTTTGAACTGCGTTTATAGACAAGCCAAAGGGCAGAATATAACTTTCGCAAATTTTCGTAAGGTAACACTACTTCCTTTGCTGAAAGGGTTTCCCCGGCTGATTTATTTGATAAAGCAAGCCGTAGCCACTCATGAAATACATCTTTATATTCTTGAGCACTAAATGCTTTAAAAAAGTTTCGGATTGCTACGGTAGGATTTAAAATTTCCTTTTGAGACATTTTTTTCGGGAAATATGACCATTCACTTTGCTCCATATTGACTATACATATAGGTACTATAGATGATGACCCTACTAAATCTTTATGTCGGTTACATATATCAGCAACTTCAATAATTTGAATAGTTTCTTCATAATTACCGAATACTCGTGCCGCACCATGCTGATCATTATATTTTTTTTTATTTATAACATGATTACGCCATTTTTTTAAATCCTTACGGTGTTCTTTAGGGAAACCTAAATCAAAAAAATCATTAAGGTAATTTATTGCGCCCTCAAGTTCTGAATTAATAAATGTGCTCTTAATCATAATAAATATTGGCAAGTATGGCAAATAGTCAAACCTAATGAGTAGCCTATGAGAATCAACACCAGTTTATTATTTATTAGGAAATATTCTTTAAGAGATTTGTTGGCTGCGACAATTTGATTGCGGATAGTTATTGGCGATATTCCCAAAAGTTCAGCCGCTTCCTTATAGCTTTTGCCATCAATTTTACACATCTTGAACGCTTCCTTGCGTTGAACCGGTAAACTTTCAATTGCTTTGGTTAAGAATGCGTAAGTTTCCTTATCGATTAATTGATCTTCAGCATTCAAGACAGGTTCGACTGTAGTTGAAATTAAATGGTTTATAATACGTTGATTTTTAGCTACTTTCCTGAAGTGATCTATTACCATGCGGTTTGCAATTTCATATAGATAGGATAACCATTTACGATTAGGGTCAATATATTCGCGCTTAAGCCATAGCTTTAGAAACAGGTCTTGTAAGATTTCCTGGGCGATATCTTCATCCTTAACTAAGTAAAGTATGTTGCGGTAAAGGGGTTTGCTATAGAGATCGTAAATTTTAGAAAAAGCCTGTTCGCTGCCGAGTTGCAGTTGTTGAAGAAGTAAGGTTATATCTAAATTTTCGGTACCCATCAAATGCTGTTACTATATTTAGTAAGCCTTTGATGGCAATGGGATTAAAGTAATTGTAAAATTACAATAGGGCCGACACTGCCAATCATATTGTACCGTGGCTCTGACAAAGCCATCCAGCCCCAAGGGGCTGGTACCATACAAATGAATAAGCAAGTGCCGGCCCTATTGCAAAATAGGGCCGGGCCGTCTTACTTACACTTGCATGGTAAAATTGTCAGATTTCGGTGCAAGGCTCGTAAGCGATCCTATATTTCGATATAATCGCTAAACTATCAAATTTTTGTTCAATCGTCGCAAATTTTTGCCACGATAAGGTTTCTTAAACCTTTAATCAACTAATATATCAAGCAATATAAATATAAATCAATTAAAATCAATGTTTTTATCAATTAAATATAAAATAATGCAGGCATAAATTTAGATGTACTTAAAAAAACATCAAATTGATAGACGTAAAAAAATTAAAAGGTAGAGGACGAACTTTATATTTAACAGTACAAGCAAGTAAATTCAGCAATAAGGTAGCTGCCGAAAGGGCGGGGTTTAAGGAGAATACCTATTATACGCATGTAAAAAAAGAAGACTTGAGCTATGTTATACTGGCTAAATATGGTATAGCAATAAATCATGATTTTTCTATTGACTATCCAGAAATGGATGAATACTTTCCCGATAATTTAAATAACAACGCCAAAACGCCAACAGAAAAAGAACATCTTCAACTTAAAGATAAATATACAAAACTACTTGAAGCTCATAAAGAACTTCAAGAGCGATATAGTGACTTGCAGGTTAAGTACTTTCAACTTCTAAATAAAAAGGACGAATAATTTTTATTTGTCTTTACAATCATAGCTGTTAGTAAAAGTCTATAGATTAGTTTCAGAAAAATCATTTAATATTAATATAGCATCACCAATTTGATGTTGATTTAATTCAATAACGCATTTTTCTTCGATCAGACGGTTTAACCGTGACTCTCCATTGTCGTTGTGCTCTATTAAGTCAAAAACGCAGATCATTGCACTGGCATCCAGCGTTGGGTCTAAGAAGCCTGCATCATTTAATCCGCTAACCCTTTCTGTAAGGCTTTTTTTACCAAGCTGCTGTAACTGGTAGTCCGCTAAATACTGCAATATGGCATCTTTCGGTAATTCACCATATAGAAAGTCAGGATAATCCTCTACCAGTACTATAGCTTCATCGATATGCTGTTCCGTTACATCTTTTAAATATCCTTTTTCTTTTAAATTTTCTATTCTTGACTTGCCATCAGGAGCCTTCTCTACTAAGTCAAAGACGTCGATCATTTCTTCAATGTTAAGTTCTTTACGTAAAAAATGTCCCACGTAAATTCTAAGTACCATTTCTGTAATGGATTGCCTCTCAGGTTGTGTTTGTTGATTTTCCATGTGGGAAAGATAATAACTATAATATTCCGAAAATTACGGGAAACCGTAAAATCCCAAATCATTTATTATTACGCGCAAGCTGCCTTTCAAATTCTCTAATTTTATTAACTAATTTTTGAGAAATGATGGAACAATACAGAGCCGATATTTGGCAATTTTATCAATACAAAAAAAGCTCAGGTGAGCTATCCCTAAACCTAAAACACCCGACTGCCGCCAAGCTACGCAATGAATGCTTATTGCTTTTTAGAAAAGGGCTTGACAAATCTGATTATCGGATGCTCAGGTCATTTTTGGAAAGGCCGGATAAAGAAGAAATTTATGAATCATCAATCAGGCGCTTTGACCCTGATAAATTTAAGCCACTAAATAACTTCTTAAAAAAAGGCACTAACACCGATGAAAAAAACATTGAACTTTTAGCCTGGTTGATTGACTTCCGGCCGCGGCCTTTTTCCAATTATAGGCTTACGCACAGTTATTCTACGGATGTCGGTCAGGAAGCAACAGTTGCGGAAAAAAGGCTTGATCGTAAAGAAGTCATATTGGAATATCCGTCAGGGGTAAAACTGTTTGTGGATGCGTATGATTTTTCGTTGATAGCGCAGTTGGTCAGGCTTTAAAGCTTAAAACATGCTTGTACTCTCATCCGTTGTATTAATTAAAATAATTTGAAATATTTAATAACATGGAACACGGGCAGAGGAATACTGGCCCTATACAGTTTAACGGCTATCGGATAGATTAAAGCCATCAAAGTCAAGCAAGCTATTAGGGGCAAGTTCAAGTGCTTTGGCAAGCTCTCTAAGCGTAAGAATGGTTATGTTAACTTTGCCGCTTTCGATCTTTTGAATATCGCCGTAGTCAATATTACAGCGCAACGCCATTTTACGATAAGTCAGTTTCTTAGCAAGACGTAAGGATTTAAGGTGTTTCCCAAATAAAATAAGTACTTCTTTATCAATGTCGCTAATCATTTGTCCCGGTAACTGAACAGGAAAGATGAAATAATAATCAGGGAAATGTGTTGGTGAATTACCCAACAAAACTTTAGCTTTGAGACAAATAACTAAACCTTTGACCTTTAAATTAAATGTTATGAAAGGATATGAATCCAACCTGGAGCAGACCATTGATCAAGTATTCGGAGCGGAACCGTATAACGCGGTTGACGAACAACTGTTTAAATGGCTAATATATGCGCTCATTGGTAATGGCCGGTATGTTCGTACGCTTGATGCTTTAAATTTCACTTTGTTTAAAGAAAAACTTAGTGTTTTGCTGGATGCAGTTTATCAATGGCACCTTGACCAAGAAGAGATCAGGAAAAATGGTGTTTAATTATACTGACAATATGTTGTCACCACTTATTAAAGTTACCACCTTTATTTTTGCAGGTATACTTTGTATTTTCTCCTCCTACCATAATTATTTTTGGAAAATCATACAAGGAACTTAAATATAATTTAAATTTAACTGCCCTAAACATATTCACAATATGAAGTACCCTTATCTGTTCCTAATTATACCCCTACTCTTAGGCTTCAATGCAAATGCACAAAAAAATAAGCAGGCATATAGGCAAGCATTTCAGGAACAATCCGCCATGCTTACTGGTAAAGAACCTCTTAGCTTTAAACGATCAGTCTTTTTAACAGAGAGTGCCTATTATTCCGACAAACTAAACTATCAGGCTTTTTGTCAGGATATATCAAATATTGCTTTTCAACTTAAAGAATTAATTAAACAAAAACATATTGAAAGGCACCCAACAGCGGGAAATTTTGTTACCTTTTCTTTTATGGCTGATACCATCGCAGCCAATGGTTTTAAGCCTTTTACTTATGATTTTGAGGATTTTACCGGTACTAAGGATTGGTCAAAACAGTTTGTTACGAAACTCTTAAAAACGCACTCTGGTAATTGTCATTCGCTGCCGTTCCTTTATAAAATACTCTGTGAGGAAATGGGCGCTAAAGCATATTTAGCATTGGCACCAAACCATGTATATATTAAGCATCAGGACGAGCGAGGCCAGTGGACAAATGTGGAACTTACTAATCCCGGTTTTCCCCGTGACCAATGGATAATTAAAGAGATGGCAATTACCGTTGAAGCGATCAAGAAGAATATTTATATGGCCCCACTTTCACCAAAAGAAAGCGTGGCAATGACCATGTTCGATCTGGCATGTGGTTATAAATCTTTGTATGGCTACGACCAATTCGTTTTAAGAACGGCTAATACAGCACTGAAATATTTCCCCAGATGCGTGCCATTAATTCAATTGAAAGCTAATTGCTTACTTACCATGATTAAAGCGGAGCAAAAGAAATCAAAGCCAGACAGTTCTGCCCTTTTGAAAGATATAGCTATGCATAAGCAAACGATGGCCTACGTAGCCGCTTTAGGTTACAAAGATATGCCGATAGAATTGTACAATGAATGGGTAAAATCAGTTGAAACAGAAAAAGCAAAAAGAGCCGCCAATAGAAAAAATTAAACCTTGACCAATGAAAAAACTACTCATCACCCTCGGCATTTTAATTGCCAACCTTGTTATATGTTATGGGCAGGACAACCCTTATAAGATTTTTGGCTATAAACCCAAAGTAGATTACAAAGACAATCCGCTTGACATTTATCAGGTAAAAAATGCAGACCCAAAATCCAAAATCCGGTATTTAACGCTTGATCGTCAAAACAAGGTTATCAAGCTGATCGGTGACCGGGATAGTCTTATAAAGACAATTACTTACACGGATGAGGACTTGTTGCGGTGGGTAACAGTTGACCCCAAAGCCGAAAAATACCCTCAATTATCTCCCTATAATTATGTGAATGATAACCCTATGAATAATATTGACCCCAATGGTAAGGAAATTATCGGTACAGACGGCAAGGCAGTTACTTATTCTGTAAATAAAAGCGGTGCCGTTTCATGGTCAAAGAATGCTTCAGCAGGTACGCAGATTATCGGGAATGCACTTGCCAAAAGCGGGGGCATATCTGACTTAAATGCCTATAGGGACTCAAAAGTACAAGTCACATTAGTTTATTCGTCAGAGAATAATGCGACAGAAATCGGACACACGGATAATTCTTATATTCACGGCACAGATCAGGTAGCAAAATCGACGGTGACCATCTACGGCGGAGCAATTGATGATATGGCCAGCCAGGTAGCCAACGGTTCGGTATATGGCGGGGACAAAGGTCATTTGCAAACAGCCGCATTGCAATTGGGCGATAAGGATGCGGTAGTAGCTGCCGCGGCTGGCCACGAGCGTATTCATGCGACTGATCAAACCAATCAATCGCAGGTAAAGTCGAACCTTGATAAGGGAACTACTTTTGATACTGAAAAAGCCCCGAATGCCAACGAAACCAAAATCCTGCAAAATAACGTTATTAAAGATGTGTTAAAATCAATCCCTTTACCATTACCTGCGAAACTATGAGAGCTTACCGAATTATCTTTATAATAGCATCCTGTTTCTTTTTTTTCGACGCGGCTTATGCTCAGCAAACAAAGGAAAAGAAAATAGAAATCGCTATGCTTAAATTCCTGTATAATCAAAAGGAATTAACCAACCCACAAGATACCGTGCCATCTAATTTAGATGTGATGTATCACCGGCCCATTTTAATCAACAAGGCACCTGCAAAGCCAGGAACAATATATGTATTCGGATCGTATTCTCCACATGGAAAACGTTTTATCGGACTGGCTGACCAAACAGCAATGAATTTATTGGAAGCAAAAGATCTGCCCACCGATTTGCAAACCATTTTGGCTTTTTTTAAAAGAAACAAGATTAACAGCCTACAAGGATACAAGTGCCTGAATGTAATTGCTGATACTTACCTTTATAATGAAAAAAGAAATTTCAGGCCAATACCTGAAGAAAAGTGATACGGTTTAGTGTCTTTCATTAAGCACATTTCAAGAGGCACGGCTAACCTCGGAGGGTTCAGAGATGAACCCTTTTTTCATTTCAGTTTATCATCACTGGCAATAAAAGGTTTGAACAAATGGTGCCTGTATCTAAAGTAAGCTATATATCCCTGCTTTTGACCATCATTTAAACCCATATACATAGGCCGGACTTTATTACGAAAATCTTTAAATTCAACATAAATGCCATCCCTTTCTGCAGGACTGACCAATCCCTCATCTATCATTAATTGTATCAGGCCGACAATAACATCATAAGACAGTATGTTATAAACAGGATGCTGTTCAAAGTAGGTATCTTTTTTCATTGTAGAATCTTTTCATCGCTTTCTGCATCTATTAAAACCAACTCACCAAATTTTATATCCCACCTTGCACCAGCCGGTTTTATCCTTTCCACCGCCTCTACAGTATTATTTATATCATGCAATAAATTTTCAAATTGTTTAGCTTGTTTGCTGATACGGTACGCCTTGTTATTTGTCAATTTCCGTTCATGGATGTTCTGTACCCTGTTCAGCGTTTCACGTTTCAGGGAACCGATCCTTTCGTTAAACTTATTCAATCCTTGTATTCTACTCATAATAAGGTTCGGTTTAGATTTATACGAACGCAATATTTAAAATGTTGGCGAATTATCCAACATATTTTGGGAAAATATTAGGATTTATAAAATAATAAAAAGTAGATTTGGTTATTATTTTGAACTGGCAATCTCGCCAGTTTAATTGTGATAAGGTTTCCTCTAAAAATCTTTGTACAAAAACACAGCCAGTTAACCAGTTTTTTCGAGTACTTCTGCTGTAACAAGTGGTATTAACAACACTCTAATAAAAGTTGTTTATGACACACTTATCCATATGAAGTTAATTGCTGTTTTCGTTTGTGTAATTGCAGGGTGCCTAATTCTTTTTGGAAATACCTTTTTTGGTAATAAGCAGCCCTATGTTACAAGTGATATAGCTAATTTCTGGGAGGCTGTAGACAGCTTGAAAGATGCAAAGAGTACAGAAGATAGCCTTCAGGTGATGAAAACAATATACCTCGATAGAATGAGCAGTGAAGGGCAAAAGTTTATTGAGATACGTGAATATACAGCTCCTGAATATCTGCGCACCATACGTAGATATCCAAAATATCTTAGGCAATTACGGTCAAAAACCACAAATATAGCGGTCAATTTGGCTGCCCTTGACCGTACGTTTAAACAGTTGAATAATGTTATTCCCAATTACCAAATACCACGAGTTTGCTTTGCTATCGGTTGTTTCAGAGGAGGTGGAACAACCAAAAAGGACCTAATTCTTATGGGCAGTGAGATTGCGTTGGCAGATTCATCAATGGATTTCTCCGAGTTTAAAGGAAATTTACAAGTCACCCTATCGCGGGGTGTAAACTTGAGCGAACTTGTAGCGCATGAAAGTATTCATTGCCAGCAGCATCACGCCAAAAATAAGACTTTGTTATCAATTACTTTACAAGAAGGAGCGGCTAATTTTCTCCCTGATCTGATACTAAATCAAGGTCGGTTACCAAATAAAAGCGAATACGAGACTCAGCACGAATGCGAATTATGGAAAGAGTTCAAGCCAGATATAAACAGCACTGATTTGTCAAAATGGCTTTTCAATACCGGCACGATCAAAAACAAGCCACCTGATTTAGGCTACTTCATTGGTATGCGTATTTGTGAAGCCTATTATAATAAACAGGCGGATAAAAAAACGGCGATAAAAAACCTTCTTGACCGTAGTAAGTATATGGAAGTAATGGAGCAAAGTGGCTATAACGGCAACTGTCGCAACATGCAAAATTAACCCACTCAAAAAGATATAAGTTGTAATATCAACTGATGATGTATCAAACTTATTCACCCGTTCTACTTATTTGATCCGCTCCAATTCCTCTTTATTGCTTTGAATTTTTTTAGGCGCTGTTACTTTACCGCCAAACTTATAAGAAAGGCTCACATTAAACCTGCGGTTTTCGTTCCTGTTATAGTAGGTGCCATATAAACCCTCAAAATGGTTTACTCCCTGGTTGATATAAGTATAGAAAATATCTGTTACGCCTAATTTGATGGTGGCTTTGTTTTTCAGCAAGCTGTATTTCAAGGCCGCATCCGCACGATATTTGCTATCAATCGTTCGGGCCAGTACCACGCGTTTAGATTTGTAAAGGTTCAGGATTTCCAATGACAGCTTTGGATTGAGCTGAAAAGTGTTTAGAATATTAAAACTATATCCGGCACGCTGAACATCGATCAAGGTACCCAAATAAGGTGTTTGGTAACGGTCATAATTAGCATCGCCGTTTGCCGTAAGCGTCCACCATTTTAAGATGTCCTTATTATAGCTGATCGAGAAATTCCAGGTATCATATTGCTTAAAATTGTCAATCGTTTGTTTGGTAGCACCGCTACTGTCGGCCAGCGACGTGAAATAATTATAATAATCGCTTGTCCGGCTATAACCCAGGCTGATATTCAGATCCGTGTCGTAGTTGTAGTTCACTTCCAAAGAATGCGTAGTTTCCGGTTTTAAAAGCGGGTTTCCCTGAGTGTAGAAATAAGGCGATGAATAATCGATGAACGGATTCAGATCCTCATAGCTGGGGCGGCCGATCCGGCGGCTGTAAGAAAAGCTCAAGGCGTTTGGCCCGAAATTATGCAGTATAAAAAGACTGGGGAATAATTGCAGGTAATCACGGCCTACGGTTTGACCCGTAGTAACGGATTTCCCGGAGTAATGCGTATTTTCTCCCCTTAAGCCTGCCTGAAAGCTTGTTTGTTCGCTAAGTTTAGTTACATAGTTGATATAAAGTGCACTGATGTTTTCATGGTAATCAAATGTATTGGTCCTGTTCGTGTCAGTGACCAGTTGACCGGCGGGATTACCGGTTTGGAACAAAATGTTACTGTTAGAATGTGTGGCGGCTATTTTTCCGCCTGCTTCCAGTTTTGTTGATGGGCTTATAGCGTGGCTGTAATCTGCTTTTGCAGAAAACAGGTCAATCGCTACCGAAGCATCATTTAAAATATTTTCAGGTTTCCTGGATAAATTTCCTGATGAATTGAAATAGCTGTTGATATAATAGTACGGAAGACTGGATCTGTAGGAGGTATAATCGGCATTAAAAAGCAGCGCATCACCCTTAGTACCCAGGATATGTTTCGAGTTAATGTTAAATCCATAAGTCCGGTTACGTTCACGGCCATCATTCACAGAAGAAAAGCTTGAATCTGGTTGTTGCGTGATGTTGCTTCTAAAGTAAATGCCGTCTTTAAAATTCAAAACGCTGTTGTATGTATTTAATGTTCCTAATATGCCGATGGTGTTTTTAGCGGTCAGGTCGTAGTCCATTCCCAGGCGCGCATTATGTGCATCCCAATTCCGATGGTCATTTTCTTCCTGATCATATTTAATGGGGTTCTGGCCGCTAATACTGATATGGCTGATGTAGGAACTGGTACTTTTGCCATGTGTGTAACTGTAATTACTAAATATATTCAGCTTGTTCAATTTATAATTCAGGGTAAGGCCCTCCGTAAACCGTGGATATACCCCTACGGTAAGGCCAGAAGTTATCGTTCCATTGAAACCCATGTTGGTGCCTTTTTTTGTTTTAATATTGATGATACCACCTTTACCTTCCGCATCGTATTTAGCGGAGGGATTAGAGATCAGTTCAATTTGGGAAATAGAGCTGGCAGGCATACTTTGCAATAAACTGCTGATCTGTGAAGCAGATAATTTGACTACTTTATCATCGATCATCACCGTTACACCCTGTTTGCCTTTTAAGGTGATCTGGTTGTTATCCACCGATACACCTGGCGCGATTTCAAGCACATCATTAACAGAGCCTCCGGCAGCCAGTGCGCTGCTTTCTACATTGACAATAGTGCGGTCAATCCGGCGCTCAAACAGGGGCTTTTTGGCTACAACTTTTACTTCCGCAAGTTGGTTTGGTGATGTAGCCATGATAATGGCGGGGATAGCTACCGGGGTATTGGTGACCACAAGAAACGTTTGCGAGTAAGCTTTGAGATACCCCATCTGCGTCGCCCGGATCAGGTAACGCCCACCAGCAATATCTTTAAACCTGTACCGTCCCAATGAATCAGCCAACACGCTTTTGATATTACTTGAATCGCTTTTTAATAAGGTGACCGTACTGTATTCCAACGGATGGTTTGTTTCATCCAGTACGATGCCGCTGATCGAAGCGCTTTGAAGTGTATCAGCGGGTAAAGGATGACTGGCAGTCGTATTTGCGGGATTTTCCTTTATTGCAGCAGGTACTTGTTTAAAGAGCGCATAGTTTTCCTGATCAACAGGATAATAGCTTATTCCCACCGGTTTGAGTAATCCTTTCAATACTGCTTCCAATTTTTGCGTTTTGAAGCTTCGCCTATCAACTTCTACTGTCCCTTTGCCAATGAGGTCTGTTTCGTACATAAAATTGACGTGAAATATTTTGCTTACTTCCTGTAAAGCATCCTTCAGTTTTACAGCGGATTGCGGTAGTTCCTGTTGTTGTGCATCCGCATCAGCGCAGTTAATGAGTAATAATATGATGGATAGAGAAATTGTAATATAGTATTTGAAAAAAGTCATGTCGGATAAGTCGATAAAGTGATTATTGAACAATAAGCGTGTGATTGGCCACATCTTTTTTGATGGATACCCCTAAAGCAAGGGAAATGGCTTTAAAAAGCTTATCCTCATCATTACTGGTAAACCTGCCGCTTATCTTTTTTAGTTTAATCTCCGGCCGTTTGATGACCACTTTATATCCAAAAATATCCGATAACTGATCAAATAATTCACCGGCAGTAAGTTCCTCAAACACCAATACACCATCTTTCCAGGCTATCTTGTTAGCCGTTTTAGTGTGCCTCTGAATAATCGTATCCTGTTTGGCCAGGTATTCCAATACATCGCCCGGCTGCATGATTAAAGGCGGTTTATGCGTTGCTGCAACAGTCATGCTGACCTTGCCGGTCACCAGCGCCACATTAACTAAGCCCCTTCGGTCATTGACATTAAAAATAGTACCTAATACCTCGACATTGACCTTACCTGCATGGACTATAAACCGGTCGCCTGCAGTGATCTTTCCGGATTTGTGGAGGTGGTTGACCTTAAAGAAAGCTTCCCCGGCTATCCATACTTCCCTGATCTTGCTTTTATTCCAGTTATGAACATATTGCAGCTGACTGTTGGCATTCAGGGTAACTGAGGAACTGTCCGGGAGCACGACCGTTCTGACCTGTCCGTAAGTAGTGCTGATCTTTGTTGTCCTGTTGTTATAAAAATAGAATGCCGCGCTAAACAGGATACCGGCCAATAAAGCCGCCGCTGTGCTGCGCAGCCACATCGGGATAATGCGGCCTGATTTCTTCTTTTCGATGGTTTGCGCCGCGATCTGCTGCCAGAGCTGTTGCTGCTCCTCGTCGCTTATGCGATCTTCTTTAAATTGCATTGATAAGACCAACTTGCGGGCCGGTACGATTAGGACGGGTAAATTAGAATGATTGTTTTGTGCCGTTTGCCAGTAAACGGTTAGGGTATCGTTTGGGAACAAAACCCAGTTGATGAAATTGGGGTCATCGAGCAGATCGTTCAGGGTATAAGTGCTGAAATCGGTATTCCTATTTTCCATAATTTGCCTTTCAGCTCCGATTAGCTGCGACCTTCCTATTTTACCCCATCAGAATTGGGAAGTTTTACCTTGCATTTATAAGTAGCTAATTGTCAATGAAATAATTTCAACGAAAACAGTGTAAGCAATAATAAAAAGTCGTCAGGGTCAAGCTTATCACGCAAAGCATCAATTGCCCTGGCCATCACTTTGTATGCTCCTTTGACAGAAATATCCATTATCTCCGCGATTTCTTCATAGCTCAACCCCTCGTAAAACTTTAAAAAGATCGCTTCCCGCTGCCTGGCAGTAAGCTGGTCAAGGGTGGCTTGCAGCCTGCGTTGCAGGACGGCGTTATCCTCACCGGTAATGATCTCCTCTTCAATGGTAATCGAGGCATGGAAATCGTAATGCTCGGTTTCTTCATAACGTACCTGTTTTTGAAGCATATTCCCTTTTTTGAACAGGGAAAGCCGGAAGGCTTTAAACAGGTAGTTCCTGACATTTGGTGGTTCGCTCAAATATTCCCGGCGTGTCCATACGGTCACAAACAATTCCTGGATACATTCTTTAATAAGGTCCTTATCATCTGTAAACTTGGACCCGTAGTTATAAAGGGTGTTCGCGTACAGCTTATAAAGTGACTCTATACCCTCACCATTACCCTTTTTTAAAGATATCCAGTGATGCTCCGGGCTTGCGGCATGTGCGTTCTGCGTCCTGATTGCGAAATATTTTCAGCTATTATAAGCATTTTATCAGAATATGAGTTGATGATTTATATCATTCAGAGTTAATCATCCTTGCAAGAGATAAAGCCGACGATCTTGTCCTTATGCATGTCCAGGCCGCAAGCCTTGTCCAGCTGGGGCATGATGCTCACATCGGTGGTGTTCTGCTGTTTCATAAATGTCCTCCTTCTTTTTATATTAAAGACATTTTTATGGGCCTGGGTGTTTCTTGAACCATATCACTTAGGTTGAAAGCTTCCCGGTGCAAGACTTGGGGAGCTTTTATTTTTTAGACCTTTTTTTGATTTGCTTTTTAGCAGCAATTTTACAGGCTTCCAATAACCTTTCACATGGGTAAGGCTTATGAACAATTGTAATTATATCCATTGCATATTCCCTTATCCTACTTTCCATTTCGGATGAAACAATAATGACTTTTACTGATGATGGCAACTCTTTAATAAAGTCAGCAGCGGTTATTCCGATTAAATTAAAATCCAGAAAAATCAAATCTACAACACCAGATGAGATTAAGGCGCGGGCGGCAAAGGGCTCTGTAAACGTGGCGATCAGCTCTATAAAAGGGATGTTGCTACAGCAATGCTTCAGATATTCATTGTTGTATTCCTCATCATCAATCCCGATACAAGTCAACATAAGCAGTTAGTTTAGTAAACACTTCTATCAAATTTAAGGAATCCATTTCTTACTGGCCGATTAATACCCACAGAAATAAATTAGGGATATCCCTAAATGCCTCAATTTAAAATTGGCACCCTTTCTTCTTTTGTATTCACAAAGGCAGCAGAACTGTCAAGAATATAAAAGCAAAGATATGACCACATTAGATTTAATTACGAAAGATGACCTGGAACAGTTCAAGACCGAATTGTTCGCAGAGTTAAAAAAGCTTGGCGTCGGACGAGCGAATGAGCAAGCATCAAGGCAATGGCTTAAAAGCGCCGAAGTGCGCAAACTATTGAATATTTCACCGGGAACCTTGCAAACGCTGCGCAGTGCCGGCATTATAACTTACACTAAGGTTGGCAGCCTGCTTTACTATAACCAGGAGGATATTATCAAAATGCTGGAGGGCAAAAAATCATGAACACACCTGCCAATAAAGAAAGAACAGTGCTCGGGTTTAAGCCTGCTTTGGATGCCGGTTACGAACCGCGCAATTATTCCTGGTTACCGGATGTGGTTGCGGTAGGCAACTACGAAGCTACCCTCGATTTTATGATCTGGTCAAAGAAGCATGTCGCCGTTGACTGCTACCTGACCGTCGTTGGCGACGGTAAACAAATACGGTTGACCGCCTATCGGAACAAAGCGGAAGATTACATGGCGGGCGAATTGGCGGTCACTTATCTGCCATTCGGAACACGGCTGATTGTAACGGTCGCCCTCAATGGAGCAGGCTACCCAAAATGGACTAATGCGGCGGTCATCGATGACGGCGAACCGGCTGCCGGATGAAGCCACCGGCCAAAGGCCGGACTACCTTTTAAGATAGAAAAACAGCGTCCAATTTTAAAAAAAATTGGAGCAAGCGGGAATTGGGCAGTGGCCCTATTCGCTTGCCATTTGCGCTGCAAATGGGGTTTGATGTATACTCCGGGTATACATTGTGGCTCGTAAAGTACCGGCAAGCCGGAAAAATGTATACAGTGCTGTATACAGTGACCTATAATTCATTATGAAAGAACAAAAGGACATCAATATCAAAACGATACGTTTCCCGGTTGCTCTTGATGATAAGATCATCAAGCTGACCAAGAAATTTGGGCGTGGCAAACTCGAAATATTCGGGCAGATGTTAGAATACTTTAACAAGACCGGGAAAGATCCCGCCGATATTAATGACGATTTGTTAAAGAACGCACTTGTTAAAAATCACGACACCTACATCCGGTTTATCAGGACGCAGGAAGAGAAACTGCTCATCCCCATCAAGGTAGAGATCGACCGTATGGTTAGTTCACAGATCAAGATCATTGATAGTTTTAATAGCCAGGTCTTAAAGGCAAATAAAGACATCCTTTCCGGTCAAACCAATCAGTTTGTTGAAACTGAAAAGCTATTCAAAGTGATCACCGAGAAGTTAGATAATAAGGAAAGCCTGAAGTTGAAATTCCTTTACATCCTGAATTACTTCCATAAGGCAAGCCTTAATGCATCGTCAAAAGATAAAGAAACATTATTACAGGAAGCACGCCAGCATATATCAAAACTTTAAAACCATGTACATTAATATAACAGACAGCCCAACATCAGACAATAAAGGCAGCAGTCATGACCTTGTGCATTATCTGGAAAAAGAAAACCGGATAGATAAGGAAATTCAACCCGAACTTTGGTTTAATCAGGACCGCACGACAATTTCAGCGTTCGATACGAGGCAGGCCATTGATAACAACATTGCCAAACTTAGTAAACAAGATGCTAAATTTTTCCTGCTCAATATCAGCCCGAGCCAAAAAGAGATCACTTGGCTAAAGGAGCGTTATGGCGACGAGGGCGCAAAAGAGCAGCTTAAAGCTTATGCAATTAAAGTCATGGATGAGTATGCCAATAATTTTAAGCGCCCGGGCATCAATAGCAGCAAAGACCTGCGATGGTTTGGCAAGCTTGAAAACTTTCGCTATTACGGCCATAAAGACCCTGAAGTTAAACAAGGGTTGAAAAAACGGGGTGAACGTAAACCCGGCGAACAAATGCATATTCAGATCATTGTAAGCCGTAAAGACATCACAAACAAGATCAAGCTTAGCCCGAAGAATAATTCTAAAGGCAGGAATGCGGAGCATTCCCGCAAAATGGGGCAGTTTGACCGCTCTGCTTTTAAACAGTCCGGCGAACGGGTTTTTGATGAACAGTTCAGCTTCGACCGTGGATTAGATGAAACCTTTAAATATGCGAATGCAAAGAAAAAAGGTTTGCTCGATGAACGGGTGGCCATGAGAACTGAACGTATCAAGAACGAAACGCAATGTAAGCCCGCCCTTAAACCGGAATTTACGCCACTTCAGGCAGACAGTCAACTCAAGCTTTCATTTGGTAAGACGCAGGCCGAAACAGCTCCATATATCCCCATAAAAAAGAGAAAGAAAAAAAGTAAAGAGCAGGAACAAGATCAGGGCCTGACATTTTGAATCAATAAAAATAAATCTGTTTAAGCTAAGGACGACATTATGAATACAGGTGAAGATACCCAAGGACTAAGGAAGATCGTAGATTTTACGAGGCTGATCAGCATCTTTATTTTAGCCATACATTTTTACATTACTTGCTATCATGCCTTTGAAGCGTGGCACTGGACGGCAGGCATCACGGATAGGATAATCAGCAATATTGCTAAAACAGGCTTATTTAATGGAATAATAAAACCAAAACTGGCAGCATTGCTTTGCCTGGCTATTTCATTAGTAGGTATCAAGGGTCGTAAGGATGAAAAGATAGGCTATAAAAGTATTATCGCCTATCTTCTAAGCGGCATGTTGCTTTATTGGTTAAGCGTATTGTTTTTTTATATGCCTGCCAGTCTCACCGTTATCGCTGCCTGTTACATCATATTGACAGGCATTGGATATCTGCTTATGCTAACAGGGGGTGCCTGGTTATCACGCTTGCTTAAAGATAAGTTGAGTAAGGACGTTTTCAATACGGATAACGAAACCTTTCCCCAGGAAGAAAGACTGCTTGAAAATGAATACTCTATTAACCTGCCCGCCAAATATAATTTGAAAGGTAAGGTCAGGGATAGTTGGATAAACGTTATTAATCCCATGCGCGGCCTGTTGGTGTCAGGTTCCCCAGGCGCAGGTAAATCGTACTTCGTTATTCGGCATGTGATAGATCAGCACCTAAAAAAAGGGTTTTCCATGTTGATCTACGATTTTAAGTTTGACGACCTTTCCAAGATCGCTTACAATAAACTGATGATGTACAAGGGGAATTACGAGGTTAAACCTGCTTTTTACTTCATCAATTTTGACGACCTCAACCGTTCCCACCGCTGTAACCCGCTTGAACCTGATGGGATGCTTGATATTACCGACGCGGCAGAGGCAAGCCGCACGATCATGATGGGCCTTAACCGCGAGTGGATACGTAAACAGGGTGATTTTTTTGTGGAAAGTCCGATCAACTTTTTGACGGCACTAATATGGTATTTGCGCAGATATGAGGACGGTAAATTTTGTACGCTTCCCCACGTAATTGAATTAATGCAGATCGATTACGAAAAGCTTTTTGCGATCTTACAGCGAGAGGAAGAAGTGCAGGCCTTGATCAATCCTTTTATTTTAGCGTATAATAATAACGCCAAAGCCCAGCTGGAGGGGCAAATTGCCAGTGCCAAAATTGGCCTGTCCCGCTTATCTTCGCCAACACTTTACTATGTTTTATCAGGCAACGATTTTACACTTGACCTCAACAACCCTAAAGCGCCTAAGATCATCTGCTTGGGGAACAATCCGCAAAAACTGCAAACGTATGGCGCAGTACTATCGTTGTATATTTCGCGACTGATCAAACAGGTCAATCAAAAAGGGAAACTGAAAAGCAGCTTGATATTTGACGAGTTTCCAACCATATTTTTCAATAACATGGATAGCCTGATCGCAACGGCCCGTAGCAATAAGGTAGCGACAACACTTGCGGTTCAAGATTTTAGCCAGCTTAAAAAGGATTATGGGGCTGAACAAGCGGACGTGATAACCGGAATAGTCGGCAACATTATCAGTGGGCAGGTCACCAACGATACCGCAAAAAAATTATCTGAAAATTTTGGTAAGATCGTACAGGATAAAAATAGCCTGACCATCAATAGCAGTGATACTTCATTCTCAAAAGCTACGCAGCTTGATTATGCTATCCCGGCATCAAAGATCGCTTCGCTGTCATCGGGGGAATTTGTAGGCATAGTTGCCGACAATCCCGAAGAACGCATCAACCTGAAATTATTTCATAGCGAAATTCAGAACGATCATGACGCTATTGCCAGAGAGGAATCCGCTTTTAAACCTATTCCCCTGATCGGTTACGTTTCCCCCGAAGATGTGGAAGAAAATTATAAACAGATCAAAGCTGATATTGCAATGCTTATCAAAACAGAGATGGAAAAGGTTGAGGAAAGCAAACCGAAAGAAGAAGAAAAAGACAAGCAAACAGAGGGCACAACCCAAAAACAAGAGAAAACCCCCGAGAGTAAGCAAAGTCCAGGTACAGCGCAGATTGTGCCCGACATACAACAAAAAGAACAAGACACCACCGCTCAAAAAGTCGAGCAACAAAATCTTGAACAGGCAGATGAACAGGGAATTAGTTATTGAGAATTTGTTTTAACAAGAAGTCAATCATTGCTAACAGTACAAATTAGCTTATAACCCTGTCCCCTGATATTTAAAATGTTCACGCCTGGATCATTTCTTAAGTATTTACGCAACTTTGCCATAAAAACATCCAAGCTGCGGCCAGAAAAATAATCGTCATTATCCCAAAAAGCGAAAAGCAATGTTTGGCGGCTCAGGATCTGGTTTCGATTGAGAATTAGCATTTGCAATATCTCGCATTCGCGTGTAGTCAGCACTCTCTCCGTGCCGGCGAAGCTTAAAATACCTTTAGGGTATTGAAATCGGTAATTACCTATGCGGATATTTTGGGTATCTGGTTTTATGCTAACCGCCAAACGGTTTTTGCTAAGTAATGCCTTCATCCGAATAATCAGTTCCTCCAGGCTAAAGGGCTTCTTTAGATAGTCATTGCCGCCGCTTTCAAAACCCTCTACCACATCTTCCACCAGGGAGCGTGAGGTGAGAAAAATGACCGGTGTAGCCACATCTGCAATCCGGATCTGTTTGGCAATACTAAAGCCGTCGCCGTCGGGTAACATTACATCGAGTATAATAATATCCGGTGAGTACTCATTATAAAGTTGCAGTGCATCTTGAGCGGACGATGTATGCGTCACTGAAAAACTCCGCGACTGCAAACTTTCCCGGATGATCTCAGCAAGCACCGGTTCGTCCTCTACCAATAAAACCTTTGTTGTCGTCATAGTGGCCAGGCTAAATATAACGTGCTTCCTTTTCCAAATTCACTTTCCATTTTGCACCACCCGTGGTGTTTTTCAATAATACTTTTCACATAACTAAGGCCCAGACCATGCCCCTTTATATGGTGTTGCTTGGATGGCACCCGGTAAAACTTCTCGAAAATATAAGGTAAATGTTCGGTACTAATACCGGCCCCTTTATCTTTCACCGCAATCACGAAATGGCCTGGTCGAAGTTTACAGTCAACAGTGATCTCCGCTTGCTTATCTGAATATTTAATAGAATTGTCAATCACGTTACTGATCGTATGCTGGAAATATACCTTATCGGCAAAAATAGTGGCAACGCCCGAATTGTTCATATAATTAAACTTAACCGGTTTAGTGACTACGAGAGAACTCTCGTTTAAGATCGCGTTAATCATTTCGTCTACATTCAGTTCCTCGGGCCGTATATCAAACTGTTGGTTTTCATAGAGAGAAATGTTCAGTACTTTATCGACCAGGGTGGCTAAACGATTTAACTCGTTCTTAGAATGATGGAGATACCGCTGTGTTTTTTCCCTGTCATCCAGCACATCAAAACTGGTCAGTGCTTCAACGGCGGCGGACACAGTGGCTATCGGTGTTTTAAATTCATGGGTAATGTTGCTGATAAAATCGTTTTTAATAGCAGAAATCTTCTTTTCCTGGAACAATGACCGTAGCAAATAAAACATACTGAAAGCTACACCCCCTATTAAAAATACAGAACCGGCAAAAAGCAGTCCCATGTGTGACCATATGTAAGGCGATGGGGCCTCAAATAATGCCCGTACATAATGATCGGTCTTACTTTTTTTATATGTGATAAATGCTTTGCTGATTACCGGATATTTAGCCGTCAAAGATGGGCTTAAATGGCTTTTGTTCACCGTGCTGTCTTTAATTCGTAGGTAAAAGGTAAAGGGCATATGAATGTCCCGGTCGGCTAACAGTTGTTTTAACACCGGGCGCAGGCGGGTAGTATCGAAATCATATTTATTTGTTTCGTCGGTGATGAATTTTCCCAAATTTTGGGTGTAAAATAAAACGAAGTGCCCCATTAGGTCATCATTACGGATTTGCCTGGCAAAATGCCGGGCCAGCTTTTGCTTAAAAACCAAATCTGTCGCGGAAGTCGGCACTTGCAGGAGACTATCGGTACGAAAGGAATTGCTTTGTTTGAGATCATGTTTATTAGATACGGTAAACATCGGGGCTTTGTGCTTTTGGTCGTAGCGCCAGGTTAGCGCTATTTCATTAGTATCGAGTAGCATTTTATAAACATGCTGCTCAATGCTGTCGCAACGGATATCGAACTCTTTTTTAACCGCATCCTCCATGGCCAGGTTAACCTCTTTTTCAAAAGTGGCTTTGTTTACTTCATAATAGCTCCTGATCCAATAAAGCTGCAAAACCAACACCCCGGTAACCGCCGCAATACATAAAGACAGTAAGTAGCCCGTATTTTTTTTCATGCCCCTCAAATATAAATGGTTGCTTTGGCTAAAGCTGTGTCGTTAACATAATATAACCTAAATTAACCCAGCTGATAACATAGTTCTATTTTTTTGATGCGCATTTTTGTCGCATGAAAAAAATAATATTGGTTGTCCTGGTCTTTGTCGCTATGCAGGTTAATGCGCAAAACTATATGCTTAAACCTGGCGATCATTTTCCGGCCATTAACATCACCCCGATCATAAATGCACCGGTTAAGACGCTTAATTTAAGCACCTACTCATCGAACAAACTGTTTATCATTAATTTGTGGGGCACTTGGTGCAGTCCTTGTATTCCGGAAATGGATTCCCTCGCTAAATTACAATCCAAGTTCGCCCAGCATATCCAAGTAGTCGGGCTATCCGATGAACCAGTTGATAGAATAAAGAAATACCTTGCCAAAAAACCGTCTAAAATCTGGCTTGCCTCCGATACTGCTTCATTGTTATACCGGATGCTTAACCTCGCCTATGTCGGGCAGTGCGTTGTGATCAATGCTAAGCATGAAATTGTTGCCCTCTTGAAAACCGATTCTGTCAATGCCAAAGTCATCAACCGGCTTATTAAAGGAGAAAAAATAAAATCTAACGGTGAAGTTCAGAACCGGCTTAACAGTACCGATAAAGACCCGTTTGGCGTAGACAGTTTGTTGGCCAGTAATTTCACTATCCGTTCCTATATGACAGATCAGCAGGCCATGGGAAAGAGGCCCAGCAGGGGTGCCTTTGGTGGCAGGCGAATAAGCTATTATAACGTTGGGGCGCTTACCATGTATAAAGAAGCCTATAACATCACCTCATCAAAACAAATTGTATATGAAGGTTCAGCTAAGAAATATGATAATTATCAGGACAAAAATTTATCGTACTGTTTTGACCTGTTGGTTAAACCCGGCCAAAAGGACAGTTTGCTGATCATCATGCAAAATAAATTACAGCAAAATTTACCTGTAAAAGCACGTATTGAGCTGCGAGATACGGATGTTTACGTTTTAAAACTAAAAGATACAGCTAAGCTATTGATACCGAAATCCAAACTCATGACAATAACTTATGGGTTTAGCGGACGCGGTTTCGATGGTCAGGGTGTCACTTTAAACGAATTTGCAAACCTATACCTAAGCAATGAATTTGATCTGCCGGTAGTAGACGAGAGTGGGTTGAAAGGACGTTACGATATCAAGACAAATGTAGAAATGCGCACCAAAGCAGGGGTTTTGAAATCAATAGAAGACCTTGGATTTTTATTAAACAAAGAACGCCGCAAGGTTAGGATCATGATTTTATATACCGATAAAAATGGATTATGATTTTAATACTTTAAATCTCTTTCTTGATTTTTTGAGTGTATTCGTAAACTCTTAATCCATATCACGGCTTCTAACCCTGTTAGTACAGTTTACAATAATCGGGTGCAACAGCTCATAAACAGACTGGAAGTTAGAGGTGTCAGAAACGGGTATAATAAACTTTTCACCAGTTAACCTGATCTGCTCCCGATATTCTTGCGGTAGTTCCTGCTGTAAATAGATCAGCACTTTATTAAGGTAATCTGCATTCATTTGATCTCAATTATATCACTTAAACGTGTTGTAAAAAAACCGCTTAAACTTTCCTGTTTCATGCGCCAGTCGGCAACAAAACCCTGTTGTGCCGAACGCACCGTATCACGGCCAAGTAAACGATTGATACGATCTACCTGCTTAATAACGGTTATTTCCTTTTGGCGGGTATATGGACAAAACAAATTTAACGTACCGTCACTGGCATCCCTTATATCAGTCAGCATCACCCCGACACGTTTGTAAAGAAATTCTTTGCGGTAGATTTTTTTCAATCCAGTTACCGCCCGTTTAATCAGATAAGGCGTATAATCTGTTGGTATATCGCAAACGATATGAATTGACGGAAAATATTGTTTATCCGTTTTTGAAAAATTATTAGTCCCTAACCAAACTTCTATACCCCCTGCAACGCATTTTTGCCGCCGCAGCTTTTCGGCAACGCGTGCTGTATAGTTGGCCAGGGCCTCAGCTATTGGCTCCAATTCTGTTTGATAAACACCAAAGCTTTTTTGTGAAGCAATATTCTGTTTGCCGGGCGGTATAAGTTCCAATGGTATGCAGGGGATGCCTTTTAATTCATAAACCGTCCGCTGTAGGACAACGCTGAAATTAGCTTTTGCCCAATCCGTATCAAGTAAAGACAAATCATAAGCCGTGTAAATCCCCTTAGCATTCAAGCGCTTAGTTATCCTGCCACCTATCCCCCAAACATCATTTATTTCGGTTGACCTTAAAGCCGATAAACGCTTTTCCTCGTTATCTATAATGTAAACGCCGATTTTCCTGTACTGCTTCTTTGCTATACGATTAGCGAGTTTAGCGAGTGTTTTGGTTTCGGCCACCCCTATGGAAACAGGCACACCAAACCAATGACTAATTTTATCCCTTGCCGTTTTGATATAGTCGAAGAAAACACGGTATTCCAGTCCATCGCAATCTACGAAAGACTCATCAATACTATAATCTTCAACATCTTTAAAGAATGTGCGTATAATGGCTTTTATTCGCCTGGACATATCACCGTAAAGCGTATAATTACTGCTAAAGCCTTTTATATCATGCAGCTTCATCAATCGCTTTATTTCAAACATCGGAACAGCCATGCCAATGCCTAATGCTTTGGCTTCCTCACTACGGGCAATGACAGCGCCATCATTGTTGCTATAAATTATAACTGGCACATCTTTAAGTGCCGGATTAAATACCCGTTCGCAACTCGCGTAAAAATTATTGCAATCAATAATTCCAATCATGGGAACGATTTTTAATATTCTGAATGATATAAGTAACCACTCCCCAAACTCGAAAGTCGGTTAGTTCATTGATAACAATGGGTTGAAAACCGGGGTTAGCTGATAATAGCCGTATACCCTGCAAATCGTCAAGATGCAGGATCTTCGCGTTAAACTCTCCATCAATAGCACAAACCACCAGGTCACGGTGTTCGGGTTCAAGCGATTTATCAATCACAACGATATCACCCTCATAAACGCAAATATCTTTTAGGGATTGGCCTTTGACCCGTCCCAGGAAAGTACTCGCCGGATTGGAAATACAAATATCATCGAGGCTTATTGCATCCTCTAAATAATCATCCGCAGGGGATGGAAAACCAGCTTGTATTGTGGAAAGAAATAGCGGTAATTCCGTCACAGACTTTAAAACTTTGAAAATTTGAATATTGGCCAATTTCATTAACGACAAAAGTGCTAATATTTTTAGCAATTAAAAACACAGTTGAAATTTTATTAAAAAGTAAGTTTTAATTATGTGGTTATGAACCCAACAAAGTATCGCTATATCATGCCAATTTAATTCCAAAAATCCGTTTAAACGAAGCCTGCCAAGAATTATGATTAACTTTAAACCAAATGGGACAGGATCTAATTCACTATCAATTTATCAATTCTCAAACGGGCAATGTAATTGCCTACCTGTCTCTGCCTTCCCACATGGACAAAAAACAACTGGCGCAACAACTTGAAATAAAAAGAGCCGAATTAGCTACCTCAAATAGATTAAACTTAAACCTGATCTATTGGCAGGATAAGGATAACCCTATCCGCTAAACATCTTATAAACATGGACATGGAAACACTTCAGGAAAGTACATTAAATATCATCCGTGAAAAATGTTCACCTGATTGGGTATTGGGTATATTCAATGGTCATGTTATCGTTAACCTACCCAATAGCGGAGAAGAACCCCGTTTAGCTTACAAAAAAGCCAAAAAGGAAATTACAGGCTGCATCAAGGAATATTTGCCTGAAAGGAACATTGATATTTTAATCGAAGTCCGAAGCGGCTCGTTAAATTGTAGTTTCAAGTTGGCTTTAACGTTATAACACGTAGCTAATTGAACAATTATTTTCCTTTTTAACTCCTCAAAATAATAACCCGCATATCTTTATTTTTAATCCCATTTTGCTTATAAAGTAATTTACATGTCAAAATTTGATAGCAAAACAACCATTGGGAATAATGATGCGTAAAACTTAATAATATTGAAATAAATATTAAATCCCCTATTTAATACTGTTACCTAAATTATTGCTGTTTTGTTTGCCTTCCCCCTGAAGCAAAATAGTACTGACACTTATCTTATATACACATGATAAAAGCAGATAATGTTGACAAAAAACTTGTAATTGAATTACTCAGCCGAGCATTTGATGACAACCAAAGTGTAAACTATATTGTCCGTAACGACAATATGCGAACCGAACGCATAGCAGCATTGATGGATTATTCATTTGAGATGTGTTCCTTATTCGGAGAAGTATGGCTATCAGACGACCGAAAAGCATGTGCCTTAATACTTTATCCGCAAAACAAGCAAACCACTTTCTCCGCTATTTTACTGGATATCAAATTGATCTTTAAAGCCATTGGAATAAGTGGTATCAAAAAGGCGCTTAACCGCGAAAGCAAGATCAAATCCAAGCAATCAAAAGAGCCGATGACCTATTTATGGTTCATAGGGGTCGAACCAACAGAACAGGGCAAAGGCATTGGAAGTAAGCTTTTGCAGGAGGTCATCAATCATGCGGATACGCGGCAACTACCTGTATATCTTGAAACATCGACCGTAAAAAATCTGCCCTGGTATGAAAACCACGGCTTTAAAACCTACGAACAACTTGACTTAACCTATACTCTATATTTTTTAAAAAGATAGCGCATATATTGAGCGGATATTTACAGCCAGAATAAACCTAACTACCTTATTATATGCTCGTCTTTGGAACACAAATTCATATCGTTACTTTCATTTTTATTGTACTGGAACTAATGATGCTCAGCTTCCAGTTTTTTTACTACCTGTTCAGGCCGGAAGACAAAAACCGACTATGGTACTTAGTATTATTGGTATTAATGCTTTTCTATAACATTACCGGGGGCCTTTTCCCAGACCCAAACATCAAAATCTCCATCGCGTTACAGGTAATGATTGCCTATGGCAGCGGATTTTTAATGGCTTCTTATTTCCCGTTCTATTTTTACAAGGCATTTGATCTGAAGTCGTTACGCTGGCATGCGTATTACGGCGTTCCCTTATTTTTGATGCTTCCCTACGTCATCTTTTTTATTATCGATTATGCGATAAACGGTAATCTTGAAGCAGATTTAAAATATGGCATGATTGCACCATTTGTATACGCGCTTGTGTTGCTTTGGGTAATGTTTCGGGCGATCAGAAAACAACAGGAAGAAAGCAGGAATCATAAAAAGTATGTCGAAGAAACCGCTATGTATCTGGCAATTAGTCCGTGGGCAGCGCTGGCATTCTTCGGTTTTGTAGAAGAAAGCCAATTAATCGAGGTCTTATGTACTAATACAGGTATTGTCGCTATAAGCTCCTTATTCATCTGGAAATCTGTTAAAAAAGCACGTTATGAATACCGTCGTATATTAAAACTAAATATGGATGGCACGCCCCCCGAGATCCTACAGGAAAATTTTATTCGGTATCAACTAACCAAAACTGAAATAGAAATAACACAGGCGATATTAAGAGGATCGAATAATAAAGAAATCGCCGATGCTTTACATATCTCTGAAGAAACGGTAAAAAAACACATCTACAATACGTTCCGAAAAATGAAAGTTAAAAACCGCGCAGCTATGATCTACAAGTTGCAAAACGTGCATTTTAATATCTTTTTGGCACTTTTCTTATAAAAATACCACTTTTTTAGTAGCAGATTTACACCTTTTTGGTATTTTTTGAATGCGGCATTCCTTATAGTTTTGACCCTGTTTTTACAATGCTCAAAATTATTAGAAAGGAATCTATGGAAAAAATTTACGCATTTCCCGCCAAGTGAAAGTTGTCGCCAGTGAACAGGCAGGGCAGGAATTACTTAAATAAATTTCTATATGTTACAGGAACAAAATTCCCGGCTGTTAATACAGTTGGAACAGGATTTGGAACATCTATCGTTCCAGAACTTTGAGCCGCTTGAAAAATTGACAAGTGCTTTAAAACTGATCAGGCAGGCCCTAAACAAATTGAAAGAGTTTTTAGGAGCCTACCCATTTAAAGATGCACACGAACAGATTAACTTTTTCAAGTACATCAAACCATCTTTTTATCAATGGCAAATCTATTATACGGAACTGTATACCATTGAAGCCGGTTTCCCGTTCGGCGATACCGATAAGCAAGTCGATTATCTAAATCAGGAACTGCACTATTTTGAACGTTTTTTTCAGCAGTACGCATTTTTATATCAATACTATAAACTGGATGCCGATGAACTGGATAATATCTACTTTATACGCGGCGAAGAAATTCAAAGCGTTCTCTTGCCTGAAGTACCGGACGTAAACCCAGGTTTTGCAACAAGTTGCGATTACCTTTTCTCTAAGTTTAAAGCATTTGAAAAACTCAAATCATGGGTTATAGAGAAATTGCTTTACCTGAAGAAAAATCCTGCATCGCCCTTACAGTTGTCGAGCGACTCCGATGAAATGAAATGGACAGGCGACACAATCAATCTTGCCGAGATCGGTATTGGCATTTACCATACCAAACAACTCAACAATGGCACGGCCACCCTGACTGAAATTTTCCGTTGGCTGGAAGACAGGCTTCAGGTTAAGATCGGCATTCCCTCTAAGCGGCTTTCCGAATTACGCCGCAGAAAAAGGTTAAGCCGGACGAAATACCTGGACGAAATGAAAGAAAGTGTTGTCCTGAAACTTGATAAAGATGACGAGTTTGAATCTATCAGGTAAAAACACAACCAATTGACCTGAAAAACCACTTGCGTAATCGGTTAATTTTCAATTGCTTATTGTTTATTTAAGGGATATCCCTCAATGGTTCAAACCAAAATTTGCAGTCTTTGAAAATTTGCTTTTGAAAATCCCGGCATAATGGTGTGCCGGGATAAAAGCAAATTATTATGGTACTACAACATTTCACATGGCAGCAGTTTTTAGTCGCCGCCACTATCCTGACAGCCATCTGGTATGCCGTTATTATCCTGGTCTTTTACAGGCAGCGGATACAGGATCTGCTGCAAGGTAAGAAAAGGGATAACGACCCGCCGGAACCATTAGGCCACGCATGGGACGCTGATTTTGAGGATGAGCCGGAAGATGAAACAGACGATCTGATTGGTAAATCAGCGATGCCGGAAGGCATGACAAAGGTAAGCATGAGTATGTTCGGTTTCGCCCCAGGCATTAGTGAAGAAACTAAGGAACAGGAGACAGTAACTATCGGTAATGAGGACGACGAATTAAAAAACGACACCGGAGACGATGACCGGGAAAGACAGCAGAGCGTGATACCTGATGTGATCGAAGAACTCAAAAGCATCTTTCACATTCTGGAAACCGAAAAAGGCACAAAGGCCGATTTCTTATCTCTTTTTGCTTTGGTAAGCTCCAAGTATCAGCGCATTCGCGGCACTTCAAATCAGCAGGCATTAAATGATTTTATCCGCGAAAACCTGCCTTTCAGCATCACCGACGAAGAACTTAACAGCCTTTGGGCATAAGTACTTCACCCCAATTTAAACAAGTCATTTTTTTATCCGTGAAATCAAAAAAATTAATAATGAAAAATCACATCCCTTATACCCCGAAACAACAGGCGCTTTTAAAAACATTAATGTTTGCCTTCGCGCTGCTTACGATCAATTATTGCTTCGCTCAGGACGGAAATTCCGGCATTAATTCGGCTACCACACAAGTTAAAAGCTATTTTGAAAGCGGCTGTAACCTGATGTATGCCATCGGTGCCGTAGTCGGCATAATTGGCGCTATTAAGGTTTTCAATAAGTGAGACAGCGGGGGCTTTAGGTTACGGCGAAACGATTTTTATAACCGCTAAGCTGCCCGAGCATATTCGTGTAGGCAGGGACGATTTAATTGACAATTACCTGTTTTTGACGTCAACCCACAACGGTACAGGCTGTATAACTATCGCCTTTACACCCGTGCGCATTTGGTGTTCAAATACCCTTAATGCTGCTCTAAGGAACTGTACCAACGCCGTAAATATCAGGCATACCGCAAGTGCAGAGGAAAAACTGAAAAGCGCACACAAGATGTTAGGCTTATCCGATCAACTAACCGTTGAACTGGAGGCAATATTTAATCGATGGGCAAGGGTTAGGATAACTGACCCACAGGTAAAACGGTTGATACAGTTAGCCATGATACCGAATAAGGAAACCTATCAAAAATTAAAAACAGGTCAGGAAGCCGAATTATCGAGCCATTATAACAACATGGTGAGCAGCGTTTTTGATTATGCCATGACGGCCAACAGGAACATACTACAAAGGGTACGTTGTTCGGAGCGTATAATAGTATCACAGGCTATTTTCAGAACGTCCGCAATTTCAGGGATGAAGAAAGCAAGTTTAAAAGCATCATGTACGGCACAGGTTCTCAAAGGGGGCAGACCGCCTTTGACCTTTGTACAGATTTTGCCAAACACGGCACGGATGCGCTGATACTTAATTAATTCCATAAGGCGGGCCAGTCCCGCCTTATTCAACTTTAATGCAATGGAAGAATTAACAATATGTTATGAATATGATTTTGCCCTTACCGTCCGAAAGAAGAACGGAAAGCAATATAAAAATCATCATATCGCAGGAATAGGTATCAGTTATAGCACCGCCTTATTCGATGCTTATACCATCCTGAAAAAGCGAAAATGTGAAATACTGACTATCAACTACGTGAAAGCCAAAAGCATTGCATTCGCTTTTGATAAGGACGGAGCATCTGTAAAGGTCAGCTTAAACGAATACCCGCCCCCGATACCTGATGATTATGAAAAGGAACTAAACCGCTTACCAAAAAAACAATAAAATGAAAAATTTAAGAAATCTCACTAATGCCGATAAAGCCAAACTGTTACACGAGCTTTTTCCTGATGAAATACCCTATCTGTTAGACCGCATAATAATAGTGTGCGCCGACCTGAAAACCAATCAGGAGCAACACCGCAAAACATGGGACTTTGGTTTAATGACCTTTGATATGTGGCTACAGTTATCCGAACAGGTAGAGGAACGGATAAATAAGTACCGTTCAAGTTTAGTTAAAAGCAGTAAGGTATTTTCAGACCGGTTGTTTAGTTCGTTTGACTATACGGTGCTTTTTGTAAATGACCGTATCGTTAAGTATGCGCAGCACAATAGCGAAGACGAGAAATTTAAACTGGCCGTAGAATTATTGTTTAACGCTTAATGTTTAAATCATGGCAAACGAAAAATGTCTATATGATAGATGGATAGGTAACGAAAAATTGAATCTTAATAAATTTACGATTACTTTATTTCAGCTATTCCAATTTGCAGATGGAGGAAACCGCCAAATCATATTGGATAACTGGCCGGAATTTTTTATAAGTTCTGAATATATTTAATTTTTCAGCCAACGTAAAATACGTTAAATTAAGGCATTTAAGAGCCCCGAAAAACTAACTATATATTATTGTTCGGGGAGTGAGAAACGGCCTTATATCGCTTGTATTGGCCTTGACACAAGTGATATAAGGCCGTATTTAGGTCGCGCGATAACTTCGGTTAACCTCTTTTAAGCCATTACCATGCTTTCTAAAATTGGTTTTGTCCGTCGATGTTTTCCAAAAATTCGCTCAAATTTTTTACTACATTATCCAGTTCGAGTGCAGAAACCTGAAGATATTTACAGTGTTCGCTAATGTCAGCCGGAGTAAGCAATGCGAAATCAGTATCTATATTTTCGATCAAACCTAATATATTGGCTACCGGCTTTCTAACCTGGTGAGAAGCCATGAATAACAATTCTTCCAGAGCTTTTGAATACGCTTGTTCTTTCAGAATGCTGGCTTGATAAAGTTTCCTGTAACGAATAGCAATAGAAGATGTTATAAAAATAGCTAATATGGATATGCCCCGATTAGTCCAAACGGATATGTCCTGACGAGCCTTTAAATCAAAAACAAACGCGTTTATCATGATAAGTACGCAGGCCGCAATGGTAAACCCGGCAATGATCTCCTTTTTTTGTTTGAATGTAATGACGATACAGCAGATATATAGCGTGTCAACTACATAGTGACTGGGTGTAAACACATCAATGGCGAAAACCAGCAACAAACTTATAGCAGCCAAATACTGCACCTTCGTAATTTTGATCATTATTAAATTTCTTAGATTTATATGTTTACCTTTAATTATGAAATGTACCACTTCGATTGGGTTTTTATGCCTTGCTGCTTTATTCGCCTGCGGACAGGTGCACCATAAGGAGGTGAAAATTTCATCTGAAGATAGTGTAAAATTGAGGCGCTACGAATATCGAAGCAGCTTTTATCAAAATAAAAAACCCGATTCTGCTATTTATTTCGCAAATCAGGGTCTGAAACTCTCAAAGTCTTTAAATTACCCTCTGGGCGAGGCTTGGATGCTGAACAGGTTTGCGCGCATCAATGAAAAATACGGAAACCTGAAACTCGCTGTAAAATATCAGAAGGGTTCATTGGCCATCTTTAATAATTTAAAAGATATTTTAGATTCGGCAGATGCTTCGGCCAACCTGGGATTATTGGAAGGACGGCAAGGGAATTTCAAGTTTGGTAACCAATACCTTCATAATGCCCTGACACTATACCAAAAAAGCAGGAATACAACAGGCATCATTAAAGCCTATACCAAGCTGGGAGAATTAAACGAGTTGAGCGGAAACCGAGATCTGGCTTTACAGGATTATGCACAGGCAGAAAAATTCAACCAAGGTAAACCATTATCAGATGAGTATTTCTTACTCATTAATAGCATAGGCGTTTTGCATACTAAGATGGGTAATCACAAGCAAGCAGCCGACTATTTCGAAAAGGGTATCAGTCAAACCGGTGCGGTTCAGCATGTCAAAGCGCATATCGCATTCTTAAATAATGCCGGTAAAACTTACGATCAACTCGGAGACAAACAAAAAGCCTTAAATTATCATCAGATGGGGCTTGTAAAGGCCAAAGCGAACGGGCTCCACGAGGAAGAAGCACGTTCACTCATGGGCATTGCTAATGTCCTTAAAAATAAGGACGCCGAGCAGAGCATTCAGCATTTAAAAAACGCCTTGGATATTGCACATACAATTGGCCATAAACAATTAGCGGCGGAGATATATCGGAGCCTGTCTGATCTGTACCGTCAACAATCCCGCTATGCGGATGCACTGAATGCCTTGGAAAAGCATCACCGCTTATTGGATAGCCTTCAAAATGCCAATGTTGGCCATAAAATTGCCGTTTTACAGAGTAGTTATGAACTTGCGGAATCAAAGCTTCGCATCGAAGCATTAGAGTTAGCCAACCAGCAAAGGACGTATCAGCGAAATGAAGGCTTGTTTACCGCAGTTGCAATTTTGCTGGTTCTTTTGATTGTAGGCGTTTATTTTTATAAGACTACCCGTTTAAATAAAAACCTTGCGGCATCGAATCTGATCAAAGATAAATTATTTTCGATCATCGGTCACGATCTTAGGAACCCTATCGGTGGTATCACCCAGTTATTGGAAGTGCTGGAAGATGAAAATTTAACAGAAGATCAACGGGTGATGGTTTCCGAAATGCGGAAGCAGGGTAAAGTCTCACTGGATATTCTCAATGCTTTGCTGAATTGGGGCGAAGCGCAACTAAAAGGCATTCACATCGAAAAGGTGAGTTTCAATGCTAAAAACAGTATTACCAAAAATATCTTGGCCTTACAAAAACATGCTGGCGATAAATCGATTCTCATTACCGATGCAACCCCGGACGATCTGACCTTATTCGGCGACATCAACCACTTTGAATTTATTATACGAAACCTCCTTTCCAACGCGATCAAATTCAGTTATCCATCTGGAAAAATAGAAGTTGCGGCAATCAATAAACCAAGCTCGAATATCGTTATCTTTTCGGTAAAAGATCATGGAAAAGGTATAAGCGGGGCACAGCAGGAAATTTTCCTAAAAGCTAACCTTGATATTGCTTATGGAACAAAAGGTGAAAAAGGAACGGGCATTGGCTTAATGTTGAGCAAGGAATTTATCAAAGCGAATAAAGGCCAGCTTTGGATCGAAAGTAAAGAAGGTATAGGAAGCACATTCTTTTTTACGTTCCCTGCCATCATTGATGTATAAAAGAAAAGCCACATAAATATGTGGCTTCTGTATTAAATTAATTAGGGGGAAATTAGATTATAATTTTTCTACTTCTTCAATAGATAGTTTCGTTGTTTTGGCAATAAAGTCATTAGCCAAACCCTCACTTTTCAGTTCTTTGGCGATAGCCACAGCCTTTAGGTGTTCGCCTTCTTCTTTGCCTTTTGCTTCACCTCTTTTATACAGCGGGTCTTTTTCTTCCTTGAAAAATTTAGTTACTGTTTCCATAGCTTCATCAAATTGTGTTTCTAAGTTACGCAATTGTACCAATATACGCAACTGGTTAAAATATCTATCTTCCGCCAAGTCACTTTTAGCAAATGATTTTACTTCTGTTAAAATACTTTTTAACGCGATAACCGGATCATCATTTTTAAAATCTGCCAACACCGCGAGTAATTTTTCTTCCGGTTCGTTCGCGCTCAGAAAGATTTTGTAATCAACAGAAGAAAGAGAGAGCAAGTGATATCTAAAATAAAAATCCTCTTTTTCAATACTCTCCGTCATCTTAGGACTGCCGGCACCGATAAATACTACATATTGCTTGATATCCGTTCGATACTTCCATTGCAGCATGATACTGTATTCTGCCATCCGATAGACCATATCTTTATCAGCCTTAGCCTGGTATTCTATATGTAATATATAATTCCGGCCATCCGCATCTACGACCTTTTTCAATAGGTCTGGTTTACGTTCCTTTGTATGCTGTATTTCGTCCGGTACTTCTTCACTGCTGACAATATCTAAGCCCAAAAGATACCGGATGACGCCCGGCAAAGCGATCTCCATATTCTCCCTGAATATTTTATCGTATCGGTTTGTCCGATTGCTATCTTTTATTTTTGCCATGGTTTTAAGCTTGCTTTAAGCGTTCCCGCAATACCTTCATATCATTACTAACTTTTTTCTTTTTGATTTTGGAGTAAATTTGTGTAGTGCGCAAGCTGGCGTGTCCAAGCATCCCTGATACAGTTTCCATTGGCACCCCGTTTTCCAAAGTAATTGTTGTAGCAAATGTGTGTCGGGCGATATGAAAGGTCAATTTTTTATCAACCTTTGCCTCTTTAGCAATCGCTTTGAGATAACGGTTAGTAGCCTGATTTGAAAATACCGGAAAGATCGTTTTTGTGTATCCTGCCATCGGATGATTTCTGTACCTGTTTATCAGTTCAATAGCTTCAGGAAGCAGCAAAACAAAGAATTTCTTGCCGGAAAAATTTGCCGTCTTATGCCTGATCATCTCTATCCACTTTTCGCCCTCAATATCTGTTACTAAATGATTATTATTTAATAAACACATATCGGCAAAAGACAAGCCGGTGTAGCAACTAAATATAAAAACGTCCCGAACAATTCTTTGCCCGTCTTTATCCAGTTTTACCCCTTTAATATTTTCAATTTCTTCCAGTTCAAGCGCTTCACGATCTTTATTAACGATTTTACGCTCAAAACGCAAAAAAGGGTCTTTAATCAACCATTCGTTTTTAACCGCTATGTTAATCATTTTGCGCAAGCGTTCAATGTGTTTCATCACGGTATTGTTCGCACATGGCCTTTGGTTTTTATCCGGCTCTCTTTGGCGTAGATAGATTTCAAAATCCACAACAAATTTGTAATCCAGTTGGGAAAGATAAATGTCGTGACGCTTTTTCTTCTTTAATAGAAACTCCTTTACGTAGCGTTCGGTAGTGAAATAGTTTTTCATTGTGCCATCTTCAAGTAGCTTTTTGATCTCCGTATTATGATAGTTCATCAGCCACAAGAGAGTAGTTTGTTCCTCGTCAATACCTTCAACCTTTGCTTTGATAGCTTCAGCATTGACCAATTCCTTATTAAACCGCAGTTCATCATAAGCGTTATTGATCTCCGTTTTTGTCTGCCGAATTTTTTCCTTGATGTCCCTGGCTTCAGGGCTGTTACCCGTTACCTTTTGATCGTCCTGTTCCCACGTGTCCATTTTGACACGGCGCTTTAATGACATGTCTACAAATTTGCCATTTACGGTAATGCGGACATAAATCGGCGCGTTTCCTTTACTTGCCTTATCTTTTTTGATAAAAAAGTTAAGACTGAATGAATTTGTTGTTTTCATACACTTTATCCCGTTTTAAATGACAATGGCATACTTTTATCGAATCAATGGGCCCAGCCGCAATATCAAAACGGCCTAAACACGCACAAAACAGATATAAGCATTTCATTATCAATTGATTAATAAAATTCATCGGTTAATAGTACGAAAAAAAAACAGGGTGCAGAATAGGGCATTTTTACTTTGATATTCAATGCCGCATTTTGATATGAAAAATTTAAAAATAAATGAAAAAACCCCCTAAATCTTACAATTTAGAGGGTTTTTGACTTGATTTGGTATCGCTGTCGTCGGGATGGCAGGACGATTAATCCTTTCCGCAAATAACTATATATCAATTAGTTGATAGAGACTTTTTAGAACTACTCACTGTTTTACTCACAAATATTTAACAGTGACTGATACAAATTTAATCATCGTTATCAATTTGTGCAACAATAATTCAGATAAAATGCTGTGCCACGTATAATGCGTATTTATTTTATAAAAGCTTGAAAAGCTTTATAGTCTAACTCTGCCTGTTGCAACTTTGGATTAATGTCTAAATACTGTTTTTCAGCCATCGCTGCAGAAGTAAGAACATCACTTTTCATTTTTTGTAAATTTAAATATTGAACTTTTAATTCTCCTTCTAATTTTTTCTTCGTCCTACCAATTTCAACTGCCAATATACCTATGTCTTTTTTAATGGCTATGTCATCTGGAATATATGTAAAATTCAATCCTATCCTCTGTTGCCAGCGTTCAAGTACGTGAATATTGGCGGGGCCGATTCCCGCTATCCTGGTACTGCTAAGTCGTGAAATATCGGCGGCAGTTCTAATTCCGTTTTTTTGCAGTAATAACTTTTTAGCTGGCCCAAACGTGGGAATCGTATAGTATAAAATATCAAATCGCTGAAGGAAAGCATGATATTTAACTTCGTAATGTCTTTGTTCTATTCTCTTACTTTTTAAGGTATATTCATTTGGAAGATTCTTAAAATCAGAAATTTGTCTATTTAACTTACTTGCTGATTGATTGTAAGATTGAAGAATAATAGGATTATTATAGTGCTTCGTAATGTTATCAAAAGCAAATTTCAAATCATCGTATGTTTTTTTCCTGTTCGCAAGCTCCTTTCGTAATTTACTGTCCATCTGCAGAATAGAATCGAAAATAGCGATGATGATACCACCACCTATAAAAAACGCTAAACTTATAAAACATAAGCCTATTGTTGTTATAATTATAGCTGCAATTACACCTTTATGAATGTGTTTTAAATGGACATATTTCTTAGGAATAGGTGAGGCTCTTAAATCTTTATTTGTGTAAGAATTGGGTATTGGTTGGATTTCTATTTTTTCTATTTTGAACCCGTTGACAAACTGATCGATATCGTTTAGTTCACTAAGTTCTTTAAGATTAGCATCATCAAAAAAATAAGTTATACCCACTTTTTTTTTAAAGTCACACCACGGACAACTCGGCATTTTCTTGGGATAAATGTGTAATTCAGAGTGAACGCACATTATCACTTCTTTGTTGAAATTCGCAATTCCTTGAGCCCAATGGATTGGTAGCGGTCTATCAAGGTTTTTTTCGAAAGCGTTATGAAACAGTTCGATTAATTCTGTAGTTAAATTTTCTATAGCGAACCCGTACTTGGCTGGAATTAATTTTTTGTGTTTGTTTTTGATTGAATAAGCAAATTCATTAGTTATTATTGCTTTTTCTTCTTCGATCTCCTCTGTTGTAGAGTTTATGCCTGTAAATGGAGCTCGGCCTAAAAATAATAATTGAAATATGAGAGTGGCGAGGGAAAAAGAATCCGTATTAATTGATCTTAAAACGTTTTCGAAAGAGTTCTTTACTAATATTTCGGGCGGTGTATATCGAGGCACACCAACTTCACAAAAATGATATATATTACGGTTTTTAACTTGAAATGAATCACAATCAAGAAACGCAATCATAGCTTCTTTATTGACCAATATATTTACCTCATTCACATCTCCAACCACCACATCAAATTGATGGATCTTATGAAATGCAATGGCCAAATTCCTCGCCACGTGAATTAAGAAATTATACCCTTTGTCTGGAAATAGCATTTTCCTATCCATTGGGCTAAATAATTTATGTATTGGAACATACCCCTCAAGCTTTCTCATGACAAAGCCACAGGTCTTTGATGAGTTATCTTTAACTATATCAATAGGCCATGCAGCGAATTTCTGTAATTCTGAGTTTCCAATAGAAGACATATATATCAGTTTGTCTACTTTGTTTTGCTCTAAATCATCTCGATATAATTTAATTACAAGGGTTGCGTCTTCTAAAATTTCTGACACGATTCCCTCTCCACCGCTCCCTATTTCATTTCCAAGGGAATATTTCTTTCCCTGTAACCCATTAAAAACTTGGCTTCCCATGTCTAAGTTTAGTAGCTAATAGCAATGTCTTATCATCATCGGTCTTACTATTAATTACATCCCCATTTAAAAAACTATTAAGTTTATTGTTTAAAATATCCACTTGCTCGCTATTTTCAGCAACCCTTAACCATTTCATTAAGTCGTTAAAAAAAGGCTGATGCACAGTAGTAGATTCGTAATCTAAAGCAAGCATTTGTAGGCCATCGGTGAAAACAGAAATTTCAGTTATTGTTTCTTCAAGCACTTTAACATTAAGATTTTTTAAGTTTATATTATTGGTGATGCGTTAAGTTTTCAAAATTTGTTGTAAATATCTGAATATAAATATATTATAGCCGTTCTTTGATTTTTTGATTTGATTTGACCTTTAGTTTTGGCCTTTTATGATAAGGCGATGAATTCAGGGAAATACGTTTTTGCGCAACTTTTGCACTTTGTTGACCGGTATGAGTTTGAGAAATATGTTTCAAAGTATAACGGCGATTTCAGGACAAGGGACTTCGACTGTTGGAACCAGTTTATTCAGCTGTTCTTTGGGCAGTTAACCTCCCGTAACTCTCTTCGGGATATTTGTGTTTGCTTAAAAGCCCATAAAAACAAATTGTACCATCTCGGTATCCGGAAATACGTAAACCAGTCTACTTTATCCCGTGCAAACGAAAACAGGGATTGCCAGATATTCGCGGATTTCGGTAATTACCTGATCGGAAAGGTTAGGCCGCTCTATGTCAATGAACCGGTTGCTAATGTGGATATTGCCAATGAAGTGTTTGCTTTAGACTCTACAACGGTTTCCCTGAGCCTGAAGCTGTTTAGTTGGGCTCCCGGAAAATATTCGCGCGGTGCTATTAAAATACATACGCTTTTAGACTTAAGGGGGAATATACCCGCTTTTATCCTGATCACCGACGGTAAATACCACGACAGCAATGCCCTTGACACAATAGTTCCGGTTTCAGGGGCCATATATGTTATGGATAAAGCCTATGTCGATTTTATTGCATTATATAATATACACAACAGCGGCGCGTCATTTGTTACACGGGCAAAAGACACCATGGATTACACTGTCATTGAGAGCAACTTCAACATTGACCCACGATCCGGTCTCAGAGGGGACAAGACCATCCTGTTGAATGGATACAGGTCTAAGAAACTTTATCCCGAGCAACTAAGGCTGGTGGAATACTATGACGATGAAAAAGGTGCTGAACTGATATTCTTGACTAATAACTTCGAGGTTTCTGCCCTGGAAGTTGCAAGGCTGTACCGCAACAGATGGCAAATAGAGACTTTTTTTAAATGGATCAAACAGAATTTGACCATTAAATCTCTCTGGGGGCAATCGGAAAATGCGGTAAATACTCACATTTGGGTCGCAATCTGCACTTACTTGATCGTTGCTTGCGTAAAGCATAAGTTGAAAAGCACCCTTTCCATTTACGAAATAATGCAGATTCTTGGGATCTCAGCTTTCGATAAAACTCCTTTGAAGGAGTTATTAACAGAAGATCAAATCATTCAAAATGTCAAAGAACAATCAAACTTGTTTAGTAAAACTTAACGCATCAGTAATAAGTTTATATCATCAATTAAAAATGTTGTTGTATTGTGATATTCACCGTTATGTGGCCACCAAAGGAAATTAAAATTTTCGTCGTTCCCATGTTTTACTATTGCACCATCACCAATTTGAAGAAAACATGCTTTGCCTGGGAGAATAATAAAACCTAATAGAGTACAGGAAAACTCGTTTAAGGCTGCGCTATATTGCCCGGCAAGAGCCACTAAATCATCATAAACAATTTCTGCAAGTTTAATTAAATCACATTCTTGAATTTCGACGCCATCTATTAGCCATTGCTGAACTATAGCAATGCCTTGTTCCACCGCGAGTGTGGATGCTTTGGCTGCGTATTTTGCACTCCCTGCGCCATCGCTTATGAAACCAATCAACGTTTCGTTTTCTTCGCCTGAGTTTATTACACAATATTTTATGGCATCTTCACATCCTTTGCTCAATTCGGTATGTGAAGAACCAATAACACTCTGTCCAATAACTTTCCAATTCATATTTCTGCCCAACCGGATGGTGGAAGTAATTTATTATGCTCACCTGGATTTTTTCTTGAAACATCTTTTATTGATCCTGATACCCACAAAAAAAACTCTTTAAACGAATGCTCTCTCAACCTTAATGGTGGCCTGACTGAGGATAATTTACTTAGCATATCCATATCGGCATTATCAACAGCAATTGAAAAAAAAGCAAGTTGATTTTTTTCTTCGTTCTCTTTTATTATTTGAGCCGCTTCTGACCAATTATCTGTGGGCGCTCCATCTGTTACAAGAATAACCCAAGGTTTGTAATATCCAACTCCGTTTTCTTTGTACACCTTAATTCTCTGTAAAACCATATCAATCCCCAATGTTATTGCCGCACCGATTGGAGTATCGCCATTTGCGGACAATTTTTGAGGAATAAAATTGTCCGCTGTTTGAAATTGACATTCAATATTCACTGGTCCAAAAGTAATTATGCTAACTTCAACACGCTTAGATGCCAATGAATCTTTCATTAAGTCATCTTTAAAAGCCGTTAATCCCACGTTCAATTGTTCTATTGAATGTCCACTCATAGAGCCAGATGTATCTAAAAGTAGCATGCAGGGGCAACGCCTTTCCGGGTTAAGTGCGAAATCTTCCGTCCCAAAAGGGATTTGCTCAAATGAAATATAATCGTCCATTGTATTAACTGTGATTTAAGATTGATGAATTAAAGGTATTATTATTAAATGATATTGTTATTGTAGTTAGTTGTTGTTGTACTGTTTGCAGTAATCAATATATAAAAAAAAGGATGTTCTGGAAAGATAATATGATTTTAAAAAAAAGCGGTGTTGATTTTTAGATATTTACCTCTCTTGCTTCTTAAGATTTTCATTTTATCTTCGATATAGTAATCGACTTGCTATATTAAACAAAGGTAAGTTCTGTGTTTTTTAGCTTTTTACACACCATCCCATTTCAACGCTTAGGCACCAAAAGCGCGAGCCGGATTAAATGTCAAGGCCGAAGCACCGCTAAAAAACAAAACACCAATGCTTCGCTTGTATAGCCTTTACTTTTAATCCGGCGGTCGGTAACTTTGCCTACGCGGTGAAATTGGTTTTTTCTTTTCAATAGGAGAAAAAACAGGTGTGTTGTGAGGAACGAACTTCACTCCTGTATAAGGCGGAGAGGCTGGCACCGTAGGCACGTAGGTGCTTGCCGCACACGCCTATACGCCATGTAAGTAATGAATGATTGAATAATCGTCACATATCTACCGGGCTGTCTTTTAAAGCGGTCTTATTCAGATGCTGGCAATATTTAAAAAGGTCGTCTATGAAGTCGTCAAACATTTCATAGTACATGAGCATATCGGTAATTTCTTCCGCGCTTACAGTTACTGCTGAATTGTAAACCCATCCCCGATATAACTCCCAATGGATTGTTTTCAGTCGTTCAACAGGATAGTTGATAAATACATATCGTATCGAAAGTTGTAAATCTCTTACCGCCTCCGGCGTTAAATTTTCGTTTTCTTCATTTTTCATAACAAATCATTAAGAAAGGTGATTTGATATAACTTCAAAATCATACGGCACAGTTTTTTTGCTATTAGGGTCGATGAAATGTACCGGATAAAAAGTGCTCAATTCGGCGAAAAATGTATCCTGAAATTCCCTAAAATGTTGTTTGAGAATAGTCATCCGATTATTGTATAATAACATCCAGCGCAATAAATCATCATCCTGAACCGAAGCCATCAGGTAAATCAAATCGGTAGCCTTATCGACTACAAAAAGCGGTAGTTTGTTCTTAAATTGTAGCGGGTTACCATTTACTGTCACTATGGCTTCTAAAGCGAAATGATCCTGGTATAGTTTCAATTGTAAACTTAATACAGGTCTTTCCAAACTGTACTTACAATCTCGCATATCCGATTTCCGTGGCTTGCTCCTCAAATACCTTAGCCAGTAAGTATAATAGCTGTAGTTATACCGTTCGTTTAAAAGCAAGGGGATTGCCTGCTCCCACAAGGTGAGCATTTCTTGTTTTAGACTTTGTTCCTCTTGTTTTTTTCCCTCACCAGGCATACCGTATTGCCGTTTTGCAATATCATGCTGTTGCAGGCTTATCGCATTAAGCATTTGCTGATTAGCAGTGTAGGATACGTTTGGGATCAACTTTTTTTGATGGTTGAATTGTTTAAAGCTTACAATATCGTTGCCAAGCTTACTCGTAACACCTAAACATGCCATTAAAATAGGCAGGTGTACATGATGCTCGCCTAAATTGTAGGCCATACAATAGGCGATGGCCTCCTGTCCTCCGATGGGATATGCCAACGTTTTAGCGGGTTCTATTAGCGAAAACCTTTCCCGCTCCGCAAAACCAATATTGGATTTAAAAATGTTGCCGAACTTCTCTTTTGGTTTAACTTTAATCCAATTCTTGGTTACTTCCGTCGTAAGGAATTTGTCTTTAATTTTATCATCGTCAACTATCCCCGGCCAATAATAATCTTCCAGTTCTAAGCGCCGAAACCACGCGAGATTATGCAAAGTCATAAATCCATGAAAACAAAGTTTTTCACCAGGCATACCACACGTACAAGCTATATCTAATTCCGTTAACCCGACATGCAGGTATAACATATTTTCAGAACCATCGGATAACTTGGCTTCTACTGATATTAGCGCATTTTTGAAACCTTTATACTCTACATGATTACCCATGTAAACTTTGCGCCCCTTTGGTACCGGATAGTGCAATTCAAGCATTTCCCGTGTTAAACCCTGCCCGCTTTCCAATGAAATGGTGTAGAAAAAAGTATTCTTTGGCAAAATTATGCCTGGCTTCATATTTTTTTTCATGATGCTTTTGGGAGTTTACGCTACCGGTTCAGTAGTATGATTTTCTATTAAACTAATAACTGTTGGTATTTCGTTACGATATTGCTCTAACCTTTTATTACAGAGCATTTTGATAAGATTAAGAAATTCTACAACCTGCGTAAATAATTTATCAGCATCGGCACTATCAATTTTATATTGATCTTTATAGCGGGTTTCCGAATAACTCCGTATCAGTATTTGAAATTGCCGTTTTTCTTCTGCGGTTTTTCTCGGAAATAGTTCAAACGGTTCATCCGAAAAGCATCTGCATAGATTGATCAACCGGGCAAGATTGTGCATATCTGAACGGTAACCCATATAAATACGAATAACCATGATACAAGCCTGTTCGATGGCTTGGTGCAATTGAAATACACAATTGTTGTAATACCCGTGTTCTAAACAGGTGCTGGCCGATTGCAGAAAGCCCAACGCCATGCCCTCCCTATGATCGTAGTGTTTTTGTGCACTGCTTAGTGTAGTAGATGGATTTAAATTGCGGAAATCTGTGTTCAAACGTAAACCGTTAAAAGAATACAATTGCAAACCATCCCGGCAAACCGTGTTAAAAAAACGATTGCCCTGCTGTATTTCATTAGTAACCGTTTCTATACCATGAACAAGTATAGTAATGTTCATTTGTGGAAATGCACCAGTTACGTGATCCTGTACCGAATGTTCAATACGTGTTATATCTGTAGTGAGCATCAATAAAAAATAGTGGTTATCTGCTATTGTAACATCTTCTATAAAACAACTGGCCGCCGATCTAACGTCGTTTAAGCAGCCAAAGCAATAGATGTATTCCACATTGTACTTGGTAACGAGGGAATTAATGACCTCAATAAGCTTGTTATATTGGGGCGTAGTGAGAGTTAAGTTCTGTCTGTTCATGGCCTTAATTTTGATTGTTTATCAAAATTGCTGTATGCTTGTAGTGTACCGAACCATACCAGGTTGTGTTTTACAATACCGGGGTTGTTTTGTACCTTTACAATAATCACATTACATTTGAGCTATGGTAGAACCTACTTTACATATTGGTAGAAAAATCAGCAAGGTACGCGAGCTGAAGGGCATTAAACAGGAAACCTTGGCCAGCTTGATGGGGGTTAGTCAGCAAGCTATATCTAAAATTGAGCAAAGCCCTGATGTGGAAGATTTGGCTTTAGAAAAAATAGCCCAAGCGTTGGGAGTTACTGCCGATGCGATAAAAAACTTCACTGAAGAAGCAGTTTTCAACTACTTCAATAATTTTCACGATAACAGTACAGGTGATTTTCGTCACCATTGCACGTTTAATCCATTGGATAAACTAATGGAGCTTGTTGAAGAAAACAAAAGTCTATACGAACGCCTTTTGGCAAGTGAGAAAGAAAAAAACGAACTACTTAAAAAGTAGAAGCATTATTTAAATTTTTGGATGTGAATCTTTATTGATGTGTTCATTCTTTAACTAATAACTTCAAATACACGAAAATTTTTCCACTATGTTCCGCTTCGTGATAGTTGGCGGCTTGTAGCGCCTCTACATGATTTTTCACTTTAAATCCCATGGGTAACTCAAAGGGCTCATAGTTGACAAATAATCTGGATTCCAGATCGGATTCAAGGTGGTTAACTGTATCAATCAATAAATGTTTGACCTCATTAACATCAGGAGTGATTTTCCAAGACCTTGGAGATGAACCAATTTTGAAAGAATCCTCAAATTCTTTAGATATGTGCATTGGTAATCCGCTACGCATATACATATGCCTCTGTTGAGAAGTGATACAATGACCAATTTGCCAAATAATATTATTGTTAAAACCTTCCGGAATTTTAAATAATACTTCGTAATCACTTTTTTCAATCAATTGCAATAGCCTGGTTCTGCTGGCTCTTAATATTTCACATTCAAAACGCTCATTAATCATTTGAGTTGGTTTGAGGCTTCAGCAAAGGAAGAATCCATAAAGTCATCTAAACTAACCTTTTCATATTTAAGTTCAAATTGACAGCTCATTTTTTAGGAGTTTACGCGCAATCGGCAACTATCTTTTATGTTTACTTGTGCTGTTTGTTTTACCTTTTAGTTTTCTTAGCTTCTCGTTGGCAGCTTTACTCTCTTCGGCAGCTTGCTTTGCCTCAATGGCAGCCTGGTACATTATTTCCCTTTCATCTATGTTAGCCTGTGCTTTTCTGATGAGGCTATCAGGATTATTGCTATAGGCGCTATCAATCTGCCGGGCCACGTCGGGATAGAACCCGCGTAGTAACAGAAACTTATTGTTCGCATCACTTCTTCGGTTGTTTTCCAGATACAGGTTTATTGCAATGATTAGGAGAATACAAAAGCCAAGTATAAGCCCTAAAACAGTTTTAATAATGAATCTGGATTTAGGATCGAACTCGTGCTTGATAGGTATCGCTTTTGGAATGGCATCCAGTTTTCTATCGAAGCCGTTTAACTGGCCGTCGAACCGTTCCAGTTGTTTACTATTCCCCAACGTTTTCATTTCCGCTGTTTCTTTGACCTTTGTTTCTAAATCTTCTATTTTTGAGGGTAGACCAGCCAAATCAAGTTCTTCTACTTTTAATTGCCTTTTTTCAAGCTCGGTCATTTTTTTTGCCAGGCTATCTATGATTTCCTGCTGTATGTTGTTTTCTTCGTGATTTTCCATTGTCTTAATGATTAATGTTACCTGCTTATTTTATAGGTCTGACTTGGCTTTTTTGCGCTTCTTCTTTCGCTCGTCCGTGTCGTAGATATAAGGCATCGGCTCAATATATTCAGGGGTAAGCAGCACTTCGAGCAATGATTTACCACCTGTACTTTGCCGTTGAGGGAATGCAGAGGTTTGTGATTGGACGGCTGCTTTCAGGTCGCTGACAAACTGTTTATGCTGTACCTGTTCGGATTCCCGTTGTTGTACATTTTGCTGTATGGCCTGGGTTATTTTGCTGTAACTTAAACTGCGGTCGATTTCCGAACCTTTGAATTTATACTTGCCCTTACCAAAACTGATACCTTGTATCTCCGATGTACCACTCCTAAATTTGAAGTACGTATCAATACCTTGCTTAGCCAGTTCCTTTTTTAGTTCTGTAATATTGTTTACTTTTTTAATCGCTGCTTTTATCGTGTCGTGCAATTCGTACTTTAATTTATCAATGCCCTTTAATTGTGGGCGGTTCACTTGTTCTTTACCCTTGGCCATGTACATGCCGTATTTTAAGGTAAGTTGCTTGCTAAACTTTAGATTGTTATAATGCTGGAACTTGTCGGTAATGGTTTTGCCTTGGTTGTTTACCCGGTTATAAACGATGTGTAGATGGGGATGCTCTTTATCCTTATGCCTAACCATCAATACCTGTGTATCCTGAATTTTCATTTTCTGCAAATACTCTTTGGCGATCTCCACCATTTTTTCATCGTCTAACTTACCCTTATCGTTCGGACTCCAACTCAATGCAATGTGGCCGACTGCCTGACCCAAGCTGGGGTTCATTTTGCGCTGCATGTTGAAATCATCTATGGTGTGTGCAACCTTGTCGATACGAACACCATCCGCATACAACACAGCGGCATCTTTTTTAAGCACGTTATATTCTATACAGCCGCCAAAGCTTTTACCGGGTTTGGGAACTTTACCTATCATCGCTATTGAAATATTTTAGTGCCTGATCTATCTCGGTCATCAGCCCATCACACTTACGGGCTACTGATAATAAGCCATCTTTATGCGCCAACTTTGTAAGCTGATTCAGGTTGTTAGCCATTCCGGTAAGCATCCTCATGATCTGCATGTCTTCTGGATTTAGCCGAGCTACAACTCTTGCGGCTTTAGCTGCCGACCTAAACCAATCACTAATTCTCATACCTGCATCCTTGGCTCTACCGGCTATCACAAAATGCTCCGTTGCGGTTAATCTGACCCTAACAAAAGCCTCCCGTTTAATGGTCAATTTCGGCCTACCGCCTTTATGTTTCGGTTTCTCTGATACCGTTCCGGCCGTCTCTTTTAATCCTGTTTTCATACTCACCGATCTTTCATACTCAATCCTTTTCTGTCTTTTTTCTTTTTGCAACCAACGGGCGCAAAAAGCAAGTTTGCCCCCTTGCCGAAGGCTTGGGGGAGTTTTTGTGGAACAAAAACACAAACTTGCTTCTTATCGGCAAATGACTTTGGTTAACGACCTTCGGTCGGTGTAGACAGCTATGCAGCTATACCGCAAGCGGTACGCTGCGCTGCTTTTTCTCCAAAGCTTCGCTTTGGGTTCTGCTTGCAGAACCTTACTTGCTATCACCCTCCAATAACTTTTCAATGTCCTCCATTTTGTAGTAAAGCATGCCACCGATCTTGGTGTATCGTAGCGTTCCGTTAACCCTTAAATTCTGTAGGGTGCCGGGCGAAATGTTTAACAGCTTTCTGACTTCGTAGCTTTTCAGCCATTGCTTACTTTGACCCTGACCAGGCTTTAACAAACTTTTAATCTCGGACAACATTTCATTTTTAAACCGCTTCAAATCTTCCCATGTGATTAATTCAACGTTCATCTTTTCCTCCTTGCTCTTTAGTTTTTTGTACCATGATTTTGAGCACCTCGCTCTTTTTAAAATACACCCGCTTATGCAGGCGCAAATAGGGTAGCCCCTTTTTCATCCAATCTGTAAGCGTGACTAACGACACGCCTAATTCTTCGGAAAGTTCTTGTTTGGATAATAGCCGTTCATCCTGCGGCGGATTTCCACCTGCATTAAAATGCTCTTGTAATTCTGCCCTTACTGCATCCCTGACACACCGGCTTAGGGCTTCTTGGTTTATTATCTCCATGCCGCAAATGAAAAGAGAAAAAAAGTACGCGCGTGACCACGCAGATTTGCGTGGTTAAATTGATGGTGTTTTTAGCAACCTAAAACAAGCAAGTAGTGTATTGAAATACAGACTGTTAGGACTTATAGGAAATAGAGGTAAGTATAGTTAAGTTATGCAAGTTTTAACTTTGCTTCTTCTTAGCCTTCAATTGAAATAACTGTAATTGGGATGGAATTTTGGCATACTTGCTACCGGGGTTTTTGCGATCTGCGGGAAAATATCGACGTATGGTTTCGAGGCTTATTTCGTTACCCCCCTCCCTGAAATACTTGGCGATCATCTTGCACCACACAATTTGTGTTTGTGATAAAACCAATTCTTTTTTGCCATCGGGCAAAAGGGTTTCATCCTGAATTTGCAGGCATATATCTAAAAAGGTCAACAGGTAACCGTCCGCGATATTAATAAACTCTTGGGTTTCTAATTTCTTTGCTGCCTTTAATTCATCTTTTAATCCAGCAATTTCTTCTTGTTGTTTCCTAATCATCTCCTGCTGGTCGGCGATAATTTCAGGTAAAGTTCTTTGGGTATCCCATTGGTCAATTGAGCGGAGGTATTTTTGAAAGTTTAAGAGCTTTTCCAATATCTCTACATCCAAAGCATGACTTGAATTGAAAGGGTCTTTTATTTCAAGGTAGTTAATACGCCTTAAAACGATCTGCCAAACAAAAGAAAAAAACTCCTGCTCACCCTGTGGCTCCTTGCTTAAAAAGTAATCGAGGTGGTATAGGTAATACGGCTCATATTCAAGCTCCGGCAGTTCAAGTACCTTTTTAATAAAAAGATTGTCTTCGTAACCATCCTTTAATCCGGTGAGTACGCCAACATCGTATTTGTGTGAGTTAAGGTCGAATGATTCGTGCGGCTTGAAGTATTTGTTGGGCATGGCTTCAGTATTAATCCTAAATACATGCTACAACCGTAAATTATCGTTTTGGTTTCTGAACTATAAAGGCATTCTTTAACAACGGTCAGGCTCTATTGGCCAACCTTAATCGCAAGCAAATATTTATTAGCTTTAACCCTATTAATAATCAACCTCCATGTATGCCGGTATAAACCAAAAACTTGCTCCAATACGATTCTTTTTTTTCATTCAACCGGATAGCAACTTGCGATTCCAGCGAGCTATGGAAGTTGCTTGCCATGTGTGGGGTGGTGCGTTTGCACCAATATTTGCTTTTTATGAAAAACTACCGATAGCTTACCGTCGGGAATTTAATATTGATATTACTACAGTTGATTATTACCGTTTTACGGTAGAGAATTATGATCCTGATGTCATTCTATACGATGAAGATCTTTCTGAAGATGCTGTAAAAAAAATTGCAGGCGAGCGAGTTTTAAAATCTATCAAGGATTACACAGATGAAATTGATAAAGGAACAAATGATCGTGCAATCAGTACTTTAGAAATTGCAAAGTACTATCACGAAAATGAGTTTAAATATCTCCGAAATGACGAGTTGGTATTTAGTTTGTCAAAAATTGCACCCGAAAATATCCTGCTGAATGCGTTAATGGGTATTACTTGTGAAAAGCTAAGAAAGGGGATTGAGAGGTTATTTAAAGGAAATGATATTTTAGAACAACCTGTAATAGGCTGGGATGAAATGTTGGAGTATGCTGTATCCGATAAAATAGATATTCTTGACTTGATTTATCATAAATTAAGAACGTGGTCAAACAAGCCTTATAAAATGGGTTCGGGCATTTACTTTATGCGTTCTGATCGCTTACAGGATGTAATGAATTTCTGGAACCTTCGGGCTGCAGGCTGGAAAATTGTACCACTGGCAACTGATCTGTTGGATAAACCTTACTTTAAAGATTATGTACTGCGTTTTACAGAATGGGCAGTACAACGCGATGGTGGGTCAATAGGTTCTATCAGGTTATTAATCGGTCATGGTTTTATGAAGGACCAGATCGATACCGCGTGGGAAAAAGTTAAGCCGGAGGTTACAGGAAAAATACAGGCAGCAAGTTTCTCATGGCAAAGTTGGTTCCCACGTTTTTGGGCAAATTACGAATATCAAGACGCTGACCACATCAAAAGTGAAGTGCCTTTTTATGATACTTTTTACGATCAGTATGATGTAGAGGAAAGCCGAGTTGAATTTAAGGCACAGGATCTCCCGTTTTTTTACGACTGGAATCTCGTTAGAGAGTCTGCCTATAAAGTAATTTTAGATATTTCGGTACATGATAGCCACGCTGAATATGCCAACCTGTTGTTTGGAATTACAGACATGCAATTGCGACAGTTAGCTGCACCGATAGATTTTCGGGAATGGCGGTTATCATCAGGCGGAATACACCGCACCATAAACCGGAGTGACAGCAAGATTATGTTGTCGTTACCCAAAGCGCTTGATTTTTTCAAATTATATTTTTCCAATTTAGGTCAAAAGCTTAAAGAAACTCCTAATAGCAAATTAGCGAAAGAGGTTTTAAAAAATATTGGCGGACTGATGTTAGGTAAATTTTTGCTGCGAGCAGGCCCCCTAAAAATCATCGAACTTTTTGAAGGTGGCAAAGCAATTTCTTACAGTCAATTAATTGCAGAGATACAAAAGACATTATCGATCAAAAAGGTCGCCGACGCACAGGCATTTATTGGCAGGCTATTGGAACATAAAATCGTTGAAATGGGAGCGCAAATTCAGTGCAGCGTATGTGAGCAACACGGCTTTTTTTTGCCGGAGAACATAGCTGTTCAAATAACCTGCCCAATCTGCCGTAACCAATTTGGCTTACCCATGGCCGCGCCTACCAGTATTAATTGGTATTATAGAGGTATTGGTCCCTTTTCAAGGGCAAATAAGGCAGATGGTGTAATGGCTGTATTTGCGACATTAAGCCTGTTTCAAACTGAAATAACAGGTCACGATGAAAAAATATCTGCGTTATTTGGTTTTGAGCTAATCAGTAAAAAACAAAGCCAGACACCAAAAGAAATTGATCTGTGCTTGTTATTGCAAAGCGGCCGTGACGAGTATAAACGACCGGACTTACTGTTTTGCGAATGTAAGACCTATAAGCGTTTCACCGTCGTTGATATCGAAAGAATGATAGCGCTTGGCGATGAATTTCCTGGAGCTATATTGGCAATGGCAACTTTGAATGAGCGTTTGGATGAAAATGAAATAAAGCTATTGACAACGTTGGTACAGCATTTCCAAAAAGGAAACGACAGTCGCCCGGCTAATCCAGTATTAATCCTAACAGCCACTGAACTATTACCGGAAGATTATCGCGCCGGTTTTAGAGCTTATAAAAACAAGATTAAACCTTATCACCGCTATAATGATTACATCGGCGCATTGGCTGAATTTAGCGTTAACGAACATTTAAAAATCAAAAACTGGTGGGATGTCAAGGAACAAGTTTGGCAGGAAAATATATTTGTTCGTCAAATGGCATCTCATATCGTAAACAGCTTACAACTACGACTGACGAACCCGAAAAAATAATTTTAATAAGGTATGGGCCAACATGAAAAAGGCGGTACTTATAATACCACCTCCTCATTGTTTTTATAATTTAATTGAAAGTTCAAGATGACCGCCTAACCCCACTTCAATTATTTTGCGTAGTGTTGCTACGCGAACATCTTGAACATCATTTTCAACTTTAGATATATAGGCTTTTGTTGTACCGCACTTATCAGCAAGCTGGGTTTGCGTTAGTCCTTTCGCCTTTCTTGCTTCGTGGATCAAAGCACCTAATTTGAACTCCGAATAGCCTTGCTCGAATAATTCCCGTTTTGTCGTTCCTCTATCGCCATATTCTTTTTTAATAAAATCGTCCAGCGTAGTTAAATTATCATTTTTCTTCATGATACAATTGCTTAATTTTTAATGCTTTTTCTATTTCCTTAGCAGGGGTTTTTTGTGTCTTCTTCTGAAAACCATTAGCAAGTACGACTAATTTCCCTTCGTCAAAAAAGCAAAATATTCTAAAAATATCGTTACCCGATTGCACTCTGATCTCAAATAGTCCCGAAGTACCTTCCAAATGCTTTAGGTAGGTTTCAGGCACGTATTGTATTTCCTCTATTAGCTTAAATGTCCAAATAATTTTATTCTTAACCTTTTGACGCTGTTTATCAAAAAACTCGTGGAAATACTTTTTATAAATCGTTATGGTTCTAAATTTATTACTTCCGCTCATAACATGTACAAATATAAGAAAAGTTGCCATTTTAGGCAACTTTCGATTTTAATTATTATTGATTAGCCATTCTCTTTTTCAGGTTCAACATATCTTCACTAAGCTTTTGCTCAACAACTTTCGCATAAACTTGAGTAGAACGTATTGTAGTGTGACCCAGCATCTTGCTAACGGATTCAATAGGAACACCATTGCTTAAGGTTACCGTCGTTGCGAATGTGTGCCTGGCAATATGAAAGGTTATGGCTTTATTGATATTACACAGATCGGCTATCTCCTTTAGATAGGCATTTGTTTTTTGATTTGAAATAGTTGGAAATAATGTACCCTGATTAATGGCTTTAGGGTGATTCTTGTATTTTTCAATCAATTCCTCTGCTTGCGGTAATAGAGGGATACGTACATCGGTGTCTGTTTTCTGCCTACTGGTAATCAACCAATCGTTGCCATCGATGCCCTTTACCAAATTTCCTGTTGATAGGTTCATAGTATCTATATAGGCTAAACCTGTGTAACAGCTAAAAAGAAATAGGTCTTTAACTATCTGTAAACGTTCGATAGTAAATTTCTTTTTTTCGATAGATGCCAATTCCTCTTTAGTCAAATAAAAACGTTCCACTTTATCAAAATGCTGTTTGAACTTTGCGAAAGGGTCTTTAGCAATCCAGTCCATCGTAACGGCCATGTTAACCATCTTACAAAGGCGTTCAAGATGTTTCATAATACCATTATTACGTAATGGCTTTTGATGATCCTTTGGTTGATGTTTGCTTAAGAAAGTTTCAAAGTCGGCAATAAACTTGTAGTTCAGTTCGGCAAGGCTAATGTCGGCTCGGCGATGTTTTTCTTTTAGAAACTTTACAATATACTTTTGAGTAGTATAGTAGTTCTTCATCGTACCATCAGCCAATTTGTCTTTCATCTCGGTGTTATGATACTCGCCTAACTTTATTAAAGTCATTTCATTTTCATCGTCACCGAGGAATAGGGATTTAACTGCATCAACCGTTATAACTTTTTTCTGTTGTACCAGCTCATGATAACCATCGGCTATCAAGGTGCGCACTCGCTCGATGTGTTCATTAAGCTTACGGATTTCGTCTTTCGTACCCCTGGCTTTACCCTTAACCTCGTCCCAACTTTTTGGGTCAACTTTCTTTTTTAGCGAAATTTCACATCGTCTGCCATTTACCGAGATACGGGCAAATACGGTTGCGGGGTCATTCTTTTTTTGTTTGGACAGCCTGATTACAAACTGAATACCAAATGTGTTACTGCTCCTCATATCAATTCATTTTAATTTTACTTGATAATCATTGACGCAGGTGATGAATTTTACTCACAAAAACAGGTGTTAAAACCCATCAAAAGCAATCAAAATAAATGGATTAATAAATTGATTTACAATTAGTTAATCCAATTTCTGTGAGTAAATGTAAAACACTTAATTTACTCACGCAATTGCTCACATCTTCTTTGATATTGATTGGTGGTTTTTGGTAGGAAATAAAACAAAAAACCCGCAAATCAGTGTGATTTGCGGGTTCTTGACTTCGATTGGTATCGCTTTAGTCGGGATGGCAGGATGATTATCCGACCATTTATATCTATGATATTCAGTCAGTTATACCGAAGTCAAACAGGAACGGGCACCGAATAGGGCACATATAATGTGCATTACTTTAGTGGCCTTTTTTGCGTGTCTGTTGGTATAAGTGATAGTCAATGAACTTGTTATACAAATATAATAAATGTTTTTCATTTAAAAAAGCACTATTAACCCGCCATCCTGTGCACTTTTTAAGCGAAAAGAACGACAACTCCTTAATTACCATGTAAGCAACTAAAAGCGCGTAGCCGGATAAAATGTCAAGGACCTTTAGATTTGCTTTGTGATTATAATTGAAAGTATCTTGTTGACAAAGAACAGGGTGAACCAAGTCAAGGCCCAGGTTCAAGACCTATGCTTCGTATTAGTCCCTATTCCAAGTCCTTTAGATGTTCTTTGTGATTACTATTAAACTATCTTGCTGACAAAGAATAGGGTGAACCAAGTCAAGGCCCAGGCTAAAGACCTATGGCCCGTATTAGTCCCTGTTCCGAGTCACAAGTCGATGTCAATGACAAGTTAGAATTTTAGACACCAGGTCTTATAAAGGTTTTAGTCTGAGTACATCACATTAATTTATTTAGTATGAAATACAAAGTATTTATCGGCATCGATGTATCAAAGCTTACTATTGATGCCCACCTGCACGGAATCGGTGCTTCTAAAACATTCAGTAACGAGGAAAAAGGATTTGCTTTATTTTTAAGTTGGGTAAAAAAGTATAGTAAACAATCGGAACCGGCGGAGATGATCATATGCTTCGAACATACCGGTATGTATTCAATTAAACTTGCCACCTATCTAAATGATATTGAAATCCCATTCGCTATGCTTCCTGCGCTTCAGATCAAACAATCTATAGGGATCAGAAGAGGAAAGAATGACCAGATCGATGCACAAAGAATCGCTGAATATGCTTGGCTACACCGCGAAACCATTCAGGAAACTCTATTACCAGCCAAAAGTATTCTCAAACTTCAGTCGCTGCTTACATTACGAAATCGCTTGGTATGTGATCGTGGAGGGTATGAAGCCACATGGAAAGAACAGAAAAAGGCATTGGAAGGAAAAGAGCACAAGGAGATATTTCAAGTTTATAAAAGCCTGATAATGAACCTAACGGTTCAAGTTAAAAAGATTGAAGAACAAATAAAGGCGGTAATAGAAAGTGATGAAGCAGTTAAATTAAACTATCAATTACTGACCAGTATTAAGTGTGTAGGACCTGTACTGGCCGCAAATATGATTGCTTATACGCACAACTTTACCCGTTTTGCTACCTGGCGAAAGTTCGCCTGCTATGTGGGAACTGCCCCTTTTGAACATCAGTCTGGCACGAGTATAAAAGGAAAAACACGAGTCAGTAGTTTATCCAACAAGCAGCTAAAAAAATTAATCCACATGGTGGCTATATGTGCTTGCGCATATAATCCAGAGATGAAAAGCTATTATAAAAGAAGAGTGAGCGAGGGGAAAAATAAGATGAGTACGCTAAATGTTATACGCAATAAGATCATTTCCAGAATGTTTGCTGTTGTCAATCGCGGCTCGGGCTATGTGGATCTGATGAAATATGCAGCTTAGGGTTTATCATCTAAACTCTTAAACAACTCCTCTTATTTTGGACGGGTTCTGTCAAGGGCAGCGAAGGGCGGGCTTGTGTGGCCGTGCTGTTTATGTACCCTTGACGGGTTCCGGCCAAAATGAGAATTTTGTTGTCGAGTTAAGATGAAGAAAATAAATTTGGAAAAGTCTTAGAAACGGGCCACCGCTGAAAGCGAACATCACGGCCCGCTTGCTATACCCTTGACGTTTTATTCCGGCGTTGGCTACCTTTGCGGCTATGGTGATTGAGGCAAGTTTCCTATTTTACGTGTTGCTGGTTGGATTGACTGACCCGAAATTTTGTGTAGAACCTGTTAATGTGGTTGATTGTTGTGGTTGCGTAATAATTCCTGATTTTTCAGACAACTCTTTTGCCAGCTTGTGAGCTGCGCTCCAACCTCCAAATTGTAACCAGTGAACAAAAGTTGCACTTGCCTTTTTAACCGCTTCAAACAAGGGTTTCAACATTAATTTTTCAATTTCGCCTAACGAATTAAATTTGAAAATCTCATCAGATTTAATACCAATGTCCATAAATTGAAATGGTGGTAATGTGCTATTATGAGTAGCTACAGAGCGATATTTTTTGTAAAAGTCTGAAATAACAGGTTCGGTTAAGTTTAAACCAAATAGCAATTTGTCGTTTAGGATGAGAAAATGATCACTTGCTGTCTCAATCTTTTTCTTTTGTCCGTCAACATCTATTTCTAAATTGGTGCCTCTGAAATAGGCTCCCATTGTATCAATAATAGCAGATAATAATATCAAGGCAGGCATCCCTAACATTCCTCTGTTCCCTGACTTCCAATTTTCCTGCTCTTCTTTATTATAATCAAAACAATAATCCAAAGCAGTTAAGTTTTCCTGTATCGCTTCAATTGTTGATAGTTTATAATCGTTGATTAATGCCGTTATAATATTGTTTCTTGTATAACATCCGAACTGGTTTCCATTTGTAATAATTTCTTTAAATAGGAAACAATCAGCTTTTCTCTTTTATTGAAAACTTCAATAAAGTTGGTTATAGATAAATCGACATTTGGCAGGTAGTGCTTTTTGCGAAAATCCCTGATTTCGTCTTCGTCGTATAAAGCAGCCAACCAAGTATCGAAATCCTTATTCTGTTTTTCGATATTCGGTATTGCATCCAATAACTGGAGATTTCCTATATAATCTGTGTAGGATATGTAGGTCTCAATATTTTCTTTAGAAATTCCCTTTTTCTTTAAATGCCTTTCTGTCATCCTGCTCTTAGGATAAATATGATCTATATGAAACTTATTCCTGAAATCTAAGGATGGATATAGCAGTGACAACACTGCGAATGTATTGCTTTGTCCATATTTCGACCAGGTAAGGTTTTCTATATCCTCATCAGTAAACAACAATGTCTTATTAGTTCCTTTAAATTGATCGATAATGTGATTGAGTGGGAAACCACCCGGCTTTTCTTGGATCGCCTTCCGAACGACTCTTAACACATTGTCCGATTGGCCGCCAAACACTCTTTTTAGAAGGGAAAAAATTAGCCATTTTTTTAAGTCTGCTCTGTCTTTTATGTAGTTGGTTGACACCTCATAATTCTCCGGTAATCCAATGGTTTTCAAGTAGTAGGCAATCGGCACCATTACATTATTTGACGTAAGAGTATCACGATTAAAGCCAAAACTGGATACGAGGTTTACCGCTAACCTGATGGCTTTTGATATTTCGTCCCAATTATTTTCTATCTTTAACATATTGGATTTGTTAAAGTTATCGACTTTGAAGGCAATGTTAGAAAAGTCGCCAAGTACCAAACATGTCTTAAGAACAAAATCTTTATTGAAATTGAAGCCTCCGCCAATCTCGTTAATTTCGTCGACAAATTTGGTAATTTCCTCTCTGGCATCTTTGTATTGCCACTGCGCGGTAGCAATAGAAAGCAAGAGGTCAGAATAACTTAATATAGTACCACCGCTGTTAATGCGGATGAATATATTAAGTACTTTATCGAGTTCAGTACTGGTTTCTAAATAATAGCTGATCGTGGGCTTTAGGTGAATTATTTGATTGAGCTTGGATAACGCAAGGTTTGCAAAGTTTGCTTTTTCTTTATCGTAACCCGCAAAGAAAACATGGTCAATCAAATATTGATTTACCTGATGTAATTCCTTTAAATTTAGTATTTCTCCTACAGGAAACCAAAAATGGCTATCATCACTCGATTCGGCTTCCTGTTGTGTTAAAAACAGGAAAGAGTACTGTAATTCCGGTTCCTCAGAGGGACTGAGCAAGTTCAAATAAAGCTTCCGCTGTGGGTAAGCCTGTTTGTTATCATAGCGCTTACGGGGCAACTTGTAGGCATAACTGCCTTTTAGCCCAATATAAAGCGATGTAAGTCTTTGTTGGCCATCAAGAACGGCAATTATTTCTTCCTCACCACTTACATCAGCTTTTGGGTTATGACGTTTATTCCGCTCATGGTAATCTCTTAAAAATTCATAAAACTCATACTCTTTAACGTGTTCCTTCTGAACTTTCCAGAACAGGAATGAATTTATGGGATAATCACGCATTAAACTGTCGAAGAGCCGTTCTATTTGGAAGGTACTCCATACAAATTCTCTCTGTATAGCTGGCAGCAAGTATTTTTTCCGATGAACATCATTGATTACATCAGCGATAGGAAGTGCGGTTTGATAAGACATTTGTTAATAAGGTTAAGTCCCGATTGTAATATTATCAAATATTTCCCGCAACCTAAAAGTAAAATTTTGCCTTAATAAATCATTATCTGCAAACGGAGAATGCTGTTTTTTTTCTTGCGAGGCTGACGGCGTAAGTATAGAGCCGTTTGCCGCAACCGCTGGCTCGCTTGCAAGTTATAACCCAAGTGTGTTTCTTACAAGTTTATAGTCATATCCTATCCTCAAACCTCTGTCCAAATAGAAAATAGTATATCTGATTTAGTCTCGTTGTTTCATCTTCCTATTAAACCAACTTACCAATTACTAAGTTCCTTAAGCGGTCTGAAATCTTCCATACGGCTGTAATCAACCAGCAATTCCCCATCCAAATAAAATAAGTCGCCCTGGCCATGATAGGCCTTTTCGTGAACCAGCCCGCTATTTTCTGCCAATCGTTGTGGTTGCGCGAAATAGCTTACCCATCCTAACCGATTGGTGGACTGTAAAGTGCGAGATAAAGTAGATGATTTTAATATAACTATCTCCGGATCCCAATTATCAATCAGGATATTTATAACAGATTTCACCTTATCCAGCCTCAACAAGCGGCTACGCGCTTCCCCGTCATCCGGAATACTTACTATACAGTTGTTAGCTATATGGTCTGAATGGGTACCAGCTATTATCGATATATTGCTGGTTTCATCATCACTATGTCCACTCCATAAACTGAATTGGAAGCCGACTTTACTATACCCTTGCTGATCAATATCATTTTTTCTGATCATTTTCTGATAGGCCTCGTTAACAGAATCATGATCAGTGTTAAACATTTTTTCCAAGGCTTTTTTCCTGCTACCGCCTAATTCATACCAGGTCATAAACTGTTTATCCACTTTCTTTAATCCATTTAACACGCCAACAGTTTTCTCAACAACAGGTTGAAGCCTTTCTTGTCGATACTTCCAATATGCTCCTATATAAAACGTATCTATCATGTGTTATTATTGTACTCTTGGTGTGTATTCAAGCGTTATACCACTGATCCCATTTGCTTCAAAAAGATTTTCTATGGCATCAAAGGTTTTCTTTGTTTCAATGTGCCAAACAATCTTTTTACCTGCAGCATCGGTCAACTGTCGTCTGGCCTGGTCCACTAAAGATTTGGCTCCTTTGAACCAACCGTAAAACTGGCCGGTCCCTTTTTTAACAAAGTTATCATAAGAACTTTTGGCTTCGAGCAACGTACCATCTTTTGCTATGCCATCAAACTTTGTTCCCTTGACGAGGTAAGCCTTGCCGGCCGGTTGACCGGTAATTTGCTCCTGATACTCCTTAGCTGCTTTAGACCATCCAGTAGTACTCTCGTCTACCCAGTTACCAAGTTCCCGTTTTATTACAGCAGCCTCTGCTTTTGATGCGGCTGAAGATGTGAACCGTGAACCGATCACCTTTATGCCCTTATCTAGAAATTTCCCACCAACACCTGCGAGGGCTCCGGTCACAGCATCAGTAGTCACAGAGCCTGCGGTGATTTTTTTACCTTGGATAAGCCTGTTTGCCGCTCCTCCTATAACATTAGCACCGGCTGAAGCACCCGCGGTAGCCAGCAAACTGGCACCGCCAGTAAACCCGGCTACTCCACCGGTAACAGCTCCCTGTAAAGCACTGCCGCCAACGGCTTTCCAACTAGTGATCTTTCCACTATGATACAACTGAGAGCCAGCTTCAAACAGGCCACCTATCAAACCACCCACACCAGCCCCGATCGCTGCGGTAACGCAGTTAGGACATTTCCCATCGGGGTCTGAATTGCCGATAGGGTCATTGTAAGCGTAACCGTATGGAGTTGTGGACTCCTGCCCAACCTCCACCAGCGGATCAATAGTTGTCCACCGGCCAACTACAGGATCATATATTCTTGCGCCGTAATCGTATTGGCTACCATAAAGTTTTTACGTTTTTGGCTGTTTTCCGTTTTGCACTTTTTCGGTGCCATAAAGAACGTTCGTTAGGGTAAAGATAAGCGTTAGTTTTTCATTTGCAAGGCGGCGTTTGTTGGTAGTTTTATTGCCGGGTGGCCGTGGTTGGTTAATCATCTGTTACAGCAAAGGTAGCCTCCGAAGCCAGGGCAGTAAAGGGACTTTCGCGGCATAAACCCGCTGGGCCATTCACCCACAAGGCAATTTATTCCACGTTCCCTTGACGGCCCTGTCTTCTCCCGCTTTTGGTTGCTTAACAGAAGATCACCTGAACCCTTGATGATTAGGAAAGGTTTAACGGATGGTGCTTGTTAAGTGCATCTTTCAAGTCTTCAAGATTATTGGTCTTGTAGCGCTCTGTGCTGCTGATATAGCGGTGGCCCGCCATGTATTGCACCGTTCGCAGGTTCTTATCTTTCAGCCATTCAGTTATTACGCTCTGCCTGATCTGCATCCCATGTTTATATTTAGGATTTATCTTTCGTAAAGCATAGTTGAGGTGCAGCAAGCTGGCTTTGATCGTGTCCTGCCCATTCATCGTGACAAAAAGCCGGTGTACATCTTCCACCGCTTTATATTTGTCCGGCTTTCTGCCAGAACGCTCGGCCATACGTTCAGCCAGTATCTTAGGCCGCACGACCAATAGATATTCCTGCAAGTCTAAGATTTGATGGGGCTGCAAACCAAGTTCCCGGCTATTCAGTTTGCCGGTGGGCGGTATATGTATTTTGCCCTCCCTCAATTTTAGGTGTTCAGGGCGCAGGGTTTCCAGTTCTTCCCTCGTCAATGCCTGGTAAACCAATAAGCCTACAATCACCTTATTGCGATGGGTTCGTTCGTCTTTTACCGGGTAACTTTCATAAAGTACTTCCAGTTCGGGCAACGTTAACAGGTCATGCGGAATATGCCTGATCGTGCCTTTCAGAATAATCCCGGCTGCGGGATTATAACCTGCCTGTCCATCCTGTTGCAGCCAGTTAAAGTAATACCTTACGGCAAGCATCACCCGGTTGATTAGCCGGATACTATCGCCGTTTTGTTTAAGCTGGTCTGCAAACTCCAATATATCCGCATGGGTAACCTGTTCGACTGCAAGGCTTTCTTCCTCTGCCCATTCCAGGAATATGCCTGCATAGTTTTTATGCTGACGGATATAGCCTTTGCCATAATGTTCCTGTTGTAAATAAGCTTTGAAAGGCTCTAAAGCTGCCAGTATTGCGGGGGCAAACTTATATTTGTTCATGCTTCAAGTGCGTGTAGATCTGTGTGCTTTCCATGCTGCTATGCCCTAAAAAGCGCTGGATCTGTTCCAAAGCCATACCTGAATGCAGCAAATGACTGGCAATGCTATGGCGCAGGGTATGCAAGCCTGCGGGCTTTTTTATCTTCGCTATGGCCTTTAACTTTTGTAGCCGTTCATAGGCCATGTGGCCGCTTAAACGTGTGCCGTTTACGTTCAATAACAAAGCATCCTCTTTTTTATCAGTTGCCAAAAGCGGACGGCCATAAAGGATATAGTTCTCCAAATCGGCTTTTCCTGTACCTGCAAGCGGTACGTAACGCTCTTTGTAGCCTTTGCCCTTACGAACGTAAACCAGGTCTTTATCTAACAGGATGTCTTTAACATTGATATTGGCACCCTCGTTTTTACGCAGGCCGCAACCGTAATACAAGGCCAGTATCGCTTTATCCCGCAAACCCAACGTATCATCTTTGACCGCTTCGTATAAGCTGCTGATCTCTGCCATGTTAAGAATACACTTCACGTTGGTGCTTTTGCCTTTGATGCGCAGTTTCACCGTAAAGCTTTCCTGTCCGCTTTCGGTAAGGTAACGGCTGAACTTGCGGATTACCTGCAAGTGCTTGCGGATATAGTTGAGGCTGATCGCACCGGCGGCTGTTTTGCTTGGCCGCTCATGCAGGTGTTCCATGTATTTTTTCAAATGCTCCTGTTGTATGTCGTGCGGACGATGGCAGTTGTGATCTTGCAGATAGATCAGGAACTCGGTGAGGATTTTAGGCATATCCCGTGGGCTGCTCGGTTCAAAGTTGAGGATGCGCAGCCATTGGCTAAAGCCTGCCTGCAGGCGGATATAAAGCGGATTATAAAGGGTGCCTTGCATTTTCTGTTACTCGTGGGTTACTGGTCGTTCTCCGCTGATTTTCTGCATTTTATGTAACCCATTAAGGCTTTGGGTTACTGGTGGGATACGGGTTACTAACTGGATGTTTTCAAGGATAGATTTAACCATGCTTTGCGCATCGTTTGCTAAGTTTTCGAGGTCGTTCCAACTTTGTATTTTATACTCAAAGCCTTTGTAACGGCTTCCTTTGGCGATTTTGATATAGCCCATCCGTTCCAGTTCATACAGGTATCGGCCTATACTGCTTGGGCTTAAACGGAATGCAGCCCGTACTTCCTTGCTGTAAAAGGTGTCGGTATCCTTTTCTTTCAGGTAGGTTTTAAGCTTTTCAAAGAAGTCCCGGCAGGCATCGTTTAACTCATCGCTCTTTTTAAGTAAGGTGGTTTCCAGTAAGCTAAAAGCGGCCTGTATGTCCTCGATGGTGGTTTCAATATACTGCTCCCCGGTGTCCTCGTCGGTTTTCAGTTCCCTTTGATACTGGTGGTAGTAAGTAATAGTTTCCGTGAATAACAGCAATAAAAGCATGGTGCGCCGGGGCTTAAAAACAGCCTCCGGCAGTTGCAGGTAAGGGGCGTAAGGATTTTTAACACTAACAGGTTTTAACAGGCGCTGCACGTTTTTAAGCTGCTCCCGTACTTTCTTTTCTGCGTACCGGTCAATCAGGCCTGCGCTCATTTTACGCTGGTAATCCATGATTTTTACATCCTGCTCGGGACTGTTATCCATATAAAGCAGGATGCAGCGGTTCGCATTGTCTTCATACATCTGCTCCCTCGTGGTGCAGCCGCTGATACAAACAGGTCCCTCCACTTGCAGGGTGATGGTTTTTGGGTTGCCCTTGCTGTCTTTCAGCGTTACTGTTTTGCTGATCTTACGCTTGCTTTGCAGTTCCCTGATCGGGTACAGTACATCCTCTGCGCCGTCCATGTCTTCGAGCAATAACAGCTTATATTTCAGTTCATCCTTACCGAAGTAGTAAAAAGCGTTTACGCTAAGCGTGGTGATCTCCAGTTTATCTTCTTCGGGTATCAGCTCGCCCACTTTCTCCTGTAACCAGGTCTTGCCTGTGCCGCTTGCGCCCAGGCATAACAGGTGTAAAGGATTTTCACGGGTTCTTGAGGTGTAAATGAGATAGGCGATCAGGGCATTGGTTTCTTCGCCTACGATACCGCTTTGGCCGATAGCCTGCTTGGTTCTGCCCAGCAGATCAGGGTTTTTCAAGTAAGCTATGGCCGCTTTGCGCTCGGCTTCTGATAGCTGTTTCTTTTCGGGTTGTTTGGGCTTCATGGCCTCCAAACGTTCGGAACGGTATTGTTCTAAAGAGGTGGTCAGCCCGGTTATGGCCGTGCTGATCTCACGGGTGCCGATGTTTAGCGCATCGGCTGATTTCTCGATCAGCTGCTCGGCCTGGATGCTATTGTAAAGATCTAAGTTGTGGCGAAAGACGTTAAGCTTATCATCTGTGTTCACCAGTTTAAGCGTAACCTTTAAACGGTCAAAGCCGGTCAGCTTAATGCCGCCCAATACAGTAATGTGTAATTTGCCGTCTAAGTACAATAGTAACTCCGGGTTGTCTGTGATAAGACCTATAGGTTTTTTCATGAATAAACTTTATGGCATATTTAACAACTGCTAAAACTACAATATTTGATTTATTTATCAAATTCATCGATGTATTTTATTGTTAAAGTCAAGTAACCTTTAGATTAATGTTATTAACGCTTGTCTTTACATTAGACAAAACACTTGATAAACAATAAGATTAGGCCTTTTCAATGAAACCAAGCGCTTGGACTGCTAAAGAATGCTACTTTTACACAATATGGCCAATATGATTTATTAGTCAACAAACAAAGTGGAGATTATCGCAAAGGCTTGAATAATCAAGCATGAATGACGAAATTAGATGTGCTATTGGGCATTACATGGACATTGGAGAGCAAATAAAGAAAACAAGAACAGCTAAGAACCTTTCACAAAAGGAAGTGGCACTGGCGCTTGAAATGGATCAGGCACAATTCTCACGTATTGAGAATGGTAAAACCGACCCGTCTTTCTCTACTATTGAAAAGATAGCCAAGGCATTAGGTGTTGGCCTTGTTGAGCTGGTTAATGCGGATGATATATTTAAAGAGGTAAACTCTTACGATAAATCCATCTTTGAAAAGCTGGCTTTAGTAGATCAGCTTGAAGAAAAGGAAAAGTCAGCTTTCTTTTCAATACTCGATGCATTGGTGTCCAAAAAGAGATTGAAAGATACTTTAGCCCACGCCCTTAATATGATATAACAAGAAAGCCGCCCATTCGGGCGGCTTCTTCATTTAGCTTGTTTTTTTCTTGGGCTTTACCGGTGCTTTCTTAGTCTTTGTACTATCAGCAAAAGCATAGGGATTATTTTGCTTAGGGTCTTTTTTACGCATAAGATGATATTGCCGGTGAGCGCTATCTTGCTGCGCAGTTTGCGCCTCGGCTGTAAAAGCCAAGTTTAGCAACAGTAGTAAGATTAGATTTTTCATGCTCTAAAAGTTACGTTTATGTTTACAATGGGAAATGATGCCCATTAGATATATATATATCTATTAACCAATAACCTAACAGGCCGATTAAAAGTATTGGAATGATTAAAGGAATAAACATATATTTTTTATACCATCCCCAATATAAAATTGGGGACACTAAGCTGATTAATATAAGACCAATGACTGCTATATTCGCTGTGTGTCCTAAAAGTGTTAATGGCACTTGTTCGCCATCAGCATGACCCATGCTTAATCTTAATATTGGAATCCCTATAATGCAAAAAAGTAATAATGCAATGAACCATAATAAATAAACGCCCATTGGATTGCTTGAAAGTCTTACTATTATATTTCTTCGGGGTGTGTCTTGCATAATCATAAATTAATCTGTTTTAACAAATTGACCATTTTCATATTTGTATTTTCCTGGTGCGAGACCGCTTACTGCTTTCATAAAGTCCGTTATGGAATGCCCGCCTTTGGGGTTAACATTATCATTGCTTCCTTTTTCATCCCGGCCCTTTTCATGTGCATGATGGCTATTGTTCATTCTTCCAAATGTGCCATCCACAACCGCATCACCTTTATTGTCAAATTGATATAGTGTTACTCCTTGATCAGGTGCAGGTAATTCATTTTGCTGGAATGCTGCAAAATCATACTCTGTAATACTTAATCCACGAGTTTCTTCGGGATGCGCTTTAACATATTCAACAATTGAAGCAATTAACCCCCTTGCATAAGCCGCACCCATACTGTGAGCTACAACTTTAATACTTTCAGTTATAACACCATTTGTTCTTTGCAAACTATTTATTAAATCACCTACATCAATTCCAGAATGCTCATATCCAGCCACTAATCTATCATCAACATTCAAATTAGATGGTGTTGAACCCCAATGATTGAACGTGTTACTCCACCCACCTAATCCTCCATCAATATATAATGCACCATTTACAGCACCTTTCATATAAACATCAGTAGAGCCACCAGACACATAATTGTCTGCATAATTTTGATTATAATCATTAAAGTGTTGTTGCACCGCTCTATTAAAGCCTCCCCAATACCCAGGAGTTCCACCTGAACCTGCATGCTGACCATTCACGAAAATTACTAAATGGCCATCAGGGTCAATAGCGTTAACCGGGGTATTAGCTGCATAGGCATAAGGTGTAATCTGGAAATATAACTCTGCTTTCGGATCAATGTGTCCCCATCTCGCTATCACAGGATCGTAAAAGCGCGAGCCATAATCGTACTGACTAAGCTCATCTTGTAGCTCCTTCTTATTGTAAAGATATTTATTATTACCAAAAACAAGAGCTTTTCTTAAACCAAAAGGATAGTAATCGTCAGCCTGAACTACGTCTAACTGAAGTGTTGATGGATTTTTCTGGAAAGATGTTCTGACATCTCCAAGATGATCGGCCACATCATAAACATAATAGAAGGTGCCATCATTTCTGCGTACTGCACGTCCCTCCTCGGTGGCTACGAAGTTGATTTGCTGTGTTCCAGTACTGTTGTCATATCGAAACCCGTTGATGTACTGCGTAAACAAGCCTGTTGAGGCATTGTATTTGCTCAGCTTGTCGCCGGTAGCGTCATATGTAAAGCCAACATTCTGTGAGCCGCTTACATGCGCAGGTAAATCCAGCAGGTTGTAGCTGATCTGTATATTATTCTTTGATCCGTCTATAATGGTATTTCCATTGTAGTCGTATTGATATACAGCGGTATTCAATCCACCGCCTGATACGTTGTACAACCTGTTGCTTTTATTGCTGTTGTAATAATTATAACTTATGGTATTACCATCGCGGGTAAGCGCTGTAATGTTACCCAACTGGTCGTACGCAATATTTCCTTCAGACATAATGCCTGATGTTCCGGATACAAGCCGGTTTACGTTATCATATGCGTAGGTAAAAACCTGTTGCGGCTGATAATCGTTGTTCCAAACCTGGCTGCTGATATTACCGTTGTATTGCTGTGAGTTATTCTCGTTATAGTTAAGCTGTAGATTAAACACGTTGGTAGCAACGCCGCTGCTGTTTGTTGTAGTGATATTTTTCAACCATCCACGCTCATTATACAGCTATGTCTTTATCTGGTTATATGGGATACTGCCAAGTATCCTTTTTTCTTTTCTTTCGCCAGCGAAAACGCCCTTAAGTATCCCCGGAGGATACGCCAAACCCTTTTTGCAGCGCAAAAAGCAAGCAAAGTAGGGCTCTGCCCAACTTCCGCTTGCTCCCTTTCTTTTGCAAGAAAAGGACAGTTGTTTGCGCCATGCCAAAACCTTTTTGACCCTGACAGCAGAGCGGCTCCTAAAGCCGCACTGATAAAAAAATGAAACAATAATTTGCATTTCATAATAATATCTTGCTGCTTCTTCGCCCATAGGATGGGAGCTACATCTATACAGATATGCCGCTTTTTACCTGCTGTTTTCTTCCAGTAGTTTGGTAATATCTTCGCGTTTGTAATAAAGGAGTCCGCCAATCTTCGTGTACCGAAGCGTGCCGTTTACACGAAGGTTCTGTAAGGTGCCGGGCGATATTTTTAGTAGCTGCCTGACCTCGTAACTTTTCAGCCATTCTTTAGATTATCCTGTAGTGCCGGGTTTGATAAGCTGTTTCATCTCGGCCAGCATCTCATTTTTAAACTGCTTTAAATCTTCCCTGGTTATTAATTCAACTGTTTGCATTGTTCTTGCCCTCCTTATCGTTCGTTTGTTGTTGCATGATCTTCAGTACCTCACTCTTTTTGAAATACACCCGTTTGTGCAGGCGTAAAAAGGGCAAGCCTTTTTTCATCCAGTCTGTTAGGGTGACCAATGACACGCCTAACTCTTCGGCCAGTTCCTGTTTGGATAATAGCCGCTCGTCATCAGGCGGTGGACTGCCGCCTGTCTTTAAATGTTGTTGTAATTCTGCCCTGACTGCATCCCGGATACAGTGGCTAAGGGCCTCGTAGTTGATTATTGTCATGCCACAAAAAAATATAAAAAAGGTGCGCGGGCATGACCACGCAGATTTGCGTGGTTAAATTGGAGTTGTATAAGGCAAGTTGATATAGTTATGTAACTTGCTGAAATATAAAATGTTGCCTATGTTGGTAAGATTGGCAAAGCACCGGGACTATTTATCGGAATGTGTGCGCCTTTTGGATGGTGTTATTTCAAAAAGCCGCATTTGCGGCGGTATAACAGAATACTTTTTGCCTGGATTTTCCTTGTCTGCGGGAAAATAACGGCGTATGGTTTCCAAGTTGATTTCCTCGTTGCCCTCTCTGAAATACTTAGCTATCATCTTGCACCATACCATTTGTGTCTGTGAAAAAACAAGTTCCTTACGGTTGTCTGGTAAGATAGTGGACTGTAATTTTAGACAGAGGTCTAAGAAAGTTAACAGGTAGCCCTCGGGAATATCTATGTACTCTTTTGTTTCCAATTTCTTTGCTTCCTTTAACTCGTTTTTAAGTTGAGTGTTTTCTTCTTTCTGCCTTACAATTTCCTCGTGCTGCTCGGCTATGATCTCCGGCAGGGTCTTTTCGGTATGCCATTGATCTATTGAGCGCAAGTATTTTTGAAATCGGGAAAGCTTGTCCAGTATTTCCATGTCCGTAGCATGGCTTGAATTAAATGGATTTTTGGTTTCTATATAACGGATGCGCCTTAAAACGATTTGCCAAACGAATGTAAAGAACTCTCGTTCACCCTGAGGAAATTTACTTAGGTAATAAACTAAATGATATTCGTAATACAAGCTGTATTCTCGTTCGGGTAATTGGAATAGCCGGTAAATAAAAAGGTTATCCTCATAGCCTTTTTTCAATCCTGTTACAATACCAATATCGTACTTATGTGGGTTGAGATCAAACGGTTTACGGGCTTTAAAATATCGGTTCGGCATGGCTTCGGTTGTTAATTTCCTATTACATGCTATAACGATAGTTTTCCGTTTTAGTTTATTACAGTCAACTCTGGGATTTGATAATGGAGATTATAATTAGATATTTAGTGAGGACTAATGAACATTTACGAAGGGGGATAATTGGAAAAATGGTGTAAAAAACAAAGCCCCCAATGAAGGGGGCTTGTGAGACTGTCCAGTTAAAACGCCTGCCGTTAGGCTGTCCAGCTTTTTCTCCTGTCTCAAATACTAATACAAATATAAAGATTTTTTGTATGCAAACATTGATTTTTGCAAATAAAAAATTCAATTATAATGTGTACTGTGTTAACGGAAACGGTAATAAAAGGTTTTAGGGATTTGTCGTGATCTCGATTAACCGTCTATTATCCATTTTCTTCAAGCTCGATTCGTCACCATCTATTAATATCACATATTGACCATCGCTTATTCTAAATGTATCTGTTACCATAGCGGTAAACACGGTAACTTCATATTTACCTATCTTACGTTCGTAAAAACCAACGGCAACATTGAGTAACCCATCGGCTGTATCTTTCTGTAAAACAACACGTAGTGAATGGCTGGCCGGGTTTGTAGAATTAACAAAGGCAAAGTTTTTCACCTTAAAAGCATAGTTTATCAAATGACTAATCGAATGTTTTACCAACTCTTTAATGGTTTCTTCATCTATACCCTCTCGCTTTTCACCATCATCGCTGCCAAACTGAACGCGGTTTAAGTAATGCTTATCAAACCAAATCTCAATGTGTAACTGCTCGGATTTCTCACCGATCTTCCTTGCATTTTTTGAACCTATGTTTTCTGAAAAGGCTAATTCATCTACTACGATTTCACCTATCAGTTCTTTTGTTATACGTTTACGTTTTGGTCTGCCCATTATTAGAAAAATTATGACAACTGCCTATGCAAGACTAAACTATCAGGCAGGGTATTTAGCAAATATAATCGAAAGTAGCCCCATACCAGAAATATGGGGCTAAAATCTGTTATGCCCTAAACGCTCACTTAGTCGGGCCATATCATCGCCTAACTTACTTTCGATCACCTTAGCGTATATCTGCGTGGTGGTCAGTTTGGAGTGGCCTAAAAGTTTGCTTACCGTTTCTATCGGCACGCCGTTGGTTAATGTTACTGTAGTGGCGAAAGTATGCCGGGCGATATGAAAGGTTAATGGTTTAGTTATATCGCACATATCAGCAATTTCCTTTAAATAGCTGTTTAGTTTCTGATTGCTTAATGTTGGCAATACTTTTCCCTCGGCCAATGCCTGGGGATGGCCTTTGTACTTTTCGACAATTTCTAAAGCTTTTGGCAATAGCGGGACTTTAACCGGCTCATTGGTCTTTTGCCTGTTAGTCATAATCCAAATATTATTTGCGGATTTTTCAACCAGGTTGGCCGGGGTTAAATTAAAAACATCTATATAAGCAAGCCCAGTGTAGCAACTGAAAATAAACAGGTCTTTGACAACCTGCAACCTTACGATATTAAAATGTTTGTTTTCAATTCTTGCCAGTTCATCTTTAGTTAAAAACTCCCGTTCAACTTTATCGAACTTTAATTGGTATGCGTGAAACGGGTTGCGGTCTATCCACTCTAACCTGACAGCAAGATTTACCATCTTGCAAAATCTTTCGATGTGTTTCATAAGCCCGTTATTATTTAATGGCTTCTGCCCCTTGTCAGGTGTCCTGTTACGCAGGTAATACTCAAAGTCCGTAATGAATTTGTAGGTGAGTTCAGAAAGGTATTTGTCTTTCGTCCCGAAGCGCTCAATGATAAATTCCTGAATATACTTTTGCGTTGTATAGTAATTCTTCATCGTCCCCGGCTCCAACACTTGGATTTGTTCTGTATTGTGGTACTCAATAAGTTTACAAACGGTAAATTCTGCCTGGTCTTCACCAGTAAATTTATCCTTTACTAATTCGGAAGTAATGAGCTTTTTTTGTAGCAGCAAATTCTGATAGCTTTCTACAATACCTGACCGATACTGCTCCAAAAAGTTATTTAATTTCACCACTTCTTCCTTGCTGCCTTTTGCCATACCTTTATTGGCATTCCAGTTTGCAGGATCAATCGAACGTTTTACTGATACATCGGTACGATGACCATTAACCGTAATTCTTGCATAAATAGGTGCTTTTCCGTCATTGGTCGCCTTATACTTTCTTAAGTAGAAGATCACGCCAAAGGTGTTGTTTTGTGTTTTCATATTCGTCAATTTTTATTTTGCAATAGCTTCAGATTGACAGGTTTTAATATGCTTTGGCAGTTGGGCGAATTGCCCCATGAATTAAGGGCACTGCAAAGGGCAATAAAACCAATCAAAATAAATCAAATAACAAATTGACTATCAGTTACTTAATGCGCTATCTGTGCCCAAATATAAATGATAAATTTGGGGCACCGAATAGGGCACATTTTCCTTGATATAACTTGAATGAATTGGGCTGAAATAAAACAAAAAAGCCTCTAAATCATAGATTTAAAGGCTTTTTGATACTGATTGGTATCGCTTTAGTCGGGATGGCAGGATTCGAACCTGCGGCCTCCACATCCCAAATGTGGCGCGATACCGGGCTACGCTACATCCCGTTTGTTCCGTTTGGGATTGCAAAGGTAGCATTTTAAAGTGCTTTAGCAAATAGTATTTGAAATAATTTACAACACAATTTAAAAAATCTTTAATTACCAACTCAATAAAACTGATAATCAACCTATTGCATACAACAATAAAAAAAGCATCTTCTACAACTTTTAAATCTTTGATCCAAAATAAGTGCCGCAAAAACGAATTGAATTCTTTTAGCACAGAAATCCCCTATCAAGAATTTGTAACTGCCTCTTTATTTTTCATGTAGGGTTGGTGGTATTGCTCCAAAAATTGCTTTTTACTATCGCGATAAAAGCTTACCCCCCCTATCATGTTTAAAAATTTGATATAACACCAGGCAAAATCAACCTGATAAGGCATAAAACCGGTACGCGCGCTCTTAGGATAAAGATGATGATTGTTATGCCACTCCCCCGCCACGAAACCAGGCCAGAGCTGATTAATAGACATATCCTTACGATTATAATCTACCCCATCCCGGCGCTTATCTTCGCCTTTGCCATGCCCTTCATAATTAAAAGTACGCACACCAACGGCCCAAAAACCCGCTGCTCCAAAAATAGTGCATGCTAAAGCGTGGCCTCCAAGCAAAAAGAAAATACCATACCAAAAGCCCCAATTAATAATCCAATAAACAATAGCCAAACCCGGGTGTGCCAATGAACCCCATTTTTGGTATTGACTGTAACAATTGGTTTTCAGCCCGGTATGTTTCATCAACAGTACAGCACGGTCGTAATCTTCAGAGGACAGGCTTTTTGATATGGGTTGATGGTTAACATCTGCCAAGAAACAATAAAGAAACCCACCGAAGGCATTGTAGGGATCACCAGGCTTATCGGATTTTGCATGGTGAACATGGTGCGACACAACATAAATTTCTTCCGGAATAATCTTTAGCGTTAAATTTTGAGTGAAAAAACGCCAAAATTTATTTTTAAACTGGTATGCTCTGTGTGTACAATATCTATGATACCAAATAGTGCCATGCGTCCCCATTATAATCATGCTATATAAAAATGCAATCAGCAACATCCAGAGGCTAAAGAATTTAAATACAAACAATAAAAAAAATGGAACGAGGCACAATACCTTTAGCCAACTAAAAAAGCCAAGCCAGTTTTTACGATCTTTAAATACATTTAAACGAAAAAAAAACTCTTTCCAGAGTTGATTTGGAGAAGGTTTGATGAGGTTTCCCTCGTTGTCCTGCCAACCGTAAGAAGGCGGTTCCAGGGCATGATCTAAAAATGCCATTTTGAGTTTTTTAATTAAAGGCTAAATAATTGGGGTAAGCAATGTAACTTAAATTACTAAGTTGCTAATGTATAAATGTTATTCTATTATAACGACACACTTTAGTTTTTATGCTTTATGAGCAACAGTTTTGATAAAAAAAAAATAATTAGTGTAATTTTCTTCGATAGATTGAAAAAGTGAAATAATTGATAATTATATTATACTACCCGTAGTGCATTATCAGACTAAATTTATTTTAATGTGATTCATGTTCCTTTTAAAGATAAATTTGTTGAGGTATTGAATGGTGGTCAGGGCAGTTATTTTACTTAACGTCCTTGTCTTAAACCCCTCAAAAGTTTTGGCATAATTTCTTCTGATCATAAACTGATCGCACAGTTGCGAAAATAGCGTTTCAATCCTTTTCCTTGATTTTTTGAATAGGTATGGATACGGTTTGAATTTCTTTTGATTGTTTCTCATCGGGGTTTCCAATCTAATGTTTACAGATTCAAAAAGATTGACCTGTACCTCTGCGGACAAATAGCCTTTGTCTCCAAGTAGCACGCAATCAGTCATTTGTTGTTGTATATCTTTCAGGTAATGTATGTCATGTACGGAAGCAGGGCTTAGGTCAAAGTTCTCAAAAACACCATCTACTGAACAAACTGCATGCAGTTTGTATCCATAATACCTCGAACTTTGCGCAGCACAAAAACCATGGTTTGGAAAAGCGTATTCCTGTTCTTTGCAGATTTTACTTCTTGCTGCACGGGCATTTTTACATACCTCTAAAGGCATTGAATCGACAATGAAACAGTCCTGGACAGCGTTCAGTTTCTGAACAAGCTTTTTTCTCACCTCATTTATGTGCGGGAACAATTTTCTTTTTCTCTTATTGTAAACACTTCGTTCGATCAAGATATCAAGCGGGGTACCTTTCAGGTTTCTAAATAACTGATATTCAGAATCTATTCCACAATATTCAGCGGTCAAATTTAACGTAATTAACTCTAAATCAGACAGTCTTGGCCTTACTGGTTTGTAATAAAAGTCCTCTTTTATTGACAGTTTCCTAAACTCTTCTAAAATAAAAGTGTAATTTTGAATCAAGTTGTTCATGTTTGTAATTGATTGTCAGTCAATACAATATACCATTTATTGGCGAAATGAACAACTTTCTTTATAATGCACTACGGGTATTATACTTTAACAATTAAATCACTAAGTGGATTAAACCTAGCGAATGTACATTTCAATTGACAGGCAAACAAAAAATACATATAATTAATTATTAGTTAACTACACAATAAGCCAAAATCAACAGGAATCAAAATACAATATTTATATACAAATACCATTTTCATTAACTTTTTAGCGAAAAACACCACGAAAAAATTTTATCCTGATTGTTAAATGCCTAATTTGTTTGTTTTAACGATTTCTTTTGATATTTTTACGAAACGAAAATTGCAGTCTATGAAATTTAAAACTTATCTACTTTTTAAAAATAAAACATACTTATTTTCATTTATGGTAGTTATGCTGGCAAGTATTCTTTGTCCGCATAGGGGCTACAGCCAGGTCGACTATTATTACGGCCAGCATAAAAGAGGCTTGTCTATAGGTATCGGTGGCGGCGTATCTATCTTAAACGCCCACTACCGCGACAATCCTTTAAGCGGCGTAGGCCTGGTTAAAGTTGATTACGACTTTACCCAATATATCAGCGTTGGCGTTGAAGGGCAAATGGGTCAGTTACTGGGCCAGGATGTGGTGCCAAACCGGCAATATTTTCCTTTTTCGCTCGATAATTATTCGTCAGTGAGTTTGGGCGTGCGCGTTAGCGTAGGTGCCATTAAAGATTACCCTACTTCTACCGCTTTGCAGGATGTGATAAAAAAGATATATCTTGGAGTTGGCGGAGGTGTAGTGATGACGCACATTTCATTGGGCGATTACAGGCTTTCAACTAACAAGGGAAGCTATAGTACCCCCCAAATGGACAAAACCTGTTTCGTTATACCGATCAACATCGGCACCAATATTAATTTACCCGGCATACTCGGCGCAGACAAGCTGGAGCTGAACCCCAACTACCAGTTCAATTATTCACGGGATCAATACCTTGACGGAATCGGACCGGCCGATCAATATACCAAGCATGATTATACCGGTTATTCCCTGATATCATTAACTTTAAAATATAAATTCTAATAACAAAATTCCTGAGCGTAGTTTTGTTGATACAGCCATTTAATTATTCAAATATAAAAGATGAGTGCAAATTATAGAAAGATAGCCATTATTCTTGGATCGGCATTGTTTTGTGCGTGTAAAACGTCAAAAATCATATATGAGGTACCAACTGATGTAAGGCCGTACACGGGTAAAACCCTTACCGCCCCTCCGGGTATGATCTATATTCCGGCAGGTACCATATACGAAAGCAGCACCATAAAAGATTCTATAAACGCCGATACCAGCACGCGCCGGGTGAGCTTAAGTTCCTTTTTTATGGATATGACCGAAGTAAGCAACAAACAATACCGCAAATTTGTGGATTGGGTTGCCGATTCTGTTGCTGTGACCACCTATCTGAAAAACGACCCTAAATTCTTTTATAACGCCAAGCTGAAAAGCAAAACCGCCAGCGCCAAGGGTGCTAAGGCCGATTCGGTTGCCCGGATGATTAACTGGCGCAATATCGATATCAATGGTAAGGTTCCGTTCTGGCAGTCGCACAGCGAAAAATTCCCCGGCCTGGTATCTATGGTTAACGGAAGGAAAACGCTGAACAAGGATATGCTCAAATTTGCTTTTACACATGTGCAGGCAGGCGGGCCCAATGCAGGCAAATCAGTAACCGATACCATCAAGATAATGCCCGATAATAACGTTTGGCAGGAAGATTTCCCGAATTCACAGTCAGACTTTCTGGTGAATAACTATTTCCAGTTGAAAGGCTTTGATAATTACCCCGTTGTTGGCGTAACCTGGAAACAGGCCCGTGCCTATACCGGCTGGAGAAATATCATCAGTGCCAGCACCCTGGACAGGAGTTTGGTAGAACTGGGCCTTTCGTTCAGTTTGCCTACCGAGGCCCAGTGGGAATATGCAGCATCGGGCGGTGAGCAGAACATGGAAAATGCAACAGGCAACGTTCAGTCCAAAGATCAGAACGTGGTACCGTCATACATCCAGAAGAAAACAAAAAAGATATTACCGATAGCCAACTTTAAACAGGGCGAAGGTGACTATACCCGGGATGGAGCCATCCAAACCGTACCGGTAAAATCATACGCGCCAAACGTGTTCGGCCTGTATAACATGGCCGGTAACGTAGCCGAGTGGGCCCTTGATGCCTACAGCCCTTCGGCTTTTGAATTTGTTGAAGACCGCGACCCGGTATTGTTACTGGATGCAACAGATGAGGATGCCGACGTGATGAAACGTAAAGTAGTAAGAGGCGGATCATGGAAAGATAATGCAACCGACCTGAATACGGCAACCCGTAATTACGAAGTACAGAATGTGGCCCACTCTTACATCGGCTTCAGGTGTACAATGGCAGCTCCGGATCTGATTACCGAACAGGTAGGAACCCGGAAATACCTTGCTCCCAAAAAGGACAAGAACGCCAAAGTAAAGGCAAGCGGAAAATAGTGACAAAGGCAAGTAAAATTGAATAGGAACAGCAACGTACCCAGTATGAAAAAGAAATTTATTATTGTTTTGTTTATTACATTAGCGGCAAGCTTAACCCTGATGGCCCAAACCAAAAAGAAAAAAGCAAAGGCCCGTACCACGGCTAAAAGAACAATTCACACGGTAAGAACAAAACCCAAACCAAAACCGGTTGATACTACAGCAAAAGCTGCAGTTAACCCCGTGGTTGTTTTGCCGGCAAACAATAAGATAGACACCATCAGATCGGTGCCTGATAGTGCAGACGGGTATTTGAAAAGCGTTGTGCTAACCAAGGCCAGGCCCTTCCCAATATTTGAGCCAAGCCCCAATAACATCAAATACTACCACCAGTATAAACGCGATATCAGCTTTAAAGATGCCCGTAATGCCAAGTTTAATACCACAGGCGCCACCCTCATCGAAGCTATTTTACAGGGCGTTAAAGATCACATCATCACAGCTTATGACCCTACTGCCGTAACCAAAATTAACCCTACAGGTGATGCATTTACCATCCCGATGACGTATAACCAGCTGATGGGCCATTTGGTAGATACCGCACTGGTTGACCAACTGGATAAGGATGGTAACAAGATAGGCAGCGTAAAGCAACTGAATGATTTCAGTCCGGATAAAGTGGTAGGTTACCGCATTAAAGAAGATGTTTACTACGATAAACAACGGGCCAAGGTAGAAACCCATATTGTAGGTATTGCACCCCTAATTACCCTGAAACTATCAAACGGCGATACCGTGGGTACACAGCCGGTATGCTGGTTGCGCTACAGCCAGTGCCGTATTGTATTTGCCAAAATGGACGTATCAGACCCGGACCACAATATGTTTGACGTGAGTATGGATGATATGTTCCTGCAGCGCCAGTTCAACAGCGTAATTGTTGAGGAATCCAACCCGAAAGGCAACCGCATTAAGGACTACATGAAAACCCCTGAAGACCAGGCAAAAGAAGCGGCCCGTATAGAAAAGAAACTGGCCGATTACAAGAAAAACATGTGGAACTACCGCACCGATATTACTGCCGTTTCGGTACCCGATAAAACCAAAACTACCAAACCTAAAAAAACAACTAATGACAATAACACTGGTACGCCTGTGAAGCAATAAAAATATTAAAAATCTCAAACGCAAAATGCCCGGATCGTTAAGTTCCGGGCATTTTGCGTTTGAGACACACCTTCACGCTATAAATTTTTTAGATTATGCAATTAAATGTATAAGCTAAAAACGCACTTCATCGTACTTTTAAACCAGTATTTTTTTTTCCAGTGAAGCCAAAAAAATTGATGGCAACGGAGTAAACTTTTTGGCAATCACATCATAAAATTGAGCATCAAATTGCTGCTTTTTATTTAAAAAATTTGCTTGTTTGCTTCCATAGCAATTAGATACACACTAGCAATGTTTATCTGAATATCATTTTTTAGATTGGTGTTGTATAATCAAAAAATTATAGCATATTTTGCACTAAATTTTAAAGCTAACAAAAACTTTAATATAATGAACAAGCAAACCTTAAATACGTCGGCAACCAGAGCAATTTTTGCTCCGGCAACCCGTGCTTTGGTTTCTACAGTTTTTGTATTCTCTACGTCCCGACGAAGGCTTTATATTCCACGGGTTTGATTGATAGCTCAATCAACCTAAAAATGGAAAAAGAAAAAAACAACTCTTTTTCAAATTATTTGTTTCAATTAAGGCAGTTAAAGCCCTTTAATTTTCCAATTAATATTTCCGTCTAAAATAATGACCATACAAGATTTTGATATTCAGGTTGCTACCGGACAACATGTTGAATATGCGCAGCAGATATGTGATGAGATGGCCGAATCGGCAAAAGCACGCGGTACAGGTATAGCGCGCAGGTCGCCGGAGTATGTTGCCAACAAAATGCTGGAAGGTAAAGCCGTAATAGCTTTATTTAAAGATGGCACCTGGGCTGGTTTCTGTTATATAGAAACCTGGAGCCACGGCGATTTTGTGGCTAACTCGGGCCTAATTGTGAACCCCGAATTTAGAAAAGTGGGTTTGGCCAAGGCCATTAAAGAGCGGGTTTTTGAGCTTTCGCGCACCAAATATCCGCATGCCAAAATATTTGGCCTAACAACAGGCCTGGCGGTGATGAAGATAAACTCCGACCTAGGTTATGAACCGGTTACCTACTCGGAACTTACCCAGGACGAGGATTTTTGGCATGGTTGCACTAGTTGCGTAAACTATGATATTTTGATGAGCAAGGGCCGTAAAAACTGCATGTGCACGGCTATGCTTTTTGACCCCGCCGAAAAGCAAAAAGAATACGAAGAAAAAATGAAAAAAATTACGCACAAGGCAACATTACTTGAGCGGATAGAAAATGCACTTAAAAAAATAGGTCAGGATTATTAGTTAAACTATTGATTATAAACAATAAATATAGTCAACAGGTAAATAATAATTGAAGACGATAGACTAAACAACACAATGAAGAAAAAAGTAGTATTGGCTTACAGCGGCGGTTTAGATACCTCTTTCTGCTGCATCTATTTAACCCGCGACCTTGATATGGAGGTACACTCGGTAATTGTTAATACCGGTGGTTTTAGCGATGACGAATTAAAGGCTGTTGAAAAACGCGCCTACGAAATGGGTGTAACATCCCATCACGTGGTTGACGAAACTATCAATTTTTATAATACTTGCATACGTTACCTTATTTATGGTAACGTATTGAAAAACAACACCTATCCCCTATCGGTAAGTGCCGAGCGTGTTAGCCAGGCTACCGCCATTGCCAATTACGCCAAAGAAATAAATGCCGAATATGTTGCCCACGGCAGCACAGGTGCCGGTAATGACCAGGTTAGGTTTGATATGATATTTAACATATTAGTGCCCGAAGTGCAGATATTGACCCCTATACGCGATTTAAAACTAAGCCGTGAAGAGGAAATTACCTACCTTAAAAAGCATGGTGTTGAAATGAACTTCGAGAAAAACAAATACTCTATTAACAAGGGTATTTGGGGAACATCAGTTGGTGGTAAAGAAACACTAACATCAAACCTGGGATTGCCCGAGGAAGCATGGCCAACACAAATAACCGAAACCGAGCCCCGGAAACTTGAACTTACCTTTGAAAAAGGCGAACTAAAGGCCATCGACGATAAACAATACGATCATCCTACCAAAGCTATACAGGCATTACAGGCTATTGCGCAACCATATGGCATTGGTCGGGATATTCACGTGGGCGATACTATAATTGGTATTAAAGGCCGTGTTGGCTTTGAGGCTGCTGCACCTATTATCATTATCAAAGCTCACCACACGTTAGAGAAACATACGTTAACCAAATGGCAGTTATCATGGAAAGATCAATTATCTACCTTTTACGGTAACTGGTTACACGAAGGGCAGTTTCACGACCCTATTATGCGCAATATTGAGGCCTTTTTAAATGATACACAGTTACAGGTTAGTGGTAAAGTGTTTGTTGAACTAAATCCGTATCGCTTCCAGGTTATTGGCATAGAATCGGATCATGACTTGATGTCGAATAAATTTGGCAGCTATGGCGAAATGAACAATGCCTGGAGCGGCGAAGACGTAAAAGGTTTTTCGAAAATATTTGGCAATCAGGTAATGATATATCACAAGGTAAACACCCCAAACTCGTAAAAGGGATTTAAAAGATGATGAACAACGAAGATCAAATTACAGCCATGGTGCTTTCCAGAGGGAATTGCCTTAAGCAATACACTTGGGGCGATGATTGCTACGGCTGGGATTTTGTTGATACCGATGCATTATCTGTTAAACAAGAGCTAATGCCGCCAGATACCCGCGAGCAATTACACTATCATGAAATTGCAAACCAGTTCTTTTTTATTTTAAAAGGGAAGGCCTGGGTTAATATCGACGGCGTGGAGCATGTTTTAAAACCTAACGAGGGAGTGGAAGTTAAGCCAGGGCAAAAACATTTTATTAGTAATAAAGACGATGTTGACCTGGAATTTTTATTGTACTCGCAGCCGTCAACAAAAAATGACAGGCACAATATGAAGTAATTGGGGATGATTATTAAAAGGATACTTGCCGACGAAGCTAATTTGGTAGTAAAATTATTTGATAATTACCGGGTATTTTACAAGCAGGCATCGGATATTGAAGTGGCCAAATTGTTTATTAATGCGCGATTGAGCAATAATGAGTCGGTAATATTTGTTGCTTTTGATGCTGATGATATAGCGGTTGGATTTACGCAATTATACCCCAAATATTCGTCGGCAAGGGCTTCAAAAAATTGGATATTAAATGATTTGTTTGTTGCCGAGACCCACAGGAAACAAGGCATCGGCGAAAGTCTGATTAAAACAGCGATGGAATTTGGTAAAAATAACCAGGCCACATTTATACAACTGGAAACAGCAAAAGATAATTATACCGCTCAAAGTTTATATAAAGCCATGGGCTTTGTTGAGCAACCAGTGAGTGACGATTTTTTAATGTTTAAGATAGCAGTATCTTGAAATTAACTATAAAACGATGATAAAAGTTAAAGCAGGAATAGTTGGCGGAGCCGGATACACCGGCGGCGAATTACTGCGCATCCTGATAAACCACCCCAATGTTGATATTGCCTTTGTGCATAGTAACAGCAACGCGGGCAACTATATTTATGAGGTTCATACCGACTTATTTGGTGACACCGAATTAAAATTCAGCGGCGAAATATCGGATGAAATTGACGCGCTGTTTTTATGCGTTGGGCATGGCGATGCGCGGAAGTTTTTAGAGGCAAATGCTATTGCGGCGCATGTTAAGATAATTGATTTGAGCCAGGATTTTAGGTTAAGTAAAAACTCAAAATTCAATATTCAAAATTTGACTGCCGATCCGGAGCCGAGCTTTAGGCAATTCGTTTATGGTTTACCCGAGTTGAATCGCGAAGCTATTAAAACGGCTAAAAACATTGCTAACCCAGGTTGTTTTGCCACTTGTTTGCAGTTAGGGTTGCTGCCGCTGGCTGCTAAAGGTTTGCTAACCAACGAGGTACACATTACCGCAACTACGGGCTCTACAGGCGCAGGGCAAAGCCTGGCTCCTACTTCGCACTTTACGTGGCGTAATGATAACCTATCGGTTTACAAGGTGTTCGATCATCAGCACTTGAACGAAATTGGAGAATCGTTAAAGCAATTACAGTCCGCAACAGAAGTTGGCGCATTGAATTTTGTGCCCTACCGCGGAGATTTTACAAGGGGCATTATTGCATCAATTTATACTGAAAGCAGTTTGAGCGAAGTAGAAGCAACTCAACTTTATACCGAATATTATGCAGGCCATCCGTTTACGCATGTAACTAACCGCAACATTGATTTAAAACAAATTGTGAATACCAACAAGTGTTTTATTCAGGTTAAAAAGCATGGGAATAAAATATTTATTGTGAGCATCATGGATAATTTGCTAAAAGGTGCTTCCGGACAGGCTGTTCAGAATATGAATTTGCTTTTTGAATTGGAGGAAACCTCCGGATTAAGATTAAAAGCGGTAGCTTTTTGAGCTGAAAAACAAACAGCGTCATTGCGAGGTACGAAGCAATCTCTACACATGATAAACGGACCTACGGAGCCGCTTTGTATAGCATATAGATTGCTTCGTACCTCGCAATGACGGCGAAAGAGAAATAATTGAATTAAATACCCGTGGACTTAAATATGTTCACACAACATCGAAAACATGAATTTATTCGACGTTTACCCGATTAACCCCATTAATATTGTAAAAGGTGTGGGGAGCCTTGTTTATGACAACAACGGCACTGAGTATTTAGACCTGTATGGCGGCCATGCCGTTATCTCTATCGGGCATACGCACCCGCATTATGTGGAACGATTGGAAAGCCAGTTGCATAAACTTGGGTTTTATTCAAACTCTATCGAAATACCTTTACAGCAGGAACTGGCTACTAAATTGGGCCATGTATCGGGCAAGGAAGATTACCAGCTATTTTTAATAAACTCGGGTGCCGAGGCTAACGAGAATGCTTTAAAACTTGCGTCGTTTTATAACGGTAGAAAAAAGGTAATTGCTTTCCGCAAAGCATTTCACGGGCGTACTTCGTTAGCGGTTGCCGTTACCGATAACCCAAAAATTGTTGCCCCAATAAACGAAACCGACAACGTTATATTTTTGCCCTGGTGCGATGAGGACGCTTTGGAACAAGCTTTTGCTAACCACAAAGACGAAATATGTGCCGTTATAATTGAAGGTATACAAGGTGTGGGCGGTATACAGGTAGCTACCGACAGCTTTTTGCAAAAGATACGCACCCTGTGCAACCAAAACAACACCGTATTTATTGCCGATAGCGTACAATGCGGATATGGCCGTACCGGAAAATTTTACTCGCACGATTTTGCCGGCGTTAATGCCGATATTTATAGCATGGCCAAGGGTATGGGCAATGGCTTCCCTATTGGTGCCATTTCTATCGCTCCAAAAATAAAACCTGCGTATTTTATGCTGGGTACAACATTTGGCGGCAACCATTTGGCTTGCGCCGCCGCGCTTGCAGTGTTAGAAGTAATTGAGCAAGATAAGCTAATGGAAAATGCTGCCGAGGTTGGCGGCTACTTAATAAACGAGTTAAAACAGTTTACCGAAGTAAAAGAAGTGCGTGGCCGTGGTTTAATGATAGGCATTGAATTGCCCAACGAATTGGCGCACGTTAAAAAAGAGCTATTATTTAAACATCACATTTTTACAGGCGAAGCCAAACCAAATGTTATCCGCTTGTTGCCTGCTTTAAATTTGAGTAAGGCTCATGCCGATAGATTCCTTGAGGCTTTTAGTACTATTTTGAAGGAAAGCACGGTGGCAAGCCACTAAAATTTATTGTCATTCGTATCGCATAAAGATATGACAACTCCTTTAAAAGTTGTCATATCTGAACCGCCCAATGGCGTTTGGTTTTTTAATATTCACATCATACAATGAAACTATTCTCTTCCGTTAACGACGTTACCGACATTAACCAGTTAGTTGCCGATGCTTTGGCGTTAAAGCAAAACCCGTATGCGCATCAGCATTTGGGCAAAAACCGCACATTGGGGCTTATATTTTTAAACCCAAGTTTGCGTACACGCCTAAGCACCCAAAAAGCAGCAATGAATTTGGGTATGAATGTAATGGTGATGAATATGGACAAGGAAGGCTGGGCACTTGAACTTAACGACGGCGTGGTGATGAATGGCACCACTGTTGAGCATATTAGAGAGGCGGCAGGCGTTATGGGCCAGTATGTTGATATATTGGGTGTGCGATCGTTCCCCGGTTTAAAAGACAGGGAGTTGGATTATAGTGAAGAGATATTTAACAAGTTTGTAAAATACTGCGGTATACCGGTGGTTAGTTTAGAATCGGCAACGCGGCACCCGCTGCAAAGCCTTGCCGATTTGGTTACCATTACCGAATTAAAAACCCGCCCCTGGCCAAAGGTTGTATTAACCTGGGCGCCGCATGTTAAACCATTACCGCAAGCCGTACCAAACTCGTTTGCCGAATGGATGTGTAAAGCTGAGGTTGATTTTGTAATAGCTCACCCACCGGGCTATGAGTTATGTACCGATTTTACCCAGGGCGCAACTATTACACATAACCAACAGGAGGCTTTACTTGATGCCGATTTTATTTATGTAAAAAACTGGTCGGCTTATGAGCCTTATGGCAAAGTTACAGGCGGTTATGAAGACTGGATGTTAACCAACGCCAGCCTTACCGAAACCAACAATGCCAAAGTAATGCACTGCCTTCCCGTAAGGCGCGATCTGGAGCTGTCTGCCGAAATATTGGACGGGCCAAGCTCAGTTGTAGTGCATGAAGCCGGTAACCGCGTGTGGGCTGCGCAAGCGGTATTAAAGAAAATGTTAGAGAGCCTTACTTAAAAATTAAGATGTACATACCAAAGCACTTTGCAAATAACGATACAGGCGAGATAGTTGCTTTTATGCAAAAATATAGCTTTGGGAGCATTGTTACATCGGCTAATAATTTGCCGGTTGCTACGCATCTTCCTTTTATTATAGAACAGCGCGACGGCGACATTTACATTTTGTCGCACTTTGCCAAGGCAAACCCGCAGGCTAACCGTTTGGATAATACCGTTTTGGTGATATTCACCGAGCCACATGCTTATATTTCGCCTAAACATTACCAAAAAGAACAAAGCGTACCAACCTGGAACTACATTGCCGTACATGCCTATGGCGAGGCTACAATTATTGCCGATACTGAGGGAATGCTGCAATTAATGGAGAAAAGTATAACCTTTTATGATACCGCCTATTTAGCACAATGGAACGGTTTGCCCGATGAGTTTAAATTGAGGATGCTTAACGGAATTATAGCTTTTGAAATTAAGGTAACAGATTTACAGGCAAAAAACAAATTAAGCCAAAACCGCAGCGAGGTTGAGCGCAAAAACATTATTACCGAGTTTGAAGCGAGCGCCGATAATAACGAGGTGATGATTGCCCAATACATGAAGAAGGGCTAACAGGCCCTTTTAAATTGCCTTTTTATTCGGGTTTGATTACGTGGGGTTATATTTTCTGATAATTAACCTCGAACCGCTATTGTTGCTAAAGTAGCTGTCTACCCAGTTAATAAAAACGATGATACGGTTACCGGCGCTAATCAGCTAGAAAAGGTGCACCACGCCCCAAATCATATAGGCAAAAAAGCCTTAAAAATGTAGTTTCCCTAAATCGGCAACAGCCAAATTTTCACCTATGGTTGCCAGATAGCCCTTGGTTCATTGGTGTTCGCAGTTGTAGAATACCCATATTTACCATGTTTTTGTCTCTTCGGTTATAGAAGTTACGCAAAGAGCGGAGGCCTGATTATAGTAGACTCTAAGCAGGTGTCCCACGGCAGCTTTGGGTAGTACTCAGTAGATATCGCTCGGTATTTGTTGCTTGTCAAACCTGAACAAAAAGCTTTCTGCTACATCTTTATTTTGCCAAAAGAGATCAGTAATTAATTTTTTAACTATTTCTTTTGCTTGTGCCTTAACCTCTTTACTTACAAGAATCTCTTTAAAACTACCGTTATATGTAAGATCCTTACCTTTAACCGCACAAACCAATATTAAGCCATTATATAGTTTTTTGCGCTTTATATTAAATGTTGTTGAGCCATTATCTTTTAAAAATTGTCGAGATGCGGACATTAAACCGCTTAAAACACCATCAACCAGGTCTCCTCCCCTGGTGGTAGTAATATTATTGGCAAAACTTAAAATAACGGGTGAGGGATACCAATCTGTACGATATGCAAGTCCTATTCGATAATGAAAGCCTTGCGCCATACCCTCAAAAGTAACTTTAAACCGGGGTTTGCCTGAAGCTTCATTATTCAGCCGATCAAACCAATAAAAAATGCCTTGAGGGAAATTATAATAATTTTGACTCGTATAGTTTAGCCTAAGATCTTTTACAAAAATTTCTATCTGGGTATTTAACATCGCCAACAGGCTAATTTCTTCACATAATTTTTGATAATCGGCGGTTAGATCAAGGTTTATATCACTATCTAAGTTAAAATTAAATTCGGTCTGATTCATGACACCATTTTGGACCTCGAGTTTTTTTGAGATCACTTTTAATACCTGAACAAAAAAAATGGCATTGGCAGATACTCTGGAAGTTTCTTTAGGCATAACAAGGCGTTCTTTAAGCTGGATATTAAAAGAAAAGATATTAGCTCCGAGGATCGTAATCGTAAAAAAAATATTGCTGGTATTATAGAGTTCAATGTAATCGGTAATAAGTCCTGCAAAAAGACCTATGACACCATCATTACCCAGATACATGTGCGGGCGCTCCCTTACCGACCGCTCGAAAGTCTTTTGACGTTGATCCATAAACCCCTTGTATAGTTATACAATATAAGTAAAATACGACTCGAAAACAACGTTTAACCCTAATTTTTCATCTTAAATTTTATTTAATTGCATTTCCAAAAAACATCATTACATTTGTACTGTAATAATAAATATTACAGTAATGAATAACAGTCGCTTTTCTATATCGGTACACATATTAACACTTTTGGCGAGTGCTAAAGGCGAAGTATTAACGTCCGACTTTATAGCTTCGAGCATTAATATTAACCCGGTATTGGTACGTAAAGAACTCATTAATTTGCGGAAGCACAATTTAGTGGGCAGCCGCGAAGGTAAAAACGGTGGCACTTTTCTAAATAAACCCGCCAGCGATATTTGTTTATCGGATGTTTACCAAGCCCTAAAGCAATTGCCATTATTGGGCAAATCTAAAAACACGCCAAACCCGGCCTGCCCGGTTGGCAGGCAAATTGAAAAGCACCTCTCTAACTTATACCACGATGCAGAATGTGCCCTGGTTGCACAGTTAAAAACAACTACCCTACAACAATTTGTAAATCAATTTGAATAATTTTTTTATACATAACTGTAACAAAATACATTACAATTAAACAACAAATAACATGAAAATTGCAATTATTGGAGCCAACGGAAACATAGGCTCACGAATTTTAGAAGAAGCAATAAACCGCGGCCACCAGGTAACAGGCATTGCGCGCAACCCGGAGAAACTACAATTTAAACACGCCAACTTAACGTTTGTAAAAGGCGATGCGTTAAACACAGACCAACTTGCCCAAATAATAAAAGGACATGATGCCGTAGTAAGCTCGTTTGGGGTTGATTGGAGCAAGCCCGAAACCTTCCCGGTGTTTAGCGTAGTGGCGCAATCGGTTATTGATGCTGCGAGGCAAGCTGGCGTTAAGCGCATCATTAACGTTGGTGGTGCAGGCAGCCTTGAGGTTGCCCCAGGTTTACAACTGGTTGATTCGCCAAACTTCCCGCCCGAATATAAACTGGCTGCTAACGAGCAACGCCATTCGCTGGAAGTATTTCGTAAAGCCAACGATTTAGATTGGACATTTTTTAGCCCGGCAATTATTATTGAACCCGGTACACGCACCGGTAAATTTAGGTTAGGCAAAGATAACCCTGTATTTGATGATTATGGTAATAGTAAAATTACGTATGACGATTACGCTGTAGCTTTGATTGACGAATTAGAAAAGCCGCAATTTATTAAACAACGGTTTACTGTTGGGTACTAATTATTGTTTATGGCTGTATGTAACTGATTAAACGAGGCAATTTCTTTTAAAAAAGCTATCACAACCCAAAGTGTTATGTTTTATAAAAGAAATTGCCTTTTTTTATTCAGGTTTAATAGCGTCGGGATCATATTTTCTGATAATTAACCTCGAACCGCTATTATTGCTAAAGTAGCTACCTATCCAGTTAATAAATACGATGATACGGTTACGGGCACTAATCAACGAGAAAAGATGCACCACACCCCAAATCATATAGGCAAAAAAGCCTTGAAAATGCAGTTTCCCTAAATCGGCAACAGCCAAGTTTTTACCTATAGTTGCCAGTGAGCCCTTATCAAAATACTTAAATGGCTCGGGCTGTTCTCCATTAATTATTTTAATCAAATTTTTGGCTAGTTGCTTGCCCTGTTGCATTGCTGCCGGGGCTACGCCAGGGTACCCTTCGGGTGTTTCGGGTGTTATTATGGCGGCAACGTCTCCAATAGCAAACAAATTAAGATAACCCTTAATACGGCTAAACTCATCAGTCTGGATGCGGTTTCCACGCACTATCACACCTTCCGGAATGCCTTTCAAAACCTCGCCTTTTACGCCGGCAGCCCATAGCACATTGCGGGTTTGTATAATTGTGCCATCATCAATAACCAGGGCACAGCCATCGTAACTTTTAACGTGAACGCTATTATGTACCTCTATGTTAAGGCCAATTAAATAATCTTTAGCTTTTTGCGAAGCCTGGGGCGACATTACAGCCAACACTTCCGATTTACCTTCAACAAGGTAAACCTTCATATCTTCTTTCTTTAGTTCGGGATAATCGTAGGTCAGTACATAATTGCGCATTTCGGCCAGCGCTCCCGATAGTTCAACGCCGGTTGGCCCCCCTCCTACCACTACAAAAGTAAGCAGGGCATTGCGTTCTGCGGCATCTGTGGTAACCAGTGCTTTTTCTACGTTTTGCAGTATCAGGCTGCGCAGGTTAAGTGCCTCGGGGATACTTTTCATGGGCATGGTGCGCTTTTTAAGCTCATCATTACCAAAGTAATTAGTGTCCGATCCGGTTGCTATTACTGCATAGTCATATGGTATTTCGCCAATATTTGTATCAACTGTGTTCTTTTCCGGGTTAATGCGCTCAACCGTTGCCATCCGGAACGTAAAGTTTTTTTGCCCGGTAAATATTTTACGGATAGGAAATGCTATCGAATCGGCCTCAATATCGCCCATAGCAACCTGATAAAGCATGGGCTGGAAGGTATGGTAATTGTTTTTATCAACCATCAAAACCTCAAACGGTTTATCTTTCAGCTTTTTGGCTAACTCAATACCGCCAAAACCGCCGCCTATAATAAGCACCCGCGGATGCTGTATGATCTCGTTTAACTGCATAACATATTACTAAAACACATCCATTTAAAATAAAGGTAACAATTGCTTTTATGTTTGCAATAAATTGAAATCTTATTAACTAAACGTTGACAATTTATCAACAAAAACATTTTTTACAACTATATATTACAATATTAAGAGGATAGCAAAATGTTAGTTATTTTGGCTGTATCTTAATTAAAAGCATGAAAAAATTAGCATACCTTATTCTCGTTTTTTTTATAACAAGCAATGTTACTGCACAAATTAAAAAGGTTGATAGCTGGACCGACGGCAAATACATAACCGTTAACGGCGCAAAACTTTGGGTGGTAACAGTTGGCCAGGGCGACCCTATTATTTTTATTGCCGGCGGACCCGGCGGCACGCACTTGGGCCTACGCAGCTTTGACCCACTTGCAGATAACCACCACCAGTTAATTTACTTTGACGCCTTTGGCAGGGGAAAATCTGACACGGCAAAAAACGTAAGCGAATACACACTGGAGCGCGATATTGACGATATTGAGGGCCTGCGCAAAGCTTTAAAATTTGAGCAGGTTACAGTTTTGGGACACTCGTATGGTGGCGTTGTTGCACAGGGCTATGCGTTAAAGTACCCTCAACATTTAAGCCACGTAATTTTAGCCGACACTTTTCACAGCTTTATTATGTGGCAAGAAAACGACGATAACTCCAACCACGAAATTAAAACAAACTACCCTGAGGTGTGGAGCGAACTGATGCAGATACGCGAACAAGGAGCAGTATCAAGCGACGAGCGGCATCAGGATATTTACGGGCGCGTGCCTTATGGTTTTTTGTATGCCTACAATCCGGCCCGGTTTGAGGGTGGCAGCAATTATAAACCTTACCCTAACCCAAACAATACCAAGCTATATTACCAAATGGTAGGTAAAGACGGCGATTTTATTGTAGGCAGCGATATTGGGAATTTTGATTATCGCAAACAGCTGAAAACTCTTAAAATGCCGATATTGATAATTGGTGGCCGGTATGACAGGGTTGCCGTACCCTGGATGATGGTTAAGTTTAAAGAGTATTGCCCGCAGGCAACCTTTGTGATGTTCGAAAAATCGGGCCATAACCCACAGGTTGAGGAGCCCGAAAAAGAATTTGCCGTAATTAATCAATTTTTAAGTAAGTAGGCCTATTGCCGCTTAACTCGCTATATTTGCACATTATAGTGATAAATTTTTCCTTTTTTGGGAAGTTAAGGCTTTATGAACTTACATATTATTAAAATAGGTGGTAACGTAATTGATAACTCGGAGAATTTGCATCGTTTTTTAAAAGATTTTGCGGCTCTGGATGGTTATAAAATATTGGTACACGGCGGCGGTAAGGTGGCTACGCAATTGGCAACAACGCTGGGTATCGAATCGAAATTGGTAGATGGCCGCCGCATTACCGATATTGAAACTTTACGCGTTGTAACCATGGTTTACGCGGGGTTAATTAATAAAAATATTGTAGCCGCTTTGCAGGCGGTTAATTGCAATGCAATTGGTTTAACCGGGGCCGACGGAAATTTTATTTTAGCAAAAAAAAGGCCGGTAAAAACAATTGATTACGGCTTTGTTGGCGATATTGACGATAACTCAATTAACCCCGGCAACTTAAAAAATTTGCTTGATGCCGGTTTTGTACCTGTATTTTCGGCTTTAACGCACGATGGTGCGGGGCAATTGCTTAACACCAATGCCGATACTATCGCTTCGGCTTTGGCAGTGGCACTGGCTAAAACTTACCAAACTACCCTTATTTATTGCTTTGAAAAAAAGGGTGTTTTACAGGATATTGACGACGAAGATTCGCTGATACGGGAAATTGACCCGGAGCGTTATGAAGAACTTAAAGAAAAACAAATTATAAATGGCGGCATGCTGCCCAAGCTTGATAATGCCTTTACGGCGATAGCTTGTGGCGTAAAAGCCGTTATTATTGGCAAGGCCGATGAATTAGGCCTGCTCAAACAAAACCATTCATTCGGAACAAGGTTAAGTACCAGGATATGAGCACACAAAAAAACATCGCTATTTTAGGAAGCGGAAATATTGGTTTAGCACTGGCTAAGGGTTTAGTAAAAGCGGGCATTTATCAGCCACACCAAATTACGCTTACGCGCCGCAACGTGGCTCCGTTAGCCTACCTTGCCGAAGAAGGTTATAAAATAACCGATGATAACGAAAAAGCCACCAGCAAGGCCCATATTGTGGTTTTGGCAATACTGCCCCAGCAACTTAACAAACTGCTTGACGAAATAAAGGAAGGTATTAAACCTAAAAAGCATTTGCTGATATCTGTTGTATCGGGCGTTAGCTGTGCCGATATACGCCAGTACCTTGATATTGATGTACCCGTAGTGCGCGCCATGCCCAACACTGCAATTGCCATTGGCCAATCCATGACTTGCATTGGCAGCGATAATGCCGATAAGAGCAGCATTGCGCTGGTGAAAGAATTGTTTGATACTGTTGGCGTTACTATACCTATAAACGAAGAACTCATGACATCAGCAACGGCGTTATGCGCCTGCGGTATCGCGTTCTTTTTGCGTTCGATACGTGCAGCATCGCAGGGCGGTACCGAAATTGGGTTTCACGCGCCGGATGCGCTTAAAATGGCGGCACAAACAGCCAAAGGCGCTGCCGATTTACTGTTGCAACTGGCATCGCACCCCGAATCGGAAATTGATAAGGTTACATCGCCTAAAGGCTGCACCATTGCCGGACTTAACGAAATGGAGCATAATGGTTTTAGTTCGGCCATGATAAAGGGTATTAAAATGTCGGCAGATATTGCGGCTGTATTGTATAAAAAAGATTGAGTTGAGTCCGCTTAAAGCTTTATCTCCAATTAATTTAACAAACAACACAAAACCATAACTGCCAAATTATTATGAATACAAAACAATCAGGTTTCGGCTATTGGGCGTTGTTAGTTAGCTTATTAATAACGTTAAGTATTGGCGGGGTGGCCAGCTTTTTCACAATTCCACAAATTTCAACCTGGTATGTTTATTTAAATAAACCAGCGTTTAATCCACCAAACTGGTTGTTTGGCCCGGTATGGACATTGCTTTATATCATGATGGCTATTGCCGCATTCCTGGTATGGCAAAAACGAGACGGTAACATTAACTATATAAAGGCACGCAACATTTATTTGCGGCAATTACTGTTTAATTTTTCATGGTCGATAGTGTTTTTTGGAATGCACCAAATACTGGGAGCTTTGCTAATTATTGCCTTGCTTTTAATCAGTATTGTTTTCAATATTGTTTATTTTGGTAAAATAAGCAAAGTAGCCGCCTGGTTGTTGGTTCCTTATTTGTTGTGGGTAAGCTTTGCCAGCATATTAAACTTTGCTATTTACATACTAAACAAGTAATAAAAGCCGTATTTTCATTGCATGGTTTGCGTGTACCGCATACATTAACGGTTAATGAAACAACTACGGCTTGCGCTTTTACTATTGTTAACTTATTTTAATGCCTCCGCCCAAAAGGTTGGAGTTGTTTTTAGTGGTGGCGGCGCCAAAGGGCTTGCCCACATTGGCGTTTTAAAGGCTCTGGAAGAAAACAATATTCCGGTAGACTACGTTGTTGGCACATCAATGGGTGGCGTGGTGGGCGCCATGTATGCCGCCGGTTATTCACCTGCTCAAATAGAGAAGATTGCGCTTGGTAGTAATTTTCAGGATTGGGTGAGTGGCAAATATGATAGCAAGTACAGGTATTTTTTTCAAAAAAAATCCGAAAGCCCTTCGTCGTTTACCTTAAAACTACAGATTGACACCGGGTTTCAGGCCAAATTCCGGTCTACCATTGTTGGTGATATACCTTTAAATTTTGCATTAATTGAGCTTTATACCCAAGCCACAGTAAATGCCCATAACGATTTTAATAAACTATTTGTGCCTTTTAGATGCATTGTTGCCGACGTGTTTTCGCAAAAAGCAATTGATGTTGACCACGGTAGCCTTGCCGAAGCTATACGCGGCACCATTACCGTTCCGTTAGTTTACAGGCCCATTAAAGTTGACGGGCGATATGTGTTTGACGGAGGACTATACAATAACTTCCCGGTAGATGTAATGAAGCAGGATTTTAAGCCCGATTATATCATCGGCGCCAATGTATCGTCAAAAACGTTTACCGACTACCCCAAGGATGATGAAAAACTGATGGGCAGATCATTACTCTACATGTTCCTTTCAAAATCCGACAGTACAAGTATTGGCAAAAACGGCATTTATATTCAGCCCGACCTGCACGAGTACAGCACTACTAATTTTTCGCCTGTAGCACAAATGATTAAAGCCGGATACGATGCCACCATTGCCGATATGCCCCGCATAAAAGCACATGTTACCCGCCGCACAGACACCGCAGAATTGGAAAAAAGGCGCACGGAATTTCATCAAACCGAAAGCCCAATAATGTTTAAAAACATTATTGTTACGGGCGTAAACTATCAGCAAAAACGGTACATCGAACGTATTTTCCATAAAGACGAAAACCAACCGGTTAGTTTGAATGATATTAAAGAAGGTTACTACCGGCTGGTTACCAATGATAATTTTGAAACCATTTACCCACGTATTGTTTACCATGCCGAAGATAACTCGTACGATTTCGCCATCGATGTAAAATCGAGCAAAAACTTCAAGGCCGATATTGGCGGTATGGTATCAAGCAGGCCAATAAGTACCGCTTACCTTGGCCTACAGTACGATTATGTGAACCGAAACTCGTTCACAACGGCTTTAAATTTATATTCGGGCAGGTTTTACGAATCGGTACAGGCAACCTTACGGTCTGATTTCCCCACCCGGCTACCTTTTTACCTCGAAGGGGAGTTTACCTACAACTACTGGAACTATTTTAACGATAACCAAATATCCGTTGAACGCACAAACCCTTTATATATATCGCAGTCGGATAGAAAAGTAATGCTTAAAGCCGGCATACCTGTAGCCAACAACAGCAAACTGGAAATACAGGGCGGCTACATTAACACCGGCGATGAATACAGCCCTAACAATACCTATCAAAGTGGCGACACATTGGATGTGAGCCGTTTTAGCGCCTTTAAAGCATCCATATCGGTAGAAAAAAACTCGCTTAACCGTAAGCAGTATGCAAGCAAGGGCAATCATTACTACCTTGGCTTGCAATATTTTAACGGACGCGAATATTACCAAAACGGTAATATTTTAGTAGGCAAAACGGGCTATGTACCTATAGCCAAGTTTAATACCGTAAGGCAATGGTTTACGGCCAAAATAAGCCAGGAAAACTATTTTTATGCAAAAAAGCACCTTAGCCTGGGTTATTTATTTGAAGGGGTGGTGAGCAATAAGCCGCTATTCCGCACTTATGAAGAATCCATTTTGAGTTCGCCTGCATTTTACCCTTTGCAAGATTCGCATACCCTAATTTTAACTAACTTTAGAGCACCGAGTTATGGCGCAGGCGGCTTAAAAAGCGTGGTAACCATTGAAAAAAACCTGGAATGGCGCAGCGAAGGCTATTTATTTGTACCGTTGCACGGCATTAAGCGCGATAATTTGCAAGATGCAAGTTATACCAATATACTTGGAGTATATAAAGTTGCAGCAAGCACAGGGCTTGTTTACCAAACTTTTTTGGGCCCTATAAGCCTTAACTTTAATTATTACGACGACGAACAAAAAAGGTATGGCGTAATGTTTCATGCCGGATTTTTAATTTTCAATAAACGAGCCTTAGAATGAGCAAAATTTTAAAAGCACTATTGTGTGTAGTTATATTGATAACAAGCGCTAACATCGCTTATGCTGATAAAATAGCTATTAAACAGTTTGTTGTAAAAGATAATCCGTTCGGTAAAAACGAGATTGCCGTAGTTGCTGTTGATACCGCAGGTGTGATACAGGAAGCTGTAAGCGGCGATTTTTTGTTTAGCATAAATGGCTTTCAGGAATTGTTAAAGTTTGAAAACGGCACGGCCTTTTACCATCATAAATTAACAAAATCGAGCTTTATTTACCTCAAGCACGAAAACGATACCGGCACCCACTCAACCCTGTTTTACGTTTATAAATCTGATTCGAAAATGATACCTATCCACATTAGCTGGATGGTGCTATTTGGCATACCCGTTATATTGGCAGTTTTAGCTTATGTTTTTAAACGCTTTATAATTATAGCCGTTGCGCTATTTGCCATTTTTATATACTTTAACCATAGCGGCGGCTTAGGCATATCTACTTTTTTTGAAACAGTTGTTGATGGGATTAAGCACATTTTTAGTCCGCTAAGTTCCTGAAAAGTGTAGCGTAAATTAAAATCGACACAATTAAGTTAAAACGGAAGCCCGATGCCAAAGTTAAGCTGCATAAAGTTATAGCTTTCGCCGTTGGTTAGCAGGTAATTTTGTTTAAAACTTCCGGCCCTGAAAAGTTCGTTATAATGTTTGGTAAGCACCCATTGGTCGCTGCCGGTAAACTGCGGGTCTTTTAACTTGAGTGCCGCATCTAAACGGAAAACAAAAAAACCAAGGTCAAACCGTAACCCTGCGCCAATGCCTATTGCCGTTGAAGCGTAAAGATTATTAATATTAAACGTGCCGTTAGGGCTATCGGTTTCGGGTTTAAGCCTCCATACGTTACCAAAATCGGTAAAAACAGCTCCGTTCATTTTCGAGCCATAAAAGTTGCCTATCAGCGGAAAGCGGTACTCTATATTACCCACAATTTTTATCTCGCCAAACTGATCCAGATATTTTAGGCGGTCGCGCAAACTTTGGGCAAGGCTATCGGTTGCGGGGCCATACACTGCACGGTTAAACTGGCCAGGGCCAAGGGTACGCGGCAACCAGGACCTTATATCATTTGCACCACCGGCATAAAAGTTTTTTTCAAATATCAACTGGCTGCTATTACCGTAAGCCAAACCAATACCCGGGTTTATCCGGAATATAAGCACACGTTCGCCACCAAGGTTTTTATAATACCTAAAGTCGGTTTCCAGTTTGGTGTATTGCGCATAGGTTTGCCCAAAAATGGTACGCTGGCCCGAACTGTCCCTCGGCGTATTTAACAAATTACTCATCAGGCCAAGCGTATTACCACCAGCATCGATAGAACCACGGAAATAGCCGAATGTATTTACCGAATACAGCTTGTTAGCGTTATACTGATAGGTGTACTGGCTACCCGATGTAAATATTTTCCGGCCAATAAGGTAAACATACGAGTAACGCCCCTGCGCTAACAACTGAGCCTGTGCCACGGGATCAATAATCCCCTCGGATATTTCAATATTGATGGGGGTTAAGGTGTGCAACTTTTGGCTGGTTTCGGCCCAATCGTATGTTAAGGAGTTGATGAAGCTTTTTCGGGAAACTAAGCCCTTTTGGAAAAACAACTGATATGTTGATGATATGGTGGTATGCGGCACGCCATATTTACCCGGAATAGGTAAATTAAAAGGCGAAATAATACGCGGATAAATGAGACTGAGCCCCACCCTAACATCCTGGTTTTGAATTGCGCTTGAGCCAATTGCATCGGTTGAGTTATCAAAAAGTACGCTCCAGTTTAATTTAACCTGCAAAATTTCGGCCCCTTTAAACAGGTTTCTATCGGTAAAGGTATTGCCAACATTAAAACCGTTTCGGCCACCGTTAAAAATAAACTCACCCTCAACCCTATCCGTCATGTGTTTTAACGGTACAATATCTATTTTGCTGTTTAAACGGTTGGTACTGTCGGCAGTTTTGGTGTAGGCCGGGTTAGGCACATTGCGAAACACATTTAACTCCGACAACCTTGATGTAGTTAAATTTTGCTGATCGATATCATACAGTTCGCCCTTTTTTTGGAAGATATAATTTTGAACCGCCTTAGGTTTAAACTTGTGCGAATAATCAACAAAGCGCAATTGCGAATCAACCTGTAAGGTATCGGCAGTATTGTTTTTACCGGGCTTGCCGTTACTTTTATATATCACAACTAAAGTGTTGTTAATGGTAAACTGAGTATGTTCGGCCTTTTTAGGGGGGTTATCAATAATCATTTTAACATCGGCAACGCTACTGTTAAAAGTGGTATCAAATTCGTACCTCACGTACTGGCGGTAAAAATCGTAATACCCGTTATGTTTCATCAATTGAAAAATCTGATCACGATCATAGGCCAAACTATCCTTATCAAACGGGTTGCCTGGTTGCACGTGGCTAAATTCGGTACGATGGCTGCGGTATAAATTCCGCACCTTTGCATCCACAATACTATCCTGAAACTTACGTATGCGGAACAATGGGCCTTTGCTAGCCGTAAATATGAGTTCGGCTTTGCGGTTTTTTACTTTTATTTCGTCGGTAACCTTTGCCGTTACAAAACCTTTGGTTTGCAAAAACTTCTCTATCTGTAGTCGCGAAAACTCTACCAGGTTACTATCTAATATGCGGGGTGCTTCGCCAAGTTCGCGTTTACCGTGGTTGCTAAAAAGGTAGTAAAACTGTAAATTGAACCAGTTATTAGGCTGTTGCTCTTTATCAACGTAATTTAGTGTCGATTCCTGGTACTGTTTATCAACGCCTTTAATGGTTATTTTATGTACCAGGGTTTGATCTTTACGGATGCCGCGCGTTACACTACAGCCCGATGCCCAGAAAAGAATAATAATACTTAAAATTGCAAGGCTGTAATAATCTAATCGGGTATATGCTTTCAAAGTCTCAAATCAGTTTTTTAAAATCCTTACAACAAAAAAAAATCAGGAAAACACACGGTGTTTTTTTAGCCGAGGGTATTAAATCAATTACAGAGTTTATTTACTCTGACTATAAAGTTGAAACCCTTTACCATACACCGTCGTTTGTACCAAAGTTGCCTAATTTATCACAAAAAATAAATTTCGAACAAACATCAGCAACCGATTTGGCCAAATTTAGTAGTTTAACCACACCGCAGGAAGTAATTGCACTAATAAAAATTCCGCAATGGCCTGCTTTGCTAACACAAAACCTGCAACAAGGTTTTTCAATAGTGTTAGATGGCATTCAGGATCCGGGCAACCTGGGTACTATTATCCGCACGGCAGACTGGTTTGGCATAAAAAACATCATTTGTTCGGAAGATACGGTAGACGTTTACAATCCCAAAGTTGTACAGGCAACCATGGGTTCGCTTTCGCGGATACGAGTACATTATACCGATTTGAACGATTTACTTAAAACCACCCAACTGCCTATTTTTGGCGCCTTGTTAAATGGCCAAAACATTTATAACACCAATTTTGGAAGCCATGGCCTTATTATTATGGGTAACGAGGGTAACGGCATCCGCCCGGAAATTGCAGCATTAATACAACAGCCTGTAACTATACCGCTATTGGGCAAGGCAGAATCGTTAAATGTGGCCATTGCAACCGCTATATTTTGCTCGGAAGTAAGCCGTGGGCAATATGTTAATAAAACAATTTAAATAAAAATTGTAACGGTGCAAATAATTGCTATTTTTGCAGTCCAAATAAAGGTCGGGTGGCCGAGTGGCTAGGCTGAGGTCTGCAAAACCTCCTACAGCGGTTCGAATCCGCTCTCGACCTCGTTATAGTAAAACATTAAAAAAATAAAGCAATGGGTGTTACACGTTTAAAAAGAAAAGATAGAAAAAACAAGACTGTTTCTCGTTTAGAGGTTCAGCATTTAAAATTGGCTACTAACTTAGAAATTGGAAGCCGCTCAAAACAATCTGCAAAAAGCCAGGTTTCCAAAAACAACGAGATTTTAAATAAGCTTTCTTCGGAAGCAAAATAATTAAAGCCTTTTTAGGTTCTGCAAAATCCTGTTGGTTTATACCGACAGGATTTTTTTATTGATACGGGTAATTAACTCCGGCCCTTCGTAAATAAAACCTGTGTATAGCTGCACCAGTGCCGCGCCAGCTTCCAGTTTATCCAAAGCATCCTGGGGCGAGTGTATCCCTCCTACCCCAATAATTGGAAACGCACGGTTTGATTTTGAGGTTAAATAACGTATCACTTCTGTTGATCGTTGCGTTAACGGTTTGCCGCTTAAACCGCCAGCTTCGCTTTTATTGGCATTAGTTAATCCCTCGCGACTGATGGTGGTATTGGTAGCTATTACACCTGCAATTTTTGTTTCCTGTACTATTTCAACAATATCGTCTAATTGTTCGTTTGTCAAATCGGGTGCTATTTTTAATAGGATAGGCCGGCTTAAACCGTTTTTTAAATTACGTTGCTGTAAAGTGTTTAAAATATGCTTTAGTGGCTCCTTATCTTGCAAGGCACGTAAATTAGGCGTATTGGGCGAACTTACGTTCACTACAAAATAATCAACCACGTTAAATAGTTTGTCAAAACATTTTACATAATCGCTAACGGCATCCTCGTTAGGGGTATCTTTATTTTTACCAATGTTACCACCAATAATAAGGTTACTTTGGTTATACCGCGAGTTACGGTAAGCTTTTATTCGCTCGGCGGCAACATCAACACCTTGGTTATTAAAGCCCATGCGGTTTATTAATGCGCCATCTCCTGGCAAGCGAAACATGCGCGGCTGCGGGTTGCCCGGTTGCGGCAAGGGGGTAACGGTGCCAATTTCAACAAAGCCAAAACCCAAATTACCCATTTCGGCCATCATCTCGGCGTTTTTATCAAATCCTGCCGCAAGCCCAACAGGGTTTTTAAATTCCAGGCCAAAAACGGTTCGGCGTAATTTAGCGTCGTCAAACCCCCATATTGTTTTACTTAGGGCTGCGCCGCCCGGCAAGCGGTTAAAACGCTTTAAAGCACCCACAACAAAATGGTGTACGCTTTCGGGAGAAAATTGGAACAGCAGGGGTTTAATTAGCCTATACATGGCACAAATTTAATAGTTTTTACTGAATGAGCTTTTGCCTATTCGCGTAAAGCGAGTATCTTAGTTAAAAAATTATTGCATCCCTATGTCATCTAAAAGTTCACGTCGCACTTTTCTCGCAAACTCGGCAATAGCCACTATAGCGGGTTTAACCTTGCCGGATGTTGTTTCGGCAGCTACTGCATCTGCAAAAAAAATAACGCTGCAAAAGGATGATGTTATTCTGTTTCAGGGAGATTCCATAACCGATTGGGGCAGAAACCATACCGAAATGGCGCCAAATACAAGCCAGGCTTTAGGAAACAGCTACCCGTTTGCGGCGGCTATTAACCTTTTAACGCAGTACCCAGCCAAAAATTTAAAGTTTTATAACAAGGGTATCAGTGGCAATAAAGTATTCCAATTAGCTGCCAGATGGGATGCCGATTGCCTTGACTTAAAGCCGAATGTGTTAAGTATACTGGTTGGCGTAAACGATTTTTGGCATAAGCTAAACGGTAATTATCCCGAAGGTACCATTGACAAATACCGTAGTGATTACAAAGCCTTGATTGAACGCACCAAACAAGCCCTGCCCGATGTTAAACTAATTATTGGAGAGCCATTTGCATATGCTGGCTATAAATCAGTTGGTGCGGGCTGGTACCCTAAATTTAACGAGTACCGGTTAGTGGCGCGCGAAATGGCCGATACTTACCATGCCACTTTTATACCTTACCAGTTTATTTTTGACGAGGCCTTAAAATTGGCTCCTGCCTCGTACTGGAGTATTGATGGCGTACACCCATCGGTTGCAGGTGCAGGCTTAATGGCAAAAGCCTGGCTGGAAACCGTAAAGGGATAATTAACAAATTTGCCTTAGCTATTATACAAATGGAATACAGAAATTTTAAGGATGTTAAAATTGCCGAAGTTGGCTTAGGCACATGGCAATTAGGAAGTGCCGATTGGGGAGCTGTTAACCAGGAAGACGCGTTTAAAATATTAAAGGCCTATACCGATAACGGAGGTAATTTTATTGATACTGCCGATGTTTACGGCATGGGCGTGAGTGAAAAAACCATAGGCAGCTTTTTAAAAACCCAAAATAAAGATATTTATGTGGCAACCAAACTTGGCCGACGCGGCGATGCTAACGGATGGCCACCTAAATATACTTACGACCTGCTTAAAAGCCACGTAGAAGACTCGCTAACAAACCTTGACCTTCCGCAATTGTTTTTAGAGCAATTGCACTGCATACCTACCGAAGAAATGCGTAGCGGTACCGTGTTTAACCATTTGCGTGCTTTGCAACAACAAGGCTTAATTAAACATTTTGGCGCCAGTGTTGAAACTTCCGAAGAGGCTTTAATTTGTTTAGAACAGGAAGGCCTGGCATCACTGCAAATTATTTTCAACCTATTTAGGCAACATGTTGCTGATGAGGTTTTTGCCAAGGCTAAAGAAAAAAATGTAGCCATAATTGTTCGCGTGCCCCTGGCAAGCGGCTTACTATCGGGCAAGTTTGAAGAGAAAACTCATTTTGCTTTAAACGACCATCGTAACTTTAACGCCAATGGCGAAGCTTTTAACGCCGGTGAAACATTTTCGGGAATTGATTTTAAAGAAGGAGTACGCCTGGCGAATAAAATAAAAGGTATGCTGCCCGATAGCCGCATGCCGCAATGGGCCATCCGCTGGATATTGGACCATCCGGAAGTAACCACAGTAATTCCCGGTGCAAGCCGTGTAACGCAGGTTTATGCCAATGTTGAGGCATCTGATCTGAAAAACCTTTCTCCCGAAACACATCAGGAATTAAGAAAACTTTATGATGAGGAAATACAACATGAAATAAGAGGGCATTATTGATTGACGTACAAATAGCATCCTATTAATTGCCGTTACGGGAGTGACAACCGCACACAGATGGAAAACGTGAAGGTAAACATTCGCGGTGCTGAAAACACATTTAGTTAAGAGGCGACCTCCATCGGTCACAGGTCGGTAGCAAAACGAATTAAATAAAAAATTGTGACGTAGGTACAAAATCTGGTTGAGTAGTATACCTACGGCATGCAAATTTGCAATTGTTACTTAACTACCGACCTTTTGCACCGATGGTGCATTTTAAAATCACTTAACTAAACTACATTGGATTGAGTATATTAATCCCAACTGTAACACCAAACCGTACTATTTGAAAATCCCTGGGATTGGCGATGACCTGCTTCATTTACCAATAGCTTCTTATATTTGTATAAGAGCTCATGGAGACCCAATTAAACACCTCTCACCGCAAAATTATCCATATTGATATGGATGCCTTTTATGCTTCGGTTGAGCAACGGGACAATCCTGATTACCGGGGCAAACCTATTGTAGTAGGTGGTTTGCCCGAAGGGCGAGGCGGCGTAGTGGCTACTGCAAGTTATGAGGCCCGTAAGTTTGGTGTCCGGTCGGCAATGCCATCTAAACAGGCACTTCAGCTTTGCCCGCAGGCTATATTTGTGAGGCCACGGTTTGCGGCCTATAAAGAGGTGTCGCAACACATCCGTGAAATATTTAGCCGCTACACCGATTTGATAGAACCGCTTTCGCTGGACGAAGCGTATTTGGATGTTACCACCGATAAGCTCAATATCGGTTCGGCTATTGAAATTGCTCAACAAATAAAACAAGCCATAAAAAACGAACTGAACTTAACAGCCTCAGCCGGTGTATCCATCAATAAATTTGTAGCAAAAATAGCATCAGACATGAATAAGCCCGATGGCCTGAAATTTATTGGGCCATCGGGAGTTGAAAGTTTTATGGAAGTGTTGCCTGTAGAGAAGTTTTTTGGTGTAGGTAAGGTTACGGCACAAAAAATGAAAAAGATGGGCCTACATACCGGTGCCGACCTTAAAAAATTATCCGAAGAAGAAATGCACCGGCATTTTGGCAAGGCGGGTCGTTTTTATTTCAAAATAGTACGCGGCGTTGATAGTCGCGAAGTACAACCCCACCGCGAAACAAAATCGATGGGTGCCGAAGATACTTTTGCATACGATTTAACTACACTGGATGAGATGAACGCCGAATTGGATAAAATTGCGGTTACTGTAGCTAACCGACTGGAAAAGTACGAATTAAAGGGCCGAACAATTACGTTAAAGGTTAAATACAGTGATTTTAAACAGATAACACGTAATCAATCATTCCCTGCACCGGTGGGCGATTTGGAGATTATATCGGCAACAGCTAAACAATTAATGGCTGTTAGTTTTGCTGAGGGGCAGCGGGTGAGGTTGCTGGGTATTTCGTTATCTAATTTTAATGAGGTAACTATAAAGCAAAAGCCCGATAAAGATACCGGGCAGTTGCTATTATTTTAACAGGAATAATTAATTTGTCCGGATAGCTTCCACCGGGTCAAGCCGGGAGGCAAAATAAGCCGGCACAATGCCCGAAATTATGCCAATAATAACCGATATGCCAACCCCTAAAATGATGTTGTTTAAATAAAGTACTACTCTAACATCAAAAACGGCCTTTATACCAAAAGTAAGCAGGTACACCAAAAATATACCTATTGCTCCTCCCATAAGGCAAAGCAATACAGCTTCTATCAAAAACTGAAACATAATAAAATACCCTTTTGCGCCGAGCGACATCTGGATACCGATAATATTAGTACGCTCCTTAACCGAAACAAACATAATGTTGGCTATACCAAAGCCACCAACCAATATCGAAAATATACCAATTACCCAACCTGCCCAGTTAACAATGGTAAATAACGAATCTAACTGATTTGATAAAATGGTTGATTTATTGAGTGCAAAATTATCATCGGTGCCGGGGCTCAGTCTGCGTATCGAGCGCATTACACCCATCAATTCACTTTCAACTTCCGCGCTGGCTATACCCTCTTTACCACGTACAGTAACTTGTGGGTTATATTTTTCATTTTGCACATCTATTATATTCCGCGCAAAGTTGATGGGGATAGTTATTTGTTTATCCGGCGATACGCCAAGCATGTCTTCACCCTCTTTAGCGTACACACCAACTATGGTAACCGAGCGGCCCAAAACTTTAATTTGCTTACCTATTGCAACGTCAACATCGTTAAACAGACCTTCGGCAACATCGTGCCCTACTAATGCAACCGGGGCGCCGGTTCGTGATTCCACATCAGTAAAGTAGCGGCCATCCTGGTAATCATGCGACCAGGTTTTATCAAAATCTGCCGATACCACGTTTACATCCACATTATCAACAACATTACTCATGTATTTAAGTGTACGGCTGCTTAGGGTTATCTCGTATGATATACCTTGTGCCGTTTGCACCCGTTTTTGTAATTCGTTATAGTCACGTAGTTTGGGTACAGGGCGCTGTATATATTTCCACCACGGATAATCGTTCCCAAACGACCAGGGCCACTTTTGTACAAATATACTATTGCTACCAAGCTTGTTAACGCTGGCCTGCAAGTTATCGCGCAGCGTATCAACAGCCGAAAAAACTGTGATAATGGTAAATATACCAATGGTAATGCCCAGTAACGATAATACTGTACGCAATTTGTTTTGCCTGAGCGCATCAAAGGCAAAAAGAAAACTTTCGCGAAGTAGCTTTAAGAATATCATACTACCAATTTAGACAACAGATATTCAATTGAGTTACAGCAAATACAAAATATTTATTAAACAGGTAAAATTAATTTTCGATTGAGAGCGGATAGGCCTCACAGCGCAAAAAAAGGTCATAAAAAAAGCCTCTCCTATTATCGGAAAGGCTCTCTTTATTTTTATAAAGTTATTTTTAATAATGAGTTGTTTTAGTAACAGTAGTTGTAGTGGTTGAACGCGGCTTAACATACACAACACGGGTAGTACGGCGGGGATGAGCACGCCTATATGCTTGCCTTTTACGTAGGTTAGAGCGGTCTTTGGCATCGCCAATAACATAACCGCCACCAGCACCTAACCCGGCACCAATTAATGCGCCGCCTACATTGTGGCCTATTAAGCCGCCAACTACGGCACCCCCTGCACCTCCAATAATGGCACCTTTTGCACGGTTGCTCATTTTACGGTGTGTTGTAGTTTGTGCATTTACAAGGGTGCTACCCGCTATCAAAAACGAAAGCGATAGAGCTATTGATGTGATGTACTTTTTCATAATTGCTATAAGTTTATTATATACCGGCCATTAAACTGCCGGTATACATACCTATGCAAAACACCTGCCATGTATTAAAACACGGTGTGATAAGGCTAAAGTATAGGTATAAGCATTTAAAATTAACTCAAAATTAAATACCGATAACCTATAGTGTATATAAAATAGTTCAATTGTATTGATATGAACAGATAAACCAAAATGACATTTTATACATGTTAATGACGAACAATTTGCCAATCTTTAATGTTAAACAAGCAAAATAATTCATTTTAATATGAGTACTACAACTTTCAAAAAAACATTCGCCATCGGTAACGACCTTATAGTTAACCGATTGGGTTACGGTGCCATGCGCATTACTGGCGAAGGCATATGGGGGCCACCCAAAGACAAGGCCGAAGCAATACGCGTATTAAAACGTGCCGTTGAACTTGGCGTAAACTTTATTGATACTGCCGATAGCTATGGCCCATATATTTCGGAAGAATTGATTGCCGAAGCTTTGCAACCTTATACACCAGGCCTTGTTATTGCCACAAAAGGCGGTTTAGAACGTACCGGCCCCAACGAATGGCCCATTAACGGCAAACCCGAACATTTAAAAGAAGCTTTAGAAGGTAGTTTAAAACGCCTTAACGTTGAACGGATAGACCTCTATCAGCTTCATAGGATAGACCCCGAAGTACCGGCGGAGGAAACTTTTGCCTTTTTGCAAAAAGCACAGGAAGAAGGTAAAATTAAGCATATTGGCCTATCCGAAGTGCACATTGCCGATATTAAGCTGGCCCAGGAGTTTTTTAAAGTGGTATCGGTACAAAACATGTATAGCGTTGATAACCGCAAATGGGAAACCGAGTTGCAGTATTGTAAAGATAACGATATAGCCTTTATACCCTGGTTCCCGCTAAATGCAGGTAATGTTAAAGGCCTTGAGGCCATACAAAAAGTTGCCGACAGGCATAATGCCACCACTCACCAGGTAGCATTAAACTGGCTTTTACAACACGCACCAAATATTTTGCTGATACCGGGCACATCAAGCGTAGCCCATTTGGAAGACAATATGAAGGCTGGCGAGCTTATACTTTCGGTTACAGATTTAGATGAGCTGGATAAAATAGCAGGATAATTTACCTGTTAATCATTTCAAAAAAAATAGGCCGTCTCACAGTGAAGTGAGACGGCCTATTTAATATATTTCAAACTGTATTATTGCCCTATTACGCCGGCAAATTTAGCGCGGTAATCTCGCCATTGAGCTTCATACTTACTGCTTAACTCTGTTTGATGGTATTGCTTGGTAACTGACGCCATCGACTCTAGTAAATGCACTCCATATTGTATTTCCTGTACATTTAAGCCGCTTTTGTTATTTTCCAATACATAGTAATCGTAATTTAATTGGTCGGTTACGTAAGCATCAATGCTTGCCATCATTTTATTGGCTGAGGGTGCATCATGCACATCGTATAAAGTTTGGGCCAAATAATTTTTACGCAGGGCTATGGTAATGTCGGGATAAATATCGGGCATTACATCAAGATATTTATGGACCAAGTTAGATGCCAGATCGGCATGACCTTCGGCCATTAAATTTTGCGAAAGGTTGATAAACATGGATAATATAACCGGATAAAACATATTGGTTGATTCATGATCCAGAAAACGGGCATTTTTCATGTTACCCCATTTAAGCTTGTTCATCACGTTATTATACATCACCAAAGTGTTAGTTTTATCCTGATCTTTTGCTGCGCTATCAACTTTTAAAGGCATCAGGTGATAAGCAAAACCTTCTTTGTACAAGTATGGCTGTAAACCTATCAGGTTTTCGCTGCCTACGGTTACGGCAAAATAAACAGGGCGCTTCCAGTTATTATGTGCTAAAATATCAAGCATAGCCAGGTTATCCTTGGTAACATAGTTTGAGGTATACTTCCACTCCATAACCGGTGCTATTTTATCTTGCTGGGCAGCCGGCACTACATTGTTTTTAATAACATCAGCAGCATTAACGGTAATCTTGAAGTTTTTTGTAGGCAAATAATTCAAGGTTTCGCCGCTTTGGTATTCAACTTTAGCGTTCGGGTCGTCGGATGTTATAAAATCAAAAACATCTTTTAACTCAACCGAACCAGGTATCTTTTTATCATCATAATAAATTACATCGCGCACACCCAATTCAAACTTTTCGTTCGGCATGGTAATAGGTAGCGGCTCCGATTCATTCATCTTATGTTTCATACCACGTATATACCAATCGGTACCCAATAAGCTTAGGTTAACTATACGCACATCCGGACGTATGCCTTCAACTTCCTGGTCGTACCATAACGAATAAGTATCGTTATCGCCGTAGGTAAACAAAATAGCATTAGGGGCACAACTGTTCAAATAGTTGTAAGCCATATCGTGCGGTGTCCACTTGGTCGATCTATCGTGGCCTTTCCACTCTTTGCTCGCCATTAAAACAGGGGCAGCAAGTAAGCACACACCAGTAGCTATTAAACCGGATATTTGAGGATTTTTAACCGCTTTACGTATCAAATCGGCAAGGGCAATAACACCCAGTCCTATCCAAATGGCAAAAGCGTAAAACGAACTTACGTAAGAGTAATCTCGTTCGCGAGGTTGTAATGGTGGTTGGTTAACGTATAAAATAATTGCCAGTCCGGTAAAAAAGAACAGCAATGCAACCACCAACGCATAGCGCCTGTTGCGGCCAATGTGGTAAGCTGCACCCAGCAAGCCTATAATAAGCGGCAAGCCATAAAGCGGGGTATATGATTTACTTTCGAGTACAGATTTGGGCAGGTTTTTACTGTTATCAAAAAATCCGGTGGTCCAGTTACCATCAATTCCGGAAATATTGCTTTGTCCGTCTATGTCGTTATAGCGCCCAACATAGTTCCATAAAAAGTACCTGATGTACATTTGATAAATTTGCCAGCTAAACATAAACTTAACGTTATCTGCAAAGTTGGCAGTTTGCCCATCGGCTATGTGCAGCCAGTCTTTATAAAACTGAGGGTGATCACTCTCCTGGTCGTAAATACGGGGCATAATGGTGTTACGCTCGTAAGGGATAGAATATTTATGGTTTGCTACCTCGTACTGGGTTTCACCTTTACGATAAACTATACTCCCACTATTGCGCACATCGGCGGCCTCTTCGGCAGTCAAGTCTTTTTGTTTCGAATCAAAGTATTGGCCATAAACCAGGGGCCTATCGCCATACTGATCGCGGTTTAAATAACTTAATAACGAAAAAGCATTGTTAGGATCGGTATTGTTTAAGTTAGGATCGGCCGTTGCGCGGATGGGAATATAAGCGAACGAGCTATAGCCTAAATAAATAAAAGCAATACACAAAAATGCCAAATTGTAACGTGGCAGGTTTTTGCGGATGGTGTATAAAATACCATATACAATGGAGCCTATTAATATCACAAAGAAAACAAAGGCGCCTGTGCCAAAACCCATTTTAAGACTATTTACAAAAAACAGGTCGAAATAGGCTGCAAACTTTACAGTATATTGTATGATGCCAAACTGTACAAACAGCAAAATACCAACACCGCCTAATATGGCTATGATGGTGTTTTTACCATCAATAACTTTACCTCGGCGTAAAAAATAAACCAGGGCGATGGCCGGAATGGTAACTAAGTTTAACAAGTGGATACCTATTGATAAGCCCATTACATAAGCAATAAACACTATCCACCTATCGGCGCCGGGCTCATCAGAGTGGGCATCCCATTTTAATATCCCCCAAAAAACAACTGCTGTGCAAAGTGTTGAGGTTGACCACACAATAGTTTCAACAGCCGAAAACCAAAAAGTATCCGAAAAAGCAAACGCCAGTGCGCCAACCAAACCTGCACCCATAATTAATATGGTACGTGGGCCGGCGGCAACATCGTTAGTTTTTGCAGTTAAGCGTTTAGCTAATGCAGTGATGGTCCAAAACAGAAACATAACCGTAGCAGAGCTGGTCATGGCGGTACCAAAGTTGGTATAAAAAGGCACTTTAGCTTTATTACCCAACGATAGCAGCGAGAACGCTTTTTCTATCATGGCAAATAACGGGTAGCCGGGTTGGTGCGAAACCTGTAAACGGTAAGCGCACGAAATAAATTCGCCGCAATCCCAAAAGCTTACTGATGGTTCTAAAGTTAAAGTGTAAGTAACTGCCGCTATGACAAAGCAAAGCCAGCCCAATAGATTATTTAGTCTGTTGTATTGCATAGCTTTTTCAGGAAATAAAAAATATCATGTTTAGGTTTATATAAGTATAATTATTGTTGTGCAGGCGGATGCGTTTGATTTACTGGTGTATAATCAGGCAAATCAGACTTGAAACCTCCGGCTGGCGGTGCTTGTTGCACTGGTGGTGCAGCAGGCGGGGCCTGATAAACCGGCGGAGCCTGGTTTACGCTGCTTTGCGGATCGGACTTGCTGCCATCGGTAGCATCTTTAAATTCTTTAATACCCTGACCAAGACCACGGGCCAGCTCAGGTAATTTTTTCCCGCCAAATAAAACCAGGGCTGCTACCAGTATTAGTGTAATATCGCCTGGGCTTAAAAATAATAATGTTGAACTTAACATATCAGTAAATTTAAAAACAATTAATAACAATAAACTTATATCGACTAAACCGACAAAGAGTTAGTGACAAAGATATGGCTAAAAAATAAAGTATCCGAATTTGAATAAAATTAGCAAAGGTTTATATATAGCTTACATTATAACGACAAATATAATGCCTGTGTTATTTATAAGTCGATAAAAGTTTGGGTTTAACAGTTTTTAACAAATGGAGTTAATGCGCCATAGCGTATTTATCGTATTTTTCACTCGCCAGCTGCTTCTAAAATGCGGCTTATCAATACTGTCGATATCCGAAAGTTTGTTTTTTCAATTTGCTGGATATAGGGCTTAATGGCTTTAATAATACCCTTTTGTTTAGCGTATATTAAAACGCCTACTGATCCCTTAACCTGCAAACCCAAGCTTTCGGCAAATTTCCTGGCTGCTCTATCATCAGTAATTAAATATTGGCAAGGTGTTTCATGAGCCAAGGCTATGGCGCTGGCTTCGCCGGGATCAAGTAAATGGTTAAATTGTTGCTGAAGTTTGGTGTTACCAACACGTTGTATTGTTACCCACGAAGGTAAGGGGTGCCCATATTCAAAAGCAATTTCAGGTGTTGTTAAAACTATATCAAAAATTTTATTTAAAAATTCGAGAGCATGAATTTTTTCGAGAATAATAAAACAACTGGTATCGGTGATAACTACGGCAGAGGTATTAAGTTCAGACATTATTTAAATCCGAAGATATACTTGAATCAAGATAATGAACACCATAATTAGCCAATATTTCAGCAAAATTCCATTTTCTCATCCCGCACATATCCGCAGCCTGGCTTAAAGATAATTTATCAGCCTCGTATAATTTTGCTGCGAGAAAACGAACGGTTTCGTCGTGTTCCTTTTCAAGCACATCCGGAACCTGTAGTGTCATCGTAGTCATAACATAAAGATAAAGATAAATCTTTAATACAACAATCACATCGCCCAAACCTTCGTCACTATTATTTCCCCAACTCGGCAATAACATCCTTAGCCGTTTGGTTAGTTGGGTCAAGTTGTAACAAGCGCTTATAGTTTAGCAAGGCCTTCGGTTTATTGCCTTGCTTGTAATAAGCTTCGGCTAAACTATCAAAAACATTGCCCGATTGCGGGAATAGCGCGGTATTATATTCAAACACAACAATGGCATCGCCTATACGCTGTTTCCCTATCAGGTAATAACCTATGGTATTTAGGGTTGCTTCGTCGTCGAAACCAAAATCGTAGGCATTGGTAATCTTTAGTTTTTGATAAAAGGCTATTATTTTTTTACCGCTTAAGGTATCCAGTTGTTTTTGATAGGCATCAAGAATAGCTTTTTTGGGCTCGTGATAAGGTTTGCCATCCAGAATATTTTGGATGGCCGAATTAAAATCGTAAAGGCTAACGTTTTTATTGTTAGTCATTAATATCACCGTTCGGCCTTGCGCGGTGTTTGTTACTTGCAGGGCCTGGTAGTTAAGGCTTGTACCGTCGTGTATATGGGTTATCAGCTTATCGCCTTCCATTGTTCCGCCCCCTAAACCGGCTTGCTTATTTGGGCCAACCGGTATTAAAATTGCCCGGGTAGCTGCCGGACTTATCAAACTAAAATTGGCTATTACCCTTGTCCATTTATAAAAATCGCCAAGCGTAACACATGTCCAGCCAGATATTGGGTATACCAGGGCATCTTGCTTACGGTTATTGTTGTAACTGCGGGCAATTAAAGTGTCGTTATCCGTAGGGTCAACAATGGCAGTATTCATTCCACAGGGTTTCAATATCTTTTGCTCAACAAACTGCTTAAAACTCATACCTGTAATGCTTTCAACTATCCGGCGCTGAAGAAATACGTTGTTGTTATTATAAGCATAATTAGTGCCCGGCTCAAAATCAAGCTTGGTTATCCGTTTTATATCTGCCATGTTATCGGCATCGTTTTTAACGGTTTGCCATTTAACATCGGGTAAACCACTGGTATATTGCAACAAGTTTTGTATGCTAATTTGGTTTGCCCAGGGCGGCAAACCCGGCAGGTATTTATTTATTTTGTCGTTCAGGTTAAGCTTGCCTTGCTCTTGCAGCATCATAATAGCTACGGCATTAAACTCCTTAGCAATAGAGCCAATATGAAAACGATATTGCGGAGTAAGAAAGGTTTTGCCTGATGCATCGGCGAAACCAATGGTGGCCTTATAAATTATTTTACCGTTATCGGCCACTACAACATTACCATTAAACAAACCATGCCTATTGGCCCTAAGTATTAACGAATCTATTTTAGCGGGTTTATCCTGAGCTGATGCATTGTTTAGCAAGAGTATAAAACATAGGCAAAGGCGTAAGCTTGTATTAAATATATTTTTCATCGGGTTAATGTTAATGCAACTGTAAGACGCCTGTATGCGGGTGTAGTTACAGCCAATGATAACAAGCCGCTAAATATTGCATAAAGCAAAGCATCAAACGTTATAAACCTTACATTTACGACAGAAAAACCATTGGTATGGAACCACACAAAGCCCCTATTAAAAGCAAAACCAAGTTTGTTAAGTTTTTTAGTTTACTTGGGCCGGGTTTGGTTACCGGTGCGGCAGACGATGATCCGTCGGGTATTGCAACTTATTCGCAAACGGGCGCGCAATTTGGCTACGGCCAATTATGGACAGCCTTATATATGCTACCTTTTATGACCGCCGTACAAGAGGCCTGCGCACGGATAGGCCTGGTTACCGGCATGGGCATATCGGCAGTGGTAAAAAAGCATTATAGCCGCACAGTACTTTATAGCGTGGTTGCCCTGGTGGTTATAGCAAACATAATTAATATTGGTGCCGATATAGGTGCCATGGCCGCCGCTGCACAATTAATTATACCTGCGCCTTTTATTTTGCTCACCTTTGCCTTCACCATTATCATTTTACTGCTCGAAATATATACCAACTACAAGGTATATTCTAAAATATTGAAATGGCTTGCTATAACCTTGCTTGCTTACCCATTAACGCTTTTTATTGTACACCAGCCATGGCTAACCATTTTAAAAGCAAGCGTAATACCGCACTTTGAATTTTCGTTTTCGTTTTTATTTATCATTACGGGTGTGTTGGGTACTACTATTTCGCCGTACATGTTTTTTTGGGAGGCATCGCAAGAGGTTGAAGAGCAAAAAAACAAAGGCCAGGTTAAAACAAGCTGGCTACATATTAAAAGAATGCGTTTTGATAATAATTTTGGGATGATATTTTCCGAATTTGCCACCTGGAGCATCATTGTAGTGGGCGCAACCGTATTGCACAATAGCGGCGTACACGATATTAAAACGGCTGCCGACGCCGCAAAAGCATTAGAGCCGCTGGTTCACACCTTCCCCCATGCGGGTTTTATATCCAAACTTATATTTTCGATAGGTATTATTGGCCTGGGTATGTTGGCTATACCTGTGCTATCGGGTTCGGCGGCCTATGCCGTTGCCGAAGCATTTAACTGGCGGGCAAGCTTAAACTATAAAATTAAAAAGGCGCAAGGCTTTTATGGTGTTATTATAGTGGCTACACTTATTGGCCTTATAATTAATTTTATTGGGATAGACCCCGTAAAGGCCCTGGTTTACGCAGCCGTACTAAACGGTGTAGCGGCAGTGCCGCTTTTGTTTTTGATTGCCCGGATTGCTGCCAACCAGGAAATTATGGGCGAATACCGAAGCAAACTATTATCAAAAATTTTATTGTGGGTAACCTTTATTGCAATGGGCTCTGCGGCGATAGCTATGTTTTTTACCTTATAACCTGAGTTCGATTAATAAATGAGATAATATTTGTCAATCAAAGGAAATGTAAGTATATTTAAGTATCTGACATTCAAATATTTAAATACATTTCCAGATGATTGACTACGATAAAATTACTGATATTTTTTGTATTGTTGACGAGTTTTGCAAGGACTTTGATGCCACTACCCAGCCATTCCTGTTAGGTAAGCCATCTAAACGCCCTCCAACCATGTCTAAAAGCGAGATCATATCCATTTGTATGCTTTTTCATTTAAGTGGCTTCCGGTGTTTTAAACACTTCTATATCTTCTATCTGCAAAGGCACATGCAGCGTGAGTTTCCTAACACCGTATCCTACAACCGCTTTGTAGAACTTAGCCAAAGTGTGCTGATGCCCATGTCTATCTTTCTCAAAACCTGCTGCTTAGGCTTATGTACTGGCATTTCGTTCGTTGATTCTACACCGATAAGGGTATGCCATACCAAACGGATTAAAAGAAATAAGGTATTTAAAGGCATTGCCGAAGTAGGCAAATCAACCATGGGCTGGTTTTATGGCTTTAAGCTCCATATCGTCCTTAGCGACAAGGGTGAAATACTCAACTTCGCTATTACACAGGCCAACGTAGATGACCGGGAACCACTTAAAAACGAAGCTTTCCTGAAAGCTGTTTTTGGCAAACTGTTTGCCGACAAAGGCTATATATCAGAAAAACTGACCAAAATATTGTTTGTTGGTGATATACACCTCATAACCAATATCCGTAACAATATGAAAAACAGCCTGATGACCATGAACGACAAAATCATGCTCCGCAAGAGATCGGTCATAGAGACTGTTAATGATGAACTCAAAAACATCTGCCAGGTCGAACATTCAAGACACCGCTCTTTTACTAACTTATCACTAATATCGTATCCGGATTGATCGCTTACTCATTTCTCCCTAAAAAACCTTCCATATCCTACCAACAAAATCGATCTAATCAAATTCTTGCTTTCTGATTAATCGAACTCAGGTTTATAGCTTTTTTTCTTCCCAATAAATGGTTTCCACATATATACCATGTTGAACTGCCAGTTCTTTTCTTCTTTTTTCCAGCATCACGGTGAGTGCTTCTGGGTAGGTATCAACAGGTATGGATAGATATGCAATTACATAGCCGGTTTGGCTATTAACAAAGTGATATTGTTTTTTTTCGTCTTCCATTTTTTTGCCCCTTAATTTTAACTTTTCATTACTTGGCTTTTAACAATTTATTGCAGAAATTTAACTCCGGCTGTATAGAACAAACAAGCCATTAACTATTATGTTCGCTTATTAGCTAAGTAAATTTATGCGGCAATTAAACACCTAAAGCCCCAAATATTTCTCTCAACGAAAAAGTAGCTCCGCAAACAAATTCATCTGCTGCGCCATAATATATAGTAATGGTATCGCCATCAATAACATGGCCGTTGGTAAATACTACTTCGCCAAAAAAGCCTGTTAATTCGTAAGTTTCGGTGGGTACCATAATAGGGTCAACAGTGCGTGCTATTACTTTCGACGGATCGTTAATATCAAGCAAAAAAGCTCCTAAACAATATTGGTGCTGGTAATTAGCCCCGTGGTAAATTTCGAGCCATCCCTTTTCTGTTTTTATTGGGGATGCACCAGCCCCTACGCGGGCATTATCCCAGCTATTGGCACGGGTTTTTACAATGCATTTGTGGTTTCCCCAATGCAGCCCGTCAGGCGATTGTGCAAGCCAAATGTAATTACCGCCAATATCAACACTGCTGGGCCGGTGCAAGGCATAAAACATACCGTTCACTTTTTCTTCAAAAATGGCGCAGTCTTTATTATGAGGTGGTAGTATCATGCCGTGCTGTTCAAAATGTTGCCAATTTTTAGTGGTGCGCAGCCCCACCCCTACACCACTGGCCGATACTGCGGTAAAGGTGAGGTAATAAGTACCTTCTAACAAGGTAACCCGGCAATCTTCAATACCAAAAGTTTGCAATGCGCCTGCTCCGTACAAGGCCGGGTAATTATCGGGCTCGTAAAATTTAATACCATCATCGCTGCAAAGCAAACGCAGGTGCGATAGTGTTGTTAAATAATCCACCCCTTTATATTTAACAACCCGGGCATCGGTGGCTATCAAATCGGCGTCATCAAGTGCTATTTCCATAATTTCGGTTGTACCGCTTTCGGTCAATATTGGGAACGATATAAATACCTCGCTTTGTTCGGGCCTTTCGGCCACACGCACCAGCAGCCATATTTTATTATCAAACCTAAATACACCGGGATTTAACAGGCAGGCTACTTTTAAACCTGCTAAACTGGGCACCAAATCGGCAGGCGAAAGCAAAGGATTTTGAGTAAAGCGACGGGCAATATCTTTCATAGCATGTTTATTGTGCTATTTAAACAGCGGGTTTGCAGAATAGGTTTTGATTATCTGCTATAGTTATCGATACGATAATGTGTGTTTTGATATTCCTTTCGCTGATAAGCTATATTATGGTGCGAAAAGTTAAATTAATTCGGCCTTTAAGCACTTTGGCCGATTTTGGAACCTGATGCTCCCATTGATGTTGCACGTCGCCTTTCATAAGCAACAGCGAACCGTTTTCGAGGTTAACAGAATATTTTTGCTTGTGGTTTGCTTTATGCCGCACATCAAAGCGGCGCGTTTGGCCAAAATTTACTGAGGCTATTAAAGGATTAATGCCTAATTCTGGTTCATCATCACTATGCCAAGCCACAGAATCATTATTATCACGGTAGTAATTCAATAAAACACTGTTAAACAATACCCCGGCGGCGGGTTCTATCTTTAACTTAATATTCAACAATTGATCGGTCCACTTGAGTGGTATAAATTGCTGACCGGAAAACTTGTAATAACTACTTTCGTCGCCGTACCAGGCCGTAAGCCTCGGCGTTTTCACTTCTCGGCCATACATATATTGCGACTCCTGTTTCCAGGGAGTTTGCTCCAGTAATGTTTTAAATATCTGCCTGCTTTCGTTAGCATCAAAAAAATTGGGTTTATATTCCAGAATATCTTGCGGCAAATTATCCTCGGTATCAAAAAAGCTTAATTGTTCCATTATATATTCAGAGTAAACCTACAATTACTTTATCAAGTATAAAACATTCAATCTCAACTATGTTTTTACAACTATTTTGAGCTAAATTTTATATTTTCATCATAATAAATCATCAAAAAATACAACGTTTTACACTTTTACATCAAAAACGGAAGTAAATTGATATTTTTTATAGCAATTATTGAAATAATTACTAATTTTAGGCATGTTTAGCAGATTTTTTAAGTCTACTTTCTTTTTTATACTCGCAATTAGCCTTAGCGCGCATAGCACAACGGTTGATTTGCATCGCGTAGCCTATGCCAAACATACTTATAAACCTGCAAATACAACTTCGGTATCAAAAAGCCGGCAGCGAAGCACTATCGATTTGCTACTGGGGCAAAACAGCGCCGCGCATTTAACCCAACAAAATTACCGGCACACCCATGTTATTAAGCAGTCGGCAGATTTTAACCAAATAGTTTTTGCAAGCGTTAGCTGCTTAAAATACATTTCGCGAAGCAGCCAACTCAGTTTTTCGCGCTTCCGCAAGCTTGTACTCTTTCCTTTCCATGCCTTTTGGTAAACGGCTGTAAGCCCGCATTTTTTTACCGTACTTGAATATGCCTTGCTGTATTGTTTTAATGCACCAAGCGTTCAATACAATTTATCATAGCCTACTTCCGGATGTAATCACCCCGGTTAAAAGTATGTTATGGTGTGTTTAACCAAATCAAATCTTACAGAAACTCCTTATCATGAAAAAGATAATACCTTTTGCGCTGCTTGTTATTGTAGTAATACTTGCCCTTATATTTCCATCGGTTGAAACCGTTACGGTTGCCAACAGTAAAATAGATACCGGCGACACCGCCTGGTTGTTAACCTCAACAGCCCTTGTACTTATTATGACGCCTGGCCTTGCCTTTTTTTATGGCGGCATGGTAAACAAAAAAAATGTACTATCAACCATGCTGCAAAGCTTTGTATGTATGGGTGTAATTACTGTATTGTGGGTAATATTTGGCTTTAGCCTTGCCTTTGGCGATTCGATACACGGCTTTATTGGCGACCCGCGTACATTTTTTATGATGAAGGGCATGCTTGGCAACGCTACATGGAAACTTGCACCAACCGTACCTTTGGTACTTTTTGCCATGTTCCAGCTTAAATTTGCGGTAATAACCCCGGCGTTAATTACAGGCGCATTTGCCGAACGTATCCGCTTTAACTCGTACCTCATTTTTATTTGCCTCTTTATGATTGTTATTTACGCGCCGCTTGCCCACGCAACCTGGCACCCCGATGGCGTATTTTTTAAATTGGGCGTACTTGATTTTGCCGGCGGAACGGTTGTACACATGTCTGCCGGTTGGGCGGCTTTGGCTTCGGCATTATATTTAAAGCAACGTAACGCTCCGGTACATTCTCCGGCACGTATCAGCTACGTAATATTAGGCACAGGTTTACTATGGTTTGGTTGGTTTGGTTTTAACGCAGGTTCGGCATTAGGTTCGGGTGCATTGGCGGCTACCGCTTTGGCAACAACCACAACAGCATCGGCTGCGGCGGCAATGTCGTGGATATTTTTTGATATACTTTTAGGTAAAAAACCATCGGCCATGAACGCCTGTATTGGCGCAGTTGTGGGCCTGGTTGCTATTACCCCGGCTGCGGGTTTTGTTACCATATCGCACGCGCTAATTATAGGTATTGTTGCCGCTGTAATAAGTAACCTGGTTGTAATGTGGCGCTCACGCACCTCTATTGACGATACGCTGGACGTTTTTCCGTGCCACGGAGTTGGCGGTATGGTTGGTATGGTACTAACAGGCGTATTTGCTAATACCAACGTTAATAGCGGCAATACAACCGGCAATGGCCTGTATTATGGCGAAACACACCTGTTTGTGGTACACATGATTGCGTTGGTAGCGGTATCGGCATTTGCCTTTTTTGGCTCGCTATTGCTACTTAAAGTTACCGACATGATTAGTCCGTTAAGGGTAACCAGTGAAGAAGAAGTGATAGGTCTTGACTTGAGTCAGCACGGCGAAGAGCTCTGACCTGGTTTAGTTTAGTTTGATTTAGTGAGTAACACCATGCTCCCGAGGCATGGTGTTTACTTCCAAATATATTCGTGTTAAATAAGCCCCTTTTCTATATCAGGAAAAGGGTTTCGGTAAGGTATTGTGCAATATTTTGACAAATTATTTGCCGTTGGGCGAAAAGATTAAATACGGGTAATTATCTGTAATCTGCCTTCTCAAAGCCAACAATTAGTTTAAAATGCTGTTATCAATAAACATGAAACAGCAGATAGCCTCCTTATCTAACCAAATGCCCGACTGGGCCTGGAACCTCATTGTTTTCGCAGCAGCCATCATTATCGGCATGGTGCTCAAATTCGTTATTACTACACTGTTAAAGCACTATAAAAACGTATCTGGCTATTCGTTATTCAAATCGCTGCTTACGCACTTGGGTGGGCCGCTAGATTATTTTGTGCCATTGTTCACCCTAAACCTCATGACTCCCATTATGCAATTGAGCAAAGGTTATCTCGACCCGCTCGATCGCATTTTAGGCATCTTGCTCATCATATCCTTTGCCAACCTGCTTATCAATGCCATTAAGGTGCTCGAAGACTTTGTATATTTTAATTACGACCTTAGTAAAGAAGATAACCTTAAAGAGCGTAAAATACGCACCCAATTGCAGTTTATCCGCAAAATCATCATCGCGCTTATTGTACTTATCAGCCTTTCAATTATACTACTCAGTTTTGATAATGTACGTAAAATTGGAGCGGGCCTGCTTACCGGCGTGGGTATAAGCGGTATTATTATTGGTTTTGCGGCGCAAAAGTCACTGGGGAATTTGCTGGCCGGTTTCCAGATAGCCTTTACACAACCCATCCGGATAGACGATGTGCTGGTGGTTGAAGGCGAGTGGGGCCGCGTTGAGGAGATAACCCTAACCTACGTGGTACTTAACATTTGGGATCAGCGCCGCCTTATCCTGCCCATTAATTACTTTATCGAAAAGCCATTCCAAAACTGGACCCGCAGTACTGCCGAAATACTCGGAACCGTTTTTGTTTATGTAGATTATACATACCCCGTAGATGAGCTTCGCGACGAATTTACGCGCTTGCTTAACCTATCACCTTTGTGGGATAAACGCGTACAAGTGCTACAGGTAACCGATGCCAAAGAGCATACTTTAGAACTACGCGCCCTGGTAAGCGCAAGCAACTCCTCCAAAGCTTTCGATCTCCGTTGTTACATCCGCGAAGGGCTGGTAAAGTTCATCGCCCAAAACCACCCGCAAAGTTTGCCATTAAACCGTTGGGTTACCCATGGCGGCAAAAAAGCACCCACCGATGGCGAAGTAAAGCAGATAGACAGCAAAACCGGTAACCCCAATAGCCCGGATAAATAAGCTATTTGCAAAAGTAGCTTCCCTACATTCTATTTCATAGTTTTAATAACCACAATAACCCAGCAAGGGGGGAAATTGTAAGATTTTTTTTCTTCTAAAGCATAAATTAGCCGTTACAACAAGTACGTACATCTGTATAAAGCTTGCTTAAAACCGTTTCTTTTGCTTATTTTACATCAGCAATGGTTAACTTTCTACTCATTTTTGTTTGCATGGCTGCTGGGTTACTTTTCAGGCGAAGTAAAACCCTACCTGCCGATGCACACCGGGGTATTAACGCCTGGATAATTTATTTAGGTTTACCCGCCGTAAGTTTTAAGTATTTGCCGCACATAGTGTGGAGCTCTAATTTGCTGGCACCTGTATTGGCACCTATAGTAGTGTGGCTGGGCGGCTGGTGCTACGTAAAAGTGTACAAAAAAGCCACTTCCGTAACCGATGGTACCGAAGGAGCCTTGCGCCTAACCAGCGGCTTGGCCAATACATCTTTTGTTGGTTTCCCACTTATAGCAGCCTATTTTGGCGAGCAATATTTAAGTACCGCAATTATTTGCGATCAGGTTACTTTCTTTTTACTGTCAACCGTGGGTGTTGTAGTTGCCATTAATTCATCAAAAAAACATCCGCTATCGGCGGGTATTGTATTAAAAAGAGTGTTGCGTTTTCCACCGTTTTTAGGTTGCGTGGCGGCACTTACCATACCGCATTTAATAAATATTGATGTACTTAGCCCTTTGTTTGATAAATTAGGGAGCACGGTTGCCCCATTAGCACTGTTCAGCATTGGCCTGCAACTACGTTTTGACGGCTGGCTGCAACAATTGAAGCCAATTTTTAGCACCTTGCTTTACAAACTTTTTATTGCACCTGCGGTAGTGATGTTGTTGTTTTGGCTCTTGCAATTTAAGGGCATCATACCGCAGATTAGTATTTTTGAGGCCGCAATGCCAACCCTGCTCACCTCCGGCGTTATTGCCGACGAATACGGACTAAACCCTAAACTCTCAAACCTCATCATCGGTATCGGCATTATCCTTTCGCTAATAACAACGGGCGTATGGTATTTGGTTTTAGCAAAATGGTGATAGCACACGGCCTATTTGGGCATAATACCATAAACAATTATTGTTAAAGTCCCCCTCTTTAAAATAAAAAAAGCCCTTCACCTTAGTGGGAGGGCTTGTTTTTAACTATTGCCTTGTTTGCTATAAACTGCGGGGCCATTCATTATCAACTCATTTATTAATAATTAAACCGGCACCACATCATTTAAATTAAGCATTACGCACAACCATTTATGCAGTAAGCATTTAAAATTATTTTGCAGGTGGCGTTGTTGTTACAGGCGATGTTGGCACACTGCCTGCTGGTGGTGCCGGTGGTGTTGAACCAGCCGGAGCAGCCTGCGGCTTTTGACCCTGACCTGGTGCCCTTGGCGGACGCGGCGGTGCTATACTTTCGGGGTGTGCGGTACCATGGTGGCAAACATAGCAGGTAATGGCAGCCGTCATCGTTTTATCGTCTTTATCGGCCTTAAAGTATTTGCTGTTAATTTTGGCCGTCATGGTCATCATTTTACGGGCGGCTTCCTTTTCGGGCTTGGCATCACTCGCAAAATCATTTTTGTTAGTTTCGGCATTACGGGCGTGGCAAAAACCACATCTCACACCAAGTGCATCCCTCCAATCGTCCATTACCTTATCCAGGTCTTGTTTACTTATTTTTTTTGGCAAAACCTTTAAGTTTTTCCATTCAGGCTTTTCCGGCTCAGTTGTTTGCATCGATGCCGTTGCTGCAAAAACAACCGTAGCGGTTAAACATACGGTTACAATTATTTTTTTATGATTAAACATAGTAAGTTGCTTTATATTCATGCCAAAGTAAAAAAATCATTTAAAAAATACAAACTAAACAACGTAACAAAAACATAGCGCAAGTTAACTCGGCATACTCACTTATTTATTTTTCAAACACAAAAACCAACAAAACTGCTTTAGCAAATCATTATTTAGGTTTAAACACTGTTGCGCAATGTTAATTTCAATACATTTACCAAACATCTGCATCTGGGCAGCATCTTTTTAATAACACACTGGTAAATAAATCATTCAAATCAATTAACTACATATTTTAATTGTAAAAAACATTGCAACAAACTAAATAAATTAGCATTTTTTATATATTTGCCTAACACGCCATAACACCATGTACGCTATAGTAGATATTGAAACAACGGGGGGCCACGCCAGCGCACACGGTATTACCGAAATTGCTATTGTAATTCATAACGGAAGCATTATTGTTGATCGTTTTGAAACCCTGGTTAACCCCGGCGTGCCTATCCCGGCATATATACAGGCCCTTACTGGGATAAACGATAGCATGGTAAAAAATGCTCCGGCGTTTAGCCAAATAGCCCAGCACGTTTACGAAATATTGCAGCCCTGTACCTTTATAGCACATAACGTAAATTTCGATTACTCTTTTGTTCGTCACCACTTGCTATCTGCCGGGTTTGATTTGCAATGCCCTAAGTTATGTACCGTTAGGCTGGGCCATAAAATATTCCCCGGGCTGCCATCATATAGCCTCGGCAAATTTTGCCGGTTAATGGGTATTGATAACGATGCCCGCCACCGCGCTATGGGCGATGCACAGGCAACAGCACAGCTTTTTAGCCTGATGTTGCTGAACGATAAAGACGGACATATCCCGCAATCGCTTAAACAGCGAAGTAAAGAATCGTCATTACCATCTAACCTGCCCCAACAACATATTACCGGTTTGCCCAATGCCCCTGGCGTTTACTATTTTCATGATGCCAAGGGTAAAGTTATTTATGTAGGTAAAGCTAAAAATTTAAAAAAACGTGTTAAAAGCCATTTTACAAACAACCGTGCCGACCAGCAAAAACAGGAATTTTTAAAAAACATTCACCAGATAACCCACCAAACCTGCGGTACCGAATTATTGGCTTTTATTTTAGAAACCGTTGAAATTAAACGCCTGTGGCCAAAATACAACCGGGCCCAAAAGCACCACGAATACACCTACGGTCTTTACCAGTACGAAGACCAACGCGGTTATCTGCGCCTGGCCATTGATAAATGGACCAAATACTCGGCCCCGCTATATACCTGCAACTCCATGTTAGACGGTTACAGTTTGCTAAATCAACTCATTGAAGCCTTTGATTTATGCCCCAAATTATGCTTTGTGCAGCGCAACGAAGAGCCCTGTTCGCGTAACCTTACCAAGCCCTGCGCCTGCCAGGTTACCGAAACAACAAAACGCTACAACAGCAGAGTGGATAAAGCCCTTGCACATTTAAAAGCTGCGCTATCAACTTTCGCCATTCGCGACAAAGGCCGTAATGACGATGAATACAGCTATATTTTGATAGAGAATGGCGAGTTTTACGGTATGGGCTACATCAGCAACAGCACAGTTACAGATGATGGCTTGCTCAGTATAAAAAGCCAGTTAACCCCATACCCGGGCAATGGTTACATCAAAAGCCTGGTAGCCAATTATGCAGTGAGTAACCCCGATAGAAAAATTGAGTTTGTAGCGTAATAACTAACGTTGCTATAGTCACCTCTTTTAATTTTCAATTGCGCTGGCTTATCAAAAGCAAAAAAAGCCAATCAACCAACCACTAGTCAATAACTTCGGCTTCGTAAAAAACAGCTTCGGTATAAACCGTGGTGTCCATACTGTAATATTTAATGCATAAACCCATTATAACAGTAAAAAACAACCATCCCACTAACCAACTTATATCCGGGTTAAATAACGCCATGGCAAATATTATATTAAACAGCATGGTAAACTGGGTAGCCAATAAAATGCATAGCCGCTTGCCGCGCGTTTTAAAAGGCTTTACCGTAAAATAATGCGTTGCAAACGTTAACGCGGCAAAAGTAATGCTGCCCACCCCACTAATTGTTACAACAGTTCGTAGGTACACATAAAACATGTACCCTATGTTAGTAAACCTGTAGCTAAAAACAATTACCAGCAACAACGGCGATATAAACAAACTGGTTACCCAAACTTTTAAACTAAACTTAAAATTGCGCACCAAACTATGTTCAACCTCCTCAACAAACGAAAAAATTAACAAACAAATAGTGCAAAAAAGGCCCAACAAAAAAAAACGCAAAGGTAAGCCGCTAAGGGCGTTTACAGGATATTTGGGATTAGTAACTTTAGGTTGTATGCTTTTAAAAATCAACAAAATAAGGCCCGCTATATTTGAGCCGGCACAAAAAGCTATGGTATCGCGCTGCCGTTGCCTAACGTATGCTTTTGCCTCGGGGCCCCGGCCATAATTATACAGGCGCGTTTTCTGAAAAATATTATTTTCGCGAAGGCTTGGCCAGCAAACCCGGACAACCAACGCCACAAACATAATTGTTGTTACAATTATCACCACTATAGGCGCTACCGACGAACTGTTTTCCTGCGTTTCTACTAACACCAAAAGGTTATTCATTATCGTTAACGGGGCGGCCTTTTTTCCACATTACATACGTTTGCCTAAAGCAACCCGTCATAAAAATCAGAACCAGGCCTATCAACAATTTATAATCCCGAAGCTCATACGAACCCGGAAAATCTGTCATCGAAACAATAAGCATAACCAGGTTGGTATACCACAGTACCCCAAGCGTACTCAGCAATATAACGGATTTGGTATAATCGGTCATCTTTTTATGTGTATAGGCACTAAAGTTATAAACTAGCTGTTTTGCAAAACCCATCAATTGGTTTGGCGCAAATTATTTACTACTTCTTTTTTTTATCAAGATAATTTTGCCTTATTGCTATCATATCAATACCGGCGCAATCGGCAATTAATTGGGCCGCTATCTCCAATGGCATTTGGGCCTCATTTTTAAAGTTAATACAACCCTTTTGTAATTTGGCATTAGGTAACAATTCAACATACCTGGCATGTAACAGCGCATTACCATAAATAGGCAGCACATGTAACGTAATATGATCTTTAGAACCCGCCAAACCGTATTTAAAACTCCCCCTATCGGTATACAATATCATTTGCTTACCCATCATACTCCCAACTGTTGCAATAACCGTAGTGTCATTCTTTAAAATAACCCGGTGTAACTCGCTCATTAAAGGTATACGGGCAGTTTCTTGTTGATTAAGATGATCGGCAATCGTCATATTGTTAGCTTTAAGGTTCAGGGTTGGTCGGCAATTCTCGAGTAATGCTCATAAATATCACAGGTGCGCTTTTTTATCAATTGCAAATACAGTTCGGCGTCAATTGGTGCCTGCATAGTGCCACCTGTATATTTATCGCCACCTATCACCCCTATCAATTTAGATTCGCTATCGCGAAAAGCTATCCAGTTTTTTTGAGTTTGCAACAATACCTGTTTATCAGTATCCTTTAAAACCGACATCAGTTTTTTGTAATACTTATTCAACAATAAATCATATCCTCTTGACGCATCGCCAGCGGTGATTATCATGTCCGATGTAACATAGCTGGTATTCAACCGTTCGGCCATCAAATGTTCAACCTTAAAAGTATCAATTGCAAACTCACTTTCAATGGCCGAAACTTTCAAATTCACCAATTTAGCTTTAAAAACAGCCAGTTTTTGCTCCACAGCGTTGGCAATGGTTTTGTTTTGCTCGGGCGTAAATGATAGTTGTGCCCGTAAACTAAACGATAAAACAAGCAGCGCGGCTAAAGCAACAATTCTTTTCATAATTAAGCTAATATGTAAAAAAATATGCAATTATTAAATACCGGGATTAGTATTTACTAACGGTGTACCCTCATCTTTAACCATTGGTGCAAATGACTGCGCCGTAGGTGCAATAGGTGGGTAGAAAACAACGCCAAATCATTTTTTTGCGCCGGTAGGTGCAATACTTAACCTACAGTTTACAGGCCGCTGTATCCAAACCAGCCGATTTCGCGCCTACAGCACGCACTAATTGCAAGGCATTTTCATACTACCGGTATTGCACCCTCTACGGGTTCAGAAAAACATGCAATATTTACACTATCCTCAACTTCGCAAACTTTAATAACAATTGCTTTTGCCCTACGTCCTTAAAAAATATAGTGGCTTTAATATCAGGTTTATTGCCGTCTAAGGTTAATACCTTGCCAAAACCAAAACGCTCGTGTTCAACCTCCATGCCTACCTGTAGGTTACTGGTGTCGCTTGGTGTATAACCTGCCGATGGTACGTGGGCTTTAGCCAGTATGCTTGTTGTTTTAATATTGGCTTTGGTTGCCGGGGCTGGTGCTTTGGGCTTGCTAAAAGCATCTTTACTGCTGCCGCCGGCCCATGCGGCACGGTCGTCATCAAAAAACGGATTACCGGTTGGTGCTTTTTTGGCGGTAAAATCAAGCTCCAAATATTGCGCGTCTATTTCATCTAAAAACCGGCTTGGCTCACAGTTAATTAGCGTACCAAACTTAAAGCGCGAAGTAGCGTAGCTAATAGTCAGTTTACTTTCGGCCCGGGTAACGGCCACATAAAATAAGCGGCGTTCTTCTTCCAAATCTGTACGTGAGTTGAGCGACATTTGCGATGGGAACAAATTCTCTTCCAAACCAACCACATACACGTGCGGAAATTCAAGTCCTTTACTGGAGTGTATCGTCATTAACGATACCGTGTCGGCATCCTTATTTTTATCCTTATCGTCGTTAGTAAGCAGGGCAATATCCTGCATAAACACGTCAAGGCCTTTTTCTTCCAGGTCCTCGCGTTCGCTAAACTCTTTTATACCGTTTAACAGCTCTTGTATGTTTTCATAACGGTTTAATCCTTCAACCGATTTATCTTCGTACAAGTCTTTCAATAGCCCGCAATGCTGTGCAATATATAGTGCCGAATCGTAAGCAGACATGGTTTTGGTGATAACCTGGAAACTTTGAATCATCATACCAAAATTCACCACCGTGTTAGCCGTGCGGCTATCCAAAAACTGCGCCGAGTTAACAATCGCCTCCCAGGGCGTAATATTATGCTGTCCGGCAGCTACAATAATCCTGTCAACCGTAGTATCGCCAATGCCGCGTTTGGGGTAATTGATAACGCGCTTTAACGCCTCCTCGTCGCTTGGGTTAAAGGTTAGCCTAAAGTAAGCTATCAAATCCTTAATTTCCTTACGTTGATAAAAAGATAATCCTCCGTATATTTTGTAGGGGATATTGAGTTTACGCAAACCCTCCTCCATCGAGCGTGATTGCGCATTGGTGCGATACAAAATAGCAAAATCATGCCATTTCATCCCCTTATTGGCATGGTCCTGAAAAATAGATTCGGCAGTTATCTTGCCTTCCTCATTGTCGCTAAAGGCACGTAAAACCTTAATTTTATCGCCATGTTCTTTTTCCGAAAAAACATTCTTTTTAAGCTGCTCCTTATTGTTTGATATAATGCTGTTGGCAACATTTACAATATTTTGGGTTGAGCGGTAGTTTTGTTCCAGCTTAAATACTTTCAGATCGGGATAATCCTTCTCAAAATTTAAAATATTTTGGATGTTGGCACCCCGGAAAGCGTAAATACTCTGCGCATCATCACCAACCACACAAATATTCTGGTTAATTGAAGCCAGCTTCTTCACAATTAAATACTGCGAAAAGTTAGTATCCTGATACTCATCCACCATCAGGTATTTGAACTTGTTTTGGTATTTATAAAGTACGTCGTTATGGGTTTTTAAAAGCTCGTTGGTTTTAAACAGCAAATCGTCAAAGTCCATCGCCCCGGCACGGAAACAGCGGTTAACATAGTTTTCATATATCTTACCAATATGGCCCCTGCCGCTCGAAAAATCTTCGGCCTGTATAGCCTCATTCTGCTGATACTCCTGCCACGATACCAGGTTATTTTTTGATGCCGAGATGCGGTTCATCACAAAATTTTGGTTATACAGCTTATCGTCCAGGTTCATTTCTTTGATAATGGCGCGCAGCACACTCTTGCTGTCGTCGGTATCATAAATGGTAAAGTTGCTCGGGTAGCCTATTTTATCGGCCTCAACGCGTAAAATTTTGGCAAAAACCGAGTGAAACGTACCCATCCAAATGTTTTTGGCTTCGGTGCCGGCCACGCTCATAATACGCTCACGCATTTCGCGCGCAGCTTTGTTGGTAAATGTAAGTACCAGTATATTAAACGAGTCCACACCCTTTTGTATCAGGTGTGCCACTCTATAAGTAATAACCCTTGTTTTACCCGACCCGGCACCTGCAATAATCATCACCGGCCCCTGAATTTGTAAAACAGCCGCCTGTTGCGAAGGATTTAATCCCTTTAAATAATCCAAAATCTTCTCCCCTTTTCTATTGTGGCGAAATTAAGTAATACACAGCAAAGGGCATAACGCAAATAGTATGGTGTTGGTAAAAAGTGATCTGTTGAAATAGCTGCCGCGAAATATAAAACTCTTTTATTTTAATTTATCTTAGTTATAAAATATCAATATGGATGAAGTTGAAAAATTAGTTCCCGACGTAAACGTTGAAAAATGTTTAAAAAAAGAACGCCTTGTTTATGTAAAAGATGGTTGGTTTTGGTTTGAGATATTGTCTATCAGTACCCTTCTGATAATAGAAATGGTTGGTGGTTCGTATGGCGCTATACAAACGATACCAGACAATGGATATTGGGCAATCGTTTTGATGCTATTAATTAATGTTTTTATCATCGCCAATTTTTGGTTACTAAATACCTTCGTTAAAGTAAAGGGGATGGGTACACTTAGAAACAAAGAAGATGCAATAACAACACTTAATTTTTTTTACGAAGATTTAACATTTAGTGCAAGTAAAACCAACATGCTGCGTAACATTAAACCCTCTACATTTTCAAAATGGGGAAGCGCACTCACCGACATTTTCAACAACGATTACGTCTATTTTCATCGGGCTACGATCACCGACCGTATAAGCATATCGCCTTTATCAGGTATTTATAATTATTTAAAATGCAAAAAAATTGCCGAACACTTTCAACAGATACAACAATCTGTGGCCAAAGCTGAGTCAGTATAATAAATTTGTTCAATTAGCATAATCTGCTTTCCAAGCCCAATACAGCACCCACCCAAACGGGTACATCCAAATAAAATCGTTAAACCCTAACTCCGCTAATTTAGGTAGTCTATGTCAATAGATTTAAAGAGGTCTTTTGTCTTTTTTGTTATTTCGGATCTTACCCAGGTGTTTCGGATTTTAGTTTGGTAGATGCTTTTTGATATTTCTACTATGTCCTTTGGTGCATATTTTGAAAGTTTGTTTGCTGTTTTTAGTCGTGTATACAACCTGTAGTATGCGATCATGGCTATAAAATTTGCCATTAACCATCCTTCCAGCACATATCGGTTCTGCATGTAGGTTTTGTCTGCAAGCAGGAAGTGCTTGTAGGCGTCAAACATGACTTCTATTTCATTGCGCTGTTTGTAGGTTTCATATAACATTTGTGCGGACACCGCTTCAGGCAGGTGATTCGTGAGTGTAAGTGTTCCAAAACGGTCAACCCGTTCAAAGAAATCAACTTCTTTATACTTATCAGGATGTGTTTGAGTACGGGTAAGGAAATCAGCTTCTTCTTCTACTCTAAGGCGCTCGTCAAGGTAAGTAGTTAGCATCAGTCCTTCTTTTTCATATTCATAATACCAGACCACCCTCTTCTGATAGGTGAAATAATTCTTTATACCTTTTTTAAAATTGGCTTGCTGTAGCGGTTCATAATCTATGAGATTATTATTTCTGTATAGTGGGATAATGAAATGAATGGAGGCAGTTTTGAGGTCAGCGACGTTTTTCTTGCTGTAAAATCCCTTGTCGGCAATGAAAACCACATCTTTGATATTTAGTTCGTCTACACATATCTTCATCGATGTAACGTCAGTAATATTCCCATTGATAAGTCTATAATACACCGGTTGTTGCATTTGTGCAGAAAAAATGTACATCAGGCGTATTTGTGGATCATAGCTATGCTGTGGATTATAACCCATTGCGTTGACTGAAAGATGTTCTGAAAGGGATGGTATGTGCGTAGAATCAATCATTACAAATTTATCCTGCATAGCTTCCCTTACCCCTAATCTGCCTTTCATCCAGCCCAGCAATAGTTCTCTGTTTTCTCCTACATATTTCAATGCAGCTGTAATTGCTTTGTCATCAAGACCTTTTGTGACCCAGTTCAGAGAACAGTAGTCATGTGCATGTTGAAACGGCATACGCTTTATTGGGTGCTGATAAGCAAAACGCATCATTGCTACTGTCAATAATGTTTGACTAACAGGCTCTGGGAAGAGTGTAAGTAAACTGGGAAGATCCTCAGCAAGCAAAGACGTAAAGAGATTATACAATCCGTATGTTTTGATATCTACTACCGGCAGGCTGTTGCCTTTATCTTTTATTAGTTTTTTATCCGACGGGACAAAGCCCTCCTTCTCGGTGATTTTACCAAGAAGTTCCAGGGTTATTTTATCCGTCCGCTTTTTTTCAGAATTATAACGATACTCAACAGCGTACTTGTAAAATGTACCCTTGATAAGCCTGATCTCTGTTTTTGGCTCTTTAAATTTTTGAATCCAGGAAGGTAACGACATAGACAACCTAATTAGGTAGCCCAAAATAAACAAAAAAAGGAACAATCAAGCGTTGTTCCACTATATTTTTCAAAATAGACGGGGTAATTATGCGGAGTTAGGGGTTAAACACGTTAACCCATAAAAAGCTGGCTTGCAGGGCACCCAAAACTATGTAATATATTGCACCCATAGGCCCCAACACTTTCCCGATAAGGCCCACTAAAATTAGCGGCCAGTACCTTTGCGGGTCGCGCGAGGCAAAATAGTAGGCTATACCGTAAACGCCAACCAACATGCCAATACAGCGTATCAAAATCAGCATATATACATTTTCTGCATTGCCAAATAATATCACTTGCGGCCTAACCGAAATTACCAGGCCCCAAAACACATTATATATTGCTGCAATAAAAAGTATGGTCTTGGCCCATTTCAGCTTTAAAATATCCATAATTGACTAAGATGAAATTTATTTTTCTGTCGGGTTAATCCTTTTGTGGGTTTACAGTCTAAGCATGTGTTATTATAAACTATCTAAAATAATACAAATGCCATAGTCTGATTTTTACGCAAAGTATTATTTTTACAATTAAAAATTGTCACCTATTGAAAATTAAGTACTTAATTCTGTATTCTATTTTGTTTTTTGCATCTGTAAATGCCTTTGCACAAAGCAATAACGGCAGTGTGTCGGGTAAACTAACCGACCCAATTACTGGCGAAATGATAGATTTTGCAGGCGTTGCCATTTTAAACCAGGGCACCGAGGATATTGTAAAAAGCGGCACCAGCAATAATGGCGGTGCTTTTAAATTCACCAACCTGCCCTATGGTAAATTTAGCGTGAGAATAACCTACATAGGCTACGAAAAACAAACCATTGACGACATTGAAATAAATGCCGAACATACCGAAATACATTTAGGCATTATTAAGCTCAAAAAGAGTGGCAACGCGATGGCCGAAGTTACCGTTAGCGAAAAAAAACGTATTGTTGAGTTTGGTGCCGACCAAATTAATTACAACGTTAGCCAAAGCTTACAATCTGAAGGGGCAACGGCTACCGACATATTAAAAAACGTGCCGATGGTGAGCGTGGATATTGATGGCAATGCCACCATATCGGGCAAGCGCAATACCCGGATATTTATCGACGGGAAGCCGTCGGATTATATGACGTCAAACATTACCGATCTGCTTAATGTTTTGCCTTCCGATGCGATCGAAAAAATTGAGGTAATGACCAACCCACCAGCCAAGTACTCCGCCGATGGCGAAGGTATTATCAACATAGTGCTTAAAAAAGGTTACAAATTAGGCTTAAACGGCACCCTGTCGTTAAGCGCAGGTACGCTGGGCAACTACAATGTAAATACTTATGCATCGTACAAAGGCAAAACTTTCTCGCTTTCTTCCAGCTATGCTTTTGGGAAAAGTGAAAGCAATACTTACAGTTCGTCGTTAAGTCAAAATTTCTTAGCCGATACTAACTACTACCGTAATCAGTACGGCAACCGCAGCGGGCTAAACTACGGGCACAACATCCGCGAAGGCGTTAACTGGGATATAGATACTACTCAAAATTTACGGGTTACGGCCAATTTGAATATCAACAGATCCACCGGCGCGTCGGGCAGCGATTATTTGTATTTTGATGAAAATAATTTAGAAACCAAAATGCGTAATCAGGGTAACAGCAATCAAAACCAATCAACCAACTATTCCTTTGATGCCGATTATACCTGGAAACGTACCAATGGCGATCAGTTAGAAGCCAGTGCAACCTATAGTGCCAACACATCAGCCAATAACCGCTTTGCCCAAACTTTGTATCTGGATGCTAACGACAACCCATTACCGGGCTCATTGCCGCTTAACCAGCTTTATGATGTTGATGGCCGCAACAAGGCTTTCCAGTTTAAAATTGATTATGATAAGCCACTCGGCGAAGCCAAAAGAAGCACCTTTAATTTTGGCGCATCGGCAAACCTGCGTACCAATAATAACAACCAAGATGTACAGGGTTTTAACTTCACCAACCAGGTTTACCTGCGCGATACTGCCCTTACCAACAATTTTGTTTACAACGAACATATATACTCTAGCTACGCCAGTTTAACCCTAAAAACCGAGAACAAATGGCAGTTCCGGATAGGTGGCCGCAGCGAATTTACCGACGTTAACTTTAGCGTTTCGGCTTTGCCTGCACCTTATAACATAAAGCCTTACATCAGTTTTTTTCCAAATCTATCAGCAAGTAAAAACTACGAAAGTTATAGCTTTGGGGTAAGCTATAGCGGGCGTATTGGCAGGCCCAATATTTATTCGTTAAACCCGCAGGTTATTACCAATACCAGTAACCCCAATATATCCTTCGGTAACCCCGGTCTGTCGCCTTCGTACACCCAACAGCTCGATCTGAGCTTTAGCGTTTTTGGCCACGACTGGGCTTTTTACCCCCGAATAGGTTTTGCAAACACCACACACATTATTGAGCGCATTACAACGCCAATAGCCAACGGTGCCTACCAAACCACTTACGATAATTTGGGTTCAAGCAGCTATAATACCATTAACCTGTATGGTAATTACCGCATCAACAAAAAAATAAACCTTAACGGCGGCGGCACATTGGGCCACATGGTTTACCAAAGCAGCAATACAAACAGCACCCTAAACCGCAACGGCTTTACGTTTCAGGGTAAGGCAGGTGTACAGGCAGATTTACCTGCCAAAACAGCATTCGAGAGCAACTTTAATTACTACACTAATACATCGGCCCAGGGCCGCAATAAAGGCTCGCTCACGTCAAGCTTTGCCATGCGCAAATCGCTCTACAAAAATAAATTTCGGGTACGGTTAATGATAACCAACCCGCTTGGTCAAAGCAGCAGCACAACCCTAACCCAGAGCGACACCTTTAACAAGCAAGATTATTATACCGTTAACACCCGCAACTACAGCATGTCCGTTAGTTATAACTTCACTAAAGTTGGCAATAAAAAGCCGCTAAAGGGTATTTAAACAGTTTCTTATCATACTTCGATAATGCCTCTTTTTAAGGTTTAGATGCTCTAAAACAACAGGATCAGTATGGGCACCTCTTGAATTGTAAAGCACTGGTTTAAGCAATCGCCTTTTGAACTACCATGTTGGCTATCCGAATTATGCGCCGTTAGGTGCAATAGCTCGGTAGAAAACAGCATCCGATCTATTTTTTGCGCCGTAGGTGCCATACTTATTGGGCTATTGTAACTCGTAGTTAAAAATACTGGGCCTCGCCATTGCCGGGCATTTTCGATAACAAAAAACGTCCCCACCTTTGCAGATGAGGACGTTAATATAATAAACTTAATTCTTTAAATTAACTCTATATGTTTAATGAGCTGGTTTAACTTCTTCAAAGCCTTCGTCAACTTTTGCCACTGTTTTACCACCTATCATTCTGGCCAAACCATTTTTCATATGCACACGGATGATGTACATACATGGTACCAATATTAAAGTGATGATGGTTGCAAAACCTAAACCGAAAATCATGGTCCACGCTAATGGGCCCCAAAAGGCAACGTTATCGCCACCTAAATAAATATGTGGTTTAAAGTGAGTGAATAATCCTGCAAAGTCAATATTAAAGCCTATTGCTAAAGGTATTAAACCGCATATGGCGGCAAATGCTGTTAGCAATACAGGCGTCATACGGGTACGTGCAGCTTCAACAACGGCATCGTGCAGGTTGGCACCTTCTTCAATCAGCATATCGGTAAACTCAACCAGCAATATACCATTACGCACCACCACACCAGCCAGGGCTATAATACCTACGCCCGACATTACGATAGAAAACGTCATGTGGAAAATGCTCAATCCTAAAAATACGCCTATTATACTAAAGAAAATCTCACTCAAAATAATGAGCGTTTTACCAATGGAGTTAAATAGTGCCACCAGGATAATCAATATTAGCCCGAATGAGATCATTAAGGCGTTGCCCAGGAATGTAGCCGTTTCTATCTGATCGTCTTGCGCGCCACCCATGCGCACGGTTACGTTAGGCGGTAATTTATAACGTTTTAATGCTTGTGCAATACGAGTATTAATCTCGGCACCGTTATATGGTTTAATAACGTTTGAACCTAAAGTAATAACCCTATGCTGCTGTTTGTGCTTAATGTTAGCATAGGTGTTTGTATACCTGATATCGGTAAAGGCCGAGATAGGTACTTGCCTTATGGCACCACCCGAAGCCAAATCACGATAAGTGATCTTCAGATTCCGCAGCATGTCGATATCATAACGTTGGTCTTCTTTTGCACGAACGTTTATTTCGTAATTATCTTCGGCGGTGTTCCTAAAATCGGATGCTTTGGCACCGTAAACCGAAGCGCCTAAAGCCTGGTTTATCAGGTTGGTATTAACACCTTCGCGGTTAGCACGCTCCCGGTTCACATCAAAAACTATTTCGGGTTTATCAGCCTGTACATCTGGCGTCAATTCTTCAATACCCGCAATGCCTTGCTGATTGATAAATTTTTTGATCTTGGCGGCTGTTGATACCAGGGTATCAATATTATCGCCTGCTATTTCTAAACTGATATCCTTTTGCGTTGGCGGCCCACTCGCCTCCTGCGCTATAGCAATTTTAGCTCCCGGTACACCTTGCACCGACGAACGTATTTTGGCCATTATAGCTTTGGTATCTTTACCCTTACGTTTACCAAATTCAACAAAGGCAACGGTAATTTTACCCTTGTTAAAATAAGTACCCTGATCTTCGTCTGATGGGTCGGTAACACTTACCGATACGTTTGAGATGATTGACGATACAATATCCTTATCTGGCTCAACAACCTGTGCAACACGTTTTTCAAGTTTTTGAACCACTTGGTCGGTATAAGCCTGATCGGTACCAACCGGCATAGTAACATACACATAAACAAAGTTAGGGTCGCCCGATGGGAATTGCTCAACCGGCAAGTTACTAACTACCGAAAAACCAATTGTGAAAAAGAATAATACCACCGTACCACCTAATATCCACCATGGGCTGCGAACAGCCTTTTCGAGGATACGTGCATACCATGATTGGAAACGCGGCCAAACATTTTTTTGAAACTTATCAATGATGTTGATCAACAAGAAATGGTTGAACAGATAAAGTATAATTGCCAATACTACAAAGTTACCCACCCCAACATTGATAAAATAGCCCAAAGCAGCCAATACAGCCATAATGATAGTTGTACGGGTAGTTTTTTTATCAAACTTTGGATTATCGTGCTCGCCTTCAATATGTGGTTTCATAAAATCAACCGCGAAAACGGGGTTCATAATATAAGCTACCACCAAGGATGCCAATAAAGTAATGATAAGCGTGATGGGTAAAAAGAACATAAAGTGCCCTATCAAACTGTTCCAGAAAGCTAAAGGCACAAATGGTGCAAGGGTTGTCATGGTGCCCGAAAATACTGGCATAAACACCTCGCCTGCCGCTATTTTGGCCGCCTTAACAATTGGTACTTTACCATTAGCAAAAATGCGGTGCGTATTCTCTATAACCACAATGGCATCATCAACCACAATACCTAAGGCCAGCAGGAACGAGAACAACACGATCATGTTGAGCGTGAAGCCAATGGCGGGCATGAGGATAAACGCAATAAAACACGACAACGGTACTGATAACGCCACAAATATAGCGTTGGTTGTACCCATAAAAAACATCAGGATTATGGTTACCAGTATAAAACCGATAATAATGGTATTGATGAGGTCGTTCAATGTTGAACGGGTTTTATCGGATTGATCGCCGGTAACGGTAACGCTTAAACCTTTAGGGAAAACGGTAGCCTGTTTCTGTTTAATCAAAGTGTATATCTCGTCCGAAGCTTCGATCAAATTTTCTCCGGCGCGTTTACTAACGTTTAATGTAATTACATTTTTAAATTTAGCGTTATCAGGAGTTTTTAAACGTGCATAACTCTCCTGGTCCTTAAAACCATCCTTAATTTCGGCAATGTCGCGCAGGTATACGCCCTTGCCTTGTGGGTTTCTAATCACCAATCCGGCAACTTCATCGGCGTTTTTAAAATCTTCTTTAATATCAATAGTACGCTGCACACCATCTGTAACCAAAGTACCGGCCGATGAGATAATATTCTCGTTACCAATAGCTTGTATAATATCCCCATAACTTACCTGTGCGGCTGTCATTTTTGGAATATCCACGTTAATCTGGATATTTGGTTTTAAAGCGCCTACCTCTTTAACTTGCGATATTTGCTTCATCCCTTCAATATCATCTTTCAGGTTATCAGCATATTCCTTTAGCTTTTTAAGATCGTAATTACCCGATAAATTCACGTTCAATATCGGCTGGTCGGCAACGTTTATATCCGATACGTCCGATTGCTTTAAATTGACATCGCCTTGCGGCAGGTCGGGTTTAGCCTTATCAACAGCATCTTTAACGTCCTGTTTAGCATCCCTGATATTAACGTTGGCATTAAACTCAGCGGTAATAACAGAAACATTTTGCTGCGTGTTTGAAGTAACCTTTTTTAAGCCTTTAAGAGATTTTAATTGCTTCTCTAATTGCTTGGTAACCAACGTTTCGATGTTTTGAGGCGACTGGCCCAGGTATTGAGTTGTTATAAAAACCTTGGATATTGTAATATCCGGGAAATTTTCTTTCGGCAGTTTTGAGTAACTCATGTACCCTATCAGCGTAATCAAAAATATCAATACATATACAGCCTGCTTATTATCAATGGCCCAACTTGAGGGCGCAAATTCTTTTTCCTGATCTTTCATATTCAATTAAGTTTAGGCAATTAATTACCGGCTAAAACTTTTACCTTATCGCCATCTTCAATGTCAGATGCACCCATAACTATCAATTGGTCACCATCTTTTAAGCCCGATAATATTTCGGCCTGGCTATTGTACATTGTGCCTTGCTTAATTGTTTTACGTTTAGCCACGCCATTTTCGTTCACAAAAACGTAATCACCATCTTCCGATTTTTGGATAGCCTTTAAAGGCACTGTAATTACGCTTGCTTTACTATAGTCGGCAATTTTTAAAGTAGCCGTCATGTTGGGGCGCAGGTTACGGTTGGTTGGCAATTTAATTTCTATGCCAAAGCTGCGCGATCCCTGATCGATCACCTTAGAAGCGAATGTAACCTTGGCGGTTAACGAATCCTGGGCATCAGGGAACAGCACCTTTACAGTTTGACCCTGACTTACCCTTGTAGCGTATGATTCAGGAACATCAGCCTTAACCTTTAATATGTCGGCATTTACAATGCGGATACCTGTCAACCCCGGTGATGCAACCTGGCCGAGTTTCAAATCCATTTGATCAACCGTGCCATTGATAGGCGATATGATACGCGCCAAATCAGCCTGCTGACGCAATGAGGCTACTTGTTTTTGCGTAGCATCCATATTGGTTTTGGCCTGTAAAAACTGAACCTCGGTACCTATTTTTTGATCCCACAGGTTTTTTTGACGCTGATAAACAGTATTTGCCAACTCGGCCTGAGCCTGGGCTTGCAAAATATTTTGTTTCAATACGCTGTTATCCAGTTGTGCAAGTACTTCGCCTTTGCTTACATGATCGCCCGCTTTAACGTTAATAGCGATGATGGTACCTGCCGATTGAGGATAAGCGGTTACGTTATCCTGCGCATCAATGCGGCCCTGTATTTGTACATAGTTGGTAAAGCTACCCGCTTTAACTGCTACCACGCTAACATCTGTTGATTTGGTGGAATCCTGCATACCCGGTTTGGCCTCAAGTGCCGCAATTTTGGATGCGATATCCGCTTGTTGCTTTTTCAAATCGGTTAATTCGGCTTTAGGGTCATTTTTGCCTTTGCAAGCCGCTAAAAGTACCAGGGTGCTTAGTAATAATATTTTAGTTTTCATTATATCTATGATTGTAAGAGTTTGATTTTGTATTAGTTAATTTTCCCGTATGCCTGGTCAAGGTTAACCTTGCTGATGAGAGCTGTGTAAAGGGCCTGTATATATTGATTATCGGCATTCTCCAAAGCGGTTTGGGCTTGGGTAACTTCAATGCTCGAACCTACGCCTTGTTCGTACTTAATTTTAGAAACTCTCAATACTTCTTGCGCCAATTCGCGGCTGCGTTTTTGATTGTTTAAAGATTGAACACCATTAGCGTAATTGATACGGGCGGCGTCCGCCTGTAAACTCAAGCCATTTTTAAGATTTTCTATATCATTTTGAGATTTTAAGACAGCTATCTCAGATTGCTTAACCTGATATTTGCGTTGAAATCCGTTAAAAATTGGAACACTCAGTTTAACACCTACATATGTTGACGGATAATTTGTATTGTAAAGGTTACCTATAGAATTATCCTGGAATTGAATACCGGTATTACCAAAAGCAATTAACGAAGGCAGATATTGAGATTTTTTACGTTTCAAATCTAATAGATTTAATTGTTTTGATGTCTCCAACAAACTGAACTCAATTCTTTTACGGTAGAAGCTGGTATCTACAGACGTTTCAGCAACGTTATTGTCCAATTTAACGTCCTCTAATTTGTCTTTCAATATCAAATCTCTACCAATTGGCATCCCCATTTGAAATTTAAGCATCTCATAGGTTAATACAAGCGAACGAACAACATTTTCGCGATTGGTTACCAGATTGTTATACTGAACCTCAAGGCGTTGAACATCAATTTTTTCAACAAATCCTTGTTTATTTTGAGCAGTTGTTTCGTCAAGCTGTTGTTTTAATTGTTTGATATTTGCATCCAGCAATTTGATCTGCTCGTTGTTAACCAATACTTGATAATAGGCTTTTGTTACGTTTAAATTAGTAGCTATTTTAGTACGCGTAAGGCTCTTTTGCGATAATTCTTTATACGTTTTTGAAGCTTGTAAACCGACAAGATAACTTCCGTCAAATAAGATTTGACTTACGTCGAGTCCAAACGTATTATTATATTTTTGAGTAAAGCTGCCTGAAAATGGTGCAAATTGCGTTGGTGCAACAATGGCCTGTCCATTCCCGTCTTTTATATTCTGACTCTTTATTACACCATATACAGCAGGCGAAACAAAATCAGGAATCAAAATAGTTGGCACTTTCAAATAATCCTGAAAGTTAACTGATCCACTAACTTGTGGCAAACCTATACCTGTAGTTTCCTTTACTTTGAATTCTGCGCTTTTCACATCCAGTTGCGCATTTAAAACAGAATCCTGGTGCTCGTATGCATATTTTATACAATCGGCCAAACTAAAATTGTATGGCTGTGCGGATGGTGCAGCCTGCTGCGCATTTACCGCACCGGTAAACAGCATTAGGCAGGCAACTATTAAAAACAAATTTTTCATGTTGAAATTGAGTATAAATGACGTGGTTTAATTTAATTGTGTTCTAAAATGCTTTTGTATTCGTTAATAATCTGGTAGCCTTTTTCGGTACAAATACCGTAAATAAAGTGTTCTAAAAACTGTAGCTGTACCTGCCAACTGTTAAATTCGTTATGCGGAAATACGTTGTTATCAAAACCGAGTTCTATTTGCCAAACCCGCATACGGGCCATTACTTTGGTATCAATATCGCTCCGTACATAGCCTTGCTCAATACCACGGTCTAAAATATCCTGCATGCTGTCAATCACAACGTTTGCTTTAAACTGTTGGAAGTATTGCCATGCTTCCGGGTAATACTTTTGCATATCATGTATTAATATCGGGTTCACTTTCGAAAAAAACTCCTCCGAATGCTTCATCATATTAATCATCTCTTCCATCACATTTGTCGATCTTTGCGCTATATCAATCATCTGGCATTTATCTTGTTCCAAATTTTTTTGAACCAGTGCGCTCACTATCTCATCCTTATCCCGGTAAAACTGGTAAATAGTTTTTTTCGACATGCCTAAATTCCTTGCAATTTCGTCCATCGTAACGCTGCGGATGCCCGCTTTAAAAAACAGTTCTTCCGCCCCCTCTAATATTCTATCTTTTTGAACATTTGACATAATAAGTCAAAACTACGGAAACATTTTTTGAATTAAAAGTTTCCAAGAGATTTTTTTTTAAGATTTAATACATTGATAACCTGAGTTCGATTAATAAATGAGATAATATTTGTCAATCAAAGGAAATGTAAGTATATTTAAGTATCTGACATTCAAATATTTAAATACATTTCCAGATGATTGACTACGATAAAATTACTGATATTTTTTGTATTGTTGACGAGTTTTGCAAGGACTTTGATGCCACTACCCAGCCATTCCTGTTAGGTAAGCCATCTAAACGCCCTCCAACCATGTCTAAAAGCGAGATCATATCCATTTGTATGCTTTTTCATTTAAGTGGCTTCCGGTGTTTTAAACACTTCTATATCTTCTATCTGCAAAGGCACATGCAGCGTGAGTTTCCTAACACCGTATCCTACAACCGCTTTGTAGAACTTAGCCAAAGTGTGCTGATGCCCATGTCTATCTTTCTCAAAACCTGCTGCTTAGGCTTATGTACTGGCATTTCGTTCGTTGATTCTACACCGATAAGGGTATGCCATACCAAACGGATTAAAAGAAATAAGGTATTTAAAGGCATTGCCGAAGTAGGCAAATCAACCATGGGCTGGTTTTATGGCTTTAAGCTCCATATCGTCCTTAGCGACAAGGGTGAAATACTCAACTTCGCTATTACACAGGCCAACGTAGATGACCGGGAACCACTTAAAAACGAAGCTTTCCTGAAAGCTGTTTTTGGCAAACTGTTTGCCGACAAAGGCTATATATCAGAAAAACTGACCAAAATATTGTTTGTTGGTGATATACACCTCATAACCAATATCCGTAACAATATGAAAAACAGCCTGATGACCATGAACGACAAAATCATGCTCCGCAAGAGATCGGTCATAGAGACTGTTAATGATGAACTCAAAAACATCTGCCAGGTCGAACATTCAAGACACCGCTCTTTTACTAACTTTATCACTAATATCGTATCCGGATTGATCGCTTACTCATTTCTCCCTAAAAAACCTTCCATATCCTACCAACAAAATCGATCTAATCAAATTCTTGCTTTCTGATTAATCGAACTCAGGTTGATAATATTTCCCGTGATGTGATAGAGCACCATTAATAATTCCCAAAAATGATAATATGCCAACGCCATATCATTTAAGGCTTCCTTTTCAATCAATCATCCAATAATGCAATCATTCAATCATTGATTTCTCTATCTTTGCCGCAAAACCACATTCATCATGCTTTCGCCTCTTTCAGCAGTTTCCCCGGTCGATGGTCGTTATCACAATACCACACAGCAGCTATCAGCTTATTTTTCCGAAGCTGCACTCATTAAGTACCGTGTATTTGTTGAGATAGAATATTTTATTGCGCTATGCCAAAAACCGCTGCCACAACTACAAAGTTTTGACGCCACCCTGTTTGAAAAGTTACGCGATATTTACCGCCTGTTTACCGAAGCCGATGCACAAAGCATTAAAGACATCGAAAAAATTACCAATCATGATGTGAAAGCGGTTGAATATTTCATCAAGCAAAAATTTGATGCGCTTGGGTTGGAGCAACAAAAAGAGTTTATCCATTTCGGGTTAACCTCACAGGATATTAACAATACCGCCATCCCCTACTCCTTTAAACTGGCAATTAACGAGGTTTACCTTCCGGCTGTCAGCGAAGTTATCAGTCAGCTTAAGGTTTATGCCGAAGATTGGAAAGCCATACCTATGCTTGCCCACACACACGGGCAACCGGCATCGCCAACACGTTTAGGTAAAGAAGTTATGGTTTTTGTTGAACGCTTAGAGGCTCAGTTAGCGTTATTGGCTACCATACCCTATTCGGCTAAATTTGGCGGAGCTACCGGTAATTTTAACGCACATTCTGTGGGTTACCCCGATACCGACTGGAAAGCTTTTGGTAACAGTTTTGTAAACGAAGTTTTAGGACTTAAACGCTCCCAATTTACCACCCAAATTGAGCATTACGATAACTTTGCTGCGCAATGCGATAACCTGAAACGCATTAATAATATTCTGGTTGACCTTGACCGCGATATGTGGACCTACATATCAATGAATTATTTTAAACAAAAAATAAAAGCGGGCGAAATTGGTTCGTCGGCAATGCCGCATAAGGTTAACCCGATAGATTTTGAAAACAGCGAAGGTAACTTAGGCATAGCCAATGCACTATTTGAACATTTGGCAGCTAAACTACCCATATCCCGCCTGCAGCGCGATTTAACCGATTCTACCGTGTTACGCAATATTGGCGTCCCCGTAGCGCACACATTAATAGCTTTAAAATCAACCTTAAAAGGATTGAGCAAGTTATTGCTGAATGAACCTGCGCTAAAAGCACATTTAGAGGCAAACTGGGCAGTAGTTGCCGAAGCCATACAAACCATATTGAGGCGCGAAGGCTACCCTAACCCCTACGAAGCTTTAAAAGAATTGACGCGCACCAATAACGAAATTAACGCCACCACCATTGCCCAATTTGTGGAAACGTTAAATGTTAGCGAGAGTGTTAAAGCGGAGATCAGGATGATTAGTCCGTCATCATACACCGGGATATAGTCGACAATAAATGGAAGAGCTTAAATATTTATTGGATAAATTTGGCTTTGTTAAACAACCCCAGGTAGATAATGATTTTCAGGAAATTGAAAGTTTGATTGGTTTTCACCTTCCGGAAGATTATAAATACTACCTGAATAATTACAAACCATTTGACGATAGCATTGGCAAACAATACGTTGTATTGTATAGTATTGATGATTTATTTGAAATGAATAAACCAGGTACGCTTGATGAATGGTATACCTATACTGTACAGATAGGAAATAATGGAGCAAGCGAAGCTATAGGTATCAAGTTTTGGGAACTAAACAACTATAAAGTAGTTATAGCGCAATACATCCAGAACATTGACGATCAGATTGAAATCGGCACATCATTTACTGATATGCTTAAACGTTTAGATAAAGAAATAGAATGGTTTAATTAGAAATGTCCTCAGTCATTTACAGGTCATACTATTATACAAGTACTTGAAACCATAAAAAGCTGATTAATTTTGTAGGGTAATTTTAGAATCAAAAGGTCATGAATATTAACGTATATACCGAATCTACGCCCAACCCGGCCACAATGAAATTTATTGTGAATAAGTTGCTGATTAACGGAAGTGTGGATTATGCTACCAAAGAGAGTGCCGAGAAATCGCCTTTTGCTAAAGAGTTGTTTAAGTTTTCGTTTGTTAACGGTGTGTTTTTTGCGAGTAATTTTGTTACCGTAACCAAAACCGAAGGCAGCGAATGGACCGACCTTGAACCAATATTAAAAGAGTTTGTTAAAGGCGCCGTAGAAAGCGAACTGGCAGTACAACTTAAAGAGCAGGAAGAAGTTGCCTTTGAAGGTACCGATGCCGAAATTAAGATACAGCAAATATTACAGGATTACGTTCGCCCGGCTGTTGAGCAGGACGGTGGTGCGATAACCTATAAATCGTTTAACGAAGGTGTGGTAACTGTTGAGCTTCGCGGCTCGTGCAGTGGTTGCCCATCATCAACCATCACACTAAAATCGGGCATCGAAAACTTATTAAAACGCATGGTTCCCGAAGTTACCGAAGTGGTATCCGAAGCTATGTAAGACCGTTGATTTTTAAATGATTTTTCTGATTTCGCTGATTACTTAAAACCAATCAGATACAAAAACCCAATCAACGTAATCATAACAATCAACGGTGAACAATATATTGTTTTACTATAAATTGAATGAATACCGGTTTGCTTAAAGCAGGCCGGTATTTTTTTTACCGTTGATTTTTAATGATTTTCATGATTTCGCTGATTGAATAAAGTGAACACCTGATAAATCAAATCAGCTTCATCAAAAATCACAATCAACTGTGCAAGCATAAAAGCACTCCGTAAAGTTTAAATCACAAAAATCAACGTAATCAAAAAAATCAATGTAAAATCAGCGGTCAAATAAAGTGAACACCTGATAAATCGAATCAGCTTCATCAAAAAAATCACAATCCAACGGTGCAACCATAAAGGCACTCCGTAAAGTTTAAATCACAAAAATCAACGTAATCAAAAAAATCAATCTAAAATCAGCGGTCAAATAAATCGTTTAATTATTCTCAACTTATGGGTATACTTTTTCTGCTCCACAGAATATATACCCTGGTCGTCAATTTTATCAATTTTCACCCTGCCCGATGCATGGATGATGCTTTGATTATCAAGCATAATACCCACATGGATAATGTGGCCCTCGGCATTGTCAAAAAAAGCCAGGTCGCCTAAGCGGGCACCTTGTAAAAAATCAACCAGAGTACCCTGGGCTGCCTGCAGGCTTGCATCGCGTTTTAAAACTACACGTTGGGTGCGTAAAACGGCCTGCACATATCCCGAGCAATCAATACCGAAATGGCTTCGGCCTCCCCACAAATATGGTGTATTTAAAAAAGAATAAGCTGTTTCTATTAGAGCATCAAGGTTGCCCGACGTTTCAACATTATAATTGCTACCTGCAAGGCGGCAATCGGCACCGTTATAAAACGGCAAGGTGCTGCCAAAAGGCAGGTATAGCATAGTGTTGTCGTCTTCTTTACGGGCGGCTGTAATTATCGCGCGCGTAGTAATAGCAGGAACAGAAGATAGCTGCGATACATCATCGGCAGTTACAGCAGCATATTGCAATTTACTAAGCCAGCCTTCGTAACCATCAAAACTGGTCATAACACGTACCCAATCGTCGCGGTGTTCAACTATCTCAAAGGTTTCGCCAAATAACAGTTGCGATACCATTTCGCTGCGGTGAGCGGCGTCGGCACGCAGAGGTACTATCGCTAAATTACAAATACCGTATTCCATAGGTAATATAAAAAAAGGAACACATTATTCATGCGTTCCTTTAATATAATTGTTTTCAGTTTTCAAATATTAACCTTCCATGTGCAGCCATTCTTTTTTGGCCAGCAACTCTTCTTTGCTTTCGCGTATGTCTTCGTCGTCTACACAGCAATCAACCGGGCAAACGGCAGCGCATTGAGGCTCGTCATGAAAGCCCACACACTCGGTACATTTATCGGGTACTATGTAATAAACTTCATCATTTAAAGCCGCTTGTGTTTCTTCGGCGTTTAACGTATTGCCATCACCAAAATCTATAATTCCCTTTAAACCAGTACCATCCGAGAAACGCCACGCAGCGCCGGCATCGTAAATAGCGTTATTAGGGCATTCCGGCTCACAAGCTCCGCAATTGATGCATTCGTCAGTGATTTTAATTGCCATTGTTTTATAAAAAAATATATATGCTAAAAAATTAACTTTGCCCTGCGGCTTTATTGCTGCAAATATAACAAAATTTCCGTTTTAGAGTTTCACTCAATGCCATTAATATGTCACAAGCAACACCACAATATTTAACAGATACCTTTGCCCAACTGGGCCACCGTTTAAGCAATCCCGATGATACCTTACAACAGCTTATTTTAAGCGAGCAGCATTATAACGCCTGGTTTACCCCGTTAAGCGTTGCCAATGCCGTAAAAGCCGTTGGTGGCATGCTTAACAAAGCCGATTTAAGCAAATGGTTTGAGGGATGGGAAGTCGGAAGCCGGAAGCCGGAAGCCGGAAGTCAGGAGTCAGATAACGATCAAAAAGTCTCCCCTTCCGGGGGAGATTTAGAGGGGGTTAAAATAGGTTTAATCCTTGCCGGCAATATCCCTTTAGTTGGTTTTCACGATGCACTTTGTGTACTGGCATCAGGCAATTACGCCATGATAAAGGCATCATCAAACGATGCGCGGCTGCTTAAATACGTTTTGGGCCAGTTAGTTGAAATAGCCCCTGAGTTTGCAGATAAGTTTGATTTTGTTGACCGCCTTGCCGGCTTTGATGCCGTTATAGCTACCGGAAGCAATAATACATCGCGTTACTTTGATTATTATTTTGGCAAAGTTCCAAACATCATCCGCAAAAACCGCAATAGCGTGGCCCTGCTCACAGGCAACGAAACCAAAGAACAGCTATTTTTATTAGGCCACGATATTTTCGACTTTTTTGGACTCGGCTGCCGCAATGTGAGCAAACTATTGGTACCTGCCGGTTACAATTTCACACCATTTTTTGAAGCCATCGAACCGCATCAGCCCATCATAAACCATCACAAATACAACAACAATTACGATTACAATAAATCCATATACCTCGTTAACGGAGATAAACACCTCGATAACGGTTTTTTATTGGTTAAGGAAGACGCGCGGTTAGCCTCGCCCCTTGCCGTTTTATATTTTGAATATTATAATGATATAGCCTCTCCCGAAAACCGTTTAACCGAATTAACCAACGATATACAATGCATTGTAACCACAACTCCCGTTAAAGTTAACAACCAGGTAGTCAATTTTGGCAAGAGCCAGCAACCAGCCCTTTGGGATTATGCCGACGGTGTTGATACGATGAAGTTTTTGACCGCTGATTTAAAATGATTGGTGTGATTTCGTTGATTGTCAGAATCAGAATTTTAGAATTTAAGAATTAACAGAATTGTTACCGTTGATTGTCTGTTCAGAGAATGCCGCTTCAGATAACCATCTTGTTAATTCTTAAATTCTATAAATTCTGATTCTGATAAAAATTCTGTTAATTCCTAAAAATCATACTTCAGACAAACCATCCTGTTAATTCTTAAATTCTATAAATTCTGATCCTAAATAACACAGCTATTGTTACCTTTACATTTATGTATGTTATCAAAGTAAAAGGCGTTGCCAAAATACCCGATTATGTACAACTACGCGACGAAAAATTTACTTTACTGGCGTATTTCCGGGTAGATAGACCCGATAAAACACTGGATAAGATCGGGTTAGCTGATAAGGCCGACTATATAATGAATATTGTAAAAGATTTGCCTTTTGGGCAGATATTAAAATTGGAGATCTAAATAAATGATAGGTAACTCGATTATTAAGCTTAGCGGCGTTGATATTTTTCAGCAAAAGCATTTGGTATTGCAAAATGTAAACCTGCATATCGATAAAGGTGATTTTGTTTGGCTCATCGGTCAAACCGGATCGGGAAAGAGCAGCTTGCTTAAAGTTATTTATGGCGATTTATTAATTAACACCGGCGAAGGGCACGCTTGCGGGTACGACCTAACCAAACTTCCAGATAAGGAAATTCCTTTTTTGCGCCGCAAACTGGGCATCGTTTTCCAGGATTTCCAGTTATTAACTGATCGTACCGTGGCCCAAAACCTGCAATTTGTGATGAAGGCCACCGGCTGGGTTGATAAAAAATTAATTGACGAGCGCACCCGCGATGTGTTGGAAAAAGTTGGCCTCCGCTCCAAAGTAAATAAAATGCCGCACGAACTTTCGGGCGGTGAGCAGCAGCGTGTTGTAGTTGCCCGCGCCTTAATAAACGACCCCGAAATTATTTTGGCCGATGAACCAACCGGCAACCTCGACCCCGAAACATCCGAAGACTTGATTATGCTGCTCAAAGAGATTAGCCTTAACGGTACCGCCGTTTTGGTTGCCACGCACGATTATCATATCATCCGCCAGTTTCCATCGCGCATCGTTAAATGCGAAAACGGAAAAGTGCTTGAGGATGCAAGCATGGTTTAAGCTAAGGCATCCCCGCTTGGTGTTTGGCAATTGTGTTGGTGTGCAACTGCCAACGCTACCTTAAACTGCCACAAGTACCAATAAAAAACTGCCACTGATACAGCAATTTTCAATAATCGCTGTCAGCTTGTCGCGATTTATGCAATGGCAAGATACTTGTTTTGCCCGATATAATTATGAAGTTTAACGACATGTTAAAGAAAAAAAAGATGGAAGACCAGGAAACTTCTGTGGATGCGAACGAGCAATCAAATGAATCGCAAAACGCAGGCGACGCTACTATTGCCAGCGAAATGGAACAACAAATATTGGACGAAATAAGCGCCGAAGATAAATTGAAAGACGAATTGGCACAGGCCAATGACAAATATCTGCGCCTGTTTGCCGAATTTGACAACTTTAGGCGCCGCACCAGCAAAGAGCGTGTTGAGCTTTTGCAAACTGCCGGTAAAGAAGTTATTGCAGCAATGCTACCCGTGCTTGATGATTTTGACCGCGCCTTAAAAGCTATGGAAACCGCTACCGATGTTGTACCCGTTAAAGAAGGTGTTGCATTAGTTCAAAATAAACTGAAACATATTTTAACCAGCAAAGGCTTAAAGCCAATGGAAGCCAAAGGCCAGCCATTTGATGGCGACCTGCACGAAGGTATTACCAGCATCCCCGCCGGTGATGAACTGAAAGGCAAAGTTGTTGACGAATTGGAAAAAGGTTATTATCTAAACGACAAAGTTATCCGCTTTGCTAAGGTAGTAGTAGGAGCATAATATAATGATCGAAGGATTGAGGGATTGAATGACTGAATGATTTTTCGGGGAGTTTAATTTTTCAATGTTTTGATTAGCTAAAAATATAAGGGTATCGTGATTGGAGGATTGAATGATAGGGTCGCTACTTAAATCATTCAATCCTTCCGTCATTCAATCCCTCAATCATTAAAAAACATGGCAAAGAGAGATTACTACGACATACTGGGCGTAGCCAAAGGTGCAACTGCGGACGAAATAAAAAAAGGCTACCGCAAAATGGCTATTAAATATCACCCGGATAAAAACCCGGGCGATAAGGAATCGGAAGAAAGCTTTAAAGAAGCTGCCGAAGCTTATGAAGTATTAAGCAATGCCGAAAAACGTCAGCGTTACGATCAGTATGGCCATGCGGCCAATGCAAGTTCGGCCAGTGGTGGCGGTTACGGCGGCGGTGGCATGGATATGAACGACATATTCAGCCAGTTTGGCGATATATTTGGCGGCGGCAGCCCGTTCGAAGGCTTTTTTGGTGGTGGCGGTGGTGGCCAGAGCCGCGGCGGAAGGCGCGTTACCAAAGGCAGCAACCTGCGTATTAAAGTGCGCTTAACACTCGAAGAAATAGCTAACGGTGCCGAGAAAAAAATAAAGGTTAACAAACAGGTTTTATGTAATACTTGTGATGGTACTGGCGCTAAGGATAAATCATCTTTCCAAACCTGTAAAACCTGTGGTGGCCAGGGAGCAGTGCGCAGGGTTACCAATACCATTTTGGGCCAAATGCAAACTACAAGCACATGCCCTACCTGTAACGGCGAAGGCAGTGTAATTACCTCAAAATGTACAGTTTGCCATGGCGATGGTATTGTACGCGGCGAAGAAACTATTACCATTAACATACCGGCAGGCGTAAGCGATGGTATGCAATTAAGCATGGCTGGTAAAGGCAATGCTGCACCACGTGGTGGCGTACCCGGCGATTTGATTATCCTGATAGAGGAAATTGAACACGAAGCCCTAAAACGCGACGGTAATAATGTGGTATACGATTTGCATATCAGCTTTACCGATGCTGCCCTGGGTACAAGCGTTGAGGTACCCACCATTGACGGTAAGGCCAAAATTAAAATTGAACCTGGTACACAAGGCGGCCGTATACTTCGCCTAAAAAATAAAGGTGTTCCCGAAGTTAACTCTTACCAACGTGGCGACCAGTTAGTACACATTAACGTTTGGACACCGAAGGCCCTAAGCCGCGAAGAACGCGAACTGTTAGAAAAACTACAAAACTCGCCCAACTTTAAACCCAACCCCGGCAAGCACGAAAAAAGCTTTTTCGAACGGATGAAGGAGTATTTTGAGTAAGGTTTAAATAAGAAGCAAGATACAAGAGTCAAGAAGTTAGACTTTTTTAAACGCCCAGAGCTGTTATGTTTTGGGCGTTTTTTATGTAGATTTCTTTACATCGGCACAAAAACAAAAGAAAACTATATTCGTTAAAACAATGCGGTAAAACATACATTTTGTACAAGCACCCTAACTTATAAAACTAAAAAATGAACGATTGCTTTGCTGTAATGGACCTCGGTACCAACACTTTTCATTTAATGATTGCGCGTGTTACAGATGGCCATTTTACCCAAATTGCCCGCGACCATGAACCCGTTAAACTGGGCGAAGGTGGTATAAATAAGGGCTTTATACAGCAAAACGCTTTCGACCGCGGTTTAGCTACCATGCACCGCTTTAGCTTGCAAATAAAACAATATAATATACAACGGGTAAAAGCTATTGCCACATCGGCATTACGTAGCGCAAAAAACGGGCAGGCGTTTATTGATAACGTAAAAGAGCAAACGGGTATCGAAATTGAGATTATTGATGGCTTACAAGAGGCAACTTATATCTATCAGGGCGTTAAAGCATCGGGTGCTTTAACTGATGATAAAGCTCTTATTATGGATATTGGCGGCGGCAGTGTAGAGTTTATTATTTGCACCAATAACACCATGCTATGGAAACAAAGCTTTGAAATTGGTGCCGCCCGGCTGATTGAACGGTTCCATCAGGTCGACCCAATTCCGCACCAATCAATAACTGCATTACACAACTACCTCGGCGAAAGCCTCCAACCATTATTTGAGGCCGCCCAAGGCATTACCGTTAATAAACTAATTGGTTCGGCAGGCGCATTTGAAACCTTCGCCGAAGTTATTGAACTGGAAACACAGCCAGCTTTTGATGTAAAAGATATTAAAACCTATAATTTTGATATCGACCATTTGGTACGCATAACCGATGTACTCATCGCGTCATCAAACAAACAACGCCAGGCCATGAAGGGCATCATCTCACTAAGGGTTGATATGATAGTGGCGGCATCCATAATAACCCGCTACGTAATGCAAAAACTGGATATTAAGCAGGTAAGCATGAGCACTTACTCCTTAAAAGAGGGTGTAATGGCGGGATTGGCACAGTAAATTACCTCGCTTCAATCATCACCGGAAACTGCAAATTGATCAATTAAAAATTCTTCTGACTATCCGCCGCACTGCGTAATAAGGGCGTTTCCATAGTAGTGGCTTTCTAATTCCGGGCATAAATTCCATAAAACAAAATGAAAAAATTATTGCAGCTTAATAAGGGCCTGGTATAGCTTCTCGGTAGGCAGGCCAACTACGTTGGTGTACGAGCCATCAATTTTTATAATGCCGGTTAAACCTATCCACTCTTGTATGCCATACGAACCTGCTTTATCAAGAGGTTGGTATTTATCTACATAAAAGTTAATCTCGTCATCGCTCAGTACACGGAACAACACGTCCGATACATCGTAAAATAAATTATATTGCTGTTTGTACAAAATGCATACCCCGGTAATAACCTGGTGCTTGCGGCCCGATAGGGTTTGCAGCATAGCAACTGCATGCTCGGGTGTTTCGGGTTTACCTAATATCTGGTTATCAATGCTTACAATGGTATCGGCAGTAATTACAATTTCGTCTTCAATCAGTTCGTCAAAGGCGCGGCACTTTTTTTCGGCAATGTAAAGGGCAATTTCCTGTGGCGATAAACCTTCCGGGTACGATTCGTCAACATCCTTGAGCACAACCCTAAAGTTAATGTTCATGAGCGTTAAAAGCTCTTGCCTGCGCGGCGATTTTGATGCCAGTATAACAGGTGGAATGTTTTGGTTCATTTGTATTGTTAAAAGTTAATAGTTGATGGTTCATAGATCATGGTAAAAGTCATAAACATTGAGGCCACTATCATGAACCATCAACTATGAACTATGAACCCCTCTCAATCACAGCGATGTAGCATTCTCGCTCATCCATTTGCCTTGTATTTTCAGTACTTTTTCTATCACATCCCGCACGCAACCCCGGCCTCCTAAAACCGGCGATATGTATCGCGATACAGCCTTAACTTCTTCAGCCGCATCAGCTGGGCAGGTAGGTAAACCAATTACCTTCATGATGTCAATATCCGGAATATCATCGCCCATGTACAAGATATTAGCCGGGTCGATATAATTTTTCGAGATATAATCCTTGTAAATATCCAGTTTGGTGTGTGCCCCTAAAAACACATCAGTTACACCCAGGCCATTTAAACGGTGCCTCACTCCCTCCGATTTACCTCCCGTTATTACGCACACATTGTACATGCACTTAACCGCCAGTTGTATAGCATAACCATCTTTAGTGTTAAAGGTACGGCACTGCTCGCCAGCTTCGGTAACAAACACCGATCCGTCGGTCAATACACCGTCAACATCAAAAATAAAGGTAGTAATGTCTTTGAGTTTGTTCAGCATAGGTTTTTAAATTAGAGTCAAGATGCAAGAATCAAGACAAAAGACAAAATCTTGATTCTTGCATCTTGACTCTTGATTCTATCTCCTTGCATTTCGCCTCTTGCTTCTTCGTTACTGGTTATCTCTCCACTCGTAAACCCAGGCCGATTGTATTTGCTCCAGGTGGCCTTCGGTGCTTTGTTCGCGCGTGCCTACAAAATTAGGAATGGTGAGTATCCATTCTAACAGATCGGTAAAGCGGATGCGGTATATTTTCGATTCATCAAAATCATCGCCAAACTTTTCGTAAAGTCCCATAGCAATATCTTCATGATCGTTCCAGTGTATCGGTAGTTCAAATTTATCGTTCATCTGTGTAGGTTGGTTTAGTTTAATGCCCCATAAATTGCGATTGATCCGGAATGGTAACTTCCAAATCGCCGTCAATCATAATGCATTGGCAGCCCAGGCGCGAGGTTATACGTGGGTTTACAGCGCGATCAATAAAATCTTCTTCCTTGTCTGATATTTCCTGAATGCTATCCATACCCCTGTTTACGTAGATATGGCAAGTGCTGCATCCGCAAACACCACCGCAGTTATGCTGCAGATCTATCCCATTTTCGAGGCAAACATCCAGTACCGATTCACCCTCGGCTATTGGCAGCTCAAGTGTTTGGTGATCTTTCTCCTCAAAGTTTATCTTAATATTAAAAACGTTCATTAACTGCAAAAGTAGTAAAATTACTTATCTGCCTTATGTTCAATTCCCATTTTGATAATACTTTGACTTAACGCCTCGTAAAGTGGCCTCAGTGCAGGTAAATCAAGCAATAAATCAATATGTGCTGCCATTGTTTTGGTGTCATTACGCACCGCCGGGCCGGTTTGAACATCAATGGGTAAACTTGTTTGCACTTTTTGTGCTGTTTCCATAATTAGTGGGCGCAGCAAACCAAAGTCAAGTTGATGCTGTGCCAAAAGCATTTGCGCTATGGCATACAAATTATTAGGAAAGTTGCATGCAAAAACAGCAGCCAAATGTAATATGGTACGTTGCGATGTACTTACACGCTGTACATTATTACTAATAGTTTGCGCCAGTAATTCAAGTTGCGCTGTAATATCGTTATCAGCACCTTCTATACATAGCGGTACCTGCCAAAAATCCACTTCTTTAGTTTTACTAAACGTTTGCAAGGGGTAAAAAACGCCCGATAAGGGGTTGTAATTTAAAATAGTTTGCAAACTTGTGGCCCCCGATGTATGTACGGTTAGTTTATTGTAAGCGGCTAATTGCTTTGCTATGCCTTCAATAGCGTCATCTTTTACCGCAATCATAAAAATATCGGCAACCGGGTCAATTTCAGATAGCGCATCAATAGGTTGTGCACCAACATGATAAGCCAGCATTGCAGCATTTTGATAGGTAGGGCTAAAAACCTGTATAATTTTATGGCCGGCATTTTTTAAAGCTGCCGCTAAATGGGTAGCCACATTGCCCGAACCAATAATTGTGATACGCATATTAAAATGTTAGCATTAACCGTTAAGCCCAAAAGTAAGCCCTGCATAATAAGGCTCTTATTAACAAAAGCACCGCAAATATGCTATATACTTTAAGAAAAAGCGCTAATCCGCTCCTCTATCACATGTTTAAAACCGCATTTAACTGTTGGCAGCAATAATAATTTGCTCAATTTGGGTAAATGCTTCGGCCTGTTCAGCTTCGTTTTCAAAGGCAAAAACATGCTTATCTGAGCCTACGCCGACAATAATTTCGGGAAACGAGCCGTTGGATATTTTACCAAAGTTATTGGCTTTAACCACATATCTGGTTTTCACCAAATCAATTTTGGCTATCCGTATCAACGGATTTTGTATTTTGATAAATTGGTTTTTATTTTCTACCTGCATAAACATATTTTTATCATAAATGTTGTAATTTCGTTACCAAGGGCAAATTGATATTTTATTTATATATTTAAGAGCATTTATATTATACAAATACAATAATTACAACATTGCTGCTTACTATTTTGGCCCCAAATTTATCACTATTAATTTATAATTAACTTGTAGATAGCCATAACTACTCCGTTTTAATTTAGATACATTAAGCAAAAAAAATGAAAAAAGGACTTGTACTAATTATATTACTGTTTTTAGCTAACAGCGTTATATTATTAGCACAAATTAGCACAAGGGTTACAACAACGGCAGCAATAAACAATGCCGTGAAATACCCTGTTGCTAACTCATTGCGTGATACCACCAAAAACGAGAAGCAAAACAAAAAAGATGCCGAAAAGGCTGCTAAAGCCGCTGCAAAAAAAAGACAAAGCGATAGTATTGCTACCGTAAAGGCGTTAAAGCTCACTATCGAAAAAAGACAAAAAGACAGCATTGCATCAGCAAAAACAGCTAAAGCAAATGCAGAAAGAAGATTAAAGGATAGCATTGCGTTTGCAAAAAAAAATCCGGTTATAAAAAGCAAGCCCGTAGCTGCAACAACCAAACCAGAAGCAGTTGCTGTAGTTACACCAAAACCTGATGTTACCCGCACCGCGATAACCGATACGACCAAAATTCTGTCACAAAAAATTGATACCGCGCTTTCGGAAAAAACTAAAGGAAAAAAAAATAAAAAAAAGGTAGTTGATACCTTATCTGATAGATATATTGCTAAAGTAAATGCCAAAAAAGCTAAAGATGCAAAAGCGTTAGCAAAACAAAAAAAGCGTGAGGCCTGGAAAAACGACGTCAACAGGCTTTCGCCAGAGGCACTTGCAAAAATGGCTTTCGGCAAAATGGATACCGATAGCAGCATACAAGCCCCAAGCGTTACCCGTAATCCGGATGTAACTTTCAATAAAGCCCGCGAGTTTGCGCTACCAGAACCCCGGGTTCCGCTTAACCTTAAATTTTACCACCGCTACTGGCGCGATATTGAATTGGCCGATGCTAAAAACAAGCAGTTTTCGCGATACCATGCTGCCATTATCAATACTTTGCTTGAAGGTGTGAAACACAAAGAAATTACAGCATATAACCCAACCGGTGGCATACCGCAAAACCCAACCGGCGATGCCTTTACCATACCAATGCGGTATGACGATATAATGGCTAACCTTACCGATACGGCTTTAGTAAACGTTTTGGATAAAGACGGCAACATTATAGGTACCAAATCAATACCTAACCCTTTTACTCCCGAAAAAATATCGGGCTATCGTATTAAAGAAGATGTTTATTATGATAAAACACGAGGCCGTACAATAACCCGTATAGTGGGTATTGCCCCTTTAATAAAACTAACTTTAAGCAGTGGCGAAGTGGTTAATGAACAACCCTTGTTTTGGCTACGATATGCCGACATACGCAAGCTGTTGATTAGAGTGGGTATAGACCCTGCCAGAAAACTGGGTGAAACGTTAGATGATGTGTTTGTGCAACGCCGCTTTTATGGCCGCATAATTGAAGAGTCGAACCCGGTATTTACACGAATAAAAGATTATAAACCTACATTACCCGAGCAGGAAGCCGAGGCAAACCGCATGGAAAATAAAATAGTGGCCTTTAGGAAAAATGGTTGGGCCTATACGCTATCAAACAAAAGCACGGTTAACGATAGTTTACAAGCTGCTAAGGCTGCCATTAAAGCTCCAGCCACTGCTCCGGCAGTAAAAGCTAAACCAGCTCCCGCAAAAACAAAAAAGAGTAAAAAGAAAGCCAGTTGATTAATCAACCGGCCTCTTCTTTTTACTCTCAATTCTTTGAATGGTATTAAACCGCCTTCAACTCCTTATTTCTACGGAAGATGGATAGCAGGAAACCAATAACCATGATGATAGTGCCGCTCCAAAAGAAATTGATATACGGAAATTCAATAGCTTTCATAACTATATAGGCCTTTTTACTCTCGGGCTGCTGATAAACGGTTATTTCAACCTTGCCATTTTGAGGATTTATTTTGCTGAGGCGAAGTTTTAACCCGGCATCCTCAACCTTACGGGCAAAATCAAAGCCACTACCGCCCTTTATCATGTATACAGGCTCGCTTTGATAAACTTTGCCGTGAGTTAAAATTTCAAGCTTGGCACCAACCGACACATCATTTTTTCCTAACGGGATATTTTGAACCTGTGCGCCGGCATTAAGGCTCTTTAAAACAATTGCACCGTCGCGGTAATGAATGGTATCACCCACACTTATCAGGTTTACAATCGGCGGGTCGTAGTTTTTATCGTCATTAATTTCCTCGTGGGCACCTGCACCGGCACCTTTGTTTATATCGTCTTTTATTGGTGCAGCGGTTACGTGGGTATATAAATCGTGAAATAAGTAATGTTTGGTGTCAGGCGTTGCTACCAAACCCATTTTCTCGTTAGCCTGCGCATTGGGCTTTAAAATAAAGTTTTCGAGCACCTTGCCAGTGGCATCAAAAGTTTGATAGTTTACTTTAAAATAGTGGTTTGGAGCCGCCAACGAATCGCCAATATAGGTAACCTTGTATTTACCCATAGTAACAGGTTCGTTTTTATAAAGCATAATATTTTCACGAACATCGGCAACCTTATCAAAGCCGGCTACCTCAACCATACCGCTTTTATTAATCGACACTACGTTGCTTGTGCCTGCCGCAATTACAGCACCTATAAGCAACAAACCAAAGCCAATATGTGCCACTGCCGACCCTGCAAGTTTAATTTTCCCCTTAAATACATCGGCAAGTACTTTGGCATTTGCCAATACCGAGTACACGGCTCCAAGGGTAACCAACATAAATATCCAATTGTTGTGGTATATGCCAGTTACGTATATTACCAGCGCGGTAACCAACAATGCAAACACAAAATAAACAAGGGTAGTAATAAAAAACCGCGTGGTATCGGTTTTTTTATATTTTAAAAACTGAGTAAAGCCTGCAAGCAAGGTTATTACAAAAGCAAAACCCGATTGGAATACATTATAAAATTTTATCGGCTCGGTTGGCGGGGCAAGTTTGGTGCCGAACATAGCATTCCAAACCGGTATAGACGTTACAACCACCAAATGAAAACACGACAGACCCAAAAATACGGCACCAACAAACATCCAAAATTCGCGCGAGTATGTTTCTTCGTCCTTTTTACTAATGGGTAGTTCTTTCCATCGGATGGCAACCAAAACTATCGCAATAGCAAGAAAAATCAATACATCAATAACTAAATGGGCAAACATACCCAAATCGGTAAAGGCATGTACCGATGTTTCGCCCAGGATGCCGCTTCGTGTTAAAAACGAAGCATACAGTACCAATACAAAGCTGATGAGCGTTAAAAACATAGCCGTAAAGTAGGCCTGGCCTGTATTTTTATATACAATAAGCACATGCACGGCCCCTATCAGCGTAAGCCAGGGTATAACCGATGCGTTTTCAACCGGGTCCCATGCCCAAAAGCCGTTAAAGTTAAGCGATTCGTAAGCCCAAAAAGAGCCCATGATAATGCCCGTACCCAATATCATTACCGAAAACAAGGAGTAAGTTATAGCTGGCTGAACCCATTCTTTGTAGCGTTTTGTCCATAACCCGGCTATCGCGTAAGCAAAAGGTACCACCATTGATGCAAAACCTAAAAACAAAGTGGGTGGATGTATCACCATCCAATAGTTTTGCAACAAAGGGTTAAGCCCATTGCCATCCTTTATAAACTTTAAATAATCAGGCTGACTAAATATAGGGGCCTCAATAGCCTGGCGCAACAATATAAATGGCGAACTGCCTACGCGGGTGCCAAACAGCTCCACGCCAATAAGCATAGATGCCAGTAACGTTTGCGATAAACTAACTACGGTGAGCACCGGGCTTTCCCAGCTCTTGGCTTTCCAAAGCAGCACATTACCCAATACGGCCTGCCAAAAGGCCCAAAGCCAAAAACTGCCTTCCTGCCCTTCCCAATAGCTCGATATAATGTAGTAAACAGGCAGCGTGCGCGATGAGTGGGCCCAGGCGTAATGATATTCAAAAAGATGATTGTAAATTATGTAAAACAAACAAACGCCTATGCCTATAACCGATACCGTGTTGGCTAAAAAACCAATGCGCCCCATATTGCGCCACGTGTTATCGAGCGGGTTTTTATTTGTTGTAGCAAAAAAATAGCTTATGGTTGCAAATAATGCCGACCCAAATGCCAGGATGATAAAAAACTGGCCCAAATGACCTGGAAGAAGGTGTTCACCTATAAAAACTTTATCCATTATATTAAATAGCGGCTTGTTTAGCCTTGTACTCGGTTACCTCAACCTTATCTTGAGTGTATTTAGACGGGCATTTCATTAAAATTTTCGATGCGTGAAACTCGTCGCCGGTCATTGCTCCCGTTAACACAATTTGCTCAGATCGTTCAAAGTCCTGCGGCTTGGTACCTGTAAATACCACTTTGCATTCCTGGCCTTTATTGTCCGTCATGTAAAACGAAAAATAGTTGGCATCTTTTACGGGGTCGTAGGTTAATTCTTTCTTTTTATCCAGGTGGCCTACAACGTGCAATTCGCTTTTTGTGGCGGCAGCCTCTTTAAATGTACCGTAAGTACTTGAATTTGAGTAGGTACTTATAATTACAGCAATAGCGATGGCTATAATAACAATTCCAATTATTGAACCTTTTTTCATTATATTAACTTGCTTAAATAACACTCAAGCCGCCAGTTGCAAACCATTAAATGGTTACAGGTAGTGACCCATTATAATTGCACTCCTTAGAAATTTTATTGTTTTAACTTCGGACTGCAAAAATACAAAACGCCGGGCTAATAATCTTTATTACAAGCCATATATCTTATTTAGAATTATTCTTAACGATATATAGAGATTCAAATGTTCAATTTCGGATTGAATAACACAAAATCATCACATAAAAATCCCGAAATGCTACAATATCTCTAAAAAACAAAAGGCCACCGCTATAAGCAATGACCTTTGTAAAATTAATCAAATCCGAAATCAGCCATCCGATTTCCGAAATCAATTTACGGCCAAACACCAAGATTTTGGTATGATACCGCTATTTTGTTAATAGCTCCCACAAACGCCGCAGTACGTTGTGTATCTATTTTAGCGTTGCTTTTATAGGTTTCGCGTATCTCGTGGTACGACCGGATCATGGTATCTTCCAATCCCGAATTTACCAGTTCGAGCTCCGAGGCACCCTTTATAATGCTCGACCGTTGCATTGGCGATAGTGCAATACCTGTAATACCTTCAACCATGTTAACCAGGTTAAGGTTTGAGTTTTCTTCAAACCTACGGTTCATGCGGCCAAATGCTACGTGCGAAAGGTTTTTTAACCACTCAAAGTACGATACCGTTACACCGCCCGCATTAGCATACATATCCGGGATGATGATACCACCTTTGGCGTAAAATATAGCTTCCGCCTCCGGAGTAGTTGGGCCGTTTGCACCCTCGGCAATAATTTTTGCCTGTATGTTTTTTACGTTTGCTTCGGTTATCTGGTTTTCTAAAGCAGCAGGTACCAATATATCGCAGGGCTGCTCTAAACCTTCCATCGAGTTTTTAAACTCTTTTTTTGCACCGGGGTAACCTAAAATAGATCCGGTTGCTTTACGGTGTAAAAATACGGCTTCAATATCCAAACCATCTTCGTTATAAATGGCTCCTTCAAATTCACAAAGGCCAACTATTATGCCACCAAACTCTGCCAAAAACTTAGCCGAGTGGTAACCCACATTACCCAGCCCTTGCACAATAACTTTTTTGCCCAATATACCTGTTGTTAAACCAAGCTTCTGCATATCTTCGGCAACGCTCACACACTCACGCACGGCAATGGCAACACCGCGGCCCGTGGCCTCGCGGCGACCGGCAATACCGTGTAAAGCAATAGGTTTACCGGTAACACAACCCATGGCATCCAACTGGCCGGGGTTCATGGTGGCATAGGTATCGGCAATCCAGCTCATCTCGCGCTCTCCCGATCCATAATCCGGGGCGGGTACATCAACGCTGGGGCCAATAAAATTCTTTTTTATTAGCTCAACTGTATAGCGGCGGGTAATATTTTCCAGCTCCTGTACGGTGTAGTTTTTAGGGTTAATTTTTATACCGCCTTTGGCACCGCCAAAGGGTACGTTTACAATGGCGCATTTATAAGTCATGAGGGCGGCAAGTGCCATCACTTCGTCTTCGTTTACCATATCGCTGTAGCGGATACCGCCCTTAGTTGGCGATTGGTGATGCGAGTGCTCAACGCGCCAGGCATCTATTACTTCAAAACCGTTACCCTTGCGGATAGGGAAACGAAAACGGTAAACACTATTACATGATTTGATTTGATCGAGCAGGCCGGCATCGTGGTTTGTAAATTGTGCGGCATGATCAAAATTATTACAAACATCGCCAAAAAAATGTTCGGCCGAATTGGCAACTATCTTACTGTTAGACATAATTAGGAAATTGATAAATAAACGGTTCTTTTAAAAAAGTTGACAAAGGTGCAGCAATTTATACCAATTGTACAAATACAAACTTTAATGGTGTAAGCTATACACCTTAAACGCAAGCCCTAAAACTATGTTTAGTTAGTTTAAACTTATTTTTTGAACCATTACCAACAAGAGTATTATTTTCAATAATGAAAAAAAACAGATGAAAAAACGCCAATAAATTTCAAATTTGATAAAAAAACTACTCTTCCAGTTTCTTCAAACGTCTGTCCATCGCAAATAAATAGATAGCCAATCCAATAAAAACAATAGCAATGGTGGTGATTACCACATATATTTTACCCGAACTGCGCAAGGTATCGTCCATTTGTACTAAAACAGAGGGGGCCGGTTTTGCAATTATTACTTGCGATACGGTATCTTTTTTTAGCACTATGCCTGTTGTATCACTACTTACTTTGCTTTGAGCCTTTACTGTAATCAATACCGTAAAAGTTAAAACTATTAATACCAATAAATTTTTCATTAATCTATAGCGTTCTTTTTATACTCAATTAAACTCATGCGGTACCTTAACGTAGCTATCCAAACTCCTATTAAACTCCAGCCAATAAATGCAGGGTAAAGTACCACGCGCATACTATTTTCAAGATCGTACTTGCCAAAGGCCGGGTTACCGCCGTTGCCGGGATGTAACGAGTCTGTCAATCGCGGTAAAACCATAATCAGCACCACCATAATCGGGAAAGCAAAAATATTATAGATAGCCGATATTTTGGCGCGTTTTTGCTCTTCATCAATGGAGTTACGGAGTACCAGGTACGCGCAGTACAATAAAAAAGCTATTGCAGCGCTGTTTTGTTTAGGGTCGTTACTCCAAAACTCGCCCCAGGTATATTTGGCCCAAATCATTCCGGTTAATAGTCCCAACACAAAAAACAACATCCCAGTATTGATGCATTCCACAGATGCTATATCGTATTCTTCTTTACCTGTGTTAAGGTATAAAATGCTATACACCACAGATATGGTAAAAACCGAAAACATGGCCATCCACATAGGTACATGAAAATAAAGGTTCCTGATGGTTTCGTGCAGTATGGGCAACGCAACAACATGCAACAAAAAGCCTGCTATAAGGGTGTAAAACACCAGCACCACTGCCAAAACCTTCCACCATGTTTGATATATAAACTTCATTGTAATTATATGTTCGCCCGGTTAGCCGGAGTATTGGGCAAAGGTAATATTTTTAAGTTTATACACTACCCAGGCAACTCATGGTAACGCGCAATTTTACCACAACTTTGGCCAGGCGGTATTATTTAAGTGGCGGCAAATTACTTGTAGATGCTTGCGTTGTTTTTTTATCATCAGGCACATAGTTAACGGGCAATAATTCGGGCATTAAATTATCTGCCCATGCACCTTCATTTAAGGTGCTCCTGCTTTCGCCATCGCCACCTATAACTACGCCGTTCAAATCAAACTGCGCAAATTTGCCATATAGGGTAACTATGGTACACTGAAAATTTTCCATAGTTAATGGCCTATATATCAAATCATTTAGGTTATTATCATGCTTTTTGGTATATACCACATACAAACTTCCCGGAAAATGCAGGGCAAACACATCCGAACTTAGGCGCGAATAAACATCCTCGGGCAATAACGCCAGGGTACCCAGTGTTTCAATATACTTGCGCAGGTTATATAAATTTTGCCAACGAATTACCGAATCCCGGTTACGTTCGGCCATAAACTGATCTATCTTTTTCACAATAACATGCTGCGGCGGCCTTTGGCTATTAGGCACCCGCACTAAATGGTACATCATAAAACCCTGAGCAGCAACTTCATTGTTAATTAACGACCTGTAAAAATGCATACTCGACCCATGATAGGCTTCTTCGCGCTTTTGGTGCCAACGGGCTAACTGCGCTTTGCTTCCCTTCAGGTCTTCGTAAAGTGGCTGGCCGCCAATTGTTGTAATCCCGTCTATCCCGTCCCACTTAAACTCGCCAAGCAAATATTTAAGCTTGTAGCCCAACGCCCGGTTCTCAATAATTATAAAATCGTCCGAGTGGCCTTTTAAAACTTTATCTGCCGCATTATAATACAAATCAACCGCCTTGGGGTTAATTATTTTACACTGCTTGGCATTTTGCGATACACCTAAAAAATGCTGCACAAACATGGCAAAGTTCTCTTTAGAAAACTTGTGCGATGTGATAGCTACCTCGTTAAGCCCATAGCTCTTTAAATGCATTTCTATACTGAGGTTTATAGAAGCTCCGGTAACCATAATAGTTTTATGATAACTATCATAACCTACGTAGCTCACCACCAATTCGTACTGCCCTGGCCTAATGTTCTGTAAGGTAAATGTACCATTGCTTGCGGTTGCCGTACCATAAGTTGCATTACTTAAAAAAACGCTCGCCTCGTTAAGCGGAATTTGCAGATCGGCACTTATAACTTTTCCTGTTATAATTCCGTTTTGTGCCGCAGCAATAGCGGGCATTGATAAACACAAAATTAAATAAAGCCAAAAACGCATGGATAAAATTAACTGTAAAAACCTATTTAGATGTAGCTGCTTCTGTAACAATTTAATTGGTTTTTTATTGTGTAATTTTAATTAAATTAATCTCTCCATAAATACGGAAACAATAGCAGCGATGTGGCTATAACAACAACGTTAATGGCCAAAAGCACACCAATATCCTGGTAACTTAAGCTACGGTCCAGTCCGTCCATAGCGCGCTTGCTCATGCGGATAAGCACCAGTATAGCCGGTATAATTACCGGGAAACTTAATATGGCCATTAAAGTACCATTGTTACCCGCTTTTGAGGCAATGGCCGATATCATGGTAAACACGGTTGAAAAACTAACGCTGCCCAGCAACACGGTTATAAAATAATATAATGTATCGTTTGTAGGGTTTTTAAAGAAAAGGCTGTACACTATTAAAGCCAGTGTACTCAATAAAGTCATCAATAATATATTGTAAATTATTTTGGATAAGATAATAGCTTGCGGACCGGCGATAGAATAGTAGTATAACAACCGCCCTTTACTCTCCTGCAAAAAACTTTTGGCTATAGCATTTACCGATGCAAACAGGATAATTATCCAAAATAAAATATTCCAAACCAGCGGATAGCTCTTAGCCTCGCTAAAACCCGGATTGAGGTTAAAAGCCATGTAGCACACAAATACGGTAGATATTACATACAAAAGCACTCCATTAAAGGCGTATTTCGATCGCCATTCTAATAAAATTTCTTTTTTTAAAAGCTGCTTTGTTTGCCTGTACATCTCCATTATTGCAAATATACAATATACCCTGTTGAGCCAATAACGCATTTTATTTTATAATATCTTTTTAATGCGGTGTACTATGGTATAGTTGTTGCTTTTTACTTGTTAACATCAAAATATAAAACAATGAAAGCCAATGACCACATAGCAAGTTATTGCTTTAACAGAAGCTGCTCGAATTCTATTTATAGATATCAAACTACAGCTATAACTTATTTAACACTCGAAAAAACGCTCACTAACGAGATCAGGTGTTCTAAATGTGGTTCACTGTTAAAATCAAAGATAGACTTGGAGATAGAGGAACAATTGCGCGAATTGTTACCCAGCGCATCCTGATGCTTAAAATTTAACCTCAAAAACGTATACATCAAACTAAACTGTCGGGCCAATTTGATAGTTTAGCCGTTATGCAGTTTATTTTTCATCAAACCCCGTTGGGAATTGCCCGCATAACCGAAACCGACGGCTTTATTAGTGCGGTATCTGTTTTAGATAATTGCCCCGAAGACGAACAATGCACATCACCACTATTACAACAAGCAGCCAACCAACTTGATGAGTACTTTGCTGGTACGAGGCGCGCATTTGATTTTCCGTTTAAACAAAATGGCACCGACTTTCAACAGCAAGTTTGGCACCAATTAATGAATATTGGCTATGCCGAAACCATAAGTTACACCCAACAAAGCCAAAGGATGCAAAACCCTTTAGCAATAAGGGCAATAGCGGCGGCCAATGGCAAAAATAATTTATGGATAATAGTGCCCTGCCATAGGGTTATTGGTGCTAACGGTAGTTTAACAGGGTATGCAGGTGGCATATGGCGCAAAAAATGGCTGCTACAACACGAGGCTATGGTAGCCGGTATTGGCCAAACTAAACTGGCTTTTTAAGCTTTGATTTTCAAAATATCCTGTATTTTTTGATGGAGGTCTTTAGATTGGAAAGGCTTGGAAAGCACATCATTCATACCCGAATCTATAGCTTCCTGCCTTTCATGCTCAAACGCCGCCGCCGATAATGAAATGATGGGGATACTCCGTTTGGGCTCATCAAAATCCGAGCGGATGGCTCTGGCGGTTTCGTAGCCATTCATTTCGGGCATGTGGGTATCCATCAATACAATGTCGAAATTTTTTTCAACCAACATTTCAATTGCTTTTTTACCGTTATCAACTACTGTTATGTTAATCGTGTAATGACGGATAAAGTCTTTTCAGTTTTATTCGCGCATCTTTATTTTCGAACTGCCAGTTAATTTTGCTGTTCTTATTATTTCTGTTGTGTTGCCATGCCGCTACCTCTTCATTGATCTTCAGCATTGTTGAAATATGCCTGTTTAGGCATTGCCCATTCAATACATGCAATTCTATCTCGGCCATATTGAGCCAGCTTCCATGCTTGGGCGTATAAACAAACTCAAACCTATCCCATAGCCTTTTGGCTTCGGCTGGTTCAAATGTCTCGTAAAATGCAGAGGCCGAATGGGTTTTAAAATTGTCCATTACTAAAGTTATTTTTTTCGCTGTCGGGTACCATTCATCTGCTATTCTTTTTACGAATAAAGCCCAGTCCTTTTTGGTTTTAAACGCCGTAATTTCTACAAAGCGCTTGCCCCTCAAAGGCTCGTTGGCCATAAATATATTGACTACCCCATGCCTTATGTACTCGTAATCTACTCTTGCCTCCTGGCCAGGCTTCATGGCTTGAGAGGGCTGCCCTTCTTCTATCAATTGTTTTGGCGACTCATCCATACATACAACCGGAAATTCCTCATCATAAGGTTTTTTGTATACATCCAATACGCGTTCCATATTGGCTACAAATTCGCTGCTTTTTTCCGGTGGTATTACCCAGCCCTTTACTTTCCAAGGCTTAAGTTCGTTTTTTTAAGCACACTTCTTACTGTTACATGCGAAATACTTTCTACATATTCCAACTCTACCATTTTATCGGCGAGTAGCCTTAATGACCATTTAGCAAACCCCTCAGGCGGCTCGCTGCAACACAAGGCAACCAGCTTCGCTTCTACATCGCCATCTGATTTTGTTTCATAAACACGGCTGGTGGGGCGACGATCTAAAACACCTTCAAAACCCTCTTCAATAAACTTTTTCTTCACCCGGTCTATCGTTCGCATCCCTACTTTCAGGACTTTGCTGATCTGTTCATTTGTTATTTTCTCCGCATATTCCCCTTCATCACAATTCAATAGTATATAGGCTGTCCGGAATGTTTGAGAACTATGGGAGCCCTTGTTGATTATCGAGTATAACTCTCCAACCTCCTCTTTTGTAAGTTTTATCGTATAACGTACCATCTGTAATTTGTTTTACAAATATACGCTTTTATACGTCATATTATATTTAACTTAACACTACCTCTATAATTGCGTTCCAATCTTTTAATATTTTCGATAACAGGTATTGGTTAACCACATTGTCTTCAACTATTAGTACCTTTAAATCGGTTAACGAGAGTAATAATTTTGCTCCGGTCTTTTCTACAGGCTTAACCTCGGGTTTTTGCACGGCCACTGTGTACCAGTTAATAAAACTAAAGGTGCTGCCCTTGCCTATCTGGCTACTCACTGTTAGTTCGCCACCTTTAAGTTCAACCAGTTTTTTTACAATAGCGAGGCCAAGGCCCGTACCGCCGTATTTACTGGTTGTATCGTCTTCGGCCTGCTCAAACGAATCAAATATCTTATTGAGTTTACCTGTAGATATGCCTATGCCTGTATCTTCAATATTAAATTTAAGCTGAACCTTGCCTGGCAGTTGCTGGGCAACAGTTAGTGATAACTTAACATAACCCCTATCGGTAAATTTAACGGCATTGCTCAACAAATTCATCATGATCTGGTTAATCCGTAACGAATCAACCATGATATACTCGGGTACATTTGGTGCAATTTCAAGCAGCAGTTCTATATCCTTTTCGTCGGTTTTAAACTTCAACAGGTCGTAAACAGTTTTTACCACAAGGTGGATGTTATCCGGCTTGCGTATAATACTAAATTTGCCGGCTTCCATTTTTGATATATCCAGCACATCGTTAATAACACCCAATAAAGATTGCGAGGTTGAACCCAGCAAATCAATCATATTTTTTTGCTGGCTATCGAGCGTTGTGTTTTTTAGTAACGATGTAATACCTAATATGCCATTTACAGGTGTGCGTAACTCGTGGCTCATATTAGCCAAAAAATTTTCTTTCACCTTTGTGCTGTACTCGGCCAGCTCTTTTGATTTGATGAGCTGCTCGGTATAATCCTTTTGTATAGTGATATCGCTTATATTAAAAAAAAGGATTTTATTACGGTATGACGCCCGGCACTCAACCCATATCTGGCGTTTGTCAAAAGTTTCAAAGCGGCACTCAAACGATGCAAATCCTTTAATTTCGTTAATAAGCGTTGTTAAATTTTCTTTAAACGAAGCTACATCTTCCTGTATCGAAAGCCCTACTATACTTTTGCCGGTTAACTCTTCGGGCCGGTATTGCAATATTTTTTCAACCGCGGTGTTGACGCTTATTATCCGGAAACTGGCGGCATCAACAGTGCAAATTATATCTGCCGAATTTTTAACAACAAGAGCATAATTTTCTAGTTCCTGGTTTTTTTCCCGTATCTGTTGTTGCCCCCGCGATAGTTGAATAAACGAATCAACCTTGGCGGCGGTTATATAAGGGTCAAGCGGTTTGTAAAGATAATCAACAGCACCGGCACTAAAACCTTTAACCGCGTATTTAGATTCGGTTGATATTGCGGTAACAAATATAATCAGTATGTCTTTGGTGCGAGGGTTTGCCTTAAGCATGGTTGCAAATTCAAATCCATCCATTTCGGGCATTTGAACATCAACAAGGGCTATGGCTATTTGATTTTCCCAGGCCATTTTAAGGGCCTCATTGGGCGATGTTGTTGATATAAGGCGTATATCACTGCGGCCTATCAGTGCTTCAAGAGCAACAATGTTATCTTCTTTATCGTCAACAATAAGTATATTGATTGGCGTCATAACTTATGAAGATTGGGTTTCTGTTGAACTGGCACTTATTAATTTCAATATTTCACTGCTTGTTAAAATAAATTCCCCGGCGTTAATATCAACCGCGGCCTGAGGCATAATCCCTATCTCGGCATCAGTTGGCCTTTGTACGATGGTTAGTGCTCCTTTGTTTCGCAATTTTAAAAGCCCGCTTGCACCATCCTGATTAGCGCCCGATAGCAATATTGCGGCACACTTATCTCCGTAAGCATCAGCCGCACTTTCAAAAGTAACATCAATTGAGGGTTTTGAATACCATACCTGTTCGGATACATCTAACGCAAACGTTTTACGTTTTTCAAACAAAGTATGGTAATTTGCAGGGGCTATGTAAACATGGCCACCGGTAATTTTATCTTTATCCGTAATTTCGCTAACTAATATACGACAATTATCACCGAACAGATTTTCAATATCGCTAAAATTATTTTTACCCCTATGTATTACAATAACAATAGCCTTGTTGTAAGTTTGGGGCAACATTTTAATGATGTTAAAAATAGGCGTGAACGAACCTGCCGAACCACCCAAAATAACAACTTCGGCCGCGCTTAATCGCTTCAGCAAGTTTTCGTAATTATCGCTATCCAATTTTTTGATAAATATTCTCCCTCGAATTTACAACCTTTAACCGCTTCCTGTAATACTCAGAGCGAATGGTTTCTTTAGAGCCTAAGCACAAAAAACCAAGGTTACATAAACTATTATAAAAAACTTCTAAAATTTTATCCTGAAGCGACGATTCGAAATAGATAAATACATTACGGCAACATATCATCTGGAATTCGTTAAAAACACTATCTGATATTAAGTTATGTACCGAAAATAACGTATTCCGCTTCAATTCATTGTGTACGGCACCGGCATCATACATAATGGTAAAATGATCTGTTAACGTACCGGGCAGACCGGTTTGTTTATAATTTTCGGCATAACTTTTAATATTGCGCAAAGTATAAATACCCCTTTTAGCCTGGGCAAGCATCTCGGCATTAATATCAGTTCCGTATATAAAGCTTTTGTCTTTCAGTCCGGCTTCCTGCATCAGCATAGCGAGCGAATAGGCCTCTTCTCCCGATGAGCAGCCTGCGCTCCATACTTTGATGTGCTGAAATGTAGCCAGGTATGGCAACACCTGCGTATTGAGTGCCTTATAAAATGTAGGGTCGCGAAACATTTCGGTAACGTTAACCGTGATCTCATCTAAAAATTCCTGAAAAAACAAGGGGTCGTTAACTAACACATTTTTCAAATCCCAAAAAGCCAACTTTTTGAGTTGCATAATACGCAAAACCCTGCGTTTAAGCGATGCCTTGGTATAACTTGAAAAATCAAACCCGTGAACCTGCTTTATCAGCAATATAAGATCATCCAATTCCGATATAGAAATATCGTCTGTCATACTCATTTTATTGTTCCAGCCACAATTGCATCAGTGCCAATAATCTGTCAATATCAACCGGTTTAGTTATATAATCATTGGCGCCGGCTTCTATGCACTTTTCCCTATCCTCTTTCATGGCTTTTGCTGTTAACGCTATAACCGGCAGCTTAGCCCATTTTGGCTGCTGGCGTATGCGCCTCATGGCTTCGTATCCATCCATCTTAGGCATCATAATATCCATTAACACCATATCAATGCCTTTAAGCTCTTCCAGCTTGGTAAGTGATTCTTCGCCGTCGTTAGCTATCTCAACCTGCATATCATAGGTTTGCAGGGCGCTGCTAAGCGCAAAAATGTTGCGCATATCGTCGTCAACAATTAATATTTTTTTGTTTTTAAGCATACTTTTATCACCCGCGTATGATTTTATTTTTGCAGTTTCTACCGCTGCAGGATAAGTTTTACCTGCGGTACTATTTATTTTGTTAAGGAAAAGGTTTACCTCGTCAATTAAACGTTCGGACGATTTGTTGTTTTTCACCACCATAGCGTTGGCATACTGCATAAGCCTGCTAACTGATGTTTTATCCAATTCCATTGCCGTGTTAACAATTACCGGTAATGACGAAAAGCGTTCAACCTCTTTTATTTTATCCAACAGGTCGAGGCCAGATATATCGGGCAGGTTAATGTCTAATATCACACATTGGTACTCGTTGTTTAGCAGTAAATTAAAGGCCGTTTCGCCATCAAAGGCCTGGTCAACAGTAATACCCTGTTTCTCCATCAAATCTTTTAACGCCTGGCTTTGCATTTTGTGGTCTTCTATAAGCAATATCCGCTTAAAGTTACTGCCGCTTTTAAAAGCCATATCTTTAAAAAGCTTATCTAAAACTTCTATATTGATTGGTTTTTTAAGAAAGCTAATAGCCCCTTCCTGCCGCACACGATTAACGGCTGCATCCCCAGCCGACATTAAATGAACCGGTATATTTGTAGTTTCGGGGTCTTTTTTAAGTTCCTTTAAAATTTGCCAGCCATCTTTACCGGGCAGCATAATATCCAATATTACGGCATCGGGCTGGTTAGTTTTAACGGTAGCTACAGCACTGTCGCCATCGTGTACTAAAATAGATTTATAGCCGTGCTGTTTTGCGTAATCCTGTAGTATAGAAGCAAAGTTTTTATCGTCTTCAACTATAACAACCAAAGGCTCGGTGCGGCCGCTTTTTTTGGTATCTAACTGCAACGGCTTGTCAAACGCAAAAGGTGTAGCATCGTCGTTACCCTCTATCCACGATTTTACTGTGGGCACTTCATCAGCTTCGTGCTGGGTTGAAGCAAGTATCCCTTCTAACGGCAATATTAACGAAAACTCGCTGCCTTCTCCCGGCGTGCTCTTCAATTTAATAACCCCACCCAATAAATGCGCCAATTCGCGGCTTATTGAAAGGCCCAGGCCCGTACCACCATATTTACGACTGGTAGACCCATCCGCTTGCTGAAATGCCTCAAAAATTAGCTTTTGCTTATCATAAGGGATGCCTATGCCGGTATCTTTAATGGTAAGAGAAAGGTTTTTCCTGGTTTCGTCTAAATCGGCTATTACCGATACCGAGCCATTTTCGGATGTAAACTTAAAGGCATTGGATAGCAAGTTTTTAACAACCTGCTGGGTGCGTACCATATCGGTAAGGATATACTCGGGCACGCCGGCTTCTAGCCTGGTGGTAAATATTATGTTTTTGTTTTTAGCAACCTCGGCAAATAACGCTTCCGAATCTTTTAATATTGCGGCTATCTTAACCTGCTCATTAACCAGTTCTAACTTACCCGATTCTATTTTCGACAGATCTAAAATATCGTTAATCAAGGTAAGCAAATCATTACCGGCATTAAATATTACGGTAGCATACTTAATCTGGTCGTCTGTAAGCGTTTGGGCCTTATTGTCTTTAAGTATCCGTGCAAGCACCAAAATACTATTTAACGGTGTACGCAACTCATGGCTCATGTTGGCCAAAAACTCCGATTTGTATTTACCCGTAGCTTCCAACTCGCGCATTTTTTGCCCAATGGAACGGCGGGCCTCTTCAATTGCCTGGTTTTTTTCTTCCAGTAAACTGGCTTTTTCTTCCAGTTCGGTATTTGTGGTACGCAATTCTTCCTGCTGCACACGCAACTCCTCTTCGGATGCCTGCAACATCTCTGTTTTTTTGATGAGTTCTTCGTTGGTAGTGCGCAGCTCCTCTTGCTGTGCCTCCAGTTCTTCGGCTTGCTGCTGTACTTCCTCAAACAAATCGTGCATAATAGTGCGGGCCTGGGCAGTGTTAATAGATACACCCATTATGTTAGCAATGGTGCGCAAATAGTCTTCATCACCTTTGCTCAAACCATTGGTAAAAGCTAATTCAACAACACCTTTAAGTTTTTTGTCAAAAAAGAAAGGCACAATTAAGGTTTCGGCAATATCATTTGACAGTAACGACGACTCTAATCCCAACCTACTGTTTAACTTGCCTTTAATTAATTGTATTTTGCCATCCTTAGCGGTCTGGCCTATCCAACCCTCACTCAGCTTAATGTGCTTTTTTATAACATCCAAATTATGAAACGCATAGCCTGCCACAAACTCCAACCAGTTTTCGGCTTCATTAAACACATAAAAAGTACCCGTTTGTGCGCCGGTAAATTGGCAAGCCTCGGTAATAATTTTTTCGGCCAGTTGTTTTTCGCTTTGCTCGCCCTGCACCATTTCACTCAGGGTACCTGTGCCTGTAAGCAGCCAGTTTTTGGCTTCATTTTCGGCCAATACTTCTTCCAGTTGTGAGTTAGCACTTAAAATGTTAGCTTCAATTACTTTCTGTTTATCAAAAGTTTGCTGTATATAAAAAAACAGCACAAGTATTATCAAGAGAAATATTGTAGAACCTGTAAGAATAATTAAGGTTGTAGTGGTTGATTGCTTAATTGAGCTCTGTTTGCGGGCCACAAGCAAAACATTTTCTTCATTATTGATGCGCTCGCGTAAATAACGAATGCTATCCATATTGTTTTTACCGTTCAAAAACATATGGTTTTGTACCATATAGTCCAGCCCTTTCGCTTCTCTTGTCTCTATATCGGTTTTAAGGATATTGAGCTGCTTTTCAACCAGTAAACTTAACGAATCTATCCGCTTTTGCTGTGTAGGATTATCATCAGTCAATTTTTTTAACGAATCTATCTTAATGGCAATATTAGGTAAAGCTGTGTTATAAGGTTCTAAAAAAACTTTGTTGTTTGTAGCTCCGTAACCACGCACACCGGTTTCGGCATCTATCATTAACTGGAGCAGGTTATTTGAGTTTTTAATTACCTGTTGGGTATGATCAACCCATTTGGCATCCACTTCTAAATTTTTAATGCTATTGTATGAAAGAAGACCGATAATAAAAACAAGCAGTATAGAAGCAGAAAAACCGGTTATTACTTGCTGACGGAAAGACAATTTTACCATAAAATAGCGTTTATGCTGATAAAAATAGTTTTAAAAAAACAATTAACGAAAAACGAACCAAAAAAAACCACTATACAAATGTATAATGGTAAACTAAAAGTAATATACTTTTAAGAATATTTTTTAAACTACTATTAAATAGGTGCTATTTCGGATGGTTTTGTAATAGTTACCGGCGGGCGATTAGCAATACTGCCTACAACTGCTATTACACCGCCAATAAACAACACATACCAGCCCCATTTAAATTTAATTAAGTGCGATAAACCTGTAGATAAACCTTTAAACGGTATAAAACTAAAAGCACTGTTTACTTTAGAGAATGCTGCCGCATAAAGCAACACAACTAATAACAACGATGCAAACGAAGCAATTTTTGCTAACAAACGTTGCTGTAGTATGCTACCCAAAATACCTACCACAGCTATAACCAGCATAGTAATGCCATAAGGTTTGTTAAGCGAGTAAACATTCATTCGTATTCCAAAACTTAACAGGGGGCTAAATGTACCTGCTGTTAAAACTATAAAACCCAATAGAGCAATAAACGACCCGATTCGCATATATTTAATTTTTATTGTTTGATTTCCATTTTGTCGGCAAAGTGTGCGCAATAGTCGCGCAGGTCTTCCACTATATTAGTTTCACCTGTGGCGCGTAAAAAGCTATCGCCCATTGTTTGCAGGGTTTCGTAAAAAAAACGCTTCATATCGTCAACAGGCATATCTTTCGTCCATAGGCCTATGGTTAACGTATTTTGGTAATTATGATCCCACAAAGACAGGTTAAATGATTTAACCGGCAATGCCTCTTTGTTTTTCGAATCTGTTGATTCCCAAACAATACTTTCGGGAAGGTTATTTTCATCAAGTTCAACTATAATTTTAATTTCAGCTTTCTTCATTTTTTATTTAGCGTATTATTTAATAAGTAGGTAAATCACAGCAGTTAAAGTTATAAAGCTTAACTCAATGATCCATAATTTTTTTGTTTCCGCGAAAAAATTGCGCAGCATCATATCAATTACAAACACTACCAATGCAAACAGTAAAAACACGGCGCAAATGGTTCCGCCAAAATTAAGCGTTTTGCTATTGCCCAATTTAATGCCATAAATGCCAACATAAGCCGCCGCTACTAAAAAAAAGGCCGTAGCTATGTTGAGTGGCGTAATTTTGAGTTTCATTTATCAGTGCTTTAAGGTAGTAAGTAAGAGTTATGCTATTCGCCTCTCTCAAACGGGATTATTTATTCAATTTATTAATGCTTACGTTGCCTGTTTGAGCGTGCAGCCGCAGCTTTTTTACCGGGCCTGTTACTATGTGTGGTTTTAGCTTTTGCTGCATCAAATTTTTTGCGCTGGCTTAACGATTTCTTTTCGTGAAAGGCGCCTTTAAAATCGGGATCTTCCTTGCGTTTCTGCATGTCAATCTCCCTATCTTGCTCCTGTTTTTCCTCGTAAGGTGTTTCGTCAACAAAAACTTCCGGCGGCAAAAATACAACAGGAATTTGTTGCCTTATCAATTTTTCTATCTTTTTGATGTAATATTCTTCGGCAGGGTTACAAAAAGTGATAGCCTCCCCGCTTTGGAAAGCACGACCGGTGCGGCCTATCCGGTGTACATAATCTTCATAAACAACCGGCACATCAAAGTTAATAACGTGGCTCACATCGCTCACATCAATTCCGCGCGAAGCAACATCGGTAGCAACCAGTATTTTAACCTCGTCGTTTTTAAAGGCATTAATAGCGTTAATGCGGGTATTTTGCCCTTTGTTGGCATGCAGTACCCTTACTTCTTTTTCGCCAAACTTGCGGAGGATAAATTTATAAACGTCTTCGGCAGCTACACGGGTTTTACAAAAAATGATGAGTTTTTTAATATCGTCAGGAGCATCCAAAAGCCTGCGCAACAGGTTAATCTTGGTTTTCATGTTGGGTACATGATACAGCGTTTGATTTACCGTTTGCGCCGGCGTAGCCTGCGGTGTAACCTCGATAACGGTTGGAAACTCCAAAAAGTTAGCAGAAAGGGTTTGTATCTTATCGCTCATGGTTGCCGAAAACAGCAGGTTTTGTCGCTTACGCGGAACAACCTCTAGTATGCGGTTTATTTGAGGCATAAAACCCATATCCATCATTTTATCGGCTTCGTCTAAAACTAAAACTTCCAGTTTTTTGGTTACCATGTGTCCCGTAAGGTAAACATCCATAAAGCGGCCGGGGGTAGCTACAATAATATCAACGCCTTTATCCATCAACTCTTTTTGAGTTTTAGGCCCAAGGCCACCGTAAAGCGATACTATGCGCAAATCGGTATATTTGGCAAACTCGCGGGCGTTTTCTTCTATTTGTAACGCCAGTTCGCGGGTTGGGGCAATTACTATAGCGCGGGCATCCATACCCTGTGCATATTTTAAACGCATAATAATGGGCAGCATATAGGCAGCGGTTTTACCGGTACCGGTTTGCGCTATCCCCATCACGTCCTGACCGTTCATGATAGGCGGAATGGCTTTTTGCTGAACAGGCGTAGCTTCGGTATAACCGGCATCGGCAATGGCATTGAGTACTTGCCGGTTAAAATTAAAATCTTCGAAAGTTACGGACATAGCAGCAAAGGTAACCTTTTAGACTGAAAGTGAGGAAGACGAAGAGTTTGAAAGTATTTTGAGATTATCTTTTGAATTTTTTCCTGGGACTTAGGCTGGTATGAAATACAGCATAAATAACTACTTCGTGCTTAATAATTTCAAATACCAAAACATAAGGAAATTTTTTTAGGATAATTTGCCTGAAATTTTTCCGAATTTTAGCATACGCAATAGGCCATGCTTCCAACTTGTCATAACAATTATCCAGTTCCTTTAAAAATAATTCACCTAAACCGGGTTGTTGCAATTCATACCAAACATAAGCGTCCCTTGCCATATCTACGGCTTTCGGCTTAATAACAATTTGGTACATTATCCCTTAATGAGTTGCCGGGCCTGTTCCCTATTATATGATTGAGTTTTGCCAGCAAGGTGCAACTCGCGTTCGTTTTCCAATATTTTATATTGTTCATCGGTTAAAGCAAAATCGCTTTCTAACCCAATATCATCCTTCAATAAAGTGTAAATAGCTTTAATCTTATCATCTTCGGCATGGGCCAGGTAGTCCAATACTATTTTGCGAATGGTTGTGGCAGTCATATCTGTACCTTTAAAACAAATTTAAGATATTAGCACCAAAATAAAAACATTGCCAATTGTAAATATTGATCTAAATACCTAAACATGCCTACCATCCTCATCAAACAAGCCACTATAGTTAACGAAGGCCTCCAATACGTTGCCGATATTTTAGTTAAAGATGGCTTGATATACCAAATTGCGCCATCAATAAACACCCTGGCTGATACCGAAATTAACGCCGAAGGTTTGCACCTGCTACCAGGCTGTATTGACGATCAGGTGCATTTTCGCGAACCGGGTTTAACACATAAGGGCAATATTTTTACCGAATCGCGGGCTGCCGTAGCTGGGGGTATTACATCGTTTATGGAGATGCCCAATACTGTACCCAATGCTTTAACACAGCAGTTATTAGCTGATAAATATAACATTGCAGCGCAAACTTCGCTGGCCAATTACTCCTTTTTTATGGGAGCCAGTAATGATAATTTAGACGAGGTTTTGCGTACCGACGCTGCCAATGTTTGCGGCATTAAGGTTTTTATGGGTTCATCCACCGGTAATATGCTGGTTGATAACCCTCAAACCTTAGAAAGGTTGTTTACCGAAACACCCATGCTTATTGCTACGCATTGCGAAGACGAGGCAACCATTAAAAGTAACCTCAACCATTTTAAACAATTACTTGGCGACAATATACCGGTAAGATTGCACCCAAAAATACGAAGTGCCGAAGCTTGCTATCTGTCGTCAAGCATGGCGGTGGAAATGGCTAAAAAGCATAATACGCGCTTGCATATCCTGCATATCTCCACCGAAAGGGAAACGCATTTATTTGACAACAGCATCCCGCTAAAGGATAAAAAAATTACTGCCGAGGCGTGCGTACACCACCTTTGGTTTAGCGATGCTGATTACGAAACTAAAGGCAACCTGATAAAATGGAACCCGGCGGTTAAAACCCTCGCCGACCGCGATGCTATTTTAGCCGCTTTGCTGGATGGCCGTATTGATATTATTGCTACCGACCACGCGCCACATACCGCAGAAGAAAAGTCAAAAACATACTTAGAAGCACCATCCGGCGGGCCATTGGTACAACACGCCTTACCCGCCGTTTTAGAAATGCACCACCAAGGCAAGCTAACCTTAGAACAAGTGGTTGAAAAGATGGCCCACAACCCCGCTATATGTTTTAATGTACAAAAACGCGGCTTCATTCGCGAAGGCTATTGGGCCGATTTGGTTTTGGTGAACCTCAACCTGCCCTGGACGGTTAATAAGCAAAACATCCTATACAAATGTGGCTGGAGCCCATTCGAAGGGCAAGAGTTTCGCTCAAACATTACGCATACTGTGGTATCGGGTAATTTGGTTTATGAACGCGGGAAGTTGTTTGACGAGATTATGGGGCAGAGGCTAACCTTTGGTGCATATCGGCTATGAGCCTTTGGATAATTGATTAAACTTATTTAAGTTTGATTACCAATACATTAAAAACCAAATTAACATGAAAAAGTACCTTTTATTATTTGTGATGGCGCTATCAATGAGTGCCGCCTTTGCAATAAACAAAATTGGCGACGGGCCAACACTAACAGGTTACATTGGCGATGCCATGTGCGCTGCTAAAGGCAAAGCCAACACGGCAGAGCATGCCGCATGTGCAGCCAAATGCATTAAAGGCGGATCGGCAGCGGTGCTGGTTGTTGGCGATAAAGTTTATAAAATATCCAACCAAAAAGAGGTAACCAAATATGCCGGCAAAAAGGTAACCGTAGAAGGCAAAGTTACCGACGACACTATTGAAGTTACCAAAGTAACCGAAGTAAAGGCATAATTTGTTAATGTGCAGATGAGTAAATGTGCAGGTGTGCAGATTTACTTTTTAATAATGATATAAACGATAGAGGCGATGTGGTTTTTGCCACATCGCCTCTATTTATTAATTTGCACACTTGCACATTAACTCATTCGCACATTTAGATCACGCTCCTTTTTTCCACTTAATTGAGCAGCCAATGGCCTTAGTAGTATTGGTTTCAATAGTTTTACTAATTAGCAGGGCGTTAACTGCGGCTTCAACATATTTAATGCGCGCAGGGTTTGTTCCTTCGGTATCGTTATCAATAGCACCTATGTATTTTACCACATTACCTATTGTTGTTCTTTGCAGCACGTAAACATGTGGCGTTGCCTTAGCACCGTAGGCACGGGTTACATCCTGAGTTTCGTCAATAGTATACGGAAAGGTGTATTTCTTCTCGGCAGCAAGCTTTTTCATATTGTCGAATGAGTCTTGTGGTTCGCTCACCGGGTCGTTAGGGCTAATAGCAATAACCGGGTAGCCTTTAGGCGCATACATTTTATCAAGGTCCATAATGCGGCTTTCGTAAGCTTTGGCATATGGGCAATGGTTGCAGGTAAATACCACAATGTAACCCTTTGCCGATTTATAATCGGCCAGCGATACCATTTTACCATCAACATTTTTCAGTTTAAAATCGGCAGCAACATCGCCAACTTTGTAACCCGTGTTATCTGCTGTTTTAAAAGCTGTTAAACCGATAGCGGCAAACAGCAATACGGCCAAAATTTTTTTCATGATTTTTTTGTTATTTATTGGTTTGGTATAATTTATTTAATTCGTTAAAAGTAAACTCCCGCTCATAAAACTCACGGAAATGTTTTTTTGTATTGACCACTAAAGTACCCGGCAAAGCTCCACTCCATTTTTTATCAATAGCATCAATAAAGTCCTGGTCGCTGGGCTTGTCAGCCAAATATACTTCGCTTATCAACTTACGCGTTTTGGCAAAAGCATTAACCTCGTTTAGTTTCGATTTAAAATCCATACTTATCAACAACACTTTTACCGGCTTGTTTTTGTAAGCCTGCTGTAGCTCATCGAAATTTGGCAATTCCTTAACACATGGGCCGCACCAGGTTGCCCAAAAGTTAACTATATAAACCGTATCGGGGTTGCTTACCCTTTTTTCCAGTTGTTGTATATTGAGCAAATGCACAGTTTTGCTTTGGGCCACTGCACAAAGGCTAACTAATGCAAACAGTATAGTAAAAACAGATGCCTTATAATTCATTTTGTAATTTAAACGCTGGCTTTGCGCATTTATGTTGCTATTTACTAAAACTTGCCGAAAAAATTTGAAATATCAAAGTAAATATCAAGCGCCACGCCCTCGGCATTAATAATGTGTAAAATGTCGTAAGGCTTTTTATTGCGATAGCTTAACGTTTGCCCCTTTACCCTACTGTTTGGATAATTGTTTTTTATCCATAAATACTCTGCCGGGTTGCCAGTACGCTCGCTAGTTTCGGCAATTACAATCGCTCTATCAAACGACGAACCATCCGCAAGTTTACTTTTTACGGCAACTGTATCCTTTTTTTGTTTTGTAGTATCTATAGTTTGTGCATGGCCAAACGCAAATACACCTGCTATTATTAAAACAGTTAAGGCAAGCTTCTTCATAAATTGCATGCAATAGTTTAACTATATAAATATCGCAATTGTATTACTTAAAAGCAATATGGCTATGCTTTAAAAAACAACGCTTTAAGTTCGGTGGCGTCTTCGGCTTTCATACGGCCTGCTAAAACCAAACGCAATTGGCGGCGGCGCAATGCACCGTCAAAATACATCAAATCCTCCTCTGTTTGGGGTATCAGTTCGGGCACGGGCACTACACGGCTATCACCATCCAGGGCAACAAAGGTATAATAAGCTTCGTTGCTCTTCACTTTAGTACCCGATGGTATATTTTGCGCCCAAACATCCAGCCTAACCTCAACCGACGTATTAAACGCCCGCGTTACCTTCGATTCGATACTGATAACATCGCCCAGTTTAACCGGATGTTTAAACGATACCGTATCTACCGACGCAGTTACCACAATACGGTTACAATGTTTTTGAGCAGCAATTGCGGCGGCAATATCCATCCAGTGCAGCAGACGCCCTCCCATTAAATTATTTAGCGTGTTGGTATCGTTGGGTAATACCAGTTCATTCATAATGGTATGCGAATCTTGCGGAGATTTTGGAGTCATTCGGCAAAAGTAATTGTTTTAACAACTATGTTAAGACAACCACCAAAATAACCCGGCGACAGAATACGTTTTTGGTTTTGAGTAGTCACCGTTTCGTTGTATTCAATAACGTATAGCCAACCAACTCTTCATACCGCGCACCGGGCCGGCGGAAGTAAACCAATATCTGATAATCATTCTCCGTTTCGTAGTACGACCCTTCAAATGCAATTTCATCCGGCACTTTGGTATTTTTATCTATCCAAATGTATTCGTAATCATATACACCTTGTTTTAAGTACAAGTCGGTATAAAAGCGAGCTCTGCCGCTGTCAAACTGCATTTTGCTTTGCTCGTTGAGTTCAAAATTATTAAACTTACCGACAATATAAGCCGCACCATCGTTATCGTTTTTATTACCTGCCAAACTAAAATAAACATGCACGTAATCGGCATCAATCTTAGGGTTTTGGCCATCCTGGTTCAGGATATAAAAATTTCCGTTATTATCGTATTGAAACGAATAAGCTGATTGATTGCGGTTAGGATCGCCCAATAAAATTACCGTATTTGCCGTATCTCGAAAGATGCGCCCTACCCTATCCGAATTCAGTTTAAGTGATCGCAGGTCGAAATGCCTAAACTCATTGCCTCCGGCAAAATCATTAGTATTCACATCATTGTAAATCAACTGGCTACCGCGTATATTGGCGGGTTGGGTGTTCATTTGAGCTTTATCTGTACGCCCGTTTTGCAGCACCAGTGCGCGAATATCGGTATTGGGGTTTTGCACCAGCAAACCGCCGTAATTAACGTTAAAATTTATTTTTTGATTGCTTTGCCGCAGCGCGTTATTATTTGATGGCTGTACACTGGCACTAATGCTAACCTTAGAATCGAGCACATAAAAACGGCGGGTTAGTACCATTTTATTCACATCGCCATCAATATAAACCTTGAGCAAATAATTGCCAGACAGTTTGGGAATGATGCTTTGGTTGGGGAAAGTAACTTCGTAATGGGTATATTTTTGAAAAGTATTGCTGGAATAGCGATAATCGGTTATGCGGTCGTCGGTAAAGCTTTGCAAGTATTCCGTTGGCGATAGTTGCGATGGGTTCCAGTTGGCATCGCAATGCTGTATGGTGTAGTTTAAATACCTTGTGCCGCCCTTTAAATCGTCGAAGGCCAGCAACAATACGTCGCTCGATTTTAAATTGATAACCGGGAACGATTGTGCCTTGCTGGTATTGTAAAACTCAACCGATTTGATGCCGGGCAGGTAAACCCGATCATCATAGGTTACCTGGGCCAAGGTGCTCGCCTTGATGAAAAACAAGATGAAGAATAACTGGATTTTTATCATGCGAGTTCGTCAATTCTTTCACTGCGTAACTATGAAAAACTAAAAATTTGTCATTGCGAGCGATAGCGTGGCAACCGCACGTAGAACAGCGAACTACCAGGGCAAATATGCCACCTGAGCGGTTGCTTCGTCCCTCGCAATGACATTTTTTATTGGCCTAAGCTTCCAGTTCTAATATTTGCCCGGCTAAAGTTTCCCACTCATCCTGTACTTTTTTAAGTTCAGCCTTTTTTTGTTGGTAAGAGGCGTTTACTTCCTTAGATTTTGCTGCATCATTATAAACACCACTTTCGGCCAGTTTGGTTTCCAGTTGCTTTACCGCTGCTTCAAGTTCGGCAACCTTTTCTTCCATTTTGGTTAAATCCTGGTTCAGCTTTTTTAACTGTTTTGATTTATCTTCGGTTGGCTGTTGCTGTTTAACAGGTTCGGGCTTTTTCTCTTCCTTTTTAGGCTGAGGCGCAGGCGTAGCAGCCTTTGGCTCCAGTTTACGTTTTGCCTGCCAGGCGTCGTACTCGGCATAGGTACCGGGGTAAATTTTGATCTTTTGATCTTCAATAAACCATATCTTATTGGCAACATTATCTAAAAAATACCTATCGTGGCTAACCACAATAAAAGTACCCTCAAATTGTAACAAAGCCTGTATCAATATATTTACCGATGCAATATCCAAGTGGTTGGTGGGCTCATCCAGTATTAAAAAGTTGGCGTCGGCGGTAAGCGCCTTGGCCAAAGCCACGCGCGATTTTTCGCCACCCGATAGTACTTTTATCTTTTTAAACACATCATCGCCAGTAAACAGGAACGAACCCAGGATAGAGCGCAGTTCGGTATCCGTCATTTTTGGTGCAAATGCCTGCAACTCCTGCAATATCTCGTTCTCCAGGTGTAACGATTCTAACTGATGCTGCGCGAAAAAAGTTTCGGTAACGTTATGGCCGGTAGTCATTTTACCTTCAAAATTCCTATCGGCATCGGCCACAATACGCAACAAGGTTGATTTACCCTTACCGTTTGCACCAATTAAAGCAATTTTATCACCTTTTTCAATTACAGCTTCGGCATCATCTAAAATATCTATGGCAGGGTATTTTTTGGTGATATTCTCTAAAGTTATCACGTGCCTGCCAGATTGCTTGGAGAAACGGAAACTAAAGTTAACCTCGGGGTTATCATCATCAACATCTTCAACACGCTCCAGTTTATCCAACATTTTAATACGCGACTGCGCCATTTTTGCTTTGGATGCCTTAGCACGGAAACGCTCAATTAGCTTCTCTTCCTGCTTAATTTTAGCTTGCTGGTTTTTAAACTCGCCTTTTTGTATCTCGCCACGCAAAGCTTTTTCTTCCAGGTAGAAGGAGTAATTACCCGCATAAACGGTAAGCTTACCCTTGCGCGACTCAACTGTGCGGTTAATAACCTTGTCTAAAAACCACCTATCGTGCGATACAATAACTACCGCACCTTCAAACGATCTCAAATAATCTTCCAGCCATTGTATCGATGGTAAATCAAGGTGATTGGTAGGCTCATCCAGCAATAAAATATCCGGAGCCTGTAAAAGTATTTTAGCCAGCATTACCCGCATACGCCAGCCTCCCGAAAAGGTAGCTAACTTGCGGTGGGTATCAGCTTCGGTAAAACCTAAACCGGCTAAAATTTCGTGGGCCTTATATTCAATATTGTAACCATCTAAGGTTTCAAACTCTACTTGTTTGTCGCTTAGTTTATGCAATAAATCTTCCGAGTAATCGGTTTCCAGTTTTTGCAGCAAAGTTTCAATTTCGGTATGCAATTGATTTTGGCGTTCAAAGGCCTCCATTGCCACGTGCAGTATGCTTTTATCTGATGCGTACGACAGCAGATCCTGGTTAAGGTAACCCATAGCCAGGTCCTTAGCTTTTGATATGGTGCCCGATGTAGGTTTATAGTCGCCTACAATAATTTTCAATAAAGTGGTTTTTCCGGTTCCGTTGGCGCCAATCAGGCCAATTTTCTCACCGGGTTTAATATGCCAGTTGGCTTCATCGTAAAGGGCCCTTGCACCAATCTCGAACGTAAGGTTATTAATCGCAATCATTTGCCGCAAAGGTACGTATTTGCCCCCTAACCCCCTAAAGGGCGAACACAATTTTACAAATTACTGCATTTGAACTGTTTATAAGGTTTGAGGATTGCCCAACTCTAATATCCTGTCAAACTCTTCCTGTTTTAGCAGCATTACCGATAAGCGGCCCTGGCGCACCAAACTAATGTTAGCCAATTGCGGGTCGGCTTTAATGGTTTCGAGCGTTACTGCTTTTTTCAAGGTCTCCACGGGCGACAAATCAACCACTACCCAGTTTTTATCATCGGTAGTAGGGTCCTGGTAGCTTTCTTTTACAACTTTGGCTATTCCCACCACCTCCTTACCATCGTTACTATGGTAAAATAAAACCAAATCGCCTTCGCGCATATCGCGCAGGTTATTACGCGCCTGGTAATTACGAACGCCATCCCAAAAGGTGCGGCCATCCTGATTAAATTTTTCCCAGCTATATTTTACAGGTTCACTTTTTACGAGCCAAAAGGATGTGTTTTTCATATCGTAAAGGCTGTTTTTAGGGGTTCAGGTGTCAAAAAAGGTGTCAAAAAAGGTGTCAAAATCATATAAAAAAAGTGTCAAAATCAATATAAAAAAAATTAAAAATGATATGTCTGATTGACAGGGCTCCATTACTGAACTATATTTACATTATCAATTCAGTATAAGAGTACTGTTTAAAAAAAAGCCTATCGAGTTTTTTTCGATATATCGAAATTCTGATAAACGAAGGTTCAATTTAACATTACTATGAAACAGATAAAATCGCAAAAAGAGGATTCAATCCTTATTCAATCGTGGTCAACTTACGATTTCAAGTTATTTCCCGGCAGTAAAAGTACAAAGCCATACCTGCATTTTCAATTTTTAAATCCCAAAACCAATAAAGAAGAACGTCAACGCAAGTTAGCAGGGCTTAAAAAAGGTGAAAGTATTAGCGTATTGAAAAAACAAGCAAAAGAGATGGTACCAGCGTTGATACATCTTTTATCAAACGGTTGGAACCCTATTGAAAATACCTTCAATGATTTACCAATAACTCCATTATCAACTATTCAGGAGTGTATAGCCTACTGGTTGAAAGAGCGTGAAATAAAGGTTTCAAATAACGCAATGAAACCTAAAGGATTAAAGACAAACGGGTATTTGATGGATTACTTTACAAAATGGCTAACAGAAAAAAAATACTTATTTCGTAAAGCAAACACATTTACTCAAATTGACATTGATAATTTCTTGCAAAAAACAAGTCAAGAACGCAAATGGGGTAAGGTTACTTACAACTGCTACAGACAGGATTTAGGTACATTTTTTAACTTTTTGTTAACCCTAAAAATTATTTCTGAGAATCCAGTCAATTTAACCAAAAAGAAGAGCACCAAAAAAGATTCTTCGCGGTTCAAAATTTATGAAGAAGACGAATTAAAGAACGTAGTGGAGTTATTAAGGAAAGATGCACGCTATTTGGGGTTATATATCGCAACAAAATTTATTTTCCACTATAATATCCGCCCTATCGAATTAACGCGAATACAGGTATCAGACATTGATTTCTCTAAACGAATTTTAACATTAGCACCAGAAAAAACTAAAAATGGGGATGAAGCAGTTTTCAAACTAAATGACGAAACGTTTATTCTTTTAGATGATTTGGTTGCCGATCAACCACCTGATTTTTTTGTATTCGGTCATAAATGCAAGCCATCCAGACTACAAATCCATCAAGATTATTTTGGTCAAAAATGGCGTTCATTTCGCGAAGATTATAATCTTTCAAGTCACTTAAAACTTTACGCGCTAAAACATTCGAGTAATTACTATGATTTAGAGGGAGGTGTAAGTTTTGAAGAAATACGCCAACGCAACCGACATAGCAGTTTACAAGTTACCACGCTATATATTAGAGAAAGGTTGAATAAAAACCAAATAAAAGCATCAGGTAGTTTAAAATTTTAATACCAGCCCCTTTGATTAGGGGCTTTTTGATTGAAATCAATTTAGAAAATAATAAATTAGCTAAATGGAAGACATACTATCACAGTTACTGGCCGGGATTCAGAATATACAAAGCGACATTGCAACTATTAAACGGGATATTGAAAAAATAAATTCCCGTTATAATTATTTAGATGATAAACCATCTGAAAAAAAACCAACAAAAAAGCAAAGGGAATTGGCAGAACTAAATCAAATGCGCCACGAAGCACATCTGAGGGTAATTAACCGCATTCACAAATCCAAATAAAAAATGCATTCAAATTAAATGAGGGTATATTTTATTGGAGAAAAGAATTGATTTTATCCCATTTTGCCCCGGTTTTAACTGAATGAAGCACTTTTTGTGAGGGCAAAAAACAGCTAATTTTTAAAAAAAAAGACAAAAAGGGACAAAATCCCAAATGTAACAATTCGGGATAATCGCAATTGTCAATAATTTTTCCTGATTGCTGTTCTTTTCCGATTTGTAATCTATTTTGTAATTTATTCTTTTGTTCGCTGAAACCTGTTCAAATTTGAGAAAGCAAAATTATGGAGCATTTCAAAAAACAAATAACAATTGGGTCGAACACCTACAATGTGGAGGCATTTTGGAGAACCCCCGGAAATGATTTGACAAATGAGGAAATATCGTTTGTAATCGATAGGGAACCAGTTGACCTTGAATTGATAGAAGGTTTATGGGAAAGAACTAACCCTATTAAAGAGCAATTCCCGGAAAGTCTTTATCAACAAGTTGGAACGGCTGCAAGTGTTTTTTATCAGAAACAGGAAGGTAGCGAAAATAAAATTTCAGATGAATCAGAATTATCCGATAAAGAAATCAACTCATTAGGCAAACAATTGGCAGCCGAAAGTAGAAAAAAACGTGATTCAACGGACTAAAAAGTAAATTAACCCACCGATTGTAACTAAACCACCGATTTTCAATCCCAAATTCTTTTTCTTTTCCTGAATCTCATAGGATTGAAGATTTGACACTGTCACATATTTGTTTTGATTTTCTACCGAAACAACGATACTATTAGATTTGAATAAGCCATTAGAACGCTCCTTAGCCACAATTACATATTTATCATATACTTTAAGCCCTAAGCTAACAGAATCGTTTACAACGCTTATTTTGGCATCATATAGCCCCGGTACATTAATATCTTTTGATAGCCTATAGGTTAATTTTCCGGTGGTATCTTTTACTATATAAACAGTATCAGCTTTAACAATAGTATCAATTTTGGTTAGGGTTGAAAAGCTTTTGTAAGAATGTATACCATCAGTAGCTTTTACGGTTTGGTAAGCTACAGCATCTTTTTCTTTAAGTACTGCAAGTACATCGTCTTTAGTACCTGTGAATAGCAATTTGCTTGCACCTGATGCACCGTTTTTGGTACGGTAAAGTACACAAGTGTCTTGCAAAGCCTTTATCTGGTTAGCCTTTAAAGCTATAACCTGATGCTGATGATAAGCATAATATCCTAATGTTATGGCGGCAAAAAATGCAATAACCAAAAGAAAATAAAAGTTGCGTTTATAATTAAGCATTGGTTTTATCTCCCTTACTTTCTTTTAGCTTTGAATCAAAAAAACTCATAACCTTATCTTTAATCATAACCCATAAATCAATACCTGTGATGGTACTGATATTTTCAATGTTGGATTGAAATTCTATCAAAATGATGTAACCGCCCACCAATCGGGCAAGGTATAAGGCGGTAGCACTAAAAAGCGTTATATCAACCTGAAACGCAATAAATACAGCTATGGAGTAGAAAACAAATTTGATGACGCTATCCCTCATTCTTTTTGAGGTAACAGCCTCTTTGATTTTAACGGCTTTGGTTATTCCGGTAATTAAATCGCATACCAAAAGGATATAAATAGTATATAATAGCGGGTGTACTGGTGTTAAAAAAACCAGAAAAAGCATAGCATATTTACCAGCGAAAGACCATAAGCCATTCAAAAAATTAGTGAGATAGTTCATTTTATATTTAGTGGTTAGGGTTTTCATTGTTAATCGCTTTAAAAAATAAATCAGCTTCCATTTTTCTACGTTTGGTTAATACATCATTGGCTATACCTTGTACTTTATTCCATTTGGCAAAGTCCAATCTTATTTCGGTTTCAGAAGCCTTACTATTGATTGCAGTTAATAATGATGAATGTTCAACACCTCCGGTACCAACATTAAATGCAAAAGATACCAGCGCATTAAATTGATTTTGATTGATAGGTACTTTAACAGCTTTGGTAACAGCCTTTTCAAAATCAGCCACAACCAAATCAAATAGCTGATAACATTCCTGCATTGTACGGCTATCCCCAATTTTAACTTTTGAACCATCACTATAATATGTGCAGCCTACACAAATGGTAGGTACACCACCAGAATCTTTATATGCTTTTAACCTGATACCTTCCTGATTGAAAATAAATTTCTTCCCGTTTTCGTCTAACTTCATCTATCCGGGGAATAGGATATTTGAATAAAAAAGCCATCAGGATTTACCCCAATGGCTTGTCATAGTTAGAACTTTAGTTATTATTAACCATACTTTGCTACACAGCTAAACTCAGTTAAGCAGCTATTTATTAGCTATACTTAGACACGTTGTTGTTATAGTCTAACAACACTTGTGCAGCAGCATTTTTACCTGATACCAATAGATTTTCACCATAAATACGGTAGGTATAACCTTTGAAATACGGCAACCTGCATAAGCCTAAGTTATCGGCGGCAACTAAGCCAACTGATGGTACAGCCGTTGCTACAGCCACCCCATTTATAAATAGCGTCAACAAGGTATTAGTAATATTAACAGCCATTTGTACGGGTACATTTACAGGTAACGTGTAACTAAAATAAGTCACGTTAGAACCGAAACGAATTGATAAGATGTTACCAGCAGCTTCAAAAGACCATTGCGCATTATTGTAGGTGTTACCTGAGTTTGTGGCTTTTCTAAAAAATACGGTTGAACCTGTATCATAACCAGTAGGTAACTTTATCCAATCAATGATTAAAGCATTGGGCGAAGCATCGGCACCAATACTATAGTTTGCACCCAATTCAATTGATGATGAACCAGCACCGCCAGTATAGCCCGGCATATAAATACCGCCGCCACCATAGGTTAAGCCGCCATTGGTACCACTAATTGTAGCACCGGATAAACCGTCAATCAAATTGACAAAAGTATCAGTAATGACGGGATTTGCCTGTTTAGGCCAACACCAACTGTTACTGAAATCGAATAAGAACTTAGAACCGCTATTTACAATAGCATCTCTGTATAATTTTGGAAGTGTAGCATCAGTAAATGCAACTCCGGGTAATTTGTGTATTAAACTCATTTTATTTGTGTTTTATATTTTTTTGAAGATTACCAATTTTTAAATAATAAGAAATCTTTTATTGCTTGCGCTACTATGCCATATCCGGCTGTATTCAAATGGACTGCATCACTTCTTAATGAAGTTGGAACTATATCGTTGGTGTGGTCAATTACATCCTGTGCTTGACTTGAATCATAGCTTCTTATCAATAATTGCCTTACATCAATAAAATTATCAGGATAGGCATCTCTAAGAGCTTGATTAGTCTGTATGATATAATTGTAACCTGTACCGCCCGAACTTCCGGCATTAGCACCAAGTACAGACATCACTAAAAACCTTTTATTAACAGCTTTGGTAAATGCTACCATTGCTGCGGTATTGGTTAAAGTATCGGTAACACCACTACTTGACCGGGGGTCGTTTTGTCCTGCCCAAAAAATCAAAGTATTGTTTTGTTGTGCCGTACCATCAGGGATAAAATATACCTGATTTTCTGTTGCTATATTTGAACCGTTTAGTGTTCTGGTAAAAGTGTATGTTCCATCACTTAAACGTGCCAATGTGCCTTTGATACGGAATAATGAACCCGTTATAGTTCTATTAATCTGCATTATATTAGCGTTGGCGGGTGTTACCACGGTAGCACCAGAAGCATTGATTGTATTTGCTGTAATGGTACAAAGTACATTGATACCGCCTTGCCTGAATGCAATTTGGGGCGAAGTATCACCACCTACACCGTTATTATAAATATTTCTACCATCAGCAAGTAAAGCGGCTAATTGAGTAGCATAAGCAACACCACCAGCACCTTGTGTTAAGCTATCACCCCAACAAGAAATATCCCTTGCTGATGTTAAAGCGGCTAACTGAGCTGATATGTTACTGTTCAATAATGATGTTAAATCTTGTCCGCTAACTAAAACGTGCCCTGCCTGATTGATACCTAACGGAATTTTTAAATTGCTATCAACGATACCCCACTGGTACCCGGATTCAGGTTGCCAAGCGAAATCATTACTTTCAATTGCTGTAATACGTGAATTGTAAGTTGATAGTGTAGAGCTAAGACTTTGACCTTTTAAAATCAAATTACCCGCCAAATCAATACCCATCGCAACTTTTAAATTAGTATCGCAAACACCCCACACATAACCACTTTCATTTTGCCAAGCGAAATCATAATTTTCAAGTGTAGAAATGGAGGTATCTAAATCGGGATGCTTCGGCGTACCAACCTTACCAGCTTTATCAATTGTAAAAGCCAAATTATTGTTACTGTCTACAACTGCATAAGCGTATGCGCTACTATCATAGCCTAATGGTCTGATTGCATCAGTTTCTGCTTTGGTATAAAAAGATAAACGTGGTGTCCATTTGGTGCTTACTCCGGGTACATCTGTTGATGTGGTTGCCGATAGGGCTACCCAATCCATCCCGTTATAATTTACCTGCGTGCCATAGGTATAGGTAGATGCTGACCAACTGGTAATTGGGGTTTGAATAACCTGTGATTGAGAAATTGACCAAGCCGTACCGTTCCAACTGATAACCGCAATTGAATTTGAATTAACAACAACGTTGCCGAAGTTGGTATAAGTACCTGCTTGTGATGCTATCCAAAAAACAGCAGTTGAACCAGTAACAGGTGTATCTGTAGGTACAGCAGTGCCTTTAAAGTTGGCATTACCGAATGCTACAATTTGTGATGTTTTTAACGGAGTCATATAGGCCGTATCATCACTACCCGCTAAAGCTTGCGCACCTGTAGCTTTTGATAGTATATCTAATTTTGTGGCTAATGATGCAGCTAAGGAATCATTATCAGAAGCAGCACCGCCCAAAGTTTTGAAAGTAACTGCACTTAAACTTTCAATTGTAGTTTTTGTAAGGTTTGCCAAATCGGTAAAAGTATTACCAACCGTAGAACCTAATATAGATTTCGGTGCAGTTTGACTTGTTATATTGTGGGTTACACCGCTTAAAAAATTTGAAATATCCATTTACCTGTTTTGCAGGTAATAGGGTATTAAGTATAATTAAATTAACGGTATGGCATCAGGGTTCATTTCCCTTGTTTGACGGATTGAGGCTATAAAAACAATACCGGATTGTCTATCCCCGGCAACCTCGCTAAAGTTTTGCATATCAACCGAATTGTAGTCAAGATAGAAATCAAAGAAATCATCATCACCAAAACAGGTTATAAAATCATCGGCTATTCTTTGGCAATCGCTCCAAATTTCATCACATAATTGAAAATTGTTCGCATCTTCAATATCGGCAATCATAATTTTAAATCGGTTTATTATCTCTTTACCTATAATGGAGGTATTGCCTACTGGTTGTATCTGTACAACCCTATACTTAATATCAGGATATGCAGCAAAATCAAAATCATCAGTATAGTAAACACTGCCAACCATATAATGACTTTTAAAGAAATCAACAATAATTGTTTTTAACTGGTTCAGGCTTTTCATTAATAACCCCTTCTTATATATCCCCTGTACAGTCCGGTTTTTGATGCTAAACTTTCAAAGAAATCTTCAACATTAATCTGATTATCGGGAATGAACCAACCAGTACTGTCACCAGTCGTATCAATTATATCACTTACATCTTCTTTTAAGTCAACTGCTAAGTGATTAACCAATCTGAGTTTATAATTATCAAATTTGGTATCGTAATTATTTTTGACATACTCCAATTCTGTACTCTGCAAAGAAGCTACGCTACTGTCCGTTAACCTGTTTATACCTTTATTGGTAATCTTATAGTGGAGTGGAATAAAACCATAAGATAGCGTACCGTATATTAAAAACGGTTTGATATAATCCGTTAACAGTTCCAAATTAGTTTCACTAATGGTATAACCTGAAATGGTTGAGGCTGATAATACTTCATTAGCAATTGATTGATATAAGTCTTTACCCAATATTGGCTTTAGTTCAAATTCCTGTACCTCCCAAATTGTATTGGATAAAATTTTAGAATCTACGTGTGCTTCAATTACGCTGTTATCTTTTAATTGCTGTTCTGATAAAAATAAAACCTTACTCACTGTCTACCTCTCCCTCTTTATTTAAAATTACACTCACAGCGTCCCAATTATGCCTACAATAAGGTGTTGTTACATTGCTATTGGGATTGTGGTAAAACCCGCCTCTATAGTCAAAAATTGAATAGCCAAAGGCCGCGCTCATTAGTTCTATATCTTCTCTGGTATAGTAATTATCAAGCTTCATCAGTTTAGCACAAAATGGTCTGTTCTTATCATCCATCGGCCCCGAATACTCATACCTTACTTCAACCCTTTTGATGTTTTCCAAACTATTTTCGTTTGGTTTAACTGTTATCTTACCATCGGTAGTTTCGTGGTTAACAACCCCGGAATCCTTTAAATCTTTTACGATGGTGCGTATTTCTTCGGCTGTAACTGTTATACCTAATTCCTTGCGGATAATCGCTTTAATCTGTGATGCTGTTTGATTTCTGATACCGTGGGTTAAAATATAATCCGCTATATCCTTATTATCATCAAAAGCTAATTCAATTGCTTTAACATCGCTAAAATTTTGAATAGAATAACTTAATTTCTTTAAAGTGGTAAACTCTGATTTACCCTTTCCCAAATGTTTAACCTTGTCAAAATCAGCATCATTCAAGTGGTGGTAAACCACATCAGAAAACTTGTTATTGGTTGAACTTACATTAGCTGGCTTAATTGCTATCGGGGCTACTGGTGAACCTGTGGGTGTTACATCAGGTATTTGTCCGGTAATGGTCGGTTCAGCCGTTGGTACAGGTTTTACCTCATCAACAAGCCTGTTACCATTTTCTATTTCCGGTAAACCTGCTTCTTTTCTTATCTCATTGATAGTATAAACCTTTTCCTTTAACTGGTCTGATAAAGTAGAAGCGAACAACGAACCGTTATCTTTAAATTCCATTGTCTCCATCCCGGCATCAGCAAATAATTTATTTAAAGCTGTTTCTAATTCATTTCTTCTACCTACTACATATAAGTTCTTAAAAATTTCATAAGCTTGTTCTAACTCAGTGGTGTTGCCTAACTGGCCTTCGGTTTTCATACCGAATAAAGCAGGGCTAACCACACTGTGAGCAAACATTATATCATCAAGTGTATCCTTTTTAAGCTGTTCGTATTGCTTGTAAAAATCAGGGCTTGTTAAATTTTTAACATCGGGTGCCGTTGAACCTTCGTTTTGAAAACCAACTATCATTTTTTGCCCATTTGAACCGGAATAAGCATCTTTAATTTTCCTATCCATTGTAGACTTAATTTCGGGCGTTGGTGTACCGCCGAAATAGGTAATGATAGTACTTACCGAAAAGCTATTTTTGATGTTGTTGATGTTGAATTTTCTGATTTCAATATCGGTTTCAATAGATTTTATGGCCGCGTTGTATTCGGGTACGGCATAAACATTATTGACTGATGGTGTATAAGCAGCATTGAAAAACAATTTATTTTTATAATCCTCATTTTTACCAGCCTTCCATACATCATAAGTAATCAGGTTATTATATTCAAAGAACCAATCATTTGAATACCAAAATTTAGATTTATCCCTATTTGCTCTTACTTTATGCGCCGGGATGTGATTCCATTGTATAGCCTTACCCAACTTGTTATAAACAACTTCTACAGTCCAATAATTGAATATGAGATAATCGTTTACTATTTTACCTATAAGTTGTTCAAATGTATCTGTAGGGTTAGGTTTAAAATCAACTTTAGTACCTGACTTGAAATAAAGCCCATCGCCAATTACATAATCTTTTTTGCTATTGATAACACCTTTATGAACGGGCGAACCATTGTATAATTCTAATAGAAAATTGGGATAAAGATTATCTAATCCATAGATAACAAATTGCCTATCGTTATGAGATTGCAATTGTTCTATAGGTAAGGGTGTGATATGTTGGCTAAAGTTATAAACTTCGGTATGTGTTGTATTACCTGTCATTATTATTTGTTAAAAACAATGAAGTCCGAATTACCAGCTTCATTAAATATTATTGTGTTATTCTGCATCCCTGCTCCTAAAACATTGGCAGTACCAGTTTCAATTAAATTGGAATCCTGTATGGAGATAAAATAGATTTCATAGGAATAGAAACCAGTTTCTAAAGTTGATATAGTAGTGGTATCAATTCTATAATGGTCGTACCTCTGTTGATTGATACTTATATTATTGGCAAGCGGTATTTCAAATACTTTATGGCTAAAAACATTTGTTAAAACCATTATATAAGTTGGATTTTCAACACCTATAAATTGAGTTGGTAAGTCGCTGGTAAGCGTTACTATTATATCCAGTTCAGGCTTGTTTAAATCAATCAGAATCATCTATTATCTTTGGGAGGTAATAGGATTAAGTAAATAAATAAAGAGGTTTACAACGCTTAGAATTAAGCAATAAAAAAGCCCTTAGATTTCTCTAAAGGGCTTACATTAACTAAGTTTTATAACTTATAATTTATCAACAATTGAAGCAATTAATGCAGGGTCTACAGTTTTTGTAAATCCGTCTTCAAATCCCATAACTTTAATTAGATAACCTACAAAGTCACCGTTTTTAGTTCCTGAATCTTCAGTAGCCTCACTAAATTCCATAGTTCCGTTCAATCCCGTTACAACATAGTTACCAGAACGTAATTTTATCAATAATGCAACTGGTGCATAAGATAATGAATCAACAAATTGCTTTGCTGTATCTGTGATATTACTAATTGAAAAACCAACTTCTATTGAATTATCAAAAGCACCTGTACTGGCATCACGCTTTGCAGTTCCTTTAAAAGAAGCATTTTCACGTAGTAAACCAATTGAAGTAAAGGTTGCACCTGATGCTAAACCAATTGCATTTATTTGAGTTGTACCTGATGCAGTTGTGTAAACTTCTGTTGAACCAGTTACGGTAGCTAAATCAGAATAAGCAATTGCCCATAATTTTTGTACACCACCGCTATAGCCTTTTCCAGCTTGTTTAGTATATGCTTTTACACTATTTAATCCCATTTATATTTTCCTCTCTATGATGAATAAAAGGGCTGAATATTTACAGCCCCCGCTCATCATCTTTTATTATTATACAGTACCTAAAGTAATTTCTGATTGATAGATTGCAGCTACACCTAAAGCATAGTAAAAATCTACATAGATATTTTTAGTCTCGATAGAATAGTTCATAGAAGCTTTATCTTCTTCACCTAATAAATCAGTTCCTAAAACTAAACTTCTTAATCTTGTTGCAACAACTTTACGTGTACCAACTAAGCCGTTAACTACAGCAAATTTTGCAGGTGTACCATAAACTGATACATCATCAACCGGACGGAAAATGTTTTTATTTGATAATGCAACTATATACTCTGCGTAAACATCAGCACCGATTACAATTCTAAAATCCGATTGTGTACGAACTTTGGCAGGTACTGATAAGTATAAGTTTTGAATCTTCTCTACCAGTGTAGCACCAGTTGGAGTAGTTGCAGTTGAACCAGACATTTGAATTAAGTAACCGTTGAATTGGTTTAGGTTAGTAGTACCAGTTATTGATACATTACCTTGCCAAATCAAAAATTCATTAGCTTCTGCAATCTTGTTAGCTCTATCAGTCATTATATCGTTCGCAAAAAGCAATTGAGTATATTCTTGACCTTTAGATAAAAATTGCGACATCCATTTGTTTTCCAATGGTTTCTGGCAAAAATTGGTCTCATCTTTTAACGGTTTCACGGTTATAAATGATTGACTGAAAGTAGTTGCACCTTGTGGGTTACGTTCGCAAGAAGCAGATGCATCTTGTAAAACAATGTCATTGTGTAATTGCTGTATGGCAGTTGTGCCTTTTATGCCTACCATAATGGTACCTGCATCCTTTAATAGTTTGGCAGTATCGGCTTCGTAGATTGACTCTACTAAAAATTTTCTTGAATTTTGGTCTACGTAATTTGGTAAACTTGAAATGTTAAAACTCATCTTCTCTTATCTCTCTTTATTTCATCAATGAAGCCAAGGCTTCTAATTTTGAAGCTTTATCATTTTTGGCCTCAATAGTGTTATTTACTTTTGAAAATTCTGCGGGGGTTTCTGCCAATACTCCAATTGCTTTATTAAGCTTTTGAATCTCATCAGTAACTGCACTCATTTCTTGTTTTGTTGGCATTGTAGGCATTACACCCTGTATCGTTTTGATGATACCTTCCAGTTCATTGATTTTATCTATCAAAGTTTGGATTGCCAACGTTGGATTTTCCGCTTCCGGGGCTACTTCTTTGGTTTCATCTTCAACTTCGGGTGCTACGGTAGCTAAATCTTCATCGGTTGAATCTTCATCATCTCCCAAATCTTCTTCCGATTTACCATCAGCTATAACCTTATCAATTTTCCCATCTTTTGCAGTGAATGATACGCCATTTGAAAGGTTGTATTCTCCATCTGGTGCTGGTTCAGAACCTGTTGAAGTAGAAATTTCCACAGCAGCACCTTTTACCAATTCCCCATAATTCACCATTGTATCTCCATCCTTTACACGCACAGCTTCAAAATCACTGGTACCTGAAATAAGATTTTCAATAGCTTTGGTTGCTTTAAAAATTGATTCTATTGCTTTTCGTCTATTCATAATTTCTCTTATAAATAGTGAATAGGCTATTGGCTTAAATAAATTTCTTTGCGGTTACTTTTTCCAATACTTTATTGAAATCGTTTAGGGCTTTGGTTAGCTCTAAATCATCATCAGCCGGGGTTATATCTTCAACTGATATATCTGTAGGCAACATTGAAAATATACCTTCTACTGAAAAACCTTTTACTTTACCTTCTTTTACCTGTTTCCACAATTCGGCGTTATCTATCTTAACTCCTATAATCCAAGTACCATCAGGCAATTCCCCTAATTGGTTTGGCGCGGATACGCCCATAGTTTCATCAGTTATGTACGATTGAAATATATAAGAATCTAAACAGGGTTGTTTAGCGTTATGGTCGATATTTAGGGACTGAATCAGCCCTTTTTTAAAGAAGATTTGTTGTATCTTTTGGATAGTATCTTTGGAAAAAATACAATAGTAATCCCCTTTGGGGCTTGTCCTGAATATCGGTTTATCAGGGGTCATAGCAGCACCGATAAGGATTTGCTTATCCTCATTCATAGCAAACTTTTCAACTTTGTTAAAAGCTAAAAAATCTGATTCAATGGCGGGGTTTTCAACTAAAGCGATAGCCGAAACAAAAGCATCGGTTGCTTCATCTACAGTAAGTTCAATTAATGGTAATTTCATCCTATGGAGGTAATAGGATGATTGAATATAATTATAATACTCACTAATATAAACTATAACTGCATTCCACGTGTTGATAAATAAAGCACATATAAAATATATGGTTGTTTTATCTTTACAAAGTTTTAATCTTTAATTAAATGCAGTTGAAATTTATACTTTTTACGTTATGCTTTTTAAAGCTAACTTTGGCTAACGCACAGAATATATATAATAACCAGATAGGAGAAGTTAAGGAGCTTAATATATACAGTAAAGATGCCAAAATAAACATCGGGAAAGTTATAATTAACAAAACCGAAAAGGTTAAAATAACACTATTGAGTTCATATCAAATAAAAGAAACTACAGGTACATTTATAACAGCCTTTTGTATTGGTAATAATGACTCGAATACGATGTTTTCATTAAAATTAAAGTTAGTTTTTAGCGCACCCGTAGATTCAGTTGATGTAAAGGGGTTACAAGTATATCTCGGTAACTTTCCAGAATTACAAGAAGACAAATTATCATTTTATTTCAGTAGCCCCTCAATACAGGCCTCATATTACAATAAATCACAATTGATTTTCATCATTAAAAGCAAGTATAAAATAGAAACTACAATTACTGGTATTGACTTTATACAATAAATTAATGTTGAATTAAAGTTTGAACATCCCTTATTTTATTATTGAAAATTTTATTGCCTTTTATATAAACAGTATCGTATTTCACTATCGTATTGTATTTAATAATGGTATCGTGTTGTATTTTATATATAGGTTTTTTATCTAAATCCCCGTCGTGTAAATTTCGCCAAGGCTTGTAAGTAAATAATGAGGAGAATAAATAAATTATTATTACTGTCCGTACGTATGGCGTAAGGTTTTTAACATATTTGGTTTTAGAAGAAAAAAAATTAAAAATAGTCAATAATGATATTCCTGTAATAGAGCATATACAAGAAATTAAATTTACAAAATCAAAAAACGTCATTTCTCATATTTTAAAGGCAGCAAGATACATTTTTTCAACTTAAATAGTTGATTGCCTGTTTAAGTAATTGGTTTTGTTTTGTGCCTCTGTTACGTCCCTGTCAACAACATAAGCTTTAACTACCGTTTGGTTATTGCTTTTAGGCTGATTCAATACGTTAACATCCTGAATACCTTGTTTAGCACTTGAAAGTATAGTACTATTAATTGTAGGTGGCGAATAACTAACCCCGCCCGTGCTACTACCTGCACCAGAAGCCGGTACATTAACCGCCAATATCTTTTTAATCTGCTCAAAACCTACCAAACCTGTGGCTACAGCCTGTACTATGGCATATCCGGGTATCGGTACACCAGCAAAAGCAGCTAATTGACCTGCAATAGCACTATAAGTTGAAATTGTGGCAGCAGCAACTGCTAAGGCTTTTCCAGCAATGGTATTTTGACCAATAATATCTGATGCAGCGTTGGCAGCGTTACCTATAGCATTATAAAGGGTTAGTTTGGCCTCTTTTTCAGACTGCGCTAAAGCAATACGGGCCTGTGTACCTTCTTCTTCTAAATCACCTACATTTTTTTCAAATTCAGCTTTTAAAGATTTTAGCTTTTGATAATTGCCTTCGGCCAATAACTGTTCTTTGTTATAATTAGCCTGTAAAGCCAATAGTTTAGCATTTCTGATAGCTTCGTCTTTAGCAAAAGAGGTCTTTAAGCTGTCTTTAGCACCTTTTCTATTGCCATTTTCAGTACCTAATACATTGTTATTGGCATCATCAGCACTATTTGAAGCAGATTCTTCCCTATCGGTTTTTGTTAATTGATAATTGCGGTCTTGTTCAATTAAACCCTTTTCTCTTTCATTAGCTTTTTTTAGGGCTTCATCAGCAACTTTGTTAATTTCTTTGCGCTTTTTATCAAACTCACTTAAACTTTCTTCATCAACCTTATCAAGATAGGCCTGTACTTCATCACTGTATTTTTTATTGATACGGGCTTTTTCTATCACAAAAGCTTCATCCAGTTTTGAATAGTCCTGATGATATTTTTTGGCTATAGCTACCAGTTTATCATATTTAAATTGAGCATCAGAAATTTCAATGTCACGTTGCGACCTAATACCTCCCAAAATAACTTTGTTAGCATCATCTATCCCGGCTTTAAGTTTGTTAAGTTCTTCTTTCTTTAAAGCGTCTGCTTTTTGTTGTGCAGCTTTATTAGCCTTATCAATGGCATCCTGACGTTCTTTGATAGCCTGATTTTGTAATACTTTTATTGCAGATTCACCATCGAGTTTAGATTTTTCATAGTCCTTAGCATCCTTATCAAGTAAACTATTTTTAAGTTGTTGGTTCTTTATCTCTAAATCAGTGGTTTTTAGGCCTAACGCACCGCGTTCTTTGATAATGCGCTCATTAGCATCAATTTCTTTTTGAACCCTAACCTTTCTTTCTTCTTCTGCCTGTTCTTTAGCCTTCTCACTTGCGCCTTCTTTATAATTGGCAACAATATCCATCCCTTGTGTTAAATCGTTCAGGGCATCTTTAAAATTGCCTTGTATCAAATCAATAAAGGCTTTTATTGGAGAAATTAAATATTGAAGTATAGCATTACCAACCCCGGTAATCACCTGCATCATTTCTTTAAAAAACCCTGTACCTTCTTTTAAGGATGGAAATAATTTATCAATATACTTTTTAAGATTATCCCAATTGCTGATTAAAGCAGCTATCAAACTGATAATTATACCAATCCCTAAAGCCCAAAGTGAAGCTTTTAACGTTACAGCACCTACCGAAGCTCCAGCCTCTGCTACCGTTACGGCCTCTGTAGAAGCAGCTAATTCAACATCGGTTTCAATTTGTGCTTTTGAGGTTGTCAATACCGCTTCTTGTAATGGTGCAAGCTCTGCCAATGCAGCAGCTTTAGCTTTAGCAGCTACCAAATAGGCAGCTTCCACTTCGGTTAATTCAGAGGTTGCCGAAATATCGGCCTCTTTAAAAGCTATAAGTGCAGCTTCTGCCTCCGCGCTTGCTGCATCAGCTTTTAATTGTGCAACAGATAGGGCTTCTTGTGCTGTTATTTGTTCTGCGGTTGCAGCAGTGTTAGCTTCTTGTGCTGCCGTTAATGTTGCTTGCGCTGTTGCTACGTCTTGTGCAGATGTACGGGTTAAACCCATAACTGCCAACAAAGCTTTGTAACCTACAGACATTTCCCTTACTGAGTTAAGGGCGTGTGAAAGAAGCATAACCGACTGCAATTTTTGCATAATGATTTCTGCCTTTTCACTTCTACCTGTAAATAAACCCATAGCCCCGGCTGCACCGCTTAAAGCACCACCGATACCTTTTGCTATAGAAGATAGTCCGGCCAACTTATTAGCAGGGTTCCAAGCATTTACCGTTTCTTTAAATTCAACCGCTTTTTGCTTTAACTCTCCTAAACGGGCTGCACCTTCTCTAAAAGCTTGTGAATTTCGCCCTTGTTGTTGCTCAATCTTCTGCAACTCATTGGTTAATTGCCTAATCTGAATTTTATATGATTGTACCGAACTGGTGCCCAAATCCTGTTTAGCAACCGCATTAACCTTTTGCCCAAGAGCCGTTAAACTCTGTTCGGCCTCACTTGTATTTAACCCAACGTTTAATAAAATCCTATCTTCGCTATTATCAGCCATTACCCAAATTGTTTAGGAGGTAATAGGCTGATAACAGTTTTAGTGTCCCGGCTTACCGTTTACTGAACTGCAACTTTCTATCAACAGGACTATACCACCGGATACTTGATAGGCAGCGTATTTATCACTATACCAACCATCGGGGCCAAAAGTTAACGTACTGGTATTTGTATAAATGTGAGTGCCCAAGCCCATAGACATACTACTGATATAAAATACCTGATTACTCTCCGGTACTGAAACAGCCCTTGAACAAGCATAATATTCATTGTCGCTGTATGATAAACTTATTGGATTATAAGTCGATGTTGACCCTGTAGAACCGCATACACCAGAAGAAATAATTGTTGAAGTATAATCGGTTTGATAATATTTACTACCATCACTGTAATAACCAAATACAGCCCTTAAAGTATGGCCGGAAACCGTATTGAATATGGTTGCACCGCTTGATAATGTACCTGTGTTGGTATAATAGGTTGCACTATCTATCGAAGAACAAGCCGCGAAAGAAGAAACATCAAAACGTAAATTGAAAGATGTACCAGTATTAACACATAAACCATAGGTATTAGCCACATAGCTACCATTCGTATTAGCATAGGCTACAGCTAAACTATTGGCATCAGCTTGACTAAGTAAAGATGTAAATTGACCAACCGGGACAACATACTTAATACTTTCTCCTGTAAAGCCTGAACCGCAACTATTGCGGGTATAGTAGTTTGAATATAAATCGCTGGTAAAACCAGAAAATGAAATATTTTCATCATTGATATAAACAGACTGAAACTTAACTTTACTCTTTTGATTTTTATTAGTGTATTCAACTGATAGCAATTTGAAATAACTGTTTCCATAGATAGAATTAAAATATATCGGTGTCTGAAAGTTTAGATTTTGAATATCACTTTCATTTAGGTGAGCATCAACGGATATTACCCTTGTATTGCTATCGATTAATTCTGTTATAAAGTTGTTATAGTAACGGTCGTATAAAGTTTTTTTACCTGAGCCATAACTTACAAAAGTTCCACCAGAAGTATAAAAACGTTCCTTTGGTATATCAAAAATCAAATCAGAAAATTCCCCATCACTGGTAACGGTATATTCATTAGCTTCTGCATAATACCCAAAAGTGTAAGCCCCTATATTGCTGGTATCAATAGAATTGAATGTATAACCTGTAGGTGTATTAATAATCTTACCTATCTCATAAGTTGATGTAGCTTGCAATCCATTATAAAATAATAAACGGGGCTGTGATACTTTAGGTTTCTTTTGAAAGTTTGAATCTAATTCCCAAAAGTTAGCATAGTTTCTGCCATATAGATTTAAAATTGGTGTTGAGGCAAAAATCAAATTAATATCCTTTTCATCCCCGGATGTTGAACCGCTTAATTGCAAATTTCCGTAGGTATCAGCCCAAGTATCAGTGTATATTTTTGATAGATAATCGGTTTCATCTTTAAACTTAAAAGTATACGTTTTAAATAATTCGGCAATTGGTGTAATGGTAAAAGAACTATTGTTATCTATCTTCTTTGTCCAATCTAAAGCACTATCCCGGATTGTACCAATGTTAAACTTTTTATAGAAATCATCATAAGGTTCAAAAATGATATTTTTAGGATTATTTGGGTCACTGTAAACATATAGGTTAAACATATTAATGATTGATTTTAGAAAATCATACTGTTTAACGGTTAACATATTTTGTGCTACCAATATGGCTTTATCTCCTAAATTTAACGTTACCTGACTGGTTTGTCTGATGGTACCTATCTGCAAATCCACATTATTAACGGTAATAACAAAGCTCTTTCTATCGTGATATTGGTCAATGTAGGCAATCAACGCAATTTGCCCACCAGCAAGAAAAGTTTGTGTTATACTTAGCTTTAAAGTTTGGTTTACATCATTAATTAGTTGAAAAGGTGTATACTCTTTAGTTGCCCCCCCAAGATTCTGAAATTCCAACGTTGGGTTATCCCTGTACATCAATTGAAATCTGATTACTGTGTTTTCAGTTGTTGACAAAGGATAATACAATGTTTTAAAATCAAATACTATTGAAGCGGTAACTGTTGTATTGATAGTATTGTTAAAATTTATGATTTGTCCGTTATCAAGTGCGGGATTTATAAACGTTTGACCAGTTGAACCAGTAACTACAGTTGTAAAGCCTAACAAATGGGTATAATCTTGCCTGTTATAAGTTGAATTATAACTTGTTTGTGCATCAGCATCGTAAGTATTTGGTATTGAATTATTTTCAACCTCAAAAATCACATAAGGTGTTAATGTAAAAGAGAAATCTAAATCATTATTTGGAACAATAGCTTTATTAAAGCTTTCCATAAAATGAGTACTTCCGGTAATTGTATAACTATAGCTACTGGTTAATGCACTTTGTGAAAATATAGCGTTGAAATATTCTTTTAAATAAATGGCAGGTCTGAAATTTCTATAATCTATCTTATTTGAAAAGCTATCATCATTAACAATACCTGCACCATAATCTACAAAACCGTATAAATAGCCGTTACCTGTTTGCCCGGTTATTGTTGAACCATTTTGAATATATTTGTAATTCCAAGAGTTAACAATGTTTGTCATATTGTATGTATGAGCAAAAGAAGAAAAATCTAAAGAAGCAATTGTTAAATCTTTTATTTGGCTAAAAAAGTCTACCATAAATCCTCTTATAGAACAAGAATAAGTTAGATTACCTAAATTATCGCGTTGTGAACTTAGAAAAGAAAGATTGCCTTTAAAGACTAATGTATTGTTTTCAAATACCATACATTCAACATCCTTAGTGATATTAAAATTAAAGAAAAATGTTGATGAAATTGTATCATCAACAACCCTATTCAGGTTTGATAAATTACCAAATACAATATTGTTATTTTTTGTTGCTTTAAAAGTTATTGTTTTTGTAATAAAATCTTTTCGGTTGTCTATATTACTTAAATCACTGACAGAAAATGTAGTATTCAAGTCTATATCTTCGCAATCTAATTGTGCATAATTAGCAGTAGTACCAGTATCAATAAGATATATTTTATAATTAGAAGTAGTTAACATTTTTACTTTGTTAATAGGAAATATAAAATAGATTAATATGTTTGTAGAATAACTGAATTTATCCCCCTTAATAAAAAACAAAATGGCAGAATCAAAAAAAGAAGAATCAACCGTAGAAAAAGTTGAAAGAGAATTAAATCATTTCAAGGAAAAGAAAACTTCTACTGAATCATTATTGAAAGAAGAATTAAAAAAAGCCCAAACCGAATATGAAGGCTTAATAAAAGACATTAATATAAAATATAACGTTAAGGATATTGACGAAGAAATAAAAAGACATAGTTATTTTTTACGTCTTTTAAAGGGTGAGATAGCTATCCCTGATGATTTAAATGCAAAAAAAGCAAAAGTAAAACCCGCTAAGGTTAAATCAAAAGCTATAGAAGTACCAGAAAAATATGAAGATGCAAAAGCGTGGAACACAAAAATACTTTTCGCTTTATCTCAAATAGAATCCGGGACTAATGAAGAAGTAATAGCTAAATTAGTTGAATTGGATAAAGCCTTTGATGTTGATAAAACAGGCACAACCATAACGCAAACCTTATCATCCTTGAAAGGTAGCGGTAGAATATCAACAAATGGTAAAAAAGGTAAGAAAGATATTTATATCTTAGCCTAAACACTAAGCACCTAATATAAGGGGGTTAAACAGCAATGGTTAGCCCTTTTTTGTTTTCTGCGGTATATAGTTTCTATTATAAGTATTGGCCACGTGCATTATTTTAGCATTTTTAAGTTCCGTTTCAGCCAGTTGAAGCTGAATTTGCAATAATCTATCCTGCGGGATTTGAATTTTGATATACCATTGACACCCTCCAACGATAGTAAAAGTAATACCTACAACAATCAAAACGCCCATAAAAAAGCTAATCAAATCAATTTTATGTTCATCTTTAATTAAGTCGAGAGCCTTCTTTTCATAGGCATCACTTAAAGAAATAAAATCAATTAAATTTTTTCTTTCATTTTCAATTTGACTTTTAAGCTCTTCGGTGGTAAAGATATGGCTATTTAAATTTCGGTCAAACCAACGGCTTTTTAAACTATCAATTTTATTTCTTGTACGAATAGTTGCCGATAAAGAATCAGCAGCTTTTCGCTTAAGCTTTATATCATCAGAAGCACGATTCATTGTAAAAAAGGAAAATAATATTAAAACAATTCCTCCTATAAACATAAATTTATACAAACTATCGGTTGGTAGGGTAGGTATATTAAACATTACTATAGGTTAATTTAACCTAAGTTACAATTATTTAATTATATTCATCTCCATATTCGTCGCCAAATATTCTTGTACCTGTTGAACCAATAACAGCATTCGCATTGAATAATAAACCATCATAACTACCTGTACCAAATTCCAGTTCCAAACGCATTAGGTTTTGATTAAACTTCTGTCTGTTTACCGTATAAATAGTATTTTTTATCTGTATTGGCAGAAACGCACCATTAGCTACTTTAATATATACTTTGGGGCTTGTCATTAACTCTTTAAGCCAAAATCCCTGAGCATCGTTTAACGGCCTTGTAATGGCTTTATAGGTACTATCATAATTTACATTAATGGTATCAACCTCCGGGTTATATACTCCGTTATTTATTTCGCTATATGTACCAGTAGAAGAATCAAAATCATACGGGTTTTTATTAATGGTTGTCGGTGTAATGTTATTGATAGCTTGTCTGATGTTGAAAAAACTGCAACTATCAAAACCACCTAATTTATTGGCAAACAACACTTCAACCCTATCCGTATTTTTAACCGCTTTAAATTTATATGATTTTAAATTACTTCTGGCTGAATTGCTATTATCTAAAAGTTGTACCGTGTAATAATCAACCAAGGTAAAATCAATATTGAATTCTCTATTTAATGCGAAAGGGCTGACATCAATCCTTAAAGCTTTCGATGTACCTGTTAGTGATTTGGTATAGCCACTTAGTAAAACTTTGTTATAAGTATTGATTTGCACTTTTGTTGCGCCACTGCTATTAATAAAAGATAAATATTCAGACGATTGATAATCTAAAATTAAATTATCTGGCTTAGTAGTTAAAAACTTTGCATTGTTGTACGGTATAGCTACATAATCAGGGTAATAGTAGCTACTAAAACTAAGCTTATCTACTCCACCCATCCAAGTATGGTACCTATCAGAAATCAGGGTTACGCCATCAACGATAGTACCACCACTATATAATTTCTCTGTTATGTTTAATTGATAAGAGGTTAAAATATTAGGCGTTGCGTCAATAAGGTTTACCGAAGGCAACAATTGGGAGTTTATTGTATTGCTTAATATATCTGAAAAATCCGCTACCGTACCATTACGGTAATTGGGGCTGGTAAATAACCTGAAATTATTGATAATAGCACCTGCACCATTTAATAGCTGTACAGCAAAATATTGAATATTGACGTTATCAGACTGTATTTGAAAAACCAGTGGATTATTTACGGGGCTGTATTTTTGTGGAGATTTTATTAATGAAACCATTGCCTATTTTGATAGGTAATAGGGGTATCTCAATATAATAACTTGCACAACTTTAAATTTGGGAGTATCTTAGTTATTTATTATAAACCTTATCATCTAATGACTAAATTAAAGAGTTATCTTTCGGTTTTCGTAAATATATCAGCCATTGTTATTATTTGTTTTAACATAAAAGTTTTTTCATTTGAGGCTATTATTCAAAATCCATCTACTACGATTTTATTTTATACCCTTTTGATAACAGTTCTAATTTATTTAATTCCATACATTTTTAATAAATTAACTATCAAAAGTGAAAAATATATGGTGAGCGGAATGGTTATAATTATCAGCCTATTTATATGTTTTATATTGCATAGCTTTACATCAATTAAAAATACAAAAGTTGCTGCGACAAAAACCAATATCAGATTGAAGGATACTTTACAGATAATTAATTTACCATCAAAAAAAAGATTTAATCACCAAACTTTAAAAAAGAAAAACGTTAATATTTCTATAAAAAAGAAACATAACTCTGTTGATTCAACCAAAACTCAATCAGTTTCAACTACAAACCAAAAAGGGAATAATGAAGTAAATCAAAACAATGGAACTAACAACGGCAACATTGGTGGGAAAAACAATTTTAATGGGGGAACCGGAAACACTTACGGTAATGTCACTGTTGGTGATAGTTATTTCTATACCGTAACTACCGATAGAAAATTATCCGAAAAATCACTTAATGTTCTATATAATTTGTTACAAAAGATTAGTAAGACTAATAATACAGAGCCTAATGCAGTTAATATTCTTACTGAACAATATTGCAATGCACCTTTGATTCCCGCGCAGATTTCAGAATATTTAAGGGAAAAGGGCTACCAATTAGGTGGTGGCATACGTATGGCAAATTATAATCAACCAATTACAAAAGGAATTAAATTAGAACCTATGCAAAAAGATGCTATTAATATAGTTATAGGCGAATTTCAGTAATTGAGTTAACCAGTAGGGTCAATTTTATTGCCGTACTTATTATAGATTTCAGTTTTCAATTTACCTATGATAAAACCTTTGGCATTGTCCTTTAAATCTTGTTTAAGCTTTTCTTTCTCTTGTTCCCATTTGATAGGTTGAGGCTTAAAGCCTTCTTTGAATACTTTAGTACTCATAGCCCAAGCTAATTTCAATTGCGCTTTGTCTAAGGTTATTTCTTTAAATGGTGAAGGTTTGCCATAATAGCGTTCATTGTGAACCAACCTAATATTTTTTGTTTTGATATAAGCCAAAAAAGGTTCAATTGGCGGCCTCTTATCAGTATAGGAATAAGGTGAATTGGGTGCTAATGCTGATGATTCTGAACCCTTAACCCCGTAATTCTGATACAATAAATGTTCTGAACCCTTTATATGGATTTCATTACCTGACGATTCTAACGTTAAATTTTCTATTGAACCAGTATTAACAAAATCGGGTATTGATTGAATATTGGCTTTAACCCTTTTAATGAATTCTGCACAAGCATTTTCGGCGGCTGATAATATAGTAGTAAATTTACTTTTATTCTCTCCTAAGCCTTCTAATAGGGCTGCATTTGCCTGTGATAAGTTCTTTGCCATCTCTGTATTCTATAATCGGTCTTTGAATCTGTTAATTAGTTTATTAGGGAGTTAGTTAGATAGTTTGCCATTACTATTCTGCAATACTGATACTTGTTCTTTTAGCATACTGGCTATTGTAAGAACTTCAATAACATTAGATTCTAAAACCTCCTGAAACTTTTGTAATGTAAACTCAGATACATTTTTGGCAATTAACCAATAACTCCATTTGCTGTTAAAGTCTTTTTCGATTGAAAAAGATTCCTGCAATATAACATCAGCATCTTCTTCAACTCCTTTAGTTTTATCTTCACCAACTGATTTAACAAAGAAACCGTCGAACTCCGCAAATACTTTTTGGTGTTCTGTTGCAGTATAAAAAAACATTGCAACGCCTCCGGGATGCTTAGATTTAAAAAGTATTCATTGGATAGCTTATCCTTACTAAATATTGATAGCATAGTATCTAAGTTATTAAACACCTCGCTTTGATTCTCCCAATATTTGGTATAGCTAATAAAATCATCATACGATAATTCATTATACTTTTTAAACTTAATCTTATTAGCTGATGGTTCTATTTCGGTATCCATAAAAGCCAACACTGATATTAAGTCTGTTAACTGAACCATCGTTAAAGCGTTTATATCATCATTAATGGCCCCGGTTAAAAGACAAATGATTTCTATATTCGTATTAATATCGGATTCTATCTTTTGGGTAAATATGATTTCATCAAATAAATCATCCTGCACTTCAATAGCAGATAGCTTTTGATAAGTAGCTAAGGTTATATCTTCCCAACATTTGGGCAATTTGTTTTTTATCTCGTTATAGTTCATTGTATTAATTTTTAATAAATCCACCCGCTATAGTTTGATAAGCTGGCTTGTTTTAAATAATGGTTTGCCATACAGAGCGACATTACTGTATCATCGTGAAAACCTGATTGTGCTTCGTACTTAATATGCCCTGATGGTTGAATCTTATATTCAAATACCATCATTTCACTTGCTGTAACCTCATTTACTTTTACTTTACCTAACTCTAAAGATTTAACCAATTCCATTACAATCTGTGGTTTACTGGTACTGGTAAACTTAAACCCGGTAATGTTGGTGCAGGTGGCTGATAATTGTTCAAACACTGCATCACCTACACCAGTGCTATCAATAACCTTTAATGTGTAATCGGGCAACGCTTTAATCTTTTCTATTGTTAAGGCCCAAGGCAATTTAAACCTATCAAAGTAACTCATTGCCCCGTGTTCGTCTAAACCTGTAATCACTGTATAATCGTTATGCTTGCCAAGGTCAATTCCTAATATCTGTGATGGTAGATAACTTAACGTAGTTATGGTATTATCTTTAATGTTATCGGTACCAAATGGGTTAGATGTGTTTTCCCCCGGCTCTGCTAAATACTCTTGTCTAAAGGCTGCATCAGGTAATTCATTCCTTGCTAAATCAATCTCACTGGCTGATATATGCGGATTATCATAACTGGTAAAGTGCCAACATTCATAACCATCTTCTTTATTCAAACCCTTGTTATAAAGGCTGTAGAAATAGTTTTTACCACGTGGTGTACTTATAAATAAACAATCACCTTGATAGTCTGTAAGCGTTGGCCTGATACTATTTAACCACGCATTTTCTAAGTCTGGTATATACGCGGCCTCATCAATGATAACCGTGTGAAACTTGCGCCCTCTAAAGTTGTCTAAGCGTTCCCCCGTTAAAAAGGATAATGCACCACCAGTAATAAGATTGATAATTAAATCTGTTTTGTTAGCAGACCTAATTAGTTTGGTAGGTATCAGCTTTAATATATCCTGAAAGAAGATTTTACCTAACTGGTACGTTGGTGTAACATACCCTATACTCTTACCCTCTAATATCCCTAATATTGATATTATTTGACTGATTAATGATTTACCCCACCTACGGCCACACAATAAAACTTTGAATCTCGCTTTAGAATCTAATACTTGTTGTTGCCCCTGATGTGGTTTTGGTAGCGTTAATTGAACGTTCAAAATAAACCTTTGTCCCTAATTTTTGTCCCCTTTTACTTTAATCAACCGGAATCAACCAATTAACTAAAACAAAGGATTTTAGTCAACCTGAAATTCATTAGTTGAACTATCATTATCCCTCATAGGGGTATCAACAAAGCTTACAGTTACTTTTACCTCTCCTAAAACATTGGTATCGTTTTCATTCTTCGCCAACGCTGGTAAGAAAAATTTTGTCAATTTCTCTACCATCATAACCCTTTGGAAGGGCGACATTGAATCTAAATCAGCCTCTAACGATTGATATTGACCATCAAGAACAAATTGGATATGCTTTCTTATTTCCTCTGTAGTACGATTTTTTGCACCTTTTGGTCTACCGTTCGGGTTGCCTGATTGCCCCGGCTTAAATAAATTTTTTTTATCTGACATTTCTGTTTTCTCCCTGTATATTTCTATGTAGTTAATAGTCTTATATGCGAGAAAAAAGAGAGGGGTTAATTACTTTTTGGCTATCTTTAGCTATGAATCAATATGCAATAGAACGTGGGGACAAGGTTGAATTAAATTCCCATACCAGTCCATATAAATTTAATAACGGCATTGTTATTGAATTTACTGAAGGTGAAGAAGAAATTAAAATTTTGGCTACTGGTTACAGCGAACTTCAAACTGTTAATGTAAAATACGTTATTGATATAGAAAAGGAATATAAAATATTAAAGATTACCGAACATCTAAACGAACAATCAAAGCCAATTGCACTTATTGAACTGTCCAAAATTGAAAAACTAATTCATTTAGATAAAAGTGAAATAAAGGTTTCAAATATATTTAGTGAAACTGACTTTGAACTTTATATGTATAATGTTAATTCACCAACATATAACGAAATAATTGAAAATCCTACAAAGAATATTTGGATTAAGAAATCTGATTTCATTATAAGATATATAACTTATAATGACAATGATATTCCAATTTACTTACATCTGGATTAATAATATTTTTAAAAAAGGAATACTTTGTAAATGTGGAGACTATTTATCTATAAACGATAAATGTCAAAACTTACTAAAGCACAAATTAAAAAACATAATATAGCGGTTGAACTTCTTAAAAAAGATTCATTAACATTTGAAGAAAAACTTATAGTATTTGAAAAATGGAATGAATCAGCCACATCATTAAATAGTGAAGCTGGTGCATTCTTTACACCTTTCGATTTAGCCCGTGATTTCTCACTAAATATTTATGATAATGCCAAGACCATTGACCTATGCGCTGGCATTGGTATGTTAGCTTTTGTTGCCTACCATTATAGAGATTGTAAAGATATTACCTGTGTGGAATTGAATCCTATATACTATGAAGTAGGTAAAAAGCTACTACCAGAAGCTAATTGGATTATCGGCAGTATTTTTGATTATCAATCCTTCGGCCATTTTGACCAGTGTATAAGTAACCCACCGTTTGGTAAAATCAAACCCGGAATAGATGAAAGTGTACGTTCTGACCTTAAATACAAAGGTTGTGAATTTGACCTAATTACGGTAGAAATAGCTTCTAAAATAGCAGATTATGGTTGTTTCATACTCCCGCAAGGTTCAACGCCTTTTAGATATTCAGGACAACCATATTTTATGGATTTAAGGCAAACAAACAAAGGTTATAACCCCCACGGCCAAAGCTTACCTGCCAAGGTGCAAAAGTTTATTAACGAAACTGGTTTTAATTATCAGTTCAATATCGGGATTGATACCAGTGTTTACCGGGATAGCTGGAAAGGTGTTAGCCCTATCTGTGAAATTGTGGATTTTGAGTTTAATAAAGAATAATTCATATCTTGCACTATGGACGATAAACTTATTGAATTTGAGCAATTAAAGGCCAAGCTTGAAAAGATTTTAATATACTCAAAGGACAATGCTTTAAAGCTTGAAATGATATTTTACGATTTCACGGATGCTGTTAATGATTTAAAAGAAACAGATATAAATCTATATGGATATGTTGGATATGCTGTTGTAGAGGTTGAACCTAAAGTTGAAATAATATCAGAAATTAAATCGAGTTTATTTTTGAAGAAAATCCATTATACTGAAACTGTTAACTACCTATTATTAGTAATTAATCGTTTGTTAAGTGCAAATATTTTTCCAACAACCAGTTGATTTTAAACTGGATTATGATAATCGTTGATGATTTTTGCTATCTCCCCAAAGCAGCTTCCGCAACCTAAATTATATCGTCTGGCTGGTAAAGTTAATTCGTTAATGATTTCTTGTATCAGTTTACGCTCATCCGGTGTTAACGTTACTTCTTTATTTTTTAGGTAGTAATCAATCTTATCAAATACTGACTCAATCTTTTCTTTCAAATCCATTTTTCAATTTTGTTTTTTAGTTTAAATAAGTCGGCACACATTACGTAATCTTCTTTTTGTTCTAACCAGCTTATTAGTAAGGTTAAGAAGTCAACATAGTGTATAACATCCCCCGATTTTATATCAACTAATAATTGCAAATACCAATCATTAATTTGGGTTTCATCATCAGGGTATCTACTAATAACAAAGGCTACTTTAGCGTTGATTATGTTGAAGATTTTGGTAAATACTTTGCCTGTCATTATTTTATATTCATTGCTTTTATTTTCTTTAGTAAAATTCTTCTTTGGCTCAGGTATTGGGCTTCAGTGAATTTTAACATTTTTATTTTTTCCCTGTATGAAAAATCTTCATCATACATTATTTCAAACATTCTGACATCCTGCATATCAAGTTTGGTTTTAATTTCTTCTAATGGCGTCATTGGTTTATTCAAGTCCATATTTTTGATTTTATTGAACACGTATGTTCTATACTCTTTAAACTCGTTGGTAGGTTTTCTTTTATAAAATTTGAACCCATCCATCAGTTTATCTATAAACTCAATTTCAGTAGTTGTAAGACGTTCTTTGATTTTATCCCACTTTTCCCCGGCTACATTCAATGTATCTACTTCAAATAAAGTGATACCGCTATAATCTCCTTCGCCCGAATCATAAGCATCCGTAACGCTTAAAAACTCTAATTGTCTATAGTTAGAACCGTGTAAGACTTTTGTTAAATAACTATTATTAGGATTGTCGGGATTTTGGGTTTTAAAACGGTATAATCTTTTGGTAATTACTACAGCGATAGCAATTAAGCTATTAGGATTTTTATCAAAAGCGGTTACCAGCTTTTCGGCATTGTATTTGGAAAGTTGAAAATACACCTCTGACATACTGTCATTTACCAATTCAGTTTTACGTGTAATTCCTAATTTAATTAGTACACCTTCTACTTTAACCTTCAACTGTCCTGAGTTAAAAAAATCAGTTAGTATTTCATTTTTTCTTTTTTCGTAATCCACTTATTATCTAAAGGTTGAAGGCAAAGAATCGTAAATTCTTTGTAGAAAAACTGCCAAAAAACTGGCAGCTAATGGTATTACTACCGATAATATATTTAGTGATGCTACAGCGTAAGTAACACCCACCCACCACGAAAGGCACAAAACACAATTGAAAGGTTTTTTTAACTTTAGTTTGTGTAACAACCATTGATAACCCGGATTAATCATTAATCCGTTTACCGCAATTGCTATTAAAAAAGATGTTGCTATCATAATTTATTTATGAAGCCATTTACTAATATTATTATGTCTCACACATAAACATTGTATGAATAAAAAGCTTCCAACAATATTTAAGAATACACGTATATTAGAAATGTGGTATTCTCTTATAATTCCTAATTGTGAAAGAAATAAATTTACTTCTAATGACAGTAAGGTACAGATGGTAATAAGTATAATCCATTTAAAAACGTTAATTTTATTTGGTTTGGTTTCTTTTGGCATTATTTTAATTTTTTAATTTGGGCTTTGTTGAACGGTAATAAAACCATCAACTTATCTATAATTTCGCTATCCTCTACGGTAGTTTTTTTAACTTTTCTTACTTCTAAAACAAGTTCACTTACTTTCAATTTCTTTAGATTGTATATGTAAGCTATGTTATCACTGAACATACTTAGATAAAAAATATCAGCATCATTATTTGCTTCTGATAGTTTTAGTAATTCTTGATATTTGTACCATTCCATAAAAATATCAGGTACACTTTTTGAAGTTATATCCCGGTCTTTTACTTCTATAAGAAATTCTTTAGTTTCCCCGGCTACATTCGTTGTACATCCTGATATATCCCAATGCGAAAACAAGTCTGGTGATTTTACCAATTGGTAGTTTGGAAATAGTTTAATGGCTTTATCCCTGCCAATTTCCTCACGTATCTCAAATGCAGTCATTACGATAAAGCTTTAATATCCTGAGTTAAAGCAATCAGGTTGCTAATTAGGTCAAAGCGGGTTTCGTCAATCGCTTTAACTACCTTTTTAGAGGTATCAATCATATAGTAGCTATCAGGTTGGCGGCTAATGAAGATGTGATTTTGTAATTGTAGTACTTCCATTGTGTGCATCTATTTATTTATAAATACTACGCTATTTTGGAAAGTGCCCGTTTTTTTTAAAATAATTACTATTTAATTCTAAATTTGGTTATTATGCTTCAAAAACCTAAAACGCCAAAAGACAAACCAATTAGTGATAATGTTAAAAAACACGTTATAGACATTATTGCGAAAGCGCAAACCGACAAAGACGAAAAACTTAAAGATGCGTTTAAACGGATTGATGACAATACCGTTAGAAGTTTGAATGCATCGGCAACATTTTACTACTATCTTTTGTCTATCAATGCCGCTTGTATTGGATTTATAATCTCATTGACCATTCATAATAAATTTAATTATTGGGATACCTTAATAATTTTGAGTTTGCTTCTCTGGATAATTTCATTCACTATAGGAATATTCAACATTAATAAAATTAGTCATTTAAGTTCCAATTTTAGTTACTATATATTGGGGGAAACTCTTAAAATTCAAGAATTAATAGATAAACATAAAAAAGAAGTCGATGATTTAGGCAATGAAAGTGTTATTAGGACTAAATCACTTTTAAATTGCTTTTTATTGGGAATACTATTTTTTATGATTTGGTATCTTATAAAGATTTTCAACAATTAATTCAATATCTGATTTCAGATAATATTTAGCCGTAATGCTGTAATACGACCCGTAGGTTATCCGATTTTCAATACAAGCAGGGCTATATTGATTCAGAAGTAATTGAAGCTTAGAACGGCTTATATTGAATACTTGTAGTATTTCAGTTAAGCTATAATATTTATCCCGTTCAAAACTCATTGTGATATTTCTATACTGGTAAAGTTAATATTTTTTAGGCAACCTGCATTAATTCTATTCCTTCAAATACTATAATTTTAACAGTAGCATTATTGAAAAATCTATAACCTACACCATCTACTTCAATTACTACGTGTCCAATTGGCTTTACCCTATAGTTGATAGGCATAAGCCTTAATAGTTCCGCTATACTATCTTCCCTCAAATCAAATGTAGCTTCAAAAAAAGCATCGAATTCGTCTAATGAATAATCTTCATCATTGAAATTATGTAATATTTTATCTATTGGTACAGCCGGGGTTGATACTGGTTTTAACTGTACCACCGGGGTAGCTTCATCCAATTGAATAATAGGTTCAGATGGTACTGGTATACCGTTTTCTATTAATAAAGCCTCTAATAGCTTTATTCTGGCTTCTGCCTTACTGTTTAAAGTTACTTTAACCTTGTTAACCTTCGGTTTAGGTTCTGGTTTAATGTAGGCTGAATGCTCTTTACCCATAGCTACCCATTTGTCAGCTTTAAGTTTTTGTAGGAAAAGGTAATCATCAACTGAATAATAAGATTTATTTGAATTTGAATTGGTATAAGGCTTAACCACTGAATAGGCATTACTATCTATCCCCGGATTACCATCTTTGGTTTTCTTGATAATGTTCAAAGAAACCAGTTTATCTAAAATAAAAGTAATTTCACCATTATTCATACATAAACTCCAAGCGTGTTTAACTATATGTACTTGATAACCTCTACCGTTATCTTTATAATTAATCTGGTTGATTAGAAATTCTATTTTCGGAATATCTTTAGAACTAAATTCAGGAAATGAATTTGCTACATTAAAATTTAAGGGGGTGTTGAAGACTATTTTCTTTTCTTCAGTTTCATTGATAATCATTTTATTAAAACTTATGCTTTTTACCAAATCTTTAATGCCCTACCAAGGCATAAGCAAGTGTAGAACAGATTTGGTAGTATCCTACACTTGCGTTGTTTTAACAATGATTGCTCATTTAATTATAAATACATCTAAATTTTCAAAAAGACTATTTTATTTATAATAATTATAATTTATATAAGCAAATATAGGTTACAAATAAAAAAAGTCAAGTTGAAGAAGAAAATAAATATTGCTAAAGCAAGTTGAAGAATCCCCCGAACTATGGTACAAAAGATGGTACAATTATATTAAATCAAAAATGTACCACATTTTGTACCATAAAGTGTACCACATTTCGTACCACATTTCGTACCACATTTCGTACCATAATATAAAGTATATAGTTAAAAGATAAAAGTAAAAAAAGATTAATAATAGTATACTGGTACTTTTTTCTTTTTAGTATTTGTACCGCAACCCCCGGAGGGAAAAAGAAGAAATAAAGGTTAAGCCCCGGCGGGGGTTGAAGAATAAAATTAAAGATTAATCCTTCAACTTCTGAAAGAATTTTCTTAAAAAAAAATAAATTATTTAGATTAGATATAAAGCATTTTATATCTTAAACAATAACTTCATCAACTTTGAAAAACAATTCAATAGCGAAACTTATTTCTTGTTCAAATAGAAGTTTAAGTTAATGAATAGAATACATAAATATTTGGGAATAGAACTTTAAATATAAATTTATCCTTCAACTATGCGAAGCATAATTTCAACTTACAGTTTTAATAGATTTAAATCAAATGATGAAAATTATTCTTCAATTATGCGAAGAATTACTTTCAATTACCTGAACATTTTATTCTATATACTTATTCAATATCTATCTTATTTAAGTTGATTTAAGCTTAGTTAACTTTCTAATGAATAATGTTATCAATTATATATTCCTTTAGTTTGTACAGGCTTAAACTTCGTTTAAATTTAAAATCTACACTCAACTGATATAAGCATTCTGAAAATTTTTCAAATAGTTTTTCCTTAAAACAAAAGCCCGGTAAAGGGCTTTAAAAATCAAATGATATTTTTAATTTTTTTCAAGTTAAATCCTTGAATAATGGTAGTAGCGTTTTGGATTTTGAATTTGAAAAATTTTCAATTAGGTATTAAAAAACCTAAACTAAATTTAGTTTACAGAATTATATACTGCAAATATTAATTTTACATAGTATTATTTATTTTAAATGAATTAATTACCATATTTAATTTGGTTAAAATTTGGAAATGTCAGTTCTTTTTTGCACTTTTGTACCGTTGAAAGTAACAACATACCCCCGGATAAGTGTAAAAGATAAGTGAATGGGGGTTAAGCGATATGAACACGATTAAAGTGTGAATTGATGGACAGGGTAACTCCTGTCCATTGTCGTTTAAGGGGGTTATTTTGTAAGATAAATTTAGCTTACGTTTTTAAAAACACCCCGGTAATGAAGCCGGTTAAATAAATAAACAACTATATGATAAACGAAAACACGAACCCGGAAGATCCAGAAAACAAAGACAGAGACTCGGAATTAATTATTCCAAAAGTTCCATTTATAGAATTAGGAATAGATGTTAAAGGTCTTTATGAAAAATTTATAAAGGCAAATCATAATTATGATTACGAATTTCATTTTGATAGTTATGAAGAAGCGATTGAATTTCTATTTAAGGTAACCAATTCTGCAACTAAACCATTCTCCTTTAATGCTTATAATATGATTCTTAACAGAATAGTACAATATAAAGATAAATTCTAATCAAAGTATTTCTACCCCGGTAATGTAGCCGGGGTTTATTAACTCTTAAATACATCTAACTATGAAGATTATGTCACAAATGGATATTGAAGCTGAAAGAATATCTGAGTTATTATTATTATCTGATATGTCATCAAGCTGTTATTCTGACGGTATCTCCCACAAGTTTCAAATAGGCTCAACTGGTGCTTATAAAGTTATTTTGGAATTTGAAAATTCAAACTTTGTAATAGCAAAAGAAAAATGTTATTTCCAAAATTCAAAAATTGAAAAAATTATCACAGATAAAGTTTTAAAAATTTTAAACAGCAAAGAGATGATTCTTAGCGACCAAGAAAACCGAAGAAAAAATACAAATAAGAAAATCGATAGAATGTTGATTAATGCAAAAAATAGAATCTAATCTTTAACTGAATAAAAAGATTAAGCCCCCGCTGCAATTTGCCGGGGTTTGTCAATCGCTATCAAAATAATAAACTATGAAACACATATCAGAAGCAGTTAAAAACTGAACACCGAACGAACTTGCACAAGCCGCATTTCTATACCAAAAAACTATCAGAGAGCGTAACCAAAACATACCAAAACCATTGCTGGTACCCGGCACGAATCGGCAGGTGAAACCGATATTTATTTAAAATCTGATTTAGCCTTAAAATAAAGAAAAATTAATGTTCAACTACCCAAAGGATTATAACTTTAGTTTCAATAAAAGTATAAAGAATTATTTATATAGTCATATTAATGATTTTAAAGAGATATAAAGAGCTTTCAAGCTCAATTGATACTGCAATCACAAAGGAAATAATCCATCAATAGCGAAGCTTATTTAGGCTTAAATTAAATGAATATAATGAAAACAGAAATAAACAACTCAATAGAATTAACAAAAAAGGAAATAATTAAATCAATATTTACCAGAAAAAAAATCCGTAGAACTTTTAATATAACTGACGAAGATTTTTTAAAAGAAATTTATCTATTTCATAATAAACAAACAGCTATTCAGGAGAAGTTTAAATTTTTCAATCCTGATGATGAGGAAATTATTTCAAAAGTGGAACTAAAGGAATTAAACGATGTAAGAGCATCAGTTAATGAATTATCAACTATTCAAAAAGAAATGGCTAAACAAATTTCTTCAATCAACGATAGTACAGATTTCATAAAAACTGTATTCACGACTGCACCGCCAAAAGATAATACTATACCAAAATCTAAACAGGAAAAAAGTCAAGATTTGATTAAAATGTGGACTATGAAAAAAATTAATAAAAAATAAGTTTGTCAATTATTGGGTTTTCGGTATTGAAAACGCAATAATCAAGGCTTTTTTAGGTGTCAAAAAAGGTGTCAAAAAGGTTAAAAAAAGCTTGAATTTTAAGTGTTTCTAACAAATAAAATTTTCGTTTTGGATTTGTAGATATAGTTTATCTATATTGGTAATTCGATTTTACCAACCCGAAATATGCGTTTTTAATGCCGTTAAGGCCATTTTCAAATTAAACAACATCAAAAAAAGTATCAAATTAAACAACATTAAAAAATAGAAAAGGAGGTAAAAAACCAACATTGTTCACTTTTTACGAGCCAATGTTGCATGTTGTGATATTATGCGCCTAAATTATGGAATTTGTTTGTGAGAAAGCATATTGGTTATTGCATTTCTAAATCTTGGGCACTATCTATTGCATAAAAATCCTCATCATCAATGTTGAATATTTGCTTCCTGTTAGGTAATTCATCATGGAAAGCAAGAAATATCTCCAACTCATTCATGCTTATAAACCCTTTAATATGTACCATTTTAAACTCTCGATTGAATTGAAAATTGCTTGAGTTTATTAAATTTCTGAAATTAATTGTAAAAAAATCATGGTGGTTAACTTTATGATATTGTACATAAAAAAGGAAGTTTAAATCATCCCGATATACAAAATTATCTGCTACGCAATTTTTTACAATCAAAATATTATCGAGATGAGCATCACCAACATATGGCCCTCCTATACTCAGGGTTTCGCCGGTATTAACCATGTATAATTCTTTTCCTGATATTTGTACAGATTTACATTTTACTGAGAAATTTTGCATGTTGTAATATACAGATCAAAATAAACTAATAAAAAGGCAATCCAATAAGTTATACGTTGTTGATAATTTTATCTTAGCTATAAATGAACTAAAACTATGAATGCTGTTTACTCATTATATCATATACACATCGACCCGGATTTACCTGGCGGAGAAGACGTTAAACTAATCGGTATATATACATCTATCGAAAAGGCAAAGGATGCACAGCGAAGGTCTGAAATGCTAAACGGATTTAAAGATTTTAAAGACGGTTTTGAAATAAGCCAAAACATTCTTGACAAAGATGAATGGACGTCCGGCTTTATCACTGAGGCAAACTAAGCCCCCAACAAAAAAAGGGACACCTCACGGCATCCCTACTCAAATCAATAGTCCCAATCTTTTGTTTAGGTAGTTGTTTTATGAGCTACCTTTTTAACGTGTTTAATTTTAGTGCCGCTATAGTGTTTGTGTTTACTAAAAACGTTATGCACCTTTTGCGGAATGGTTGAGGTTTTTTTAACCTTAACTTCGTCTTTAGTTACTTTAGTTTGGGCCATTGCTGCTGCACTCATGGCTACGGCAAGCATCATTAAAAATAATATCTTTTTCATGGTTTTTATTAAGCGTTAGGTATAGTTATTTCAATAGCTATGCCATATTGAATAACAGCCTATTAAGCAGCAAAAAGCCATGTTTTAACTTATATTGCTAAAAAATTCGCCTAAATAGTATTCAACACTATACACTTTACAAACCGGTAGCCCAAATATTTACGTATATTGTAACATAATGAAGACAACCATCACACTGGTTAAGGGTCAAAACCTGCGTTACATTGGCAGGCCCTTCCCCGGATACATAACCGATACCAATTACATGACCTTTTTAAGCGATCACAGCGTATTTGAGATAAAGGTATTATATAACGAAAAAGAAATGATTGTTAACCGTTTTGATATAAAGCCGGTTGGGTAATTAGTGCAGTATTTTAAACATCAGCTCTTTCATCAATTGGCCGGGGCTTGTGTTTGATTCTACACCTTTGCTTTTTAAATCGTACTCGCGCAGCAAGCTTATTATCTGCAAGGTTTTGCCGTAGTTAAAGCTACGGCCTGCCTGCTCATAATCCTTCACAAAATAGGGGCTAACGCCCAAATCGCGCGCTAAACCTTGTGCCGATTTATCGGCAGCGTAATGGTAGCGCAATACCTTGCTAAAGTAATTATTGAGTGTGCCCAGCACAACTACCATAGGGTTGGCCTTGGGGTTGGCCTCAAAATAGTTAATAATGCGGTTTACCTTTAAGGCATCTTTACGGCCAAGTGCTGTTTGCAATTCAAACACATTATACTCCTTGCTTATGCCAATGTTATCCTGTATCTCTTTGGGTGTAATTTCCTGACCAGAGTTTACGTTAAGCATTAGCTTTTCCAATTCGTTGGCTACTTTAGATAGGTCATTACCCAAATACTCGGCCAGCAATGCCGAAGCCTGCGGGCTAATGCGGTAGCCCTTATCGCTCACAAAGCCTTCTATCCAACCGGGAATTTTGTTATCATACAACTCTGCCGATTCAAAAACTATCCCGTTTTTATCTATAGCCTTATAGGTTTTTTTTCGCTTATCAAATTTGCCGTACTTGTAACAAAAAACCAATATGGTGCTTGGCAGCGGTTTTTCAAGATAACTCAACAGCGGGTCGATGCCTTTTTTATCATCATCCTCTTTTCCCCATTTCATATCCTGCGCCTCTTTCACCATCACAACCTGGTAATCGGCCATCATAGGGTAACGTTTTGCGGCGTTTAGCACCGTCATCATATCGGTATCCTTGCCGTAAAGTATGGTTTGGTTAAAGCCTTTCTCGGCATCGCTCAATAAGTGGTGCTCAATGTAATTGCCTATCATATCAATAAAATAGGGCTCGTCGCCGTGCAGCAGGTACAGGGGTTTGTATTTACGATTTTTTAAATCTTTTAAAATTTCGGGCGCAGTCATATTTCCGGTAAGGCAAAAGTAAAAAATCAAAAGCACAAAAACCCCGTATTGGCCGCTTATAGAAAGTTAAAAGTAAGATAGCTTTTTGATTTGCGAATTTTTACTTTTGACTAAAATGTTAGAGCCCTTAAATCTCCCTCCCTACCCTTTCAAAATAACCAACCAAAACGGCACCTTGTTTTTGTTTGATGAGATCAGGAAAAAGGATGTGGTGTTAACTCCCGAAGAATGGGTGAGGCAGCATTTTGTGCAATATTTAATTAAAGAAAAAAACTTTCCGCGCTCATTAATCAAGCTTGAAGGCGGCCTTAAACTAAACGGCAACGCCCGGCGCACGGATATTGTAATATTTAATAACAAAGGCGAAAAGGTATTACTTGTAGAATGTAAAGCACCCCAGGTAAAAGTTACCCAGCAGGTGTTTGACCAGGTTGCACGCTACAATTGGGTACACAAAATACCTTTAATTGCCGTTACCAATGGCCTGCAGCATTATTATTGCAAAATTGATTTTGCTAAACAGCGATATGATTTTATACCCAGCCTTAGCAACTACAGGGATCTTTAATCAACACCTACCAAACTCAATATTTTTTCGAGCAACTCGTTTGGTTTAAACGGCTTGGATACATAATCGTTCATTCCCGAGTTATACACCTTGTCTTTAACATCAAACAAGGCAGATGCGGTAAGGGCTATGATAGGGATATTTGCCTTTTTAGAATCGGGCATTTTACGGATAATTTTAGTAGCTTCCAATCCATCCAGGACCGGCATTTGCAAATCCATCAATATCACATCAAAATTACCGTATTGCAAAAGTTCAATAGCGCGTTCACCGTTTTCGGCAATTACCGGCGTAATACCCCATTTAGAAAACAGTTTCTTCATCAGCATTACGTTAACCGCGTTATCTTCGGCAATTAACACTTGCAAATTACTAATTTGAAAATCATTCCCGCCCCTGCTTTTTTCTTTATTTTCCGGAACGGCAAGTTTTTTTATCTTCTCTTCTGTAGCCATCACATCGGTTGATACCGGAAACTCCAACAATACCGAAAATTCCGACCCTACACCAATTTCGCTAGTTACCTCTATACTGCCTCCCTTCAAATCAAGCAAACGCTTCACAATTGATAAACCCAAACCTGTACCACCAAACTGCCTGGTGGTGGTGATAGATTCTTGGGTAAAGGGTTCAAAAATTGATACAATTTTATCCTGAGCTATGCCTATGCCCGAATCGCGGATAGCAAAACGAATGGTAGCTTCGTTATGCCTGTCTTCAACACACTCAACAGTTACCGCTACACCGCCACGTGTGGTGAACTTAATAGCATTGGTAATGAGGTTAAAAATAATTTGCGACAAACGGGTTGGATCGCCGATGAGATACCTATTTTGCACATATTCGTCAATATCAAGCTTAAAGCCGAGGCCTTTCTCATGCGCCTTCATCATTTGGCCACCGCAGATATTTTGCATCAGTTCATCAAGGTTAAACTTAATGTTCTCGAAGGTTATTTTTCCTGATTCTATTTTGTTAAAATCAAGCACATCGTTAACCAGTGTTAACAAATTACCAGCCGAGAAACGCAAAATTTCCAGATTCTCTTTCTGATCCGGACGCGGACCTTCCATTAAAAGCAAATTGCTCATGCCTATTACGGCGTTTAATGGCGTGCGAATTTCGTGCGACATGGTAGACAGAAACTCCGACTGAACCTGCGAGGATTTTTCCAGCCGTTGCATGGCATAACCCAACTTTTCGTTGAGTTGCTTTTCCGAATTGGCAAAATCTTTCAATTGCTCTATGTTCTTCAAAAAAGCACCATAAAAATGCCCCTGAATAAATATAATTAATATAAAATTGAAAAACATGACCACTGTAACGGTATAACCATCCAGTTTTTCGGGCCTAAGGTGGGTCAAAAAGTGGTTAGCATCAACCCAAACCAGGTAAATTAAAATTGGTGCTACATTAATTAACGAGTAAATGGTGCCCCATTTTAACCCCAGCATATAGTACCCAAACAGTATTATAAGTATAACTAACTGTATAACAATAATGTTAACATCCTGAAAAACTACATATACAACCGTTAAAACCAAAAATGAGCCCAACACCAGTAATGCATGCGATACAGCTTCAAAATCTGGCCGGTAGGTAAAGTATTTAAATAAACCCAACAGGCACACCAGCAACAAAACACTCAAATTGGTTTGCATGCGGGCCTGCTCACTGTATACATTGGGTATAACAGCCAATAGCCCCAAAAAAGCAAGCAATAAACCGTAATAAATTAAACGTATACGTGCCTTGTTAAGAATTGACTGATCCTCAGACAGTATTTTTTTAATCGATAAGTTAAAAAAACTTATTCTTTTGCTCATTTACTTATTGTCATGTTAAATAACCGGGGATTATCAAATATATGTATTAAAATACAATTCTGGTGCTTAACCGATTTATAAATTAGCCTTTTAGATGGCTTTACAGCCACCTATTGCAATAAGTTTGCCATTTATGCGCCTATGGCCATTAAACTCTCTTCAATAATATTAATCTTGGTTTCGGCATCGGCCTTTTTCTTCAATTCGTTATTAATTACCTCCGGCTTGGCGTTTTGCATAAAACGTTCGTTTTGCAACTTTGCTTCAATTGATTTTAAAAAGCCTTGCAAATAAACTAATTCGTCGGCCAGGCGTTTCTTTTCGGCGTCAACATCAATATTTTGCTGTAGCGCAATATAAAACTCGTCGGTACCCACCATAAAGGTAGCAGCTCCGGGTATTTTAGCCTCTGTAAAACTAATTTCTTCTAAAATGCCAAGTTTATTTATGATGGGCAAATACGCACTATAGTTAATGCCCGAATTTACCTTGATAGCCAAGGGCAACTTGTCTTTAGGTATTTGTTTAGCATTGCGCACATTTCTAATTTCCGAAATTACTTGTTTTACAGCCTCCATCTCGTTTACCAAACGAGTATCAATTTCCCCAATAACAGGCAATAAAGCAACAATGCAACAATCTTTAGCAGTTCTTGCACCAAACAACTCGTCGTGCCAAAGCTCTTCGGTAATAAAGGGTGTAAAGGGGTGCAGTATTTTTAATATGTCCTCAAAAAAGCTAATCGTAGCTTGGTAGGTTTCTCTGTTTATTTTCTGCTTTTCGAGGCCTTGCTGATACGCAGGCTTTATCATTTCAAGGTACCAGGCGCAAAAATCGTCCCATACCAGTTTATAGGTTGTCATTAACGCTTCCGACAGGCGATATTGACTAAACTGTTCGTCAATATCCCGCAACGATGAATGGAAACGGCTCTTAAACCATGCTATGGTAGTAGCATTGGTGTTAGGTAAACTATCGTCAACCTCCCAGCCTTTAATCAGGTTAAAGGCATTCCATATTTTATTTACGAAGCCCGCACCCTGCTTGCAGTGATCCTCATCAAACATTAAATCGTTACCTGCCGGAGATGATAACAACATCCCTACCCTAACACCGTCGGCACCATGTTTATCAATCAAATCCAGAGGATCGGGCGAGTTGCCTAGCGATTTCGACATTTTACGGCCCAGCTTATCGCGAACGATACCGGTTAGGTAAACGTTTTTAAACGGTATCTCTCCCCTAAACTCGTGCCCGGCCATAATCATCCTTGCTACCCAAAAAAACAAAATTTCGGGCGCGGTAACCAAATCATTGGTAGGGTAATAATAGTTTATCTCCTCGTTATTTGGGTCCTTAAAACCGTCGAATACCGATATAGGCCATAACCATGATGAAAACCAGGTATCAACAACGTCCTCGTCCTGACGCAGGTCTTGAGCCTGGAGTCCTGAGTCTTGAGTCAGTTTTTGCGCCTCTATTAATGCTTCTTCAACAGTTTTAGCAACAACATGCTGCCCGTTGGGTAAATACCAGGCTGGTATTTGCTGCCCCCACCATAACTGGCGGCTAATGCACCAATCTTTAACGTTCTCCATCCAATGGCGATACGTGTTGGTGAACTTTTCGGGAATCAATTTAATATCGCCCTTCAGCACATAATCTAAAGCAGGTTGCGCCATTTCTTCCATCTTGCAAAACCATTGCATAGATAGCTTGGGCTCAATAACCGCATTGGTACGCTCCGAATACCCAACCTGCGATTTATATTCTTCAACCTTACTCAGTGCACCTGCTTCTTCAAGCAACACAGCTATTTTTTTCCGGGCAGCAAACCTGTCTTCGCCAACTAAAATGGTGGCTTTTTCATTCAGGGTACCATCATCGTTCAAAATATCAATAACGGGCAGGTTGTGTTTAATACCTAATTCATAGTCATTCAAATCATGTGCAGGTGTAACCTTCAAACAGCCGGTACCAAAATCCATTGTCACGTACTCGTCTAAAATAACCGGTATTTCGCGGTTAATTAGCGGTATATAAACAGTTGCACCATGCAGGTGTGTATATCTTTCATCATTCGGATTCACGCATATCGCCGCATCGGCCATTATAGTTTCGGGCCTTGTGGTTGCGATAGTTAAAAAAACCTCAGTCTGGATTCCTGATTCCTGATTCTTGACTCTATAATTTATATAATATAGTTTTTGATTAACCTCTTTACGGATAACCTCCTCATCGCTAACGGCTGTTTTTCCTTGCGGGTCCCAGTTTACCATGCGTACACCACGGTATATCCAGCCTTTTTTGTAAAGGTGAATAAAGGTATCTAACACAGCCTCGCTTAAATCGGGATCCATGGTGAACCGGGTGCGCTCCCAATCGCACGATGCACCTAACTTTTTTAGCTGCTCCAGTATAATACCGCCGTATTTTTCTTTCCATTCCCAGGCGTAGCCTAAAAATTCGTCGCGGGTCAGGTCTTTTTTATTAATGCCTTTTTCTTTCAGCATGGCTACAACCTTTGCTTCGGTGGCAATGCTGGCATGGTCGGTGCCGGGAACCCAACAGGCGTTTTTGCCTTTCATGCGGGCACGGCGTATCAGCACATCCTGTATGGTATTGTTAAGCATATGGCCCATGTGCAAAACGCCGGTAACATTTGGCGGGGGTATAACAATGGTGTAGGGTTCGCGTTCGTCAGGCACCGACCTAAAAAATCCGTTTTCCATCCAGTAACTGTACCACTTATCTTCTGCTTGCTTGGGCTTATATGTTTTAGAAATACTCATAGCCCACAAAAATAAGATTTTGTGTTGATATAGCCGATTTACTTTAACTAAATATCGGGCCAAACGAGCTGCATTTTATAAGCTAAGCAATTAGCTAAAAGCCAATAGCCGTTAGCTATTTAAACACTTGAATTAGGGCATTTTTACATTGCATTAACCAAGTAAAGCAAAATATTATTTGGACTAACTAAAACGCAACCCTATATTTAGCACCTAAAACTTTTTAAAACTTTAACCAACCTTATATTTACATGCAAGCCGCAATAAGCGTTGTAAGCCTTATTGGGGGTTTGTATTGCTTTGTGAGTAATTAATAATCCTAATCAATAAAAATGAAATTAACGTTTTCCAGTTTAATGCTTGCGGGTGCCGTGTGTATTTCGGCAGGTGCTTTTGCTACCGATGGCGGCAAAAATGCTAAAAAGCCTCTCCCCGTTGCTCCGCCTAAAAAGTATATCGACCCCGCCAATATGGACCTTAATGTAAAGCCCGGCGACGATTTTTTTGAATATGCCAATGGCAACTGGCGCAAAAACAACCCCATACCAAGCGATAAAACACGTTGGGGAAGTTTCAACATTCTTGCCGACGAGAATACCAAAAATTTACTTGCCCTTTTAAAAGAAGTTAGTGCAAACACCAACGAGCCCAAAGGCACATTAAAACAACGCGTTGGCGATTTGTTTGCAAGCGGTATGGATACAGTGGCGATAGAAAAATTAGGCTACACCCCTATTAAGGCCGATTTGGAACGCATTGATAAAATAGCCACACTGCCACAAGTGGTTAATGAGTTGGTTTATCAGCGCACAAGCGGTAAAGGTGGCGCCCTGTTTGGTGTTGGCGTTGGTCAGGATTCAAAACATCCCAATAAAAATGTGGTATCGTTTAGGCAAGGCGGCATTACGCTATCCGACAGGGATTACTATTTGAAAGACGACCCGCGTACCTTAAAAATACAAGAGGCCTATAAAACGTATATGATTACGCTTTTTACCCTAACCGGGTCAAAGCAAAATGAAGCCGAAAAAAATGCGGCTACCATATACAACATTGAAAAAACATTGGCACAGGCGCAAAAAAGCCGAATTGCACTGCGCGACCCTAACGCCAGTTACAACAAATTTGCCGTAGCCGATTTTAGCAAAACTACACCCAACCTTAACTGGGTTGTTTTATTGCCGCAATTAAAAATGCCCGGCCAGGACACGGTTATTGTTGGTCAGCCCGATTTTTTTAAGGTTGCCGACGGTTTGTTAGCCTCAACGCCGGTTGAAGATTTAAAGGTTTACTTGAAATGGGAAATATTGAAAGGTTCGGCATCGTTGTTAAGTTCGCCATTTGTAAAGGCAAATTTCGCTTTCAATAGCGTAATCTCTGGTCAAAAGGTGCCAACGCCGCGCATCGAGCGGATGTCGGGTATGGTTGATGGTAGCCTGGGCGAGCTACTTGGCCAGTTATACGTTGAAAAGTATTTTACACCCGCCGCTAAAGCCTATATGGTTGACCTGGTTAACAACTTAAAGGTTACCCTGGGCGACAGGATTAAACGCCTTGACTGGATGAGTGCCGAAACTAAAGAACGCGCCCTTAAAAAGCTGGCTGCCTTTACCGTAAAAATTGGGTACCCGGATAACTGGCAAACTTATGATGGTTTGGTTATTGAGCGCGATAGCTATGCAGGCAATTTAAAAAGCATTGCCCAGTGGAGATACAATTACAGTGTTGCGCAATTAGGCAAACCTGTTGATAAAACCCGTTGGGGGATGACACCGCCTACGGTTAATGCCTACTACAATCCGGTAAGTAACGAAATTGTTTTCCCGGCAGGTATTTTGCGTTTCCCTTTCTTTGATTTTGGTGCCGATGATGCTGTAAATTACGGTGGTATTGGCGTAGTTATCGGTCATGAAATGACACATGGTTTTGACGACCAGGGCCGCCAATATGACGGCGACGGAACCCTGCGTAACTGGTGGACAAAAGATGATGCTGATAAATTTAAGGTGAGAACCAATAAATTGGTTACCGAGTTTAACGGCTTTAGCCCTATTGATACCATGCATATTAAAGGCGCACTAACCTTAGGCGAAAACCTTGCCGACCTTGGCGGGATGAATGTAGCTTACGAAGCTTTTAAGAAAACAAAACAAGGGCAATCAACCACTAAAATTGACGGCTTTACGCCCGATCAGCGTTTCTTTTTGGGATTTGCACAGGTTTGGAGAGAATCTATGCGCCCCGAAGAACAAGCCCAACGCTTAACAACCGACCCGCACTCGCCAGGCAAATACCGTACAAACGGAACGGTAATAAACCTTGATGCCTGGTACGATGCCTTTAACATACAACCCGGCGACAAAATGTACAAAGCTCCGGAAGATAGGATTAAGATTTGGTAGTCCTGAGTCTTTAGTTTAAAGTCTATATAGTCTTTTAAACCGAACAAAGCCTGGTTATGCCGGGCTTTGTTCGGTTAAGGGTTTACGTAATCCAAACATGTGCCCCCCTCATCCGCACATCCGTAAATTCGCACATTTGCACATTTTCACATCCGCACATTTGCTTTAGTCTTTTGCACAATTACTTTATCTTTGCACGCAAATGATTATTCATCAGTTTTACGATAAAGGTTTGGCGCATGGCTCGTATGCCATTATCAGCCAGGGCAAAATGGCGGTTGTTGATCCCGGGCGCGATCCGCAGCCTTATTATGATTTTTCAGCCGAGCACGGCGCAGAGCTTGTAGCTGTTATTGAAACCCACCCGCATGCCGATTTTGTAAGCTCGCACCTCGAAATACATCAACAAACCGGGGCCACCATCTACGTAAGTAAACTGGTGGGGGCTGCCTATCCGCATCAAACGTTTGATGATGGCGATACCATCGAACTTGGCGATATTGTTTTAAAAGCCATCAATACACCCGGTCATTCGCCCGATTCTATCTGCATTATTGCCGAAGACGATATGGGTTTGCACAAAGTAATTTTTACCGGCGACACCCTGTTTGTTGGCGATGTTGGCCGGCCCGATCTCCGCGAAAGCGTAGGTAACATTACCGCAAAAAAAGAAGAACTGGCCAAACAAATGTACCACAGCACCCGCGAAAAACTAATGACCTTGCCTGCGGATATGATTGTTTACCCGGCTCATGGCCCCGGCTCGTTATGCGGTAAAAACATGAGTCCCGATTTACAAAGTACCATTGGCCGCGAACTGCGCGAAAACTATGCTTTGCAATTAATGGACGAGGTGGAGTTTGTTAACTTACTTACCACCGATCAGCCCTTTGTGCCCCGCTACTTTGGTTACGATGTTGATTTAAACAAACAAGGTGCAGCACCTTTTGAGGAAAGCCTTAAAGCCATCCCACAGGTTAAACCCAACGAATTGGTTGAAGGCGTATTGCTAATTGACGCCCGCTTTGAAAAGCAATTTAAACACGCCCACATTAAAGGCTCCATCAACCTGCAAAACGGCGATAAGTTTGAAACCTGGCTGGGTTCGATAGTTAACCCCGGCGAGCCTTTTTATCTGATTGCGCATGATAACCAAACGTTGGATATTTTGGTGCGCAAAGCAGCCAAAATAGGTTACGAGCAAAATATTAAAGGTGTAATGCTCATGCCCGATAACGGTTTGCAACGCTCGGCAGACCTGGACCTTAACTATTTTAGTAGACACCCCGAAGATTATACCATTGTTGATATACGCAATTACAACGAGGTAAAAGATACACCCATATTTGCCAACTCCATTAACATCCCCCTACCCCAACTGCGCGAACGCGTAGCCGAAATACCAACCGATAAACCCATAATAGTACATTGCGCGGCAGGTTACCGCTCGGCAGCTGGCAGCAGCATAATAGCCGCCCAAACGGATGCAAATGCCGTTTACGATTTAGGAGAAGCGATAAAGGACTTTATGATTTAAGATTTGTTCATAGTTGATAGTTCATGGCTCATAGTAATAATTTCGCTATAAAGTCGTACCTACCATGATCTATGAAACATCAACTATGAACAAAAGGATGACAAATGAACCATTGAACTTCGTTACCACCGCCGATGGCTCAAAAACCATTTACAACCCGCAGGTTGGCGAAAACTACCATTCGCGGAATGGTGCTTTGCAGGAGAGCGAGCATGTGTTTTTAAATTCGGGTCTCAAGCATTTTCTGGCCGATAAAACGGTTAACGAGGTTTCGGTACTGGAGGTTGGCTTTGGCACCGGGCTCAATTTTTTGCTTACCGCAAATTATTGTACCGGGCATAATATTAAGCTAAATTATATTGGTATAGAAGCTTATCCGCTTGAGCAGGATATGATAGCCCAAACCGGCTATGGGCAATATATTAATGATGCGTTATGGCAATCGTTTGTTAGCCAATATGGCCAATCGCTACTTGGTGCTGTTCAGTTAAACGCGGAGGTGCAATTGCACACCGCACATAGCCCCTTGACGGACTTTGACACCACCCAACAATTTGACGTTATTTATTTTGATGCCTTCGCCTCGGCCAACCAACCCGAAATGTGGAGCGAAGAAGCGATACATCATACCGCTCAATATTTAAAACCAGGCGGTGTATTTGTAACTTACGCCATTACGGGCAACTTAAAAAGGCAGCTTAAAGCACTTGGGTTTAAAATTGAAAAAGCCCCCGGTGCAGCCGGAAAGCGCGAAATGTTACGGGCTACAAAACCTGCAAATTAAAAAAAGGATGTCGTTACAACGATCGGGATAAATCTCCTCTATCCTCGCCCAAATGACATAGACTTTTTGTTATTTTTACCACAAATAATCAAACATGCCACTAACTCCTCCATCGCACGCCTCAACCCCAGCAACATCTTTTGAACGTCTGCTTGCTATCATGAACGATTTGCGCGCAAACTGCCCCTGGGATATGAAACAGACAATGGAAAGCCTGCGCCACCTTACTATTGAGGAAACTTATGAACTTTCGGACTCGATATTGCAGGGCGACTTACAGGAGATAAAAAAAGAGATTGGCGATGTCATGTTGCACCTGGTTTTTTATGCAAAAATAGCTTCGGAAACTAACGCTTTTGATATTACCGACGTTTTGAACGGCATCTGCGAAAAGCTGATACACCGCCACCCTCACATTTACAGCGATACTGTGGTGCAAAACGAAGAAGATGTTAAACGCAACTGGGAACAGCTTAAACTAAAGGAAGGCAATAAGTCGGTTTTAGCGGGCGTGCCGGCTTCGTTACCGGCTTTGGTTAAGGCATCGCGCATACAAGAAAAAGCACGTGGTATTGGTTTTGACTGGGAAGAAAAAAGCCAGGTGTGGGATAAGGTTGAAGAAGAGATGCGTGAATTTAGGGATGAGTTTAACGCTGCCGACAATAAAGTTATAGACCAGGAACGAGCCGAAGGTGAGTTTGGCGATCTGTTGTTCTCGCTAATAAACTACGCCCGCTTTATTGATATTAACCCCGAAAATGCCCTCGAAAAAACTAACCGTAAATTTATTAAACGCTTTCAATACCTCGAAAGCAAGGCCCAGCAAAGCGGCAAACAATTGCGCGATATGACCCTGGCCGAAATGGATACATTTTGGGAAGAAGCAAAAAAGTTATAATTTTTAAATTTCCGCTGTAGCGTTTTAAAAGTGTTTTGCGTAATGGCTAAATAAGGCCATGAAAAAAACAACTATATTTTTATTATGCGCGCTAACGGCGGCCATTTACGGTTGCAGCAAGCAATATAACAATACACAGGTGCCCGTGCCTACAGGCACATTTACAGGTAAATTTACGCGGTTGCACCAAAAAACTGCCGGCCACGGTTTTGACACTACAACAGCTAACATAACGCTATATACAAGCAACGCGCGCTTGTTTAAGGTAAGCGGCGATACAAGCACTTTACATGCAGGCAGCCACGGCAGGTTTGCCCTAAACACTGTTTACATTCAGTTTGCCGATAGCACCTCAACCGCCGCGCCGCAAGCCAAAATACATTTAAATGGTTTATATCAATATTATTATGATGGCGCCATTTTTCAAATTGCGGCCCGTAATGATACGTTAAGCTATATTTACGATCTGAAAAAAATTAATTGATAAGTGCCAGAATAAGATATTAATGCAGCTACCCCCCGGCATTACCGAAGATGATTTGATTCGGCAATGCAAAAATGGCGATATAAAACCGTTAGAAATGTTGTACAAACGTTTCTATGGCTACGCTATGGGCATTGGTTTGCGTTATTGCGCTAACCGCGATGATGCATTGGAGGTTGTAAATGATGGCTTTATCAAATTATTTAACTCGTTAAACAGTTACGACCCGGACAAACCGTTTAAAGCATGGCTGCGCCGCATTATAGTGAATACGGCTATAGACAAAAACCGCCGCGAAAAAAAACACTTATGGAACGACGACCTGGAATTGGCAAACCAGATAAGCACCCAGGCAACGGCCATTGAACAACTAAACGCCCGCGACATTTTAAACATGCTTAACAAGCTGCCCGACCTACACCGCGTTGTTTTTAATTTATACGAGATAGATGGTTACAGCCATGATGATATAGCCGCACTGCTGGCCATATCGGCAAGCTCATCGCGGGTGTATTTAAGCCGGGGCAAAGAGAGATTGAGAGAATTGATAACCAAAGCAGAGAGCCATGAACGAAGATTTTGACGACAGCCTAAAAAGCCGCATACAGGATGTCTTCGATAATTACGAGGATGATTCGGCCCATGAGGGCTGGCTGCTTCTTCGTGAAAAATATCCCGAAAAGGAAAAACGCAGAGGTATAATTTGGCTGTGGTGGGGCGGCGTTGCGGCGGTTTTATTAATATTTTTGGGTATAGCGTTATGGTTAAATGGCAATAGTGCTTTAAAAAACAACTTTGTTAAGCACTCACATGCTACGCACACAGGCACTGATATAAAAGGTAGGCCAATCAATAAAGATACCGTTGAGCATCAAAAGTATCCCTTAGCTGCCAATAATAAGAAAACTAACATTAACGGAAACAACACAACTAACCAAACTCCGGTTGGCAAGCAGCATAATTATGCAAAGCGGATGTTAAAAACCACCACTGCCCATAGCATGGCTCATCAATATATTTCTAAAAATGGTATTGGCACGCATCAACAAAAATCAGTCGGTAGCGTTGAAGGTGATAGCCAGCAACATACTGCACAAACAGTTAAACCGGGTTCAACAAATACACCAATAGCCGAAGGGCAAAACATACCGAAAGAAACCCCGATAGTTAACGGCGTAAACGATAGCGCTAAATTTGCCGGAACTCAATCGCAACCTAAACCTGCCGAAACTGTTAAACCTCCTGCGAAGGAATTAAAACGTCTCACGTTTATAGCACAAAACCCTATCGGGCAAAAAAATAAAAACAACGCCGATAACGCGGTTAAATTTGGAGTGTATGCAGCTACTTATTTTAACTATGCCAAAGGCAGCGATAATGAGTTTAATGTGGGTGCAGGTTTATCGTCCGAAATTAAATTAGTGGGGCGTTTAAAGCTTTTAACCGGTGTAGCCATCAACCAAAACTCGTTAAACTACCAATCCGCAATACCGGCAAAGGCCGATAAATATTTGGCCTATAGCATTGCCGACCAATCCAGAGGGCTTTTGCTATATTCTACCCCTCCTCCTTCCGGAGGCATTGTAGTTACCGCTTCGGCATCGCCTATATTACAAAATTACCAGGCCAGCCTTATCGGGTTAGATATTCCGTTAAACCTTAAATATCAGTTTAACCAAAACGACACTTACGTTGCGGCGGGCTTTAGTTCGGGCACGTACATTAACGAAACTTATAATTTTGTTTACAAATACCCGTCCAACACCATTAACACGAGCAATCAAAACACTAAAACCAAAGCCTTTTTTAACACATTCGATTTTGCCCGTACCCTAAACCTTTCGTTTGGTGTGGGTTACCCGCTGGGTAAAAAGAACACTTTAATTATCGAACCCTTTTTTAAATATCCACTTGATGGCTTAGGCTCGCAAGACTTAAAATTTGGAGCCGGTGGCGTAAATTTAAAACTCAACCTTCATCCCAATAAAAAACAAAACGGCACAAATTAAATTTGAGATAAATTATTTAAACCTGATTGCCTTTACAGGCGATATGCGGCTCACCAGCATTGATGGGATAACCAATACGGCAAGGCAAATGACCAGGGTACCTACATTAAGCATCAAAATATCAAACCAATTGAGTTGTATAGGCACAAAACTCATGTAATACGAAGTTTGGTCGAGCGTAAAAAGGTGTGTTTTATACTGAATTATCCCCAAACCAATACCAAATAAATTACCCAGTAATAAGCCAAAGCCCAGCAGGTAAACAGCGTTGGTTAAAAATATTTGCTGTATATCCCAATCGGTAGCACCCATTGCCTTAAACATGCCTATCATGCTGGTACGCTCAAGTATCATAATAAGCAAGGCCGATATCATGTTTATAACCGCTACGGCCAGCATCAGTACCAATATTATTCGGGTATTAACGTCAAGTAATTTCAACCAGTCGAAAACGGTTTGGTAGCTTTCCGTAACCGTTACCGATTTTAGTTCCAAAGGTATAATATTGCCAATGTTGGAGTTAATTGCCGTAAGGTTGTCAAAATCGTTCACCCTAATTTCATAGCCGCCAATTTCGTTATCGTGCCAGCCGTTTAGTCGTTTAATTAAACCAAGGCCGCCTATCACAAAGGTTTTGTCAACTTCTTCAACGCCAATGTTAAATATACCTACAATTTTTAATTTGCGTTTAAGCAAAGGTTCCTGCACAAAATACATCAAAATATCATCGCCAAGTTTTAGTTTGAGGCGGTTTGCAGTAAACTGCGATACCATAATTTGTTTTTGTGCCGCAATCGAATCTTTAAAGTTAATTATTCGGCCCTGCTCAAGCATGGCTTGCATAAACTTCCAGTCGTAAGTTTTATCAACGCCCTTCATCACAACACCTTCTATCTCGTTGTTGGCTTTTATAATACCGCTTTTAGTAGCGTATGCCGATATATGGGTTATGCTTTTATTGGCCAGGCATTTATTTACAAAGGTATCGTTGGCTGCAAAGGGCGAGTTTTCCATCGATGCATTTAAATCAAGTTTTGAAACCTGTATATCGCCTGCAAACCCGCGTATCTTTTTCCTCACCTCATCCTGGAATCCTTTAACTATCGCTACCGAAAGTATCATTACACCCAGGCCCAGCATAATACCAACTATGGCTATGCGCACTATCATTTTTGAGAAGGTGCGCTTTGAGCGGAACGAGATACGGGAGGCTATGAATGAAGCAAAATTCAAAACAGAAAACGTTTTTTTGTACTTTAGCAAATATGAGCAAATTTTGGTTCATAGTTTATGGTTAATGGCTCATAGCGAAAATTACAAAATGTTTTTTTTGTAATGCTAACTCGCTCATAACTAAAACAAACTATCATCCATCAACCGTTAAGTACTCAGCTTCATGAAAAAAACAATCATTATAATCCTCCTCTGCTGCTCCATTAGCTATGGCTACGCACAAAAAATTATAACCGGTGCCGATCAAACCACTGCCTATCTGCCTTATTTAAAAGGCAAAAACGTTGGCATGGTTATTAACCAATCGTCGGTAATTGGCGAAAAATTAACGCCAAGTGTAGATAGCCTGCTTAAATTAGGTGTGCAAATAAAAAAGATATTTGGCCCCGAACATGGTTTCCGTGGGAATGCGAGCGACGGTGCCAAAATTGACGATACCGTTGATCCTAAAACCGGAATCCCGGCGGTATCTCTTTACGGCAAACACAACAAGCCCACACCAGCGGATTTGAAGGGTTTAGACATTGTAATTTTTGATATACAGGATGTTGGCGCGCGCTTTTACACTTATTTTGCAACGCTTCACCATGTAATGGAAGCTTGTGCCGAAAATAACATGGAGGTAATGATACTTGATCGCCCTAATCCAAACGGTTATTTTGTTGATGGACCGGTGCTTGATACCGCTTACAAATCGGGAGTGGGCATGCACCCGGTGCCCGTAACCCATGGTATGACGGTGGCCGAATATGCACAAATGATAAACGGCCAAGGTTGGTTAAAAAACAAAGTACAATGCCGTTTAAAAATTATTAAACTACTTAATTACACACACCAATCGCCCTACGTTTTGCCTGTTCACCCGTCGCCAAATTTAAGCACACAGCAATCGGTTTTGTTATACCCCAGCATATGTTTTTTTGAGGGAACCACGTTAAGCCTGGGCCGCGGCACACCGTTTCCGTTTCAGGTTATAGGTAGCCCTTTGTTAAAAAGCCAATACAGTTTTTCGTTTACGCCGGTAAGCATTCCCGGTGTAAGCGATAATCCGCCCCTTAAAGGCCAAACCTGTTACGGTATTGATCTGCAAAAGTATGATGTGCATAACCTGGCCACAGGTGGTAAATTAAATTTATCGTGGCTTTTAGATACTTATAACATATACCCCGATAAAGCCCATTTTTTTAACGCCTATTTTACTAAACTTGCCGGCACACCAACACTGCAAAAGCAAATTGAGGCCGGTAAAACCGAACAGGAAATACGCGCCAGTTGGGAACCCGGCTTAAGCAATTATAAAAAAATGCGGTTAAAATATTTGTTGTATAAATAGTGAATAAGTTATTGGGTATAAGCATAGGTAAAAACTCAATAACATATTAACTCAATAACCCAATAACTAAATTATGAAGATCATATTTATGGGCACGCCCGAATTTGCGGTGGCATCGTTAGATGCGATAATTAAGGCCGGCAATAATATAGTGGGTGTAATTACTGCGCCCGATAAACCTGCGGGCCGCGGGCAAAAAATGAACGAATCGGCGGTAAAGCAATACGCTGTTGCTAACGGACTTAAAGTTTTGCAGCCTGAAAAATTAAAGAACCCCGAATTTTTAGCGGAACTGAAAGCCCTGCAAGCAGATTTGCAGGTTGTGGTAGCCTTCCGTATGCTACCCGAAGTAGTTTGGGCAATGCCGCCTAAAGGAACTATAAACTTGCATGGCTCGCTGCTGCCTCATTACCGTGGCGCCGCACCCATTAACTGGGCCGTAATTAACGGCGAAAAAGTAAGCGGTGTTAGTACCTTTTTTTTAAAACAGGAAATTGACACCGGAGATATTTTGTTTACCGAAAGCGTGCCCATACACGAAAATGATACCGCCGGCGATTTACACGATTGTTTGATGAACGTTGGTGCCCAACTGCTTGTTAAAACGGTTAGTGCCATTGAAAGCGGAGATTACCACGAACAGCCACAACAACTTTTAGCCGAAGGCATAGAGCTAAAACATGCCCCCAAATTATTTAAAGAAACCTGCCAGATTGATTGGATACAGCCTACCGAAAAGGTTTTTAATTTAATAAGGGGTTTAAGCCCGTACCCAACCGCATTCACATCCGTCAATGGCAAGGTTTTTAAAATATTTAAGGCCGAAAAAAGCATGAACGAACCCGGAATATCGCCAGGTGGCTTTTTAACCGACAACAAAACGTTTTTAAAATTTGCCTGTACCGACGGCTTTATTATACCAAAAGATGTACAATTGGAGGGTAAAAAACGAATGGGCATTGAGGAGTTTTTAAGAGGAGTACGCTTATAAAGTTTTATTTTTAGGCGTTAAACTTTTCGTTCGGTTTATCAATTTCTGCTTTTCTGAAATTAAAACGTCCAATGCTTTATTGCCGGGTTGCTGTTGAGCTTGATACTGGTTAATAATTGGCAAGGTAATTAATAGCTTTAATATGGCATGGCTATCATTCAATGTAGAGTTTTCCTTTTCTATTTTGGTTATTAAATTAGTTTGTGCCAGCATGTGCCGTTGCTGGCCTGTTTTATTTTCATCAATTATTTTTTTCATTCCTTTCCGCACAACAGAGTCTGTAATTAGGTTGATGGTGGCATAGGCAGACGAATAGTAATTATCTATTTTGTTATTAAATTTATGATACTTTTCTAAACTATCAGTTTCTATGCCGCCATTTCTTTCAATATCATCTTCCAATTTTCTTAACTCCGGCCGCTTTTTCACCAGGTCGTAATAAATTGCGTCAACCATATTGTCACCACCTCTTTTTGTCAAAAAAGAAACATCTGCCGAATTGTCTTGCAAAGGTTTAGGTATACTATCTATTCTGTCTGTTTTTTCGGATGAGGAATGGCACGCACTGCAAATTAAACATGCCAATATAATAGTGGCTTTTAAAACAGGTTTCATATAATATTGATTTGCTTAAATATACAAAGATAAATTTCCAGCGTGAAATAGGTTTATGCAGATGTAATAATCACATCAAAGTAAAAAGGAATATCCGATTAAAACTGGTTAACTATTAATTGCGAACATTGCGATAAATACCCAGTCAAATGTATACAAATCCCCGTATTGCAAAATTAAACCACGAAATTGAACCGCTACGCGCGCAACTGATAAATCACCCCTTATACAAAAGCATTGTAAGCATTGATGCTTTACAGGTTTTTATGGAGCATCACGTTTTTGCAGTTTGGGATTTTATGAGTCTGCTTAAATCGTTGCAACAAAAGCTCACCTGTGTTACTTTGCCATGGGTGCCCGTTGGCAGTGCCAATACCCGGTACTTAATTAACGAAATTGTTGCAGGCGAAGAAAGCGATATTGACGAGCATGGAAACCGCACCAGCCATTTTGAACTTTATTTAAAAGCGATGGCACAAGCAGGTTGTAACGACACCGCCATTACTACGCTAATCGATGAGATTAAAAACGGTTTACCTGTTAGCGAAGCCCTAAAAGCCGATAACATTACCGATACAGCTTCGGCATTTGTACAGCATACTTTTGATGTGATAAACCGCACTCCCGATTACATACAAGCCGCCGTTTTTACCTTCGGGCGCGAAGATTTGATACCATCAATGTTTATCAGCATGGTGAAAGAAATCAACCAGCAATTCCCCGGCAAGGTTGATACCTTGCTGTATTACTTAGAACGCCATATTGAAGTTGACGGCGACCACCACTCCCAATTAGCCTACCAAATGACTGCCGAACTTTGCGGCGAAAACGACCAACACTGGCAACAAGCTACCCAGGCCGTTAAACAAGCCCTACAAGCACGTATTGATTTTTGGGATGGAATTTTGGAAACAATAACGGTTAAGGAAGTTGGTGTATTGTAAGTTTAGGTTTGACACCCTGTTTTGCGATAACGTTAAACAGCATTTTCATTCTGTGATGTCTATAACAATTATCGTTTTTTCACCTACAGCTTATTCAATTCGTCCATCAACACCTTACTTATCTCATTAAAGTAACGTTTTTTGCCAAAACCCATTACCCATTGTATGCCGCGGCTGGCGTTAGTAATAAAAACTTCGTCGGCCTGGTTTAGTATTTCGGGGTCAAGCTGGGCCTCGGTCATGGGTATGTTGTTGGCTATAGCCAAATCAATTACAACCTGCCTCATTACGCCGCCAATGCAACCTTCGCTTAAAGCGGGTGTATATAAATGGTTTTGATAAAGTACAAACACATTGGCACTAATGGTTTCGCACAGGTAACCGTATTGGTTTAATATAAAAGCATCATCAAGCTTGTTTTGGGTTTTAAATATACCCGCCATAATAAACAGTATCGAATTACAGGTTTTGTAGTTTGACAGTATGTTTACCGGCTTTGGCATCTCATTATACATATCCATAATGAGGCCGCGCGTGTTTAAAAAATAGCGAGGCTCGTCCACCGGTTGTAGTTCCAGGCAATAGCCTGCTTTATTTTGGGTAGGCGTGTACAAGCCTTCGGCATCGCGGTAAACGGTTAGGCGCAGGCGTGCGTGTTTTACTTTGTTACGGCTGGCCAGTTCTTCGGCTTTTTCCTTCAAAAAATAAGCATCCATTTGCGAGTATCCGTCCAAATGCAAGGCTTTCATACCTTTTTGCAAGCGGTCGGCATGTAAATCAACAAATTTAACTTTACCCTTCATCATCCGCATGCTTTCAAACAAGCCGTCACCATATTTAAAGCCACGGTTAGCAATGGTAAGCAGTTTGGTATCAGCCAGCAAAATTTCGTCGTTGTAGTTAATCAAATTTGGTTTCATATTAAATTAGATGCAAGAATACTATCAGCCATTTCCCATTGTTTCCGTCGGTTTTTTTCATGCTATGTCTTTCTCTTGATTCTTGCCTCTTTATTCTTGATTCTTATTACTACTAACAAAAAATTAATCAATTTGATCTGTAGTTGCCTGCATATATTTTTCCCACTTATCTAGCACAGCAACAAAATCGGCGGGTAAAGGTGCTTCAAAATTAATATACTTACGGGTTGTTGGGTGTATAAAGCCCAGTGTTTGTGCATGCAGGGCCTGGCGGGGCATCAGCGCAAAGCAGTTTTCAACAAACTGTTTGTACTTATTAAATAACGTTCCCTTTAAAATATGATCGCCGCCGTAAGTGGCATCGCTAAATAACGGGTGGCCAATATGTTTCATGTGGGCGCGTATCTGGTGTGTGCGGCCGGTTTCTAACTGGCACTCTATCAGCGTAACATAATTTAGGCGCTTTAAAACTTTATAGTGCGTAACACACCATTTCCCCTTTTCAGGGTCATCGTAAATACTCATTACCCGCCTGTCTTTAACACTTCGGCCAATATAGCCGGTTATGGTTCCATCGGCATCAATATCGCCCCAGGCCAGAGCAATGTATTTGCGGGTAATGGTATGCTCATAAAACTGGCGTGCAAGCCAGGTCATGGCGCGTTCGTTTTTACTAATCAGCAATAAGCCCGATGTATCCTTATCAATGCGGTGTACCAAGCCTGGGCGCCCGTCGTTACCGGGCAAAGTAGGCAATTGGTCAAAATGATAAACCAACGCATTAACCAGTGTGCCCGTATAATTGTTATAGCCGGGGTGTACCACCATACCGGCGGCCTTATTAACTATAAGCACATCGTTATCTTCGTAAACAATTTCGATAGGTAAATTTTCGGGATAAACTTCGGTATCGCGCGGCGGGTGCGGCAGCACTACCGAAATTACATCAAGCGGTTTTACCTTATAGTTTGATTTTGTTGCCTTGTCGTTAACCAGCACATTACCCAGCTCAATAGCATTTTGTATCCGGTTACGCGATGCGTTTTCAACCCGGTGCATTAAAAATTTATCAATGCGTAATAAACTTTGCCCTTTGTCAACTATTATGCGCAGATGTTCGTATAAGTCTTGTTCTTCCTGTTCAAATAGTTCGGCCTCGTGGTTCATCTTTGCAAAAATACTTATTTTTACAAGGCCAGCTACTTTAATAAAATAAATGTATTTTTAAAATCATAATTTCAAACCTTATACGAATGAATTTAAAACCCCAATTAATTAAAAAAGCGATAATTATCGTTTTTTTTGCAAGTTTCGCAACCATGCGGGCCAGTGCCCAAAGCGACGGAATATCAGCCTTATTTAAAGGCAGTCCAGACGATGTGAACAAATTACTTAACACCTACGCAGCACCACTATTTAAGGGCTTTGGCAATGGCTTAAATGGCGGCTGGGCAAACACGGCGAAAACACAAAAATTTTTACGGTTTGCTATAAGAGTAAGTGCTACCGGAAGCATTGTGCCCCAGTCCGACAAAACTTATGATGTTAGTAAAATAGGTTTATCAAGCCGGTTTTCTTTCCCTAACGGCTCTATAGAGCCTACTTTTGGAGGAAGTACCACTGCAGGCCCATCAATAAAATACACCGATCCTACTCCGGTTACGGGAGGTTCTGTTTCGTTGCCATTGCCAGCAGGTGTGGTATCAATTATACCGGCACCACAGGTGCAACTTACCATTGGCTTAATCAAAAACACCGATTTAATACTACGCGTAATACCCGATTTCCAGATTAGCAAAAAAATAGGCTCGGTTGGTATGTTTGGTGTGGGCTTTAAACATGATATAGCTCAGGATTTTGGCACAGCAAGCAATATTATACCGTTTAACCTTGCTATTGCCGTAGGTTACACACATTTAAATTATAAACTACCTTTAGATGTAAAGCCAGATGCAGGCAGTACGGTAATCGGTAGCCAGGATTTTACCAACCAACTTTTGGACGGTAGTTTTGCGGGTTGGAACACCCAGGTTATATTTTCAAAAAAACTTTTATTTTTTACGCCGTTTGTAGCCCTTGGCTATTTATCAAGCACAACCAATGTTGGTTTAAAAGGTAACTATCCTTTTGTTACAGGTGCAACCATCACCGGCAAACCGGTTTATACTTCTTATGCCGACCCGATAAATATTAGCGGTTCTACAGTAAGCGCAGGTGGTGGCCGCGCCGATATTGGTTTCCAAATGAGCCTGTCGTTTTTTAAATTGTATGGGTCGTACAGCTTCGCCCAGTATCAATCGTTTAACGCAGGTATAGGTCTTGGTTTTTAAATGGCTTATCATTGATAAATCTTCAAATTTATAGCCCTGTTCAGCAAATCCATAACCGGGTTTTTACTGAGCAGGGCTTAAATGTTTTCATCAAGCGAGATGATTTAATACATCCCCTCATATCGGGCAATAAATGGCGCAAGCTTAAATACCCGTTGAACAAGGCGCGTAGCCTGCAAAAAAATCATCTGGTAACGTTTGGAGGTGCATATTCTAACCATTTACTGGCAACTGCCGCTGCGGCAGCAGCATTTGGCTTCCAGGCTACAGGTTTTGTGCGTGGCGAGGAGGTTAGCAATACCCACCTGTTTTTATGCCGCTTACATGGTATGCAACTCATATTTACCGATAGGGAAAGCTATCGCGACAAGCGCGGCTTATTTAATAACTATTTTGGCAACAATGCCGACGCTTTTTTTATTGACGAAGGCGGTGCATCGCCCGAAGCTGCTTTGGGTTGCAGCGAATTGCTTGCAGAACTGCCTCAAACTTACAACCATATTTTTTGTGCCTGCGGAACCGGGACTACCGCAGCAGGTATTATAAACGGGATTAGCGCCAGCGGCATGGCTACTCAATTTCATGCTGTACCGGTTTTTAAGAATGGTGGCTTTATGGAAGCCGAAATTGATAAATATCTGCTAGCTCCTATTCCCTATCACTTACATACCCAGCACCACTTTGGCGGCTATGCCAAAACAACACCACAATTAATTGCTTTCATCAAGCAGTTTGTAGCAGCTACCGGGATTATGATAGAACCGGTTTACACGGGCAAAATGCTGCATTGTATTTTTGATTTGGCCAGTGCCGGATACTTTAAACCCGGCGAATCTATTTTGGCCATCCATACCGGCGGAGTATTGGGTTTATTAGGCATGACAGATAAATTTTGATTTAAACACTCCATATAGCCAAGCCCCATTGCCGGTTTTGTTACTCATCACTCATTAACTGTTTACCACATCGGTTCAAAAACCAACTTTAAACAATTTAAAGTTGGTTTTTATACACAAGCAGTTCAAAAGTGGCCTAATTTGTAAAATTTGAGGGTTTTTAGTAAATTTGGATAAACCCATACTGCTATGTACAACCTATCAGTTTCGCCTGCCGATGTCCAATCCGTATTAGAAAAGCATATCCTCGCTGATGGTTTCGACCTCACTTTTGATATGGAAAAAAGCCAGGGCGTACATATTTTCGATTCAAAGCACAACCGCACCCTGCTTGATTTTTTTACCTGCTTTGCATCAGTACCCCTGGGGTATAACCACCCAAAAATGGTTAACGACGAATCGTTTAAAAAAAACCTGATGCTGGCTGCTTTAACCAACCCGTCAAACTCTGATATTTATACCCAGCAGTATGCTCAATTTGTAAAAGTTTTCGACAAGGTTGGCATCCCCAGCTATCTGCCGCATGCTTTTTTTATATCGGGAGGCGGCCTTGCCATTGAGAATGCCCTTAAAGTAGCTATGGACTGGAAGGTACAAAAAAACTTTGCCAGGGGTTACACTGTGGCCAAAGGCTTTAAAGTAATACATTTTGACCATGCTTTTCATGGCCGGACAGGTTATACCATGAGCCTTACCAATACCTCGCCCGAAAAAACGCGTTGGTATGCGCAATTTGACTGGCCCAGAGTATCAACCCCAATCATGAATTTCCCTTATACAGACGATGGGCATCAAGATTTGCTACGCAGGGAGGCACACTCTATCGGGCAGATTAAACAAGCCTTCGCTGATTTTAAGGACGATGTTTGCGCAATAATAATAGAGCCTATACAATCCGAAGGAGGAGATAACCACATCCGTAAAGAGTTTTTGGAGCAGTTACGTATACTTGCCAACGAAAACGAAGCGATGCTAATTTACGACGAGATACAAACGGGCGTTGGCCTTACCGGTAAATTTTGGTGCCACGAGCATTTTGGCGAAAATGCCCGCCCCGATATTTTGGCCTTCGGCAAAAAAATGCAGGTTTGTGGCATATTGGCAAGCAAAAGGGTTGATGAGGTTGAAAACAATGTGTTTAACGTACCATCGCGCATTAACTCAACCTGGGGCGGCAATTTGGTTGATATGATTAGGGCCACCCGGATACTTGAAATTATTACCGAAGATGAACTTTGCGCCAATGCACAGCGCACCGGTGATTTTTTACAGGAAGAACTAAAAAAACTTTCGCTTAAAAATGATATGATACGCAACGTGCGTGGACGCGGGTTGCTCACCGCATTTGACTTTCCGGATAGAGAAACCCGGGATAAATTTATACAGAACGGACTGTTGCATAATGTGATGTTTTTAGGCTGTGGTACCAATACAATTAGGTTTAGACCGGCCCTTATCATGACCAAACAACACATTGATATAGGAATGACAATAATAGAGAAACTCTTATTATAGCTAGTATTGTATTTTTTTTTGATTGTAACAAAATTGTAACAGCATTATCTATACTTTTTTTATTATAATATATACTTTTTATGTTTTTACACGTTGTTTAGTAGTATAATTGCTTAAATATATAATTATACCCCTGGTTATATATGTACAAATAGTACGAGCAGTTTAAAGTAAGTACACACAAACTTAATACACAATGAATTAGAAAAAAAATGCACCATGAGCAAACACACTGAAAAATTAAGAAAACAGCTACTAGAAATCTCCGAAGTCGTAAACGCATTCCGTTCAGAAGCGGTCCAGGTTAAAATTATTGACCGCTTATTGGACAGCATTATGGATGGGGAAAGACATGACACCGAAGGTGATTTGTCTAAATTACAAGAACGCCGTAACAGGAAGTTCATCAGCAGCTCATCAGAAGATGATGGAGCCGACAGCAGAATTAGAGGCCGCAAAAAGCCCGGCGCCACTAAAATTTTGAACCAAATAATTCATACCGACTTTTTTGATGTCCCCAGATCAATTGCCGGTATTGCAAATTATTGCAAAGAACAATTTGATTCGGACTTTAAAACCTCCGAATTATCGGGCATCCTACTTAAGCTTTCTAACGAGCATAAGTTAAAACGCGAAAGAAACAACGAGAATAATCGTTTTGATTACGTAAAATACTAAACAAATACAGAAGCCGGTATCGCCCAATACCGGCTTCTTTTTTATTCCTCAGTCAGGAGTCTTTACTCTTCAGTTCGGGACAGGCTGAAAGTTTGACTTAAAAACACTCACTAAACAAAAGCGCTAAAACCAGTTATCGCGCGGCCCACAATCAGTGAATTAATTTCTTTGGTACCCTCGTAAGAGTATATAGCTTCAGCGTCGGCAACAAAGCGCGCTACGTTATATTCCAACAAAATACCGTTGCCACCCATTACTTCGCGTGCGTGGCTAACCACATCGCGGGTGCGTAACGAGCAAAACACCTTAGCGAGCGAGGCATGCTCGTCTTTCAGCTTTCCTTCATCCTGTAACTGCGATAGCCTGAAACAGAGGGTTTGCATAGCAGTAAGATTTGATAACATCTCAACCAAATGGTTTTGAATAAGCTGGAATGATGCTATGGGTTTACCAAACTGTTTCCGCTTGCGGGTATAATCAAGCGCGCTTTCGTAGGCACCGCGGGCACAGCCTACGGCCTGCCACGCCACACCGGCCCTGGTCATCTGTAAAACCTTAGCAGTATCTTTAAACGAGTTGGCGTTTTGCATCCTGTCGGCCTCTTGCACCACACAATTGTTTAAAGTAATCAAGCCGTTTTGCACAATACGCAGGGCCATTTTGTCCTGTATTTTTTCTACACTAAAACCGGGGTTACCCTTGCGCACTAAAAAACCCTTAACCTGGTTATCGTCCAGGTCGCGCGCCCAAATTACGGTAACATCAGCAAAGGTGGCATTGCCTATCCATTTCTTTTGTCCGTTTAGCACCCAGGTGTCTCCGTTTCTTTTAGCGGTTGTGGTTAAACCTCCGGCAGCAGCCGATCCAACTTCGGGCTCGGTTAAGCCAAAGGCACCAATGGCTTTAAATTGCTGTAATTGCGGCAACCATTCCTGCTTTTGCTCTTCAGATCCGCATAGGTAGATAGAACCCATACATAAGCCGCTTTGCACGCCGAAAAACGTGGAGATAGACGTATCAACACGGGCCATTTCCATAGCCAGTATACCTTCCATTAAAAACGTTTTATTGGGGCAGCCATAACCCTGGTAGGTTAAACCGCAAATATTAAGTTGGGCAAGCTTGGGTATTATTTGAAACGGAAACTCGGCCTTTAACCAATATTCGTTGGCTATGGGTTTAATTTCGGCTTCCATAAAGGCGCGTACCTTGAGTTGCAAAGCCCGTTCCTCATCAGTTAGGGCATGGCCGAGGTGATAAAAATCGCCTTCTATGGCAGGTAATTCTTTTTGATGATGACTACCGCCGCTCTTCAGCATTTTAACAACGCTGTTGAGTTGGTTATCATCAAGCTTACCAACGGCTGCCATAACTTCGCCCAGGTCTATTTTAGATGCAAGGGTACTTATTTGATTAATATCAATTGATTGGAACAGGTGGAAAAGCCCACGGGCCTTAGAAAATATATTTGCCATAAACTAGGTTTGGTTAACCTATAAACGGCTAAATTGAAAAGGTGTTTTATATTTTTTATGTTCCCACCCCTATTCAGGTTTTCATCACGAATAAATTTAACAAGCAAACCGCTATTACTTACGGATACAGCCCCATCAAAGTGCCTAACAAGCAATTAGTATATCCTTGTCGACCCAACTTCTTTAAACCTGCCGTTAATACAGCTTATGGTTTAAATACCCGTGTTTTCATTTCGCTCATGGTTACAACCCGGTAGGTTACGCCCAATCTAAGGGCATTTTGTTCAACAGTGGTAGTAAAGCCCGCTTTTTTACGTCGCTCGTTTACATGCTCGGCGTCCTGTATTGGCCAAACGCAGGGCTCTTTTTTACCGTTATTAAGTTCTACCGTCATGCACTGTGTGCCATAAACTTGCTCCTTGTTTTGGTTAAGCAAATAGCGGTCGTACATCATTGCATACTTATCAAAGGGTAATTGGTGAGTTTCGGCAGCCCGTTTAATGATGGGTATATACTTCGCAATATCAGGCGAATGCTGAATTATACTCCAGGCTGCCTCGTCGGTTTCTTTACCTACAAGCCTGGTTCCGGGATAACCATATTTGGCGATAACTGACCCTAAAAATACCTGATTGGCCGAATCAATGTGATTTTGCAATGCCCAAAACTTATTGGTTAACTTAGCAGGTGTCGAACCGTATTGTTTAGCTATTTTATCTGCCATAGCAGGGTTCCACAAATCAGTAAGCAATTCTCTATATTTTTGATCTAATACCAATACGCTATCTAACTGCCGCTTTAAAACCGGATTAAATTTACGTTGCGCATGTGCTGCAACGGCTACGCAAATAAGTAAAGGCAAAACAATATATTTCATACGGTAAGATAGGTAAAAACAAATTACACAATAGCATGCGGAGGCCAATGATTGATGGATTGAATTATTGAGTGATTGAATAACTTAAATATTCAATACTTATGTCAATCAATCCTTCAATCACTGGTCTAACGTTAATGATTGACTGAATTAATATCTTAAACATTCAATCCTTCAATCAATCCTTCAATCATTACTTTTATCGCAGGTTCATTAAATTATCAACACCCAAAATTCGCTTTGATAAAAATCCTTCGCCAAACCTGGCTCCAATAACTTTACCAAATTCGCGGGCGCGACCCTCAACAATGGGATAAAAATCTTGACCGGATATATAGGTTTGATGCTCTTCTTTCCACTCGGGGTTATAAAACTGCGATCCGTAAGCCCGGATGCATTCAATTTTTTTATCCCAATGCGCAGTAATATCAACTATAAAGTCGGGTTTAATGTATTGGTCTTGAATAAAGTGCAATAACAAATTTGGCCGCCATTCTTTTTGCAGTTGGCCATCTTCATAAGTTTCTATCTTGCGTAAGCCCGATAAAAAAACAGAGTCGGTAACCAATTCGCAGGCACGCCCATGATCGGGATGCCTGTCATAATAGGCATTGGTAATTACAATATCCGGCTGGTACTTACGTATAGCGGCTATTACTTTTAGTTGGTGTTCTTTGTCGTTTTTAAAAAACCCGTCTGCAAGTTGTAAGTTTTCGCGGGCCGATAATCCGAGTATCTCGGCGGCTTGAGTAGCTTCCTGCAAACGTATCTCGGCCGAGCCGCGGGAACCCAATTCGCCCTGGGTTAAATCAACCATCCCTACTTTATGGCCAAGGGCAACGTGCTTTAGTAAAGTGCCCGAGCAACCTAATTCGGCATCATCCGGGTGAACAGCTATAACAAGAATATCTAATTTTTGCATCTTATTTATCAGAAGAAAGTAAACGCTCAATACGCTTTTTTACTTTAGCAGTATTGGGCTTAGTGAAGGGATAAAAAAAGTCTACCACCTCGCCTTTTTTGTTGATGAGGTATTTGTGAAAGTTCCACTTGGGTTTTGCGCTTACATGGCCATTTTCTTTTTTATCTGCCAAAAATTTGAATAGCGGATGTGCATACTCTCCCCTAACTCTTAACTTGTTAAAAACAGAGTAATGGGTATGGTGGTTAATCTCGCAAAAAGCTTCGATGGATTGGCCTTCCAGGGGTTCCTGCCCGCCAAAATCGTTGGACGGGAAAGCCAGTATTTCAAAATCCTTACCATCCATTTCCTTGCGGAGCTCTTCTAAATCTGTTAGCTGTGGAGTAAACCCGCACTCGGATGCGGTATTTACTATTAACAAAACCTTATCCTTATACGCTGATAAGTTAACCACATCCCCGTTTAACTTTTCAACATCAAACTGGTAAATATTTTTCTCGGCCATTTAGTTTCTATGATATTGGTAACCCGCCGAATTTAATATCGCTTCGATATCGTTTTCTTCCTGCGGATCGTAAGTTTGTTTCAGGTTGTGCCCAAATATACGAGCTAACGACTGAAACATAAAAGCATTTAAACCACCCTTTAACTCTTTAACCAATTCGTAACTGGTGTTACCGCTTTCACGGTTAACCAGTTTAATCAGTATTTCGCCCTGGGTAATGCTCATATTTTTTATCTCGTGGTTAAATAAATCTTTAATTTCTTTTTCACAGGTTTTAACCATTTCTTTTTGTTTGCCCTTATCGGCAGTTGTTGCCAGGTCCCGTTCTAACTGGCGATATCTGTTACCTGCATATATAGCATAGGGTTCCACTTTAAGTACGTTATAACGCAGGCGGTAAAAGTTTGTTCTGTCTAGCGGGGTTTTAAAAGTTCTAACGTCTCTAATTTGAGCGTCGGGTGTCATAATCCAGGGTATGTACTCATTGTCAACAATGGCAGATGCAACCCTTATGGTATCGTTTTTGCCTAATTTAGGTTTAGGAGGCAAACCCTGCTGGGCACTGGCAGTACCAAAGCAGAAGCAAAACACTAATAAATACCCAATTAATTTCATATTTTTACTTGTACAAAATTAATGCTATTTTTTTGAGTTTATTATATTAAAGCTATAATTAATAGTTTGTTGCAATTAAATTACAGGTTTGTAAAAAGGTTGCGAATAGTTGATTAGGTTGAATGAGCGAGTAGTTAGTACTAACTGCTTCACCAATCAACCGGTTAACTCAATCAATTCAAAAATAGTGTTAGGTAGATTAAGCTGAGTGAGTGAGTGGTTGAATAAGAGAGTAGTGTAAGCTGCTTCACACAATCAACTTAATCAACCACTTAACTAATCAACTCGAAGATAAAAACAACGAATGAAAGACTTAGTAATTGACCTGGAAGCCGAGAAGAACGAGATACTAAAAAGATACCGTGCTTTGTTGCGTGCTTGCAAACCAACCATGCAAAAAGGCGATAAAGGCCTGATACGTAAGGCGTTTGACATGGCTTTGGAAAGCCACCAAAACATGCGCCGCAAAAGTGGCGAGCCTTACATATACCACCCCATTGCGGTAGCGCAAATAGCCGCCGAAGAAATTGGCCTGGGTACAACATCAATAGTTTGCGCTTTACTGCACGATGTTGTTGAAGATACTAACGTTACGTTGGAGGATATTGAGCGCGATTTTGGTAAAAAAGTAGCCAAAATTATCGACGGGCTCACCAAAATATCGGGCGTGTTTGATACCAACAGCTCGCTGCAGGCCGAAAACTTCCGTAAAATGCTGCTTACCCTGGCCGATGATGTTAGGGTTATTTTAATTAAACTGGCCGATAGGTTGCATAATATGCGCACGATGGAGTTTATGCCGCGAGATAAGCAGCTAAAATTATCGTCGGAAACGGTATATCTCTATGCTCCGTTGGCACACCGGTTAGGTTTATATGCCATAAAGTCAGAACTGGAAGACCTTTCGATGAAGTATACCGAGAGAGAAACATACCAGTTCATTAAATCGAAACTAAACGAAAAAAAGGCCGAGCGCGAAAAATTTATACATGATTTTATACAGCCGGTTCAAAAAAGCCTAACAGCGCAGGATATTCACGGCGATATTTTGGGCAGGCCAAAATCAATACATTCCATTTGGAATAAGATGAAAAAAAAGTCGATACCTTTTGAGGAGGTTTACGATTTATTTGCCATCCGTATTATTTTGGATAGTGCTGCCGAGCACGAAAAATCAGACTGCTGGAAGGCTTACTCTATTATTACTGATTTATACAGGCCAAATCCTGATCGCTTGCGCGACTGGATCTCGTCGCCAAAAGCAAACGGATACGAATCGTTACATACCACGGTAATGGGGCCGCGCGGCCAATGGGTTGAAGTGCAGATACGCACCAAACGCATGAACGAAATTGCCGAAAAGGGTTTTGCCGCACATTGGAAATACAAAGAATCATCAACAGACAGCGGCCTTGACCAATGGGTACAAAAAGTACGCGACCTGCTTAAAAACCCAGACTCGAACGCGCTTGACTTTTTGGATGATTTTAAAATGAACTTGTTTAGCGACGAGATTTTTATTTTCACCCCAAAAGGTGCCCTCATTCAACTACCATCAAACGCTACCGCGCTTGATTTTGCCTTCGAAATACACTCCGACGTGGGTGCAAGTTGTATTGGTGCCAAAGTGAACCACAAATTGGTACCGCTTGGCCACAAGCTGCAAAACGGCGACCAGGTGGAAGTTATCACATCGGGCAAGCAGGTGCCTAAAGAAGACTGGCTGAATATTGTGGTTACGGCCAAAGCAAAGGCCAAAATAAAATCGGCATTAAAAGAAGAAAAGCGCAAAATTGCCGAAGATGGTAAGGAAATATTGGAGCGTAAACTCAAATCGCTTAAAATAACTTACAACTCCGATAATATTTACAAGCTGAGTTACTTTTTCAAACTAACATCAACCCAGGATTTGTTTTACAATGTGGCAAAGGGCCTCATTGATATGAAGGATTTAAAGGAGTTTGTGGCTTCGGAAAAGATAATTGAGATTAAATCGCCGGAAAAAATTGAAACCGAGCAGGTGCAAAGTATGCTGCGCAGCATTAAGGCTAAAGACAGCGACATTTTGCTCATCGGCGAAGACCTGCAAAAGATAGATTACAAGCTATCTAACTGCTGCAACCCCATACCTGGCGACGACGTGTTTGGCTTTATTACCGTAAGCGAGGGCATTAAAATACACCGCACCAGTTGCCCAAATGCAACCAAGCTAATGAGTAATTATGGGTACCGAATTGTAAAGGCCCGCTGGACAAACCAGCAAGAACTTGCCTTTTTAACCGGCCTGCGCATTACCGGCATTGATGATGTTGGCCTGATAAATAAGCTAACTACAGTAATATCAAATGATTTTAAGGTAAATATCCGGTCGATAACTGTTGATAGCGATAATGGCATTTTTGAGGGATCAATAATGGTTTATGTTAATGATACTAACCATTTAGATAATTTAATTAAAAAACTAAACACGGTTAAAGGCATCACATCGGTAACCAGGTTTGATTCGGCTGTGGAGAAAGCATCGTAGATCATGGTTAATGGTTCATAGATTATGGTTCGTAGTAAATTTTGATTTTTCAATTCAGTGCCAACTATCAACACAATAAACTATGACCCATGATCTATCAACTATGATCCATCAACTATGAACACTCTCCAAATTCAAGTAAAATAGTTAACTTTGAATTGTAATTAATAATCAATGGCTGTACAGGAAACCATAGCGATGGTTAAGAAGATTTTCGAAGCCTATCTCGAAAACAAAAGTCTCAGAAAAACTCCCGAGCGTTTTGCCATACTCGAAGAGATATACTCACGCAGCGATCATTTTGATGTGGAATCGTTATACATCCACATGAAAAACAAAAAATACCGCGTTAGCCGGGCAACGGTGTATAATACACTGGAGTTACTGGTTTCGTGCGATTTGGTTACCAAACACCAGTTTGGTAAAAACATGGCCCAGTTCGAAAAATCATACGGATACAAGCAGCACGACCATATTATTTGTATCGATTGCGGTAAAGTAGTTGAATTTTGCGACCCGCGCATTCAGCAAATACAATCCATGATGGGCGAATTACTTAAATTTGAAATTAAGCACCACTCATTAAACCTTTATGGCAATTGCGCTAAATTAAAAGAGGGTGTTTGCGATAGGAGGAATTGATTTGAACCACAAATAATCCGGTTCCTGTTTAAATCTTTTTAAATTTTGCATATGCAGTTTGGTTAATGATGATACCTTTGCACAGCTTCAATGTGTTGAAGATGTCATCATTACTTAACAATTAATATAAACAAAGAATAATCATATAATGGCTGTTGACGTATTATTGGGCCTTCAATGGGGCGACGAAGGTAAGGGAAAAATTGTGGACGTTTTAAGTGCCGATTACGACCTGATAGCCCGTTTTCAAGGCGGGCCAAATGCAGGGCACACTCTGGAATTTGACGGAAAGAAGTTTGTACTGAATACCATCCCTTCGGGTATATTTTTTAACAACACTCAAAACTTAATTGGAAACGGTGTTGTGATTGATCCGATCACGCTAAAACGTGAAATTGACAAGTTGAAGGATGCCGGTCATGATTTGCTGGCTAAAAACAACTTGATGATTGCCAAAAAGGCGCACCTGATATTGCCAACCCACCAGTTGCTGGATGCTGCATCCGAAAAGAAAATGGGCGAAGGCAAAATTGGTTCAACCCTAAAAGGCATAGGCCCAACCTATATGGATAAAACCGGCCGCAATGGTTTACGCATTGGCGATATTTTATTGCCCGATTTTAAAGAGCGCTACCAAAAGCTAACCGATAAACATACCTCAATGCTGCAAGCTTTATACGGTGAGGTTGCCGATTTTAGCGAACGTGAAGCTTTGTTTTTTGAAGCCGTTGAGTTAATTAAAAAATTCCCGCTGGTTGATTCGGAACATTTGGTTAACGGTTATATTAAGCAAGGTAAAAAGGTATTAGCCGAAGGCGCCCAGGGCACCATGCTTGATATTGATTTTGGCTCATACCCTTTTGTAACATCATCAAACACAACTACTGCCGGTGCTTGTACCGGTTTAGGTATTGCCCCGCAACAAATTGGCGAGGTAATAGGTATTTTTAAGGCTTATTGCACACGTGTTGGCGGCGGCCCCTTCCCTACCGAACTGGATAACGAGGTTGGCGAAGAATTGCGCCGTATAGGCCACGAGTTTGGGGCAACAACAGGCCGCCCGCGCCGCACTGGCTGGATAGATTTGCCTGCACTAAAATATGCCATTATGCTTAACGGCGTTACCCAAATGGTAATGACAAAGGCCGATGTTTTGAGCGGTTTTGATAAAATATATGCCTGCACGCACTACAACTACCAGGGCGAAACTATTGATTACATGCCCTACGATATTTGCACCATACATCCCGAGCCGGTATTTAAGGAAATTGATGGCTGGCACGAAGACATTACCGGCATTACCGAACTGAACCAGATACCCGAAAAGCTGAAGAACTACATTGACTTTTTAGAACAAGAACTGGAAGTGCCAATTCAATATTTATCGGTTGGGCCGGATAGGGTGCAGACTTTGGAATTGCATTAGCCCCACCCAACCCTCCCCAAAGGAGAGGGCTTTAAAAGAATAGTAAAAGGCCGAAATTTCGGCCTTTTTTGATTGTAGCAAATTTAGCAATGACTTTAAAACATCAAACCGATATAAACCTGTTTAAGCAAAAAGCATTGCAATGGGCCAATGGTTTTGATGTTGCAATATGTCTTAATTCCAATAATTTTACTGATAGATACTCCAAATTTGAAATCCTGATAGCGGCTGGTGCAAAGCACGAGTTAAAGTGCGATGAGGGAAGTGCCTTTGAGCAATTAGATGCTTTTCGCGAAAAGCATAAGGACTGGGTTTTGGGTGCTTTAACTTATGATCTGAAAAATGAGATCGAAAATTTGAGTTCGGCTAATACCGATAAAATACTATTCCCTGGCTTGTATTTTTTTGTCCCACAGCATATTATAATTGTGCGGGGGGATGAGATCGAAGTCGTTTCTGACGACCAATACATACTTAATGTAATAAACGGGCAAATAATTAGCTACGATATTGCCGAAATTAACTTAAAGCTGCAATCGCGTTTTAGCCGGGATGAGTATATAGAAACTGTTAAAACTATCCAACAGCATATCATCCGTGGCGATATTTACGAAACAAACTTTTGTCAGGAATTTTATGCCGAAGAGGTGACACTTGAGCCTTTAGCCTTGTTTAACCACCTCAATAAAATTTCGCCAGCGCCTTTTGGCTGCTATTTTAAACTTTACGATAAATATATTATCTCAGCATCGCCCGAAAGATTTTTAGCCAAGCGTAACGATAAACTTATATCGCAACCCATAAAAGGAACGGCCAAACGCAGCAGCAATAAAATTGAAGACGAAGTGCTAAAACAAAGCCTAAAGGAGCACCCCAAAGAGCAGCAGGAAAACGTAATGATAGTTGACTTGGTACGTAACGATTTAACCCGGTCGGCAAAGCCGGGCACCGTTAAGGTTGACGAGCTGTTTGGTATTTACACTTTTAAACAAGTGCATCAAATGATATCAACCGTAGTTTGCCAAAAGGATGAAGCATTGAGCGACGTGCAAGTTATCAAAAACACCTTCCCGATGGGGAGTATGACGGGCGCACCCAAGTTTAGTGCCATGCAACTGATGGAAAATTACGAACGTACCAAACGCGGCCTATATTCGGGCGCGATAGGTTACTTTAGCCCCGATGGGGATTTTGATTTTAATGTGGTAATACGGACGATACTTTATAATTTGGCAAACCAATACCTATCGTTTGAAGTTGGCAGCGCGATAACGCATAATGCGGATGCTGAATATGAGTATGAGGAATGTTTGTTGAAGGCAAAAGCTATTTTGCAGGTACTGGGTCAGCACTAACCTTACCCGCAACCCGAACCGCTACATCCGACCCATCGGCAAAAAAAGCCGAATAAGGTTTAACGCTTAGATAAGGTAAGAAGGCTTCGCCGTATAGTTCCGCAATATCGGCATCAAAAACGGCACTCTTAACCTCATTTATTTGCCACGAAACATGCTCTACCGCGTACTCCAACGTATCACCATTGCGCAGTTTGTTATAGCCCCAATAATGCTCAAATATAAACTCTTCGGCACTACCGGGTTTAATTGGCAATTTGATATTGTTGATAACCGCGCCCAGTTTATTCCATTTGCCTTTTAATTTCCACTCGTAATTATATTCAGTGTGTTCAATATCAACCGTGTTAATGCTGTGGCGCATTGGTAAAGCACGGTAAGGCTCGTTATACAATGTGTTGGCAATAACGCTTATTACTGGTTTAGGCACCAGCTCGCTAATAAATACAGCTCCGCGCTTCCACTCCTTGCCATCAAAATATTTAACGTAAAAACGCAGGTTAACTTCTTCAAAGTTAATATGGAATGGCCACTTAACGCCTAAAACGCGGGTGTTTTTAAATAAAAACCCAACCATACTTACTAAAGCTTTACCTTCCCAAAGGTCGAGCACGGTGGCTGAGGGCAAATAGGGCTTTAGTATTTCGGGGTTAACCTCATAATTGAGCATTAACAGGCTTTTCCATTGCGCCGTAAGGAATTTAATTTTCGCCATAATAACTGATTAGTGTATGCCCCGAGTCCGAATGATTTGAGCCTTAATTTTAAGAGATGTAGTGTCTGTTAATCGTGTGATGACGGATAGTCTTTAGCCACAAGTCTTAAGTTCTAAGTCAAAAAATAATCAAATCTAACTTTCGACTCATGACTTAATACTATTAACTTAACAGTAGTTTACTTTAGGTTGCCTTACGCTTAAACAAATTAACTTTCGATTCTTTCCCTTTTAGCAAACGTTCTATGTTTTTTTGATGGGTAACCATAATGAGCACGCAAATACACATCCCATAAATGATAACCGAAGTTTTATAAGTGGGAAAGATAAACGTTACCCCAATTAAATAGGTAAAGCTTGCCACGATAGAACTTAACGACACGTATTTTGTAATTAACAACACGGCAATAAACACGCAAACACAAAGCAGCGATGCTTGCAAGTGAACCGCCAAAACCATCCCGAATAAGGTTGCAACACCCTTACCACCCCTAAACCCTGCAAAAACAGGGAACAGGTGGCCCATAACAGCCGTTATGCCCAGTGCTAACTGATAATTAACAAAAGCGTTAGAGTGTACCGCCCCGGTTGTTGATATGCCTATAAAATAAGCCAGGTTGGTAGCCGTCCACCCTTTTAAAATATCAATTAGCATTACGGGTACGCCGGCTTTTTTGCCTAATACCCTAAAAGTATTGGTTGCGCCGGCATTACCGCTACCGTACTCGCGTACGTCAACATTATAAAAAGCTTGCCCAATCCATACAGCCGTGGGTATTGATCCAAATAAGTAGGCCAGTATGAGCGCTGAAATCGAGTATATTGAAATCATCTCACTACAATGATACTAATTGCGGGTGTACTATTCATATTATTTTTATTCATTAACAGCTTTCAAACTCAAATCCAAACTTTTAACCGAATGCGTTAAGGCTCCTATCGAAATATAATTTACACCACACTCGGCATAAGCACGCACATTATCAATAGTTATACCGCCCGAAGCTTCTGTTTCAAACTGGTCGCCAATAATTTCAACTGCCTTCTTTAAATCTGTTGTCGAAAAATTGTCGAGCATAATACGCAGCACGCCACCGGTTTTTATGGCTTCGTTAAGTTCGTCAAAATTTCTTACTTCAATTTCAATATCCAGGCATTTGTTGTTTGTTAACAAATATTGCTTCGCATTGTTGATGGCATTGCTAATTCCACCCGAATAATCAACGTGGTTATCTTTAATCAACACCATATCATACAAGCCAAACCTGTGGTTAACGCCACCACCAATTTTAACTGCAAGTTTTTCAAAATACCTAAAGCCCGGCGTTGTTTTGCGGGTATCCAGTATTTTGGTACCGGTGCCTTTTATAAGCTCAACAATGCTATGAGTTTGCGTTGCTATGGCCGACATCCGTTGCATTATATTAAGTACCAGCCGCTCGGCTTTTAAAATACTGTGTACGCTACCGGTTACATTTAAGGCAACATCGCCTTTTTTAATGGCTGCCCCATCGTGTAAAAAAACGTCAACCATAAGGTTGCTATCTACCACATCAAATACCTGGAGGGCTATATCAACACCGGCTAAAATACCGTTTTCTTTAACCAATAGTTTTGCTTTACCCTGGGTACCGGCCGGTATAGTGGCTAATGAGGTATGGTCGCCGTCGCCAACGTCTTCATTTAGGTAGTCGGCAATAAATTTGCGGATTGCAGGTATATCCAATTTAGTTTATTTAGAGGCTCAAAAGTAAAAAAATACTTTCAAGCTATTTTATTTTTTCGGCCTCAATGTGTAACTCGTTGATTTGGAAGGTGCCGTTATTATTTCGTAAGGATATTGATGTTCTATAACTGCCGCTTTTGCCGCTGAGGGTAAAAACAGCAAACTTTAAATCAGCGTTGGAGTTTACCTGATGTACCAGCTTTACCGTAAAAGGCTGATTTTTGCCAAAAAAATTATTCAGCATGGTTTCGGCCTGGTCTTTGGCGTAAATATCGCTCACGTCTAAAATAGCAAGGTCAATACTTGGTGCAAAAGTTTTATATAATTCCGTCCAGTTGCTTTGTTTTAGTAAAAGCATGGTGCGGTCAACCGGATCAGCAGACTTGGGCTGGACTATTACCGATGAAAATACAAACAAAAAGCAAAATAATTTCATTAGAATATAATATCAGGTTGAAAATTGCCGCAGTGGCAATAAAATTAGTTGACAAATTAACGGCTGTTAAACTTATTTAAATATACAAAAATTAACAAATCAATTATATTTGCGGCGTGGAAAATTCAAATAAAAAAGTTGCCTTAATTATCCTGGATGGATGGGGTTATGGCCGAAACGATAAATCGAATGCTATTTTAGCAGCTAAAACTCCGTACTTTGATTCGTTACTGGAGCATTATCCACACTCAAAGCTTCAGGCTTCGGGTACATCGGTAGGTTTACCTGCCGGGCAAATGGGCAACAGCGAAGTTGGCCACATGAACCTTGGCGCGGGCCGCGTGGTTTACCAGGAACTTGGCCGCATACACAAGGCCGTTGAAGAGCAGGAGTTTGACGAGAACCCGGTTGTTAAGCAAGCCTTTAATTACGCTAAAGAAAACAACAAGGACGTTCACTTTATTGGTTTAGTATCCGATGGTGGCGTACACTCACATATTAAACATTTAAAGGGTTTATGCGATGTTGCAGGCAGGTATCAGTTACCGCACGTTTACATCCACGCGTTTTTAGATGGCCGCGATACCGACCCCAATGGTGGTATCAAATACATTACCGACCTGGAAAACCACATTCAAAACACCAATGTTAAACTGGCATCGGCCATTGGCAGGTATTATGCCATGGATAGGGATAACCGCTGGGAACGTGTTAGAAAAGCTTATGATGTGATGGTGAACGGCGAAGGTGCTGCTACACATGATATTTTAAAATCGATAGCACAATCATACGCCGATGGGGTTAGCGACGAATTTATATTACCGATAGTAAAAACCGATGACGAAGGTAAACCAATTGCCGTTATTAAAAACGGCGATGTGGTGATATGCTTTAATTTCCGTACCGACCGTGGCCGCGAAATTACCCAGGCACTTACGCAAAAACCGTTCCCGGAGCAAAACATGCATCCGCTTGATTTGCATTATATTACCATGACCACCTACGACGAAACCTTTAAAAAGGTACAGGTGATTTTTACTAAAGACGACCTTACACATACCCTGGGCGAAACTTTGCAGAACGCCGGCAAAACCCAGATACGTATTGCCGAAACAGAAAAATATCCGCACGTAACTTTCTTCTTTTCTGGTGGCCGCGAAAAGGAATTTGATAACGAAAAACGTTTATTAATACCATCGCCAAAAGTTGCCACTTATGATTTGCAACCCGAAATGAGTGCCGAAGGCATACGCGATGCCATTTTGCCGGAACTGAAAAGCCGCTGGGCCGATTTTATTTGCCTAAACTTTGCCAATACCGATATGGTTGGCCATACAGGTGTTTTTGAAGCCGTTGTTAAAGCTGCCGAAACTGTTGATGCCTGTACCAAAGAAGTTGTTGAAACAGGTATTGCAAACGGTTATTCGTTTATTATTATTGCCGACCACGGTAATGCCGAGTTTATGATAAACGATGATGGCACTCCAAACACTGCACATACTACCAACCTTGTACCCTGCATTTTAATTGATAAAGATTATAAAGAGGTTAAAGACGGTAAACTTGGCGATATTGCCCCTACTGTTTTAAAACTATTGGGCGTACCTATCCCCAAAGAAATGAGCGAAAATGTATTGGTGTAAACAAAAACCAATTTTTGCAATTAGTTTTTGCCTGCTGTTTTTTGTAGCCTGCAGGCCCGATGAGCAACAAACCACGCCTCAGTACTTCGGCCTTGAACCATATTTCAAGGCCGAAGCCGAGAGGCTCAATAAGCTGCATCCTACCATTAATAAATCGGTTATTTATAATAGCCACGCCGAAACAAAACTGGTAGCCATTAAAAACTGGAAGCAGGAACTGGGCTTATTCATCGAGTCGGACATTAATAAACCGGCTTGGCGAAATGATTATAAGGTTACCGTTAAGGCCGATTCGGTATTTTACAACGCCATTGATACCAATTTACGCACGCGCAGTATTGTTATTGTAAACCGGGCACACAAAATAAAATTAATTGCCATAACTAATTTCACCAAAAATTCACTCTATCAAACTACTGATAATTTAAGCTATTATCCCGATTCGGTTTACCGGATAGAGAAACGCCAATCGGTTAAAATACTTGGGGCAAATAATTACCAAATAACCGGGAGGTTTAAATAAAATTAAATTTTTTAATTGTGCACCGCCGCCGTGGCAACGGTTAGTTGTTGTTTTGACATATCAAGCTGTGTGCTGATATCTTTGCGGTCGGGGTTGTCGGCCAGTACTTTTTCCAAATCGGTAACCGAGGCCTTTAATGAATTTAAGCCGCGGGTACGGTCGTAAAATTTATTGGCTTTCTGCAATTTAAAAGCTGCATATTCCCTGTAAAAAATACCCCTGTTTTGGTAAAACTTAATATCGTTGGGGTTTATGTTGATGGCTTTACTGAGGTCTAAAATAGCACCCAGCAAGTTTTTTTCTTTATCAGCAGCCGAGGTTTGCACATCGCGCGCGTAATAGCTTTTAGCCATAGCGCGGTAATAGTAAGCAGAGCAATCAGTTGGTTTTATTTCGATAACCTTGCAGTAAGTAGCAATTGCTTTTTTATAGTTTTCGCTGTGGTAGTACGAATAGCCCAGCATCCACAACGCATTGGCATTGGTAGAATCAACCACACAAGCTTTTTCAAGGTGTGATACAGCTTGCTTAAAGTCGCCGTCCATCAACGCTTGCTGCCCAAGTTTCACGTATGCATTTTGTGCCTGTACAACTTCAACAGAAGCAACAATTAGGAAAGACAGTATAACTGAAAGTTTCATTAGAAACGAAAATACATTTTGAGATTAATATTATAAACTACAATTGTAACATTTTATTATACAAACACCATAAATAATTAATTACAATTTAATTGCACCTTTGTGAAAAGCTTGGCATAGCTCTTGAAACATAAGGCAACTAAGCATTGATTAATTAAAAACTGCTTATATTAACCTGTTTTTGTAAAACAGGCTGACAACTTGACGTTATTTACATTTATAAAGGACACTCCATGAGTTTTGATCCATTTGATTTTAAGAATACCTTACCAATTATAAACGAAGATTCTGAGTTTTTCCCCCTCATGTCCAGTGAAGATGAGGAAGAAATGAATAATGAGCAACTGCCCGAGGTACTGCCAATATTGCCGTTGCGTAATACAGTTTTATTTCCGGGTGTTGTAATACCTATTACCGTTGGCCGCGATAAATCAATTAAACTGATACGCGATGCCAACAAAGGCGACCGCATGATTGGGGTAGTTGCGCAACAAGATGTGGGTATTGAAGACCCCACTTTTAGTCAGCTTAACCAGGTTGGTACTATAGCACTAATAATAAAAATGCTGCAAATGCCCGATGGTAACACCACCGTAATTTTGCAAGGCAAAAAACGCTTTATGCTGAATGAAGAAATACAGAGCGAGCCGTATATAAAGGCCACCGTTCAACCTTTCCAGGAAGCAAAATCAAAAGAAGATAAAGAGTTTAAGGCTACCATATCATCAATAAAAGATATGGCCATGAGCATTGTTCAGCTTTCGCCAAACATACCAAGCGAGGCCGGCATTGCTATCCGCAATATTGAAAGCACAACGTTTTTAATCAACTTCATATCGTCAAATATGAATGCTGATATGGGTGCCAAGCAAAAATTGTTGGAGATAAATAACGTGCGCGACCGCGCCCGCGTAATTTTGGAGCACCTTACCGTTGAAATACAAATGCTGGAACTAAAAAACCAGATACAAAGTAAGGTACGCACCGATTTGGATAAGCAACAACGCGATTATTTTTTAAACCAGCAATTAAAAACCATTCAGGAAGAATTGGGCGGTAACTCTCCCGATCTGGAAATTGAGGATCTGCGTAAGCGGGCAACCAAAAAGAAATGGGCAAAAGAGGTTGGCGACCATTTTAAAAAAGAACTCGAAAAACTGGCCCGTACCAATCCTGCGGCGGCAGATTATTCGGTACAGATCAATTATCTTGAATTACTGCTCGACCTCCCCTGGAACGAGTTTACCAAAGATAACTTTGATTTAAAACGCGCCCAAAAAGTATTAGATAAAGACCATTTTGGCCTTGATAAGGTTAAACAACGCATTATAGAATACCTTGCGGTATTAAAGTTAAAGCATGATATGAAGGCACCAATATTATGTTTGGTTGGCCCTCCGGGTGTTGGTAAAACATCGTTAGGTAAATCTATCGCCAAAGCTTTGGGGCGCAAATATGTGCGTATGGCGTTGGGCGGCATCCGCGATGAAGCTGAGATACGCGGCCACCGTAAAACTTACATCGGCGCTATGCCGGGCCGTATTATATCGTCGCTTAAAAAGGCGGGCGCTGCAAACCCGGTATTCATTTTAGATGAGATAGACAAAGTTGGTAACGATTTCCGCGGCGACCCATCGTCGGCATTGTTAGAAGTGCTTGATCCTGAGCAAAACAGCACTTTTTACGATCATTATGTAGAGATGGATTTCGACCTATCCAACGTAATGTTTATCGCTACAGCAAACTCGTTAAGCAACATTCAGCCGGCCTTGCTTGATAGGATGGAGATTATTGAAGTTAACGGCTATACCATTGAAGAAAAAATTGAAATAGCCAAACAACACTTGGTACCCAAACAACGCGAAGCGCACGGCTTAAAGCTGAAAGACGTTACCTTGAAAAACAATGTACTGGAAAAGGTTGTGGAAGAGTACACGCGCGAATCGGGCGTGAGGGCGTTAGAGAAAAAAATTGGCTCGTTAGTACGTGGCATTGCCAAAAACATTGCCATGGAAGAAGCTTATAACCCAACCGTGAGCAAAGATGATGTTGAGCGGATATTAGGGGCTCCTATTTTTGATAAAGATCAGTACGAAAACAATGAAGTTGCCGGCGTAGTAACCGGCCTGGCCTGGACACAGGTTGGCGGCGATATTTTATTTATTGAAGCAAGCCTAAGCCCCGGCAGAGGAAAACTAACCTTAACAGGTAGCTTGGGCGATGTAATGAAGGAATCGGCAGTTATTGCTTTGGCTTATTTAAGGGCACATGCTAGCTACTTTAAAATTGACCCTAAGTTATTTGAGCAATGGGATGTGCATGTACACGTACCGGCAGGCGCTACACCTAAAGACGGGCCTTCGGCTGGTATTACTATGCTTACGGCCTTAACTTCGGCATTTACGCAACGCAAAGTAAAATCGCACCTGGCCATGACCGGCGAAATTACCTTACGCGGGAAGGTTTTACCCGTAGGTGGTATTAAAGAAAAAATACTGGCTGCTAAACGTGCAAATATTAAAGAGATTATACTGTGCAAAGCAAACGAAAAAGACATTTTAGAGATCAAAGAAGATTACATTAAAGACCTCCAGTTTTACTACGTAAGAGAAATGCGCGAGGTGATTGACATGGCCCTGCTAAAACAACAGGTGAAAGACCCTTTAGATTTAACCGTAAAAGAAGATTTGAAGCCGGTTTTAAATTAACACCGTTTTATCATTTTTTTTTTCAAAAACCATACAAAAGCCGGATAATTAACCGGCTTTTGTACTTTTGTACACCAATTATAATGATGAAATTTATACTTTTCCTGGTTATATCTCCTTTTGTGCTGTTAAGCACAACTTTTGCACAAAGCAACTTTTATAAAAATGAGGTTGGCATCCAAAGCGATAATGATGGCTTTTTGGCGCAACGATCCGACAGGTATTATACGGCGGGTAACTTTGGCTACTTTCGCCATGCGCTAAAAGTTGCCGATAGCTCATCATTGCAAAATAAGGTACTGGGTTTTGAACTAGGGCAAAAAATTTATACCCCTCAAACCGGAGCCATCCCGGCAGCCATATTTGTCGACAGGCCTTTTGCCGGCTATCTTTATATTGGCACAAACTTAAATTTGCTTTACAAAAACGAAAGTAACCTTAAACTACAGGTACGTGCTGGCATTATTGGCCCCAACGCTTATGCCGAGCAAATACAAAATTTAATACACAACACATTCGGCTTTTACCACCCTACGGGTTGGGAGTACCAAATACAAAATGCTGTTCAGTTAAATTTGGCCGCCGAATACAACCGCCTTTTAACCCGTGGCACCAGTGCCGACCTTTTGTTTAACAGTTACCTTAATGCAGGCACAGGCATAACGGGCGCAGGGCTTGGGTTTACGGCCCGTTTAGGTAGGTTTAATCAGCTTTTTAATTCTATCAGCACAACAAGCACAGTAACCCAAAACACCAACATAAAACCTTTACACAACAGCGAATTATTTTTTTATTATAAACCAATGCTTAACCTGGTAGCTTATGATGCAACCATACAAGGCGGCCTGTTTGAAAAAACGCATGGCGACGAAGAGGTAACACTAACACCTAACCCCGTAGTATTTAGCCAGCAGGTTGGCGGTTCGTTTGTAAAAAAACATTGGGTGTTTGACCTTTCGGTGATATTTGAAACACGGGAAGATAAAGAGATGGTGGAAAAACATTCGGGCCACCAGTGGGGGTCAGTAAGTGGCATGTACCGTTTTTGACCGTTGATTTTTTTATTGATTGGTTTGATTTCGCTGATTACGTTTATTTTAAGCGGTAAGGGCTCTTTTACTTTGGTTTATTTTGACCGTTGATTTTTTATTGATTGGTTTGATTTCGCTGATTGGTTACTGATAATAACCAATTATGAGCTTCAATCATTAAAGTCTCTTTTACCTCGGTTTATCTTCTTCAATGCTGCGCGCCTTTTATCGTCTAACCGGGCAAGTTTTGAGGCTTTTGAAGGCTTGCTGGCTTTGCGCTTTTTGGGCTGATGCAGGGCCTTTACTAATATATCCACCAGTTTATCCAGGGCTATTTCTTTGTTAAGGTATTGGCTGCGTTCCTCGTCGCAAACTACTTGCAAAAAGCCATCCTTGTTTAAGCGCGATTGTAGGCGGGTGTTGAGTAATAGCTTTTCATCATCGTTAAAAAGCTGCGAATCGGCAATGGAGAACAGCAATTCTACCTTGCTCGAAACCTTGTTTACATTTTGGCCGCCCTTACCTCCACTGCGCGAAGTTTTATAATGAACGTTAGTTTGCAGGTCGGTTTTAGTGAAAGTCATCTCAAAAATTGTAAATTTGTTTCCTGTATGAGTAAAAACATTGTTGTTGCCATTGACGGATATTCAAGTTGCGGAAAAAGCACTTTAGCTAAAGCATTAGCCAAAAAACTTCACTTTATTTATATTGATAGCGGTGCAATGTACCGTGCAGTTACTTTGTATTTTTTGCGCAATGATATTGATTTAAAAGATGAAAGCCAAATAACCACAGCTTTGCAGGCTATACACCTTAACTTTCACTCGCGCGATTACGAAACCCATATTATGCTTAACGACGAAGAAGTATCTGACGAGATACGCCAGATGCATGTGGCCGATAAGGTGAGTGCAGTAGCCGCCATTCACGCCGTTCGTGTTGAAATGGTAAAACAGCAGCAACGCATGGCCAAATCAAAAAACATTGTAATGGATGGCCGCGACATAGGCACCGTGGTTTTCCCCGATGCCCAACTCAAACTATTTATGACTGCCGACCCACTCGTTCGCGCCCAGCGCCGCTTTAAAGAACTCACAGCCAAAAACCCCGGCTTAAGTTTAGAAGACGTTTTTGATAACCTTGCCCACCGCGATTACCAGGATACTACCCGCGCCGAAAGCCCACTAACCCGCGCCCATGATGCTATCATTTTAGATAATACCGATCTGACACCTGAGGAGCAACTGACTTTTGCCGTGAAACGGTTGGAGCCTTTTTTGTCGGCCTGATTAACTTATAGTCATGTTATGAAAACCACGGCATTTATAATATGCTTACTAACAACCTGCTTTGCAATCCACGCGCAGCAAAAGATAGTTAAATATTATCCAAGTGGTAAGGTTAAATATGAAGGTTTTGTAAAAGATGGTGTTTTAGATAGCACCTATATCGAATATTACGAAAACGGTAATAAATGGATGGAGGGTACCTATAAAAAACAGTACTACAAAACAAGTTCAGTTTATATTATTAAAAGCACTTGTGGTTTTCGAGCAGATACCAGCAAACCATCTGCTGGAATTATGAATGGTTTGTGGAAGTGGTATGACAAGAACGGCAAACTTAGTGAAACTGCAAACTATTTTGGCAACATTCAAGTAGGTCAATATCTTTCATACGACACTACCGGCAAAATCGAGGAAAACAAATTTTATAACGCGGGTAACCTGATACAAAGACAGGAATACAATAATGGAATTTTAGAGTCGTTTTTGATGCGCACTTACATCACCATTAAAGACAAGGATGGGTCGGCCGGTCTTATTTATGCCGATGTTGTTCACGAATATTACAAAACCGGCGAATTAAAATGCGTTAAACACCTTAATAACCATAACGACTTAGATGGCTCTTACATAGAATATTGGCCCAACGGCTTTTTCAAATATGTAGGCGAATATAAGGTTAACAGAAAAGATGGCATGTTTCATGATTACTATGAAAACGGCAACTTTAAATTTGAAGGCGTGTTCAAAAATGATTATGCAGAAGGCAAGCATTACTATTGCAACGAGCAGGGCAAGATCATCAAAATAGAAACCTGGAAACACGATAAGCTAATTGCTACCGAACTAAAAACGGGTAACGAACCTACTCCGCATCATAAATAACAACCTTATCAAAAAACACCCTGAACTCATCTAAAAATGCTTTGTGTAAGGGATGTACCTGGTAAACATCGTGCTCGGCTAAATCTTCAAAAAACAAGATCAAACTAAAGGTATATGTAGTATCTACAACAGACCGCTCAATAGGTGCAGGTGTGCCAATGTGAATATTTTTAACAGTTTCTACGCCTTTTAAAGTTTCTAAGCTGCTGCGGAATGCTGCTTTTTGTTCGTCGGTGGTATCGGCTTTAAGCCAAAATAATACGTGGTGTGCTATCATTCGGCAAATATAGTAGTCTTGAGCCAGAAGTCTTGAGCCTTGAGTCAAAAGTTAGATTATGGTCTTTTTCAGACATTCTTTTTTGACTTAGAACTTAAGACTTGGGGCTAAAGACCATTAACATGACAGTAGTTATTACTCGCCAAGCAAACCGTGATTATCTTTCAGGTCGACACCGGTTAGCTTCCTTTTCAGTGCTTCGTTAATCAGGTAAAATATTTTATCTGCCGCTGCTGCGGGAGCCAGTCCGTCGGGCCGGATGTTAGAGATGCAATTTCGGCTCTCATCGGTTAGTCCATGCTGAGGTTTGTAGGTTAGGTAAGCACCCATGCTATCCGGCGAACTCAGGCCGGGGCGCTCCCCTATCAATATCAACGATAGGTTGGTGTTAAACGCAAAGCCAATCTCGTCGGCTATGGCTACACGGCCTTGCTCAACCAGGCTTATGGGGGCAAGTTTAAGCCCTGCACCAGTTAATTTGGGTACAAGGTATTGTAGTAGCTCAACCGCAAACTGGTTAACCGCCATAGCCGATAAGCCATCGGCAATAACTATTGCTACATCTGTTTCAAGACCGTTGTAAGTGGTTAGCTCTTCAATCGATTCATCATTAAGCGTGCGGCCATAATCGGGCCGTGTTAAATACTTAGCGCGGCTTGCTGCCCTGCTATGCAGCGTAAATACAGGCAACTTAAATTGCTGAATATTTTTTGCAATTCCCTCCACATCTAAAGTAGAATATACGGCATCGCGGGCGTGGGCATGAGCCAGTTTAAAATCGAGCAGTTCGCTCAAGGGGATGCTGTTCCCGGTACGGCCAATGGCAATTCGCGCAGCGGTAAACTCGCGTAACGAAAACCACATATCGTCGTTACCTGCTCTGTCCGGTTTTTCTATTTCAGCCATGACGAACTATTGTGAAGCAAATTTTTTAACGAAGTGTGCTGATGCAGCAATCCGTCTTTATCAAAAATACCCTGGCCAATAAGCCAATCTTCAAACTCGGGTGCTGGCCTTAAACCCAATACCTTGCGCAGGTACAAAGCATCGTGAAACGAGGTTGACTGGTAATTAAGCATAATATCATCCGACCCGGGAATGCCCATTACAAAATTGCAACCCGCAACACCTAATAAGGTGAGCAGGTTATCCATATCATCCTGGTCGGCCTCGGCGTGGTTGGTATAACACACATCAACACCCATAGGCAGGCCCATCAGTTTACCACAAAAATGATCTTCGAGCGCGGCGCGGATAATTTGCTTACCATCGTACAAATATTCGGGGCCAATAAAACCAACAACGGTATTTACCAATAGCGGGTTAAATTTACGGGCCACGGCATAAGCGCGCGTTTCGCAGGTTTGCTGGTCGGCCCCGTGATGTGCATTCGCGGAAAGCGAACTACCTTGTCCGGTTTCAAAATACATTACATTATGGCCAACTGTTCCCCTTTGCAGGGATAAAGTTGCCTGGTAAGCCTCCTCAATCAGCGACAAGCTAATGCCAAAACTGGTATTGGTTTTTTCGGTACCGCCAATAGATTGAAAAGTAAGATCAACCGGCGCACCCTGATTAATAATTTGCAAAGTAGTAGTAAGGTGGCACAACACGCATGATTGTGTTGGGATACTAAACTGCTGCCTTAACGTATCAATTAAATTAAGCAGCCTTATAACCGCGCTGGGGCTATCGGTAGCCGGGTTAATGCCTATTACGGCATCACCACTGCCATACAGCAAACCGTCTATCATACTGGCTGCAATGCCCTTAACATCATCGGTAGGGTGATTTGGTTGCAGGCGGGTTGAAAAATGCCCGTGCAAACCTATAGTATTGCGAAATCTGGTAACCACCTCGCACTTTTTGGCAACAGCAATTAAATCCTGATTGCGCATTAGCTTAGATACGGCGGCGGCCATTTCGGGCGTAATGCCTGGCGCAAGGCTATGTAAAACCTGGGTAGTAGTTTCTTCGGCCAAAAGCCAATCGCGCAATTGGCCCACTGTTAAATGGCTTATCGGGGTAAACGAAGGTAAACTGTGGGTATCTATGATGAGCCGCGTAACTTCGTCGGTTTCGTAGGGAATAATAACCTCATTTAAAAAAACTTTGAGCGGTACATCGGCCAACGTAATCTGGGCCGCAACCCGCTCCTCATAGCTATCAGCATTCACTCCCGCCAGTGCATCGCCGGAGCGATATGGCGATGCTTTTGCTAATAAGGTTTTAAGGTTTTGAAACTTATAAACCCTATTTTTTATGGTGTGCTGATAAGCCATAGTTAATCAGTCCTCCGTTAATAATTCGGACTTTTGCAATAGGTGTTCGCCGGTTATTTTTACCTTGTGCTTACCCATCACTACGAATATAGCTACTACAACAAGCATACCGGCAAAAAACACTAAACTTAGTATTGGGTTATTAACAACTATTGCATACATGCACACCAAAGTTATTATTAATGCAATTGCCGGGAAAACCGGATAAAACGGTGCCTTAAAGGGTCGTTCAAGCAGGGGTTCTTTAACCCGTAAAACAAACAGGCTTACCATACTCATCACATACATTACAATAGCACCTAAGGCCGATATGATGATAATTTGATCGGTTTTACAGTAGTACAGGGCTACGCTGCCAATAATAGTACCAGCAATAATGGCCCAATGTGGTGTTTTAAATTTGGGGCTAACTACTGCCAAAAACCCGGGCAAATACCCGCTACGCGCCATTGCAAATACCTGCCTGGAGTAAGCCAATATTGTACCGTGGAAAGATGCTATTAAGCCGAACAGACCAATGCCCGCAAAAATTTTGGTTAGTCCGTTTGTTTTGCCCAATACGGTGCCTATTGCTTCGGGTAGAGGATAATCAATATTGCTAAGTTTATGCCAGTTGGTAATGCCTCCCGTTAATATCATAATGCCGAAGGCCAGTAAAACCAATGTGGCTATGCCCGATATGTAGCCTTTCGGGATGTCTTTTTTAGGATCTTTAACCTCTTCGGCAACCATAGCAACACCCTCGATGGCTAAATAAAACCATATTGCAAAAGGTAACGCTGCAAATATGCCATTCCAACCGAAGGGCATACCATCGTGAACGAAGTTTTCTGTTTTAAATGATGGTGCTATGATGCCCATAAAGAGCAATAATTCGGCTACGGCTAAAATTGATATGATTAACGAAAATATAGCCGATTCTTTAACTCCCGCAATATTGATGCACATAAACAGCACATAGAAAACCATTGCCGATGGCAATATACCAACCGATGGATATAAAAAATGCATATAACTACCCAAACCAGAGGCTATAGCAGGAGTAACAAATATAAAATCGACCAGGGTAGCGTAGCCTGCAATAAGCCCCGCTATTGGCCCCATAGCGCGGTATGCATAGGCAAAAGCACCACCGGCGTGGGGTATAGATGTAGTTAGCTCGGTATAACTAAACACAAAGGTAACGTACATGAGCGTGATAATAACGGTGGCTATTAAAAAGCCAATGGTACCGGCTACTCCCCAGCCGTAGTTCCAACCAAAATATTCGCCGGATATGACCAGGCCAACCGCTATGGCCCACAAATGCACAGGGCGTAAAACCTTTTTTAATTGTTGTGCTTGCTTGGCAACCATTTGCTGCGTCCTTTTTTTTTGATATGGGTTAAGATACTGAAAAGGGTGAAGAAAACAAAACCGGATCAGAATTTACAGGGTTAGAGAATTAACAGGATGGTTGTTTGAAAAGAAATTTTATGAATTTGAATAGACCAAAATCGCTAGTTGTCTGAAACCGGAATTTATAGAATTTAAGAATTACCAGAATGCGCCAAATTTTAAGAATTATGGTAACTTATAATCATCATAATTTCGGTGTGGACAATAATTCTGCTAATTCCTAAATTCTATAAATTCCGGTTCAGACAATTCTGTTAATCCTCTAATCCTGAAAATTCTGATTCTAACTTCACGGTGGGTACTCCAAAGCGATTAAGAAACTCAACGCCTTCGTCAAACGGTAACCCTTTATAGGCAGCGTATGATTTTTGGAAGTAAACCTGTTTGATACCTGCCGAATAAATTAGCCGCGCACAAGCCAGGCATGGAGATAAGGTGGTATATAAAGTAGCACCTTCTAAACGGGCCCCGTTTTTTACGGCGAACAATATGGCATTTTCCTCAGCGTGCAGGGCAAGCGAGCAACTGCCTTTGGCATCGCGGGCGCAACCTGTTTCGGCCCATTCCTCGTCGCAATTATGCGTGCCGGATGGCGGCCCGTTATAACCGATGGAAATAATGCGGGTGTCTTTAGCTAAAACAGCCCCAACCTGGGCCTTAACGCAATGTGAGCGTTGTGCCAGGTCGAGGGCTAAATTCATAAATATACTATTGAAACTGGGTCTCATGCATTGGGATTAATGACCGCCTTTAAGGGCAACGCTATCAAAATCAATACCCTGAGCCTTAAGCGCGCTTTTAGCTTTTATAGCATAAAATGCCAAATAAACAAAGCAGCCTACACCTACAAGGTACGACCATTGTATACCTAAACGACCCGGATCACCAAGGTAACCTTGCAATAAGCTAATGAAACCGCCACCCATAATCATCATAATAAGGAAACTTGAGCCTTCGTTGGTATGTTTGCCTAAGCCGGTTACCGCCAGGGTATAAATACATGGCCACAAAGTTGAACAGAACAAGCCCACACTGATGAATGCAAATACGCTGACCATTCCGCTTGATAACATACCAATAAATAAAGCGGTGATAGCGCAGCCAGAGAAAATTAACAACTGGCGTGCGGGGTTACCTTTACTTAGGTAATCGGCTATAATTAATACAACAATTACAAATGCGTAAATATAAAAAGGGGTAACATCATGCTGGGCTATCCGGTTAACGGCTAAAAACACAGCAAATGCGATATAAGGAGTAACAACACCTAATATTTTTTTAGCACTTGCAGATAGGTTAAAGGCACCTACTGAGGCTGTCCAGCGGCCTATCATTAAGCTTGCCCAATATAGGGATATAAAAGGTGCTATATTGGCAGTTGGGGTATTTAACTTCTCTTTCATAAATGCAGGTAAGTTACTTGCGGTTGATACTTCTACACCTACATACACAAATATCGCTATCATACCCAAAGCCAATTGGGTATAGCTTAAAGCACTTTTTCTTTCTTTAGCTAAACTTACTGTTGTCGATTCGTTTTCCGACTCTACTACGTCGTCTGTTACAGAGTGGATTTTATCGGGTACTGATGAAAACTTGAATACTACCGCTACTATTAAAAACAATGCTCCTAATATTAAGTAGGGAAATTTTACCGCGCTGATACTTGCTTGTTGCGTATTGGCTGATACCGAACCAAAAATGGCTAAACTTACCAGCAATGGGCCTATTGTTGTACCAAAGTTATTTACACCACCGGTTAAACTTAAACGCTGCGCACCCGTTTTAGGGTCGCCCAAGGCAACAACTAAGGCGTTGGCTGCTATTTGTTGTAATGAGAAGCCTAGGCCTACCACAAACAAGCCGGTTATCATTAAATAAAAGGAAGCTGTTTCGGCTGCCGGGTAAAACAATAAGGTTCCTAATGCCGAAAGAATTAAACCTGCCGCAATACCGTTTTTATAACCGTATTTATTTAATATATCGCCGCCACCTGCTTTGGATACAAAAAAGTAAATAATTGAACCTACGGTATAGGCTACGTAAAATGCAAACGAGATCATTTGTGATTGCCATTGCTCAAGGTTTAGTTTTTCTTTAAAAACGGGAATCAAAATATCGTTGCTTGCTGCAACAAAGCCCCAAAAGAAAAAAACTGTTACCAGGGTTAGCAAGGCACCTCCGTAATTTTTAGAATTATTTTGCTCCATGAATTTAATGTTGTGTAGGTTTGTGTGCTTTATAGGCTATAAACATAAATTTATTTTTTAATAAAATCTAACTTTAAATTTAAATCCTTTAATGCAATTTTTCGTTGTAGTTTGATATAAAGTTGCATATTCGCATTACTTGATTTACAAAAGGCTATAAATTAATGATAGAAGCCATTATTGCAGGAATTGGAGCCGGGCTGGTTTTGGCTTTATTAACCGGGCCCGTTTTTTTTGCTTTGATAAAAACCAGTATCGAAAAAGGTTTCCACGCAGGCGTAGCTATGGCCTTAGGTGTGGTAACCAGCGATGTAGTTTTTGTGGGTGCAATTTTGTTTGGTTCGCAGTTTTTCGATTTCACTATCGACCCGCGCATATTAGGTTATGTAGGTAGTGGTATTTTGGTTACCATTGGCCTGTACTACATTTTTAAAAAGGCCGACATCAAGTACAAAAACAGTCCAAAAAAAATAAAGCGCGCGGGCTTCTTCTTCAAAGGTTTTTTGATGTGCATTTTTAACCCTTCGCTCCTATTCCATTGGATAACCGTTATTGGTGCTGCCAGCACCTTATTTCACCGGGGCGTACCGGGCAGCGTTGGCAAAACAGCGGTTATGTTTTTAACCATATTGATAGTACAGTTTGGCTTAGATGTAACAAAAGCCTTTTATGCTAACAAACTCAGAGATCGCATTTCCGAAAAAATGGTACACCGCCTTAACCAGGTAGCCGGCCTCGCGCTAATCATAGCCGCATTTGTTATTATAGACAGGCTTATTACCCACTTTATCTTTTCGCCGCAGTAGTGGGAAAGGATAAAGCTAAAAGGTAGAAAGGATAAAGGTTTGCACATCATTTGTAAGCAAACACCTAATACCCTTTCACCTTTCTACCTCCCACCTTTATCCTTTCACCTTCAATTACATATAAGCTCTCTGGTTCTTTCCTTCCATCCAGTTTACATAGGCACGGTTAACTACTTTGTTACCGCCTGGGGTTGGATAATCGCCGCTGAAGTACCAATCGCCTAAATGGTCGGGGCAGGCTACATGCAGGTTATCCAGGGTTTGGTAAATTACTTTTATCTCGGCAACGGTATCTTTAGGTGTAATTATTTTAGCTATCCTGTCGGATATTTGCTGATCGGTAAAGGGCGCGTAAATAGCCTTTACGTAATTTTGTACTTCTTCTTTCGGCAGCTTAGAGCTTTCTTTACATAACTGATAAACATCGGCTATTATTTGGTATTGGCCGCTTTCTTTAAGCAAGCTAACAGCAGCCTCAAAGGCCACAAACTCGCCCATGCGACTCATATCAATACCGTAACAATCCGGGTAGCGTATTTGCGGAGCAGATGATACTACAATGATTTGTTTGGGTTTTAACCTGTCGAGTATTTTAAGGATGCTTTGTTTAAGCGTAGTGCCGCGCACAATAGAATCGTCTAAGGCCACCAGCGTATCTACTCCATTTTTTACAATGCCATAGGTAGTATCGTAAACGTGTGCCACCATTTCGCTACGATCGGCATCCTGGGTAATAAATGTGCGCAGCTTAACATCTTTAATGGCAATCTTTTCCACACGTGGAGCCATCGCCAAAACTTCAGTTAGCTCTTCGTCGGTTATTTTATCTTCGCGGTTTAGCAGTATTTCGCGCTGGCGCTGTTTAATATGTTTGTGCATACCCTCAACCAAACCATAAAATGCTACTTCGGCTGTGTTAGGGATATACGAAAATACAGTATTCTTGATGTCATTATCAATGGCATTTAGTATTTGCGGGCATAACAACCTGCCTAATTGCTTACGCTCGCGGTAAATAGAGGCATCGCTTCCGCGCGAAAAATAAATACGCTCAAACGAGCATGCCTTCTTTTCTTTCGGTTCGCTAAACATTTCCTCGCTTATCTTGCCATCTTTTTTAATGATGAGCGCATAGCCGGGTCTTACTTCGCGAATATCGTCGATATGGATATTGAAAGCTGTTTGAATAGCAGGGCGTTCCGAAGCGGCAACAACAATTTCATCATTATAGTAATAAAATGCGGGGCGTATACCGGCGGGGTCGCGCATTACAAATGCATCACCATGTCCAAATATACCCGATATGGTATAGCCACCATCCCAGTTCTTGGCCGATTTTTTTAATATCTTTGCTACGTCAAGGTCCTTTGCTATCAGCTTGGTTATCTCCACGTTATCGTCCAAACCTTCGCGTTTGTATTGGTCAAATAATCCCTGTACTTCGCTATCCAAAAAATGACCTATTTTTTCGAGTACCGTTACGGTGTCGGCCTGTTCTTTAGGATGCTGGCCGAGTTCGTACAATTGCTGTAAAAGCTCGTCAACATTAGTCATGTTAAAGTTACCCGCAATTACCAGGTTACGTGTCATCCAGTTATTTTGGCGCAGAAAAGGGTGGCAGTTCTCCACACTATTTTTACCATGTGTGCCATAGCGCAAATGGCCCAAAAGTACTTCGCCGGTAAAGCTTACGTTACTTTTGAGCCATTCGGTATCAGCCATTTTTTCGGGCTGTTCCTTCTGTATCTCTGCAAATTTTTTCTGGATATATTCAAATATATCTGCCACGGCATTTGTGGCTAACGATCGGTGCCTGCTAATGTAGCGTTGCCCGGGAGCAATGTCCAGTTTTATGGTTGCAACCCCTGCGCCGTCCTGGCCGCGGTTATGCTGCTTCTCCATCAGGAGGTAGAGCTTATTTAAACCATAAAGTGCCGTACCGTACTTTTTTTGGTAGAATGACAGCGGCTTTAGTAATCTGATAAATGCTATTCCGCATTCATGTTTTATCGATTCGCTCATGGTATCTAATAAGCGCGCAAAGATACGGTTTTATATGAAAGTTAGAAAAGCTTTGCCGGAATTTGGATGTTTTGTGGAGAGATGACGGTACAGTGAAAAAAACAACCTGTATCTGTTGTGGAGAGATATGCTATCTTTACTACAAGTACTACTTTACCCGCAAGCTAATGAATAAAACAATAATACTCGGAATCTTAACTATTTTACTCGGTATAGGAATGCTTATTTTTGTAGCAACCATGTTTAGCTATCAAGGTTCTGAACTTAATCCACTTGTGAGTAAACTTGGTATGTATTCTTTTTTATTTTGGTTGCCTATTATCTTGCTCGGTATTGGCATAACATTGTTTGGCATATTAAAAAAAAGTAATGTGCTATAAATTCGTAATTGGATAGTTACATTAGCTTTAGACGTTGCCTTCGGCCCGCGCTATCCGTTACAAGTCCTCGCCGCTGATAGAAGCGGCTCCGGGCTCTCCACTACTATCGCTAACGCAAAACCATAGCGCATTGTTAAATACCTAACTCTGCAAAATACCTAACAATTGCGGAAATACCCCTACCGACAATACAAACGCACTGATGATGCAGATAAAAATCAGCAGGTATTGATGGGTAGCCAATTGGTCTTCCACGTGATGCTCGTTTTTTTTGAGGAAGAGGTACAGGGGTATCTTAATATAATAAAACAGAGATACAACAGTGGTAGCAGCACCTGTTATCATCAAGGCTAAAAGCCAAACGTTATGGCTTTGCTGGTAAACCTGGTAAACCGATGAAAACACCATCAGCTTTCCGTTAAACCCCACCGACACAGGCAAGCCAGCCAACGACACCAGGATGATAACAAAACAAACCGAAGGTAATGGATAACGAAGACCCACTCCTTTATAACTATCCAGATCGTGAGCACCAATTTTATTTACGTAGTGCGTTGTAAGCATAAGCGCACCTATGTTTGCTATGGCGTAAACAGTTAGGTAAAACAACAACGAAGAAATGCCCTGTGCCGAAAAAGTGGCAAGTGCCATCAATGCGAACCCTGTATGCCCTATGCTTGAATATGCCAGTAACCTTTTTATGTTGGTTTGCCATATGGCAGCCAGGTTACCAACTATCATAGTAACAATTCCTGCTATGGATAAGAACAAGCGAAAATCAAAGGCCGCCCATTTTGCGGAGAAGAAGATGAAAGGGGTAAGGAAATTGCAAAAGAGTGCAAAGCCTGCAATTTTGGGCAAAGTTGATAAATACGCCGTAACGGGTGTGGCCGCACCCTGGTAAACATCGGGCACCCAAAAATGCATGGGCACAAACGATAGTTTAAAACCTATACCTACCATAACCAACGTTATAGCCAAGCCGACTGCGGTAGGGTTGGCGGCGCTTAATCCGTTAATGAACATGGCGCTAAAAAGATCGAGCGAACCGCTGAAACCGTAAAGCAATGATATGCCATAAAGCATAATTGCAGATGATACTGCGCCAAACAAAACATATTTAAGGCCTGCCTCGGTACTTATTGAGGTATCCGACCGGTAGGCTACCATGAGGTATGATGCTATGGACACCATCTCGATAGAAATGTAGATACTGAGCAGGTTTACCGCCATTACCATTAAATGCAGGCCCAAAACCGATGCTATGATAATGGAATACAAATCGTTAAGGCCTTTAAAATGAGCTCGAAGGGCCTTATCCCACGGGATATAAAGCAGTATTAAAATGGCTACAACATCAATAACCAGCTTAAAAAGAATAGCTGTGTGATGCAGCATCAGCATACCATCAAAAATAAACACGGTTGATTGTTTGGCACTTACAAGTAATACAAACTGCCAAAGACACTGGTATATTACAACCAGTAAACCTGCCACGCTAAGGGCACGGCAAAGCCAGGTTGATGTTTTGCCCGAAAACAGATCGGTTACCAATACCAGGATGAAAAGTGCGCCCAGGCATAGTTCGGGCATAAAATAGGGTAAGCCTGCACGGATGTTGCTTAACTGTTGCGGTATATAGGGTAACAAATCGTGCATTTTACCGGGGTTGAATCAATTGTATTAATGCCAATACCGAATCGTTAATTTTATCGAAAACCAGCGATGGCATAATACCCAAAGCCAGGGTAAGCAGCGAAAGCGGCACCAATGCCAGTAGTTCGCGTTTGCCCAGGTCGGTTAAGGCAAGTTTCCAAATTTCGCCTCCTTTTAGCCGGGTTTCGCCAAAAAACATCCGCTGTAGCGTCCATAAAAAATAAGCAGCACTTAATAATATACCCAACGAGCCGCAAACGGCCATCCAGTTAGGTATGGTTGTGGAGTTAAAAGCACCAACCAAGCTAAATGCTTCGGCAATAAAAGCCGAAAAACCTGGCAAGCCGAGAGAAGCAAAAAAGGCTATCATGATAAACACCGTATAGCGCGGCAATAGGGTGCCTAGTCCGCGGAAACTGTAAATATCCCTGTCGTGTACGCGGATATAAATAACACCCACCAAATAAAACAGCATGGTTGATAAAAAGCCGTGACTTATCATTTGCATAACGGCACCGCTTACACCTTCGGCAGTATTTGAGGCGATACCGAGGAGTACAAAACCCATGTGCGAGATGGACGAAAAAGCAATGAGGCGTTTTAAATCGCGCTGGGCAAGGGCATTTAACGCGCCGTATAATATAGATACTACACCTAAAAGTCCGAGCCAAAAAGCCCCGTTCAGGGCAACTTCCGGGAAGATACCTAAGCAGATGCGTATAATACCATAGCCACCTACCTTGAGCAACACGCCGGCCAATATAATTGATACAGGCGTAGGTGCTTCCACGTGCGCATCCGGCAGCCAGGTGTGGAAGGGTACAACCGGCACCTTAATAGCAAAGGCTACAAACAATACAATAAAGCCAACAGTGCGTGCCGGCAAGCCAAATAACAGGTGCTTACCAAGTACACTAAATACCGACCCCGCATCGTAATTTGCAGGGTTCATCATTTGTATCATGTTAAAGGTGTGGTTGCCCGTTGCCGGATCTTTTACCGAAAAGTACAACCCTACCATAACCAACAGCATAAAAACCGAACCGAACAGCGTATATAAAAAGAATTTGATGGCCGCATATTCGCGCCGAACGCCGCCCCATATCCCGATAAGGAAATACAGGGGCAAAAGCATCAGTTCGTAAAAGATATAAAACAGGAAGAAATCAAGCGAGCAGAATACGCCTGTTATGGCAACATCCAACAATAAAAACAACGCAAAATAACCTTTATGATTTTTATTGATCTCCCACGAAGACAGAGCCGCAATTACCATCACAACCGACGACATAACGAGCAGCAAAACAGAAATGCCATCAATGCCAACAAAATAATCTATCTGCATACGGCCCATGCCGCCAAGGTTAAGGCCTATCCAGTGCAGTTTTTCAACAAACTGGTATTGCCCTTCGTTGGCTATTCCGGCGAAAGCCGCACCTGTTTTAAAGTTAAAATACAGCCATATGCTAATGCCCAACTGTACCAATGTAGCCAGCAAAGTTAAGTACCTAAATATGTTACGATACTCGGTTGGGATAAGTAAAATGATGAACCCAAAGAGTAAAGGTGAAAAAATAAGGAGCGTTAATATATTCATTATTTAAATAAACGTCTTTAAAACATATACAACCAAAATGATGAGCAGCATAGTTAGCAAATAATTTTGTACCCTGCCTGTTTGAAAGCCACGGATAAAGTTACCCGTTTGTTTTACTACGTAAGCTATTAAATGCAGCAGTCCATCAATAATATATTGATCAAACAGAGCCGAAATTTTGCCGAGCAGTATACCCGTTGCGGCCAGCAAATTGATAAAGCCATCTAAAACGTGCTTATCAAACCAGTACAGCGTTTTGCCTAAGCCCAACACCAGTTTAACTATTACCTGGTTATAAAAACTATCAATGTACCATTGGTTGTATGATAGGTTAAAAAGCACGCCTTTTTGTTTAAACCAATGTATACTTTGCTTTGCGTAAATGAGGTAGGCCATATATATAATTGCTAAACCCGCTACGTTTATCATAACCGGAACCCATAAACGGAAGCTATTTTCGGCTTCGGCGGTGGCAGCAAAGCCATGCAGCAACCATGCTTGTTTTAAACCGAACGGGTTAAACGAGAACAATGGAAACAAACTGCAAGCCGCCAGCAACATCATGGGTACCGATAACAGCCAGTTGCCTTCATGAGCTTTTGGTTCAATTTCCGGATCAATTTGTTTTAAGCGCGATTCGCCAAAAAACACTTTGAATATGAGCCTCGCAATATAAAACGTAGTTAGCAAACTGGTAAGCATGGCCCCTATCGGGATAATATAATATGCCCAGCCTTTATCCTGCGCCCAGTTGAAGGATTGGATAAGGATGCCGTCTTTTGATAAATAGCCGGATGTTAACGGGAAACCTATTAGTGCTAACGAGGCTATGCAACACGTAATAAAGGTTACGGGCATCAACTTACGCAGGCCACCCATGTGCAGTATATTTTGAGGGTCAATATCTAAATGATGCTCATGCTTGAGGTGATTCATTTGGTGAATGATAACCCCTGCGCCCAAAAAAAGCAAGCATTTAAAAAATGCATGTGTGGCTAAATGAAACAATGATGATGAGTAAGCCCCAACACCCATACCTAGCATCATAAAACCTAATTGCGATATGGTAGAATAAGCCAAAATGCGCTTTAAATCGGTTTGAGTAAGTGCTATGGTGGCGGCCATAAAAGCCGTAAAGCATCCAATAATGGCTATAATAATTAAAACATGCTGGTTAAATACCGGGTAAACGCGCCCTAATAAAAATATACCTGCGGCAACCATTGTTGCGGCATGAATTAATGCAGAAACCGAGGTTGGCCCTTCCATAGCATCAGGCAGCCAGGTATGCAGCGGGAACTGTGCTGATTTGGCTATAGCACCGCATAACAGGCATAGGCCTGCAAGGGTTATCCATGGCGTACCAATACTTGCGCCAGCCACAAGGGGGTTACCGCCATCAAACAAGGTAACCATATCAAACGTGTGATAGTGCGAATAGATAATGAGGATGCCGATAAGAAGCCCAACATCGCCAATGCGGTTCATAATGAATGCTTTTTTGTTGGCCTGTACTGCTTTTTCCCGGGTAAACCAAAAGCCGATGAGCAGGTACGATGCAAAGCCTACCAGTTCCCAAAAGGCATATAACAAAAGCAGGTTATCCATAATAACCAGAGCCAACATGGCAAAACAGAAAAAGCTAAGGTAGGCAAAGTAAGTACTGTAACGTTCGTCGCCATCCATGTAGGCCATGCTGTATATATGTACCGGCAGGGCTATTGCCGAAACCAGTAACAGCATTAAAACAGATAAATTATTGAGCCAAACGCCAACATAAACCTGGCTATCGCCAATGGAAAACCAAAGATGCCTAACATGTATTGGCGACTGATCCCATATCTGGAAAAACACATAGGCCGAAAGTGCAAACGTTAGCAATATGGCCACAGCAGACACTCCGCCCGATAGTTTGCTTTGTTTTGGAACAAACAAATAGTTAACCAAAAATGCAACAAAAGGCAACACAACCGCTAAAATTGCGAGCTGGGTAACAAGAGCCTGATGTTGAGTTAGTTCCAAATTTTAATTTTTTGTTGTGACGTGAACAGATCCTATTGCCTTTTTTAACCCATTCTTTGGATCTTTTTTTCCGATGGCGACAAACTGAGTGGTAACACTTTCTATATTCTCCGATTTAAGGCTGTAAAGTTTGTTTATAGTTTCCCTATCTGCCGATAGGTGAATTTTTTTATTGATATAATAAGTTATATACTCGTCGTTATTGTTGTATGCTGCTAAATATTACTTGTAGCTGTTTGAAAACAAGCTTAACCTTTTTTGATATTCGCTAATTTCAAAGCTAAGCGTGTTAATTATAACAACCCCATTACGGGCTTCGTTGCCAAATTGTTTAAGGGCTTCGTCGTGGTCTTTGTAAACCATTATTTCGGCAATAAAATTAGTGTCTATTTTAGGCACACCCCTATGCTTTACACCGTCAACAACACACAACACACTATCTTCGTATGCATTCTTTTTTGTTTGTGCCGAAACCGATGTAATACCGGTTAGTACGAAAAGCAGTATAAACAGTGTTTTTTTCATCCTTTTAAACTCTCTACTTCAGCCGGGTTAATGGTTTTGTACTGGCGGTACACGTTTAATATAATAGCAAGTGCCACAGCTACTGCCGCCGCCGCTAATACTATCGCAAACAGCGCAAATGATTGCCCTGCATTGTTAACCTTATCATACCTGCCAAAAGCTACCAAATTTAATATGGCCGAATTGATAATAAGCTCAATCCCTATCAATACCTGTATTGCGTTACGTTTGGATAGCACCATGTAAATACCTATGCAAAATAAGCCTGCACCTATGAGCAAAAAATTGCTTAACGTTATCATAATTTATGCTCCTCCTTGCGGGCCAGGTGGGCAGCACCAATTAAAGTCATCATTAATAAAACAGATACTACTTCAAACGGCAGTAAATAGCGCGTCATCAGGTTAATGCCTATATTATTTACCATGTTATCAGTAGGTTTTATAATGTTGTTGCTTTGCGCAGATGCCTTTATCCAGGGTAAGCTATCAGGCTGCACTTTTAAAATGGCGTTTGCCAGTACAATTAAAAACAGCAAAGCCACTAAAACTGCGGGCACCTTACCAAGCGAAATAAAACGGCTATTGCTTTGCTTCAGGTTATTGAGGGTTTCTTTTCCCGAAAGCATAAACGCAAAAAGCATGAGTACTAAAACGCCGCCAACGTAAATTACAATTTGGGTAACAGCAACAAAATCTGCAAGGGCAAAAACATATAGGCCGGCTATGGCAAACAGTGTCACAAAAAACATAAATAATGAGCGCACCAGGTTATTGCTTGCCGCCACCAGCAACGCCGATGCCAATGCAACAAAACCCATTACGCCAAATAAAACATCACCTATGTTCATAGTACAACGCCGGCCTCCCCGCCTTCGTTATCTTTTTTTCTTTTATCATCGTCTTCTTTCTTTTTTTGTGCCGCCAGTTTTGCGGCTTGCTTTTCGGCCAGTTGGGCATCTAATTCCCGTTGCTTTTCGCGGGCAAACTCGGGCGACATGTCCGAGAATTTGTAATTCAACAAATCAATACTTGGCACACTTACGTCGTATTCATTAGTCATCACAATGCACTCCGTTGGGCAAACCACGGTACAAAGGCCGCAATACATACATTTCGCCATGTCAATATCAAACTTAGCTGCATGGATGCGTTTGGGGCTACCGTCGGATGTTAAACCAATCAGTTCGGTAGCTTTGATAGATTCAATGGTAATACAATCCACCGGACAAATTTTGGCACACAAATCGCAAACAATACAGTCGTCAATTTCAACATCCAACTGGTAACGGCCAACTTCGGGTACTGGTAACTGTTGCGAAGGGTATTGAATAGTGTTGGTGCCGTGGCCGTTTTGCTGCTCAAAGTAATTATCGGATTTTACAGACTCCACCACCCTTTGCTTATTAGAAGCAAACATGTGTTTTATGGTGAGGAACAAGCCTACCCATGCAGTTTTAAATCCGTTTATTACACCTCTTAACATATTTACATCAACAATATACGCCAAATGCCCGATATGAGCATACATATAAAGGCCAGTGGTGTTAGCACTTTCCAGCACAAATTCATCAATTGATCTATGCGGAAACGTGGCAATGTCCACCTTATCCACATTTGTATAAAAACAAGGGCCAGCGTTTTTAAGGTTACCCATAAAATGCCAAAGCCTAAACCTGTAGTCCAGTCGGCCAAACGTAAGGCATCAAAGTTAGGAAATGGTGTGTTCCAGGCCCCTAAAAACAACATCACTGCTATCATAGATACCAAAAACATCATGGCATATTCGGCCAAAAAAACAAAGGCGAAACCCATACCCGTATATTCGGTATGGAAACCTGCCACCAGTTCCGATTCAGCTTCCGGAATATCAAAAGGTGCCCGGTTTGATTCGGCCAACGATGCAATAAAGTAAATTACGAATGCTATGATGAGATGCGGTGCGCGAAATATATTCCACGACAATATACCACCTATATGGCTCACATCCCAAAAACCAAAAAACTTGGTCTGTACGGTTGACAAAATACCTTGTTGCGCGGCAATTTCTTGCAGGTCTAAAGTCTGGGCAATCATCACTACAGATATAATGGCGAAGCCGGCAGGTATTTCATACGAGATAATTTGCGATACCGAACGCATGGCCCCCAACAGCGAATATTTGTTGTTTGAACCCCAGCCTGCCATTAATATGCCAAGTGTTTCTACCGAAACAATGGCAAAAACGTAAAACAACCCAATATTAAGGCTTACGGGAACAATGCCCGGCCCCCAGGGCATGGCTGCAAAACCCAAAAAAACCGAAACAAATATGATGGCCGGAGCCAACACAAACAAAAGCGGATCGGCGGCGGCGGGGGTAATAAACTCTTTTTGGATGAGTTTAAGCATATCGGCCAGGGTTTGGAGCGAGCCAAACTTGCCTACCTCAACAGGGCCCAGCCTATCTTGTATAAAAGCCGACACTTTACGCTCGGCATACACGCCAATAAGGGTAAACAACCCTGCGAAAGCGAATAGCCCTAAAGCAATAATAATATATGTAATAATAAAGTTCAAATTGAAATTGCCTTTGGGCTGCAAACTTACTTAATTGTAAATAAAATATAGCTTTTTAGTATACATTAATTGGATGTCCCAATTGTAAATATTGCTATCCCATGTTAATAGGATACTTTGTCTGGCACTTATTTAACCTGTAGATAAGATGATTTTACCGGTTCGGAATAAAATATGGAGGCATGATGGTCAAAATCACTCGTATCATCGGTAGTGGTAAAAAATTGTTGCTGGCCGTTTTTGGTGAGGCGTTGCTCCATTTCGGGATGCCGGTGCAGGTAATCGGCAAGGCTTTGGGCAACTATATCGCCTTGAGCAACCACCTTGATGCTAGCGGGAAGATAAGCCTTTATTTTTTGCTCTAACACCGGGTAATGGGTACAGGCCAGTAAAAGGGTATCAATACCGGCACATTGCGCCATTACCTGGTCCAGGTATTGTTTTACAAAATAATCGGCACCGGGTTTATCATATTCGCCGTTCTCGATAAGCGGAACCCAAAGCGGACAAGCCTGCTGGTACACTTTTACATCAGGAAAAAACTTTTCAATTTCGAGCAGGTATGATCCGGATTGTACTGTGCCTTTGGTACCTAAAACGCCTATTTGTTTGGTTTGGGTACAGTTACCTATAACCTCGGCAGTGGGCCGGATAACACCTAATACCCGTTTACCCGGATGCTGATGCTGTAAATCTTGCTGTTGAATAGTGCGCAGTGCTTTGGCGGAAGCTGTATTACAAGCCAGTATTACCAAGGGGCAACCCATATCAAACATTAACTGCACACATTCCCAGGTATATTGGTGGATGGTTTTAAACGAGCGGTTGCCATATGGTGCGCGCATGTTATCGCCCAGGTACACATAATCGTATTGCGGAAGCAACCGGGCTATCGATTTAAAAACGGTTAAACCGCCATAACCAGAATCAAAAACACCGATGGGTTGGGTTGATAACATGGGTACTAAAGTAACAAATAAAAAAACCTGTAAAACTAAAAAGGGAAAACCGAAGTTTTCCCTTTAATCTCAATTATTGAAAATTTTACTTGATGCCTAATTTCAATTTCACGGCAGGGGTTAAATCGTCAGCATCAGGAGCAACTACTAATATTTGTGATGTTGCATCTAATACAAAACCATAACCTTTTTCTTTAGCTACTGCGTTTACTGCCAGTTTTACTTTATCAAACAATGGTTTTGCCAATTCGCTTTGTTTAGCTTCCATTTTTTGTTGGGCATCGGCAGAAAATTTTTGTATACGGCCTTGAATATCGGTCAACTCGCTTTCTTTTACAGCACGCACGGCATCAGTCATGGTAGCGCGGTTTTTTTCGTAATCGGCACCTTTAGTTTGATATTCGGTTTGCATTAACTGATATTGATCGGCAAATGTTTTTTGATAATCCTGTAATGTTTTTTGCAATGTTGCTTTCTCGGGCATAACATCAATTATGGCACTAAAATAAACATAGCCTTGTTTACTTTGCGCTTTAGCAACAAAACTTGCTGTAAATGATATACATGCGGCAAGCAGGGCAACTTTAAATAACTTTTTCATTCCTGTTTTTGGGGTTGTTTTTAGAGTATTATATTAAGACGTTTTTTGTTTTTACTACTTTATAGCGTTACAATAAAAAAGGAAAGCGTAAGCCTTCCCTCCTTTTACTTGTTACCTTTTGAGGTTATTTTAAACCCAATTTCAATTTCACGGCTGCCATTAAATCGTCGCCATCCGGAGCTACCAAAAGCTCATTTTGCGACGAATCGATAACGTAACCGTAACCTTTTTCTTTAGCTACTGCCGATATTGCCAATCTAACTTTGTCAAAAAGTGGTTTACCAAGTTCTTCTTTTTTGGCATCAACTTTTTGGCCTGCAGTTGTTTGATAATCCTGCATACGTTTTTGAATGTCTTGCAATTCACCTTCTTTTAACTGGCGCACAGCATCAGTCATGGTAGCTTTTTGAGTATCGTAAGCATTAGCTTTAACTTGAAGCTCCGATTGCATAACAGTTAACTGATCGATAAACGTTTTTTGATAAGCTTGTAACTGGGCCGAAATTACCTTGGTATCGGGCATTTGGTCAATTATAGCGTTAAAGTTAACATGGCCAATTTTTGATTGTGCATTAGCTATCATGTTCCCCGTAAACAACATACACCCCGCAACTAATACAACTTTTAATAATTTTTTCATCTGAACTTTTTCCTGATTTTTTATGGTGCTATTTTAAACAAATTATTTGATTTGAGCGGCACTATTTTAACGCTTCGGCAAAGTTTAATATGTATTTAACTTACTAAACATAATTTATTATTACTTGGCAAAAACTCCGGGTTTAAGCCCAAGGCGCGTAATTACATCGGCGCTTTTATCGTAACGTGGGTTTGCATACAGCATTACAACTTCGCTGTTCTTATCAAATATCATATCAATATTTTCGCTTTCGGCTAAACCTTGTACTGCTTTGGCAATTCTATCCTGTATGGGTTTAACCAGGGTATTGCTGCGTTGGGTAAGCTCGCCGTCCGGGCCAAACTTTTGGCGCTGAAAATCTTTAGCGGCTTTTTCCTTATCAACAATTTCGTTTTCCCTGCGCTTTTTCATATCAGCGGTCATCAATACCTGGTCGGCCTGGTAGGCTTTATACATACGGTCAATCTCCTGGAAACGGGCATCAACTTCTTTTTGCCACTGGGCCGAAAGCGAGTTAAGTTCTTTTTGAGACGACACATAATCGGGTATATGTTTTAAAATATAATCCGAATCAATGTAAGCAAAGCGCTGTGCAAATGCACAAACGCTCGTTAAAAATACAAAACCAAAGGTCAAAAATATCTTTCTCATTGCTCTATTATCTATTAGTGTGCTGTGCCGTTAACAAACGCAATATATTGCTTTTATTACTTATTTACCAAGCAAATTAAACATTAGTAAAAGCACCACTAAGCGTATTAATTAAACCCGCCGGTTAAACTTTGCGATATTGAGAAGTGGAACTGGCCTTTATTAGCATCGGGCTGACCCGGGATAGTATCAAAACCATAACCATAATCCAAACCAAGCAAACCAAATATAGGCAAAAATATACGCGCACCTACACCCGCCGAACGCCTTACGTTAAACGGTGCAAAATCGCTGAACGAGTTCCATACGTTACCGCCTTCGGCAAATGCCAACACAAATATTGTGGCACTTTGGCTGGCAATAACCGGGTGACGTAGCTCAAGCATATACTTGTTAAATATAGGGCTACCAGGATTATTTTGATCGGTATAGGTTGAGCCAACCGGCACTATAGAGAAGTTTTTGTAACCTCTTAAGCCTATAATTTCGCTACCCTGTAAATACTGATAGCTCTGCATACCGTCGCCACCTAACTTAAAGCGCTCAAACGGTGCCTGGCCCACATCCTTATTGTAGTAGCCCATAAAGCCAAACTGCGCCTGACTTTTTAATACCAGTTTACCATATATTTTTTGGAACCACTGCGATTCGAATTTCCATTTGTGGTATTCAACAAACTGGTAACGCTCTTGTGCGGTTGCAATTTTATAGTTAGTGTTGTTAAACAACGAGTACGGCGGTGTAACTTGTACCGTGAATTTTAAGTTTGAACCCGATGTTGGATAGATAGGCGCATCCAGCGAGTTACGGCTAAATTCTTGCGTTAACTTGATGTTCCATGAAGTACCGTTCTTAAACAAATAACCAGGGTAATTTTGCAGCGAGTAATGATCTACGTTAAACGAATAGTTTAACTGAAAAGCATCATCAGGCCATTTTAATTGCCTACCCAGTGTAACACCGGCTCCGTTTATTTTAAGGTGATAATAGTTAGGATCTGTTGAGGCGTAAGAAGAAACATTTGAACTTAACTGTGTATAAGCTGTTAATGCAAAATAAATTGGTTTTTTACCACCCAGCCATGGCTCGGAGAAGGTAAACGAATAATTTTGATAATCCTGACCGTTAGACTGGCCCCTTAAACTTAATTTTTGACCATCACCTTTTGGTAACGGGCGATAAGCCTTACCATTAAATAAGTTACGTAACGAGAAGTTGTTAAAGGTTAAGCCTAATGTACCTACCAATTGGCCACCACCAAAACCACCAGATAGTTCGATCTGATCTGAAGGTTTTTCAACTACGTTGTAAACAATATCAACAGTACCATCCTGAGGGTTAATATTGGTTGGCTTTGGATCTGTTTTTTGCTCATCAAAGTTACCCAGTTGTGTAATATCCCGTGTACTGCGCACAATAGCTTCTTTTGAGAAACGCTGACCTGGTTTAGTGTGCAGCCCACGCAAAATAACCTTATCGTTAGTTACGTCGTTACCTTTTATCAATACGCGGTTAATGGTGTATTGAGGGCCTTCGTACATCCGAACGTCTACGTCGATGGTATCATTGTATATGCGGGTTTGAACCGGATCTGCCTGGTAAGTTAAATAACCATCGTTAAGGTATAACGATGAAATATCGTCACTATTTGCGGTTGGGCCGCTTAAACGTTTGTTAAGGTTTTCTTCGCTAAATATATCGCCTTTTTTTATACGTAACAATGTATTTAAAAATGCAGTTGGATATTTTGCGTTGCCCGAAAAGGTAACCTTACCAAAGTAATATTTAGGACCTTCGTATATTTTAATTTTAATGTCAACCGTTTTATCATCGTGGCGGTAAACAGAATCACTTACAATTTCTGCATCGCGGTAACCTTTTGCTTGCAGTTTATCGGTAAAGTCTTGCTTATCCTCATCGTACTTATCGCGCATAAACTTTTTAGAACCAAATAAATGGTACCATTTCCGTTCGCGTGTTTTACCTAAGTAACCTTTTAACTTTTTAGGTGTAAAAGCTACATTGCCTTCAAAGGTTATTTTATTGATTTTAACTTTCTGCTTTTTATCAATTGCAACATCTAAAATAACGCTGTTTGCGTCGGCAGGGTCTTTACGTTGTTTAATAATAACGGTTGTGTTTAAAAAACCTTTTTCGTTAAAATGCTTTTTAATGATGTTGGTTGTGGTATTAAGTAAGTTTTCGTTTACAATTTTACCACCCTTATCGTTCAGCATTTTCTGGATATCTTCTATCTCTCCTTTGCGGATACCGGTTAGGTGTATCCTTGATAAACGAGGACGCTCGGTGATCTGGATATCAAAGTAAACCGAATCGAGCGTTAAGCGGGTGATGTTTAACTGTACATCGTCAAACAATCCCTGGTCCCAAAGGGCTTTAATCACATTTGATGAAGCTTCACCAGGAATGGTTATTTTATCGCCTTTGTTAAGTTTAGATATTTGTATCAATACATCCTTATCCAGAAACTTGGTGCCACTAACTGTTATGCCACCAATAATATACTCTCGTGGATTTAAATAGCTTAAACTGTCTGGAGGGATTTGTTTGCTCAACGCAGCCCGCGGCTGGTTTGATACCTGAGCCCACACGCCTGAACAGATCATAGAAAAAAGAATTGCAAAAAGGAATTTATTCATTCGAATATTTTGGTGGCTAAAATAATTTATACAGTTGTTAAAAAGTGTTAAAAGAAAAAATATTAGTTAATCTGCTCGCTTATGAGGCCAAAACGCCTTTCGCGTTTCTGATAATCAAGTATGGCCTCAAACAAATCCTCACGCCTAAAATCGGGCCATAGCTTATCGGTAAAATAAAGCTCGGCGTAGGCTATTTGCCAAAGCAAATAATTACTTATCCGGTACTCGCCGCTTGTTCTGATCAATAATTCCGGGTCGGGCAAATCAGAAGTGTGCAGGTGCTGCGAAAATAACTCTTCTGTAATATCTGCCGCTTTAAGCTCCCCGCTTTCAACCTTGGCAGCAATGGCCCGGGTTGCGTGTATAATTTCGCGGCGCGAACTGTAACTTAATGCCAGCGTAAGCACAAGGCCTGTATTACCGGCAGTTTTTTTAATTGCGTTTTCTAATTCGTCGCTACATTTTTTTGGTAGCATATCAATATCGCCTATGGTGTTGAGGCGAACGTTGTTCTGCATTAATTTTTTTATTTCTTTATTGATGGTTGATATCAATAACTCCATAATGGCGGTAACCTCGTATTTTGGGCGATTCCAGTTTTCTGACGAGAATGTGTAAAGCGTTAAATACTTTACCCCCAACTCGCCTGCTCCTTCTACAACATCGCGCACGGATAGCACGCCATTGTGATGGCCAAATACACGCAGTTTGCCCTTCTCTTTAGCCCAACGCCCGTTTCCATCCATAATCACGGCTATGTGCTGCGGCAACCTGGTTCTGTCTATCTGCTCTAGGAATCCCATTGTTAAGTTACTTGCCATTAGGCCGCAAATACTGAATTATAAAAACTAAAAAGCGGGTAACGCATTGGTATGTTATATTATTGTTTTATAATTCGTTTTAACGATTGTTTTTTCTTAATCAATTGCATTTTTTGCTTATTCAATTACGTAGCTAACACGCTGTTTAAATTGAATATATTAAAAAATTTCAGGGGACAAAGGTAAAACTTAGTTTGTATATTTTTATTATATGACCGAAAAGAAAAACCCACTTAACAGTTTTTAACAGTTATGCCCGCAAAACGCAATAAATTATTGCCTGTTATAGCACGGTTTTGTATAATTGTTACTATTTTGTGTACATAACAACCAGTAACAATGGTATCGTCTTTCAGTATATTTTTCCTTGCCGCATTCTATTTTTATTTTAAACAATATTATAGAAAACTTATTGCTGCTAAAACTGCAGGCACCAACGATGGCCCGGCTTTAACCGTGTTGCTGGAAAGAAAACTGATGATATTCCCGGCGGGTATTATTGCCATTGCTTTGCTCTATTTATTTTCGTTTACACTGATGAACTTATATCCGGATGTTGATAACGTAAAATCGTCAAGACGGGTGGTTGATATCGCAGCCATAATACTTTGCACAGTTATATTTTTTATGGATAAACGCGAACTGGACAAAAAACTAAGCGTAAAAAAGCCGCCTGTTAAGCCACAAGATATTAATGAGCCCGGGATTGATATACCTGAAAAAGATGAAATAATTTAAACCGCTTGTTGGCATATCAGCAAAAGATACCTTACCTAAAGCTATAACACTTTGAACTTAAAAAAGTGTAGGATACGGTAAAGCCTAAAAACATGTAAGTATCGTTACGGTAATTACCACGTTGTGAGCCCGCCGAACCGATGTAATTACCATTTATTTCGCCAGAACGATCAGACAATATACGTGCGATATCTGTTGTGAGAACGGTTTTGTTTGGATATGCGCCATAAACATCATCAAGATAGCCCGTATTGGTATACCGATAACCCAGATCCAAAATAATGTTCCACTGCCCGGTAATGTTGTACTTAACCCCTACACCAAACGGAACAGCAATAGCCGACTCTTTATAGGGCTTTTGCTGGCCCTCGGTCATTAAGGCGCGCAAATCATAATCCTCACCATTGTAGGTTGTTTGGGGGGTGTATGATACGGTGCCTATGCCGGCAAAAATGTAAGGTGTAAATATATTTTTGCCAACCAAAGGTATGTATGAAAAGAAATTTAATTCGCCGATGAGGCTTGTTTCGTCCAGATTAGTAAAAAAACTAAGGTTGCGGTTTTGCATTTGCTGATTTGACGACTGGCTATCGTACCCGCTTATGGTACCATGAGATACACCAAGTTTTAAGGAGAAATAGGGATCAAAATTGCGTTTCAAAAATAGGCCGTAAACGGGGTCGGTAAATTTAAGCGGGTTATTGGGGTTAAAATCGCCTATGTAGCCCGATGCACCTACGGTTGCACCTACTTCCCAGCTTTGAGCGTTTACCGTGTAAGTAAGCACAAACAAGCCTGCAAATAGCAACAATAAAATTTTAGACATAGCCAAACGTAAGTGCATTTAATAGTTACGGGCATCAATACCCCACAATAGTTTGTTACGTAACGTAGTTAAGTAGGTTTCATTATTAAGGCGCACCAAATTAAGTTGGAATGCAGCCTTACGAATGCTGAATTTAATAGAATTATCTATAACAACGGTTCGCGAATCGCACGATACCAGGTAATTGGCACTGCGGCATTCTACCTCAAAAGTAAGCACGCTATCATCGCCAAGTACAATGGGGCGCACGTTAAGGTTATGCGGCGCAACAGGCGTAATTACGATATTGCCCGATTGTGGTAATACGATTGGCCCGCCACAACTTAATGCATATGCTGTTGAACCTGTGGGTGTTGATATAATGATGCCATCGGCCCAGTACGAGTTAAGTAATTCGCCATCAAGGTAAGCGTGTATGGTTATCATGGCCGAATCATCGCGCTTATGAAACGTAATATCGTTAAGCGCAAAGTTATCGCCATCAAACACCTGGTTTTCCGATTCGATGGTGAGCAATACGCGGCTATCCAGCGTAAATTCGTTATTTACAACAGCGTGTATGGCGGCTGTAATATCATCCTTATTAATGCTGGCCAAAAAACCAAGCCTGCCAAAGTTGATACCGATAACAGGAATGCCCGAGTCGCGGATGAAAGATACCGTATCCAGCAAGGTACCATCGCCGCCAAGGGTTAGCAAAACATCAATAACACCGTTTAAGGGCTGCTGTTTATTAAAGGTTTTATAAGCGCCGGATATATTTATTTTTCCTGAAAGAAATTGATCCAGATCCTGAAAAACGTAAATTTCGACCTCGTGCTGTACCAGTACATTAAAAACCTGTTGTACATAGGGTAATACCGTGTCGTTAAATTGCCTGCTGTAAATACCTATCTTCATGCAGTGGCCTTATAAATTAAGGTAGTTCATCAATGAGTCGTAGCGGTTCATTGAATTATCATCAACCGGGGTAAAATTGAAAGTGGCTTGTACGGTATAGTTGTAACGCAAAAAAGAAGCTACAATGCCCGATATATCTTGCTTGTTTACCTTTAAGGTAACTTCCAGCCGGGTTGAATCGGGAAAGGAGCGGATGTATGAACTGAGCACCTGCGCATTGTCCGACTCAACTATTTGCGCCATGTGGGCCAACGAATTGTTACGGTTTGTTATTTCGAGTACAATAATGCCGCCCGGCTCGGATACTGAAGTTAGCCTGGCAAAATACTCGTTCATGGTATTGATAGAGATAAGGCCGAGGTAGTTTTTACGGATGTCTAACACAGGCACAACACTTAATTGCTGCTCGTTAAACAAGCGTATCACATCGTAAATATGCTGGTTTTCTACCACATAAGGGTTAACCAGGGGCAAAAACAAATCGCCTACGGGTGTGCTGTAATCGGTTTGCTCTATCAGGTCGTCTTCGGCAACCAGGCCTAAAAACACATCGTCGTTAACAATGGGTAAATGGCTTACCTTAAACTCCGTCATACGGTCAATAACCTTCTGTATCGTATCGGAAGAACGAACAGGGGGCATTGCGTTTGACAAGAGTTCGGATGCTAACATATTGTTATTTAAGTTTTTCCAGAAAACCTTTCAGTAAGCTGTTAAATTCTTCGGGGCGTTCCATCATAGGTGCATGGCCACATTTATCAATCCAATGCAACTCCGAGTTTGGTATCAGTTTGTTAAACTCTTCGGCTACGTCGGGCGGTGTAATTTTATCGTTCCTTCCCCATATTAACGCTACGGGGATAGTTATCTTATGTACATCTTTAGCCATATTATGCCTGATGGCCGATTTTGCCATAGCCAGTATACGGATAACCTTATGCCTATCATTAACCATACCAAAAACTTCGTCAACGAGTTCTTTGGTAGCAGTTTGAGGATCGTAGAAAGTGTATTCAACCTTTTCCTTAACAAAATCATAGCTTTCGCGGCGCGGAAAAGAACCGCCAAAAGCGTTTTCGTACAAGCCCGAGCTACCCGTTAGTACCAAAGCACGCACATACTCCGGATGCGAAAGGGAATATATTAAAGCTACATGCCCACCAAGCGAGTTACCTATTAATACAAAATTATTGAGATCTTTAAACTTAACAAAACGGTGTACATACTTAGATAAGGTTTTAACACCTGTAGTAAGCAAGGGTAAATCGTAAATTGGCAACATGGGGATGATAACCTTGTACTTTTTGCTGTACTCCTCAATAACCTGCTCCCAATTACTTAACGCGCCCATTAGGCCATGCAGCAATAGCAAAACATCACCTTCGCCTTTTTCAATGTAACTAAAACCGTCTTCTTCCTTAAGCACGAAATCCATATATTCTATAAGTCTTTTTTTTGTATGTAGATTTTAATGCTTTACACAGGTACTATAAAAAATAATTATCCGCCATAAAAATAGTTTATTGAAATGGAGTTACAACAATTTAAGCAATAATTTAACTTAATAATTGCTTTACCACTTCGGATATTGTTTTTCCGTCGGCTTTGCCGGCAAGTTCTTTATTGGCGGCGCCTATAACTTTACCCATTTCTTTTACCGATGTTACACCCAAATTTGCAATCAGTTGTTTAATGGTTGCTTGTATCTCTTCGGCACTTAATTGCTTTGGCAGGTAAGTTTCTATCACCTGTAACTCTTCCATTTCTATCTGGTACAAATCGTTGCGGTTTTGAGTTTGGTAAATATCTACCGATTCTTTACGTTGCTTTGCCAGTTTTTGCAAAACCTTTATTTCGCCTTCTTCGCTTATTACATCGCTTGCCCCTTTTTCGGTACGGGCAACCAATAAGGCTGCCTTAATTGCCCTTAAAGCACGCAAAGCTTCGGCTTGTTTAGCCAGCATGGCCTTTTTAATATCCTGATCGATTGTTTCTATTAAGCTCATTGTTTAATGATTGAATGACTGAGTGATTGAAGGACTGAATGTGTTGTAATAATACATTTAAAAATCATTTGCACATTTTGCACACCTGCACATTTACACATTAATTCATTGAAGGACTGAATGTGTTGTAATAATAAATTTAAAAATCATTTGCACATTTACATATTTGCACATTTACACATTAATTTATTGAAGGATTGAATGTGTTGTAATAATACATTTAAAAATCATTTGCACATTTACATATTTGCACACTTGCACATTTACAAATCTGCACATCTAATAAATTATTTCCTAAAAAACGTGGTAGCGTTGGCCTGGGCCGTTGGTACCATTATAATTTCGTTAATGTTTACGTGTGCCGGGCGCGATGCGGCAAACCATATAGTTTCGGCAACATCTGCGGCTACTAATGGGGTTAAACCATCGTAAACTTTTTTTGCCCTTTCTTTATCTCCGTGAAAACGCACTTCCGAAAACTCGGTTTCAACAGCACCCGGGTGTATGGCGGTAACCTTTATCCCGTATGGGAGCAAATCTATCCGCATACCTTTATTTAAAAAATCAACCGCTGCCTTGGTGGCGCAATAAACATTGCCGTTGGCGTAAATTTCTTTCCCGGCAATTGAGCCCAGGTTAATAATATGGCCGCTACCATTGGCTATCATCCAGTTTGATACTATTTTGGTAACATATAAAAAGCCTTTAACATTGGTATCTATCATAGTTTCCCAATCGCTTATCAGGCCGTTTTGTATGGGTTCCAACCCCTGGCTTAAACCTGCGTTGTTAACAAGCACATCAACTTTTCTCCATCCCGCGGGTAGGTTTTCAAGGTTGGCAGTTACAGCTTCTTTGTCTTGCACATCAAACGCGCAGGTGGCTATGCCAATATTATAAAGCTCGTTTAGTGTTTTAGCAAGCTCGTCAAGCCTGTTTTGGCGGCGGCCTGTTAGTATCAGGTTATATCCCTCGCGGGCAAAGGTATGGGCGCAGGCTTCGCCAATCCCGGAAGTTGCACCTGTAATTAAAGCAATTTTAGACATAGGTGTTATAACAATAAAGCACGAAGTTATGCTTTTTTGGCTAACCGCCGCTATTATTCGAAGTAGATTGAAAAAACCAGGGTTTGCAGAAAAAGTTTATCCAATGGTTTTGAGTAAGGGTTATTGCCACTGGTAAGTATACTTTTAAATGAATTGGAAAGCTTTAACTCGGGCGAAAATTTAAAGTAATTAAAATAAATATCGCAACCTACGCCTGCTTCGTAAGAGGCATAGCTACGCTGGTTTGCCACCAGCTTATCAAGCGGCGACATATTTGGGTCGTCCTTTTTGGGAGCCGTAATACTATATGAATATTTAACGCCTCCAAGCAGGTATGCACGAACATTGCCTAACCTGTCTGACTTTAATTTGAGCGACAACGGAATTTCAACCAAAGCAGCGTTCACCGTTTTTTCTACATTTTGCGATGCCGTTTTGTATTGGTAGGATATAGTACGATCTGAAAAAGCCAACGACGGCGTGGTGCGGACTTCGAGGTTATCGGTAATGCGCAAGCGTGCTATAAAGCCAACCCCAAAACCCGCCGACGAACTTGATGTGATGCTGTTTAACGAATCGGTTATAATTTTGCCGGCGTTATTATCAAAAAACGGGGTGCGCCAGTCGCTTTTTTTTAACACCGTATAACTGTTGCTAATGTACGAGAAATGGAAACCAAAACCATAGTCGGTATAATCGGCTCCCCCACCCCATGCGGCTACCTGCGCCCATAGTTTGGCAGACAAAATTAACAGCAAACATAAGGTAAGGTAAAACTTTTTAATCATTTAACGCCGGTGTAAATAGAACAAATACCAAACGCCAGCGGCGTTTGTTTGGTATTTTTAAAACCTACTTTATCCATTAACGATACAAATGCCTGTCCATCCGGAAAGGCTGCCACCGATTCGGGAAGGTAAGAATACGCACGCGCGTCTTTAGAAAACACTTTACCTATACCCGGCGTAATGTAGTTAAAGTAAAAATTATAAAGTTGTTTGATAGGGAAAGCTTTTGGCTTTGAAAACTCAAGTACCACTGCCCTGCCGCCAGGTTTTAACACGCGGTGAATATCGGCTAAACCAGCTTGCAAATTTTCAAAATTACGCACGCCATAGGCTACGGTAACAGCATCAAAGGTATCGGCATCAAACAACAACCGTTCAGAATCGCCCAGGTGTACCTCAAACTGATCGCCCAAACCGCGTTTGGCTATCTTTTGATCGGCAACATCCAACATCCCACGCGAAATATCAACGCCTATTATTTTTTTTGGCTTTAATATTTTTAACGCTTCGAAGGCAAAATCGCCGGTGCCTGTGGCAACATCCAGTATTAACTGGGGTTTATCGGCCTTTAATTTATTGATAGCCTTTTTTCGCCAAATAATATCAATACCAAGCGACATGAAGTGATTTAAAAAATCGTAAGTTTTAGATATGTTATTAAACATATCGGCCACCTGTTCTTTTTTGGTAGCCTGTTCGTTTTGGTAAGGTGTTACGGTGTTGCTCATTTGTGATGGCAAATGTAGAGTTTTTTAGTTTAAAGTCTTGAGTCTTGAATGGAAAGTCATTAGCGTCATTTTGTCTAAAGTCTTTAGTCTAAAATCAAAGTCCTTGATAATAACTATCACATGGTAGGGTTAACTTCGGGTCAAGACCAACGACTCCTGACTCAAGATCAATTCCTGACTCATGGCTAGCGACTTCGAACTTAAGCCTTCCTTAACTCTGCCAACAAACCATCAACATCCAGGTATTCTGTAAACATGGTAAGTTCGCCGTTTTCGTTTTTGGGCCATAGTTCGCGGGGTCTGTCCCAGTATAACTCAACGCCGTTTTGGTCGGGATCATTCAGGTATATGGCTTCTGATACACCATGGTCAGACATTCCCGTTAAGGGGTATTTTACATCGATGAGCCTTTGCAGTATGGCCGCCAAATCTTTTCGTTCGGGGAAAAGTATGGCCGTGTGGTATAAGCCTGCCGCCCTAACCGGTGCCGGGCCCATGCCTTTGCTGTGCCAGGTATTTAAGCCGATGTGGTGATGGTAACCACCTGCCGATATAAAAGCGGCTTGATCGCCATACATCATCACTAATTCGAAACCCAAAACGCCGCAATAAAAATCCAGCGAACGCTGCAAATCGCTCACCTTTAAATGCACATGGCCTATGCGGGTTGCAGCGGGTATTTTATAGTTATCCATTATTATATGTTTAAACATCTAAAATACGATTGATTATTCATAATCGTGTTAGATGATTGTAATATTATCAGGTTTAAGGTTTGTTAAAAATACTTAATTAATGTTAACAGATGTAGATTATAAAAACTATATATATAGTTTTATGGAAATATCACGTAACCACATCACATTTTATGTATAAAACATTACTTACGGCACTTATTACTTTTTTTATTTTATCGGCGTATGCACAAAACCGGGCCATTGTAAAAGGCACCGTGCTCGATTCGGTAACCAGGCAACCACTCGAATTAGCAACCGTAGCTGTATTAGATGCTAAAGACACCACAGCAGCTTTAATACTTTATATGGTGAGCGACAAAAAGGGTGCCTTTTTAATGCACAATTTGCCAACCGGCACGCCTGTTAAAATTTTAATTTCGTTTGTTTCTTACAGGCCCTTCCGTAAAACGATTACACTGAAGAAGGGCGAAACTTTGGACTTGGGTGGTATTATGATGAGCCCTAAACTACTCAACGAGGTATCAATTACAGGTGAGCGGCCGCCCATAATGGTAAAAAAAGACACTATTGAGTTTGCCGCGGAGGCCTTTAAAACCCGCCCCAACGCGGTGGTGGAAGAATTGCTAAAAAAGCTACCCGGTATTGAGGTGGATAACTATGGTAACATTGTATTTCAGGGGAAAAAAGTAAACAAGGTTTTGGTTGATGGGCGCGAATTTTTTGCCAGCGATATTAGGATTGCCACCAAAAACCTGGATGCCGAATTGATAGATAAAGTACAGGTATATGACGACCGCGAAAACGACCCTAACCATTTAATTGAAGATGCCAGGGTAGAAAAAATTATTAATTTAAAGTTTAAAAAGAAACTGAGGAAAAGCACCTTTGGCAAGGTGTATGCTGGTGGCGGCACAGAGGGCCGCTATGAATCGGGCGGATTGTTTAATATTTTTAGAGATACTTTGCAGATAAGCTTACTGGGTTTAAGCAATAATTTAAGCAATACCGGTTTCGATTTTAATGATTTGTACACCTCAGGTGGGCTTAACCGCGGCGGCGATGCGATAAGCCGGGGCGGAGGCGGCATGGGCTTTGGCCGGGCTGGCATTAGCGGTATACAAAAAACAACATCGGGAGGCGTTAATATCAATACCGATTATGGCAAAAAATTTAAGCTAAACATTGCTTATTACCACAGCCACGACAACAACGATTATAATGGCAAAAACACCCGCGACCAACTAACCCAAGATACAGACTTTACAACCAGCACCACTACCAATCGCTTTAGGATTGATGATAAACATAACCTCAGCATCACTGTTAAGGCCCAACCTAATACCGCAACCCAAATTAGCTATACGCCATTTTTTACCTATTACAGCAACCAAACAGGCAGCAAGGCAACTACAAACAGCTACAGTAATTTTTTTCCGCAGGTAAACCAATCGGTTAGCAGCAGTAACGGCAGCGGCAACAACATGCAGTTTCAGCAATCTTTCAATTACAATCACCAGTTAAAAACCGAGGGTGCCTCTATAACTATCGATCACAACTTTTCTGTAAATCCCGATCGTAGCAACAATTACGATAAAAGTGCGCTTACCTCGTACCTCAGCAGCTTTCCTTCTTACTCGTTAGATAGGTATAGCAATAACCTTAACAACAATATCAGCGCAAATTTAGCGGTCAGCTATCGTTATCCGCTCACTAAAAAGCTTACTGCTGATGTTAACGTAGGCACGGATTATAACAAAGGCATTAACAGGGTTTCTACCTATGATTTTAACCCCGCAACCGGCTTGTATGATTTATTTTTATTGAATACCAGCAGCGATTTAACACGCAATTTGTGGAAAGAACACGTTTCGCCGGGCATAACTTACGCGTTGCGCCAACACATGAGCCTGGTTATGGGCGTGGCCGCGCAATGGCAGCAAATAAACAACCAGTTTAACCGCAATATTGCCGACCTGGATCAAAACTATTTCGATTTGCTGCCTAATGCGCGCTTCTCATTTGGCACCTATACCAAGGGCAATTATTCGGTTAGCTACACACGGACAGTTGGCCAGGTTAACATTGGCGATTTAATACCGTACAGCGTAATTTTTAGCCCACTTTTTACTGTTACCGGTAACCCTAATCTTAACCGCAGCCATAACAATAACTTTGGCATTAGCTTTAACACCTATAGGCAACAAAGCCAAACCAGCTACAGCATAAACGGCAATTTATCAATTGAAGAAGATGGTGTTTACCGGCGCAGAACCCTTGATGCAGCCGGTGCCGAAACCAGTACTCCCATTAATCAAAACGGAAGGTATAGCAGTAATATTTATGCCTTTATATCAAAGCGATTTAAAAAGAGTAACGATTGGCAATTGAGCCTTTCTACAAACGTGGGCTTAAATCAAAGTCATAATTTTTTCGAGATCAATCATCAGGATGGTTATCAAAACAATTACGGTGTTAATTTTAGCCAGCACCTATCACTAAACGGGAAAGATATTATTACCCTCGACCCATCCTACGGCCTCAACCAATCTATTTCGAGCTACACCGGGGTGCAATACAATAATATCCATACAACTACCTTTAATTTTGATACGCCCTATACCATTTACTGGCCCAAGCGCACTAATATTTCGGGAACGTATACCTACACCTATAACCCTTTGGTACCCGCAGGTTACCAAAAAAGCAGCAATTTGCTTAACGTGAGCATTGCACGCGAGTTTTTGAAAAAAGACAGGGCCGAAATTAAATTAGCCTGTTATGATATTTTAAACCAAGCCATTAACTCAACAAGGTTTGTTAACGAGAATATTATTAACGATACACAGTCGCAAATTATAAACCGCTATTTTTTACTCACCTTACGCTGGAAATTTAATACTGCTAAGGCTGATGAAAAAAAACAGACAAAAACGCCGGGCATGTTGTTTATAAATTAAACCATTTACCCGCAAATACGCCGCAAAGTTTAATGATACCATAACAAGTAAATAAGCATTAACTTTGCGGCATGATAATTAAAACTGCCGAATTTATTTGCAGCAATACCCAGGTATCAAAATTACCACCGGCAGTTTTGCCCGAGTATGCATTTATTGGCCGATCGAACGTTGGCAAATCATCATTGATTAATATGCTAACCAATAAAAAAGGTTTAGCCAAAACATCGCAAACGCCGGGCAAAACGCAATTGATAAACCATTTTTTGATAAACGACAACTGGTATATTGTTGATTTACCTGGTTATGGCTACGCCCGTATATCAAAAAGTAAAAAAGAAGACTGGAACAAGTTTATACGCACTTACCTTGACAAGCGCGAAAGCCTGCAATGCGTTTTTGTATTGATAGACAGCCGCGTTGAGCCCCAAAAGATAGATCTTGAATTTTGCAACTGGCTGGGCGAAAAAGGCTTGTCGTTCAGTTTGATTTTCACCAAAGCCGACAAACAATCGCGCGTAAAGACCGACCAAACTGTGAGTGCGTTTAAAAAAGCTTTACTGGCAACGTTTGATGATGTGCCTACCATCTTCATCACCTCCGCCGAGTTACAAAGCGGCCGCGAAGAAGTTTTAAACTTTGTAGGTTCGGTAAACGACCAGTTTGATTATAAAGCAGTTTCGGCAGCTTACGAAGCTTACAAAAAAACGTTGTAATTTTGCAACCAGTAGCAATACGTATATCGCAATACTTCACATGAAAAAATACCTGTCGTTAGTTACCTTTTCGCACACCATATTTGCCATGCCTTTTGCCTTCATTGGCTTTTTTTTGGCGGTTACCACTACCACACACGCTTTTGAGTGGCAAAAATTACTGTTTATGGTAATGTGCATGGTATTTGCCCGTAATTCGGCCATGGCATTTAACCGTTACCTGGATAGGGATATTGATGCCAAAAACCCGCGCACCAAAGTGAGAGATATTCCTGCAGGCAGATTAACCGCAAAAGCAGCTTTAACATTTACACTGGTTAATTGCGCTTTGTTTATTGCTACAACGTGGTTTATTAATAGCTTATGCTTTTACCTTTCGCCGGTTGCATTACTGGTAGTTTTAGGCTACAGTGCAACTAAACGTTTTACGGCTCTTTGCCATTTGGTGTTGGGTTTGGGCTTGTCGCTCGCTCCTATTGGTGCTTATTTAGTTGTTACGGGTGAGTTTGCCTTACTGCCCATATTTTTTTCGCTATCGGTTTTATGTTGGGTGAGTGGTTTTGATATTATATACGCCTTACAGGATGAAGACTTTGACCGTGCCGAAAACCTGCACTCTATTCCCGCATATCTGGGCAAAGTGAATGCTTTACGATTGTCAACCTTTTTGCATGTATTATCGGCTATATTTATTATGCTACCTGTGCATTTCACCAATGTAGGGTGGCCCTATTATATTGGCATTGTTTTCTTTTGCTGCATGTTAACGTATCAGCATTTACTTGTTAAACCTAACGACCTGAGCCGGGTTAACTTTGCTTTTATGACCACCAATGGTATTGCGAGTGTGGTATTTGCGGTTTTCTTTTTGATTGACAGGTTATGGGTGAGATAATTTTAGGATGAAAGATCTCGGATGGCAGAAGGCTGATGACAGAAGGCTGATGACAGATCGCGGATGGCTGATTTCTGTCCTCCGTCTTCCGATCTCTGTCCACACATTATCCCGATAGCAAAATCATTTCAATATTATTATCTTTGCACCCTCGTAATGGATAGGCACATAAACGCTTCCATCGTTATCCTTTAATACAATCGCTGTAAGCGTACAATACAACTATGGTTTATCCCGAAATAGAAAAAAGAAAAACATTTGCCATTATTAGTCACCCCGATGCCGGTAAAACTACGTTAACCGAAAAATTTTTACTTTTTGGCGGTGCCATTAACACCGCAGGCGCCGTTAAACGTAACAAAGCCAACCAAAGCAATACTTCCGATTTTATGGAAATCGAAAAGCAGCGTGGCATATCGGTAGCTACATCGGTAATGGGTTTTGAGTATAAGGATAAGCGTATTAATATATTAGATACCCCCGGCCACAAAGATTTTGCCGAGGATACCTACCGCACCCTGAGTGCCGTTGACAGCGTTATTTTGGTGGTTGACAGCGTGAAAGGTGTTGAAGAGCAAACCCAAAAGCTGATGGCCGTTTGCCGGATGCGTAACACACCTGTTATCATTTTCATTAACAAAATGGACCGCGAGGGTAAAGACACCTTCGATTTGCTTGACGAGATAGAAAAGCAATTGAGCATTAGCCTTTGCCCGCTATCGTGGCCAATTGGGCAGGGTTACTTGTTTAAGGGTGTTTATAACATTTACGAAAAACAACTCAACCTGTTTAACCCCGATAAAAACAAGGTTACCGAGGCTTTGGTTAAGGTGAAAGACCTTGACGATGAAGAATTAACCAAGCATCTCAACCCAAAAGAAGTAAGCGGACTTAAAGACGACCTGGAATTGATAGGCGGTGTTTACGGCGAACTGGACAAGGACATGTATTTGGAAGGTTTACTGGCACCCGTATTTTTTGGCAGTGCGATAAACAACTTTGGCATACGCGAGTTGCTGGATACCTTTGTAAACATAGCACCGAGCCCAAAAAGCCGCGACGCCGAAACCCGCGAGGTATTGGCTACCGAAAAACCTTTTACCGGTTTTGTTTTTAAGATACATGCCAATTTAGACCCTAACCACCGCGACCGTATTGCATTTTTGAGGATATGCTCCGGCAAGTTTGAACGTAATAAGTTTTACTACCATACCCGCCTGGGCAAAAAGCTAAAGTTTAGCAACCCAATGGACTTTATGGCTAACGAAAAGAGCCTGGTTGAAGAAGCCTGGCCCGGCGACGTGGTTGGCCTTTACGATAGCGGCAACTTTAAAATTGGCGATACCTTAACCGAAGGCGAGCAACTACAATTTAAAGGCATCCCAAGTTTTTCGCCCGAAATATTTAAGGAGGTTGAAAACCGCGATCCACTTAAAAGCAAGCAACTTGAAAAAGGCATACAGCAGCTTACCGAAGAAGGTGTTGCCCAATTATTTGTACAACAACCCGGTAACCGTAAAATTATAGGCACCGTTGGCGAACTGCAATTTGAGGTAATCAGCTTCCGCTTAGAGCACGAGTATGGTGCTAAAGCTGCTTTCAGAATGTTAACCTTTAAACGCTCAAGCTGGATAACCAGCACAGATAAAAAGAAACTGGGCGAAATAATGCAACGCCGCGCCCACAACATAGCCACCGACAAAGAAGGCAACCCCGTATTTTTGGCCGATAATGATTTTATGATAAACCTGGCCAAACGCGATTTCCCGGAAGTTGAGTTTCACACCACTTCGGAACATAAGAAGGAGAAGTAAAGGGATTTTAATTAATTCAAATAATTAAAGCCTGAGTTAGTTTCAGTCGAACTAGGTTGCGAGCTATTATAGGTAAGGAGGTAGTACAAGGAAGAGGAAATTAAGGTAAATAACTTCCTTTGTACATTAACAATGGCTAATTAGTTTTCAGGTTAGATATTCGGTAATCAACGCTAAAGTTTTTCAGTTTATAGATCCAAATGCTGATAATTATTGCAAAGTAGTAAGGCGCCACAACAAGTAGATAATCTAATGTAAAAATGTTCGAATGAAAACTAAAGTCATTCAACATATATACATATACAGAAGTTAGCAGCAGCCCAAGTAACGTTAAAATCATTTTCGTACATACAAACCCTATATAATATCTTGTTAAATATCGAACAGAGAAATACAAAATTATAGCACTCGGAAAAGTGAACATCCCGGTAAGTACAATCATAACCGGCATACCAAGAAGTAGTTCGAGCCCCAAAATAAAATCATGGATACTGTTTACCTGAACAAAAACAATTAGCCATGAAAGAATTGAAGCAAGGATTGCTGAGGTAACCCAAACCTTAAAACTGTATTTTAATGTATGATCCATTTAATAAAAATACAAGTTTAGATATAAATGCTAAGATATGTTTGAAATAACAATACTTCATTAAACAAAAAAGCCTCTCCAACTTGGAAAGGCTTTTCAAAATCACATATAAGCTTAGCTTACTTTACCGAATCAACTACTGCTTTAAAAGCATCCGGGTGGTTCATGGCTAAATCGGCTAATACCTTGCGGTTTAAGCCATTGTTAGCTTTGGTTAATTTACCCATTAATTGTGAGTAAGATAAACCGTGCTGACGGGCACCGGCGTTGATACGTTGTATCCATAAGCCTCTAAATTCGCGTTTTTTGGCTTTACGGTCGCGGTAAGCGTACTGTAAACCTTTTTCAACTGTGTTTTTAGCAACGGTGTAAACCTTGCTACGTGAACCCCAATAGCCTTTGGCTAGGTTCATGATTTTTTTCCGGCGTCTTCTCGACGCGACTGCGTTAACTGAACGTGGCATTTTTTTGCGTTTTTGGTAGTGAGTGCCTCAACTTAATGACGGACTTGTAATACTCTAATACCTGGTTAAAAAATTAATTACTTACCGATACAAAGCATACGTTTAACGTTTCCTAAATCAGCATCAGACACTAAGCTGGTGTGACCTAAGGCGCGCTTACGTTTTGTTGACATCTTGGTTAAGATGTGGCTCTTGTATGCGTTCTTTCTGGTAATTTTACCGGTTCCAGTAAGCTTAAAACGCTTTTTTGCACTGGAATTGGTTTTCATTTTTGGCATAACTCTGTTTTTGTTGTTTTAATGTGCAAATGTGCAATGTGCAGATGTGCAAATTGATTGATTGTTCTATTTATAAATTAAAAAAATTCTTTTCATCCGCACATCTGCACATCTAATCCTATTTCTTCCCGCCCTTTGGTGTAACCGTTAAAAACATACGTTTACCTTCCAGTTTTGGTAATTGCTCAACCTTGCCTACTTCTTCTAAAGCTTGTGCAAAACGCAAAAGCAATATTTCGCCTTGCTCTTTGTAAACAATTGCACGGCCTTTAAAGTGTACATAAGCCCTTACCTTTTCGCCGGCTTCCAAAAACTTAATGGCATGCTTTAATTTAAAATCAAAGTCGTGGTCATCGGTATTTGGCCCAAAGCGTATCTCTTTGATAACGGTTTGTTTTGCATTACTTTTTATCTCCTTCAGCTTTTTCTTTTGCTCGTAAATGAATTTGTTATAATCAATTACCTTGCAAACAGGTGGTACTGCGTTTGGAGATATTTCAACCAGGTCAAGTTCCTGTTGTTCGGCTATCGCCAAAGCATCTCTTAATGAATAAACACCAACCTCAACGTTATCACCCACAAGACGAACCTCTTGCGCGCGGATATACTGGTTAATGTTATGTTCGGCTTCTTTCTTTTTGAAAGGCAGCCTTGGACCTCTGTTAAAATTGGGTTTACTTAATGCCAAGTTATACTGTTATTTCTTTTTTTATTCTTTGTGTAAATTCTTCAATACTCATACTGCCTAAATCACCTTCGCCATGCCTGCGTACAGAAACCATCCCTTCGGCGGCCTCTTTTTCACCAACAATAAGCATGTATGGTATTTTTTTGACTTCGGCATCCCTGATCTTACGACCAATCTTCTCATCCCTGAAATCAATAAGCCCGCAAATATCCGAATCTTTTAGCGATTCTGAAAGTTTTTTTGCATAATCTTCATATTTCTCTGAGATCGGCAAGACGATGAATTGCTCGGGCGATAACCACAGCGGGAAATTACCTGCGCAATGCTCAATTAAAACCGCAATAAAGCGCTCCATTGAGCCAAAAGGCGCACGGTGTATCATTACCGGGCGGTGCTTTAAATTATCGCTCCCAGTGTATTCCAACTCAAAACGTTCTGGCAAATTATAATCAACCTGTATAGTACCTAACTGCCATTTGCGGCCCAGGGCGTCCTTTACCATAAAATCAAGCTTGGGGCCGTAAAAAGCCGCCTCCCCTGTTACCTGTACGGTTGGCAAACCTTTTTCGGCTGCCGATTCGATGATGGCCGATTCGGCAATGGCCCAATTTTCGTCGGTACCAATGTATTTGGCTTTGTTTTCCGGGTCGCGAAGGGAAACCTGGGCGGTAAAATTATCAAAACCCAAGGCATTAAAAACATATAACACCAGGTCGATAACTTTTTTAAACTCCTCTTTCACCTGGTCTGGGCGGCAAAATAAGTGAGCATCATCTTGCGTAAAGCCACGCACGCGGGTTAAGCCGTGCAGCTCGCCGCTTTGCTCGTAACGGTAAACGGTACCAAACTCGGCAAAACGCACCGGCAAATCTTTATAACTGCGTGGTTTGGTTTTATAAATTTCGCAGTGGTGCGGGCAGTTCATGGGTTTTAAAAAAAACTCCTCCCCTTCCTGCGGTGTTTTTATCGGTTGGAACGAATCGGCACCATATTTTTCGTAGTGTCCGCTTGTTACATATAAATTTTTATGGCCAATATGCGGTGTAATAACCTGCTCATAGCCGGCCTTAACCTGTGCCTTTGTTAAAAACTGAACCAGGCGTTCGCGCAAAGCGGCACCCTTTGGCAACCACAATGGCAAGCCCATGCCCACCTTTTCGCTAAAGGCAAACAACTCCAACTCTTTACCTAACTTACGGTGATCGCGTTTTTTTGCTTCCTCCAGCAAATGCAGGTATTCGGTTAACTCGCTGGCTTTAGGGAAAGTTACAGCATAAATACGGGTTAACTGCTTGCGGCTCTCGTCGCCTCGCCAGTATGCACCGGCAACGCTCATTAGCTTAACAGCTTTAATGAAACCCGTGTTGGGGATATGCGGTCCGCGGCATAAATCGGTAAAGTTGCCCTGGGTATAAAAAGTGATGGCACCATCGGGCAGGTCCTTTATCAGGTCCAGCTTGTATTCATCATCCTTTTTGGTAAAGTATTCAATTGCATCGGCCTTGCTAACAGGCTTGCGGATAAACTCCGACTTCGCCTTTGCCAGTTCGATAATCTTATCCTCAATCTTCTTAAACTCGTCCGACGAGAATTCCCTGTCGCCAAAATCAACATCATAATAAAAACCGGTTTCAATAGCCGGGCCAATACCAAACTTGGTACCTGGGTAAAGTGCCTCTAAGGCCTCGGCCATAATGTGGGCGCTTGAGTGCCAGTAAGTAGCCTTACCCTGGGTATCATTCCAGGTTAGTAATTTTACTGTCGAATCTGTTTCAATGGGGCGGCTGGAATCCCAAACCTGGCCATTCACTTCGGCCGCTAAAACGTTACGGGCCAGGCCCTCGGAAATTGAAAGCGCAATTTGCGCCGAACTGATGCCCTTGTCGTACTCACGAACGGAGCCATCAGGAAGTGTAATGTTAATCATCTACAAACATGATTTTTGCCGCCTTTCTATTTGATCGGTCAGCGGGTTAATAATATTACTTTTTAACAATCGCTTACAAGGCGATCTTAATTTTGTGGTGCAAAGGTACGTGGATTTCACCGATTATTGGGGATGATTGCACTGATTTTTTTGGATGATTTAACCAATTTTTATTAAAGATCACGTACTTTTAATAAATGGATATTGAAAGGTATTTTTTTTGAGGACGTTGCCTTCGGCCCGGGCTTTTCGCTGCAATCCCTAACGGGGGCTTCAGTTCATAAATAATGTAAATAGCTTTAACGCTTTGCCCCTTGTTTACGCCACATTTTTAACGGCATGCTCTTGCCGCTAACAACATCCAGATACCTTATGGCGAATGTTTTTGCATTTACGTAAAAAAAGAAATGCACATGGCACAGCATCCCGTTAAACTCGCAAACCCTTATCAAATAATTATTATCCTGAGGTGTGGGATAGCCATCGATATAAGTTTCTAAATGGCGTTTATCTGGCCCGTGGGTACTCATATATTGATCTGCCGCCACAACTTCGGGCAGGTGACTAATTATATATACCGCTTTCTTTTCTGCCGGGTTTTTGGGTGGTTCCTGGGCAAAAGCAACTGAGTAAAATGCAGAAAATAATAATATGAATAAGGTTTTCATTGATAGCTTATAATGTTCTAAATTATTGCGACCGAACGGTTGGTGAATTGCCATTCAACCATTGGCGATATTCTTAACTCACTCCCAAAGTTCCCAACCATATCCCCAACAAAAACACAATACCGCCACCCACAATAACCTGGAAAATGGTTGACCACAGGGCCGATTTCATGAATTTAAAACGGATGTAGGCAATAGCAAAAAGCTCAACCACTACCACAGCATAGGCCATATGCAGGGCTGCCTGCAAATTATCTATCAAAAACGGCAGGGTATGCAGCATACCGCCCAGGGCTGTGGCAAAACCGGTTATCAATCCGCGCGATAAGGGTGTGCCGCGCCCGGTAACCAGGCCATCGTCTGATAAGGCTTCGGCCAGGCCCATGCTAATGCCGGCGCCTAACGATGCCGCCAGGCCAACAAAAAATGCTTTATGTGTTTGGTGGGTTAAACCTGCGGCGGCAAACAGCGGCGCCAGGGTTGATACCGAGCCATCCATAAGCCCTAATAATGCAGGCTGAACTTTTTGCAATACATATTGTGCAGCAGCCTCGCTTTGTGTTTGCTTAGGTTGTTCCATATTGTAACACCAAATATATTACAACTGTTTAAGCAATAATATATCCGGCGTCAAAATATGCATATTAATTTCTCTACAGAGAGAACGCTTTGAGGTACGATTTTGCATAATCGCCCCAATCTTTGGTGGCGCCTTTTAGTATATCCATCAAGCCCTTGTTATTGGTGGCTTTACCCTTTGTTGGCGGCGCCAATGCTTTAGCCGTAACTACGCTTTCGGTTACTTTGCTGGCAAACCAGGTTACGTTTTCGTGCGGCAGGGCAACGCCCAATATCATACCGGGCAGCCCACTGAAAGATTCCGGCCCACCGGTAACAGCAATCTCGTCGGTATAAAAGGCTACCACATAAATGCTATCCATTACTATGGCATTGGCACGGCGGCATTTGTAGCCTGCAACATCGCGGGTTTCGGTAGTAATTTTCCACTTAATTTTGCGGGTGGTATCCCTCACCAAAAACAATTCGTCAAAAACCTTTTTCTGCATAATAACGCTTTGGCTGGCCAGGTCGGTAAAAATGGTGTTGTTTTGCACAGCCATCGGGTCGTTACTATAAAACGAGTTTGGCGCCGGGTCGGGCTCAATGGGTGTAAACAGCGTTTTGTCTTTCGAAAAAGTTAAGGTGCTTTTATAGGTTTTAAACTGCGGCTGCGTTTTTTTGTACTGCTCAAATAGCGGGGCATACCAGCTTTCGTTATCCTTATCAATATTTTTTTTAATAAGTGCATACATGTTAATGGTTTTATCATACTCAACAACACCATCGGTTGCAAAGTGTGTGTTTTGGCCTAATGTTAGCTTGCCTGCTAACATTAAAAAACATAAAAATATGGTAGTAGTAGCTTTCATCATTTTATTTTGCTGCTGGCGCGCCACCTCCCATGTGGCTAAAATCGTAACTAATTGAAAACATAAAATAGCGTTTTATACTGGTATAAGTATTTTGGCTAATGTAACCGCCATTGGCGGTGCGGCTAAAGCCCACGTTTTGGTTAAATAAATCGTTAACTGTTAACGATAATTTTAAGCCCTCGTCTTTCAAAAACTTTTTACTTAGGGTGGAGTTAAATATCAGTTTCGAGAAATCGTCGTCAAACGATGCCGTTTTGGCGCGGTACTCGTAATCGGCATCGTAACTTATTTGAAATTTGCCTGGTAAATAAACGTTTACGTACGAGTAACCCGTCATTTTAAAACCGTTGTTGTTAATGGTACTATTTTCGGAAGTTGTTTGACTGATAGAATAACCCGGGTTCACCGAGAAATAAACATCAAACTTTTTTTCGATATAGCGCGATACACCAAATCTTGAAGCGTAATTGTATGATTTTGTTGTGTTTAAAAACCCGTTAGAGTAATTGTAGGTTTGGTTGGCATCGCCGTTAAGACCAACGCTGTAGTTAATATTTTTTATTTTTTGGTTGTAACCCGAGTAAAAGTAAAACGAGAACGGGCTTTTGGTGGTTAAGTTGGAAGCCTCGCTAACGGTGCGGCCTGTTTTGGTATCAATAAAAGAATTATTTACTATAGGGTTATTGGTAACCGAGTAGCTTGCGTTAAAATATACCGACTGCCCGCTTAAAACCTTGTACGAGTTGTAACGTAATTCAAAGTTATTACGGAACGATGGTTTTAAATCGGGGTTACCTAACACGTTGTTGTTAGCAACAGGTTGTATCTGATCGATAGTGGGTTGTGTTGTGCTACCCGTGTAGCCCGCGTAAAACGACCGGTATTGCGAAAATTTATACTGGTAATTGGCCTGTGGGTTCCAGTTTAAAAAGGTACGTTTAAAATTGGTGTTAGTGAGCTGATTAATTTGATCGAACTGTACATTGGTAGCCTTTGAGCCAAAGTTTAAAACGGTTTTGTTGGTGCGGTAGTTAAACACTGCCCCTACCTGGTTGCTAAATTGGTTAAATTCGTAATCGTTGCTCAGGCTGTCAACAATTTTGTTGTAAACACCGGTAACGCCCTTGTTAAACGATTTCCTGTCGGATGTGCTGCGGTTATAACCCGTACCATAGTTCATGATAAGCGAAAGCGTTTTACTGAATGGTTCGGAATAGGTGATATTACTGGTTAAGTTTGAGCCTATGGTTTTGCCGGTTTTGTACTGGTCGGTAACCTGGGTGCTATCTAAAGCCCCGGTTTTATAGTTATGGAACTCGGTGCTTTGGTTTAAATAACCTGCTGTTGTGTTATCGTTATAAGCTTCGGCCACGTTCCACGAAAACGAGCGACCCTTTTTCATAAACTTTTTGTTATAAAAAACGCTCGCGTTTAAAACCCTGCCGTCCAGGTTATTATTAATGGTACGGTTACTTTTGTTGAGCAAAGTATCAAAGTTGCGATAGCCTGCCGATAGGTAATTGCTGTGCGCTTCGCTATGCTTTAAAGTACCATCGGCAGATACCTTGAGGTTTGACAGCGAATCGATCTTCCATTGATAGGTGGTATTGAATTTTTGCCTGAAGATGGAGTTATTATAAGTTTGATCGGAAGTGTTGTTTAATATACTTGCCGGTATCGCAGCTGTGGTACTGGTTGCAGGTGTAAAAGGGATATTATTTTGAATAATGCTATTATTAATGCCGTTTACACTTAAATATCCGATTTTATAGTTAGCGTTAATGCTTTCTTTATCGCCGCCGCCAAACTTGGTATCGTAATGCGCGCCGCCTGTACGGGCTACGGGTATGCCCTTTCCATCGTAATTACCATCGTACGATTCCAGATCGTCTCTGCTCGACTGGAAGTATATACCGCCATCGTCCGTCATCTGCATATCGTTACCGCCGCCGTATTTAGCTGCATCGTCCCAGCCAAGGCCCGTTTTGCCCGTATTGGCAATTGTACCGTAAACAGATAGCTTTTGCTTGGCCTTAAAAATATTGAAAGCGCCCTGGCCCTGGTAAAATTTATCGGTACCGGCACCAACGTCAACCTTGCCAAAGTAACCGTTCTTTTTATCCTCTTTCAGTTTAATGTTAATGGTTTTATTTTTAACACCATCATCTATGCCGGTAAAGCTGGCCTGGTCGCTTTTTTTATCGTAAAGCTGTACCTTATCAACCATATCGGCACGTATATTTTTGGTAACCAGTGTAGGGTCGTCGCCAAAAAATTCTTCTCCATCAACCAAAACTTTGTTTACGGTTTGGCCCTGGGCGGTAATTTTACCGTCTTTATCAACCTGTATGCCGGGCAGTTGCTTCAGCAAGTCTTCAACTTTAGCGTTGGGCTGCACCACAAAGCTCGATGCATTAAACTCGGTGGTATCGCCCTTAATTTTAATGGCGGCTTTGGTGCCCTTCACCATAATCTCGTGCAACAGGCGCGATTTTAGCTGCATGTTAAGCTTGCCAAAATCTTTTTCGCGCTTAACCGAGTCGAGCGTAAAAAACTCAACATAATCGGCATAATCCGGGTAGGTAACCATCAGGAGAAACTTGCCTTTGCTCAGGTTATTAATGGCGAAATGCCCGTTTGCCTCGGCCCGGGTAAATTTAACCAGGGTAGAATCTTTAGCATTGAGTACACAAATGGTAGTATTGGCTAATTTTGAAGCAGAAGCACTATCGCTAACGGCTCCCTTTACACCATACATACTTTGAGAAAACGACGAAAAAGAACATAAAAAAAGCGCCAAAAGAAGCGTAATTGTAAATTTCATTCGGTAAATGTTTGTGCACGCAATATATTAACTAATTTTTTAGGTAACAAATGCGAATATTAATATTTATGTTAAATACTGTTAATAATAACCATGATGCCTATAAGGCACCGTTTTCCATAAAACGTTACAAATTATTTTCAATTAACCTTTGAGAAATTTTTTTAACTAAATAAAACTACTTTAAGCAAGGCCTGTTATCATAATAACAACTAAAACATAAACAGCCATGACAGCAGATAAAGATAGTTTAGCCAAAGGCAAACAAGCGCAGGAACAAAATAAACCTGATAATAAAAGGGTTACTACCGTTACACCTGATAATGATAATGGAAAGCCGGGAGGCCCCGCAAAAAAAGATTCGTCTAACAAAGGGAAAGGCCCCGCGGGCGAAAATTTATAGTCCCCTTAACACACAAGGTATTATTTTTAGATATGGGCTTTGGCAACTATGCAAATACCCATATCTATAAGAATTTTAAAGCTATGGCAGTAGCAGCAGTTAAAAAAAGCTCACGGAGATGGTCGGCCAGGGTAACTAACACCAGCGACGCACTCGACCTAAAGAAAGACGTTTTTAAATCAAAGGACCCTGAAAAAATAGCGCGATCGCTCAAACACTCAGCCGAAGCCAGCCATCGCCGAAAGGCCTCGCCATTTCAAAGCGCCATGTCTATGCTTAACTTTTACGAAAACCGCGCCGGCAAAAATTTATCAAAACGGCAAAAGGCCCCGCTGGAAAAAGCTAAAAAAGTGTTGAGGAAGTTATTTGGCAGGGATGAGAAGTGAGGGGGGAGGAGTAACAATGTGTGATTGCAAATATGCACCATGGCCAACTCTGGTGCGTACTAGTAATTTTATGCCTTTCGAAATCTGTACTCCCTCCTCCGAAATCGGACTTCCGAAATCCGAAATCACCTCACACATTCCCCCAACCACTTGCTAAAACATCGGCAAGGTGCATGGTTTTAATGGGCAGGTTGTTTTTGTCGATGTATCCCTGCAATTGCAATAGGCACGATGCATCGGTGGATATAATGTATTCGGCACCAACGGCCATAGCGTTTTCAACCTTTTGCTGGGCCATTGCGCTTGATATGGCATCAAACTTTATGGCAAAGGTGCCGCCAAAGCCGCAGCAGGTAGTGCTATCTTTAAGTTCAACCAGTTCCAGGCCAAGTACGCGGCTTAGTAGCTGGCGGGGTTCGTGTTTAATTTTGCATTCGCGCAGGCCGCTGCAACTATCGTGATAAACGGCGCGGCCTTCCAGTTCGGCACCGAAGTAATCGCGTTTAATTACGTTTACTAAAAAGTCCGATAGTTCGTGAATGTTAGCTTGTACGCTTCGGCATTTGTTGTGTACGGCGGTATTGGTAAACAAATCGTTATAATAGTTTTTAACCATGCCAGTGCATGATGCAGATGGCGATACAATAAATTTATCTTCCGAGAAATCGCTTAAAAATTTGCTGCCTACTTCTTTGGCCTCGTCCCAATAACCGGCGTTAAAGGCGGGCTGGCCGCAGCAGGTTTGGGCGGGATTGTATTGAACCGTACAACCGGCTTTTTCTAAAACCTTAACCGTGTTAAAGGCGGTTTGCGGAAATAGCTGGTCAATAAAACAAGGGATAAACAGTTCAATCTTCATCTAAAAATATTATTCGGTGCTAATTTGGGCATTTTTGGGACTATTTACCTCAGCTATTCGCAAAGAAAACAATAAAATTAAGCCAATTACAAAAAACAGTGCCAAAACCAGCGTGGAGTTGCGCATGCTATTGGTTAACTCCTCAATAAAACCAAAACTAAACAAGCCGCCAACTATGGCCAGTTTTTCGGTAACGTCGTAAAAGCTAAAAAACGACGCCGTATCCGGAATGTCCTGCGGTAAATATTTAGAATACGTTGAGCGCGACATGGATTGTATGCCTCCCATTACCAAACCAACCACCACGGCTACAATATAAAATTGCGTTGCGGTAGTAGTATAATAGGCGGCAATGCAAACGGCTATCCAAATAATAACGGTTATAATTAGAACCTTAACGTTCCCAATCCTTTCGGACAGTTTAGACATGAGCGTGGCACCCGCTATGGCAACAATTTGTATAATTAATATAATGGTTATTAAGGCACTGGTTTCCATATGCAATTCCTTAGCGGCAAAACCCGTTGCCACCAGCATAATGGTTTGCACGCCCATGCTGTAAAAAAAGAAGGCGGGTAAAAAACGTTTCAGCAGAGGCATCTTTTTTACCTTTCGCCAAACGTTAGCTAATTCAATAAAACCTCCTTTTATAATATTGTGCGAGTGGCTAACGGCATTAGGGCTGCCTTTGGGCAATACGGTAAAAGGTATCATGGCAAAGCCTATCCACCATAAACCCACAAGCAAAAACGACAGCCGGGGCGCAAAGGTTGGGTCAACAATGCCAAACCACTGGGGTTTTAATACAAATGCAAAGCATATCAGTTGCAACAAAACGCTGCCTATGTACCCGAAGGTAAAACCCTTTGCCGATACACTGTCCTGCATATCCAGCGTGGCAATTTCGGGCAGGTACGAGTTGTAAAAAACAAAGCCGCCGCTATAGCCAACTGCGGCCAGGGCAAACAGTATTACGCTTATTTGCAGTGTATCAATATGTTTTGCGGCATTAATTTCAAAAAAATACAAGCCGCAACAAGCCGCCGACCCCAGCAGGGTAAAAAACATCATAAATATCTTTTTATTGCCCTTATAATCGGCTATGGAGGATAGTATGGGTAGCAAAATAACCATGAGCATATAGGCCGCCGCCAATGCATAATCTGTTAAAGCGGTGTTAATAAAACTTTTACCAAAAAAGTTAACCCGGTTGCCGTTGGCTGCATTGGTGGTAATGGCAACGTAATAGGCGGGGAATATGGTTGAGGTAATAACCAGGTTATAGGCCGAATTTGCCCAATCAAACATAGCCCAGGCCCTTATGGTTTTTTTGTTGTTTTTGCTTTGCATTGTTCCACTAAAAGTAAATAAAAAATGATATTCGCAAGCCATATATATTGCTTTGCGGTACCAATTTTATTGTGGATATTCCGTTAAACCTTTTGCCGCAAAAACCGTAAATAAAAACGCGGCTCAATTGTAACAAAAGTATAACATAATTTAGTTTCAGTTAATTTTTATGGTTCTTTGCAATCCATTTAAGCATTTATGTATAACAGGCGAAAATTTATAAAGGCTTCCGCAATTGGCGCATCAGTAATTGCGGTATCAAAACCAACCTTTGCTGATAATGTTTTGCCTACAACGCATGCCGAAATTGGCCTACGGCCTATTGTAATTTCTACCTGGGATTTTGGCATTGCCGCCAACCAGGAAGCATGGAAAACTTTGGTTAAAGGTGGCCGCGCGCTTGACGCCGTTGAAGCTGGAGTTAAAATACCCGAAGCCGACCTGCATAACCATAGCGTTGGCCGTGCCGGTTACCCCGACCGCGACGGGCACGTTACCCTTGATGCCTGTATTATGGACGAGTTTGGTAATTGCGGAGCGGTAGCCGGTATGGAGGATATTGCCCACCCTATTATGGTGGCGCGTATGGTGATGGAACGCACGCCCCATGTGCTGTTAGTTGGCGAAGGTGCAACGCAGTTTGCCGTAGAAAATGGCCTAAAGCGCGAAAAGTTGTTAACGCCTGAATCTGAACAGGCCTGGCACGAATGGCTGAAGAAAAACGGCAAATACAAACCCGTAATCAATACCGAAAACAAATTATACCAACAAAATTTACCCGGAGGCAAAAACAACCACGATACCATTGGCATGCTTGCCATTGATAGCAAGGGTAACATAAGCGGCGCCTGCACCACAAGCGGCATGGCCTGGAAATTACATGGCCGCGTTGGCGATAGCCCCATTATTGGCGCAGGTTTATATGTTGATAACGAAATTGGTGGAGCAACATCAACCGGGGTGGGCGAAGAGGTGATACGCAACGTTGGCAGCTTTTTAGTAGTTGAGCTGATGCGCCAGGGCTATACCCCGCAAGATGCCTGTAAAGAAGCCGTTAACCGCATTATTAAACGCAAACCACAAACTGCTAAAGATATACAGGTCGGTTTTTTAGCCATAAATAAAAAGGGCGAATATGGCGCCTACGCCATTCAAAAAGGGTTTACGTTTGCTGTTTGCAATGCTACGCAACAAAACCTTTTGGTAAACGGGCCGAGTTTTTATTAATGTTTATTTGGAGCTTATTGTTTTTAATGCCGATACAAGTTCTGTTTATTATTAGCCGCTATTCCATTTTTTTTTATTTATCCATCTAATGATTAAACTTGAAGTTTGCGCAAACTCGGTTCACTCTGCATTGGCTGCCCAGGAAGGCGGTGCTATCCGCGTAGAATTATGCGATAACCTGCGCGAAGGCGGCACAACTCCGTCCTGCGGACAGATAAAAATAGTTCGGGATTTGCTAAACATTCAACTCTACGTTTTGATACGCCCCCGGACCGGCGATTTTGTGTACAGCAACCTAGAGTTTGAAGTGATGAAACTGGATATTGAAACCTGTGTTAAAAATGGTTGCGATGGCGTGGTAATTGGTATTTTAAACCGCGACGGCAGTATTGATAAGGAGCGTTGCGCCCAATTAATAAGCATAGCCAAAGCAGGTGGCCTTGGCGTAACCTTTCACAGGGCGTTTGATGTTTGCCGCGATTATTTTGAGGCCCTTGAAGATATTATTGAACTGGGCTGCGAGCGGATACTCACATCGGGCGGTAAAAGTACAGCTATGGAGGGTGCAAATATTATTTCCCGCCTCGTAAGTATTGCCGCGAACCGTATTACAATAATGCCCGGAAGTGGCATAAACGAATATAACATTGCCGATTTGGTACGCTACAGTGGTGCTATTGAGTTTCACTCATCGGCACGCTCGGTGGTTGAAAGTAAAATGACCTATCGTAACGATAACATACTGCTACACGGCGTGGGCGAAGAATACACCATGCAACAAACCGACCCCAAACGCGTTAAGCGATTAATAAAATTGGCAAATGGCGTTATTGGTTAGTTGTGTGTAGTTAGTGAGTTATTTGTTATTGGGTAATTAAGTTAATGGCAACAGTATCTATCAGTTTTAACCCAATACCCTGATAACCACATATCCTACCCACAATCCCCCCAATAACTTAATAACCCCAATAACCAACAACTAATCCCCCCTAAAACAAACTTATCGGTATCACAATTTCTATCCGGTTGTGTTGGTTGCTGCTGCTGAAGATATTATCGTCTAACAAATGGCTGTACCTTATTGCTATGCTGTAGGGTAAAAAATTCCAGAGTTGGCCGTCGAAGGTAATTTGTGCGCCCGCGGTGCGGAAGGTATCATCTATTTTCCGGCTAAATACATAGGGGTCATAACCATAGCTGTAATCGTAAAAAATATTGGCTCGTATGCGCGATAAGTAAGCTGCGTTTGCAACGCCGGCGTCGGGGTATGCAATGGGGAAATGGTAATCTGCCGATACCTTGCTGATCTGGTAAAGGTTTTCGGCACTATAACCCCGCGCAAAGGGGAAATCGTTTGAGAAACCTCCGTTATCATATTTATCGCGCTGGTGGTATGCTCCCGTTATTACCAGGCTATGGTTGGTAAACAATCCCGGAAGGTAAACATTGCCTGTGCCTAAAAACTGGTTGGCATCAATACCGTTGATGGCGGTTTTGTAATCGGCAGATAAATTCAGTCCCAGGCTCGGATAAATATTCTTCCGGGCCGAGCGGCCATGTGTGCCAAAGCTTACATAATTATCCAAATACCATAGTTCCCTGTTGTTGCGGCTATTATTGTACAATCCGCTAAAAAAATTGCGGCTGTAAACCAAATTACTACCGAAAGCCAATCCGGTTGATGTGCGGCCCTTTGATAGTGTTAACGGTATTTCAATACCGGCGTAATACTGTAATTGATCGTAATAAATATTGCCTGTAGTGGTATTTATCTTCCTGTCCACAATGTAATCAACCCCGGCAGACAGGTACGGGAACAAGGCTCCATAAACAGTGCCCAAACCATACTCTTTATAACCCTCGTTGCTATTGTAATTAAATGACAATTGCGTTTGCAGGGTATTAAGCACATTTTCGCCTTGCAGGGCGATAGTATAATTGGGGTCAACAAAGTTGGGTTGCAGGGTATGGAAGTTAACAAGGTGGAAAGCCTTATTATACTTGCTAACGGGTGCAGTGGTGTTTTGTACCGACGCCAGCAAATCGCTGGCGTTGCCTTTACTTAGGGCAGTAATACCCATATCGGGCAGCGTACCGGGAATGGCGTTACCCTCAATAGCCTGCCATTGCATAGCACTGCTATTGGCCTGGTGCAGTTGATAACCGTATGCGGTAAAGCTAACCCAGGCTATTTTACCTGCCGAAACCGTTGGCTGGTAATTACCTATATTGGTTTTAGTGGTATCGTTTTGCAGGCGGTAAAGTTTTTTATCGGTTAGTGATAAGGCAAACAGACCATCGTTTTTACCCTCGGTGGCCGAGAAGTAAACCTTATCCTGGTGTACCGAAGGGAAAGCTATAGGTTTGATGGAAAAGGCCAGTAAATACTCGGTATTGCCGTTTGCAGGGTCTATCATGGCTATACTCATGGTGCCATCTGCTTTGCGTACTGCGGCAATTATTTTATCGCCATAAAATTTGGGGTAGGTATAAAACAGGTTTTGGCTATTGGCAATAACGGTTAATACCTTGCCGCTCATATCCAAAATATGCAGCTCATTTTTACCGTCGGGAGTTACCCTAACGGCCACTATGCGCTTACCATCTGCGCTGATGGACGGCGAAAAATATTTGGTACCTTTGGTGATGCGTGTTTCCTGCCCGGTTTGTACATCAACAAGGGTAATTTCTTCGTAATCGCGGTAACTCCACCGCAAGTCGGGCCGGTACGATGCATAAACTATTTTACCATCGTGATAATCAAAATAACTATCCAATGAGAAATTACGACCTGTAATAGTACGCTCAACACCATCCTTATTAATTACAAATACCGGGGGATGATTGTAAGTACTTTTGTTATAGATGATGGTGTTATCGTCTACATAGGCCGGGTATTCCTGGTCGGCGATGAAGTGCCGGTTGTCCTTTTTATTTAAAAAGGCAAATTTTTGTATGTGAGGGCCATTGTGTCCGTCACTGTTAAATTCTGTTTTGTAATGATAAAATGCACTGTCCCTAAATTCCCCAAAACTCTTCCAGGAATACTTTTTAATAGCACTCTGCATCGGATAAAATTTGGTTAACGATGCCGCATCGTGCGTTACGTTTTTCCAGAAATCATCGCCATATTTTTCGCGGCCGTAGCTCACCAGCATGTAGCCCAACGGGTAATGGTCGGGCACGTAATCGCGGTAACTGCCGTTGCGCAGTTTCATGTAGCTGTAATTTTTCCCGGCGGCCCAAAGTGCGCGGTAACCGTTAAAAAAGTAAGGTAGCCTGCCCCTACCCTGAGTGGTAACGTAGGTTTCGTTAAAAACGGCATCGCCCTCAAAAAACCAGTTAGGTATGCTTAATTCGTTACCAACGGCCTGGCCGCCTTCGCCAAATATTACGCGCAACGCGTGCGAAAGGCCGACATCAAAATTATTAAATTGCTGCACGTGCCTAAACTCGTGCACGGCTAATTGGTCTGTCCAGCGCAAGCTGCCCAGTTCAAAATTGTTCTGATCGGGCGTTAAATAAAATTCGCTCCTAAAGGGCGCCAAACCCACATACCCGTTTGATTGCGTGGTTTGGTTTTGCAATACTATACTAATTTGCTTTTGCTTGCCGCCAATGGTAGCCTGTATGCGGCTGTTCATTTGGCTGATGATATTGGCTATCCGGATACCTGCCGAATCCATCCCCGCCGGAAATATCACCCTTGCTGCGGGTGTATTAACTTGTCGCCATTTTATTTGCGGTGGGTTACCGCCAAACTGCTGGGCCCTTAAAGTGGTGGCAGTTGTTACAAGCAATAATAGTAAGGTTGGCTTAATTAGGTATCGCATTAGTGTTTATTGATTGGTGAAAATAACATATTTTAAGTGAAAATTAGATGAAGATGTTATTCGGCAAAAAAAGGCCGCTAAGTATTGTACCAATAGTACAAATTGAATAGATGCCATGCTAAATTTAAAGTTTTCAACCTTTCCGCAGCTAACTACCCAAAGGCTTATACTAAGGCAGCTTAGACCTACCGATGCCCCGCAAATACACGAGTTGAGGGCCAACCCCGAAGTGAACCGGTATATCGACCGGCCAGCATCAACCGGCGTGGCGGATGCTTTGGCCTTTATACAAAAAATAATTACACTCACACAAAACGGCCATAGCTTTTACTGGGCCATTACCTTAAAAAGTGAGGATTTGTTAATTGGCACCCTATGCTTTTGGAATATTGACGAAGCCAACCAAAGCATTGAGCTTGGGTACGAACTACTGCCCGACTACCAGGGCAAGGGCATTATTACCGAAGCCATAACCGAAGTTTTACAATTTGGCTTTACGCAAGTTGGGGCAAAAGCTATAATGGCATTCCCTTCGGCAAACAATGCAAGATCGGTAGCGGTATTGCAAAAACTTGGTTTCGAGCTCAGTGATGGGTCTTACGACAACAGTCACGATGGTGTGGATAATATGCTTACCTATATCTTAACTCTGGAAAAAGCCGGACTTAAAAACCCCACAAAAACGTAAATTACCATGACACGCCATAGCCAAAAACTGTATACATTTGCGGCTTGTTAATTAGTTATGGCTAAAATTTCTATCAACCTGGCAACAGGCTCACTGCAAAAAGAAGAGATCATTGTTGGTATCGACTTGGGCACCACCAATTCGCTGGTGGCTTTTATTGATCCTGATAAGCAACCCAAGGTTATAAACGATATGGGCAAGGGCGTTTTGGTGCCATCTATTGTCCACTTTGGCCCTGCCGGGGAAATTAGCGTTGGCAACGAAGCCAAAAACTTTTTACTAACCGATCCGCAAAATACCATATTCTCGGTTAAGCGCCTGCTGGGCCGCTCGTACCATGATATTGAAAAACATAAAGATTTTTTTAGCTACAAAGTAATTGACGATAACAGCGAGAGCCTTGTAAAAATTAAAGTCGGCGATAAATTTTATACGCCCATCGAGCTTTCTGGCCTGATATTAAAGGAACTGAAAGAGCGTGCCGAACACGCGCTTAAAACGCCCGTTAACCGCGCTGTAGTTACCGTGCCGGCTTATTTTAACGATTCGCAACGGCAGGCCACACGCGATGCCGGTAAGCTTGCCGGCCTTGATGTGCTGCGGATTGTTAACGAACCTACGGCGGCAAGTTTAGCCTACGGCATCGGGCTCGACCCATCCGAAACTAAAACTATTGCAGTTTACGATTTGGGCGGCGGCACCTTTGATGTTTCGATACTGCAAATACAGAACGGTATTTTTGAGGTGCTGGCCACCAACGGCGATACCTTTTTAGGCGGCGACGATTTTGACCGCGCCATTTTAGATTACTGGATTGAACAAAACAAGCTTGACCGTGCCGCTTTGTTAGCCAACCGCGAACTTTTACAGGAATTAAGGCTCAAGGCCGAAGAGGCTAAAATATCTTTCAGCCATCAAAGTATTTTTAACCAAAAGGTGGGCGATATTTGGTGCACCATTGATAAGCAAACCTTTGAGGCACTTATTTTGCCCAAGGTTGTACTAACCATTAACAGTTGCAAAAGCGCCCTGGCCGATGCTAACCTTAGCATTAACCAAATTGACGAGGTGGTGATGGTTGGCGGCAGCACGCGCACGGCGCTGGTTAAAAAAATGGTTTCGGAATTTTTTGGCCGCAAACTGCACGACGAGGTTAACCCCGACGAGGTGGTTGCCCTTGGTGCCGCCATACAGGCCGATGTTTTGGCCGGCAACCGGAGCGATATTTTGTTGCTGGATGTTACCCCGCTATCGTTAGGTATTGAAACAATGGGTGGTTTAATGGATGTAATTATTCCGCGCAACACCAAAATACCAACCAAGGCTGGCAGGCAGTACACCACATCAATAGATGGGCAGGTGAACATGAAAATTGCCGTTTACCAGGGCGAGCGCGATTTAATTAAAGAGAACCGTAAACTGGCCGAGTTTGACCTGAAGGGTATCCCATCTATGCCTGCCGGTTTCCCCAAAGTGGATATTAACTTTTTGCTTAACGCCGATGGCATTTTAAAGATACAGGCTATTGAGCTGCGCAGCGGTGTAAAACAAGAGGTTGAAGTTAAACCCGCCTACGGCATTACCGACGATTTGGTTGAACAAATGCTAATGGACAGCATAACTCACGCCAAAGACGACGTGGCCCAGCGCATGTTAATTGAGGCCCGCACCGAAGGCGAACAAATGGTTTACACCGTAAAAAACTTTATAGAAAAAAACACAAGCTGGCTAACCGTTAGCGAAATTACCGACACCACCAAACTGCTCAACACCCTAAAGGAAAGCCTAACCACCGGCGATAAAGACATTATACACAAAGCTATAGACGAGCTGAACGAGTTTACCCGCCCCTTTGCCGAACGCCTGATGGACCAGGCTATTGGCACCGCCATGCGCGGTAAAAGTTTGGAGTAAAAACAGTAGACCAAACTTCACAACCGCGTCAATTATAAGGAACTAAGCAATCTCCACATAGGGCTATTCTGCAAGCCGGTTTGCGCTACGCGGAGATCGCTTAGTTATTAATGACGTAGTTTTCCCTCATTTTTAACCTACATCAACCCGGCCATACAAAAAGCAGATTGTTGTGGTTTAGCCAATGGGTAGCCAAAAGCAAAATTTGCTTCCTTCGCCCATTTCGCTTTCAACGCTTATTTTGCCGGCCTGGGCCTCAATAAAATCTTTTGCTATAGCAAGGCCAAGGCCGGTACCGGTTTGCTCGGTTGTGGCACCTGGTATTTTAAAGTACCTGTCGAAAATGCGCGAAAGGTATTTGTGTTCAATACCCTGCCCATGGTCTGTTACCGAAAAGTAAATGCTGTCTTTTTTATGTTTTTCAACAGTTAGGTCAACCTCGGCATTTTCGCGGCTGTATTTTATGGCGTTGGAGAGCAGGTTTATTAGCACCCAGGTTGATTTATCCAAGTCGGCCCGCACGTTTGGCAACGTTGCATCGCATTTAACTTTAATGGTAACGTGGCGCTGGTCGGCAATAAACTTAACGGCCTTAACGGCATAGTCAACAATGTTTTGCGGGTGTGTGCTGCCAAAGTTAAGTTGTATTTTACCGGTTTCAAGCTGGCCCATGTCCAATAATTCTCCGGTAATATGCAGCAGGCGGCGGGTATCGTCCTCAATGTTTTCTAACAACGATCGCTGCTCGGTATTCACCTGCCCTACCCTATCATCTTCCAGCAGTTTTAAGCTCATTTTTATTGATGATATAGGCGTTTTAAGTTCGTGCGATATGGTGGCTATAAAGTTGGTTTTTGCCTCATCCAATTGCTGAAACTCGGTAATGTTTTTCAAAATAATAACCTTGCCAATAAAGCGGGCATCATTGGTAACATCAAGCACTTCTTTGGTAAAATAGCTCTCCTGGCCGTCGGCAAATATTTTCATTTTGCGGTTATCGGTTACCAGTATATTGCGCAGCAAATCGTTTTCTTCGGCTATGTGCGGGGCAAACTCGTTAATCAGTTTATCTTTAGGGAGGCCAATTAAGTTGCAGGCTACATCGTTGGCAAAAATAATGGTTTGCTTATCGTCAACCCCTATCAGGGCATCGTGCATGGAGTTGATAATGGTTTCTATGCGCCTTTTTTCAAAAAGCACGTTAGCTAGGTTGCTGGTTTCATATTCGCTTAGTTTTTTGGCCATTTGGTTAAAGGCATCGGCAAGCTCGCCATACTCGTCTTTCGAGTTAAAAACCAGGCGTTTGCTATAGTTTTTGTTTGCTATTTGCAATATGCTTTGCGTTAACTCGCGGATTGGCGTAGCTATATACCCCGGAAAATTAACCATAAAGCTAAAGCTGATTAAAAAGCAAAACGAACCGATAAGGGCAATTATAATTAAGGCGTGCTTGGCTGTATCACTAGCTTTGGCATCTTTGAGCCTAATGGCGTCCATATTAATGGTCATGATGGTGTTGATAGTGTTACGCATCTTAACGGCGAGTTGTGCGGCTTGCACCGGGTTGTTGGCCGAAAGCTGATAGCTGTTATATAAACTTCGCAACGAGCTGGTTAGCTGTTTTTCGCCGGGCTCGGTTATGTTGTGCTCCTGGGCCGTTAGGTTGGTGCTTATTACTTTTAAACTTGCCGGGGTTAAAGGTGCATCTAACTCACTGCTTATATTTTTAAGGTAATTGAGGGTGTTGTAATTATCTTTTAAAATAGCTTTAGAATCGTTTGATAACTGTTGCAGATAGTAAGCTGCAAGGCCCGAACATAGCAGGGCCAGTAAAAACAGAAAGCTTATACCGGCGCGAAGTTTATTTTTAATGCTCATGTTATGATAGTATTACAATATCGATATGGGTTTTCGACATTTTGTTTAATAATTGGGTAAATACAGCCGTTTTTAAAATAAGCTGGTAAAATTTAAACTGTGGTTTGCCAAGGCAAATGGTGGTAACACCATGTTCTTCGGCGGCTTGCCAAATTGTTTTAGCAATATTATTGCTTTTAACCTTCAGCAACTCGCCGCCTAACTGGGTTGCCAGTTTAAAATTATTGATAAGGTGCCTTTGCGATGCCAGGTTAATTTTATCGCTGCTTTCGCCATCAGTTTGCACGTACAGCACATACCATTTTGAGCGGTAGTATGATGCCAGCCGCGCCGTTTTACGGATGATAACTTTAGCCGTTTCTTCATTGGTGCTAATGCAGGCCATCAATAACTCGGGCCGCAGCTTTATATTTTTAGGTACCTCAATATCAATTTTACGCTCAACCTGGTGGGCCACTTCTTTAAGGGCCAGTTCGCGCAGTTGTAAAATGCGCTCGGCCTGGAAAAAGTTATTTAGCGCGGTTGGTATTTTTCGCTCGTCGTATATTTTTCCGGCTTTAAGGCGGTCTATCAGTTCGTCGGCGGTAAGGTCAATATTAACCACCTCGTCTGCCAGTTGCAAAATACTGTCGGGTATGCGTTCGTTTATTGTAACGCCGGTTATCTTCTCCACCTCCTCGTTCAAACTTTCAATATGCTGAATGTTTACTGCGCTTATTACATTAATACCGGCGTTTAAAATTTCAACAACATCCTGCCAGCGTTTTTCGTTAGGGCTGCCTTCAATGTTGGTGTGTGCCAGCTCGTCAACCACAACAACATCCGGATGGGTACTAATAATGGACTTTAAATCCATTTCTTCCAGCTCTTTGCCTTTGTAAAACAATTTGCGGCGCGGTATAATTGGCAAGCCTGTTAGTTGGGCCTCGGTTTCAAGCCGTTTATGGGTTTCAACGTAACCTATTTTCACGTCGATACCGCTACGCAGCAGGGCCTGGGCCTCAAGCAGCATGCGGTAGGTTTTGCCTACCCCGGCGCTCATACCAATGTATATTTTAAACTTTCCCCGGCGTGATCTTTTAATCAATTCGAGAAAGTGTTGCACCGATTCTTCTTTTTCCATTTTTATATCAGATCACTCATTTCAACCTAAAGGAGAAATCTTTTGCGTGAGATGGGGTCTGTACTGTAGACTTGTCGCTCGCAAAAGATTTCTCACTACCACTCAAAAGGACATTTTTTACTTTTTAGCCATTGCATCCAGCGCAACGTTCAATTTCAGCACGTTTACTTTTGATGGGCCAAATATGCCTAACCAGGGTTGCTCAACATGCTGGTTAACCAGTGCCAAAACACCCGCAACAGGCAGGTTGCGCACTTTAGCTATACGGGCAGCCTGTACCTTGGCACCATCTGGCGATATATCCGGATCAAGACCGCTGCCCGATGCTGTAACCATTTCTGATGGGATTTGGCTGCGGGTTACGCCTGGGTTATGTTTTAAAAAGTTTTGGATACGACCCTCAACATCCTTTAAATAATCGGGATTGTTTGGGCCCTTGTTTGAGCCGGCAGAACCATCGGCATGGTAATCAACCGCTGACGGGCGCGACCAAAAGTACTCGTCTTTAGTAAACTTTTGGCCAACATTAGCGTAGCCTACTACTTTACCGTTTACTGTAATGGTTTGGCCATCGCCACCGCCGGGGGTTAGTTTACCAACCAGCGAAATTAATAAAGGGTACACGCCTCCCATCAATACTATAAGTATGATAGTGATTTTAAGGGATGGCAAAAAATATGCTTTCATGATTAATTAAAATTAAATTCTTAAATAAATAGGGTTACGGCAAGGTCAATCAATTTGATACCTATAAATGGTATAATTACCCCGCCAAAACCATAAATAAACAGGTTGCGACGCAACAATGCGCTTGCACCAATAGGCTTATACTCAACACCCTTTAAGGCTAATGGTATAAGTAAAGGTATTATAATGGCGTTAAATATTACTGCCGACAGTATGGCCGATTGCGGGCTGTGCAAACCCATAATATTTAAAGCCTTTAAGGCAGGTATTGATACCATAAACAAGGCCGGCACTATGGCAAAATACTTAGCCACATCGTTAGCTATCGAAAACGTGGTAAGCGTTCCGCGGGTCATGAGCAATTGTTTTCCTATTTCAACAATCTCAATCAGTTTAGTAGGGTCGTTGTCCAAGTCAACCATGTTACCGGCTTCTTTGGCGGCTTGTGTACCGCTGTTCATGGCCACACCAACATCGGCCTGTGCCAGTGCAGGGGCATCGTTTGTACCGTCGCCCATCATGGCTACCAGCTTGCCGCCTTGTTGCTCGCGTTTAATGTAATTCATTTTATCTTCGGGCTTGGCTTCGGCAATAAAATCGTCAACACCGGCCTTTTCGGCAATAAACTTGGCAGTAAGCGGGTTATCACCAGTTACCATTACGGTTTTAACACCCATTTTGCGCAGGCGCTCAAAACGTTCGGCAATGCCGGGTTTAATAATATCCTGCAATTCAATCACACCCAAAATCTGTTCGTTTTCTGATACTACCAGTGGTGTACCACCTTTAGACGATATGGCGCGAACCTGATCGGCAGTTTCGGAAGGGAACACGTTACCGGCCTTTTCGGCGATGTTACGGATAGAATCAAAGGCGCCTTTACGGATGCGCAAACCATCGGGCGTATCTAAACCGCTTGAGCGGGTTTCGGCAGTAAACTTAATAAATACCGAATCTTTTGGAGCCTTAACCGAAAGCATGTTTTTTGATTGCTCGGCCAGTTCAACAATTGATTTACCTTCGGGAGTTTCGTCGGCCAGGGAGCTTAATATGCAGGCCCTTGTAAAAGCAACCTCATCAACCCCATGGGCAGGGTAAAAGTTTGTGGCTTTACGGTTACCTATGGTTATGGTGCCGGTTTTATCAAGCAACAGGGTATCTAAATCGCCGGCAGTTTCAACCGCCTTGCCCGATTTTGTGATTACGTTGGCACGCAACGCCCTATCCATACCTGCAATACCGATGGCCGATAAAAGGCCACCGATAGTGGTAGGTATCAAACAAACAAACAGGGAAATAAAAGCCGCTATGGTAATCGGGGTGTTAGCATATTCGGCAAAGGGTTGCAGCGTAACGCATACAATAACAAATATCAGCGTAAAGCCAGCCAGTAAAATGGTAAGGGCAATTTCGTTAGGTGTTTTTTGGCGCGATGCACCTTCAACCAGGGCTATCATTTTATCTAAAAAGCTTTCGCCAGGTTGGGTGGTTACCATTACTTTTATCCTGTCGGATAATACTTTGGTACCACCGGTAACTGATGATTTATCACCGCCAGACTCGCGGATTACCGGGGCAGATTCGCCGGTAATGGCCGATTCATCAATTGTGGCTATACCTTCAATAATTTCGCCGTCGGTTGGTATATTATCGCCTGTTTCGCAAATAAACACATCACCTTTTTTTAACTGGCTCGACATTACCTTTTCTTCCTTACCGTTTACCAGTAAGCGGGCAGGTGTTTCTTCGCGGGTTTTGCGTAAGCTTTCGGCTTGTGCTTTACCACGGGCCTCGGCAATGGCTTCGGCAAAGTTGGCAAACAATACGGTGAGTAATAAAACTATAAACACAGCCAGGTTATAGCCAAAACCGCCCTGACCCTTGTTTGCAACCGAATATGCGGTTACTACAAGCATTACCACGGTGCCAATTTCAACCGTAAACATTACGGGGTTGCGCACCAATATGCGGGGATCAAGTTTGATAACGGATTGCTTTAAAGCCTCCCTTACCTGATCGCCCTGAAACAAAGTATTTTGAGTTGATTTCATTTTCTTAGTTGTAATTATTTGATAGAAACGTGTTCGGCAATTGGACCAAGTGCAAGCGCAGGGAAGAATGATAGCGCAGCAACAATAAATATTACCGCAAATATCATGATGCCAAACGTTACACTATCGCTTTTTAAAGTACCGGCAGATTGTGGTATGAATTTTTTATTAGCCAGCAAACCTGCAATGGCAACCGGGCCTATAATTGGTAAAAACCTGCCGATAAACATCACTATGCCTGCACCTACGTTCCAAAAAATGGAGTTATCGCCTAAACCTTCGTAGCCAGAACCGTTGTTGGCCGAGCTTGAAGTAAATTGGTAAAGCATTTCGGAAAAGCCGTGAAAGCTTGGGTTAGCCAACCATGCCGACGGTTTTTCGGCCCAATCAATATTAGGGAAATGTACCAGCGCATATGATGCTGCGGCTGTGCCAACCAATATTAAAAAGGGGTGCAATAAAGCTATCAGCGAAGCTATCTTCATTTCGCGGGCCTCAATTTTGCGCCCCATAAACTCGGGCGTGCGGCCTACCATTAAGCCCGAAATAAACACAGCGATGATGATAAAGATGTAGAAGTTTAAATAACCTACGCCCACGCCACCATAAAAGGCATTAATCATCATATCAAACATTTGGCTCATGCCGGATATTGGCATCATGCTATCGTGCATGGCGTTTACCGAACCATTTGATGTTACCGTTGTACATATACCCCAATAAGCAGATGCTGCCGGGCCAAAGCGGGTTTCTTTACCCTCCATTGCGCCGCCGGGTTGGCTTATGCCCATATGTGCAAGGGCAGGGCTGCCGCTAACTTCGGCGTTAATTGATGGGATGAGCATAATTAGGAAGCCGGCCGTCATCACACCATAAATTACCCACGATAGTTTTTTGCGGTTTAAATAAAAACCTAATGCAAAAACCAATGCTATAGGTATAAGTATGATGCTAATGTTTTCAACCATGTTGGTTAAATAATTAGGATTTTCGAGCGGGTGGGCAGAGTTTGCGCCAAACCAGCCGCCACCGTTGGTGCCTACCTGTTTAATGGCTATCATACCGGCTGCAGGGCCGCGCGATACATGGGCGGTATCGCCTTGTAAAGTTATTAGTGTTTGTTTACCTGCGTAACTTGTAGGTGTACCGTTAAAGGCTAATATTACTGCTACAACAATACTTATAGGCAACAATAAGCGGGTTATTGATTTGATAAAAAAGTCCCAAAAGTTACCAAGTTTATCGGTAACCTTATCTTTCATGGCTTTAAAAACAACCATCATGGCGGCTATACCTGTTGCCGCGCTTACAAAGTGTAAAAACGTAAACACAAATAATTGTGTGTAATATGTAGCACCACTCTCGCCCGAATAATCTTGCAGGTTGGTGTTGGTTATAAAGCTGATGGCGGTGTTAAAGGCCAAATCGGGCGTTTGATTTGGATTTGCATCGGGGTTAAGCGGCAAATGAGCCTGAAACATTAAGCAAAAAAAAGCATAAAACAACCAAAGTACATTAATGGTAAGCAACGCTTTGAGGTGTTGTTTCCAATTCATTTCCTTTTCGGTATTAATACCGCTTATTTTAAAAATAAGCCGCTCTAAAGGGGCCATAAAATTGAGCCAGGTTTTATCGCCATTAAATACTTTGGCTATGTATTTACCCAATGGGATGGCTAATAGAATAGTAACCAAATACATGATTATTACTCCGGTTAATTCGGTGTTCATAGTTTAAAATTTTTCGGGGTTAAGCAGTACGTATATCATGTAAATAAAAACGGCTACTGCAACAATGAATAGTGCAAGCATGATGATTAAATGTTTTCGAAATAGTTAACGGATTTAAAAAAGAGCCAAAAAAAGGCTACGAAGATGACTACGTAGGCAATGGTGAGTATCGTGTCCATAAAGTTTAATTTTTGTTTTGATGTGCTGTTTGCCAAAGATGTGCCAACAATAACCACAACTAACTTAAACATCTGAAAATCATATACATATAACCAATATCACATTAAATAATGTTATTGCACACAAAAAAACCCTTCCAAATTGGTAGGGTTTTACCATATAGCTATGGCATGGGGTAAATATTGTTGTTTATTCTTTGTTTAAATGATATTCGTCTATTTTGCGGTAAAGAGTTGTTAAACCAATATCAAGCAAACGGGCGGCTTCGGTTTTATTGCCCTTTGCAAAATGCAATATTTTGTTGATGTGATTTTTTTCGATAGCTGCCAAAGTGTATGATGATGCCGCCGCGTCCATATCGCCATAAAAATCAATAGGCAGCACATCGGCGGTGAGGGTTGGGGTGCTGCATATAATAACAGAGCGTTCGATAATGTTTTTTAGTTCGCGGATGTTGCCCTTCCACTTATGTTTTTCTAAACGGCTTAAAAACTCGGGGTCCATCCCGGTAATTTTTTGTCCAATTTTGCGGGTGTATTCTTTTAAATAGTGTTTGGCAAGTAAAGGTATATCATCTTTACGCTCGTTAAGCGATGGCAAAACTATTTGGAAAACCGATAAGCGGTAAAACAAATCTTCCCTAAAATTGCCTTTAGCAATTTCGTCGTCAAGCCTGCGGTTGGTTGCTGCAATAATGCGTACATTAATTTTAAGCGTTTTAGTATCGCCCACTTTAATAAACTCGCCACGCTCAATTACCCGCAATATTTTGGCTTGCAGGTCAATATTCATTTCGCCAATTTCATCTAAAAACAATGTGCCCCCGTCGGCTTCTTCAAACAAACCTTTTTTATCTTTTACGGCACCTGTAAATGCGCCTGCTTTATGGCCAAATAATTCGCTCTCCAGCAAATCTTTACCAAAGGCACTACAGTTAACGGCAACAAAATTTTGCGTTTTGCGCGCACTATTGTAATGTATGGCCTGCGCAAAAACTTCTTTCCCGGTGCCGGTTTCCCCAAGCAATAAAACGGTGGTATCGGTAACGGATACTTTTTTTGAAAGTTCGATAGCGGCGTTGATGGCCTTTGAATGGCCTATGATAGAATCGAAAGTGTGGTTATTGCCTATTTTGTTTTTAAGCTGAAAAACCTGTATTTGTAACAAGGCTTTTTCCATTGCCTTGCTTAGCATAGGCAATATTTTATCGTTATCGTCGCCTTTGGTTATGTAATCAAAGGCGCCGTTTTTGATAGATAGTACCCCATCCTGAATGGTGCCGAAGGCCGTTAGGTTAATTACTTCTACGTAAGGCTTTTTTTCTTTAATTTGTTTAACTAGTTCTACGCCGTTAATATCGGGCAGCTTAACATCGCTTATCACTACATTAATCTCTTCGTGCATCAATACCTTTAAACCTTCTTTACCGGTGTTGGCCTGAAAAACCTTGTATCCTTCCAGCTCAATAATGCGGGCCAAAAGGGCACTTAATTTTTTTTCGTCATCTATAATCAATACGGTTGATTGCATTTTTGGGATTTTTTTTTTAATTTACTGCTAAAGTTATGCCACCTTATGTTTTATACGCAACAGCATATATACAGTTGTATTTTAAAATTGGCAAGTTTAAAAACAATACCAATTTAAAAGGTTCTTTTTCAAAATGGCGTATGCTAGTTTAACCATATGCATTAAAAATAGTATTGCTTTTTCACAAAATAAAAAGTGCGAAGCAATTTTATTTTGTGTTCTTGTGTGTGTTATATCTTTAAACAGCCAAGCTACATAGCACTCCTAAATAACTGGCTGCTTTTATGGTATAGCGAAGGTAAGATATTAAACTGCATCAATTTTTTAAATAGTTGCGCTTGCTTAATTTGCGGCAAAATAAATTGGTTAGCGAAACCGAAAAATGCCTGCCCGAAGGTTAGCGGTCTTTATTGATAAGTGCAAGCTCTAATAAGGCATAACATATCATTTTGATTATCAGAAAGATAAAAAAAAGCCACCAACCACATTATTACCATGGTTTGTGATAAGTTAATCTATCTTTGGGGCTAAATTTTACAATTATATTTTCATGGCAAAAGCATCCGAAATTAAAGTAGGTAATATTCTACGCTTCAACGGCGAACTGGTAACTGTAACTGAAGTATTGCATCGCACACCAGGAAAAGGCGGAGCTTTTTATTTAGATAAGTTTCGTAACATTAAAACCGGAAAAATTGTGGAGGCGCGTTTAGCTACCGACGAACAGGTTGAAATTTGCCGTGTTGAAACTAACGATTTTCAATACCTGTATGAAGATGGCGATTTTATGGTTATTATGGATAATACCACCTTCGACCAACATAACATCCCGAAAACATTATTTGGCCCGGCGGTAAAATTTTTGAAAGAGGGCATGAACGTTATTGTTTCTTTTGAAAGCGAAGAGCCCATTATGGCGCAAACACCCAACTTTGTTGAACTGGAAATTACCTATGCCGAACCAGCCGTTAAAGGCGATACATCTTCGGGAGCACTTAAAACTGCAACTACCGAAAATGGCGTGGAAATTAAAGTGCCGCTTTTTGTAAACCAGGGCGATAAAATAAAAGTAGACACCCGCACCGGCGATTATATTGAGCGTGTTAAATAAGCACCGTTAGAGAACGTATATCCGTTCACAAAGGGATATGTACGGGCGGGATATAGATAAGCTGCAATTATTTACCAAAATACCTCGTAAAATATACTACTGAAAAAGCAATTCGCCATCACAAAATATAAATATTTTGGGTGGCGAATTGCTTAATATTTTGCGTAGAAGACACGTACAGATAACAGCTTTAAAGCTCTGCTATCTGTACGTGTTTCATTTAAAAAGAAACACCTAACTGTAAACCGGTACCTACAGCCGTTTGCTGATCGTTACCAAACCTAAACGGGAACCGAACAGATACAAAAAGATTGGCATCTTTCCCTTTTTTAAGCACCTTATTAAATACAGGCGTTACGCCAAACCTACCATTGGTTTCGAAAGCCATGCGGCCAATAAAGGTAAAACCATGTTTAAAGCGTAACATTGCGCCGGAATGAAACAATACTTTGTGTTCGCTTTTTAAATATTGTTTTCGGTGCGGATAGAAGAGCTATGGTCTATGATTTTAGAACTTCTATATTTTCCTATACCTCGTCTGCTTTTTACTATTTAAACAATTTAAATTTAATACCCAGTTCAAAGGTGTTGGGTGCATAGGCACTCACCGCACCTGTGTTGTTGGTGTAGGCAAATAGCAGGCCCATCGTAGGCAGGTCAAGCCCGGCACCGAAGGTGATGGTTTTGTTGGTGTGGTATACTGTGGAGATGTCGAAGTGGTTGGTTGGCATCAAAAGGTCTACTCCGCCATCAAAAATATTGTCGAAACCTTTAACGCCCCTATAGGCTACCTTGGGTTCTACAATCAGTTTGTTGTACGGGTTGTCGAACGTGATTTTGTAACTTGCTGCCGTGAAAAACGTTGCCCGGTCTATTTCTAAATCTTCGCCGTCGGCCTGTGAGAAGATGCTCTTCAGGTTTGGTAATGAGCCTTGCAGGGTGAGTGCCTTGTTGGTGTATGATAGGCCGAAGTCGCCGTCTACATATGCGCCTCTGTTGTTATAGTTGGCTGCCTGGATGTCGCTGGCATCGCCTACTATTTTGCTATAGTCCAGATGGTTGCTCGTGATGCCTAAGGATAAGCCGAAGTTCAGCTTATCACCATCGCCGCTAATGGGCAAATGGTAGGCAAATGTACCCATCACACGTGTTCTGGATAGTAAGCCTGCCTGGTCGGCATTCAGGTTAATACCAAGCCCTACGTTGTTGCCCGCGCCAAAGTCTACCGTGGCATTCTGCAGCTTGGGGCCGCCGGGTACCGTGTTCCACTGTTGCTGGTAGCCCAGGTTCAGGTTCAAGCCTTTTTCCATCCCTGCCATTGCAGGGTTTGTGAGGTACTCATTCTGGAAATACCCCGAATGGAAGCCTGTTAACTGTGCCTTGGCTCCCTGTGTTGCTCCAAGCATGCACAGTACGCCTATTACCAGGTGCAGTGCTTTTATATTTTGTGATCTCATTATCTTGTATGCTTTCATTATTAATAGTTAATAATTTGATATGTCTTTCTTTATCCCATCCTTTGGGACCGTTATCCGGCACTTGCCTTTTTTTTTCTCTCTTGATTCCTGATTCTGGCTTCCTGATTCTATCTTATGGCTTCCTGATTCTATCTTCCGAATTATCTCTTCCTCAGGATGCTGATGTATCCTTTGATCGGTTGTGCTCCAAAGATGCCCAGGTCTATCGCATAGTAGTACGTACCTTCGGTTAACGGTGAGCCGCTCAGGGTACCATCCCAGGTATTGGCATAGCTATGCTGAGCAAACACGATACGGCCTGCTCTGTCAAATACTTTTACGGTATTGTTAGGGTACAGCAATATGTCTTTAATGATCCAGTTATCGTTCTTGCCGTCTCCGTTAGGGGTCAGGATGTTGGTTGCAAATACCGCATCTGGTGGTACTGCTCTGTACAGTGTTATGGTATAGGTCAGTTTCGTTGTTCCGTCCTGTGCGGTTACCAGTACTGTGATGGTGTTATTGCCTACGCTCAGGTCAACTGCAAAGGGTCCGCCGTTGGTTGCAGGCAGGCCGTTCACCAGAACCGTGGCCGTTGGGTCGGCCGTCGGGATCACTGTTACATTGCTTACGCTGTTGGCTACCGATGTGGTATAGCTAAACGTGCCTGTTGCAAATGTTGGCGACAGGATGCCGTTGCTGATCGTGAGGTTACTCAGGTTGGCATTCGTTAACGGGATTACCCTGAACGTACCTGCTACATAGCTGATGCTATAGTTGGGGCCTACTGCGCCGCTTGCCGTAATAGGGTAAGTACCGGGCAACGAGGTGATGGTGGCTGTAGTGGTGATTGTTGGCTGGGTGCTTAGGCTGTTATTGGTATCGCCATTCACCAGGCCGGTATACGTTACCGTTAGTGTTGGGTTTGGCTGACCGTAGTTCCTGCTGATGTTATTGGCCGTAATCACCAAGGGTGCCTGCGTTACCGTTAGCGTGGCTGCTGTATAGCTGATGCTATAGTTTGCACTGGCTGCGCCTGTAGCTGTGATGGGATATGTGCCTACTGCCGAACTTGCTGTTGCTGTGGTGGCAATGGTTGGCTGGGTGGTGAGTTTCGTTGCGTCGTCGCTATTCACAAAACCGCTATAGGTTACTGCCAGCGTTGGGTTGGCTGCGCCGTATACTTTGGTTTGGTTAACCGCCGTGATGTTAAGCCCTGCTTTGGTTACCGTTAGCGTGCCTGTGGTATAGCTGATGGTATAGTTGGAGCTTGCTGCGCCTGTAGCGGTAATGGGGTACGTATTAACCTGGCTGCCTGTTACTGCCGTAGTCGTGATGGTTGGTTGGGTGGTCAGGCTGCTGTTGGTATCGCCGTTCACAAAGCCGCTATACGTGGCTGTTAAGGTTGGGTTGGCTGCGCCGTAGGTCTTGGTTTGGTTTACCGCCGTGATATTAAGGCCTGCCGGGGTTACTGTTAGCGTGCCTGCTGTATACGTAATGGTATAGTTAGAAGCTACCGCGCCTGTAGCTGTAATAGGATAAGTGCCTACCGATGAAGCTGCCGTTCCTGTGGTCGTGATCGCTGGCTGCGTGGTTAATACACCGCTCGTTTCGCCGTTTACAAAGCCGCTGTAGGTTACTGCCAAGGTTGGAAGAACTGCGCCGTAGGTTTTGGTAGCGTTGCTTGCTGTGATGGTTAGGCCTGCCGGGGTAATGGTTAGGCTACCAGCTATATAAGTTATGGTGTAGTTTGATGAAACTGCTCCGCTTGCTGTGATCGGGTAAGTTGCTACCGGGCTGCCTGTTACTGCTGCTGTAGTAAGCGTAGGTGCAGTCGTTAAGCTTGCTGCGTTATCCGTCCCAACAAAGCCGCTGTACGATGCCGTGAATGTTGGGTTAACCAAGCCGTAGGTTTTGCTTTGATTATCAGCAGTGATGAACAAGGCTGCTTTGCCTATGGTTAATGTTCCGGCAGTATAAGTGATCGTGTAGTTTGATGATGCCGCTCCCGAAGCTGTGATCGGGTAAGTTGCTACCGGGCTGCTTGTTACTGCTGCTGTAGTAAGCGTAGGTGCAGTCGTTAAGCTTGCTGCATTATCCGTTCCAACAAAGCCGCTGTACGATGCTGTGAATGTTGGGTTAACCGAGCCGTAGGTTTTGCTTTGATTATCAGCAGCGATAAACAAGGCTGCTTTGCCTATGGTTAAGGTTCCGGCAGTATAAGTTATCGTATAGTTTGGTGAAACTGCTCCACTTGCCGTGATCGGGTAAGTTGCTACCGGGCTGCTTGTTACTGCTGCTGTAGTAAGCGTAGGTGCGGTAGTTAAACTTGCTGCGTTATCCGTTCCAACAAAGCCGCTGTATGATGCTGTGAATGTTGGGTTAACCGAGCCGTAGGTTTTGCTTTGATTATCAGCAGTGATGAACAAGGCTGCTTTGCCTATGGTTAAGGTTCCGGCAGTATAGCTAATGCTGTAGTTGGAACTTGCTGCGCCTGTGGCCGTGATTGGATAGCTGCCCACAGCCGAGTTTAAAGATGCGGTGGTGCTAATAGTGGGCTGAGTGGTTAAATTCGCACTCGTTTCTCCATTCACAAAGCCATTGTACGTTACCGATAACGTTGGATTGGCGGCGCCGTAAATTTTTGTTTGATTATCGCCCTTAATGGTCAACGGTGCTTTATTCATGTTGCTTAAAACCGTTGCTACATTAATCGGAGCGGCGCCCGTGCTTGTTAAAACAACATCGCCCGAATAGCTTCCAACTGCATCGGTAGCTTTTAGCCTGATGTAAACCGGCGTTGAAGCTAAGGTACCGGCTGCACCTATGGTAACGGTATTGGTAAATGTTGTATTATCGGAGCTTACCTCAAACCCGGCGGGCGGTGTTACTAAAACACCTGCTTTCAGGTCGGAACCTGATACATTGAAAAAGCTTGATGCAGATGCTGTACTATATGTTGTAGTTAGGGCTGATAAAGCACCTGTGGTTTGTATAACTGATAAGTTAGCTGGGTTACCTGTGCCTGTTGTAATTAAATAAGCCACATTGCTGGCTACCCCATTATACTCAACCGCCATTACGCGGTAAGTAGTTCCGGTGGTAAGGCCTGTAATATTTACTGTTGTACCTGTGCCATTATATACGCAGTACCAACCGCTCGTACCAATTTGAGTACCCGATGCATAATTGGCATTTGCTGTATAAGCTGTTAAATCAACCGGAGCGGGGCTGCCTGTTGTGGCTGCTGCTATAAATACGGCTCGGCTTGTACCGTTACCATTTGTCCAACTGGCGGTGGTTGATGTTGACGTAGTATTTGTAAAGGTTACATTAGTTGCCTGGGTAGTTGGCGTAGGATAAAGTGTTGTTACAGTTATAGTATTAGACAATGCACCGGTACCCGTTACCGAAACCTTATCGGCCCGGGCCCTGAAATAATAGGTTGTATTCGGGCTTAAACCGCTAACAGATTTTGAGTTGGCGCTTAATGCAAAAGGGGAGCCCGAAACCGGGGCAGTAAATGTTGCATTGGTAGAAACATCTAAAAAATAACCATTATCAACTACTCCGGTAACGGGCGTTGTCCAGTTGGTGGTAAAGCCGCTTGAGCTAAGGCTGGTGGCCGCGGTAGCCGTTGGCACCACCATAGCATAACTTTCCACAAAATTGCTGGTGTTTCCGGTTAACGTTACACCACTAAAGGCACCATCATAATGGTTGGCAGTTAAATCGGTTAATGTGGTAATACCTGTATTGTTGCCCCCGGGTACGCCCTGATCGTAATTAAAATAGGCCTGCAAACCGGTTGTAGCCGGGTCAATCGGAACCAGCATGTCGGCCTGTATATTTGCCGGGCTTCTCACCGTGTTAAAAACTCTAACTTCATCTAAGCTTCCTATTAATTTACCCTGGCTTAAATAGGAAGCGCCAATACGGTACGGGTCGTTACTTGGCCCAAAACTCCCGGTTAATGCGCTTGTACCTTGTAAAACACCGTTGTAATACATGTTCATTGTTGCACCGTCCCAGGTACAAGCTAAATGTACCCATGTATTTAGTGGCAGGGCATCTGTAGTGATAGCACCTTGGCCACCTGCGCCTGTAAATACCCAAAAGTGAGGTACATTATTCTCAATCCTGATCATATACTGGCTGTTAGCGATGCCGCTGGAACCATAATTTCCTATAATATTACTATAAGACATATCGCCGGCACGCTTCACCCACATTTCGAGGGTAAGCTTGTTAGTGCCGTTAAACAAATTGTTTATTGCCGTACCATGCTCAGTGTAGCCATTACCATCCAAAGCAAGGGCATTTCCCGGCGCAAGGTTAAAGCTGTATATGGTATTTTGGTAGGTTCCATCAGTACCGCCAATTGAAAATATGGAAGAACCAACTGTTACGGCACGCGTTTCACCGCGGCTTACAGGCAGGTTTACTCCGGTGGTCCAGGTATTTGTAGTTGGATGATAAACGTAAACACTATTGTAAAATGCTCCATTGTTATTATAATGGCTTAGCTTTCCTCCAACAACGTAAATATTACCATCAGACCCTAAAGTTACGCCAGCCTGATTTATGCCGATTGGAAGCACAGCAGCCGTTGTCCAGGTATTGGTAACCGGGTTATAAACCAAATGCGTATTTACAGCAGAGTTCCCGTCCGAGCCCCCAATAATATGAAATAGGCCATTTGCATCCAATACGGCTCCATGACCTTGACAAGTTACTGGAAGATCGGCCCCTAAGCTCCAAGTATTGGTTGCCGGATCGTATATTTGAGTACTGGTTAATGCACCTTCACCCCCAAAAACATAAATCTTTCCGTTGGGCGCAGCGGCAGCCCCGGCTTCCCAAACTGGCGATGGTATCGAGGCTAAAACCGACCACGTATTTGTAGAAGGAGTGTATTTGTAACTCCCGCTTACAACCCCGCTACTATATCCACTTATACTATAAATTGTATTGTTGTCACCAAGAGCAGACGCCTGTCCCCGAGTGTTAGTGGGGTAGTCGGCTCCAGCACTCCAACTGTTGGCGGTAACATCATAAATTTCAAGGCTGTTAAATTCGCCGCCATTACCTGTAAAACCTCCCCAAACATAAATTTTATTATTTGCAGCCACCGCGGCATGTTGGCCACGTGCTGTAGCCATACTGGCTTTTGTTAACCAAGTTTGCGCACTGGCTTTAATTACGGGAAATGAAAACAGAATTAAGCAAAACAAAAACAGCCTTTTGCCGATAGCATAAGTAAAATTTCGGGTCATATTACTAGTTTAAATTAATAAAGGTTTTTTTTTATGCCTGAGGGTTACTTTATGTATACCCGGCATTATTATTATTTTTTTAGCGTAATAGATGATAAATACCAAAAAAACAATGCGGTAAAGCTAAGTCCAAAAAAAATAATAAAAAGTCCCGAAAAAACTTAATATAAGCCCAAAAAAACCAAATTGTGCTTTTAAATAAAAGCTACAGATGAATTACACCTGCGAGGGTAAGAAATGATGGTATTTTTTAAATGCTACCGAAAATTTGCTTGGATTTTTATAGCCAAAGATCGAGGCAATATCCTTGGTGCTTTTTGGCTCGGCCTTTAACATTTGCAAGGCCAGCACCATTTGCTTTTCCTGATAGTATTGGTACATTGAATTACCATATATAGCCTTAAACAGCAATTGGAGTTTTGTTGGAGAAGTATGCAAAACGGCAGCCAGTTCGACAACGCCCGGAAAACCCGATAATAAACTGTCAACTAATGCCTTCTCGGCGCGCGCAACTAAACCGCTATCCTGCTCATGAAGCTTAACGAGTGGTTGAATGTGGGCTGTAGCGATGCTTGTGAAAAACTGTGAGATGAGTTGCAGGCAAAGCAGTTTTACCTGGATGATACCGCTATGCCCGTGGTTTTGATTTTTGAGAATCTCCAATATTTGGTCGATAAGGGTATCAGCTCCGGGTACTATATTATCCCAGGTTTTATAAGTTTCTTTGGATTCTAAAAAACTCATAAAATTGTGCAGGTCACCCTGTTTGTGCATAGGTATGTTACGCTCAAACCAATTAGTACTAAAAGCAAAGTTGGTAAAAACCCCCTGGTCGCCTTTATTAAAATAGGCTTTAATTTCGGTGCCGGGTTTGCTAAAACCCCAGCCGTGCGTAGGTATGGCTATTCCGTTTATGCCTATTCCGCGTACCGGGGAATTGTAAATAAAATGCGAAAGGAAATGGTAATCGGTAGGCTCTTTATCAAACAAGGCGTGTGTTGATACATTCTTTTTAAATTCCATTTCCGTGATAATTATCCACAAGCCTACTTCGAGTTCGCAATAGCGCATCACGCCCTGGGTAAAAATATTAGCAGTATGGATCTCTTTCCTTTCGGGAAGATATTTGGTAAAGGGCGTGTGTTTAAACGACTCAACCATAATGGCAGGGCTATTTGAAATATAAGGCAGATCAAAATAGCCGTTGCGATAAGTAAAAATATTTTTTTTGAACCGGATAAGCCAGCGGTTGATTCGAAGTTTATACAAGGATGGTATTTAAGGTTTATTTAAAATGAGGAAAGCCGAAGCTATAAATCTCTGTTAAGATACGGTTATTATTTTATGAGTATAAAATAATAACGATACTGTGTAGGGCCAACGCACCTTAGTTAATAAGCTGTTAGGAATGGTGGTTGGGTTTGATTGAAGTTTTTGTGCATTCACCCATACGCTTAGTGTCCCTTAACGTACCCCCCCCTGTATTGTTACGTACAGGGGGTATGTGCGGAAGAAGGGACTCTAATAGAACACCTTGAAGATATTTTACTGATAATCAAAGAAATAATTTCACATGTAAACGATTAACTAAGTTTCCATTTTCTATTCTCCAATGTTTACATAAATTTATAAAATGGCAGATTGGTTCAGACAAAAAAGTTGGTCGAAGGTTGACGAAGAATATTTCTTTACAAAGCTTGGACGTGCACGTAAAGATGGACGTGCCCAATATTTAAAAATACAAGCAATAGAATTGATTGAAACCAAAAATGAAAAACTACTCGATGTTGCCGAATCTTTGATTCATAAATTATTTTCTGAGTACCCTGATGATAAATTTAATCGACCAGGAGCGTTAGTCGGATTAGGTAATATCTACCAACTTAGAAATGATAACGATAGGGCAATTGAGTGTTACAAAGAAGCTATTGATTTCGAGATAATATATCCGCAAGTACGAACACAAGCTTATATCTATTTTTCTGAATTAGTAATAAAACAAGAGAAGGTTAATCTTTATGATACCGTCGAAAATATCCTTATGGATAAAATCCCAGGTACCTTGTTTCCTATTGAAAAGTATAAAGGATATTCAATTCTGTCAATTATCAATAATTATAATCATAACATAGAAAAGGCGGCAAAATTTGAAACATTGGCAGAGCAAAATGCAAGTAAAGAAACATCTGGGCTCAGATATCACAAATACCTTGGAATTGTAAAAGATCGCGATAGTTGGTTAGACAAACTGGTACGAAAAAGTTGAGATATACACACGGGACTCGAACACCAAAAAGTGGCTTTATTACACGTTAGACGCACTTTACAAAATGATCTAAAAAGCAAAACCCTCTTTAAATGATTTAAAGAGGGTTTTCTCATTCAGTGCGGAAGAAGGGACTCGAACCCCCACGCCTCGCGGCGCCAGATCCTAAGTCTGGTGCGGCTACCAATTACGCCACTTCCGCGTTTTGTTGGTTTTTTAAAGGATTGCAAAGGTAACTTAAAATACCAATAATTAAAACCTTAATTTAAATTATTATGCAATGGCTTTAAAATCAAGCTATTATTTAACTGTTCAATTAATTGCTCAAAGTAAGCTATAGCTTTTAACAGGCGGCTGCCATACCACGAAAACATTTCGCCGTTAACCAATATCACTTTACTTTGCGGGCATATTTGCTTTATGGCCTGCAAATGCTTTTGTTTAAACGGATAGGGCTCGGATGAAAGCATCACAACATCGGGCCGGCTTTGTTGCAATTGCTGTGCGGATACCTGCGGGTACCTCTCATTATCGAAAGCATTTGTTAAGCCGCAGCGATGCAGCATATCATCAATAAAAGTATTTTTTGCAGCAACCATGTAGGGGTTTTGCCATATAAGATAGGCAACTTTTAGTGGCGCTATGGCCTGCGGGAGCTTTTTAAAGCCAGCATCTATTTGTTGTATCATTTGCAGGCTCATGCTTTTTTTATCAACCATAGCACCTATTACGGTTATCATTTGCAGGGCGTGGGGCAGGCTGTAAATATCGCTTATCCAAACCGGGAAATCGCGGGCAAGGGTTTCTATCTGGTTTTGCTCATTCTCCTCTTTGTTGGCAATTATCAGGGCGGGGTTTAAACTGCGAACCAAATCAACATCCACGTTTTTTGTGCCACCAACTTTGGTTACCGTTTTAACTTGCAGCTTTGGGTGTATGCAAAATTTGGTGACGCCCGTAATTTGATGACCAACGCCCAAATCAAACAACAGTTCGGTTTGGGATGGCACCAGGGATATTATACCGTTTACCTCGCGGCCTACTGTAATTGAGCGGCCAAGCTGATCGGTAAACGTGCGCCCTGACATATTTTGTATATGCGTTGTTAAAAAGCTTGCTTATCGCCTTTTACTGATAGCCAGAAGGTTAGGAGGATGATTTTCATATCCAATATAAACGACCAGTTTTCCAGGTACCATACATCGGCTTCAACGCGCTCAAGCATGGCATCGGTTGTTTTGGTTTCGCCACGCAGGCCGTTTACCTGCGCCCAACCGGTTATGCCGGGTTTTAAAAAATGGCGCACCATAAACCTGTCAATCAATTGCGAATATTGCTCGGTATGGCTTATCATGTGGGGGCGCGGCCCTACGGTTGACATGTTACCTATCAGCACGTTAAAAAACTGAGGCAACTCATCTAAACTGGTTTTACGCAAAAATGCACCTACTTTGGTAATCCGCGAATCTGACCGGGTGGCTTGCACCTTGTCCGAATCGGAGTTAACACGCATACTCCTAAACTTATAACAGTTAAACGGCTTATTATCGCGGCCTGAGCGTAGCTGAACAAAAAATATAGGCCCGGGCGTTTCTAATTTAATAATGATGGCCAGTATTGGGAACAACCAGCTAAAAACAAATATAATGATGAACAACGCAAATAAAACATCAAAAAAGCGCTTGGTGCCGCGGTTAAGCATATTTTCGAGCGGTTCGGGCCGGATGGAAATAATAGGGATATTACCGAAGCTTTGTAAATAGGTTGGCTTTTTAATATACTCGTGATACTCGGGCACAATTTTAAAACGGATGAGGTTTTTATCGGCATCAATCATTAAGCGTTCAATAATATCGTGCTCGGAGTAAGGCAGGGCGCAATAAATTTCGTCAACCTGGTTATTAAGCACGTAATCCATACAGGTGGTGGTGTTACCGAGATACAGATTTTTTTCGGTAATTCGCGATACTTCGTCGTCAAAAAAACCAAGCAGCTCGTATCCACGGAAGGGGTTATTTCTAAAATAGTTACGCAGCTCATTACCGGCACGCCCCGCCCCTACTATAACTACCTTGCGCGAATCATTGAGCATAGCCCTATCGCTGCGCCGTATGGTTAAAAATATAAGCTTCCAAAAGGCAAGCATGGTGCCAAATAAAACGATGGAGTAAAACAGGTATTCGCGCGTTATAAAATAGGCCTTGGTACCTATAATAATGAGGATGGTAACACAAATAAGGCACACAAACAGCAGGTAGGTTTGAAACACACTGCGGTAGGTTTTAACAGAATCTTTATTTAAAACCTGCTCATAGAGCCCCGTAATATTGGCCGATAGCAGCCATATTAAATTAAAAACCAAAACCACGGGTAAGTAGTTTTTGTTATTAATCCAAACAATGAGTGAATCGTCAAGTATTAGGTAGGCAGCTACCATTGATACATTGAGCACTAAATAATCAACTGTGAGGTTTATTGCCTTAAAAAATGTTGCGTATCTGTGAACCATATATTTAAAAACCCAATATTATTAATCCCACTAAATTAGAACTTATTTACTATTCGTCAAACATAATAATTCATTTAATGTACATGTTATTTTTGCATTTTTCAAAATAAAAATAAGTTGATTATGATAATTGAATTTATAATATGCCCTTTTTTAAAAAATGGCAATTAATTTCCAGCTTTGGTATTAACGCAAACAAGGCTATCAGCGTGCCTTTTAGCCAATTATTTTTCATTTATACTGCCCAAAAAAAGTATTGAATTTGGCATTTAATGCAGTTTTTAACTACAAATTTATTTCATGCTTTTAAATAAAACTAAAGCTAATTTTAATGCCTAGCCATAATTAAAAACAGCATTAAAATTGCCCTGGCTCCAGCTATTGCAGGTATTGGGGCACCTTTAGGATACCAGGACGGACGATTAAATTTCACTAAATAGCGAACTTTGTTATTTTAAATTAATTTATTTATTTTTTTATCGCCAAAATTAAAAAAAATAAACTGATTTAATATTTATAACCGGCCGTCAACAATACTAATGTCAAGCATGCCTTTAATGTCGTAGAGTACAGAATGCTTTTGCCTCTTTAACTTGTCAAACTCTAAGTTTGCAAATTGGTAATGCGGCACTGCCAAAATTATGGCGTCGTACAGGTTGTTAAACTCAATGTTATCAATCGTATCAATACCGTATTCCTGCTTTACCTCATCTGGGTTTGCCCAGGGGTCGTAAACTTCGTAATGCGCGTCAAAATCGCGCAGCACGTTAACAATATCAATAACGCGGGTGTTGCGTACATCGGTACAGTTTTCTTTAAAGGTAAAGCCTAAAACCAATATCCGCGCATTTTTTACGGCTATATCGTTTTTTATCATCAGCTTTATTACCTCAAGGGCCACGTATTTGCCCATACCATCGTTTAAGCGGCGGCCAGCTAGAATAATCTCGGGGTGGTAGCCCAGTTCCTGTGCTTTTTGGGCCAGGTAATAGGGGTCTACCCCGGTGCAATGGCCACCAACAAGGCCTGGTTTAAAGTTCAAAAAATTCCATTTGGTACCGGCAGCTGCAAGCACATCGTGGCTATCAATCCCCATCAGGTTAAATATTTTTGATAGCTCATTAACAAAGGCTATATTAATGTCGCGCTGCGAGTTCTCAATTACTTTGCAAGCTTCGGCAACCTTAATACTCGGCGCCTTATGTGTACCGGCTGTAATGATGGATTGGTAAAGGCCGTCAATAAAATTGGCAGCCTGAGGGGTTGAACCCGAAGTTACCTTTAAAATATTGGTTAAGTGGTGTACCTTATCGCCGGGATTGATTCGCTCGGGCGAATACCCTGCAAAAAAGTCGACGTTAAAAGTTAGCCCCGATATTTTTTGTAAAATGGGAACGCAAATTTCTTCGGTGCAACCCGGAAAAACTGTTGATTCGTAAATTACAACGTCGCCGTTTTTTAGCATACCGCCAACGGTTTCGGTGGCTTTAATAATGATGCTTAAATCGGGCCTGTTGTGATTATCGGTTGGGGTGGGTACAACAATAATGTAAATATTGCAATGGGCAATAGTACCGGCATCTGTTGTGCAATGCAAACCCTTTTCGGGATGGTTAAGGTTTAATACCGATTTCAATTTACTGCTTTCAATTTCCAGCGTACCATCAAAACCGCTATTTACATCGTTAACCCGGCTTTGTTTTAAATCGAAACCTATTACGCTATATTTTGTAGCAAACTCAACGGCCAATGGCAGCCCTACATAACCTAAGCCAACTATAGCTATTTCTATTCTTTCGGGGGTATTAAACATTGTATAGACGGGGTAACCCTGAATATGGGTGTATGCAAATATATTTAAATTGTTAAAAGTACTATAGCATTAACGGGCACAGCATAAACACTACATGGCATTTTTGGTTTTAATTATCGGTAATATAAACGCTACGCATTATATATTTGATAAACGCCTGTTATGCAATGTTGGGCCGCCGAGCCAATTAAAACTGTTGTTATGCGTTTTTCGCGCATTAGCAGTTCAACCTGGCTCAAATATTCTTCGCCGTCAACAATAACGGGCTTCCGGGTCATCATGTTGGCTATTTGCAATTGCGAGGTATCGGCGTTATTAACCAGTGCACGCCGAAGGTCGCCGTCGGTTACAACACCTTCTATATGATCCAGATGGCCAATGATGACCATCCCCAACCTACCTTCCGACATTTTTAATACCAATTCGGTAAAACTCGCCCCGGCGTTGATGACGGGCAGATTATCTGTCCGCATAAAATCTTTAACGCGCGTTAGTAGTTTGCGGCCCAAACTTCCGCCCGGATGAAAACGGGCAAAGTCGGCAGGTTTAAAGCCGCGTACTTCCATTAGGGCAACAGCCACAGCATCGCCCATTACCAGTGCTGCCGTTGTTGACGATGTTGGTGCGAGCTTTAGAGGACAGGCTTCGGTTTTTATGGCGATGTTTAAATGGTGGCTGCAATTTTTTGCGATGGTTGAATTTGAGTCGCCCGTTATGGCAATTAACACATTACCGTTCCATTTAAGGTAGGGTATTATTTTTAAAAGCTCATCCGTTTCGCCCGAGTATGAGATGAGTAAAACAATATCATCAACACCTATCATACCCAAATCGCCATGAAAAGCCTCGCCAGGATGCAGAAAAAAACTTGACGTACCTGTACTTGATAACGTGGCCGATATTTTTTTACCTACTAAGCCCGATTTGCCTATGCCCGTTACAATAAGCTTGCCCTTGGCCGCCAGTATAGCCTCAATAACATCGGTAAAACTATCATCAATGTTTTGGGCAACATGTTGTAACGATTCTATCTCAACATTAAAAACTCTTTTGGCAATATCTTTCATTCGGTTTACCTTATTAAAGGTTCAATAACGGCTTCAAGCTGGTGCAGTTTAACCATGTTTGGTCCGTCGCTCAGGGCATTATCCGGGTCGGGATGGGTTTCAATAAAATAGCCATCGGCGCCAAAAGCTTTTGCAGCGAGGGCCATCATAGGTACAAAGTTACGATCGCCGCCTGTTTTACCACCCGCACCGCCGGGGCGCTGTACCGAGTGGGTACAATCCATACAAACAGGGTGGCCAAATTGCTTCATATCGTAAACGTTCCTAAAATCAACCGCAAGGTTATTGTAGCCGTACATATTGCCACGCTCGGTTAGTATTACCTGGTTGTTACCGGCTTCTATCACTTTTTGGGCCGGATAAAACATATCCTGACCAGATAAAAACTGCGCTTTTTTAACGTTAACAATTTTACCGGTTTGGGCCGCGGCCACCAACAAATCTGTTTGGCGGCATAAAAAAGCGGGTATCTGTAAAATATCAACAACCTGACCGGCTATTGCGGCCTGGTAAGGCTCATGTATATCGGTAGTTAGGGGCAGGCCAAAGTGCTCCTTAACTTTAAGCAGCATCTCCAGGCCCTTCTCTATCCCGGGGCCACGGTATGAATGGATAGATGTGCGGTTAGCCTTATCAAACGATGATTTAAAAACCACGGGCACATTAAATTTTTGCCCAAGAGTAGCAACCACTTCGGCAACGGTATATAACAGGTCCTGGTTTTCGATAACGCAAGGGCCCAAAACGAAAAATGTATTTGTTTTTATATTGTTGAACAGCATTTTTTATTGCAATTAGTACCGCAAAGATGAAAATTATTGTGATAATGTTGAGTTAAATACTTCGGCACAATTTTTTAACGTAAAAAAACAATTTTACATACAAATTGCATTTGCTATTAAAGGCAATATTTAATTCCACAATCAACTAATGCTGCAATATTAAATTTAAACACAGGGTACATTAAGCAGTATAAACGTGCATTTATGGTTATTAACATATTGATTATCTTGCCGATGTGGAAAAAAATAAATGTTAAAAATGTGTTAAAAATTAGTCTGCAAACTCTATAGAATATATATTTGTACTAATTGTTAATTTATCAAATTTAAACCACTTGTTCTTTATGATAAATAATGAGGTCAGTTATAAAAAAGAGAGAGAGCACCTGCTTCCTCTCTTTTTTGTTTAATATAGTTTTGGCTGCGCCTCAATCCTTGCAAGGGGTACTCTATTTTTCTAAAAAATCAAGCAAAATTTTATTCCGTAATAACAGTACAGCAGCATGGTACGCTTAGGGTAAAAATTTGTTAAAGGATGTTAATTGTTGTTATTAGCTGCCAACAATTTGTACCTTTCGTAAGTTTACAATTTAACAAACCTACAGGCACCATGTACCGTTACCTTTTTATAATTACTATTTTGCTTTGGGTAACCTGTTACAAAGCAAATGGGCAGGCTAATTTACAGGGACGTGTTTACGAGTTACAAACCCGCATACACCTGCAATCCATCCGGGTAACCAACTTAAACACCAAGCAGTTTGCCATTACGGATACCGCAGGTATATTTTTTATTTATGCCAAACCCGGCGATTTACTGGCTTTTAGAGGCTACTCGTACAAGCCCGATACCATAAGCATTGTTAATAAAAACCATCTCGAAATATTTTTGGAGCCGGTAAGCAATTTACTTAACGAGGTTAAAGTTACAACACCCGACGTTAAAACCGGAACTATGAAAGACCCCAGCCTAACCGGTGCCCCTCTTGTTTACCAGCGCGATGCCAACGGTAATTACAAAGGCGGCGTAGCACTGCGGTTTGGCTACGGCAAGGATAAAAAAGCCATTCACAACAAACAACTAAGCGACGAGGAAGCCGCCGATTACGAAATTGACAACGCCTTTAATGAAAAAGCTCTTAGCAAAACCATCCCCTTGAAAGGACAGGAACTAAAGGATTTTATATTAATGTACCGCCCCCAAATTAAGGTTTTTAAGGCCCCCGGCTTTAACCTTACCATTTACATAAACGATTGTTATAAAAAATACATGGCTCTGCCCGTTGATAAACGAAAGCCGGATCAATTGAAGTTGTGAAGAGGGATGGCACTTTTGAGGATGTGTCAAAAGTAAACTATGCTTAAACCGAACGGAATGTTAAGCTAGGTTAAAACACCTGTGTTGAGCGGTACAAAACACCTGCGCACTCTTTGTTAATTTTACCAAAGAGTGCGCAGTGAGGTGCGCAGAGATCACAGACTCAATAATATTTTAGTCAATCCATTTTACCAACTACAACCTTGCAAAATTTATCAAAATCAAAATATTGATTGGCCAGGGCTAAAATTTGTTCGGCTGTTATGGTTCGTATCACTTCGGTATATCGGTCGTAATAGGCAAAATCGAGACCGGAGAAGTAAACGTTTTTAAACTTATCCGCATGCGAAAAAACATTTTCAAGGCTGCCCAGTAACGAGCCCAGCATGTAGTTTTTAACCAGCATCAGCTCTTCGGGTTTAATCAATTCTGTTTTCAGGATGTTTACTTCCTTTTCAATTTCGGTAAGGGTAGCATTGGTAAACTCTGCGCCAACTTCGGTTGCTATAAATATAGAGCCAGTGTATTTCATTGATGAGGTTGCCGAACCAATACCGTAGGTATAACCTTTATCTTCGCGGATGTTGTTCATCAGCCTTGAGCCAAAATAACCACCCAAAATGGTGTTTACTATTTGCAGGGCGGGGAAATCGGCGTGGCTGCGGTTTATAGTTGGCGTACCTATACGAATGGCCGATTGCAAGGCATCGGGTTTTTCAATATAGTTAAACAACTTACCCGTTGGTTGTACAGCGGGCTGCTCTATATCGGCAATGGTGCCGTTATTTTTCCAATCCTTATCAAACGAATGGGTTATGGCTTTTAGCGTACTATCATCCACCTTACCGGCCACAATCATGGTGCAGTTATTGGGCTGGTACATTTGCCGGTAATGCTCAACCATATCATCGCGTTGCAGGTTGGCATAATCGTCGGCATTGGGGCTTAGGCCGTACATGGTACCGCCAAACACGGCATCATTAAAAATGCGGCGGGCCACAAAATCGTTTTTTTGGAGGCTTACCTGCAATTTTTGTTGTTGATTGCGAATAAAAGTTTGCAGCTCTTTTAGAGGAAAAACCGAGTTTGTTATAATATCCTTGATAACGGGCAGTGTGCTATGTAGGTGCTTGTTAAGGCAATAAAGCCCAACCTGCGAATGATCGAAACCGTAATCAACCTGCAAAAAGGCTCCATAATAATCAACCGCATCGGCAATTTGCGAGGCCGAGAGGCTATTAGTACCTTCGGTAAGCATGGTGTTAACGGCTACATTTAGTAACGGCTTTTGCTGGTTAAAACGCACGTTATTAAAAATCCATTCTATGCGCACCAACTCCTGCTCGCCCGAGTTGAACCAGTATAAATTGCAGCCATTATCTAACCGGATATGGCCGGGGTTAATTAAGGTAATATGGTCTATCTCCCTAAATTGGGGAGTTAAAGTTCTGTCTAACATACTATTCGGCTAAATATACCAGCGTTGATGAATTTTGTTTTTGAAACAATACCTGTGCCTGGTGCTGTATTTGTTGCGATGAAATGGCTATATAACGCGCTGTTTCCAGGTTAAGCAGTTCGGCATCGCCAAGCAGCTCAAAATAAGCCAGGTTCATGGCCTTATCCAATAACGACATTTCGGAAAACACCATTGTTGATTCGGTTTTGTTTTTAACCTTGGTCAATTCTTCAACCGCTACTAGTTCATTTTTAAGCTTTTCCAATTCTTCCCAAATGGCGGCTTCGGCTTCTTCAATGCTTATCCCCGGCAAGGGTTTACCATCAATTACAAACATACCGGTATCAAAGCTGCCCGTCATGTAGGCATGTATTTCGCTAAATAGTTGCCTTTCTTTTAATAAATTTCGGTGCAACCTGGATGATGCTCCGCGCGAAAGTATGTCGGACATGAGATCGGTAACGTAATACGATTCGTCTAACCGGCCCTTCATCTGGAAAGCAATGTAAACGCTGTTCAACGGTACTTTGGCGGTTACCGTTTCGCGGCGGGCATCAAGCTGCTCGGGTTCATGCGGTAAACTGCGGTTGTATTTTTCGCCGGGCGGAATGCTACCAAACCATTTTTCGGCCATTTGCAGCACCTCATCGGTATCAATATCGCCACCAATTACTACAACGGCATTTTGCGGATTGTAATGCTTTTTAAAAAATGCCTTTACATCTTCAATTCGGGCATCTTCAATATGTGCAAGTTCTTTGCCTATGGTTGCCCACCTGTAAGGGTGCATTTTGTAAACCAGTGGGCGCAGCTTTAACCAAACATCGCCGTAGGGTTGGTTTAGGTACCGTTGCTTAAACTCTTCCATCACCACATTGCGCTGTACCTCAAGGCTTTTTTCGCTAAAGGCAAGGTTAAGCATGCGGTCGCTCTCCAGCCAAAAGGCAGTTTCAATATTTACCGAAGGCAGGGTGATGTAATAATTAGTAATATCGTTACTGGTGAAGGCATTGTTTTCGCCGCCTACCCGCTGCAACGGTTCGTCGTAATTTGGAATATTGACAGATCCACCAAACATCAGGTGCTCAAACAAGTGGGCAAAGCCGGTTTGTGCGGGATTTTCGTCGCGTGCGCCAACATCATACAAAACGTTGAGCACTGCCATTGGCGTTGTTTTATCTTCGTGAACAACCACCCGCAGGCCGTTGCTCAGTGTAAAACGGTTGAATTTAACCATGTATATAAATAGTATCAGTGATAAAAACGGATTGCAAAGGTAAAATTTTACTGATGAATAATACAATTTGTATTAATAGTATGTTAAACACAAGTATCAACTACATGTTAAACTATCGTTACTATTTAATTAATTGCAATTGAAAATTGATTTATTAACTACAACAATAAAATATCGACTAAAGTAAAAAAATGCAAAAACAAAACAATCGCACCGCCTGTTATTAACTGCATAATCTATTCTAATGAATAACATTCTCGTGCTCATCAACCTATCTGCCGGAGCAGAGCGGATTGCGAAATTATCGCTCAAAGTTGCACAACAACTAAGCGCCAACGTGTTGCTTTGCAATGTATTTGAGTTACCTGTGCGAACGCCATTGGTGCTTGCAGGGGGTGGTGATGCAACAGATCATTTTGAAGATAAGCTTTATTTAAGCATAGAAGAACTGGCTGATAAAGTAAAAACTCATTATTATTACGAACACCGCAACGAGGCGCACCAGCCCAAAATAAACTGCCTGCATACTACCGTTTTTAATAGCGATAAAATAAAAAGCCTGGTTGCCGAAAACCATGTTAATATGATAGTTACCGGCATACCCGATTTGTTGGAACTCAACACATCGGGCTTATTATCAATTATTAACAATGCCGATTGCCCCGTTTTGGTTATACCCGAAAATGTTAATTTCAGCACGTTTGATAGTACTGCCTACCTTACCGACCTTAGGTATTGCGATGTGGCAGTGGTTAATTTTTTAAAGAAATTTAACAGCAAAATATTTGTTACCCACGTATCATCAAGCGGCATACCCGATATTGAGGATTGCTATGCCCAAAACCTTTTAACAGATGCCGTTGCTAACAAAGTTGGCTATAACAAACTTTTTTTGCGCAACATTAAAGGCACCAACCGCAAACGCGACCTGGAAACGGTAACAAACACTGCCGCTATTAAATTTTTTACTATAGTAAATCATAAACACTATGTGTTGGAGCGTTTCCTATCTGATACATCAACCACGCGGCGCAATTACCACAACGTACCTTTAATGATTATACCTTACCCCAACTGGCGACAGTAAAATTTTGTAGCACTTAGTTAAAGGATTATTAGTACAAAGGCGTTATAAGTTGGTTACAAGCTTGCCGTAACGCCTTTGACGTTAAAACTGAATACTATTAATTTAATTTTATTATATATGCCAGCATAAACTTACTTTTGTTTTATTAGTTAGCAAAGTAAATACTACAAAAGCTATCTGCTTTATATAATTTAACATAAAATGTGGCATAACAACATATTAGAAACCATTGGCAATACCCCGCTGGTGAAGCTCAACAAGATAACTAAAGACATACCGGCAACCATTTTGGCCAAAATTGAAACTACCAACCCAGGTAACTCTATTAAAGACCGTATGGCCCTTAAAATGATTGACGACGCCGAAAAAAGCGGTGCCTTAAAACCCGGTGGAACCATTATTGAAGGTACATCGGGCAATACGGGTATGGGTTTGGCTATGGCCGCCATTATTAAAGGTTACAAATGTATTTTTACTACAACGGACAAGCAATCGAAAGAAAAGGTTGATGCCTTACGCGCTTTTGGCGCCGAGGTTATTGTTTGCCCTACCAATGTTGACCCGGAGGATGCGCGGTCATACTACTCGGTATCATCGCGTTTGGTGCGCGAAACGCCAAATTCGTGGAAACCTAACCAGTACGATAATCTTTCTAACTCGCAGGCACATTATGAGCAAACCGGCCCCGAAATATGGCAACAAACCGAGGGTAAAATAACCCACCTGGTTGCGGGCGTGGGTACGGGCGGAACCATATCGGGCATAGCCAAGTACTTAAAAGAGCAAAACCCGGCCATTAAGGTTTTGGGTATTGATACCTATGGCTCAGTATTTAAAAAGTATAAAGAGACAGGCATTTTTGACAAGAACGAAATATACCCTTACATAACTGAGGGCATTGGCGAAGACTTTTTACCGGCCAATGTGGACTTTACTTTGATTGACCACTTTGAAAAAGTAACCGATAAGGACGCCGCTTTAATGACACGCGAGATTACTTTAAAGGAAGGCATTTTTGCCGGCAACTCGTCGGGCTCGGCAATTGCTGGTGTTTTGCAAATGAAGCACCTGTTTAAAGAAGGCGATGTGGTGGTGGTTATTTTCCCCGACCATGGCTCGCGCTATGTGGGCAAAATGTTTAACGAAGACTGGCTGCGCGAACGCGGATTTTTAGCCGACGAAAAATTAACCGCCCGCACCATTATTTCGAAAAAGGAAAAGCAGGAAATTATAACTATTGATTGCGAAAAAACCATTCTGGAAGCTATCAATACCATCAAATCGTTAAACATCAGCCAGATACCCGTTACTCAAAAAGGCATGGTGATAGGTAAAATTACCGAAAGCGATATATTGGATGCGCTGTTAGAAAACCCTTCGCTACGCTCGCAGCCGTTAAAAAGCATTGCTACAGTGCCTTTCCCCTTTGTTGACCTTAATACGGGTATCAATAAAATATCGTCGCTCATTAATAAAGAAAACAGTGCCGTTTTGGTTGAAGATGATAACGGCAACATCGAGATTATTACGCAGTACGATATTATTAATGCGATAAGCGGGTAGGGAGAGATTCAAGAGGCGAGAATTAGGATGCAAGACAATTATTAATATAAACTATGGGATTGTTTATTACGGTAATGCATGTGCATAGAAAGAGTCAAATAGACGTTGTGTCGGCTCTATCCAAAGAATTAAAAAACCGCTCCTTAGATAGTTTTACAAGGGTGGATTTAAATGATTATGACGACGAAGGCGTCATTAGAAAGCACATTTCCTCCAAACCTGGCAATTACTATCTCATCACTCAACCACATGGCAATTGGACTACCATAATTGAACTTGGAGTAAATACAGATGAGCCCTTCTATTTGAACGAACTCACAACAAGTCTGAGCCAACGCTTAAATACTTATGCACTATCGTTTCACTTACACGATGATGATGTTCTATATTATAACCTTGAATATTCAGGTGAGTCGATAGACGGCTATAATAGTAATTACCAATATTTTTTAAACGAAGTACCTGATGATAGCGAAATACTTTCGCAACGACACGACGTTAAAACCTTTATCCCCATTCTACCAGTGGGTAAAGACATACTGGATTTTGATGCCATTTTAAATGAAGGTTATTGGAACGCATTTGATAATAATGATTTGGATGAAGATGGGATTCCCAATAATAACAGTGATAATAATTATGATGTCGACGAAGAAAATAGGTTTTTTAGGATAGGCAAATATTTAGAAATTTTTAGCAAAACGAATTATCCCTTTGCAAACTGGTATATCAATTTATCGCAATTAAATTTAAATAGTTGTTATTTGCTAAAAGCAGAAAAGAGTGGCGGTTTATTTTCAAAACTTTTCAAATAAAAATAAAATCTCATGCTTATAAAAGGGGAACATATAGAAGGCACGCCTGCCGAATTACAGGTCTTGCTGGACCAGGAGGCCAACACTACCGCCTTTTTTGAGAGCCTGTCGAAATCGTACAAACAGGGTTATTGCGATTGGGTGGGCTCGGCCAAGCAGGAAGATACCCGCAAGGTTATGGCCGATATGGCTATGATAATGTTGAGGAATAAGCAAAAGACACTAAAGACTTAGCCCCCCAACCCCCTAAAGGGGGAACAGAAAGTTAAAGCCCGTTGACGAAGGAGCAAAATCAATTAGAATTATTTCAGTGCTAATCAAAAACTCCCCCTTTAGGGGGCCGGGGGGTTAATACTCCAACGGCACTGTAGGTTCTTTTTTACTGGTGCTCATTATCATCATGGTTTGGAAGGTTTTCACCACGGTAATTTTGCTTATCTTATCCATTATCAGTTGTTCGTAGGCTTTAATATCGCGCACGTAAACTTTCAATAAAAAATCGCACTGGCCGGTTACGTGGTGGCATTCTGTAACTTCTTTAATGGCCTTTATCTCGTCCACAAAAACCTGTATGGTGTTGTTTTTATGAAAATCTAACGATACCTGAATAAAAGTTTTGATACCCAAACCAAGCTTTTCTTCGTCAACCAGGGCATGGTAACTCTTAATATATTCGGCGTTTTCAAGCTTGCGCACACGCTCTAACGTAGGTGCCGGCGAAAGGCCTATCTCACTGGAAAGTTGCAAATTGGTTATCCTTCCGTTCTCTTGCAGAATCTTTAATATCTGTAAATCTATTTTATCAATTTCGGTAGCCATAATGGTTACAAATATAAATTTTACTATCAAACAAAATAATATTTTTTCAAATACATGTTATGGCAATATAAATTCTTTTTTGAAAAGATTTTTAGACAAGCCTAAATTTTTTATTAGATTTGTTTAAATGAACTCGTATACCGAAGAAAACTACTTAAAAGCCATTTACCATTTATCGGTAAACGGGGTTGAAAGTGTAAGCACAAACAGTATTGCTGCCGCCATGAATACCAAGGCTGCATCGGTTACCGATATGCTGAAAAAGCTGTTTGAAAAAAAACTAATTAACTATGCCCGCTACCAGGGCGTGAGCCTTACCAGCGAAGGGAAAACCATTGCCATTAACATTGTACGCAAGCACAGGCTTTGGGAATTTTTTTTGGTAGAAAAGCTAAATTTTAAATGGGACGAGGTACACAACGTTGCCGAAGAACTGGAACACATTACATCTACCGAATTGGTTGACCGGCTGGACAAGTTTTTAGGATACCCGAAGTACGACCCGCACGGCGACCCGATACCCGATGTTAACGGCTGCTTCAATAAAAGCGAATTAAAACCAATATCGGCTTTGTTAGTAAACGAGGGCGGTATTATTATGGGTGTGCGCGAGCATTTACCTCAATTTTTACAATATCTGGAAAAAATGAAACTTACTATAGGTAACCACATTCGGGTAATGGAAGTGGTTGATTACGATCAGTCGGTTTTAATCCAATTAAATAACCAAAACACATTGAGCATAAGCAGGGATGTGGCCCAAAATATACTTGTAACCATATGAGCAAAGAAACACACGGCGAATCGTTAGGCAACGTTCACAATTCGGTAGAAACTCAGGGCAAAATAGGCTGGAAAAGAGTAATGGCTTTTTTGGGCCCCGCTTACCTGGTTAGTGTTGGTTATATGGACCCCGGCAACTGGGCAACCGACCTTGCCGGCGGCAGCGAATTTGGTTATAAACTGATATGGATACTTTTTGTATCAAACTTAATTGCTTTGCTGCTGCAATCCTTAAGTACGCGGCTGGGTATTGTGCGCGGGCTTGATCTGGCTCAAGCCTCAAAAAACACTTACCCACGTTTTGTAAATTTTTGCCTTTACATTTTAGCGCAAATAGCCATTATAGCCTGCGATTTGGCCGAGATAATTGGTATGGCTATAGGTTTAAACTTGCTGTTTCACCTGCCGCTGCTTTGGGGAGTATCGCTCACCATAAGCGATACCATTTTGCTGCTTTTTTTAATGAACAAAGGCATGCGCAAACTCGAAGGCTTTATTATATCAATGATATTTATCATCGGGCTATCGTTTTTGGTTGAAATGTTTATTGTTGAGCCCAACTTTGGCGATGTAGCCAAGGGCTTTATACCCAGCAACATTTTTAAAAGCGATTTAGTAAGCAAAAAAATGCTGTATGTGGCCATTGGCATTATTGGTGCCACGGTTATGCCGCATAATTTATACCTGCACTCGTCGCTGGTGCAAACCCGGAAAATTGACCGTACCGACGAGGGAATTAAAAATGCAATCCGTTTTAATTTTATTGATACCAGTATTGCGCTAAACCTGGCATTTTTTGTAAATGCAGCCATATTAATATTAGCGGCAAGTGCGTTTTTCAGGAATGGCTTTTTTCAGGTGGCCGAAATTCAGGATGCGTACAAACTGCTCGAACATATCTTTGGCTCGCTAGCCCCTGCCCTATTTGCCATAGCGCTAATAGCATCGGGCCAAAGCTCAACCATAACGGGCACCCTTGCCGGGCAAATTATTATGGAAGGACACATTAACCTGCGCATACAACCCTGGTTGCGCCGCCTTTTAACGCGCCTGCTGGCAATTTTACCAGCCGTGTTAACCATAGTTTACTTTGGCGACCAGGCACTGGGTAGCCTCATTATATTGAGCCAGGTGGTATTGAGCCTGCAACTGGGCTTCGCGGTAATTCCGCTTATCCATTTTACGTCCGACAAGCAACGCATGGGCAAATTTGCCATTGGCCCTAAAGTAAAAATACTGGCCTGGGCAAGTGCTGCACTTATTGTGGTACTTAACATTAAACTGGTTATCGATCAGATATTTGATTGGATAAAGCAATACCCCGATGCTCAGGTTTGGATATATATTTTTGTTATACCACTAACCCTGGGCATTATAGCCTTGCTGCTGTATGTGTTTTTTAAACCGATATTAAAACTTCATGAAGAAAAACCGGCCCGTGTGCCACATGGTTTAGCCGAAGCCATTAACAATTTGGATGCAAAGGCTTACAAACACATTGGTGTTACTATTGATTTTTCGAAAAACGACCGCGATTCGCTAAGACATGCTATTATGCAGGGTGGCAAAGGGGCCGACTATACCCTGATTCATATTGTGGAAACCGCTGCGGCCAACTACCACGGCACCGAAGTAATGGACCACGAAACCCAAAGCGACAAAGAAAACCTTGATAAATACGTAACCTCCCTTCATGCTTTAAATTTTAACGCGCATGCGGTAATTGGCTACGGCAACGCGGCAAACGCTATAGCCCAAATTGTGGAAGACGAAAAAATAGATTTTATAGTAATGGGCGCCCACGGCCACAAAGCACTGAAGGACATTATTTTTGGCACCACAGTTGATAAAGTTAGGCACCGGGTTAATGTGCCAATTTTGATTGTGAAGCCGGGAGTTTAGCAAGGAAAATAACAATTTGAATTTAATGTGTACTTACTTTTACAGGATTTGACCAGATAACATCCTGTTTATCTTTTCTTTCTCTACGGTTATTAAAAAAGGGATTACCGCCTTTTTTAATAATCATACCGATGCGAAAGCTATTGTTTTTCAAGCCATTTTTTGCGGTATAAACAGAAAACCAAACCGTTGCCGATTGATGTGGCGCAAGTGCCATATTTACCGGCACATTTTTATCACAAGGTATCCCAGTATGATGAAAGCTATCGTTATCAATTAAATAAAACTCGTCCCATCCGCAACTCATACTCAGGTAGCTCAATACTTGGGGTGAGTTATTGGTTAACGTTATCGGAACCGAAAAATAACGGGCATTTATTTGGTGCTTGTATGGGTAAGCCGTGTAAACAGAATCGTAACAACGCATCTTTCTTTCATTGATGCTTAACACATAATACTTCCTGTTTAACGCCGTTAGTTTAGCATTGGGCCTTTGTTTGGCTTGTACGTTTTGCGCATTACCATTAAGCCCGGCTACAAACATTAAGGTAACCCAAAGCAAGCAATATTTCATAGTCAATTAAATAAATATACTAATAGGCACAATATTTAGGCATCAAAAAATAGCGTTAAGCTGCTAATTAAAAGCTAACAATATCTCAATATAACGTCCTTAAAAAAATTACATTCTCACATCAATCAACGTTATTTTATTATTATAAACCCGTAGTGCATTATCAGACTAAATTTATTTTAATGTGATTCATGTTCCTTTTAAAGATAAATTTGTTGAGGTATTGAATGGTGGTCAGGGCAGTTATTTTACTTAACGTCCTTGTCTTAAACCCCTCAAAAGTTTTGGCATAATTTCTTCTGATCATAAACTGATCGCACAGTTGCGAAAATAGCGTTTCAATCCTTTTCCTTGATTTTTTGAATAGGTATGGATACGGTTTGAATTTCTTTTGATTGTTTCTCATCGGGGTTTCCAATCTAATGTTTACAGATTCAAAAAGATTGACCTGTACCTCTGCGGACAAATAGCCTTTGTCTCCAAGTAGCACGCAATCAGTCATTTGTTGTTGTATATCTTTCAGGTAATGTATGTCATGTACGGAAGCAGGGCTTAGGTCAAAGTTCTCAAAAACACCATCTACTGAACAAACTGCATGCAGTTTGTATCCATAATACCTCGAACTTTGCGCAGCACAAAAACCATGGTTTGGAAAAGCGTATTCCTGTTCTTTGCAGATTTTACTTCTTGCTGCACGGGCATTTTTACATACCTCTAAAGGCATTGAATCGACAATGAAACAGTCCTGGACAGCGTTCAGTTTCTGAACAAGCTTTTTTCTCACCTCATTTATGTGCGGGAACAATTTTCTTTTTCTCTTATTGTAAACACTTCGTTCGATCAAGATATCAAGCGGGGTACCTTTCAGGTTTCTAAATAACTGATATTCAGAATCTATTCCACAATATTCAGCGGTCAAATTTAACGTAATTAACTCTAAATCAGACAGTCTTGGCCTTACTGGTTTGTAATAAAAGTCCTCTTTTATTGACAGTTTCCTAAACTCTTCTAAAATAAAAGTGTAATTTTGAATCAAGTTGTTCATATTTGTAATTGATTGTCAGTCAATACAATATACCATTTATTGGCGAAATGAACAACTTTCTTTATAATGCACTACGGGTTATTATAATTACATATAAATTATTGAACCATATTATTTTGTATAAATTTGCATATTGATTAAGCTTACAGGAACAATGCCCAAATTTTTTTGCCGATTCCTTTTTTTATCGTTTTTAATACTGCTGTTGTTTACCGTTGGGTGTAAACACAAACCACCAATTGCCACCAAATTTTACGAGCATTATCAAAACAAAGTTTATAATGATTTTGATACCACCGCTTATTATACCGAATTTAAACATCAGTTAAAACAATTTAAACACTCCGGGCAATATGCTGTGCCAATAGCGACTTACTATAAAGGCCACCATTTTGAGCCTCACTTTGTAAATCAGTTTTTATTTAACGGGCAGTTGCGCACCCTTATAACAAATTTAAACAACGCCGCCCAACATGGCCTTAACCCTGCCCTGTTTAAAGCCAATAAAATTGAACAGTATTTAGATACCATTGAAGCCAACCGTTTTAAAAAGATAACGGATTTTTACCCGGTTTTGGCACGCTTAGAGTTACAAACCGCAACATCGCTGCTTGCCTATAACGCCGCCCTGCAATATGGCATGGTTAACCCGCACAATTTATACAGGCGATATGATATACCTGTTAAACGCCCCGATAGCACGCTGTTTAACACCGTTTACCAAACTAATAACCTGCAAAGTTACCTTGAACAAATACAGCCTAAAAGCCCGGCCTACCTTGCCTTAAAAAACGAACTTGCCAACCTGAGTGCCGACACTACCGACAGCCTTGCACTACGCCGCCAGACCATCATAAAAATTAACATGGAGCGCCTGCGCTGGAACACTCCCGCCAAGGATAGCCGCTATTTATGGGTTAATATCCCCGCATTTAAACTGCAATGGGTTGAAAACAACAAAGCTGTTTTTGATATGAAAGTTTGTGTGGGCCAGCCCAAACCTGCCGGTTATGATACCATGCTGCTTAAATATTTTAAAACTAAAAAGATTGACGATAAGCCACTAAACCACGAAACCACAATTTTGTGCAGCCGGATTAATACCATACAGCTAAACCCCAACTGGAACATACCAGCCAGCATTGCCCAAAACGAAATTTATTACTCGATACTGAAAGACCCGGACTATCTGGTTAATAACAACATGAGAGTTTATTTTCATGAAAAGCGCATTAACCGGCCCGACACCATTAGGTGGCGACGCATTAACAGGCAAAAAATGCCGTACACCTTTAAGCAGGATGCCAGCGACCTGAATGCACTTGGCAAGTTTAAATTTATATTTGATAACGAAAGCAGTATTTACCTGCACGATACCCCTAATAAGAAAGCCTTTTTGAGCAATTACCGTGCGGTAAGCCACGGCTGTGTACGCGTTGACGACCCCTTGAAACTAACCGAGGCTTTGGTTAACGACACCAACAAGGTTGATAACATACGCATGGAAGTTGGCCTTAAACCACTAAGCCTTAAAGATACCACAAGGTACAAAGCCATACAGGCCAAACGGGCAGTACGCGGTTTCGAGCTTAAATCTAAATATTTGGGATTGAAACCCGATATGCAGCTTTTTATTGATTATTATACCTGCATGCCCGACGAAAATGGAAAACTGGTTTACTATAACGATGTTTACCGCATGGACGATAAACTTGAAAAGGCAATGAGTAAGTATTTGAGTAAGTAGTATAATAGTACATGCTTTACAAACTACCTAAATTATTTCCTGCGTTGTTAATTATCGTTTGTTTAAGCAAATTTGGTTTTGCCCAAGCCTTAAAATATAAGGAAGTTACTAACCAAAACCTGGTTTATATACTCAATAACATGGAACTGGCTAGTAAGTATCAAAGTACTGATAGCGATTTTTTTGTAAACATATTCTACGTTAATTACTCTGACGGAAGTCGTGATACCGAAAGCTGTGATGCATCAACAACCGTTTACATCGCCATATCTGAAGACGGCGAAGCACCGGAACAGCATCTGTATATGCTAACTAAACTTTTTGATGTTAAGTTTATTAAATGGATACCCAAACCAAACGGCGTAGGGTTCATGTTATCATACTGGGATAAAAAACTCAAGCGAAAAACGTCCACATTTAATTTAACGCTAAAAAGTTTTTCAATCGTAAATCAGCCCGTTAGGCAATCATCTCCAAAACGTCACTAATAGGTTGATCGCTGTTAATTAAGATGCCTTTTACGCCGGCGGCGATGCCAGCTATAACGTCGCGCTCACGGTCGCCAATAAAGTAGGATTGCGATGGGTCGATGTTGTATTTCTCAATGCCTTGCAGCAATAAACCCGGTTTAGGTTTACGGCAATCACAATCGCCGGTAAATTCGGGATGATGCGGACAGTAAAAAATATCGGTAAACTCAACACCGTGTTCTTTGTACACCTGGCGCAGGTGAGCGTGCATTTTAGCCAGATCATCCTCATTATACCAGCCTTTGGCCAGGCCGCCCTGGTTAGTAGCAACAATAAGCAAATAGCCTTTATTTTGAAGCGTTTTTAAGGCGGTAAAATTATCAAGTACCACAAAGTCTTCAACGCGGGTAACATAGTCGCCCAGTTCTTTGTTAAGTACCCCATCACGATCTAAAAAAACGGCTTTATTTTTTACTGGCATCTCATTTGTATTTGCGGCAAAAGTAGCGAATTTGTTTTATTTAGAGGGTATAGGATTTGGAAAACAGGGAAATCATGCTTTCCTGAATTGTGCTGACCTGGCGGTAAACCAAGCCCGTTGCCCATCGCACGCTGTACAGTCTGCTTTACCCTTTATTGCTCATCAACATCTGTTGTAACAAAACCGCTAAAACACAAACGTTACATTGCGGTTGTATTAAAAAATTATACCTTCCAAGCATAAACTAACCAGCCAAGCAAGTAAATACCTAAAAATACTTTTTGTTAATTATGGAATAAGCATGTGCTTTGCATCAGTAAACAAAAAACATTTACCAAAATGAATTACCCATTAACCTTAACCAGATATAAATACCCTGATATGGCAAAATATTTTAACAGTAAAACGCTTTCCCTATTCACAGGGATGCTACTTTTTTGCGGTGTTGCCTTTGGGCAAACCTATGCAGGCTTAGGCAAAAAGATAGATTCGTTGGGTAAGCTTAACCTGCCCAAATCGGCATTGGTACAGGTTGATAAGCTTGAACAACTGGCCCGTAAACAAAACAAACCGGCCCAGCAGGTAAAGGCGGTTATTTACCGGATGCAGTTCCAGTCGGCAATTGAGGAGAATACTTTGGTTGCTATTATTGGCAGGTTAAAACAGGATATTGCTAAAGCAAAATATCCGGTAAAGCCGGTTTTACAATCGTTACTGGGTGGTATATACTGGAGCTATTACCATCAAAACCGCTGGCAGTTTAACCAGCGCACCCGTGTAGAAACAACCGACGACGATTTTACCAAGTGGGACCTGCAAACCATTAACAACCAAATGGCAATTACCTTTAAGCAATCGCTTGCCGATTATAAACAGGAGCAGCAAACGCCCATTACTATTTTAGATGGCGTGCTTACCGGCGATAAGGCAAACCGCTACCTGCGCCCCACCCTGTATGATTTACTGGTGCAGCGCGCCCTCGATTTTTTTACCGAAGAAGAACCTGCCCTTACGCGCCCTAAATTACCCTTTACGTTAACGGATGCACGCCTTTTTGGCGATAGCCGCACCTTTGCCACCCTCAACATTATTACCATCGATACCACATCAACCTTTTACCAGGCTACGCAGTATTTAAAGCAGGCAACGCTTTTCCATTTAGACAGGCACGACGAGGAAGCCCTGGCCGACCTTGACCTGCAACGGCTGGATTTTATGTACCGCGCCAGCCCAATGCCTGGTAAAGATAAATTGTACCTGGATGCCCTAACCCAAATAGCCAACACCACTACCTTTAAAGCCATTAGTGCCGATGCCCTGGTGTTGAGCGGCAAATACTATTACGATAAGGATAGTTTAAAGCTGGCTTATACTTATTTTGATAAGGTTATGGCCAATTATCCGCAAAGTTTTGGGGCCGTAAACGCTAAGGGTTATTTAAAAGATATTGAGCAACAGCAACTATCGGCGCAGGTTGAAGATGTTAATGTGCCCAATAAACCGTTGTTGGGTTTGTTAAATTACCGTAACATTAAGGCGGCCAGGCTTATTATTTATAAAGTATCAACCAGGCAGTTTAACCAGTTGGCGGCTATCCCGTCGGATATTAACCGGTATAATAACGGCGTCAATATTTACCCGTCCGATTCCGTTTTCCGGTACCTTAAAAAGCTACAGCCGGTGCAAAATATCACCATCCCGATAACGGGAGAGCAGGATTTTCGCGCCCACAGCGCCGAATTTAAAATTAACGCCCTGCCATCGGGTCATTACATCATCATATCGCGTAACGATGCCGGTACCGATGCTTCGCAAGTGGGGCTTACCACCTTTAAAATTTGCAATTTGGCCTACGCCACGCGCCGCAATGCCGATGGGCAGGTTGAGCTGCGCGTGCTTAACCGCGAAACAGGCGTGCCCGTTGCAGGCGTACAGGTTACCATTTCTGAAGCACTTCCAAAAACAACGGATGCAAATGGTGTTTGTTTGTTTTATGCTACTGAAAACTTTTCGGTTAAACTAACCAAAGGGGCCGATACCCTGTACACACCCGGCAGGTATGTTTATAATGTTTTAACCAGCGAGCCATCCCAATATAACACCGTACTTTTTACCGACAGGCAAATATACCGCCCCGGCCAAACGGTATATTATAAAGGTTTGCAGTTGTCCATACAAAACGGCAAAAGCAGCATACAAGCCAAAACAACTGTTAGTATTGCTATTATAGATAACAACGGCAAAAACGTAACCACGCTGCAACACACCACTAACAGTTACGGCACGTTTGCAGGTTCGTTTACTATACCGCAAAACATTTTGAATGGCTATGTACGAATGGTGGCAGCGGATGGCAGTAAATACATCCGCGTTGAAGATTATAAGCGGCCAAGTTTCCAGGTTGAGTTTTCTCCCGTAAAGGGCAGCTATAAACCTAACGATATGGTTACCGTTAGCGGGCAGGTGAAGGCCTATTCGGGCTACGGCCTGTCGCAAGCAAGGGTAGTTTACCACATAACGCGCAGTGCCGAGCAGCGGCAATACATGTATTACCGAAGTTTTTATTTTGGCGAATTACCGCCCGAAAACGAGATTGTTGTTGATACTCTTAAAACCGACGACAACGGCAAATTCAATATTAAATTTAAGGCTATCCCCGCCGAGGGTATTAGTTTGGAAGGGATAAACTACTTGTATGCCATTAGTGCCGATGTTACCGATGGCAGCGGCGAAACCCGGTCGGCAAATACATCGGTAAAAGTGGGTGTCAATAACCTTGATATTGATGCCAGTATTCCTGGCGAACTTCGCGCTACCGATTCTATCACCGCTAAAATAACCAACCTTAACGGCGTAACGCAGGGCGGCACTTTAAAGCTTAAAATTTATGCCCTTACCGAGCCCGATGGCTTACCCAAAGAACGCTTATGGGGCTGGCAAAAAGCCGATACCTGGCTGATGAGCAAGGCCGAATACAAAAAAGAGTTCCCCGAATATGGCTACGAGAACGAATGGAACGAGATGCTGTACCCAACAAAAGCCCAGGTGGCCGATGTAAGCCTCACCACTACCGATACAACGGCTGGCGTGTTTAAACTCAATATGCTGGCTAACCAGCCAACGGGTACTTACCGGGTAATTATACATGCCCAAAATAAGGTTGGCGATACCACCACAAGCGTGCGCTACCTGTACCTTATGAACCAGTCATCTAAGCCGCACACTATGGACGATTGGGTTACGCAGGTTAATACCAGCGTAAAACCGGGTACACAGGCCGTATTTTTGGTAGGCACCGGCAAGGCCAACACCGTGTTGATGGAAAAATACAGTGGCAAGCAAATACTATCGGCCCAATGGTTAAACATCCCCGAAGGTAAACAGCAGCAGGTAAGCGTACCCATTGGCACCGACGAGCAAAACGTAACCGTTCAGTTTTTAATGGCTTACCAAAACCGCTTGTATAGCAGCTACAAAAAAATTAATATACAAGTACCCGACGAGCACCTGGATATGAAATTTTTAACCTTTAGGGATAAATTGCAACCCGGCGATAAAGAACAATGGAAAATACAGATTACCGCTAAAGACAAAGCTGCCGAAGCTGAAATGCTGGCCAATTTATACGATGCATCGCTGGATGATATTGCCACGGCTGATATGTGGTCAATCCACCTAAACCGTTTTAACAATTACGCCCCCCATTATTTTAATTGGGATGGTACTGCCATTGCCAATCAGGCCGAAACCACACCGTTAAAAAACCCGGTATACTACAACTTTAGCCTCAATTACCGCCAGTACGAGATGCTTAATATGTTAGGGTTTGTTAATAATGGAGTGTATAAAGCACTGCGAGGAAGGGCGTTTGGTGTTTCGTCTGGCTATCTTGCAGAAGCCAGTATATCGGCGCCAAATCAATTACCCCTTAACGGCAAAGCGTCTTTTGCAACTGACACGTCTACGTTTGTTAGAAAATCCGAAGGTGGCGCCGTAAAAAAGTTGCTCGGTGATATAGTACCCGGCATGCAAGTAACTGACGACTACGGCGACCAGGCCAATTTAACAGGTATTAAAGATGGCTCGGCGCAGCAAGTATTAAAACCAATTGCCCTGCGCACTAACTTTAACGAAACCGCATTTTTTTACCCGCAACTGCTAACCAATGCCAAAGGCGAGGTTTTAATTGAGTTTACCATTCCGCAAAGCCTAACCAAATGGAAATTCAGGGCATTTGCACACACTCAGCAATTTAACACAGGCTATATTGAGCGCGAGGTAGTTACCCAAAAGCAACTAAGCATTACTGCCAATATGCCCCGTTTTTTACGCGAGGGCGATACCATTACTGTTTCGGCCAGGTTGGCTAACCTAACGCCAACAGCTTTAACTGGCAAGGTTAACCTTACCCTGCTAAATGCCATAACCATGCAGCCGGTTAACATATTGCTTAACCCGGCCAATGCGCAGCAAAGTTTTAATATTGGGGCAAGCAGCACTAAAGCGGTATCGTTTAAAATGGTAATACCTTTTGGTGTGGATGCGCTAACCTATCGCCTTACGGCTGATGCTGGCACCTTTACCGATGGCGAAGAAAACACCCTGCCCGTAATACCCAACCGGATGCTGGTTACCGAATCGATGCCGATGATGGTGCTCGGCGGCCAAACCAAGGCCTTTACTTTTGATAAGCTGATAAACCAAAGCAGCACTACCTTAAAAAACAAAAACCTTACCTTAGAGTACACACAAAACCCCGCCTGGTATGCCGTGCAGGCCCTGCCTTATATGATGGAGTTTCCTTATGAGTGTTCGGAGCAGATATTCAGCCGGTATTATGCCAATAGTTTAGGTACCAACCTGGTGAACAAAATGCCGGTTATTAAACAGGTTTTCGACCAGTGGAAGGCTACCAACAGCAACGAACTGCTATCAAACCTCGAAAAAAATCAGGAATTGAAAGCTACGCTGATTGAAGAAACACCCTGGCTGCGCGATGCCGTTAACGAATCGGAACAAAAGAAACGGGTTGCGTTACTGTTCGACATGAATAAAATGAGCTACGAACTGCAAACCAACCTGCAAAAACTGGCCGACAGGCAATTGGCCGACGGTGGTTTCCCCTGGTTTGGCGGCAACAGTACCGATGCATACATTACCCGCCATATACTGGCCGGTGTTGGTCAGCTTTATAAATTGGGTATAGCCGATGCCAACAACCAAACCCTAAAAGCCATCGCCGATAAGGCCATAGATTATGTTGAAAACCGGTTAATGAGCGATGCAGCCTGGCAAAAAAAGCAAAAAACATACGATACCCGTTTAATCGGCCAGGACGAGATACATGCTTATTACGCCATTAGCTATTTTGACAAAGCTAACCTAAGCGATTTGATGAAACAGCTATTGGCAAACTACCTTAGCCATGCCGAAAAAGAGTGGACAAGCCATTCGGTTTACGATCAGGGACTGATTGCCTTAACCATGCTGCGCAACAACAGGCCGCAATCGGCAAAGCCTATCATCGCGTCGCTCATAGAAAACGCACAACAAACCGATGATATGGGTATGTACTGGGCCAAAAACCAGCGCGGTTACTTTTGGTACCAGGCCCCGGTAGAAACGCAATGTTTAATGGTTGAGCTGTTTACCGAAGCCGGAAACCACGATAAAGAGGTTGAAGAAATGAAGATATGGCTGCTGCGCAACAAGCAAACCAATAACTGGCAAACCACCAAAGCTACCGCCGCCGCCTGCTATGCCTTGCTGCTTAAAGGCAACAACTGGCTGGCCGATAACGGTACATCGGTAATTAAACTGGGCAATAAAAACCTAACCGAGCTAAAGCCCGATGTTAAACCAGATGCAGGCACAGGCTACATAAAAACCGCCTGGACCGACGAGCAAATTAAACCCAACCTGGGCAAAGTGAGCATTACCAACAACGGCCAAACCGTTAGCTGGGGCGCGCTGCACTGGCAGTACCTTGAAAATTTGGATAAAATTACGTCATCGGCAACGGATATACATTTGGAGCGTAAATACTTTATTCAAAAAACAAGCGATACCGGCCCTGTATTGGTTGCGGTTGACGCCGCCCACCAACCCAAAGTTGGCGATTTGTTAAAAGTAGTGGTATACCTCAAAGCCGGTCGCGATTTTGAGTACGTGCAGCTTAAAGATATGCGCCCCGCAGGCACCGAGCCGGTTGATGCCTTATCAAACTATAAATATCAGGACGGTTTGTACTATTACCAGGTAACCAAAGATGTGGCCACCAATTTTTTTATCAGTTACCTAAACAAAGGCAATTATGTTTTTGAGTACCGCCTGCGTGTTGCACAGCCGGGCAATTTTTCTACCGGGATAAGCACCTTACAATGCATGTACGCCCCCGAATTTAACGCCCATTCACAAGGGTCGAGGATGAGTATCGGTCAGTAAAATATCAATTGTTCCATAAAAAAAGCAGCCTAGGGTAAAAGCCAGGGCTGCTTTTTTTATGCTGTATGATACAAAACTGATGGTTTTAATAGCAAACGTAAAGATGGAGAGAGTGATTTACTTTTTTAGCGGTTTATGCGGATTATGTGCGGATAAAGTGCAATTATCAATTGATGTGGTTTAGTTAAGCGATTTAAAAATGCACCATCGGTGCAACAGGTCGGTAGTTAATTAATAATTGCATATTTTGCATGCCGTAGGTATGCCACTTATCGAGGTATTGTACCTCCGGCACAATTTTTTATTTAATTCGTTTTGCTACCGACCTGTGACCCCGATGGGGTCGCCTACTAACTAAACCACATTAAATTATCAATTAATTTTTAGTGCCCCGCAACAAAAGTGTATGGAGATGTGTACAGCTATTTTAGATGTGGTAAGCTATGCATAAACTAAAAACGCGGTTTAAATTGCAGGTGCATCCGCATTGTAGAGCTATTACAAACCCATACGTAGAATAAACAGGTTTAAAATTGGAATACGGGCAAAGTGGAATTTACCCTGCTTACTTAATTAATTATTTGATAAACAGTTGTTTATCACAAGCTAACCAACAAATAATAAAACAACAAGTGCTTAACCAATGGCTAAACAATATTGGTAACAACCGACCAAACCAAAGCTGTTAGTAAAAACAGAAATGCAAACAGCGCACCTAAATTCTTCATCGCAGTATATTTAAAATCCAACTTTTCTATCGTATTACTTTCCATACAATTGGTTAAACAATAACTGTTCCTAAAAGTCAAATCCGGGTTTTGTAAAAAGTAAGTTACGTTTTAGGAATTCGGATGTCTGACGTCGGATTTCTGACTTCCGATCCGTCGCTATTCGAAGTCTCTGACTTCGAATAGCATTATGCCTGTAGTCTCCGACTACAGTAGAAGTATATTTTATCCCGTTTCCGTTTCCCGTAGTTTAATCAGTACTCGGTTACCTGTAGTTAATCACCACTTCTACTGTAGTCGGAGACTACAGGCATAATAGTTCGAAGTCAGAGACTTCGAACAGCGTTTAATAAGAAGTGAAAAAAGGCCCTGACTTCTGATTTCTGATGTCGGATACCACGTTTGAGTTGCCTTAAAAAGCAGATCGGTAAAATCGTAAAAAATCAATTTAATCAGAGTTCAAAAATCCGCACATTTGCACATCAACACATTTGCATAGCTATTATGATTATTCACAAAAAAGAACGTAAATATATACCTGCCAACCTGGAAATTAAGTGGGAAACTTTAGAGCCAATTTATAGTGAGCTGCTAAACCGCGATATTAATTCGGTAGGCGAACTGGAAAAATGGCTGCAAGACCGTAGCGAAATTGAGGCTGCTTTGGAAGAAGACTTTGCATGGCGCTACATCCGGATGACGTGCGATACCAACAGCGAACAACTGTTGGAAAACTTCCAGTTTTTTGCTACCGAAATTGAGCCGCAAATTGCCCCCTATAACAACAAACTGAACGAAAAATTTGTAGCCAGCCCATACGCCGAAAAGCTGGATGGCGAGAAATTTTTTATTTACCTGCGGGGTGTTAAAAACGCTTTGGAGCTGTTTAGGGAAGCGAACATCCCTATCCAAACGCAAATACAGGTTGAGCAGCAAAAATACCAGTCTATTACAGGTGCCATGTCGGTAATGATTGGCGATAAGGAATACACACTGGAGCAAGCTTCGGTATTTTTGAAAGACCTGGACCGCAACAAGCGCCAGGAGGTTTGGCAAAAAATTACCGAACGCCGCCTTCAAGATCGCGAAAAACTGAACGAGTTGTTTAACCACTTGCGTGGCTTACGCCATAATTTGGCACTCAATGCGGGTTTTGAAAACTTCCGCGATTATATGTTTAAGGCCCTTGGCCGTTTTGATTATACTCCGCAGGATTGCTACAACTTTCACGAAGCGATTGAGAAAGAGATAGTACCCATTTTAGCCGAGCAGGCCGAAAAACGCAAACTGGCTTTAGACCTCCGTTTGCTAAGACCATGGGATACCGAGGTTGATACATCGGGCAAACCAGCCTTAAAACCATTTGCCAATGGTACCGAACTGATAGAAAAATCGATTGAATGCTTTAGCAACATTAGCCGGTATTTGGGCGAACGCCTTGAAATTATGAAAGATAACGGCCTTTTTGATGTAGAGAGCCGCAAAGGCAAAGCACCGGGTGGTTATAATTATCCGCTATCAGAAACCGGCGCGCCGTTCATTTTCATGAATTCGGCTGGTATATTTCGCGATTTAACTACAATGGTACACGAGGGTGGCCATGCCGTGCATACCTTTTTAACTGCCGATTTGGAGTTAAACGACTTTAAACATTGCCCATCCGAGGTGGCCGAGCTGGCATCGATGTCGATGGAGTTAATATCAATGGATAACTGGGATGTTTATTTTAAGGATGAAGAAGAATTGAAACGCGCTAAACGCGACCAGCTATTTGATGTATTGAAAACCCTGCCCTGGGTAGCCGTGGTAGACCAGTTTCAGCATTGGATATACACCAATCCAGATCATACCGATGAGCAGCGCACCAGTGCCTGGACACAGATATTTGACCGCTTTGGCGCCAACTTTGTTGACTGGACGGGCAACGATGACGCCAAGCAAAACCTTTGGCAAAAACAGTTGCACATTTTTGAGGTGCCTTTTTACTACATTGAATATGGCATGGCCCAGTTAGGTGCAATAGCCGTTTGGAAAAACTATAAAGAAAATCCCGAAAAGGGCCTGCAGCAATATATGGATGCCTTAAAACTGGGTTACACCAAAACCATTACCGAAATATACCAAACCGCAGGCATAAAATTTGATTTCAGCGCATCGTATGTAAAAGAGCTTGCGGCATTTGTTAAGGGCGAGATGGATAAGATAGGTTAGGTAAACAAAAGTTGTCATTGAGATAATGATTGAAGGATTGAGTGATTGAATGAATTATATTTTTTCAATAAATCATTGAAATTCAATCCTTCAATCACTCAATCCTTCAATCATTAAAGAATGAAGCAACCGCACACAGGTATGTTTGCCCTGTATAGCGGCTCGGCTTATGTGCGGTTGCCACGCTATCGCTCACAATGACACCGTTTTACTGCGCCGGCGTTGTTTGCATAGTGTGAGCGGCTTTATTTTTTTTACGCTCTATGGCCTTTTCCTTTACTTTCTCTTCAATCAGGGCATATTGCCTTTGCTGATCGGGGTTTAAAACGGCATTTATTTTTTTATCGGCATCGGCGGCAATTTCCATTTTACGCAAGTGGCCGCCTTTAACACCTTTCATTTTCGGTTCGCTCGCTTTAGTAATTTTTTCAAGCAAAATAGCGTTTATCTGCTCGGCCTGGCTGGCATTTAGGTTTAACTTTCTCTGCATCATTTTGGTTTGCTGGGCAGCACGCTCTTCGGGCGTTTTTTTAACGCGGGTGCTGTATTGAGCATTGGCAAACGTAACAGCTCCGGCAAGCATCAATACTATCAACATTATCTTCTTCATCATATTTATTTTTAAGTAAGAGCCTAAAAAAAGCATTTGGTTTAATGATATGCTAATTAATGATAATGAAAAATGAAGCACAAATAAATTTAGTATTTTCGTAGCTATAAAGCCTCTATTATTTACGATGATAAAATTAATAACACTTTGTTTGGCCCTGCTGCTTACTGCAACCTTTACACATGCCCAAACTACCGAACAAGCCGCCGACAGAACAGCAATAGCCCAGATACAACGCTATTACAACAATAACAAGCCCGATAGCCTGTACAACTTATTTGACCCTATTATGAAAAGCGCACTGCCGGTTGATAAGGTTAGCGCACTGTTTGACCAAATGAAGGCGCAATTGGGCCCGTTAAAACAAACCACCTTTATGCAATATGCAAACGGTGCTGCGGTGTACAAAGGCGAGTACCAAAACGATGCCTTACTCATCATTTTATCACTAAGTAGTTTAAAGCAGGTTAATGGCTTATATTTTAAACCTAATAAACCCATACCACCCAGTGCTGCACCTAATAAAAGTGCCGATGTTAAACCGGCAAGCGTTGAAACCGTTGATCCATCGGTAACCGAATCGCCTATTGTTTTAAAAACCCTGGCCGGCACCTTGTCGGGCACACTTACCATGCCAAAGGATGCACCAGAGAAATTGCCGCTTGTATTAATCATAGCCGGATCGGGGCCAACGGACAGGAATGGTAACAGTACACAAGGTTTAAACACTAACACCTACAAATACATTGCCGAAGGCCTTGGTAAAGCAGGCATAGCCAGCGTGCGTTATGATAAACGCGGCATTGGTAAAAGTACCTCATCGTCAAAAGAAGCGGATACCAAGTTTACAGATTTTGTAGATGATGCTTCGGCAATGTTATTATCACTTAAAGAGGATAAACGATTTTCGAAGTTTGTTATACTGGGCCATAGCGAGGGTTCGCTCATTGGAATGATAACTGCTTACAGCGAACCTGTGAACGGCATGATATCTGTCGCTGGAGCAGGCAGACCTGCTTATGATGTTTTGATAGAACAAATGAAGGTTAAGCCGCCTGCCGTGCAGGAGGAATTTAAGGGAATTTTAGATAGTTTGAGAAAAGGCAAAACCGTACCCCGTGTTGACCCTGCTTTATACTTTATTGCCCGCCCAAGCATACAAAACTATTTAATGACCTGGATTTCGTACGACCCGGTAAGGGTTATTAAAAAGATAAAAACATCGGTACTTATTTTACAAGGCACAACAGATACTCAGGTTACTGTTGCCGATGCCGAAAAATTAAAGAAGGGAAAATCGGAAGCTACCTTAAAAATAATTGATGGCATGAACCATGTGTTGAAAGCCGCACCTGCCGACCCCGAGAAAAACCAGGCCACTTATAACGACCCCTCATTACCAATAAAACCCGAATTTATGACGGCAGTTATTGATTTTATTAAGGTACTGAAGTAAAAAGGAAAGAAAATATCGAACACCGACTGTTGAATACCGAACACCTAAATATACTTCATAATTCAATGTTGGCCATTCGGTGTTCATTATTAATTTCTTAACCCGGTAATATTGCAATACCGCTATTTCCAGGCGCCAAGTAAGCGGCGTATTACAATAATTTCGGCGGTATGGTATGCAGCGTGGTCGGCAATAAGCAGGGCTTCGCGCAGCAATGTTTGTCCGGTACCTTGGGGCAAAGGTTTGTATAGGTCGTTGCCGGTATCATTTAGCAGGGCAACAAATTCGTCCTGGTTGTTTTTAATTTGCGCAATGGTTTTATCCCAGGCGGCATCTGTAGGTTCGGCTTCTTTGGGCCAGTATTCATCTGGCCATTTTGGCGATTGGTGTGTTTGGTTTTTAGTAAACTCCAAAATATCCCATTGCGCTATCCTGATGTGTTCTGCCAGTTGCCAAATACTATAGGGCAAACCATCGGGCACAACACCACGCAGTTTGGCGGGTAAATTATCAAGCGCATCGTTTAGGGTGGCGTGTGCATTGCCCTGGGTTATTAGCGCCGTTAAATGCTGGCGGGTTATTTTATCGTTGTTTTCCATTTTTTGCTTGTTTAGCAGGTAGTTTTACCGTGTTATTTTACAACAGTTTTAACAGGTATTTAGTTGGCTGTTTTAATATTTTATTTTTGATTTAGCCGGTACAACCTGTAATGGAAATCGGCCAAAAAAGTATGCCATTTTTATAAATCACATTTAATAACTAAGTTAGCCTTAACCAAAAATTACCGTTATAAATGAAGAATTACCTTTTCGCCTTATTGCTCATTTTATCAATAACAGGTTGTAAAAAAGATGGTGCCGGTGCCGACGACGGCAACTCGCCTTTTGATACCTTTAAACAACAATTTATTGATGGCCTTTGGAAACAAAACCCCGATTGGGCAAGCAGTGTAGGTTACCATAAATACGACAGCGTGCTGGTTGTACCCACCGATGGCAGCCGCGCCGCACAAAAGGCTTTTTACCAAAGCATGCAGGCCCAATTAGCATCGTTTGATTTGAGTAAGCTACCACCACTAAACCAGATAGATTACCGATTGATACAAAACCAATTACAATCATCAATATGGCAAATTGATACGCTTAAACAATACCAGTGGGACCCATCATCATACAATGTAATAGGCAGTTTCGCCTTTATTTTAAACGAGCAGTATGCGCCGCTAACCACGCGCCTAAAAAGCTTTTATCAAAAGATGGAAAATATACCGACTTATTATGAGGAAGCAAAAAAGCAGATAAAAAACCCGGTGCCAGAGCTAACCAGTTTAGCTGCAGAACAGCACCTTGGTGGTGTATCGGTAATAGAAAAAGATTTTGGCGATTCGCTTAAAAAAACCAAGATACCCCTGGCCGAACAAAAATTAATGCTGGCGCGGGTAAAAACTTCGGTAGCGGCTATTAACAGCTTTGCGCAGTGGTTAAAAGATTTTAAGAACCCTACCCCACGCAGTTTCCGTTTGGGGAAAGATTTTTATGCACAAAAGTTTAAATACGATGTACAATCGGCCTACAGTGCCAAACAGATATACGATTCGGCAGTGGTACGCAAACGTTACCTGCACGGGCAAATGTATAAAATAAGCAAGCAGCTTTGGCCGCAATATTTTGGCAAAAAAGCCATGCCTGCCGATACCTTGTTATTGATAGGTAAAATAATTGACACCCTATCGGTTAAGCATGTTAAACCGGAGGATTTCCAATCGGCAATAGAAAAAACGCTGCCACAACTGGTTGATTTTGTAAAGCAAAAAAACCTGCTGTATATCGACCCAAGTAAGCCCCTTATTGTACGCAAGGAACCGGGTTACATGGCGGGTGTGGCGGGCGCATCGTGCAGTTCGCCGGGGCCGTATGATAAAGGGGGCAACACCTATTTTAACGTAGGCAGCCTTGCCGGCTGGCCAAAAGAAAAGGCCGAAAGTTACTTGCGCGAATACAACCAGTACATGCTACAGATACTGTGTATACACGAAGCTATACCGGGGCACTATACCCAGTTGGTGTATGCTAACCAATCGCCAAGTTTAATAAAATCGATATTAGGGAACGGTGCCATGATTGAGGGCTGGGCGGTTTACACCGAACAGATGATGCTTGATAATGGCTTTGGCAATAACGACCCCGGCATGTGGATGATGTGGTATAAATGGAACCTACGGTCGGTTTGTAATACCATTGTGGATTATGGCGTACATACCGGCACCTTAACGCGCGATGATGTGATTAAAATGCTTACCAAACAGGCATTTCAGCAACAGGCCGAGGCCGAAGGCAAATGGAAACGCGTAAGCGTAAGCAGCGTGCAGCTAACCAGCTATTACACCGGATACAAAGAAATTACCGACCTGCGCGATGCCTACAAAAAGAAAATGGGCACCACTTATAAGCTTAAAGAATTTAACGAAAAGTTTTTAAGTTACGGAAGCGCGCCGGTTAAGTATATCAGGGAGTTGATGCTGGCGAAGTAGTGGGTTAGTTTTTTTATGACCAAATTTGAGCGAAACATATTAGCAAAAGAACCTATTATTTGGACAGGCGATTTAGACGATGATTGCACTGCAAGGTGGGCTGGCTTAATGTTACGTTCTGAGTGGATGGACGATAATTGGTGGTGGTGGGCTGTTTATGATATGCAAAAAGGCGAAACAACTATTGACGATTCCAATGAGTATGATAACAGTTTTATTGGCGGCGAAGCAGCAAGAACGAAAGCAGAGGAGGTAGCAAAGAAATATATTGAGATTATATTGCATACAGATGAAGTGTAGCAACTGTTGCTGTTGTTTGCAAATCTCAGCAGCGTAGACGCTGCTAACCACTAACAGTTAGGCGTGGACGCCTAACCGGGCGGGATGACGTCAGTGTGTGAAATATGTCGTTGCGAGCGATAGCGTGGCAATCGCACATAGGCCGAGCCGTTATACAGGGCGAATATGCATCCGTGCGATTGCTTCCTACTCCAAATACGCGGTCTTGAGAAATATTTTACCTCTTACCCCTACCCTTCCCATTAGTCCACATAGTTAGTTTTTACTACTGCACCTTAAAACGGTAAACCGTTCGGCCTATGTTACCATCGGCATCAATGCCTTCTATTATGGCCTTATAGGTTCCGCGGTTGTCGGCGGTAAAAAAGTCGAACGATGTGGCACCTGTTTTATCGGTGTTTAAGTGGGCGTTCCAGTAAATGGTACTCCTTAAATCGGCATGTTGTAAAACGTTTGCCGGGCCCGAATATTTGGGCGAATAAAATTCGCGGCTCACATTATAACCCTTGGGCATAATTTTGGCAATATACTTGGGCGGAAACAGCTCTGCCAGTTGGTCTTTAGTTATTTTTTGCCCTTTTGGCATTACCTTGGTAGTTATTTCAATAACACCTTTTGTGTTATTAAGCTTGTTAATACCACTAACACCGTCGTTCAAAAACACCTCTACCGATTCGATATTTGGCGATGTTAAACCGGCTATGTAGTTGTAATCAACCTGCATACCGTTAAAGTATATGGCCACCGGGGTTGATTTTTGCCCCTGCGAATAATCGCGCGTGATGTAAAAGTTAAAGTTATCGTAAGTTAACCCCATTAGCATGGTTTGCAGGCACATGGCAAAATTAGGGCAATCTTTTAAGCGGCTACCATCAATAGTATGGTCGGGAAAACCCAGGCCGGTTAAGTTAGAAAAATCCTGGTAGCCCGGCTTTTTAACAAAAACCTGCTCTTTAATTTCAACCTCTTTTAAAGTGTGCGAACTGTTATACTGGCGCTTGGTATTTTGGATGTATGGGTACAAAGCGGTATCAATATTCATCACTTCGTCGGGATAATTAAAATTAGGGGTTACAACCTGGAAGGATGTACCGTTTAACATAATCATGAGGTTGTTGGCATTAACGTTATTGCGTGCATTTATAATTACCTGAGTAGAATCGGGCAGTATCAGATTGGAAAACCTAAACTCGCCCGACATGTTTGTTGTGGTTTGTGTAGAATAATACTTATCGGGTATCTGCAAGCGCACGTTGCCTTTGGCTATAGGCATACCGGTTGAATTGCGCAGCGTTCCGGTTATTTCAATGCCCTGCTCGGGCAGTACGTATATGCGGGGTTGTAAATTTTTTAAAATATCCGGGTACGAAAAACGCCTGTAACCCTGGGTAAGCATCAGCACATCTAAATCGGCAGCGGTTTTTGGTGTTGGATTCCTGAAATAATAATTTGGCTTTTCGATATAACCTTTCAAGTCCGACGATAGCAGGAAACTTGTTAATATGGTGGTTTCGGCATCTTCGTCAAAAGGCACCTTAGTTTCGTCAACCACAGCTACCGATAAGCTGGCCTCTACCGGTGTAGTGGCATTTTTTGCCATTACCTGCATTTTTACCTGTTTGCGCGGCCCATAGGTTTTTGCCGAAGGCGTTAGGCTTAGGTTTAGCTTGTCGTTTTGCTGCACAAAGGTAACACGCTCGCTCAAGGGTGTACCATTGTCGGAAAACAAAGTAAATTGAGTAACACCCGATGGAAACCTATTTTTAGATATTAAGGCCGAAAACATGGCTGTTTGCAGGGTAGTTTTGGCTGCATAGCATATCACTCCCGATGTTTGGCCAACTAAGTAAAGTACCTTATTTTTGTTTTGCTCAAAAAACGCATTGCTCGCTGTCACCTTTACATTTAAGGTATCGGAGGTGTTGCTGTTGTAAACCGCTAACGAAACACCTGCCGATTGCACTTTGGGCAAATCTAACGTGTTTTGCGTGCCATCGGCATAGGTTACATTGGCTTTGTAGGTTTTGCCATCTTCGGGAACAAAAAGAGCGAAGCCCATACCCAGGTGCTGCGATTTAAAATCGGTTACGGTGGCGCCTGTGTTATCAACTATTGTACCTTTTACATCAATACCCAGTCCGGCCGAGTTTATTGCCTTAAAGGCAACTTTAGTACGCGTGCCGCTTACCAATGCCCCGCCCTCCGGAAAAAACTGAATATCGGGCTCGGCCACCGCAGTACGTAGCGAAAACAATTTATTTACCTGTTTTTTGCTACCGGTTTCGATAGTGGCTGATAAATAATTTGAAGCCAGCACCGGCGATTTACCAACAGTTATGGCCAAGTTAAGAAAACCGTTTGCATCAGTTGTTTCTTTACCTTTTAGCGGTTTATCATCATCGTTATTAATTAACCAGCTTACCTTTTTATTGGCATACGGGTTACCAAAAACATCTTTAAACTGTATGCGGGCGTTTACCTTTTGCTGTTTATTTTTTTCTGATCCCGAAAAGGATGCCGTAGTAAACACCTCGTTATCAATTGGGTTGGCAATGGTTATTGTTTTGTTAAAAAAGTAAGCAGGGTCAAAATTACGCATCCAGTTGGTGTAGGCACTTAAATGGTAATTGCCTTGCTTAAATAACGCCTGTGTAATGGGCATACTGCCGGTTGCTGTACCATTAAAAAGCTGTAGTTTTAAGGCCTGCACTAAGGTATCGCGCCCGTTAAGCACATCAACATAAACAATTTTACTGAGTACCGATGGCTGGTGCAAACCAATAGTTACATAGGCTTTAAACCAAATGGTATCGCCAACAGAATAGTAGGGTTTATCGGTATGCAAATAAACCTTTTCTAAAGGGTAACTGTGCGTAAATTTATTGGTTTTATCTATTATAGTTTTAATGCTCATGGTATCTTGCTGCGAATGGGCAGACAGATGAAAAAAAGCAATGAGAACCGAAAGGGCAAGTATGTGTTTTTTGAAAATCATTAAAGGCTTTTTAGCATTACAAATAGGGTGTCGCAATATACTTATTATAGCCGTTGCTTAGGGGTGCAACGGTGCATATTTAACATTTTTTTACACTTGATAGTATATGCTATAGTTTTTTTATTCGGAAGGTGTATCCGCATCGGGCGGATTTGGATTTGTAGCACCGTTAGCTGATGGCTGTTGTGATGCCGGAGGCGATGACGGCTTGAATTTTGGTTTAAAACCCAATTTAGGTGGCAAAGCTACGGTGCTTGCGGGTGGCTCTGTATTGCTTTCGGGGGTTGTTAAAGGTTCAACCGGTGTTGTTTGCGCAGGCGTTGCCGATTTAAACTTTGGCTTAAAGCCGAGTTTGGGCGCAGCAGGTTCGGTGCCGCTCGCCGGCCCTGTAATTTCTTGGGCAACAGGAGGCTCATTTTGGAGTGCGGAGGCCGCCGATTTGAATTTTGGTTTAAAGCCCAGTTTAGGCGCAGCAGCTTCGGCGCCGCTTTCCTGCCCTGTAATTTCTTCGGCAACAGGGGGCACATTTTCGGGTGCCGAGGCCCCGGTTTTAAATTTCGGCTTAAAGCCTAATTTGGGCGCAGCAACAGTTTGTGGCTCATCGGTTATGGCTTCTACAACGGTTTGTTCGGCCAGACGGTTTTCTATCGGCACTTTGTCAACCTTCGGCTCGTCGGGTGAGTGATATTTGCGACGCAGGGTATTAAACCAGTATTTTTTTGTATGGTCGAAACTTTTTTCGCCCATTTGCCCGTAATGCAATTCAAATTCGGCAAAAAGAGCCGGCTCTGCCGCTTTTAGCAGGTCCAGATTGATCTTTTTCTTTTTGAAGAATTCTTGAAACGTCATTTAGTATTTTCTGATTATCAATAGAAAACGAAATAATAGCGAACTGTGCAAGGCTGCTTGTCCTCTGTGCGGTTGCTTCGTACCTCGCAATGACAATATTTTATATTTATAAACCTGTTATGGCAATCTCCTCGTTCAATTTATTCCATCGGATTCCGGTTGCCGTTAAATCCCAATCGGCAAGGTCCTGCTCGCTTGCGTTTTGCAATTTGGGTAGCCAGGCCAGCGCAAAAACATGCTGCTTGCCGCCATCAACGTCAACATACAACATCCCGTTTTGGAATGTTACTTTGATATCTTTTTTTTGCTTGCGCGATGTGAATATTGGCATTATAAGCAACGTCTAAGTCCTACATTTATGGCAGGTAGCATCCCGAGGCAGGGGAAACTTTTTGTTTAATTGTTAGTTTTAAAGCCCTGTTTAAATTTCATTCACAAATAATTTAACGAATAAAACATCAATCCCGAGTGTCATTGCGAGGTACGAAGCAATGACACTCGTTTGGGTAAGCCGTCAAAAAGAGAGTTTCTAAATCTCCCCCGATAGGGCACACTTTTTCCAAAAAGCCCTCCCTACCGGGGAGGGTTGGGTGGGGCTCATTCTTCCATATTATGGTAAACTGCCAATACGTCGTCGTCCTCTTCCAGCCTGTCTATTAATTTCATTACGTCAACGGCCTGTTCTTCGGTAACCGATGTGTGCGATTGTGCAATACGCTCCAGCTTGGCCGATTTTACTTCTATACCTTTTTCTTCCAAAGCTTTTTGCATCCTGCCAAAATCTTCAAAGGCGGTTTGGGCTACGGCTATGTCGTGGCCGTTTTCGTCGGTTTCAAGGTATAGTTCTTCTAAACCCGAATCTATCAGTTCAAATTCAAGTTCTTCCAAATCATGCTCGGCAGGCTCAAACCTAAATATTGATTTACGGGTGAATATAAAATCGAGCGAGCCGGTTTTGCCCAAACTACCGCCGGTTTTGGTAAAATAACTGCGCACGTTGGCTACGGTGCGGTTGGTATTATCGGTAGCGGTTTCAACCAGTACGGGTACGCCGTGTGGCGCATAACCTTCGTAAACCAGCTCTTCGTAGTTTGATTCGTCTTTATTAGATGCGCGTTTAATGGCCGCGTCAACCCTATCCTTAGGCATGTTAACCGCCTTGGAGTTTTGTATAACGGTGCGTAAACGCGAGTTTGTGGCAGGGTCGGCACCGCCTTCTTTAACGGCCATTACAATTTCTTTCCCCAAACGGGTAAACTGGATGGCCATTTTGGCCCATCTTTTAAATTTTCTCTCTTTACGGAATTCGAATGCTCTTCCCATTGTTATTATTTGTATTGTTTATTATTGGTTCATGGCCGATAGTTCATGGTTGATAGATGATTGTTCATGGTTTTAACGAAATGAGATCAATTTACAACTAAGAATCATGACTAACTATGAACATAATCTATTAACAAGGCTGTTTATTAAACCAAAGTACAATAGTAAAACTTTTTTTGCTTACCATAAACTATGAACCATCATCTATGAACTTCTCAACTATATACTTTTTTTAAATTGGTTAACATGTCTTCGGTCATTTTGGCTAGGTCGAACTCAATTTTCCAATCCCAGTCGGCTTGGGCAACACTGTCGTCTATTGATTTTGGCCAGCTATCGGCAATGGCCTGCCGGGGATCATTACCGGCATAACTTATGGTGAAACCGGGTATGTGCTTTTTAATTTCTTGGGCTAACATTGTTGGTGTAAAGCTTATCCCGCCAAGGTTATAACCTGCACGGGTGCTTAGTTTGTGGGCAGGTGCTTCCATGAGTTGCAGGGTGGCGCGGATGGCATCGTCCATATACATCATGGGTAATGCGGTATCTTCGGAAAGGAAACTTTGATAGCTCCCGTTTTTAATGGCTTCGTGAAAAATATGAACGGCATAATCTGTTGTGCCTCCACCGGGTGATGCCTTCCACCCTATTAAACCCGGGTAGCGTATGCTGCGCACATCAACGCCGTATTTAGTGTGGTAATACTCGCACCAGCGCTCGCCAGCCAGCTTGCTAAAGCCGTAAACGGTATTAGGGTCCATTACGCAATATTGGGGCGTATTATATTGCGGGGAGTGCGGCCCGAACACCGCTATGGAACTTGGCCAAAAAACCTTGGCTACTTTAAACTCAACGGCATAATCTAATATGTTTAATAAGCCGGTCATGTTTAAATCCCAGGCTAATTTGGGCTTTTGCTCGCCAGTGGCCGATAGCATGGCGGCCAGCAGGTACACCTGTGTAGGCTGGTGTTTGTTGAATATCTGATGCAGATTTTCTTTATCCATTACGTTGGCGTACTCAAAGGGGCCGTTATTACGGATAGCGTATATGGGGTTGTTAATATCGCAGGCTATAACCTGTTCTGCACCGTAAATTCCGCGTAAGGCGGTAACCAATTCGGTACCTATTTGGCCGTTTGCGCCAATCACCAAAATCTTTTCGTTCATAGCTTAAATATCACCTTCGGATTTGATGGCAAAGGTAAAAATTTGGTGGAAATGAATTGAATTTTAGCGCAAGCAAAGCGGCGTTGCGTACTATTTTGCACAAATAAATAGCATAGTTTGTTTATAGGGTTTATATAATTACCTAAAATTTATCATTAATGCAAAAAATTCTCATCTTTGAAGCTGGAGAATAGAGGCAAGAAGTAAGAGGCAGGAAGTAAGAATCAAGAAGTAAGAGACAGGAATCAAGATAGATAAACTATGATGGTTCTTAAATCTTGATTCTTGGATCTTGATTCTCACATCTTACTTCTTGATTCTCGCATCCTGATTCTTTATTCATATTATTCAAAATTAATTTAAAATGAAAGTCGCAGTAGTAGGCGCCACCGGTTTGGTAGGCACTAAAATGTTGCAGGTTCTGGCAGAACGCAACTTCCCGGTTACAGAATTGATACCAGTAGCTTCGGCAAAAAGCGTTGGTAAAGAAATTACCTATAAGGGTAAGCAGTTCAAAATTGTATCTATGGATGAGGCGATTAGCAAGAAGCCAGACATTGCCCTATTTTCGGCAGGTGGAAGTACCTCGTTAAACGATGCGCCGCGTTTTGCCGAAGTTGGTACCACTGTGGTGGATAACTCATCGGCCTGGCGCATGGATCCTACCAAAAAACTGGTAGTGCCCGAGGTTAACGCCGATGTATTAACTGCCGAAGATAAAATTATTGCTAACCCCAATTGCTCAACCATACAAATGGTAGTGGCCTTAAAACCACTGCACGATGCTTATCATATTAAACGTATTGTGGTATCAACCTACCAATCGGTAACGGGCACGGGCGTTAAAGCGGTTGACCAGTTGATGAACGAGCGTGCAGGTATTGATGGCCCTAAAGCTTATCCTTATAAAATTGATTTGAACGTTATACCGCAAATTGATGTTTTTGGCGACAACGGTTATACTAAAGAGGAGATGAAGATGATTAAAGAAACCCAAAAGATTATGGGCGACGATAGCATCCGTGTAACGGCTACAACCGTGCGTATCCCGGTAATGGGCGGGCATTCCGAATCGGTTAATATTGAGTTTGAGCGCGATTTTGATGTGGAAGAGGTAAAGACGCTATTGGCAAAAAGCCCGGGCGTTATTGTTACCGACGATATTGCCAACCTAAAATACCCAATGCCGCTTGACGCGCACGAAAAAGACGAAGTTTTTGTAGGCCGCATCCGCCGCGACGAAACCCAGCCTAACACCTTAAATTGCTGGATAGTAAGCGATAACCTGCGTAAAGGTGCCGCTACCAACGCCGTGCAAATTGCCGAGTACCTGGTTGCGAAGCATTTAATTGGCGTACCTGCTGAAGCGTAGAGCCTCACCCAACCCTCTCCTAATGGAGAGGGCTTAGATATTTATTGAATAGGGATGATCGGGAGATTATCCCTATTTTTGTTTCTGCAATACTTTAAATATTAAGTTAAAGAGTTATATTTGATTTTATGAATGAACTTTTCTTTTTAGTTGAAGAAGCTATAGAGGGCGGTTACACAGCAAGAGCTTTGGGCGAAGCCATTTTTACCGAGGGTGAGACTATGGACGAACTGAAAGCTAATATAAGGGAAGCTGTACACTGCCATTATGATGAAGATGCCATAATACCTAAGGTAATTCGTTTGCATTTAGTAAAAGAAGAAATCATCACCATGTAATGGTTGCCAAATTATCCAGGAATATTTCGGGGAAAGATTTAGTTAAACTTTTATCCCGGCACGGTTACGAAGTAGTGCGGCAAAATGGTAGTCATATTCGTATTACGTTAAAAAATAAAAAAGGTAGTCACCATATTACAATCCCAAATCACGACCCGATGAAAATAGGTACACTATCTGCAATATTAAACGAAGTTTCATCCTATTTGGGGATAGCTAAAGATGATTTATTGTAGTTTTGCTTAGAGGCCTATGCTCCCTTTTGTTTCCGAACCAGAATTTTTGAAATTTAGGGACTTATAGAATTTCTTTTAAAACCACCAAGGTTTTGATTTAATCGGGATGGCTATCACCTCAATAAATTTCTTACAATATCCCCCCCGGAATGGAAAATGTATCAGGTAAGACGGAAGATGTATTTTGGTGTTGACTGCGATAAATTTCTTACAATATCCCCCTCCCAACTTACAATTCACACCTTCCATCTTACCTGATACATCTTCCATAAAACTAACATCCTACCTGATACATTTTCTATTCTATCTAATACATTTTCCATAAAACTCAGCTATCTTTGCACCCGATTATGAAATACCTGGTAGTTGGTTTAGGGAACATTGGCCCCGAATATGCTGATACGCGGCATAATATCGGTTTTATGATATTAGATCAGTTGGCTAAGGAGGAGAACGAAAAGTTTCATACCATGCGCCTGGCTGCCTATACCGAGGTTAAACATAAGGGCCGCGTATTACATTTAATTAAGCCCACTACTTATATGAACCTGAGCGGAAACGCTTTAAGGTATTGGATGAACGAGCTTAAAATACCCTTGGAAAATGTGTTGGTACTGGTTGACGACCTTGCCCTGCCGCTTGGCACCCTGCGCCTTAAACCCAAAGGCAGTGCCGCCGGCCATAATGGGCTTAAACATATTGAGGCTACTTTAGGGCATAACAATTATGCGCGCCTGCGCTTTGGCATAGGCGATAACTTCCCCAAAGGCAAGCAAATTAATTTTGTGCTTGATGCCTTTGATAAAGATGAACTGCCGGAGTTACCGGCCCTGATAGACAGATCGATAGAGATGATAAAGAGCTTTGCCACCGCAGGTACCGAACTCACCATGACACGCTACAACAAGTAACATTTACAGTTACCGAACGTTTTTGTTAAAAATTATACTTCAAACTCTTATACCAGTACATCAACCTTTTACCAGTCGCAATACTCTAAAAGCAATTATGCCAGTTTTGCGGTGCGCTTTAATTACAGGTTTGGTAAGTTAAACAGCAGGATAAAGCAAAACCAGCGCGGTATTAATAACGATGATACCAAGGGCACCGGTACAAAATCGGGCGGAAATTAATAGCTTTGCTTTATGAAAGTATACGGTATAACCAATTGCAATACGGTAAAAAAAGCTTTGGATTGGCTTAAACAGCATAATGTAACTTACGAGTTTCAGGATTTTAAAAAACTGGGCGTTAGCATTGATAAATTAGAGGAGTGGGACAATAAAGCCGGTTACGAAAAGTTTTTGAACAAACAGGGCCTAACCTGGAAACAGCTTGACCCAGCTATAAAAGCAAGTATTACCACCAAAGCGGCAGCTCTTAACCTGTTGCAGCAAAAAACAAGTATGATTAAACGCCCCGTTATTGAAGATGGCGACTTTTTGTTTTTTGGGTTTGACGAAGCATTATACGCGGAGCAGTTTGGCAAAAGCTAATAAACACAAATAAAATAAGCTAATAATTAAAATTGAGGTAACAATTATTTTACCTATCGGTATTTCTGCAATTTTATTTTCATATTAGCCGCATATCAAAAAAATTTATTAAATGAAGTTAAAATTAATAGCAGGTTTTGCACTGGCCATTAGTGCAGGTTTGGTTACAAACGGCCAGGCACAACGCCGCCAGTTAGCACGCACATCAGATACGGTTGTTACAAACTATAGTTATCATGATGCTTTTGCGCCCTTTTTTTACACCAAAAACGGAACCGATTACCGTTCGGCAGGTGGCCAGCCCGGTGCAAAATATTGGCAAAACCGTGCCGATTATCTTTTGAATGCCAAACTTGATGAGCAAAAGAACGAAATAACCGGCAACGAAATTTTAACCTACACCAATAACAGCCCGGATAAGTTATCATTCATCTGGATGATGCTTGATCAAAATTTATTTAAAACAGATTCAAGAGGCTCGGCAATTGTACCTATCGGCGGTAGCCGCAATGGTGGCCGCGGCCAGGTTTTTGATGCCGGTTATAAAATAAAGGCGGTTAAGGTGCTATCAACCGTAGGCCAAAAAACCACCGTTACCGAAGTTAAATATTTAATTAACGATACCCGCATGCAAGTTTATCTGCCAAGCGATGTTGCAGCCGGTGGCGGACAGGTAAAACTGCAAATTGATTATTCGTTCATTTCGCCCGAATATGGGTCAGACCGTATGGGTATCCTGCAAACCAAAAACGGTAAAATATTTACCGTAGCGCAATGGTACCCACGTATGTGTGTTTATGACGATATACAGGGATGGAACACCCTGCCTTACACCGGTCCGGGTGAGTTTTACCTTGACTATGGCGATTTCAATATCAACATTACTGCACCGGCAAGCGATATTGTTGTATGCTCGGGCGAGTTGCTAAACCCACAAGAGGTTTATACTGCCGAACAGCAAAAACGCTGGGCACAGGCTGCACAAAGCGAGAAAACTGTAATTATACGTTCGGCAAGCGAGGTAACCGACCCAAAATCTCGCCCGGCAGGAAAAGTAGAGCTAACCTGGAAATTCAAAATCCGCAGCGCACGTGATGCCTCATGGGGAGCATCATCATCGTTCATCATCGATGCTGCTAAAATGGTTTTGCCAAGCGGTAAAAAATCAATGGCTATATCGGCCTATCCTATTGAAAGCGACAGCGCAAATGCCTGGAGACGCTCAACCGAATTTGTAAAAAAATCAATAGAGTATAATTCAAAAAAATGGTATGAGTACCCTTACCCATGTGCCACAGCAGTTGCCGGCGCACCCGGCGGTATGGAATACCCTGGCATAGTATTTTGCGGTTATACAGCAAAAGGCAGAGGCCTTTGGGGTGTAAACGACCACGAATTTGGCCATACCTGGTTCCCGATGATAGTAGGCTCTAACGAGCGTATGTACGGCTGGATGGACGAAGGGTTTAACACTTTCATCAACACGCTATCAACCGCCGATTTTAATAACGGCGAGTATAAGGCAGCCCGCGCGGCAGATATGCACCAAATAGGCGCATTTTTTACCGCACCTACGCTTGAGCCAATTTTAAGCTATGTTGATAACTTAAAAGAACGCAACAACGGCACTTTACTTTACTCAAAACCAAGTGCAGGTTTGGTTTTGCTACGCGAACAAATATTAGGCCCTGAGCGTTTTGATTTGGCTTTCCAAACTTACATTAACCGCTGGGCATTTAAACATCCTACTCCCGACGACTTTTTCCGTACCATAGAAAACGTTGCCGGCGAAAACCTGAACTGGTTTTGGAGAGGCTGGTTTTTAAACAACTGGAGGCTTGACCAGGGAATACGTACCGTTACCTATGTAAAAAACGACCCTAAACAAGGTGCCTTAATTACCATTATTAATAACGAAAAACTGGCTATGCCTGTTATTATGGATATTAAAACCGTAAGCGGTAAAGTTGAGCGCATAAAATTACCTGTTGAGGTTTGGGAACGCAACACCAGTTGGACGTTCACTTACCCATCAACCGAAGAAATTGAATCGGTAACTTTAGACCCCGACCACGTTTTGCCAGATTTTAATTCGGCTAACGATGTTTGGACCAAGGCTAAATAAATAGCATTTTAGTCTCTTTTCTATCGCCTCAAAATTGTGTATTTAATATACAGTTTTGAGGCGATTTTTTTATGCCTATCTTGCATAAAAATAAATCTATCAATGCTCTCAGTTGCTCACCAGGTTTTTTTAGCGGTTGCTGCTAATTTAAGTTTCTCTAAAGCAGCGCAGGTTTTATTTATTACACAGCCTGCTGTAAGCAAGCATGTTAAGGTACTCGAAGATCAATATAAAGTACCTTTGTTTGAGCGTAAAGGCGCAAGTATATCGTTAACCCAGGCGGGCCAAATGCTTTACAACCATTTGGTGAAAGCCAGCGAGATACAACGCAAAATAGAATACGACCTGTCAACCCTCAGCAATGTATCGCATGCTTCGGGCCATTTGCGGTTGGGCGCCAGTACTACTATTGCCCTCTATATTTTGCCATCTATATTATCAAACTTTCAGCGCGAGTTTACCAGTGTTGCCGTGCAACTGGTTAACCGCAATTCCGAATACATTTTAAATGCGCTACTTAGCCACGAGGTTGATTTAGGGATTATTGAGGTTGAAAATAAGCTCACAACCGTATCCTATCAGCATTTTATGAGCGACGAGGTTATACCCGTTTGCTCGTCAAAAAGTCCGCTGGCGGGTAAGGAGTTAAGCATTAAACAACTAACGCAAACTCCACTGGCTTTGCGCGAAAGAGGTTCGGGCACGCTGGATGCCTTGCTAAAGGCCCTCTCAGAACACGGCGTAAAATCGTCAGATCTTAATATCAAAATCAGGCTTGGTGGCACCGAGGCACTCAAAAACTTTCTACGGGCCGATCAATGCCTGGGTTTTATGCCAAAACCATCCATCATACGCGAACTTGCCGAGGGTGAATTAGTAGAAGTACCGGTTAAGGGCCTGCACATTAAACGCGACTTCTTCTTCATTCGCCGTAAAGGCACCGACGACGATGGGCTTACCAGCAACTTTATTCAGTTTGCCATGCGGGATTTGTAATTTTTTTAAAAACTACAAACTATAGTTTAATTGATATGTAATTATATTAACCATTATACATACTGGTTAATTACAAATAAACATCTATAACTATGGCAACTTTAAATAACCGTGTGGTAGCTATCCTCACGGAAGAAGGATTTGAGCAAATTGAACTAACCAGCCCAAAACAGGCACTTGAGGCAGCGGGGGCAACGGTACACGTCATATCGCCTAACGGCAAAAGCACCGTTAAAGCCTGGGATAAAACCGACTGGGGAATTGAGATACCCGTAGACAAAAAGTTAAGCGATGCCAACCCCGACGATTATGATGCCCTGGTATTACCAGGCGGCGTTTTAAACCCGGATAAATTAAGGCAGAACAAAGATGCTATAGCCTTTGCATCGGCATTTTTAGATGAGGGCAAACCTGTAGCCGCTATATGCCACGGCCCGCAATTGCTGATAGAAACCGGTTTAATAAAGGGGCGCAAACTAACATCGTACCCATCATTACGTACTGATTTAATTAACGCCGGTGCCGAATGGTTTGATGAAGAAGTAGTGGTTGATAATGGCCTGGTAACTAGCCGTACCCCTGCCGACTTGGAAGCCTTCAATAAAAAAACTATTGAAGAAATTGCCGAAGGCATCCACCAGGATTAATGTACATATGCTGTTGCAACCTTCCATAAAAATGTACTGCGGCAATACCGCAATACATTTTTATTATAGCCACCTGGGGCAATTTTAAAAGTTACATTTAACTTACTAAACTATTACCGCCAGTAGCCACCTACCCAAACAGAACCACCGCGTATATTGTTCCAATGGCCTGATACCCATACATGGCCCCTGCGTAAATGTTGGTAATGTGGGTTTACATACACATAACGGCGACCTTCCCAACGCCACTCTCCCGGAATCCATACGGCATCGCGGTAAGGCGCCGGCGGCCTTACAAATACCGGTTCAACCGGGCGGGTACGTACAAAAACTCTTACCTGTGCGTTACTTGCAATTGCTGTGGTTATCAATATGGTAAATACCATCAAAAATTTGCTTATCGTTTTCATAATAATTGTTTTTATTATTTTAACTAAAGCAAAATTAAAAGGTTTAATTTTTTGCTGTGTTAACAAACGTTAAAACAGCACAACACTTAGATTATCGATACAATGACGACTTGTTTTCAGTGTTGTTAGTTTTGTTTTTTAGCTATATCGCCAATAATCATATCGGCATGTACGCGCGAGTTTTCTATAAACCACAGGTGCGTATCCATACCGCCGCAAACCACACCGGCAAGGTAAACACCGGGCAGATTAGTAGTTTCCATGGTATCTGGATTGTATTGTGGCAACAGCTTTTCGTCGGCAGAGAGTTGGATGCCTAATTTATTCAAAAATTCAAAATTAGGTTTATAGCCCGTCATGGCCATCACAAAATCGTTGGCAATGGTTATCATCCCATCGGGTGTTTCAATATCAACTTCAAACTGGCGTATCTCTTTTATTGCCGAATTAAAGTAGGCCTTAATACTACCTTCGCTTATCCGGTTAACAATATCGGGCCTAACCCAATATTTAACGCGGCTGCTTATTTCGCTGCCACGTACCACCATAGTTACATCGGCACCTTTGCGGTAAGTTTCTAAAGCTACATCTACCGACGAATTGCTTGCTCCCACCACCAATACCTTTTGCATGGCAAAATAATGCGGGTCTTTATAGTAATGCTGCACCTTGGGCAAATTTTCGCCGGGTACATTGAGTTTAACGGCTACATCGTAAAACCCGGTTGCTATAACAATGTACTTTGCTGTGTAAGTGGCTTTTGCTGTGGTAATGTGATAAATGCTATCAATACACTCCATATGCTGTACCTCTTCAAACAAATTAATTGGCAGTTTATTTGATACCGCAACGCGGCGGTAATATTCCAGCGCTTCGGCACGAGTTGGCTTAACGTTGTTTGACACGAAGGGCACCCCGCCAATCTCCAACTTTTCCGAAGTCGAAAAAAAAGTCATGGTTGAAGGGTAGTTGTATAACGAATTAACCAGTGCCCCCTTATCAACTATCACAAATGATAGTCCGGCTTTCTGGGCTGCCAGTCCGCACGCTAAGCCTATTGGGCCTGCGCCTATAATAAAAATATCGAGCATGTTTTATTTGTTTAGATATCCGGGAGCTAAAACATCCTGAAAATCTGTTGTCTTATCTATCAGGGCCTTGGCAAACGGGCACAAGGGTACAATTTTAAAATGATGTTGGCGGGCGTAGTCCACTCCTGCTGCTACCAGTTGCGCGCCAATATGCTGCCCCTTCAACACATCCGACACCTCGGTATGGTAAATAATCATTTGATCGCCACTCATGCCATAAGCCATCTCGGCATCCCAATGGCCATTTTGTTCTACATAAAAAGAACCGCGGTTGTGTTTTTCTTCCCGTTCAACTTTCATAAGATGTAATTTTTTAGCAACGGCAATTTAGCGATTTGGTTTGAGTATAATATGCCCCGCTGCATATATTAACCAAAGTATTAAAAATTGCACATGGGTAAATATTGGGTACTAAATAAACTTTACAAATAAAAATTTGCAAACTATTTAACCTGGAAAGCTAAAGCTGATAACATTTTCGGCAATGAATATTGCCCCGCCCTAAGATAAAGAAAATAAAAAAGGGTAAGCACCTTTTATCGCACCGCTACAACCCTCTACCCTTGCTGCGTTCCCACCCTGGGGGAGTTCAAGAGGAGCTGGTCGTAAAAGACTTACCCCGCCACAAAAGTAGCAATTTTGCCCATAGTATGAAATACCGCAGCTTAAAAAGTTAAAATAAGTGTAACCTTATGTTAAATAATTTGGAACGGGCTGAAACAGAGCGTCTCTAATTTTTACAATTATTTTCGCTATAACCTGGCATCAAACTACTCAAAAAATACATTATTTACCTTTTTAAATACCGCCACTTAACCGAAATTATTGAAATACAACTCCTTAAACGGCGTCCAAATCTGGTTATGGCCGCCTATCATCGGCCTGGATAAAACGGTTATACTTTGCGGCAAAAAATCAAATTGGTATTGCTTATCGCTAATTTTGGGCCACACCTTCTGGAATGGCGCAGCAGGTACATTTTTGGCAATAGTAATATGCGGTACCGCGTCCCACTTTTTATCCCCAAAAACCTTCCTGATGTGGGTAAACCAGTTGGTAACTTCGGGGTTCAGCTCAATTTTGGCATAAATAGTTGCGCCGGTATCACCCTGTTTAAAAAAGCTAAAGCCGTTAACCTGTAAAGTAATCGGGTTTAAGCGGCTGATGGGCCGTTTATACCAATCCAGTTTCTGTATCATTGTGCCGGGCATTTGCCGGTACTGCCTGCTTACGCTGATGTGTGCCTGGCTATACATACCTTCGTAGTTGCCAATTAGCCTTGCGGTAGCCTTTTTATACTTACCTATCACCTCCAATACTTCTGCCGGTGGCGCAATCATCATCATATAATCCCAATAGGTGCTTACATTAATATCCATACACCAAATATACAAATTACTAAAAAAGTTAGTAATTTATGTTTAAAATGAATAGCTTTGGTAAATGGTTAACAAGCGCCATATTGTACACATTGATCTCGATTCGTTTTTCGTTTCGGTAGAGCGGAAGTTTGATCCTTCGCTCATCGGCAAGCCGGTAATTATTGGCGGCTCTGCCGAACGCGGCGTAGTGGCCTCGTGCAGTTACGAGGCCCGTAAATTTGGCATACACTCGGCCATGCCCACGCGCCAGGCACTTAAACTTTGCCCGCAAGCTATTGTCATACACGGCACACACAGCCGCTACTCGGAAGCATCGCAACAGGTAACACAAATTATTGAGGAGGCCGTACCGCTGTTCCAAAAAACATCGGTAGACGAATTTTATATCGACCTTACGGGAATGGATCGCTTTTACAATGCCTACCAAATAGCGAGCGAATTGCGGCAAAAAATTATTAAAGATACCGGCCTGCCTATTTCGTTTGGCCTGGCATCCAACAAAACGGTTGCAAAAATGGCTACCAACCAGGCCAAACCCAATGGGCAGTTGTTTATTGAGCATGGCAACGAAAAACAATTTATGGCTCCGCTGCCTATTGGTAAAATACCCATGCTTGGCGAAAAAACCTGCCAAAAATTATACAGCTATGGCATAGAAAAAATTGCCGACCTGCAACGCGTTGAGCTTCGTTTTTTAGAAACCGTATTTGGCAAAGCCGGACGCTTTATTTGGGAAAAAGCCAACGGCTTGGATGATAGCGAGATTATCCCCTACTCAGATCGTAAATCCATCTCGACCGAGCATACCTTTCATCAAAACACTGCCGACCGCAAGGCACTCGAAGATATTTTGGTATCGATGACGGAGGAACTGGCCTTTAAGCTGCGCAAGGAAAACGAACTTGCATCGTGCCTGGCTATTAAAATACGTTATGCAAATTTTGAAACCCATACCCAGCAAGAAAAAATAGCCCTTACCGCCGCCGAACATATTTTAATACCGGGCGTTAAAAACCTGCTTAAAAATGCCTGGAACCAAAGCAGGCCCATTAGGCTTATTGGCGTTAAACTGAGTAACCTGTGTACAGGCAACTATCAAATTAATTTATTTGAAGATAACGAAGAACGCATTAGCCTTTACCGCGCGCTTGATAAAATTAATTTTAGATATGGTAATAAAACCGTATGCCGGGCAGCAGGTATGGAAATTGGCGCACGCAATTTTAACCCGTTTGAAAAGCAATGAACGCCTTTTTAAAAATAAAACATACCAATACGTCAGTATTTAAAAAACCGACTAAACCTTGCATCATTTTAGCCGTTTAACTTACGTATTACTCAGCCGCCCAAGTTGAGTTAAGAACGTTCTTTATTTTGGGTTTAATCAATAGTTTAAATTAATTAGGGGAAAGAGGGCACTATTCGTAGTGTCCTCTTTTGTTTTTTGTAGCGTAGTTGTGTAACGGAGGGCTGATAAGAGCTGCCTTGCGCTAAAGACAAATTAGCAGCAGATACTCAAACAGAAAAATTACGGAACCGTTATATTAGCCCGGAAAGGATTAAAAAACAACACCCGGCCTGCTTTACAGTACCGGATGCTGTTCAATCACTTAATTTTTAATGTTGGTGTCCTCTTTTTCGGGAGTTTTGGGTGCTATGCCTTTGTCTAAATCCAACGTGTACGCCGCTTCGGATGCATCATCGGCTTGTTGTAAAAGGTCGGCATCGTGAGCGTCATCATGTGGTACACTGGTTTGATCGTCGTCAAAGCCATTAGAATGAATATCTTGCTGACTTTGTTGATCTTCGGACTCTGAATTTTCAGAATCGTCTAATGGTATCTGGTTTTCGGGAGTAATCATGGTGTTGTTATTTTATTTTACTAATAACGCCCCAGCGTATAGGTTGTTTGTAATTAGCCCAATAAATAATATAATAATCTTATTCCGCTTCTTCGTCTTCGTCGTCAAAAGCAGGTGTGTTGTGCCGCCTGTTTATTTCGAGCAGGTTTGCAATGGGCCTTTGGAAACCCATTAAGATTAACCCTACAAATATTTTAGCCACAGATAACAACAAATATCCAACGTTAGGATTAGTTGCCGACAATTCATTTTTTTCCTGATAAATAACAAACACGAGCCTGACAAGCACAGGCACTTCGCTGGCAACCATATAGCCGCCCACAATAATTACGCATAAGCCAAACATAGTTGAGCGGTGCATATTTAAAGCAATGGTATCTTCGTCAAAGCCACCATCAAGCTTTAACACATTAATAATTAACTCCGATTTAAAAATGAACAGATAAGGCAATAAACCATTAATAACCGTAACAACCGCATATAAAACACAAGTTTCCAACGATGGCGACATTGTAAATACAACTATTAAAATCTGAAACACAGCAAGTAAAAAATCCTTAATTAATAAAAGGCCTAAAATTTTCAGTACAATGCTAAATAAGGTTCGTAAGCTCATGAGTGTTTAGGCTGTTTAATTGCCACTCTAAATTAAGTTTTAAAAATGAAATTATTTAATTTCACTAAAAAATTAGACTGGGAGGATGTCTTTGAGCACGTCCTTTGGATTACATGCCATGCATATTATTAACTGATGCATTTGATTACAAGCGCGTAAATGTTATTCTCTTTGAACCTCGCATAGTGTAATAATACTCTCATAGTAACCATAAAATTGAATTTTCGGCTGCTACCCTTCAAAATGGCACGAACAAAAAATAGAATACAGACGGTAAGGCGACAAAAAAAGCCCTTCAGATCATCTCTAAAGGGCTATATCCAGTGGTCGCATCAGGGCTCGAACCTGAAACCTACTACTTAGAAGGCAGTTGCTCTATCCAGTTGAGCTATGCAACCATCGCAAATTGCTTTGCGGGTGCAAATATACACAAAACCTCTAACTTAAAAAAAATTGAGTTTTAAATAATGTAAATCAATGGCTTTGCTTTTAAAAAACAGGTTAAAAACACTGGTTACGTACCTGCTACCGCTTAGTTTGCTCAATAAGCCATTTGGCTAAATCGTAGGCGGCTTTGTCGTTATCATAGTCTGCGGGTAGTTGTCCGTTGGTATATTCATTGTACAACCAGGGGTCGCCAACGGCAAAAACAACTCCCTTGCCATATTGTACAGTAGCCATTAAAACCGCCCCGTTTTTTGTGTAGGCAGCGTGTGCTTTTCCGCTCAGGGTGATGGATGCCATATCTTTTAAATAAACCTTTTTAGCAGTTTTAAATATGGGGTCGTTATCGGGTATTATTAAAGTACCGGCGGCAATATTGTTGCCAATAACATGGTTTTGTAAATCGTCGTTAAAATGCAGTCCGAAGGCTTTAGCTAGTTTATTGGTACCGGGCAAGTTAACATTGGCACTATCATTAGCCAGTATAACCAAAACGCCACCGGCTTTTACCCAATTAGCAATAGCTTTTACATGTGGCTCTTCAATATCATTAGGCTTTGCGGTTTCCTTTTTATTGTCCGGGTCAACCACAATATAAATATTGCTACCCTTTAGGCTTTGGGCCGAGGGTGCAACCTCAAGGGTTTTTAAGATACCGCCGTTTTTTACAAAAGCATCGCCCCAGTTTGAGTAGCCGCTTAAATCCTTTTCATCCCACATATAGTGGAAACGCTCCATTTCGCCAGCGGGCGTTTTGCGGAACTCGTGGTTAAAAAAATAGTCTAAAGTAACTACCGTTTGTGCCCTTGCCGATGATATACCCAGGCCTGCGGCAAGCGCAACAAACAGGGCCGATTTAATTTTTTTCATAAATAATTACACTTTACAATGCTTAGCGACAATAATATTACATAATTATTTTACAAACCGCAAACCATTTTATTTTAATGCCATTTAGGCCCTATTACTAACCTAGCCGGTGTTTAAACAACGGCTAGGTTAAACCAGTTTGTAATTTTCAATAAAAATACCTGCTAAAATTACCCTTACCCTACATAAACCCATGCAATATTTAAAGGCATATTGGGTTTATAGCAAACAGGGTTAAAAAAACTTTTATATTTGCCCCTTTAGCTAACAAAGCATTTAATTGAATCTAAATTTGTACTTGTGCCTGATAGTATAGTTATTGTACCCACTTATAACGAGAAAGAGAACATTGAGCGCTTGTTGAACAAGGTGCTGGGGCTTGAGCACGATTTCCATATACTTATTGTTGACGATGGTTCGCCCGATGGTACAGCCAATATTGTAAAAAGTATTCAGAGAGATTATCCCGACCGCCTTTTTATTGAAGAACGCTCGGGCAAACAAGGCCTCGGTACTGCTTATATTCATGGTTTTAAATGGGCGGTTAAAAACCATTACGATTATATTTTTGAGATGGATGCCGATTTTTCGCATAATCCGGACGACCTGATCCGCCTGAGGCAAGCTTGCGTTGAAGGTGCCGATGTGGCCGTAGGTTCGCGCTATGTGAGCGGTGTAAACGTAGTTAACTGGCCCATGAGCCGCGTAATGATGAGTTATTTTGCATCTGTTTATGTACGCTTTATAACCCAGGTGGAAATACAGGATTTTACGGCAGGCTTTAAATGCTTTAAACGCCGGGTGCTTGAAGCGATTGAACTGGACAAGATTAAATTTGTTGGCTACGCTTTCCAGATAGAAATGAAATATACAGCCGTTAAGCATGGCTTTAAAGTGGTAGAAGTGCCGATAATTTTTACCGACCGCACGGTGGGCACCTCCAAAATGTCGGGCGGGATATTTAAGGAAGCTTTTTTTGGCGTCATCAGCATGCGCATCAATGCCATGTTCAGGAAATATCCTGAGGGGTGAAAAAAGTCAAAAGTCTTGAGTCAATAGTCTTGAGTTAACAACCCTAAGCTTGTATAAGACCTCCGACTCAAAACTATTGACTCAAGACTATTGACTCAAGACTTCTTTCTACTTTCACCTTTGAGCTTTAATTACTAATTTCGTTGGCAATGAACGAGAATCTCGATCCCAATCTTGAAAACCTTACGCCAACAGACCGCGATATTGAAAAAGTTTTGCGTCCGCAGGCTTTTGAAGATTTTACCGGTCAGTATAAAATATTAGCCAACCTTAAAGTATTTGTTCAGGCGGCCAAGCAGCGCGGCGAAGCTTTAGATCATGTTTTGCTGCACGGGCCTCCGGGTTTAGGCAAAACCACGCTATCGCACATTATTGCTAACGAAATGGGTGCCGGTATCAAAATAACATCGGGCCCGGTATTGGATAAACCCGGCGACCTGGCCGGCTTACTTACCAACTTAGAAACCGGCGATATTTTATTTATTGATGAGATACACCGCCTTAGCCCCTTGGTTGAAGAATACCTGTATAGCGCAATGGAAGATTTTAAGATAGATATTATGCTGGAGAGCGGCCCTAATGCGCGCTCGGTGCAAATATCGCTTAACCCTTTTACCTTGGTTGGCGCAACAACGCGTTCGGGCTTGCTTACTGCACCTTTGCGTGCCCGTTTTGGTATTAATTTGCGCCTGGAATATTACGATGCCAAACTGCTCACTACAATTGTGCTACGCTCGGCATCAATATTGCGCACCGGCATACGCGAAGATGCTGCTTATGAAATTGCCCGCCGCAGCCGCGGTACCCCGCGTATTGCAAATTCGCTTTTGCGCCGCACGCGCGATTTTGCCCAGGTAAAAGGTAACGGACAAATTGATACCGACATAGCCCGTTATGCCCTAAACGCCTTAAACGTAGATGAGCACGGCCTCGACGAAATGGACAACAAAATACTGCTTACCATTATTGATAAGTTTAAAGGCGGCCCTGTTGGCTTAAAAACCATTGCCACCGCCGTTGGCGAAGATGAAGGCACCATAGAAGAAGTTTACGAACCCTTTTTAATACAGGAAGGCTTTTTAATGCGCACATCGCGCGGAAGGGAAGCTACCGAGAATGCTTACAAACATTTAGGTCGATTGAAATTGGGTGGCAACCCATCGTTGTTTTAGCGGGGGTTTTGGCCAACCTTTGCTATATTTGTTATAATGGTTATCAATTAATAAAGTTGTTATGCAAACTGCTAATAAGTTATCTAACATGCAAATTGAATTGTTAAAGCTTTTTCAATACAATTTACCCGATAAGCAATTAATAGAGATCAAAAATATGCTTGCCAAATATTTTGCCAAATCTGCTACGGAAGAAATGGATAAATTATGGGACGAAAACGGTTGGAATGACAGCACTATGGAAGATTGGGCGAATGACCATTTAAGGAAATAGCGTTTCCATGATTGTCATTTTAGATACTAATGCACTTTTAGTGGCTATTCCCAAAAGATCGGTATATAGGCCAATTCTGGATGCTTTGGTTGATGGCAAATTTGATTTGATATTAAGCAATGACATTTTATCAGAATACGTTGAGATATTGCAAAGAAAAGCAAATTCAATCGTCGCCAATAACATAGCAGAAATGCTTTTAAATCTCGAAAATTTGAAAAAAGTTGAGGTTTATTTTGAGTGGAAGCTAATTGACCAAGATTCTGATGATAATAAATATGTAGATGCTGCAATAGTAGGCGGTGCAGATTACATCGTCACTAACGATCAACATTTTAAAGCACTTAAATATGTTGATTTTCCAAAGGTAAACGTTATTTCAATAGCCGAATTTCTAAAACTAATTACAGTTTAATTATAGATTCAATATTTCTATAAATCCCATCTGCAATACATGAAAAAATATTTTTCTGCTTTCGTACTCCTGCTTTCGTTCGCTTTTGTTAAAGCCCAAACCATCACCAACATAACCGATCCGGTTGAATATATTAACCCGCTGATGGGTACGCAATCAAAGGTCGATTTATCTAACGGTAACACCTACCCTGCCATTGCCTTGCCCTGGGGTATGAACTTTTGGACACCCCAAACCGGTAAAATGGGCGATGGCTGGCAGTATACCTACGATGCCGATAAAATACGTGGCTTTAAACAAACCCACCAACCTTCACCCTGGATGAATGACTATGGCTGTTTTGCTATTATGCCGGTTACCAAACATTTAAAGGTTAGCCAAAACGGGCGTGCAAGCTGGTTTTCGCACAAGGCCGAAACCGTTAAACCTTATTACTATAGCGTTTACCTGGCCGATGCCGATGTTACCACCGAAATTACACCAACCGAGCGTGCCGCACAATTCAGGTTTACCTATCCGCAAACCGATAGCTCCTTTGTGGTGATAGACGCGTTGGACAGAGGTTCGTACATTAAAGTTATTCCTAACGAAAAAAAAATCATCGGTTACAGCACCAAATACGCACGCGGGCCACTCAAAAACTTTAAAAACTACTTTGTTATTTACATTGATAAGCCTTTTACTATGGCTTACACCACACGCGATACTACTTTAATTAAAGATTCGCTGGAGACAAGCAACAAACATGCAGGTGCCGTTATTGGCTTTAAAACGGTTAAGGGCGAGCAGGTGCATTTAAGGGTGGCTTCATCTTTTATTAGTTTTGAGCAGGCCGAACTAAATTTAAAACGCGAGATAGCCAACGATAGCTTTGAGGTTACCAAACAAAAAGCCAAAGCCGTTTGGAACAAAACACTCAGCCGCTTAACTGTTGATGGCGGCACGGTAGACCAAACCCGTACCTTTTACTCGTGCCTTTACCGCATGTTGTTTTTCCCTAATAAACTTTACGAGATAGATGCTAACGGCAAACCCACGCATTGGAGCCCCTACAATGGTAAAATTTTGCCGGGTTATATGTTTGCAGGTACCGGCTTTTGGGACACCTTTAGGGCGCTCTATCCTTTCTTAAACCTGGTTTATCCGTCGATAAACAAAGAGATGCAGGAAGGGTTGGTTAACGATTATAAAGAAAGCGGCTGGTTGCCCGAATGGAGCAGCCCCGGCCTGGCCAATGTAATGGTGGGCAATAACTCGGCCTCGGTAGTAGCCGAAGCTTATTTAAAGGGCTTGCGCGGCTATGATATTAATACACTGTACGAAGCACTAAAACATGGCGCCAATAACGAGGGGCCCATATCCGCCGTAGGGCGCAAGGGTGTTCAATATTATAACGACTTGGGCTACGTACCTTATGATGTTAAAATAGACGAAAACGCGGCCCGCACGTTGGAATATGCTTACGACGATTTTGCCATATCGCAACTGGGCAAGGCCCTAAATAAACCTAAAGATGAGGTTGACCTGTATGCCAAACGCAGCCAAAATTACCGCAACCTTTTTGATAAACAAACCGGCCTGATGCGCGGCAAAAATAAGGATGGTAATTTTGAAATGCCGTTTAACCCCTTTAAATGGGGCGATGCCTTTACCGAAGGTAATAGCTGGCACTATACCTGGGGCGTTTTTCATGACATTAACGGACTGATGGGTTTAATGGGCGGCAAAAAACAATTTGTAGCCAAGCTCGATTCGGTATTTACGCTCCCGCCGATTTTTGACGAGAGTTATTACGGCGAAGTGATACACGAGATACGCGAAATGCAAATAGCCAACATGGGCCAATATGCACATGGCAACCAACCCATACAGCACATGATATACCTGTACGGCTATGCCGGTGAGCCCTGGAAGACCCAGTACTGGGCCCGTGAGGTAATGAACCGAATGTACAAAGCTACGCCAGATGGCTATTGCGGCGATGAAGATAACGGCCAAACATCGGCCTGGTACGTGTTTTCGGCAATGGGTTTTTACCCGGTTTGCCCCGCCAGCGACCAATATGTTTTAGGCGCACCGCTATTTAAAAAACTAACCTTAAAACTGGAGAACGGCAAAACCATAGTTATCAATTCGCCAGCTAACAGTGCTGCCAATAAATATGTGAGCAGCATTACCTACAACGGCAAACCTTACGATTTTAACTGGTTAAGCCATAAGGCACTGCAACAGGGAGCAATTATTAACTTCCAAATGTCGGCAACACCAAACAAGCTGCGGGGTACAAAGGATGTTGATTTTCCGTATTCGTTTTCGAGGGGGTATTAAATTTGATGGAAGATGTGAGAGGTAATATGGAAGATGTGTTATCGTATTTTAGCACCCTTATCCGACAATAAATAGATTTTGCCTTTGCGATCTAAAATTTTCGATTGTTGTGTTACTATTGCCACATCTGCATTTTCTATTATTGCTATGTCTCGTGAATCGTGAAAATCTATATCAGATAATTCACGATATGTATACATCCATAATTTGGTATTGTAATAAGAATAGCCAGCCGTAATGTAATTTCGCTTCAAATAATGCGCAAGTGATATAAATTCGCTTTTTTCATTTCTATTAAACTTTGAGTAAGCTATTGATGAATCTGCTTTAATCTCGTCCTGTGTTCGCCCCGGACAACCATTTATTTTTATTGTGTCTTCGTTAAATTCGTAACTGATATTGCAACCGTTAGAACCTGGCAATTTCCGCATAAGTTCATTCATTCTTATCAAAGAATCCTGTACATGGTTAGTGTTATTCCTAAAAACGATTGTGTTTCTTTCTACAGGATTATTATTACATCCGCCCCATATAAAACCTAAAATTGCAAGAATAAAAAAGTGCTGTTTTTCCATCTACTCCAAATAATAATGCTTTATCCGGTTAAACTGGTCGTCTAACTCGTAAACAAGCGGGGTGCCGGTTGGTATTTCTAAATTGGTAACTTCTTCGTCGGTTAATTTATCAATGTATTTTACCAGGGCGCGCAAACTATTACCGTGTGCCGAAATGATAACCTTTTGATTTAACCGCATGGCCGGCATAATATGCTCCTGCCAAAAGGGTAAAACCCTGTCCATAGTCTCGCTTAGGTTTTCGGTTAGGGGTAGTTCCCGCTCGGTAAGATGCTGGTAACGCAAATCCTTACCGGGATAGCGGTCGTCGTCTTTAGTAATAGCTGGCGGGTGTTCGTTAGGGTCGCGGCGCCATTTTTGCACCTGCTCGGCGCCGTATTTGGCAATGGTTTCGTCTTTATTTAGTCCCTGTAAGGCACCATAAAACCGTTCATTTAACCTCCACGATTTTTCTACCGGTATCCATAAATGGTCAAGCTCTTCCAATACATAGTGCAGGGTTTTAATGGCGCGCTTTAAAACCGACGTAAAGCCAATATCAAAATTATAACCGTGCTGTTTTAATATTTGCCCGGCTTTGTGCGCCTGTGTGTAGCCGTTGGCCGACAGGTCAACATCCGTCCATCCGGTAAAGCGGTTTTCGTGGTTCCAAACACTTTCGCCGTGGCGTATCAAAACTAATTTTTGCATGGTATATAAAGTTAACCTTGTTTACCCAATAATTTTTGTTTGATATTGTTTTAAAAACATTTACATTTAAAGGTATAATTACAGCTAACCAATTGCAATTATAAACCAGTTAAAAACCAAACAACCTTAAAAATTTATGAGCGACACTACATTTGTCTCCCTGAAAGAGAACACTGCTAACCCTGCACCCTTAGGGCTGCTGGCCTTTGGCATGACCACCGTTTTGCTAAACTTTAAAAACGCCGGCTTTATTGAAATGAGCCCCATGATATTGGCTATGGGCATTTTTTACGGGGGCATTGCCCAAGTAATTGCAGGTATTATAGAAGCTAAAAAGAACAATACTTTTGGTTTAACCGCCTTTACGTCATACGGTTTTTTTTGGCTATCGTTGGTTGGTTTAATTATTATGCCTAAACTGGGCTGGTTTGCGGCACCGAGCAATAACTCCATGATAGCTTTTTTAACCATGTGGGGTATTTTTACCTTGTTGCTGTTTTTTGGCACATTTAAGCTTAACCGCGCCTTGCAATTTGTATTTGGCTCGTTAACAATATTGTTTTTTTTATTAGTTGCCGCCCACGCAACCGGCAACGAAAGCATTGAACACCTTGCCGGATATGAAGGCATCATCTGTGGAGCATCGGCCATATACACCGGCGTAGCGCAGGTATTGAACGAGCTTTACGGCAAAACAGTTTGGCCGATAGGCCCGGTGGCTTAGTTAAGAGCTAAATTATTGTATAACAGCAAAGCCACCCAAAAAAGGTGGCTTTGCTGTTACTTACTCCGCACTTTTATCTAAAGCTTGTAAAATATCCGCAATAATGTCTTCGGCTTTTTCTAAACCGGTTGAAACGCGTATTAACCCCGGCGTTATGCCAACGGCCTGGCGTTCTTCTTCGGTTAGTTTGGAGTGTGTGGTACTGGCCGGGTGCGATGCAATGCTACGTGTATCGCCCAGGTTTGCCGTTACCGATAGCATGGTAAGGGCATTTAAAAACTTACGGCCTGCTTCTACGCCGCCCTTTATCTCAAAACAAAAAACACCGCCTCCGGCTTTCATTTGTTTTATGGCAATAGCATATTGCGGGTGGCTGGCTAAAAACGGATATTTAACCAAACTTACCCGAGGGTGATTTTGCAATGCGCCCGCCACCTCCAATGCATTTTTGCAATGGCGCTCCATACGTACATCCAAGGTTTCTAAGCTTTTGCTTAGTACCCAGGCGTTAAACGGAGAAAGCGACGGACCGGTAACACGGCAAAACAAATAAATTTCGCGTATCAAATCGGCACGGCCAACTACTACGCCGCCAAGCACGCGGCCCTGCCCGTCAATCCATTTGGTGGCCGAGTGTACAACTAAATCGGCACCAAAATCAATTGGTTTTTGCAATAAGGGCGTAGCAAAGCAATTGTCAACATTTAATATCAGGTTGTGTTTTTTGGTGAATTTGCCAATCCATTCCAGATCCAAAACTTCAAGTTGCGGGTTGGTTGGTGTTTCCAGGTACACCATTTTAGTGTTTGGCTTAACGGCAGCTTCCCACGCGGCCTCGTCGCCGGCAGGCACCATGGTAACCGTAATGCCAAAGCCGGGCATGTACTTTTTTATAAAGGTGTTGGTATTACCAAATATAGAACTGCTGCAAATTAAATGGTCGCCATTTTTTAAAAGTGCCATTATTGAGCCCACAACCGCGCTCATGCCGCTTGCGGTAGCAAAGCCAGCTTCGGCACCTTCAAGTGCTACCATTTTACGGGTAAACTCGTCAACATTGGGGTTGCTAAAGCGGCTGTATATGTTATCATCGCTTTCTTCGGCGAAGGCGGCACGCATGGCCTCGGCATCGTCAAAACAAAAGCTGCTGGTTAAATATAAGGGTGTAGAATGTTCGCCCTGCTGTGTACGCGGTGTTTGTATGCGTATAGCCTGGCTTATAGGGTCTAAATTGTCAAGCATTGTATTTTTATTGTTAGAAATAAGAATCAAGAGGCAAAAATCAAGACGATCGCGAATAATATTCTTGTCTCTTGATTTTTGCGTCTTGGCTCTTGATTCTTACTTCCTGATTCTTGGTTCTTATTTATTAGCTGGGTGTACAAATACTTCGTACTTAACATCGGCACCGGCAAATTTTAGGGTAGCCGCTACCGAACAGTATTTGTTAACCGATAACTCAACGGCGCGTTCGGCTTTGTCTTTATCAACATCGCCATAAATATGAAATTCCAGTTCAACTTCTTTCCATAGCGATGGCTCTTTACCGGCTTCGCGTTCGCCTTTAACCACCATTTTATAGTCAACTACTTCCTGGCGTTGTTTTTTCAGGATACTGATTACATCAATACCGCTGCAACCGCCTAAACCCATTAACAAAACCTGCATGGGGCGTACGCCAAAGTTTTGCCCTCCACTCTCCGGACTGCTGTCCATCAGTATAGTATGCCCTTGTTCGTCCTTTGCTTCAAAACCAAAATCGCCGTTTAAACGCGATATTTCAATAGTAGCCATATCCTATGTATTAAGGGGGCTAAGTTAGGCAATTATTAGCCCATGTAAAAGTTAAACGGTTAGCCTAATGTAACATTTGGGCTCGGCATGGTGGCTTATTGGGGTTAAAAGAAACTTTTAATGAGTTATAGAATATCGGCCTCCTGAGCTATTTCTACATAATAACCGTCCAGATCCCGTAACGAAAACTCTTGCCTGCCCGAGTTAGGGTTTAAATGTGGTATTTCTTCAATAACGGCATATAAGTTGCGGGCGTTGTTCCAAACGGTATCTAAATTATCAACCCGGAAGTACAAAATAAGGCCATTGCCTTTTTTAACATCAGGACTCATTAATGTTGAATGCTCGTGAACGCCCCATTTATGCAGGCAAAGTATGGTATTACCGCCTTGCTTATCGGTTAGTATCTCAAAGTTTTCGCCACCGTGTGTTGCGCTGCAGCCCAGCAGGGCAATGTACCATTCGCGGCTTTTGGGCACATTTTTAACACCTATTATTACTTCTGTTTTAATCATTACATGGGTTTAAAATTCTCATCATTTGGCAACTAACTTACAACTTCTTGGTCAAACTGCCGTAACAGATCAAACTAAAATAGTGGCATCTCGCAGCTATTTTAAATTATTTCACTTGTAAATTAGTGTATCATCAACCAGTTATTTGTTTTAAATGGTGGTTTAAATGCGCTACATAATCATCCGCTAAAAATGCAATGGTTTGCATTTTGGGCTCATCACGGCCAGTGTCGCAGGTGTTTTGCCAGGCATCTTCGGGGTAGCTTTCAAGTACGCGGCTAATTTGCCGGTTAAGCAATCTAAATAAAGTTAGCAGGTCATCAGTTTTAGCGTGCTCGTAATGCTGCGCGGCCACCCATTGGTTTTGCGCATAAACCAGTTTAAAATTTTGCTCGTAAGTGCAGCGTACAAAACGGTGCAGGTTAATATTTGCGCTATCAAGCAAGTGCCCTAAAATTTGCTTGGCAGACCATTGATTAGCCGAAGGTTTGGCTTCCCAATCAACATCAACGGTAAATAAACTAATCAAAAAATCGTCTACCGCTTGTGAAAGCCTTTGGGCAATTGTATCCATCAGGGCAAATTATAAATTAAGATGCAAATAACCTATTCTAAAAACAACAGTAATACCTAATGCGCCAAGTTGCGCCGGCCTGTCCCTTTCTGCTTTCGCGCAAAAAACGTATTATTGTTTCCGGGAAACATTAAACTGCATGGCGTTAAACTACATTTGGATTTCTTTTTTTGTTATTGCTTTTATAATAGCTTTTTGCAAGCTTGTTTTTTTGGGCGATACCGAGGCTTTTAAACTGCTGGTTGATGGCATTTTCGATTCAAGTAAGTCATCGGTTATGGATATTGCGCTGCCCTTGGTGGGCGCAATGGCTTTTTGGCTCGGCATTATGCGCATTGGCGAAAAGGCGGGTGCCATTAATTTTTTATCGCGCATTGTTGGTCCGTTTTTTCATCGTCTTTTTCCCGAAGTACCCAAAAACCACCCGGCTGCAGGCAGCATGATGATGAATTTTTCGGCCAATTTATTGGGCCTGGATAACGCCGCCACCCCGCTTGGCCTCAAGGCTATGGAAAGCTTGCAAACCTTAAATGAGGATAAAGAAACTGCTTCTAACCCACAAATTATGTTTATGGTGCTGCACGCATCGGGCTTAACTATTTTACCTATAAGTATAATTGCCCAACGGGCCATTATGCACTCTAAAGACCCAAGCGACATTTTTATCCCCTGCATTATAGCTACTTATGTGGCCGCTTTAGTTGGTTTACTGGTGGTAGCAGTTAAACAAAAAATTAACTTATGGGACAAAGTGATTATTGGCTGGTTGCTTGGCCTAACAAGCTTTATAGCACTATTAGTTGCCTATTTAACCCTGTTTTTAAATAAGCAGCAAATAAGCGATTTCTCTAAAGTAGCCAGTAACCTCATGCTTTTTTCCATCCCGGTAATATTTATTGTGGGTGGCTTTTTTAAAAAAGTAAACGTATTTGAGGCCTTTATTGAAGGGGCTAAAGGCAGTTTTGATATTTCGGTTCGCATTATACCTTACCTGGTTGCCATGCTGGTAGCTATCGGTATATTTCGCACTTCGGGCGCGTTAATGTATATCGGCTTGGGTTTTAAATGGATATTTAGTCACTTCAATATGGATACCCGTTTTACCGAAGTTTTACCCATCGCATTAATGCGCCCACTAAGCGGCTCGGGCGCGCGGGCCATGATGCTCGATAATATGAAGGTATTTGGCGTAGATAGCTTTGTGGGCCACTTGTCAAGTGTTTTATACGGCGCCGCCGACTCATCATTTTATATAGCTGCCTTATACTTTGGCTCGGTAGGTGTAAAAAAATTACGTTACGCAATACCCGCCGCATTAATATCCGATTTAGCTGGCGTAATTGCCGCTATATTTGTTGGCTATTTGTTTTTTGGATAATCACCATCATGAAAAAAATATCAATATTATTTTCCCTGCTGTTTTTAAACCTTACGGCGATAACAGCAACAGCTCAAAACAATCAAAAAATGACCCCCGAACTGCTTTGGAAACTGGGCCGATATGGCGCGGGTGTACTAACTCCCGATGGTAATAACATTATTTATACCGTTACCACTTATAACCTGGCCAATAATAAAGGCGAACCTAATTTATTTAGCTTACCCGTTAACGGAGGCCCATCACAACAAATAACCAACGAAGCCGGCGGTAAAGACATCCTGAGATTTGACGAGGCTACCGGGCGCATAACCTATTGGTACGATGGCCGTATTTGGCAAATGAATAGCAACGGCACCAACCTGGCCATGCTTACCGTTGACCAAAAAGACGATTTTGAAAATATCCGTATATCGCCCGACGGCAAAAAAATTATCTACACCCGCGATGTGCAAATACAAAAAGTTTTAGGCAAAGATAAATATGCAGACCTGCCCAAAGCCAACGCCTACGTAATTACCGATTTGAATTACAGGCATTGGGATACCTGGGCTAATGGTAAATTTTCGCACATATTTTTGGCCGATTATGATAACGGCAAAATAAGTAACGAAAAAGACATTATGCACGGCGAAGCTTTTGATGTACCCCAAAAACCATCGGGCGGATTGGAAGATTTGATATTTAGCCCAGATAGCAAAAACATCATTTACGTTTGCAAAAAAAAGAGCGGTAAAGATTACGCCCAGAGCACCAATACCGACCTTTACCAATACAACATTGCTACCGACGAAACCCGCAATACAACCCAGGGCATGAACGGCTATGATACCCAGCCACAATTTAACCACAGCGGCAGCCACATGGCCTGGTTAAGTATGAAGGAAGACGGCTACGAAGCCGATAAAAACGACATTGTTATACGCAACCTTAAAACAGGTTTAAAAGTTAACCTTACCGCCGCCTGGGACGAAAGCATAAACTCCTTCTGTTTTAGTAAAGACGACTCGAAGATCTATTTTATAGCAGTACACAACGGTACCGAGCAGCTTTTTAGTGTTGATGTTAAGGTGCCTTCGGCAACGGGCCAATCGGTTACGCAAATTACTAAGGGGCAATGGGATGTTACGTCCATCATAGGCCAATCGGGCAGTAAACTGATAGTTACCCGCACCGATATGAACCATGCTGCCGAGATATATTCGGTTGATTTGTCAACCGGCAACATGCAAAAGCTAAGTGATATTAATGATAAAATTAACAACCGTTTAATACCCAGCAAGGTTGACGAACGCCACATTAAAACAACCGACGGTAAGGATATGCTGGCCTGGGTAATTTACCCGCCCGATTTTGACCCCACAAAAAAATACCCAACCTTGCTATACTGCCAGGGCGGGCCGCAATCTGCTTTATCTCAGTTTTACTCGTTCCGATGGAATTTTCAATTAATGGCCGCGCAAGGTTATATCGTTATAGCGCCAAACCGCCGCGGCATGCCCGGCCACGGTGTTGAATGGAACCGCCAGATAAGCGGCGACTGGGGCGGCCAGGCTATTCAGGATTATTTAAGTGCAATTGACGATATAGCCAAAGAACCCTTTGTTGATAAAGAACGTTTAGGCTGCATAGGAGCCAGCTACGGTGGCTACTCGGTATATATGTTGGCCGGGGTACACAATGGCCGCTTTAAAACCTTTATAGCCCACGACGGCTTGTTTGATTTAAAAAGCTGGTATGGCACAACCGAAGAAATATGGTTTGCCAATAAAGATATTGGCGGTAACTATTGGGACAAAAGTAATTTAAAGGCCCAAAAATCATATCTAAAGTTTAACCCCAGCAATTATGTCGACAAGTGGAACACGCCAATAATGGTAGTGCAGGGCGGCAAAGATTACCGCGTACCTAACGAGCAGGGCTTTCAGGCTTTCCAGGCAGCGCAGTTAAGGGGTATAAAATCTAAATTTTTGTTTTTGCCCGATGAAAACCATTGGGTACTTAAACCACAAAATGCCATTTTGTGGCAACGCGAATTTTTTGATTGGCTTAAAGAAACACTTTAATGCTATTTTAATTCGGCAAAGTTAAAAACATGCATATGTTTGTATTCTAATTATTTATAAGCAATTGGTTAAATTCTAAGCCGGTGTTATTGGCGGCATACTTATCAACCCCCTTTTATGGTAAGTATGCCTGCACCGTAAAATAATGCAGCATTAATTGCAAGTTAAGTAACTAAATACCCCTGCTAAAACTTCCTTTTTTTATCAAGCCTTATAAGCATTTCAATAGGTAAATGCACCTGTTTTTACTATAGCCCTTTAAGACCTTTATTGTACTTTTATAAATGAATTTACAACTATTACCTTTAGTAAGCGCCGAAGCCGAAAATACAAACACACATTACCAAACTACCATACGCTCGGCAGGGCACACCATAGTTGCCGACGAGCCAGAAAACCAAGGCGGAACCAACACCGGCATGAACCCTTATAGCCTGTTACTGGCCAGCCTGGGCAGTTGCACCGCCATTACTTTGCGCATGTACATTGATCGTAAACAATGGGCAATTGAAGATGTACTGGTAAACATGGATATTTATAAAACCGAAACCGGCACTTTAATAAACCGTAAAATAACCTTTAAAGGCGATGTTAGCGCAGCGCAGCATGAACGCTTGCTGGCCATTGCCAATGCTTGCCCCATCCATAAAATACTAAGCGGAAATATTGAGATAGTTACCAGCTAAATTTACATTGTACTAAAATAGCAGTAAAATGCAAAAACCGCCTTGCAGCGGTTTAATAATAGCACTATAACGAATAGTACTGCTTATCCGTTACAGGTAGAAGCATACTCAACGTGGTAAATAAAATCATCTTCGGATGTCATGGTGCCGGTGCTGAAACGTATCTTTCGTCCCCAGTTTTCCCAATACATTTCATAATGGGTTTTGTCGTCCACGTCCTCGGTTTCAATAAAGTAGTTATTCGCTAATTTGTACAGCGTTTTTTTTAACTTCATTTTGGGGATCAATTGAAATTTTTTTAGCGTTTCTGACGAGATTCTCATTGTTGTAATTTTTAGTAGCAGCCCTTGTTTTATTAACTCTTACTAATTAAACCAAAAACATATCGATATTGTTTTAATTTTAATTCAATAATAGTAATTTAAAAGATAATTTACGTGCTAAGTCTATAAAAACTATCGTATTCGTCAGCAAAGTTAATTCATCAGACCCCGTACAAAAATATTAACAAGCAGCAGCCGCTTATCATGTATCTCATTCAACTGATCTTTACCCGGAAAAAACTCCTTTTTTTGCGATACCGACCGCACTCTAACCCCATGCAGTGCGTCAAGCAGCACATCAGCAACGGCTTCTGGGTTTTCTACGGGGCTTATGGTTTTAAGGGCAACCTGTTTAATTATAGCATTGGTTAACATATCTATCTCGGCCTGGTGTATCTCGCCAATAATTTCCCAAATCGCGTCGGGCAGGTTTTGTTCGTTTAGCCTAAAAAAATCAAAAAAGTTATAATTGGTTACTATAAACTCGTGTTGGGTTTTAATCTGAAACACAAATGCATCTTCGAGGTTTTTAAACTGGTTTGCCTTGGCACTCAATTTTTGCAGATAATCGTTACTCAGTTTGCGCATTACAGCAACGTAAAGCTGGCTCTTATCCGGGAAATAATAATATAGCAAAGCTTTCGACATAGAAACATCGCCTGCAATTTCATTCATGGTTGTTTTAGAATAGCCATAATGTAAAAAGCGGTTATATGCAGAATCCAGGATTCTGTCTTTCTTAACGTCGTGCGGATCAGCTACTATGTTCATCAAATTATTTTGTGTTCATTAATGTTCGCTATTTAACAACGCAAACCCAATAATGTTGGCATTGTTAACTGTTTTTTACTTTTTGAACAAATTTATCAAAAATTTGAATTCTATCGGTTATTTATTAGTCAGTATTTAGTAATAGTGTCAATAAACAAACATCTGTGCTGCCCTTGCCCATTTCTATTTGGCAAGCCATAAAAAATTAACCGGGTGTTGTTGAAAGCTATTGAGGTTTATTAAGCCATTAATAAACAAACTTTCAATATGTTTTGAAAGTTTGATAATGTTTTTTACATTTGTACATGGAATTGGCCGAAGGAAAACAAAAATTTATTGAGTCGTGGGGTAAATTAGGTTCGGAGTGGGGTGTTAACCGCACCATGGCCCAGGTACATGCCCTGCTACTGGTAACACCCGAAGCACTTACCACCGAAGAAATAATGGAACAGCTAAGTATATCGCGAGGGAATGCCAATATGACTCTCCGCGACTTGATTGGCTGGGGATTGGTTGAAAAAGAGCACAGGCCAGGCGAACGCAAAGAGTATTTTTTTGCTGATAAAAATACCTGGAACATTGCACGCCAGGTAGCAAGGGAACGCCGCAAACGCGAGCTCGACCCCATAATTAAAATACTTGATGAGCTAACCAAAGTACAAGGCAACGATAACGACCCTGCTTTTAAAACCTTCAACAAATCGGTAACTGATATTAACAGGTTGGCCAAAAACGTGGATAAAACACTGGAAACCATGCTAAAGGCCGAAGAAAGCTGGTTTTGGGGTTCAATCCTAAAAATATTCAAATAAAAAATTTTGTGTTTATATTTCAATAATTCCTGAAAATTCAATCTATAAAAAATGAAAACCTTACAAAACCACCTCATTCTTTTTGATGCCGAATGCCCTATGTGCAACCTGTACACCAAAGCTTTTGTGGCCACGGGGATGTTAGATGAAAATGGCCGCGAAGCCTACCAGCAATACCCCGCCGAAACCTGCCCCCTACTTAACAGGCAGCGTGCTGTTAACGAGATAGCCCTTATCAACCGCTCAACAGGCGAAGTAACCTATGGTGTGCGCAGCTTGCTAAAAATATTTACCTCGGTTGTGCCTGTATTAGGGCCGTTGTTCAGTTTTGCACCACTAGTGTGGTTGTTAAGTAAGTTTTATGCTTTTATATCATACAACAGGCGGGTTATTATCCCCGCAGTTACCGATGATTATCAATACCAACCCACTTTTCGGTTAAGTTACCGGTTGCTATACATCGCTTTTACCTGGTTTATTACTGCTTATATTTTAACCGACTACGTACATTTAATGCAAGGCGTACTGCCACAAGGCAATACTTACCGCGAATATTTGGTATGCGGCGGTCAGTTAGTTTTTCAGGGGCTCATCATTTGCTTTATAGCGCGAAATAAAATATGGAGTTATTTAGGCAACATGATGACAATTTCTTTTGGTGGTGCCCTGCTACTGCTGCCCGGCTTAATTGTTAACCATTGGTTTAGCATTAACCCTGTATGGTATGCGGTTTATTTTATGGCCGTTGCCGGCACGATGTTTTTAGAACATATACGCCGCACAGGCTTATTAAACTTGGGTTATTCACTATCAATAAGTTGGGCAACATACCGTGCCTTAATTTTAGTAGCAATTACTTTAATTAAATAAACCCTCATGAAGTACAATAAAATAATACTGGCAGGTGGCAATGGTTACCTGGGTAAAGTTTTAACGGCATATTATCGCGATAAAGCAACCGAGATCGTTATTTTAAGCCGAAGCCCCAAAGCAGTATCCGGCAACGTAAAAACATTAGTATGGGATGGCAAAACGCCCGGCGATTGGGTAAGCAGCCTGCAAGGTGCGCAATTATTGATAAACCTTTGCGGCAAAAACGTAAACTGCCGCTATAACAAAAAAAATAGGGCCGAAATTTTTGCATCGCGCTTAATACCCACAAAATTATTGGGCGATGTAATTGAAAAAATGGAGCAGCCGCCACAATTGTGGATCAACATTACATCGGCCACCATATACCGCCATGCAGAAGACCGGCCACAGGACGACCTGCATGGCGAGATTGGCAGCGGTTTCTCGGTTGATGTTTGCACCAGTTGGGAACAAACCTTTTTTGCTACCCATACACCAAAAACCCGTAAAGTTGCACTACGCATGGGCATTGTGCTGGGCATAAGCGACAGTGCGTTCCCTTATTTGCTAAGGCTGGTAAAATTTGGTTTGGGCGGCCACCAGGGCAACGGCAGGCAATACGTAAATTGGGTACACCAACAAGATGCCGCCAAATGCACCGAATGGGTAATGGAAAACCCGGATTTAAACGGATCCATTAACTGCGTTGCCCCCTACCCTGCTACAAATAATGCGTTAATGCGCACTATCCGTAAAGTTTATGGAATGCCATTTGGCTTGCCTGCACCAGCCTGGCTGCTGCGTATTGGTGCCCTTGTAATAGGCACCGATACCGAACTGATATTGAAAAGCCGCTGGGTATTGCCTACGCGTTTGCTTAATTCGGGCTATCAATTTTTGTTCCCTAAGGCCGAAGATGCCGTTAAAGATATTTTGAGTGGCAACAAATAAGTTAATACATGTCAATTAAAAACTCACTACAATGAAAATAATTTTACCTCCAAAACTAAAAGGTTTTTTGTTTCCTAACCTGTTTGTAATAAGCATTATCGGCCTTACCAAACTCGCTTTTGCCGAAGAAAGAACCGGCCAGGGTGTCTTCATTTTTTCCGAATTTATTATTGTTCCGGTATTGATGGGTATTTTAAGTACCTTTTGTTGGAGAAACGTGCAATTAAAAAGTGGACAGCTAACCTGGTATTCGTGCGTTAATTCATTTATAGCCATTTTATTGAGTGTAATATTTTTACGGGAGGGTGCAATTTGCCTGCTTATTGTATCGCCGTTAATTCTTTGTTTCGTTATTGCCGGGGCATCTTTAGGGCGCAACATGTTTAAGAGGAATGATACCACACTTAACGTGAGTATTTTAGGACTGCTCGCCCTTATTTTTGTGATCGATTCGGCTTCCAGACATCAATATGAAAACATGGTTTCCGATAGCATCATAATAAATGCTCCACCCGACAATGTTTGGAAAAACGTAGTGAGCTTTGCACCAATTAAGCAAAAAAACAACTATTGGTTGTTTAATTTAGGGATGCCCAGCCCAATGGCTACCACGGTTACCGGGCATTATGTTGGTGCCGGGCGTAAATGTATTTTTAGTAATGGTTATGTATTTGGCGAAAAAATTGTAACCTACAACCAAAACAGCAACCTAACGTTCGATATTATTGAACAGCCCCGCGACCCGGAAATTATGGGCCATATTGATATAGAACGCGGTCAGTTTTTGTTAAAGGATAATGGCAACGGCACAACTACCCTGGTGGGCAATAGCTGGTACAAGTTGTATGTTTTCCCGGTTTGGTATTATGATATTTGGGCACAAAGCATTACCCGTAACGTACACCTGAGGGTGATGGAGCATATTAAGGAAATTAGCGAAAAGAGATAAATTTTAACCACCTGTTTATAACAATACCGCATTGTAAAAGCATGTTTAAATTTATTATCAAATACCTGGGTTTTTTAAAAGTTGTGCCAATGGTTGCGCTGGTGTTTGATTGTATGCTAAAGCTACTGATGTTAATAACCAACCCAGCCATTGCCAACTATATTGACGAACTTGAAGCAACGGTATTACGCTGGCCCGGCACCAGTACAACTTTGCACAAGTACGGAGGCATACAATTTAACTACCGGGGTACCGAAATTGGCCACATACATAGCAACAGTTTACTGGATATATTGCTCAGCCTAAAAACTAAACAAATGCTGCTTGCCGAAGGCAGGGCAACAGACCATCATACGTTTATCAAATCGGGTTGGGTTAGCTTTTACATCAAAAATGATAGCGACGCCCGCTACGCGGTTAAATTGTTAAAGTTGGGGTATCAAAAACATACAAAATCAGTTATCCAATAAACAATTTAACCAGCATGAAACTATACCAATTAATTATTGTTGAGGTAACATGGCACCGTTACATTTTACCCTCAGCAATCAACTTAAAATAATGGTTATACCCGACACCCAGGCCCACCTGGACGGGCATTCTATTATTACTTACACTTACAGTATTTTTTTAGATATTGATGCGGGTAACCCCATGGTTAGCCGAAGCAAGGAAAGTACCCTGCACCTGGAAGACATTAAAGACCCCAACTACTATGGCTATATCACCTTTGAAAGACCAGATAGTATTTTTGGTTACACGCCCGACGGAGAGCAACAACTAACCCGCAACGAAGTTGAAGAAGTTATAGAGCACCTGAGCGATATACGCGATAACCCGGCACTATGGAATGGGTTTGGGTATAATTGATAAGAGCTTTGACAACTCTTCAAGGAGTTGTCAAAGCTAAACACGAATAGAAAAAATCTAAACACAAGCGAATAGAAAAAGCTCTTATACCTCCTAAAAATTTTCAAAGTTACCCAAGGCGCATTTGCACATCCGCACATCAACCCTATTTGCACATTACCTCGGTTTATCCTTATCCAAAACCTCAAAAAATATTTGCAGCCTGCTGCCGTTGGCATCAACAAGGGTTAGTTTGTGTTTGCCTGCCGGGGGATTGAGGGCTAACTGGTGATAGTTTACGGTTTCGCCGATGTACCTATCATCCAGATGCCAAAATATTTTGATGCCCGATTGGCGGTGCGCGGCTGTGCATACCATGCGGCCGCGCGAGCCGTCGGCTTCCAGCGGCACGTAGACTCTTGCGCCATCTTTAGGGTATATTAAATCCATAGGCCGTTGCTGTGTAGTCGACTGGCAATCGGCCCAGAAAGGCGGCAAGGGTTTATACTGGTAGTTTTTTGCCTTATAATAAAATTCCATTGCCGGTGGCAGTACAAACCAACTTTGATGCAACATATTGAGCGGACCTTCGCAGCCGGAATTTACCTGCCATTTGCCGCTACCATCTAAATGAATAAGCTGGTGCCAGGGGCAAACGGGAGCCTTCAATCCGCTTTTGGGAACAAGTAGCGTATCTACATCATTACAATTATCGCCGGCACGGAAACCACTTTGGCGGCACACGGCAACATGCGCCATTTCGCCGTAAGGCATATCAAACCAATCGCGGGTAACGGGCAGTAAACGAAAAACCTCGAACAGGATGGGTGCGGCTGTATTTACGCCGATAAGTCCCGGTCGGCCCTCGCCATTGGTATTGCCAACCCATACACCCACCACATAGCGCGGCGTAACGCCAATTGCCCAACCATCGCGAAAGCCAAAGCTTGTGCCTGTTTTCCAGGCTATGCGCTGGGTACTGCTAAACTGCTGCCACAGCATCTCGTCGCCGGGGCGCATAACTTCTTCCATTGCCTGTAAGGTGTAATAAATGGACGCCGCGTCCATTATTCCGCCTTTTTCTAAAACAGGTTTGGGGGCCGCGGTTGCCGTGTAAACGGGGCTATGAAAATCGGCAGCGTTATATAAACCTTTGTAACGGCTATAATGGTTAAGTACCCGCGCCATATCTGCGTAAGCACCGCTTAATTCCCAAAGGTTGTTTTCGCCGCCACCCAGTATGAGCGATAGGCCGTAATAATCGGCAGGCTGTTTAAGCGTGGTAACGCCCATCTTTCGTAACAAAGCATGAAAACGCTCGTATTTATACTGCTGCAACATGCGCACGGCAGGCACGTTGAGCGAACGCGCCAAAGCCTTTGAAGCAGGTACTGCACCATCGTAACCCAAATCAAAATTTTCGGGATGATAACCTGCTATCTGGGTTGGAATATCCGGAATTAAACTATTGGGCAATATCAAACCATCATGCATCATGCTCGCATACAGCAGTGGTTTTAAGGTACTGCCGGGGCTGCGGGGGGCGCCTATTACATCCACATTGCTTTGAAGCTCCGGGTCCTCAGTATGGAATATGTTGCCAACGTAGGCCAGCGTTTGCCCGGTTTCCACATCAAGCACAATAGCTGCGGCATTCCTGATGTCGTTAGCTTTAAGTATCTGGTGATGACGTTCTAAAATATCAGTTACATTTTGCTGTAGAGCGCTGTTAATTGTGGTTGTGAGTCGCGTCCCGTTTTTATCGTTTGCGGAGTGGTCGTTTTTAAAACGGTCGAGCAAATGCGGTGCTAACTGCGGCAAAGGCATGGGCCTGTCGGGCACGGGTTCCAGTTTAGCCAGCTTGGCGGTGGTGGCATCAATGATGTGTTGGGCGCAAAGCCTATCTAACAATAAGTTGCGTTTTTTGATAAGGATGAGCCGGTTTTTACCGGGATGAACCAGCGACGGCGAATTTGGCAAAACAGCCAAAGCTGCCATTTCGCCCCACGAAAGTTTATCGGCACTGCGGCCAAAATACCGCCACGATGCGGCATCTAAACCAACCACATTACTGCCAAATGGCGCATTGCTGGTATATAAAGCCAGTATTTCGGCTTTTGAATGGGTAAGTTCCAGGCGCATGGCGCGCACAAGCTCTATCAGTTTTTGCCAAACCGTGCGGTGGTTGCGGGTTGCCAACCTTATAACCTGCATAGTTAAAGTACTTCCGCCGCTTACTACGTGTTTGTGGCCCATGTTTTGTTTAATGGCGCGGCCCAGAGCAAGCACATCAAAACCGGGGTGATGCTCAAAGCGTTTATCTTCGAAAGCTATGATACAGGCCTTAAATTTAGCCGGTACTTTAGCGTTATACGGAAAACGCCATTGCCCGTCGGACGCGATGGAAGCACCCAATAGCTGCCCCTGACTATCGTCGATAACAAACGAAGTTGGCGCATTAAACAACTGCCGGGGCAAGCAAAACCAAAATGCCACCAGCAATGCCAATGCTATACAACCAATAATGAGTCTCTTTTTAAATTTCACAACATCTTATCGATAATTATGTAATTCCGTCCACAGGGATAAATCGTCTGTTTGGACTTAGTCTGTTGTGGACTTATCGCTTACAAAAGATTTCTCCCTGTGGACGGAATTACATTGCGTTGTTTAGAATACGTAAACTCAACCGCTACTTAACCACCTCAACCCATTGCCCTTTATTTAAAGCGCTAATTGTTGTGTTGTACATCGCTTCGCAATATACGGGTGGCTGGTAAAATTTGCCTAAATATGCGGCGTTTAACATTACGTAATAGGTTACTTCCTTATTTTCGAACAGGCTGAAATAGGTGTTTACCCGGTCGTCGCGGATGTCGCGATAGTCAGATTCTGACGATTTAAAAGCTTCGTCGTTGTCCATCATCCGGGTGTTCAATATTTCCCAACCTGAGGGGAATATCTGCGAGAGTGCCATGTTATCATACCTGCCCCTCCTTCCCGGATTTTTTATGGTTACCGAGGCCACAAAATCGGTACCCTGTTTTAGTTTTGAAGCATCAACCGGGATGCCTTTGAGCGAGAAATAACTCACCTTCATTTGTAAAATATCGGGGTTATTTATCGGCTTCACGTTTTCGCCGGTAATAGGCTGCCCCTTTTGTATGAGGCGAACGTATAGCCGGTTTTTACCCGTATTCTGGATAGCTACCTTGCCGGTTTGCAACTTAACCGGTAACGACCACAGATAGGTACCCGAAGATACACTGCCTTTTGCACCGTTATTTTGATAGTTAAACAACAGCTTACTTCCGGATGCGTTTTTGCCACAGTATTCGGCAATGGCTACAAGGCAATAGGCAGTAGTTTGGGTACTATACCAGTCGTTTTGCGAAAAACGCTGTGCAACCGTGCGTAATAAACCCGCCGCCTGTGCTCGCTGGCCTAACAAAGTTAAAGTTTCGAGTATCATGGCCTCGTCGCGCAGGTCGCTGCCGTAGGTGCCGTACAGGGTGTAGTAAGGTTTAATAGTTGTTGGCAAGTTGCTTATCATGCGCAAGCCTACTTCCGCTTGGCCGGCCAGTTTGTATGCAGAGGCAAGCCTCCATTTGGCTTCTATGCTTATATACGGAAACTCTTTAAGCCTGTTCATGGCGCCAAGCTCGGGGGCGTGAGCCAGGGCCAGTAAGTATAAACGATAAGCCTGAACCAGATCGGCACCATAAAAACTGCGCGAATCGGGCGCCCACGAAAGGGCTTTTTGCTTTTGATAGTTTTTCCAATGCTCAATAAACCCGGCAGGTAACGCATAGCCTGCAGCCTGCGCGGCTAACACAAAATGGCCTGCATAATTGGTTCCCCATTCGTCGGGTTCGGGGCCGTCGGGCCAATAGCTCAGGCCACCGCCTTTGAGTTGGAAGGCTTGCAAACGGGCTATGGCTACCTTAATATTACGGTCGGCAAAAGCCTTTTGCGACGGTGATAAATCCGTAACCTGCCCCAAATACAATTGCGGAAACGCTGCCGATGTAGTTTGCTCTACACAACCATGCGGATAATCTATCAGGTAATCTAAGCGTTTTGCTAAATTAAGTGCCGGGATATTTGAAACTTCCATTGTAGTTTTATTGGTTCCGGTTACACCTATGGCGTTGTAAGCGGCGTTCCAGCTTTCGCCGGGAGCAAGTTCCTTGTCAATAATTTGGGTGATGGGCGGGTTAGGGTTGCGCACATTTAGTTCTACATCAAAGGCTGCTTTTTCGTTACCGCTTTGTGCAATTACGTGCACTTTGCCTACGCCAATAAAGTTTTTCACCGTTAAATCGAACGTTACCATTTGCTCGCCAGGTTTATCAAAATTGATGGTTTGCGAATTATTGCCACCCAGGTTATCAAACGCGTTCGATTGTATTTGGATGTTAACTGTGCGCACATTGTTTTCCATAGCAAAAACGGTTACCGGCAACTGTATCTTTTCGCCGGGGCCCAAAACGCGAGGCAGGGTAGCGAGTATCATTAACGGTTTTTTAACAGCAACAACTTTATCGGCAGTGCCATAGGCGGCCTTGTGCCCGGCAATTACCATGGCCTTAACCGAACCTATGTATTGCGGCAGCGTAAAAGGATGTGTTTTTGTTTGGCCGGCGGCTAAATGGAACGGACCCATAAATTTAACCACAGGCTTAAACCTGTTTACCGATATATTTTTGTTGAGCGACCGCCCTCCGGCATCACCACCTATGCTTAAAATACGTTCCAGGTCGCCGCCAAAGGCTCCTATTACGTAATCAAACAAGTCCCAGGTTTTTACGCCCAGAGCCTCACGCGCGTAAAATGCCGAATGCGGGTCGGGAGTTTTAAAGTTGCTAATATCCAGTAAACCCTCGTCAACAATAGCCACAGTATAAGTCATTTCCTTGCCCGATGCTTCGGACACGGTAATGGCCGACCGTGTTTCGGGCCGTATCTTATCGGGCATATTAATAACGGGTTTTAATATGGTGGCCGGGTTTTCAACCAATAGTGGGATTGCGCCATACATGCGTATAGGCAAATCGTTAACGGTTTGCGAGTGCGGTTGCAGCAGCGTAACGTTAACAAACACGTTGGGCGCCATAGTTTCGTCAACCTTAAAATGATATTGGGTTTCGCCTTTTTGCGTATTTATCCAATCGGTTTTTAAAACCCGTGTACCGTTTTCAAAACTGATAAGTGCACGGCCATTGGCTGGCGTTGGTATGGTTAACACGGCATCCTCGCCCACGGTATAACTCGGTTTGCTTGATGTGAACGAAAGCATTGATGCTTCGGTAGGGTTATCCTGCTGTAAACGCTGCGCGTAATTAGGCCAATCGAAGTAAACAATTTTGCCTGTGCTGTGGCCGGTTACATCGTCTTTAACCTTAATGAGGTAACGGCCCCAATCCTGGTCGTTAATTTTGAGGCCCCATTTAGCACGGCCATTTTCCAGTGTGATGGTTGCCGTGCTAACCAGTTTGTTGTATTTATCCTGCGTAAAATTGCTTACGGTATTCCCGGTATTATCCCACCACCAGCTCCATTTAATTTTATAAAGTTCAACCTGTACCTTGCGCTGACCCAGCATCAGGTTGCCCTTGGTATCAACATCTACAACATCAAAATAATGCGGCTGGCCGGTATAAAGCATCCCCGAAAGGGCATTACCCTTTTCGGCTTTAATGCCTACGTAGCCAGGGTAAACGTTATATGGCATACTAACCTGGTTAATACTAAAGTTGCCTCCGGGCTCAAAAACCTTAACCATAAAGTTAGCTTTAAGCTGGCCGGGTGCTTGCTTTTCTACATTAATATCGGCATCTATTTTGGTGTTGCCTTCGGCATCTAAACGCCCGTCGAAAACGTTTTGCACCTGGGTATCAAAATTAAGTGTAGGGTCGTCAAAGTCGTAACCTTCAAAATCCTTAAAAGTTGTTTTTTGTGATGACAGATAAGCATCAACCTTGGCCTTTAAATTTTGCGCTATGCCGCCAAATAACCATTTGGCATTGAGCATGCCACCTGTATTTTGCCCCTTGGTTAATTGGGTTTGGTTACCAAAGCTTAGGTTAAGCTTTAGGCGGTTAGGCATTATGGTTTCTATTTTAATATTTTTTTCGAAAGTGGCTCCGCCAACTTTCACCTTGGCTGTCCAGTTGCCGGTAACATCGGATGTTTGGGTGGCCAGGTGGAAACTGTAAAAACCATCTACCGAGTTTGTGCGCGTTACGGTACTGTACAACTGCCCCATCGGGTTGTAAAAATTGAGTTCAACAGGATGGTCGGCAGGTAACTTATTTTGTTTGTCCTCCAAAATAAACGACACATAAATGCTATCGCCCGGGCGCCATACGCCGCGTTCGCCGTATATAAAACCTTTTATACCGTTTTGTACCTGCTCGCCACCAACATTAAAGCGCGTTAGCGGTAACGAACTTCCATCGTCAAGCTTTAAATAGCCACGTTCATCGCCGCGTTTAGCCACTAACAGGTAGGGTTTGCGTTTCAAATCAAACTTAGCCAGCCCGTAGTTATCGGACGTTACTTTGGCGATGATCTGTTTTTGATAATCCAACAGATTGAGCTCAATACCGGCAATGGGTTGTGCCGTTAAAATATCGGTAGCTATAACAACCATGCTGTTATCGGTGCCGCGCTTGGCAACCAGGCCAATGTTTGATGCGATGATATTGCGCGTGGCCCATTTTTGTTTGTTGTAGTACGAATCGGTACAGGGGTTATCCCTATCGGCCCAGTTAAAGCCGGATGGGTAATAGCTATCATATCTCGACCAAAAATCATCGTCCTCGTCGCTCACGTTGCCGCCACTGCTACCATAGCCGCCGCCATAATATTCGCTATCTTCTTCGCTATCAGGCTTAACAGCGGCGCCGCCTGCCTTGCAACTGTATAACGAATACTGTTTGCGGAAACCAATAATTACCCTGTAAATTGCCCCCGGTTCGGCGCGGAACAATTTATCAATATCAAGCATAAAACGCGTTTTTTTATTGAGGTTAACCGTTTTATCGCCATCTAACCTAATGGTTTTTTGTACAATGGGTTTACCCACGCGGCGCAATTCGTTATCGCCGTTAATATCATTATTTTGAAAGTACTGGGGTACATTATCTTCATATATCTTAATAATGGTAACATCTACCGCGTTTAAGTTAACGGCCTCAAAAGGCATCAGCAATTTACCCGAACTTGGCAATATTACGCCCTTGCCGGGGATGGTAACGGCAGGCAGTTTGTTTTCAAAAAATACGTTGGCGGTATAATTTTTCTTTATTTTTTTGTGAGCAATGTTTTCGATGCCCTGGTTTACAAAAACGGTATAATTACCATCTAACCGCTCGGTGGTGTAAACCTTTACCGTGCTGCCTTCAATGGTGTAGGCAGGCTCGGTGGTATTGCTAATGCCTATCAGCCCGTTTAGCTCCTGCCCTATCATTATCGCATCCGAAAACTGAACAAGCACATATTGTTCCTGATCCTGAACGGCCTTAATATCCAGCACGCGGAAATCGCCAATGGCGGGTATCTCAAATTTTTGATAGCCCTTTTTATCCAACCCCAGGCTGCTGCCGTCCCAGGTTACGGTAAGCGGGTTTATGGTATTTGGTAAACGTTGCAGTTTATCAATAGTAAAGTTATGAGTGTGGGTATAGCTGTTATGCTGCCAGCTAATATGTACCGCTGAACTGTAACTCACGTTTATCAGTTTTTCTACCGTTTCGTTTTTTTCGTCATCGGCGGTTTGGATAACGCCGTCAAGTTTCATCTGATCGGCTGAGGTGCGGGTTGCAGTTTGCAAGCCGGTAAAAGTAACGGTAAAATCGGGCTTGGTAGTTTGGAACGAAAACACAAAAGTTTGGTAGTGCTGGGCAACTTTTATAACCTTGCCCAGCTTAAAAGTGGCAGTGTATTGCTTATCTGCATCCAAATTTTTTTGCGGCTTAAACTCAATGGTGCGTGCATCAACCCAGTAAGCCTTGCCTTTTACCGCAGGCGAAATTTCGAAAACGCCGTTAGGCAGTGTTTCGTTTTGCACATGGGTACCCTGCACCTTATCGGCAAGGCGGATACGGATAGTGCTTTCTTTAGAAATAATACCCGAGGTGTACGACTCGATGTATTTACTAAACGAACTATCAACCATAGTTTGGGCTGCCCGGTGCTGTAACGAATACGCAACTAAGCCTACTAAAACCAGAAACAAAATTGCAGGCAAAATGCTCGCTTTACTAAAAAGAGAGCTTTTAAATGATGACATGTGGGGTTGGATTTTGTGATGGAAATTAGCTAATTTTTTAAATAAAAAAGCAATTTTGAAAAAATATTTATTTGAAAACTATAATATATTTACGCAACTTTTAACGGACAGTCGGCAGAAAAAAATTAGCAATAACAGCCTATTTACAACTGTAAAAAAATACCCCAAACTGAAAAAGAAACATTTTTATGGCTGGTTTGAAAGATAAAATACTACCTTGACCACGATTTTTTTTAAGCCCCTTATGCGGAGATACCTCATTATAGCAACCTCATTATTACTGCTTACTAACCATGTAAACGCCCAAAGTAAACATGACTATTGGGACGACGTGCAAACCATTAAAAATTTTGATAAAATGTACAAAGCACCCGCGCATCCGGTGCTGTTTGTGGGTAGTTCGTCTATACGTAAATGGGACGATGTGGAATATACATTTGCGCAATACCACGCACTTAACCGCGGCATTGGCGGTGCAGTAATAAACGATATTATTTATTATGCCGACGACCTGATTTTTAATTACAAACCACGACAAATTGTGCTTTACGTTGGCGAAAACGATGTATTGAGCCCCATAAACAATGGCGATACTATTTTTAACAGAACGCTAAGGTTATATAAACATATCCGCGCCCAAATGCCGGGGGTGCCTATAGTTTATATCTCTATTAAACCAAGCCCTTCGCGCCAGAAGTATATCCAAAAAGTGATTGATGCCAACAAACTGATAAAAGCCTTTTTAGCCAGCGAAAAAAATGTGGTTTATGTTAATATTTTTGATAAAATGGTTGATAAAGAAGGCAAACCCCAACCAGAACTTTTTGTTGCCGATATGCTGCACATGAACCGCGATGGTTACGATATATGGAAAAAGGCCATTAAACCACATCTACTTAAAGAATAAAACAAACAATTAACCCGTTAAATGCTTTTGAGCATATGAAAGTACTTGCCATATCGTTAATAGTTTTAGGAGCGGTGATGCTCATTTGGACAGGATTTACTTACACACGCAAAGAGAAAGTAGTTGACGTTGGTCCCTTACAAATATCTGCCGATCGCCAACATAACGTTAACTGGCCACCCTACGCCGGTGGCATTTTAATTGTTGCAGGTGTAGTGGTTTTGGGTGCTGCCAAAAAATAAGCTTAACTGTTAATTTGGTAACTGGCTATTGGTAAATTACCATTTACCCAAATATCTCTGATAAGGTGATCTACTTGCCTCTAAGCACCGTCTAAAACCGGTTGATGATCGTATTTAACGAGCGACCTAAGCTTAGTTTCGCCGGCTTAGGATAAAAACTTTCAACAGGCCCCTCCACGCGTGCCTTAGGTATTTCAACAACCTTTGCAAAAATATAGCCTAACCTTTTATTCTCTTCGTCAATAAAAGTAAATAATTCGCCAAGGCAGGAATGTACAGATTGCAAAAATTTGTGAAAGGCGGCACGTGGGTTTTCGTAATCAGGGATATGCCAATCGCCCAAATTGCATAGCATTCATATTTGCTTATATTTATCAATCTTAACATTTAAAAAATGGATGTATTTATTTTGCTGCTGCTCCTGGTGATACTCATCGTTCAGTTTACCCAAAAAAACAGCTACAATGAGAAACTTAACGAACTGCAAGACAAAATACTGAGTCTGCAACAACTGGTTAAGCAAAGTATACAAACCAAGCCTCCCACTGTTGAAAACCCAAAGCCATATACGCCGCCAGTTACCGAAAGGCCGAATGTGGTTGTCACAGATAAAATACCTGAGACGCCTAAACCCGCAGCCCCCCCAATAAAACCCGTACCTGCGGAATTTATTGAACGGCATGAAAAAGTTATTGCCGCCCCTACCTCCGTTATTAAAAGGCCGATAATGGCGTCGGACACGCCACCACCCCAATATCAGCATCCGGAACCAGAACTATCTTTTTTTGACAAACACCCCGATTTGGAGAAGTTTATAGGCGAAAACTTAATTAATAAAATTGGCATAGCCATATTGGTACTGGCAATTGGCTTTTTTGTTAAATACGCAATTGATAATAACTGGATTGGCCCGGTTGGGCGTGTAGGCATTGGCGTGCTTTGCGGCGGTATACTAATTGGCCTGGCTCATGCTATGCGCAATTCTTACCGGTCGTTTAGTTCGGTATTGGTTGGCGGTGGGCTTGCCGTTTTATATTTTACTATAACGCTGGCCTATCACCAGTTCCATTTGTTTAGTCAAACTACATCGTTTATTATACTCATTGTTATTACCTGCTTTGCAGTTGCCTTATCGCTACTTTATAATAAGCAAGAGCTTGCCGTAATAGCTTTGCTGGGTGGCCTAAGCAGTCCGTTTATGGTAAGCGGCAATCAAGCCAATTACCACGCCTTGTTTATCTACATCATCATTTTAAATACCGGTCTGTTGGTTATTGCCTATAACAAGCTATGGCGTATATTAAATATTACCGCATTTGTATTAACCATACTGGTTTGCGCAGCTGTTATTTATACCCTGCCCAACGCGGCTAACACAACCTGTTTTTTATACACCAGCATATTATACCTGCTTTATTTTGGCATTAACGTTGCCAATAATGTAAAAGAAAACAAAACCTTCATCGCATCCGATTTTACAATTTTACTGGTGAACACCGGCTTGTATTTTGGCGCAGGGCTATACCTGCTCACAGCAATGCAACACCCTGAATTACGCGGATTATTTTCGGCAGGTTTGGGTGGCATAAACCTGGTACTATCATACATATTATTTAAAAATAAAAAAGCAGATGCCAATATCATTTACCTGCTTATTGGCATAACGCTAACTTTTTTATCCCTCACTGCGCCAATACAGCTACATGGCCATAATATCACTTTGTTTTGGGCTGCCGAAACTGTGTTGTTGTACTGGCTGTACCAAAAATCAAAAATTGAGTTAATGAAATTTACTTCGTTAATTATATGGATAGCTATGCTGTTAAGCTTATTGATGGATTGGATAAATGTTTACGGTTCAACCACTTTGGCACTTAGCGTTATTGCCAATAAAGGCTTTATAACTACGCTGGTGGTATCGGTTAGTTCGTGCCTTTTGGCCACCTTGATAGCTAAAGATGAAAACAAAGAAATTTATAATGTACAAATAAGCATTAACCTTTATAAATACACAGCATTAGTATTGCTGTTTTTAAGTGGCTTTTTTGAAATTAACCATCAGTTTTTAAGCCGGTATCCTAATACGGCCCTAAATAATTTGTACCTGATGCTTTATGCGCCGGCATTTGTTTACGCGTTTTATTTACTATCAAAAAAACTACCTGCAATAAAACTCAATTGGCGCATAAGCGCAGCTATATTGGCGATGTGCATAACAGTTTACCTGGCCTTTAGCCCACAGTTTTTTGATGTACAGTACAGCATATTGGTGGATGGTAAAATATCCGCTATGCATTTTGCGGCGCATTGGTTAGGTTTTGTATTTGTTGGGTTGCTATTTTATCAGTTGGCAATGATAGCCAAAGAGCATATACCCGAGGTAGATATGATAACCTGGGTACTATCGGCAGCCATTGTACTATTTTTGAGTTTAGAAGTTTGTTTGGCTAACAATGAGCTATTTTATTCCAGAGCTACCACTATCAATAATATGGAAACCAACTATATTAAGGTTGGTTTGCCCATACTTTGGGGACTGGCATCGTTCGCGCTGATGTGGTTGGGTATGCGCAACAAAGTTAGAACCTTGCGTATTGTATCGTTAACCTTATTTACAATTACATTAGTTAAACTGTTTGTTTTCGACATTCAGAATATTCCGCCTGCGGGCAAAATTGCGGCATTCTTTTGCCTGGGGGTATTGTTACTCATCATATCGTTCATGTATCAAAAAGTTAAAAAAATTATTGTTGAAGATGCTAAACCACAACCAAATGAATAGAGGCTTTTTAACATTATTGCTGGTTTTAATTTTTAATTTCCTTTGTGCGCAACAAGCATTTAAATACCGCGCTAACCTACCCCAAGTAGATTCGGCGGGGTTTTATAAAATTGCTTTGTTGCCATCGTTAATAGCAAAATGCCAACCCGATTTGGCCGATATACGGATAAACGACGCCAATGGAAAAACCGTTACTTTCATTTTTGGCGACCAGCTACCTATTGATGCTAAGAAAGATTTTGTAACTTTTCCGCAAACAAAATATAAACCGCAAACAGACACGGCAAGTATTTTTATAGCCGAAAACGTTAATCGCTTTGCCATAAATTCATTAGCCATCACTATCCGTAATACGGCGGTGAGCCGTACAATAAACCTATCCGGCAGCGACGATTTGAAGCATTGGTATGCAATAAAGGAAAACATTGAATTAGCAACACCTAACGCAGCTCATAACGCAACATATCAGCAAAGTTTCGATATTCCTTTCAGCAATTATCGTTATTTTAAGATCGACGTAAATCATAAAAATAAAGATGGTATAGCCATTGTTAATGTTGGTATTGATAAAAAGCAAATTATACATTCGCCAACTTATACCCCAATCGAAGGCAGCAGTTTCTCCCAAAAAGATAGTGATAAGATAAGTTACATCACCGTTAAGTTTGATGAAGCTTATCAAATTAATCAACTAAAATTACAAATTGCAGGTGCTAAGTATTATAAACGTAAAGTGCGTATTTACCAGGTAAATAATGGCGAAGAGTCGCTTGTTAATGAAACTGAGATCACTTCGCTATCAGCACCGCTGCTTAATTTATCGGCTAAGACCAAAGTAATTAAGATACAGATTTTAAACGATGACAATCCGGCGATAATTGTTCAATCAGTAAAGGCTTTACAGTTAAACAAATGGCTTATTTGCTATCTGGAAAAAAGCCAGCAATACCACCTTTTGTTTGGCGATAGCACAGCCGTGGCACCGCAATACGATTTGAATGCCTTTACCGATAGCCTCCACCAACAGTTACCGGTTATTGCGTATACAGGTATAATCGCTAATCCGGCACATCTTGTTACAGCGAGCAAACCCCCTTTTACCATACCTCAGTGGGCAATTTGGGTTGCTATTGTGCTTGTGGTGGGCGTATTGGCCCTGCTTACTTTTAAAATGACGGCCGAAGTAAACAAAAGATCGGTTTAGTAACTGCGGTATATCAATTATTTTTTAAACCTATCTGGTGGTTGGTGTAATCGGTTAAATATTCGTTGCTGATAAAAAAGTCGAGGCTAAAAATAGTACGGTAATCGCCGGTATTATTGGGGTTTTGTATTTCGGTTAAATTGGCGGTACTTGCTGTGTAGTACGAATAGGTAAAACCCATATTCGTTTTTATTGATACCAATGTGTTTGCAGGCAAATTGCCAATTGCGGAAGCGGTTTTATCTTCAATAACTGTAACTGATGGCGTACCGGTATCAAACAGTATTTGTCCGTCGATAGTTTTGCCGCTGTACGTGATAGTTGCCGATATATTTGCCGAGTACCCGCCCGAACTTGAATAAGTAAGCGGGTGCATAATAAAACCGGATGAAGTAAGATCGGACGGGATGAGGCCGATAGTTAATAAACCGGCCATGTAAGTACCCGTTGAATTAAAGCCACCGCTGGTAAGCGTGGCCAGCTTAAAGCCGTTGGTTACACCACTGGGTATATCAAAATAACTTAGCGGACTAGCTATTAAAGTGCTTGCATAACTGGTGCCCGGGCCCACGCCAAAAACATCGCTCGAGTGCGCCTGATATACGTAGCCTGTTTGGTCAACAATTTTGTAGTATAAAAAAAACGGTATACGCTTGGTTGTAATCTGCCCCCGCGAATCGCCGAGTTTTATGGCTGCATATGCCAGGTAACCATACTCTTTAGTGGAGCTTATGTTATCGCCATAGGCCATTATTAGTTGCCGGCCTTTAATGGTAATGCCGTTGGTAACTACCGAATCGCCGGTAAAGGTTATGCCCGAGCTGGTTATCATGGCATCGGGTATCAGGCCATGAGCATCCATCGTCATGCCGGTAGATCCCGTATCAAATGCACCAACAAAAGTAGTATCTTTAGTACCCACCTTTGATACCACAATAAATATCCTTTTATTAACCCCGCTTGCATACTCATAAAGACCAAGAGTAGCTATTGGTGTAGCGGGTGCAGGGTCGTTATTCTTTTTTTTACAAGATGTAAATACAGATACCGAAACCAGCAAAAAAAGCAAAAACAACTGCTGATAAGTATATATTTTTTTCATAGACTGTTACAATAGATTAAATAAAGCGGGATTGTGAAGTATAACGTAAAAGCCACAATGTTGTTATAATGGTTAATTATTTTCTGCTTGTTTAATCATAAATTATTTAAAACGGTACCCCACGGCTAGCCTGCTCATTTAAACACAAATAAATTTGGAATAACTATTTTTAATTATTTACTTTGAAAATAAAAGTACTTTTATAAATTTACAACATGAAACGAACGCCAAATCAGTCAATTAATACCTTGTAAAACAGTTACCTATTTTTTTATCCATAAACTTTGAAATGCAAAGTACTTTAATAATATGAAAAAATTAAAATCTCTCCTTCCGCCAGACGGCGTATCAACAACCGGGCTGGTACTGGTCATTTTTTCGGCAATTATATTTGCCTCTACCGCACGGCTTGAGCATCGCTCAATTTCGGGTGTTTTTTTTATCAATTACCTGCTATCGGTTGTCTATCTGCTCACCGTATTTATCCGCACCTTTTCGCTGCACGGGTGGAAACTATCCCACGGAAAACTGGAGCACACCGTACTTTTGTTAATACTTTGGTTTATAAGCGCATTTGCCTTAAACCGGGAGATGGCTGTATTTTACAATTCGGTTAACTGGTTATGCATATGGCTTTTTATTTCGAGCGTAACATTATTGTTTGTTGCACTTTATAAACCACTCTCGGGTATTTTTAAATACGTGGTTTTTTGCCTGTTGGGTGCTGCATTATTGTTATTTACCTATTACACCATTTTTTTACTGCCACTTTATATCATCAGTTTTATAGGTATAATTGCCATAGGTATTTCACTACATACGTTTGTACCATTGCTGCTAACTACAGTTACGGCAATTATTGTGATAAGAGCCGCAAAGCAGGATGCCAAGGTAATATATGCCGTGCTATCGGGCTTTTTACTACCTGTTATGTTGTGCGCTATCTTCTTAATTAAATGGAATACAGCCAACAAACAAATAAACCTTATACTTAACCAGAGCACTTTAAATGGCACTAAATTGCCGGCCTGGGTGCTGGTTAGCCAACGTATCAAAAAATCGTCATTAACGGAGCGTATGCTTAAAGCTGGCCTGGTTTACCATGCCGCCAACCCGGATGGCAACCTATTTTGGAGCGGTATGCCTTCGCACTCCTTCGACCAACCCAAAGAGCATGATCCGTTTGTGGTAATAGCAACATTATTGTTTAAAAAACCAAATCTGGACGAGGAGGAACGCATCAAGATACTAAAATCAATGTACGATGCCCGCCACCATGCACAAGAACGCTTATGGAGCGGAGACGAACTGGAAACTGTTAGTGTTATCAGCAACGTTAAACTTTTCCCCGAATACCGGATGGCGTATACCGAAAAAACCCTATCCATCCGTAATAATTCGGTATCAACCTGGAGCAAGCAGGAGGCCATTTACACGTTCCATCTTTCAGAAGGCTCAGTTGTTTCGTCACTTTCGTTGTGGATAAACGGCACCGAACAAAAATCAAGATTAACCACTAAGGCTAAGGCCGATTCGGCTTACCACCAGATTGTTGGAGTTGAATCGCACGACCCGTCAGTTATCCACTGGCAAGAAGGTAATACGGTAAGCGTAAGGATATTCCCCGTTACCTCTACCGACAACCGAAAGTTTAAAATAGGCATTAGCAGTCCGCTGAAAAAAACCGGCAACCGACTTGTTTATGAGAACCCGTATTTTGAGGGCCCAGCAGCCGATGGTGCTTTGGAAACGATGCAACTATCATTTTCGGAGCAACCAAAAAATTTATTAATACCTACCGAATTTGAAAAAAGCAGCACTGATGTTTACCGCGCCAACAGAGATTATGAGCCCGACTGGGAAGTATCTTTTAGCGCGCCTGCACTTGCTAATGCCGTTTTTGCTTTTGCCGATACCGCCTACCAGGTTAAACAATACAGTGAACAGTTGGAAACTTTTGACCCAACCGCCATTTACATTGACCTTAACAATGCCTGGAGCAAAGAAGAGCTAAAACAGATTTTAGATGAAGTTAAAACCAAGCCGGTTTACGTATTTCAGGATAAACTAATAAAGCTTAATGCCGATAACCTAAACGAGATTTACCAGTTGATGGCCGATCAGAATTTTACGTTGTTCCCTGTTCAGGAAATTGCGAATGCAGATAAGGCTTTGCTCATCTCTAAAAGTAACGAAACGGCACCTAATTTAAACGATTTAGATGGCAGCGAGTTTGCAAGTGGCTTAACTCATTATTTAAAGCACAAACAGTCTATCAGGTTTTATAATATTGGCGATAAAACAAGTCCGTATTTAAAGGCTTTGAAAGAATTGAGAGTACTAAACTATACCAGCGGCACCGAAACCAACCTGTTGGCCCTGCTAAACAAGCACCAGTTTGTAAAAAACCAGGAAAACGATTCCCTGGTAGTTTTAAACGGTGCGCAATTAGCCATCCAAAAAACAAAAGGTGCCCCTACCCTAAACGCTCCCGACCATTTGCTGCGCCTGTTTGCCTACAACGATATTATGAAAAAAGTGGGCACAAGTTATTTTAGCGGTAGCTATATACAGCCTGATATTATAAATGAGGCCCAAAAAGCTTATGTAGTTTCGCCGGTATCAAGCCTTATTGTACTGGAAACAAAAAAAGATTATGAACGCTTCGGTATCGACGAAAGCAAGAACAGCCTCAAAAACGCTTCGATGCAATCATCCGGCTCGGTACCCGAGCCGCGCGAATGGCTAATAGTTATAGTAGCCCTTGTAGTTATATGCTGGCTCACTTACAAACCTAAAATTGGCGAGCAAAACAATTTAATATGTTAGCCATTGCATTAAAAAAAGCACAAGGCAATTACACCTGCCTTGTGTTTTGTTTGGTTTACCTAATTATAGCATTGTGGCTTGTACCGGGCTACTTTAGGTGGGATAGTAATGTGTACCTGGGTTTAGGCCTTGCACCCTATATATGCACGCTAAACAAAGAGCAATTATCGCTGCGGTATACTTTACCTGCGTTTTTAAGTATAGGGCTGGCCATTTTATTGCCTGTAAATACACTGCTATTTATAGCCATGCTATTTGCTGCCTTGCTATTTATTGAATGCAGTATAGGCAAAGTAAATTCGGCATTTGTATTTTTAATTTTGTTAATCTCGCCCATATTCGGGCACTTTACACACCTGTTTGAGTTTCCGGTAAGGCTATGGCTTACTCAGGTAGTAAGCCAGGTATTAAGTTTAGCAGGAACAACCGCAATAGCAGCCGGTAACCAAATACAGCTATCAAAATACCAATTCTCGGTAGACCCCGCCTGCGCCGGGCTTAATATGCTTGTTACCTCGCTTATTATTTGCTTGTTTACGCTTTGCTTCTATCAGCGTAAGCTTAAACGCCAGTTAGGGCTTTGGCATATAGCTTTGGTATTTACAATAACCATTGCTTTAAATGTGGCCTGCAATTTCTTCCGCATATTGCTGCTTGTGTTTTTCAAAATTATGCCGGGCACCTTTTTTCATGATGCTGTAGGTATTGGCTGCCTGTTACTATACGTAATAGTGCCGTTAACAACGGTTACTTCGCCCTTTATTAAGCGTTTCGGGCATGTAAAATTGCAAAGAGAGGCAGCTCATATTTCAGAAAATACCGAAGTTAAATACCTGTGGTTGCATACTATATTTTTAATGGCTATTGTAATTACCTCTTTCAGGCTTGTAAAAGCCGATAGTTTGATAACATCCCCGCCCCCGGTAAACCTGGCAGGATATAAAAAAACATGCTTAGATGGTGGTATAATTAAATTTGAGAATAAAGAGGCACTCATTTATGTTAAGCCAACCCTATTTTTTGCACCCGAACATGACCCTATGATATGCTGGAGAGGCAGCGGCTACCGCCTGGAAAATGTAAAAGCCGAACAAATAAGCGGCCATAATATTTATACTGCCACATTACAAAAAGGGCCATACAAAATATTTGCCGCCTGGTGGTTTGATAATGGTAAAACCCAAACCATAAACCAACTAACCTGGCGCTGCAAAGCGGCACATGGCGACGGAAGTTTTTATTTAATTAATGTAAACGCGGCTACAGCGCAAAGCCTTAATAATAAAGTAACCGCTTTATTTGCCAAACCTTTTAAATTTTGATAATGAACACCACCTACATATACAAAACCATTAAACGTATTAAAATTTGCATCTGGATAATAATTACCGGCCTGGCTTTGAGCGGCTTAACAGCTTTCCCGATAGAGACCGAACTTAGTTTATTAATTAAACACAGCACCGCCTACCCGGCTGTAATGCAAAACTGGTTAAACCAAATTTACCATGCCGTAAAAACAACAAACCAAACTTACCCCTACCTAAGTTACGGTACAGATTGGCTTGCTTTTGCACATTTAATGCTTGCCCTACTATTTATAGGGCCGTTAAAACAACCGCTCAAAAATAAATGGGTTATACAATTTGGTATGATAGCCTGTATTGCTATTTTTCCGCTGGCCTTTATTGCAGGTGGTATTAGGGGTATACCCCTATTTTGGCGACTTATAGATTGCTCTTTTGGGCTGCTTGGTATTATCCCGCTATTGATAGCCTCCATAATGATTAATAAACTGGAGAACACCATTTACAAAGGGCTATAAAAACACCTCCCGGCCACCGGTTAAAATTAAAGTGAATAACATGGACTCCGTTACGATGGTAATAATTGATTAACATCGTAATAACATTTCCTTTTTGTTGCACCTGTACTTTTGCGGCTATCTATTTGGCGTAAAATGCAGCAACCAGAGTATAGGTTGTATGGGGTTATTGCTATATTTATTCAATCCATTTCTCCAGGTTATGATGTTATTTAAAAAACTGACAGTTATAAAAAAGTTGCTATTAGTAGCAATGCTATCTGCCACTTGCTTTTTAGTAAAGGCACAAGTACCCGGTAAAATAGAAAAAACAAATCAGGTTTTATTGCCAAACGGTTGGAAACTTAGTCCTGCCGGTCGTGCTTTACCTTTGGGCGATTTACCTTTAAACATACAATTGTCCTTATCAGGCAGGTATTTGGCAGTTACCAACAATGGGCAAAGCACCCAATCGCTGCAACTCATTGATCCGAAAAACGAAAAACAACTTGACGAAATGGTAATGGGTAAAGCCTGGTATGGCCTGGCTTTCAGTCGCGACGAAAAGAAAATTTACGCATCGGGCGGTAACGATAATTGTATACTAACCTTTCAAATTCAAAACAACAAACTTGGTAAGCCCGATACTATAAAGTTGGGAGCGCCCTGGCCTAAAAATAAAATTTGCGCCACCGGTATTACGGTTAACAAAAGCGATAACCGTTTATATACCGTTACCAAGGAAGACAGCAGCTTATATGTGATAGACCCCATAAGCCGCCAAGTTTTAAAACAAGTTAAGCTGCCTGCCGAAGCATACAGTTGCGTGCTTTCGCCGGATGAAAAGATTTTATACATCTCCATTTGGGGCGGCGACGAAGTAGCTTGTTATAACACCATTACCAACGCTTTAACCTATATAAAAACCGGCAACCACCCTAATGAGCTAATTTTAAATAAAAAGGGTACCGTTTTGTTTGTTGCCAATGCAAACGACAATTCGGTTTCGGTTATTAATACCGTGACTGGTAACACTGTCGAATTAATTTCAACAGCATTATACCCAACCACCCTTACCGGATCAACTACTAACGGTTTAGCACTATCGGCAGACGAAAAAACACTTTACATAGCCAACGCCGATAATAATTGCCTTGCTGTGTTTGATGTATCAAAGCCGGGCAGCAGCCAAAGTTTGGGTTTTATACCTGTTGGCTGGTATCCTACAAACTTAAAAACACTGGGCAATAAAATTTTAGTTGCAAACGGTAAAGGTTTTACATCAATGGCTAACCCCAATGGACCAAAACCAATTAAAAAAACCGATAACAGTGGCTATAAAAAGGGCGCAACCAATACAAAAGAACAATACATTGGCGGCTTATTTAAAGGCACGCTATCAATAATAGACGCGCCTACGCCCCAGGACCTTAAAGCTTATACCAAACAGGTTTACCTTAACACTCCTTTTAACGACAAGATTGCAGCACTGGCGCCCGGCGAAGAAGGAAACCCGATACCAAGAACGAGAGATCAAAAATCGCCCATTAAGCACGTTTTTTATATTATTAAAGAAAACCGCACCTACGACCAGGTTTTAGGTGACATGGCCGAAGGAAACGGCGATACCAGCTTGTGTATTTTTGGTAAAAAAGTTACGCCAAACCACCACGCTATTGCAAGCGAGTTTGTGTTGCTCGATAATTTTTATGTTGATGCCGAAGTTAGTGCCGACGGCCATAACTGGAGTACTGCTGCCTACGCTACCGATTTTATTGAAAAAACCTGGCCAACAAGCTATGGCGGCCGTGGAGGTAACTATGACTCGGAAGGTACCCGTAAGATTGGCGACCCGCGCGATGGGTATATATGGGACTATTGCAAAAGAGCCGGCATTAGTTACCGCACCTACGGCGAATTTGTTGACGATGGCAAACCCAACATTAAGGCATTACAAGGGCACTTTTGCGAGCAATCGCCGGGCTTTGATCTCCAAATTAAAGATTTAAAACGTGAGGCAGTTTGGGCACATGATTTTGACTCCTTGCTTACAGCTAACGCTGTACCTCAGTTTAACACCATCCGTATATCAAACGACCATACAAGCGGGCAAAAAAAGGGTGCCATATCGCCTATTGCTGCCGTTGGCGATAATGATTTAGCTATCGGGCTTTTTATTGAACACCTCTCGAAGAGCCCGATATGGAAAGAATCGGTTGTGTTTATTTTAGAAGACGACGCGCAAAATGGGTCAGACCATGTGGATGCACACCGTTCACCCGTATTTGTGGCAGGGCCATACGTAAAGCGTAATGCTGCTATTCATCAAATGTATTCAACATCGGGCGTATTGCGCACCATCGAACTTATACTTGGGCTTCCGCCGATGAGCCAGTACGATGCATCTGCCGTACCCCTATTTGATTGCTTTACCAACAAGCCCGATTTTTCGCCATACATTGCAAAACCGGCACAGGTTAATTTGGAGCAACGGAATGTGGCCAGCAACGGCAGCAGTAAACGCTCACAATCTTTTAACCTAACTAAAGAAGATGCCGTGCCCGACCTGGTTTTAAACGAAGTAATCTGGAAATCGGTAAAGGGCGAAAATTCTGTTATGCCTGCCCCTCGTCGTAGTGCATTTGTTATTCTCGAAAAGAAAAAAAAGGATGATGACGATTAGCCATTCGTCCATATAGTTGTATTTGGCAAAACCATCACTAAACCAGAGGTATCAATTTATTTAAAACAAAATTTGAATGATTGAAGAAACCCGCATCCCCACGGCTATTTGATTAGGTTAAACAGATAACAAAACACATCTATATACCTTTGCAGTACAAAAAATGGTGATAGACGCCGAGTAGCAGTGCTTTAAGCAACATGATTGGCCGTTGCATTAAAGGGTATTGTTTGATAAAACGTATAAGAGACTATAAACTGAACAAAAAGTTGGTTGAGGTATTGGCATAAAAAAACAGCACGCAAAAACACAAATTAAATAGCGGCACGATTAAATATGCCGCTATTTAATTTGTGTTTTTACGTGCTTGCTTACTCTTATCAATATTTCGCGGACACGCGTATTTTCTAAATTAAAATTATTCTTTTGGAGCCGGTGGTTTGCCTATCAAATCCATAAACTGATCGAGTTTTGGAGTGATGATAATTTGCGTGCGCCTGTTTTGGGCCTTGCCACCATCGGTACCATTATCAGCAACAGGGTTATACTCGCCACGGCCACCAGCGGTTAAACGTTTAGGATCAACCCCATAGTTGTTTTGCAATGCCTGCACAACCGACGATGCCCTTAGCGCGCTCAAATCCCAGTTATTACGGATATTTACCTGCTTAATAGGCGCATTATCTGTATTACCTTCAATCAGCACATCATAGGCCTTATAATCGGTAATGATCTTAGCTATTTTAGCCAACGAAGCACCGGCCTTGTCGGATATTTCATAACTACCAGATTTATAAAGCATATTATCCGAAAGTGAAATATAAACCACTCCTTTAAGCACCTTTACATCAACATCTCTTGCTTCGTCGGATGTTAACGACCGGGTTAAATTATTGGTTAATACCATATTTAACGAGTCGCTGGTATTTTTAACGTTTACCAGATGTTGAATGTATTTGTTAGACGAGTTGATCTCATCAACTAGTTTAGATATATTGGTATTTCCTTGGCTTCCAGATGTTAAGCACTTATCCAAAGCCGATTGCAACGATGCCAAACTCGCTTTTTGTTGTGCAATTTGCTCTTCAAGGCTCGTAACCCTGCTCCTTGAACCCGAAAGTTCAGACTCGGTAGTTTGATATTTAGCTGTAAGATCGCGATTGGCAGTTTGCAAATTGCCATAATCACTTTGCAACTGGGTGTACTGTTTTTTACTTACACAACTTTGGGTTAAAACGGCTATTAACAGCACCAGGGGTGCTAACTTTAAGTATTTCATAGTTTATTATTTGTTTATCAAATATTTACAACAAGCAACAAACCTTAAACGGTAAAGTTTTTTATTTATTTTATGAGTTAATGATCAGAAATTTCATGCTTGTAAAACACGGATAAAACGCTGCAAAATATAGCTAAAGGAAACCAATGCTTTACCTCCAAAAAAAAGTAAAACAGCCTCGGTCAACAAAATAAAAGTAATACTTGCAGCTTATTCGCTTAGTTTTGAAAATGCGAAACAGGCTAATATAAATAGTTAGACTATTAAGAAGTATAGAATAAAACGATGTGTTGTATTGGCATTTTTCTTTAGCGCGGCCGCTTACAAACCATACTATTTTATAGCTTCTTTTATTTTTCCGGAAAAACGAATGGAGCTTTTAAAGAGCAATTGTTTTATTAGTTAAAACCGCAACTTTATCTTTATACGTGTCGCTAATAGGAATTAATTGCTGATTGATAGAGATTCTACTTCGCTCAATAAAATTAATTTTAGCCAAAGCTATAATATATGATTTGTGAACACGCACAAACAGGTTTGCAGGCAACAGTTCTTCCAGGCTTTTCAAACTTTGCTGTGTAACTGTCTGACCTGCCATTGTGTGAATAATTACGTAATCTCTTGCACCTTCCAGATAGTAAATTTCATCGAGATTGACTTTAACAATCCGGTAATCGCTTTTTATAAAAATATAATTTACCGTCACCGGCATCATCGTAACAATAGCTTCTTGCTTCTGTAGTATGCCGTAAAAATGCAGCTGTGCTTTTTCAACCGCTATCATAAATCGTTCTATTGTGATCGGTTTAAGTAGATAATCAATAACATGGTATTCATATCCGTCAAGTGCATATTCGCTGTAGGCTGTGGTAATAATTACCATACAGCGCCTTTGCAAAATCTTCATAAATTGGAGGCCATTTAATTCAGGCATTTGCATATCTAAAAACACAAGGTCAACCTCATCACTCTTGGCCAGGCCAAGTGCCATTAATCCATCAGATGTGCTTCCAATTAAATTTAGTCCGGGTATTTTGGCGATATAATCTGCCAACAACTCCAAAGCCAGTGGCTCATCGTCCACTACCATGCAATTGATTTTCCTGCCTTTATTCATGTATTTTAATACTAAGGTTAACCGTAAACAAATCTGCTGTTTCCTCTATATTTAATTGATGCTTAGCTTCATAAATTAACATTAAACGCTTTTTCACGTTATCAAGCCCGATACCACCCGCCTCATCTTTATTAAAATTACTCTTTTTATTAACTATCGTAAAATTTAACTGATCTTCCTCCACAGATAAATCTATCAGTAATGGTTGCTCCGTATCTTTCAGATCACCATGTTTAAACGCATTTTCAACAAAGGGAATGAGTACTAAGGGCGCTATAAGCAGCTTGCTATTAGGAGGAACATGGATATTGATTTGTTTTGCAGGTTCAAAATTATAACGCATCAGTTGCAGATCGATATAATTAAGTAAATACTGTACCTCTTTATTTAAGGGTACCAGTTCCACTTTTTCGTAAAGCATATAGCGTAATAATTCGGACAACTTGCTAATAGACGGCAAGGCTTTTGCCGAGCCCTGGTAAACCAGCGTGTAAACGTTATTGAGGCTGTTAAATAAAAAATGGGGATTGATCTGCGAACGCAAAAAAGACAGCTGGGCATTTCGGTTCTGCAACATCAATTCGCTTTCCTTTTTTTGATTGTAAACAGAATATTGTATAAAGAAAAACACTACGCCGAACCCACTGTAATAAATGTTAAAATAAATGTTATCCAAGAAATATCTTAAAGGCTGACGCATGTTTTCACTATAGTTGTGAAAGCCCCAAATACGATACACCAATACTTCCTGCACCAGATACCGGCAGACAATCATTATAGGTATGGCAAGCAGTAAGTATACCATCACAGATATACCTTTTAGCCTCCGTTTGTAAAAAAACTCAGTGAAATTAAAATAGGCAACAATGGCACCCAGCAAAAAGCAAAATATACTCGAAAACTCCGAAACTATCCCACGCTTATATTGCAAATACCTGTACATACCATACCCATTTAGATAATTATTTATCTGCCAGTTAAAATCAGTAAACAGGTAAAATGCAATAAAATATACAGACAGCAACAACAGCTTTGGCTTCATAACTCAAAAATAACTTATTGGCAGCTAATACAATTACATAATCCTCGTGACTTGGATGGTTGTCTGCAAACGGGCATTTTTCATCTGCAACCGCTTTGCAGATGAAAAATACGCCCTGGCAACGCTTTTTAACTCTTTTAAAGATTTTGTTCTTTTACTTTTTATCAGCGTAATACTTTCATGTCATCAATACGGATCACATGAAAAATATGTACTTTTTAAATTGCCTATTTAGCCTGCTATTGCTACCGGTATTGCTGTTGGCACAGCAGCAAAAGGAGGTTAAGGGTACCATCTATACAGAAACCGATATGCCGCTGGCCGGTGCTACGATCTCTGTATTCGACTATAAAAGCAACAAACGGATCGGTAGTACCACTTCCGATAGTACAGGAAATTTCAAAATAACGATCAACAATACAGAAGCTTATCTATATATTACCCATATCGGTTTTTTACCTTATAAGGTAAATATCATAAATACAGGGGCCGTGGTTGTTAAACTAAAACCGCAAACTCAGGATTTGAGTGAAGTAGTCATCAAGGCTCAAAAACCACTTATTGAGCAGCAGTTTGACCGTATGGTGGTTAATGTGGATGGAAGCCCTAAAGCTGGAATGAACGCTGCCGACATTTTAAAAAAGATACCAGGAGTAAATATTATTAACCAAAATGAGATTGTGCTGGAAGGCAAAGGCGTAACCATTAATATAGATGGTAAACCAACGCACTTAAATGGAAATGAGTTGATGAATTTGCTAAACAGTACACAGCCTACAGGTATTAGTAAGATAGAAGTTGTTTATAATCCATCGGCAAAGTTTGATGCACAGGGCAATGGCGGAATTATCAACATTAAAACCCTCAAACGCAACAAACCGGGTTATGATGCCTATTTAAGTTTGACTGCCGGGCACGGCTGGAAATATTTTTCAAACAATGATATTTCAGCGGGATTAAACTATCGAAGCGGTAACAATTATATTTTTGGCACTTACAGTTATGGCATTGGCAAACAATCGCAGGAAATACAAAAGAACACTTACCTTACCGACATTAACCAGCGTCTACTGGATTCTATCGCTTATGCCATCCCCTATCACAGTCAAAATATCCGGATGGGTTGGGATCATTATCTAAATAAAAATGATGTGATAGGCATGTTATTTACCGGATATGATAGTTATAGCATCCCCAATATTAACACACAAACCGGTATCTACAACTTAAAGGCCACAAACAAAGATTCTTCCCGGTATAGTGTTTCAACTGATCCAAGAAGGAGTATAGGAGGCAATGTTAATGTTAACTACAAGGTTGTGATTGACTCGGTAAAGCATCAGGAGATCAGCATGGATGCCGACGGTGGTATATTTAAATATAACAATGACAACAATTTGAGTTTGTTAGCTTTTAATGAACAGGGTATTGCTTCATCGCCTTTGCAGCAATTGCTACAGAGCGGCAACACGCTATCGCACATATACAGTTATAAAGCAGACTATTCACAAAAATATTATAAAGGTATATTAGAAGCAGGCATAAAAGCCAGTTATGTAAAAATAAATAATGAATTTGATGTACAAAGTGGTGTTGCTGGCCAGCCGCTTAATAATGAAGGAAATAATGACTTTATTTATCGGGAAGCCGTATTGGCAGGTTATGTAAGCACCAAGCAAACATTCGCCAAGTTTACTATTCAATTAGGTTTGAGAGCAGAACAGACTTATACTAATGGAAATTCTGTTACAGTTGACAGCATAGTTAAACGCAGTTATTTGAACATCTTTCCAAACGTGGTTGCCGGATATAAACTTAAAAACAGTTCCTTTTCGCTTTCTTATTCAAGGCGCATCGGCAGGCCGCCTTACAATTACCTTAACCCATTTTTTATCAACAACAGCGCCTACGCCGCCAATAATGGAAACCCTTATCTTAAACCTTCCTTTACAGACAATTACCGGCTAGGATATAATATAGGAAGCAAGTTCAATTTTTCTGTCACATATAGTAATGTTAAAGATGTGATCACCGATCTGAAATTGGTGAATGACCAAACTAAGGTTACCACCAACATTAAAGCCAACCTCGCGCATAACAACAATGAGGGCTGGTTGATGCAGTTGTATTACCGAGCCCCGCACGGCTGCGCACAATATTTAAATCGCTTTGGGCGCCTGCAATATTCCCTTGCTTAATGCGCGCTTCTGCCCTGATTAAATATTGTTCTGATAACCTTAAAACAACATCGTACTCGCTTGGCTTTAAATTGGGGTTGTAATCTTTATACTTAGCTCCATAATAATAGTCTGTGCCCTGATAATTAAACGTATTGATCCAATGGGTCTTTCTCAGGTCGCCGGACTCAAAACTGTTGATCAGGCCGGGCAACAGCACATACTCCGGGCCATATAAAGCTCCGTAAAGGCTGCTGGTTCCATAATAGGTTGCATCAGTTGTAACGGTATGGCCGGTTGACTTTTCGGGGTTAATGGCCCATATCGTTTCGGGGCTAGCCTTTAAAAATACATTGTCAATATTTCCCCCGGTTTGCAAACTGTACAGACTATTTGATATAACCGCCGAGGCCGCGCGTTCCGCGCCGGCATTGTCACCCGTAGCCATGTACGCCTTAGCCAATAATGCCGCAGCCGCGCCCTGGTTGGCCCTGTCGCGCCTGTTATTGTAGGAAGTATAGTCTACCGGAAGGTTTTTTTGCGCATCAACCAAATCGGCGATGATTTGTTTATACACGGTAGCAGTATCAGATCTACCCGCGGCTACGTTAGTTTTTACATCCGTAGTGGTAATGAGCGGCACCGGCCCAAAAAAATTGGTAAGGTAATAGTGGCTCAACGCACGCACAAATTCCGCCTCGCCGGTGTAGCGCAATTTTACCGCGTCACTCATCCCCTTGGAGGCTTGAATGTTTTCGATTATACTATTGGCCTGAAAAATTGTTGCGTACATGCCAGACCATAAATTTTGTATGTTACCATTATCAGGCGTTAAGGTATTCGTGCCAAAAGGCAAGTAAAAAGAAAAGGCATTGGTAGGGTCAGACTCATCTGCAGACAAGCTGCCCAGGTAGCCAATTGTTGTGTACGGAGAACTGCTATTTATAAGACTTGCGTAAAGCCCGGTCATAGCTGTTCCGGCACTGGCATCTGTTCCAAAAACCGCAGAAGGTACAGATTCGGTTTTTGGCGGATCAAGTTCTACCAGTTTTTTACAGCCGGTTGTCAACAGCGCGATCAACAGGTAAAGGAAAAAAAGCACCCTGTTTTTCACGTCTGAATTTGTGGATTTCTTGCTGCCGGAGCAAAGCAATCTATTTAAATGAGTTGTAGTCATGATATTAAAATGAAAATTGTAAACCTCCAACAAAAGCACGTAAAGGTGGTACCGCAACAGGACCGGTTTCGGGATCGATGCCCGGATAAGATTTTCCGCTAAGTGTAAATACGAAAAGGTTTTGCCCGCGCAGATAAACGTTGATTGCTCCTGCTCCAAGTTTTTTTGTAACCTGAGCAGGCAAATTGTAGGATAAGGACAAGTTGGTTAACCTGGCGTATGATATCTTGCTGAGCAAAGCGTCTGACTGTCGAAAGTTATTAAAGTCGGAAGAATAGCTCCTGGAAGAAAAAAGTTTAGATAAGCCCAGGGAACGCATTTGCGACACAATAGCCTCAGGTACATTGGATAAACCACCCGGAGGTGCCGACAGATAAGATAAAATACCTTGATCAACCGCTCCAACGGTATATTGAAAAAACACATTAAGCTGTAAGCCTTTATACCTGAAGGCATTCCCTAGACCGCCAGATAAATCCGGCGTGCTTTTTCCGGCGTAAAGCAGGTCGCCTATTCCCGTGTTGTAGCCCTGGCTTGTTGTTATTACACCGTCTTTATCAACGTCTTCATAAGTTGGTAATCCGTTGGCACCAATGCCGGTGTAGTGCAACAGATAAAGCGCTGAAAGAGGTTTACCTACAACATACGCCGAAGCAAAAATAGATTTGTCAAGTCCGGCGTATGACAAAAGCTTATTCGAAGCAAAGCCGGCATTAAAGGTACTTGACCAGGAAAAGTTAGCTGATTTTATATTATTACTAACTAAAGTAAATTCCCAGCCGGAATTTTCAACTTTTGCGTCAAAATTCTGCACGTAACTATTAAAACCAGTTTGCGTAGGCAATGGGGTTGGCAACAGCTGATTTGAAGTAACTCCACGATAATATGCTGCACTTAACAATACTTTATCCTGAAATAAGCCGATATCTAAACCGACATCAGTTTTATGTGTTGTTTCCCATTTATAATCAGGGTTTGCCAACCTTGCCGGGGATAAGCCATTAGCTCCTGAATAGTAATTATTTACGCTGCTGGAGTAAGTAGACAGGTAAGAGTAATTTTGCACACCATCACTGCCAATTGAACCATAACTGGCACGCAGCTTTCCAAAGCTAAACCAATCGGGTTTGTTTTTCAGCCAGCTTTCGTTTGTGAAAATCCATGCGCCGCTAACCGAACCGAAGTCACCATAAAGGTTATTTGGTCCAAATTTTGAAGAACCGTCACGCCTGAAATTAGCGTCTAAAACTATCCTTTTATCCCAAATATAATTTACACGACCAAGTAACGAAGCATAGCTGTAAGCGTTGTATCCGTTAAATATCTGGTAACTGGTAGCCAGGGAAAGGTTATTTAAGAACTGATCTGACGGAAAGCCGCTTGCACTGATCAAAAAAGGTTGTTCGTATACCGTTTTTTGTAATGTACCGCCTACAAACGCGGTTAGGGCCCCTTTGCCTACGGTTCTATGGTAGTTTAATTGTGGTTCTACCAGTAAGTTTTGGTTGTACGATTCAGTATAGGATGCAGAAGGCGTTGCATAAGCCAATTGGGAGGGATCAAACGATGTAGACGGCTGTAGGGAATTTTGATTTGACTGTGTTTTATTGTATCCTAAGTTTACCTGTGCATCTAAGCCCGGTAAAATGGAATACTGCAAGTTGATACTCGTACTCATGTTGGTCATCGCATTTTTGTAGCTCATATTAAGCTGCGATAAGGGATTAGCAATCCCTGGTATCCCGTTATACCAATATAGTTGGCCTGCGGCGTTGTACAATGGAAAATTAGGTGGTAAGGTAAAAACGTTTTGGTAAAAATTAATGTTTGCCAAATTACCGGTAGCATTGCCAATCAAAGCCGACACAGATGTTTTAAAACGCTGGTCGTCACTAGCGTAAGTTAAACCAAAATGAACCCCGTAATTGCTTGAAGAACGGTCATCATTAAAAATTGAACTCTCACGACCATAACTACCCGAAATGATAAATGTTGTTCCGCCTGAACCTCCTGAAAAGGACAAGTTTGAACTCAATGTATGGGACGGCTTCCCCAGCAAAAGCGATTTAAAATCGGTGGGAGTTGTTTGGCTCCACTGTGTAAGGTCCGGCGCGTTGCCAGCGGTGGGGGTCCTGCTATCGTTTGCAAACGCCTCTTTTCGCAGTGCCAGGTAATCAGTCAGGTTAAGTACCGGTAAAGATGAAGGTACATAGCTATAGCCGGTATTTGCCCCCACAGACATATTTGCTTTACCAGCTTTTCCTTTTTTTGTGGTGATCAGAATGACGCCGTTAGCGCCTCTTGATCCGTAGATACCGGTAGCACTTGCATCTTTTAATACTTCAATGCTCTCGATATCATTGGGGTTGATGGTAGCTAAAGGGCTGCCATTACCATTTGGACCAATTAGATAGTTATAGTTCCCATTCTTATCAGCGTTTGATGATTGCTGATTAATAGCCGACGCAGGAAATGGCACACCGTCAACAATAAACAACGGCACATTTTTGACAACATTGGTAGAGTTTGGGATACCGGCATTGGGGTTTATGGAGCTTTGCCCACGAATCTGCACATCAATGTCTGAACCCGGCAAACCGCTTGTTTGCCTTATTGTTAACCCGGCAACACGCCCTTCAAGTGCTTGCAGAACATTGGTTACGGGCTGGTTAGCGATGTCGCTTGCTGGTATCTTAGCAGAGGAGCCCGTACTGTATCGTTGACTGGTAGTTTGTCCATAACCTAATACTTGAACTTCATCCAATTTATTAGTGTTAATTTTAAGAGTTACAGTACCCAAATTACGGGTTATAGGCACTGATAACTCTTGGGTAATATACCCCGTATAAGATATGCGCACCGTGGCATCAGCCGGCACACCAGCCATGGTGAAGTAACCGCGGTTATTGGTAAGCACCACTTTTTGCAGGCCAACAATTACAACGTTAGCACCCGGCAGTGTTTCGCCATCCTCACCTACAATAATTCCCGAAAGCTCATCTGACCTGGAGATGTTGTTTAACTTTGCAGGATCAGTTGTCCCGCGTGTAATAACTATGGTTTTGTCATAGATAAAATATTGCAGGCTCACCTTGGGTAAGCACGAGGAAAGCACAGTCCTGATATCCGCATTTTTAAAATCGGCATCTACAAAAATGTTAGCCAAATCTATCTGCCCTGTTACAAACACGTAACCGGTTTGGTTTTTGATAGTTTTTAAAACTTTTGATAACGGAGCGTGTTTAAATTTTAGCGTAATGTTGTTATCCGTTTGGGCGTGCGCAGTATTGAAAACTAAGATCAATAATAACGTTATTATTGAAAGCGTGAAAACGGGCCTTTGAAGTCGTTTAATGGAGATTTTACGAAAAAAAAGAGCAAAAGAATTATATTTCATTAATTTTGCTATTAATGGGTTAATAAATTAATTACTTGATGATTTCCCAAAAGGGATGCATTAATCCGCCTTAGCCGTAAAGATAGTTCAGTATCTTTGCGGTTTTTTCAGTATTAATGAGAGAGTTTAATGAATCTTTAGTCTATTTTTTCCATATCATGCGGGTTGGGTTTAACAATCAGTTTATTTCCTTCAATTTTAAAATTCACATTTAATCTACCCAGGATCGCAAACAATTGCGAGGCCTTTACATCACGATAGATATCACCGTTGATCGTTATATCTGGCACTTTACCTTCGTATTCGACTTTGAGATCATACCAGCGGGCAATTTGCCGTAAGGCACTATTTAGTGGGGCATGCTCAAAATGGAACAATCCATTTTTCCAGGCCATCGCCATTTCTATGTCAGCCTGTACTACTTTAATGTTATCGCCACCCGCCTTAATAACTGCCTGCTCACCAGGATGCAGCAATTCGCTATGTGCATTATTACTAATGCTTGCACTGCCTTCAACAAGTGTTACCGCCATCACTGGTTCGTCCGTGTAACTATTGATATTAAAAGCGGTACCGATGTCGTTAACAGACTGCCCGTTAACCACTACTTTAAAAGGCATTTTCACGTTATGTACAACTTCAAAGTAGGCTTCGCCGGAAAGTTTTACAATTCGCTCCCTTCCTGAAAATGCGATAGGATATTGCAAGGTTGAACCTGCGTTCATCCATACTTTTGTTCCATCCGGGAGTATAACGTGGAACTGCCTGCCATTGGGAGTCGTCAAGGTATTATAAGCAATTGAAGACGGTGAAACAGTACCTTTGTTATAAACGATGGCACTATCACTTGAGATTTGAATATGGTTGACCGATTGGAGCGACTGGATTCCCGATCCGGATTTTCCAAGTACTACATGCTGGCCGTTGGCTAAGGTAAGAATTGCGCCGCTTGTGCCTGGCAAAGCATCTGTTTTAACATTTGCCGACTGATAGGCTGCCTGCTTTTGAGAATGTAAATAGAAAAAAGATCCGGCAGCCGCGAACAGTAAGATGGAGGCCGCGGCAACGTAACGCGGCCACCGCCTGATAACTACAGGTCGCCGCTTGAGTCCGATATTTTGCTCAATAACGTCAAACATCTCCGCCTTTAGGTTGCCTTCCTCGTCCGGATGCTCAGCGTCCCATTCATACGGTTTTAATTGTTCAAGCCGAAACCAATTGTTAAGCAATTCTCTTTCCTGGTGGGTAGCGGAGCCATCCAGGTATTTAGCAACAAGTTCATCTAAGTTTTCAGGGCGCATATTTACAGCAACTTTACTGTATGTACCAAAATGGCGGGTGCAACCCTTGCTCAGGTTAAAATAATTTTAATTTTTTGTAATCTTATTAGTTACGCCAGTATATCATACATTTTATTCATGCGTGAAATATGTATAATCACTTGATGGTATACCTGACAGTCTGTTCTGTCCAGGTCGGCTTTCCGATCGTGAATATGCCATTCCTAAAGTATAAGGGCTCTATACCCATCTGCGGTTTAGGCTCTGCCATTTCGTTCACCGACGGAAATTTTTGCCCTTTATAAAAAACATAGTGACAGGAACTCCACAGTTTACCATCCGGCCCCTCAAATATGGCATTATGGCCTGTTTCGCAATAAGGGTCCGGCGTATCTTCAAAATCTCCGGCAACTTTAGCAATTTCTCCTCTGTAAGCTTTTTTTCGTGTTCCAAATATCGGTTCGGGCGATGCCAGCACCCAGGGTCCTAATGGAGATCTGGATTTTAGCAAGCCTACTTCGTAGCCCCTTGTCCAGGTAGAAAAGAACATATAATAGACACCTTCACGCTTCAGTACGAACGGCCCTTCGATACCGCCCCACATCCAGCGAGGATTAATGCTTTCGCGGGCGGTACGGAATTTTTGCAGCTCCCCGATGATCTTCCCTTTCTCCAGGTCGAGCTTGGCCTGGAAAAGCCCGTTGCCGCTGCAATACAGATACACCTGCCCATCCGTATCTTCAAATAAGGTGGCATCATTGTTATATTGCGGCGTTAACGGGCCATTCACCAGTTTATAGGGGCCTGTGACCTTTTGCGCACTGAATAGCCAGATACTGTGATTGGCCATCCCTTTCGGATCTTGCGGCGTTACTTTGCCACTATTAACGATAAGCCAGAACTTTCCTTTAATATAGTGGATCTCGGGTGCCCAAAAACGTCCGTTGTATGGGCAGTCGGGCGGAAGCTTTGATGCATCGATCAGCCAGGAGTCCTGCTTCCAATGGATCATATCGTCAGAAACTAACAGGCGCACACCAGGATTAGGCCCCGTCCATACCGGCAAAGAAGTGCCGGTACAGTACCACTTTTTTCCAACCCGGATGATTGCATGATCGCGCATTGAAATCGTTGTATCCTGGATGATCGGATTTTTATATTTAAATACGTGAGTTCCGGGAGATATTAACCCGGAAGTGTTACTTTTTACATAGGCAGGTCGCTCTCCCCCGGTTACTTCCTGCGCTTTGAGAGCGGCATTAAAGTTCAAGCATAGAATGAAAAGCAAGAGCACCTTAGGCCAGGTGCTGTTTAATAATCTCGGTGTGAATTTCAAAACTTAGTTACTATGAATGTAATTGGATAGTTACTTACTTTGAAGTAATGTTATCTGAATAAATGCCATGTTGCTGATGTGGTTAATAAAGATAGCATTCCGGAAGTTTTGAGATTTGCGCGGATCAGTTTTAATCCCTTTGTAAGGTGGCCTTCCACTGTTTTTTCGGCTATGTTAAGCTCTTCTGCGATCTGAGCATTACTCCAGTCACGTATACGGCTGTAATTAACCACCACGGCGCACTTTTCAGGCAGTGCTTCTAACAATCCGGCCAAGTATTCTTTAATGAATAAATCTTCAATTTTATCATCTACGGTAGCTAATTGTAAATCACCAATTTCAGCTAATTCGATATGTCGGTATCTTCGTTGCCTTTCAATTTGCTTAAAAACTGAAAATTTTACTGCGGTTGCAAGGTAACTGCCCGCATTCCGTACTTCAATATCTGTACGGCGGTTCCATAAACTAATGAATACTTCCTGAACAATTTCCTTGGCAGAAGACTTATCGCGTAAGAGATTATAGGCAATAGCGAGTAACTTATTCCAGTAGCGATCATAAAGCGTGGTAAAAGCCGAATGGTTACCTTCTAGCCGGATCATTTCCAGCAGAACTTCATCACTACAACTTTGTAACACATCCGTTTGCATTGATCATCAATAGTTTTCCAAAGATAAATGTAGTGAAATTTTCAAATAATCAAGTAATTGTTCCTTTTTTAACGATTTCTCAGAGCTTTAAAGCCATTTTCTATTGATTTTGCTACTGTAAATTCACGATCTGTTCATTTAATCGTTTTGCAGGAATGATTTTTCGTAAAAAAATAAACAGATTGCCTTCTTTTTAAATTAAAGAACGATATGGTTATCGTAAAAAGTAAGATAATATCCTTGGATATTCCTTTTTATTATAAGGTTAAATTCTCTTTCACCGGCGATTCAGCGTACAAAATGTTTTGATTTGAAAACACATTCATCTAAACTACTTCAAAATAATATACACGATTTGAGCAAAACGAAATAACTTACATGGACATCATTTGTCCGGATAGCGCATCCTCATTCGCTGGCGTTTGCGCCCCACTTTCCTCTGTTCCGGTTGAATTTTCAGCAGTTTTCCGCTCTTTTAAGATACCTATTTCGGTATCAATCAAGCTTTGAATATCATCAAATCCTTATTCATTGTCGGGTAAATGTCCGATGCTAAAACTGTTGGTTTAAAAATCGCTTGTTTTTGATTTCGTCAGCCAGAGCAGCAGCATAATCTTCATAAGAAATTTTGCTGCCACCATGCACGTCAAAAACCATATTAGTGGTTCCGCGCCTGTATTCACCCGTGCGCTCACCTGGTTCTATATGATTGGCCGAGTCCGTAAAAGAATTCCCACACAAAATTAATTTGTTAACCCAGGTGCATGAACGCCCGCTGCCGCAGAGATAATTTTGTATCAACATTTAAAAACAAAATAATCATGACAACGAAAATCTCTTATGCAATCGCATTTGTACTAGGCATGGGAATGGTGTTCCTGGGAGCCCGCTTTTTTTTCTCTCCTGAAGTCGCAACAGCCGCATTCGGCATCCGCTTTAATGCCAATGGAGATTACTCCTTTCATCACATCAAAGGTATCCGGGATATATTTTCCGGGATATTGTTATGCGCTTTGGTGTTGATGAAAGAACGCCGGGCTCTGGGCGTGATGTTATTTGTGGCAACGATCATCCCGGTTTCCGATATGATTACTGTATTAAGCAAAAGTTATACCAGTGTGCAACAAGCGGCGCCACATATCGTAGCGACCCTGATTTGCTCAGTGGTTGGCATCCTTTTATTGTCCGCTAAACCTTCAATCAAAGAACCATCAAAATAAATCAACATCATGGAACAGTTAAGAATTTATACCCTTGCTGACAAGGAAACTGCAGCACATTATTTTAAAGACCATTGGTCTAAGCACCGGATCAACCTTCCCAGGTTCGGATTTGAAGTCAAAGGTGTTTGGATCGGCAATACGCCCGGGGGAGCAAACCAGGTCGTAGCCCTTGTATCTTTTCCGGACAATGCTGACGTAGACGGGATGACCGAACGCTATATGAAAAGCGCTGAATTTGCAGACGATACAGCAGGCTTTGATAGAAGCAAAATCATTCATGTAGAAACTTTAATATTAAGGTCTGCAAACTAAACTGATTTTGCTGCACGCCGTTTTTTATCGTACTTAATTTAAAGTCATGATAGTTAGCTTATCGCTCATATTCTTTTTAATTAATTGAAAGACTTCCTAAATTCCAGTGGCGAAAGGCTGGTCTTTGATTTAAATAAAGTACTAAAGGATTGGGGATGTTCAAAGCCCAATTGATAGGCTACTTCGCTAATTGATAAGTTGGTGGTGGATAACTTTTCTTTCGCTTTGTCAATGAGCTTCAGATGGATGTGCTGTTGAGCATTTAACCCGGTCAGGGAACGGAGCATATCGCTTAAATAATGCGGCGAAAGATTGAGCTCGCAGGCCAGGTATTGTACCGTTGGAATTCCCTTATCCGCTGCTTTGTGCTCGAAATAGGCGTTCAATATTTCTTCCAGTTTCTGTAAAAGGTCATGATTGACCGCTTTGCGGGTAAGAAATTGGCGCTGGTAGAAACGGTCGGCGTAGTTTAAAAATAGCTCGAGCTGGGAAATAAGAACGTCCTGGCTGAGCCTGTCGATCCGGCTATTGAGTTCCTCATCGATCAGTTGGGCCATGGATAAAACGGTCGCCTTTTCCTGGTCGGATAGATGCAATACTTCCGTTGCCGAATAGGAAAAGAAATTATACTGATGAATCTTTTTGGCTAAGGGATAGTTCTGCAAAAGGTCGGGATGAACGAATAGCGTAAAGCCGCTAAAGTCCAGGTTCTGATCGCTCGTTCCGGTTAGCTGGTTCGGTGCCAGGAAGAACAGACCACCCTCGTCAAAATCATAATAATGCTGCCCGTACCTGAATTTACCTTTCAGGTTGGGTTTATAGGAGATCTTATAAAAGGCCAGCATGAACTGTTTACAGGTGCTGTCCGGGATCCGAATTTTGCCATCGGTGTTATAGACTAAGCTGATCAGCGGGTGCACGGGCTTTGGAAGGCCCAGCACCCGGTGAAATTCCGACAGCGATTCAAATTTATAAGTAGTGTCCGTTTCCTTTTTCATTTGATTGTTACCAGGGTATTTCCGTGTTTTCCCAGCTGGTAAAGGTACCACTCGGATCGTTAGGTCCATAAAGGCAGACCCTTACCACTTCGCGTGAACCATCTTCAACAGATTCGGTGCCTTCGAAGCCATTCAGGGCGGTGCTGGTGAAAGCAGGCGATACTAAGTTAAGCTTTATACCGGTGCCTTCCAACTCGATCATCATCGCCAGTGACATGGCGTTAAGCCCGGTTTTGGAGGCGGCATATACGGGGCCATAGAAAGCCCGGTAAGGGAATGCAGGGTCGGCATTTGAAGCCAGTGAACCCACACCGCTGGATACGTTGACGATTCGAGCGCCTTCAGACTTTTTCAGCAGCGGCAGCATGGCCTGGTAAACGGCTAACACACCGAACACATTGGTTTCCCATACGGAGCGCACTTCATCTAGGGAGGCGGTACTTGCTTTGCTGATCTGTGCATATTCCGCCAGGCTTAAATTGCCTTTATTAGTGTTAGATATCGCGGCATTGTTAACCAGCAAGTCAAGCCTGCCGAATTCCTTTTCTATGCGTTCTGCTGCAGCATTTATTGAAGCCTGATCTGTTACGTCGATCTGGATGGCGATCGCGCCATTCCCGATTTCTTTGGCGGCTGTTTCGCCTTTTTCAAAATTGCGTGAACCCAGTAAAACCGTGACGCCAGCCTTAACTAATTCTTTGGCGACCTGCAGGCCGACGCCCTGGTTAGCCCCGGTGACGAGGGCGATCCGTTTGTGTTGATTTTTCATAACACAAAGATCAGGCACCGCTTCCGGCGATTTATAAGCTAATTGCGGATTTTCGTAGGCTAATTGAAGGAATGCCTGAACTCCATCGGCGAGAGATTGGTCTTGGTCTTGAAAAGCTTGCTGAACGACTGCAGGTGCTCAAATCCGAGTTCGTAAGCGATCTCACTGACGGTGAGATTTGTTGTTGAAAGCTTTTCCTTGGCCAGTTCGATCAGCTTATTGTGCAGATGTTGTTGCGTATTCTGCCCGGTCAGGGATTTTAGCAGACCACTGAGGTAGCCGGGCGAGATATTTAAATTCTCGGCGATGTAAGTAACGCTGGGCAACCCTTTTTGCGCAAGCGAGCCGCTATTAAAGTAATTAGTAAGCATATCTTCCAGTTTGATCAGGATTTCGTGACTGGCGATCTTGCGGGTGATAAACTGACGCTGATAGAATCTTTCGGAATAGGTTAGCAAGAGTTCCAGCTGGGCAATGATCACGCTTTGACTAAACCGGTCGATATTGGCATGGTATTCCTGCTCGATATTTTGCGTGATGGTCGTGAGCATCGTTTCTTCCTTGTCAGATAGGTACAGCGCTTCATAAACTGAGTAGCTGAAGAACTCGTACTGTTTAATAGTTTTAGCCAGCGGCGTATTCCACAAAAAATCAGGGTGGATCAGGATGATCCACCCTTCGGGCCGGTGCAGTACGCTGCCTTTTTCAATGTCCATACCAAAAACCTGACCGGGCGACATAAAGAACAACACACCTTCATCAAAATCGCTGGCCTGCTGGCCATATTTGAATTTGGCGTTCTTCATCCTTTTCAGTGAGATCGAATAAAAATCATAGGTTAAACTGAATGAATTTTGTGCCAAGGGCCTGTTAAAGTCATCCATATGCACCACACTGATCAATGGGTGTGCAGGATTAGGTAGGCCCGCCGCCCGGTGATATTCGGTGATCGTCTGGAAACGGAATAGCTGGTGGTTGTTCATAACACAAGATACTTATTTTTGGTGATAGACTGCGGCGAACTCCTGAGCGAAATCAGCAAGTTTAACCTTGCCCATTTTGGGATTATTTTGATGAAAGTTTTCCAGCGTCTTGCCGCTGTGCATCGCCGCCTGCATTTCCACCAATGTTTCCGCCAGCTTTTCAGGTACTTTGGCCATTTTTAATCCCTGCAGCATTTCCTTGTCCGAAAGCAACGCCCATTTTAACCATGGCTTGCCCACCGCGCTGCCAATTATCCTGGCAGCTTCGTTACAGGTCATTTCTTCGCTGCCCACGTAACGGATGGTTTTTTCTTTCGGTTGTAATAGCAGCTCCTCAGCAACCGCATCGGCGATATCCTTTGGCGACACAAAAACGATCCGGTCATCTCCACCATAATTCCCCATTAGCAAACCGGTTTTGCCGGTAAGCAAGGCCCAAAGGCCGGAGTAGCGTAGAGTCAGGAATTTACCAGCTGTGCCTTGCACAGCGACAACCTGCTGGCCTCCCCCCAGGGCGTAAAACGCCAGTGCCAGGAAAGGCAGGATGATGAACGGTAGTATAAGCAGCATCTTGCGCTTATCCATTTTTTTCTTTGTCATTTGAAATAGTTTTAAAGGTTAATGATTCAGTGAATTAAAGTCCTGTATCAGCAGGTACAGGCAATAACTGCCAAAGGTGGCGCAGAACAAAATCAACAGGATAAGCCAGCGTTTGCCCGATATTCCAGCCGTCCGGCTGTTCAGGTAATCCGCCGCCTGCCGCTGTTTTTGTAAAATGGCACCTGCGATCCGGCCTGCGCGCTGTTCCTGACGAGGGCTTAATGCCTTTGGTTTTCTTTTAAATATCCTCATGGCTGTTGCGCATTAGTCGCATCGCTGTTTTCCAGTATTTGCCATTGCTGGATCAGAAAGCCATGCGGGTTATCGTCCGTTTTATCGCCCAGGTCACGTATCACGCCCTGGGTAACCAGTTTGCGGATAACCGTATTGCTTGCCCTGACCAGTTTCTCGGTGGCGTAACAGGTGAACCGGTACGGCGCGGTATTGATATCCAGTTTGATGCTGTCAATTTCCACTTCCTGGGAGATATTGGCAGAGATCAGGTTATTGTAATAGCCAGACTCCACGAGGTTATCATATTGCTTTTTAGCGGAATTGTCAGCCAAGTAGAGTGCTTTGCTGATCTTCTTTTTGATCTCCTTATCATCTGGGCTCTGGTCAAAGAAATAATGATGAAAGTCCTTAATGTGGTCACGCAGTTCAACCGGAAGATTGGCCTTACGTGTCGAGGCAAATGCCTCGAACACCTTGCCATTGTACAGGATATGCACCCGCTGCTGCGCTTCAGTAACGGCCTTGTAGGTCACAAACGACCATAGGCCACAGATCAGCACATTAGCCGCGATCAGCACCAGGCTAAACCGCTTGATGTGCTGAAAAGCCGTGTCGATATTTTTGAGTTGTTTAAACATAATGTGTGTTTATGATTTACCGGATATCTTGTCTTTGAAATAGTCGTTATCGTCGGACTGGTCGCCGCTATTGAGCCTGCGGTAGATATTGCCCATGGCATCAGCCGCCATTCCTGCGCCGGTCTGTGCCGTAGAAGCAGCGGCACTGGTGCCGCCAACCACTAGCGTGTTGACCTTTTGCAGCATCGCGTTGCCTCCGCCAGCATGGACAATGTAATTGGCCACGTTGGGTACGGTGAAATAACCGACGATGCCAATCACGAGAAATACCAAATAAGCCGTATCGCTGGTTGAAAAGAAAGTATCACCAGCTTGCCCGATCTGGTTGATATCGATTTTGAGCATATTTTGCTGTATCTTACCCAGTATGGCGCCGAAGATATTAGCGACAGGCAGCCACATAAAGATGTTGACGTACCGCGCCATCCAGACCGTGAGCGTATGCTGAAAGCCGTCGTAAACGGCAAAGCCAAATACCAGCGGCCCGAGGATCGCCAGTACGATCAGGTAAAAGGTGCGGATGGTATTAATGCACAAAGCCGCTGCTGCAAACAAAACCTGTAACACTTCGCTCATCCATTCCTTGATCGAATTGCGGAAATTATAACTGGCCTTATCCATGTAGAATTTTACGTCATTGCCCAGGCCTTCAAACATGCCTTCCTTTTCCCGGTTCGGATCTTCAGGATGCGTGTACTTGTAGGATAAGTACCCAGCGCCTTGCCACATTAACTGTGGTAGGTTTCCAAGAACTCTCCCCCGAACCGCACGTACCTGTCTCCAGGTATACGGCTCTCCGTACAATTTATTCAGTCTAGCTTTCCCGCGTGTAATTTGTCGTGACATGTTGAACATAGTGCTAAAGTTTTTCTATTTCTTGCAATCATTCTTTTCTCCCAATCCTTTTTACCTTTCAGGTCTTTCAATTTGCGAACGTGGTGCATTTCGATATCATCGTTGGCGCCACAGTATTCGCATATCTTGGCTTTCAGCCTATCAATGAGGCTATTTCTGCCACCCCTTAGGGTAATTGTTCTTGGGAGGTTGTCCACGAATGCACTGCGTGCATCCTTTTGACGCTTGAAGCCCCCATTGTAAAAGCGACAGAAGCGTGTTTTACCTTCCTTGTTTTTATACCAGATGGTAAATACGCCGTTGACATCCCTCTTTCTCTTTTCCTTGCTTATCGACGTTTGATACTTCATCGCATAAGTCTTGTACATGCTGTATTCCAGCACATAGGAGAAGGAGTTGACATACGAACTGTTATTGGCAATTGAATAATAATTGTAAAAGCCTCGGATTTCTGCATTGACCTGACTAATGATTTCCAAGTCGTCAAGGTCCTTCATATAACCTCGGAAGCGTGGTTCCCAAACTTCTTTACCATTTTGAATATTGATTTTCATCGCATCGTAGGCAAATAGTTTTTTCCTCATTACTTCTGTGGTCACAGCCAGCACGATTTTTCCTCCTAAAGCTCTTACCTTTCTTCCACGCTTATCCCTTCTAGTTTTGTTGGACTTGCGTGCAAAAACATCATATCCTAGGAACTTGGCAGGTTTCTTTGCATTGGTTATAAGGGTTTTTTCATCAGATAGCTCTAGTTTCAGTTTTTCATCAAGGAAAGCCTTGATGTCATCCTTTATCTTTTTGCAATCCTCTTTACTACCGATAACGCCTAGCATAAAATCGTCCGCATACCTCACATACTTTAGCCTTCTATAGTCATCATCCATCCTGTTAATGGAGGAGATTTGACTTCTTTCCAGTTTAAGTAAGTTGATGTCTTTAATCATTTGCTTTTTAACTTCCTTGTCTTCTACACTTTTTAGTTGCTTTGCCAGTTGGTATATTTTTGGCTCATAATTTTTGTACTCACGTTGCACTTTGGTTTTCTTCCCTTTGTCGAACCTGCCGATGTATTCCCTGATGTATTTATCAAACTTATCAAGGTAGATATTAGCAAGTATGGGGCTAATTATGCCCCCTTGTGGTGTGCCACTATATGTTTTATGGAACACCCAATCCTCGACATACCCTGCGTTGAGGAACTTTCGGATTAACCGAATGAACCTCTCGTCTGCGATGCGTTCTTTCAAGATATTTATCAATACTTCGTGATTGATATTATCAAAAAAGCCCTTTATGTCGCCTTCGATGAACCATCTGGTGGCGTTGAACGACCTTTGCATCTGAAGTAGGGCTGTATGACAGCTTCTTCTCGGGCGAAACCCGTGTGAAGTGTGTTCAAAACTCCCTTCGTAAATGCTTTCAAGGATCATCCTGATTACTTCCTGCACCAGTTTGTCATCAAAAGAGGGTATTCCAAGCGGACGCTTTTTACCATTCTTTTTAGGTATATATGTCCTCTTGGAAGGATTTGGCTGATAAGTTTCGTTTCGCAACGATGCAATCAGCCGTTCAATTCGGGACATACTCATTCCATCGATGGTGCTACCATCGACACCTGCCGTCATGTTACCTACTTTGCTGTAGATTTTTTGATAGGCAGTGTAGTACATCTCTTCATTGAACAGAACCTTGTACAGCTTTTCAAACTTATAATCCAAGTTTCCGCTGTGCTTAGCTAGACTGTTCAATACTTTTTCGGGATTTCTCATGTCTCTCACATTTTCCTTTAATCGTATTAAACTAAATTGACTGCCTCCCTTCGCCATGTACAAGGCTTTCCCTTGCTCGGACTACTACGGAGGCTCCGTTGCCATATTGGATATTCAGGGGCAAATCCCCATAGCCACGCCAGTGGCATTCCAACTTAGAGCAATCCCCATTTAGATATATGGTAACTATTGGCGCGATGGATTGTCGGATGCGATGTTCGTCCTTTTCTGCTTATTGCAGCTCTGTCATGGGTCTGTTTATGCTGTAACTACTGGTACAATGTAGTACAGTACCCATGTTATGACGTTTATAACTGTCTTCCGTCATAGTCTAACCGATTGACCATTCAGACTATCGTTCAATCAATCCAGATTTCATCCTCATATCCATCTTTTCAACTCGCCACTCAGTCGCAACACGACAATTAGTTGACTTGTGGCTTTTCCGACATGCTACACTCACCGTCCAGTTTCCCTTTCGGATAAGTCGGCTGTTGAGAGGCGTATTAAAACACTTGCCTCGTGGTTGCCAAGCCACATTTACCATATACCCCTATGGGCGCACATACCAGCGATCCATATCACCATGCCCGCTCTCGCCAACGTACATTTGCCATTGCCTGCTTTGCTTTACTGCTGCTTCTTTCTGTTTCAACAGTGCCGCTATCGCGTCATCGGAATTTTTGACCATCGCAGCGGTAGCCATAACCACCGGCTTGAGTACCCCGTTCAGCAACGGGATAACGGCAGTTTGAAAAGCGATAATGGCAGCGCCCAGCATGAACGGCCTGAGTAAAGGGTAAAAATCCACCGGTTCGGCATTGGCAATGTGCCGCCAGACCCTGGAAGCGATGTACCATAATGCCCCGAAACCGGCCAGTCCCTGTGCCACACCAATGAGGTTACCGCAAAGCGGTATCATTTCGTTATAGACGTTATCCAGTATCGGCTGCATCCCGCCCAGATAGTCTGCCAGCCCTTCGGCATGGGAACTAAAAGGCAAAAGCATGGCCAGTGCCGCAATAAATGCGGTCATTAAAATTGGTTTCTTCATAATTGCTACTTTAAATTGTAATAGGCTGCTGTTCCTGATATATCATCCTTTTCCTTTTGCCGTTGCAGGTTGAGTACAGCCGTTTCCCGGTTGAACGAACGGAGAAAAACCAGTTTATCCTGCGTATCGGCATGGATCTGGTCAATCACCTGCAAGCGTTCATCGTCGCTCATGCGCAATTTTCCGGCAGTGATGACCATGATCAGCCGGTCGAGGTTTTCCAGGCTTTGGTTAAATAAAATCCCATAAACCCTGCCCAGGTAATCCAGTTCCCCCGCATTGAAATTACCGCTGCCACTGAACCGCTTATAAGCGGATTTATATTCGGAAACTAAGGCAGACTGATCGCTGATGATATCCGCAATCTTGTAATACTTGCGTACCTCGGGGCTAACTAACATTAAGCCATCCAGAAAAGTCTCGTGCAGGGAAAAATTGCCCTGGGCGATGTTTTTTACCGAATTATAGCCTGTCGAAAGGATGGTATAACCTTTTTTCATATCGGACAGAATCTGCTTGAACTGCGCCAGCTTTTCCACGTTCAATAACAACTGCTGAATCTCGGTAGACTGCGCTGATGCACCTTGCAACCCGAAAAAGGATAGCAATAGACCTAACAACGTGATTTTAATTGTTTTCATAATACCTCCTTAATGATTGTGTATCGTTTTGCTGCTGCCTCACCTGAATAACCAGGAGCGTAACGTCCGCTGTAAATTGCTGCGTAAACGCATACTTGTCCAACGTGCTTTCATAGACCTTGCCCAATCGCTGCAAACGCTCGTCGTCTGTCATTTCCAGCTTGCCCGACGTAATGATCAGTTCCAGTTCATCCAGGTCTTTACGGCACAAGTCCGTGATAGCCTGCCTTACTGAACTGATATACGACTGATTATCGGCAGGCAATATATCCAGTCCATCCAACTCATTGAACCGCTTTAGCAATTCAGTTTGCATGGATAAAATACCATCAACCCGCTTATCGTTCCGTATCACCGGGTTGACCCGTTTTAGCGAACTGATGTAAAGCGAATGCAGGTCAAATTCCCCGCTTGTGATGTCCTTAATGGTGCCCAGCCCGGATTTGGCAATCGTGTAGCCTTTCTCCAGAAAGCCGGTATAAAGCTGTAAGGCCGCGATCTGTTGCAGCAGATACTTTTTTTGGGTGCTCGTCTGTTTAAACCACTCGGCAAAAGTTTGTGCCCGGCTAACCGAACTACAGCAAACCAATGCCAGGACACAAAAGCAATAGCCACATTTTTTAATTGACCTCATAAATCTGCTTTAAGGTTTTCACTTCCAGCGCCGATTGAGAACGCTGTATGGACAGCGTAATATTCTGCTGGTTGAACTGCTTTAGGTCCGAATAATTATCGTCCATTTTGGCCGAAGCTTCATTGATCAGCTCCAGCCGCTTGCCATCGCTCATCTGCGTTTTAAAGGAGTTGGTAACGATAAACACCTGGTCAAGATTTCGGATACTCGCCTCCAGTATCCCTTTATAGACCGATTCCATGTGCGTCAGCTCGTCCGGGCTGAAATGGTTGTCCTTATTGAACAGCGCAATCGCCCAGTGATATTCGCGGACAATGTTGGTCTGTGTTTCTGCCAGATGTTTGACTTGCTGATAAGTAGCGATCATCGCTTTCACTTTGACCAGCTCATCATAGTAGTTTGCATACAGCTTCCGCTGTCTTTCCGTCCAGTCGGATATCTCGTCCAGCTTAAACTTGGACAACTGGTTCTCCACCGTTTTTTGGGCGTTTTGCAGCCAGATGGTCTGGTTCTGCAGGCGCTGCACCTTCAGGTCTATGGCCTTCACTACTTTTTTGATTGCCGCCTTGATCACCTCCGCAATTATCACCTGTGCATTTGCCCCGGAGGGCAAAGCCACAAGTATGGTCGTGGCGCTCAGCGGCAGAACAACCATATAGGTTCTTATCATTCTTTTTAATTTATTTCTCATACATCATTCAGTTAATTAATTCGCCGGTAGCGGCTGCGCTCTAAAACCAATAATCCTTTTTCAAAAGTCAGCGTGCGGCCTTTACGGCTTTCTGTCATCACCCTGGTATCAGGGTCATAAACCGCTTTCCATTCCTCGTTATGCCATTGCAGTTTGCCTGGTTTGCCATCTTCAGCGATCTCACGGTAACCAGTTTTGCGGTGAATGAGATACTGCTGTTCCTGCACATGCTCCACTTGCAGCGTGTCGTCAGCAACACTGAACTCGCCGGAGGCATGATTAACGTAGATGCCGTTAAAATCAGGCTGTGAATGGCAACCGAAAAAGCAAATAAGTAGTAAAGCGATAAGCGCCAGGCCTACGTTTTTTGTTGATTGTGTTTTGAATACTAGTTCCATAATGAATTGAGTTAAATGGTTAAAAAATCTTCGCTCCGTTACGGAGCTCAGCCGCAAGCACGGCGATCCCTTTACGGATATCGCCGTACTTGGCGGCGTATTCCTGTACTTTCATTTTCTCCTTTTCTTCGGTCGAATAGCAGAGGTATTCTTCCAAACTTACCTCGGTACGGTACACCTTACTCTGCTGTCCGCCAAGCGAAATGAACACTTCCTTGTACTTTTTAGTGGGATCATTGGCTTTGTTCATGGATAGGATCTGTGCCTTTTCCTTGTCCGTCAAGCCCATGAGCGCCTGTACATCGTCAAACTTGTTCTGATACTTACTCTGGTCAAGCAATATCTTACAGTCCGAGTTATTGATGATGGCCTGCTTCACGATGGGGGATGATATGATGTCCTCGATCTCCTGGGTAACAACTACCGCCTCACCGAAAAACTTTCGCACGGTCTTAAACAAGTACTTAATGTATTCCGCAGTACCTTCACGGGAGATCGCTTTCCATACTTCTTCCAGTAAGATCATCTTGCGCACACCTTTCAGCTTGCGCATTTTGGAAATGAAGACCTCCATGATAATGATCGTCACGATAGGCAGCAAAATGGCATGCTCCTTAATCTCGTCCAGCTCGAACACGATAAAGCGCTCGTTAAGCAGGTCAAGGTTACTGGTGGCATTCAGCAGATAATCAAACTCACCGCCTTTATAGTAGGGGTTTAGTACATACAGGAAATTATCCACGTCAAAATTCCGCTCCTGTACTTTTCCGTCCTCCAGCACTTGCAGGTATTCCTCCATCAGGAATTCATAAAAGGAATTGAAGCAGGGGAACACGTCAGGATGTGCAGGCAGGTATTCATAATATAGGGTCAACGCATTGGAAATGGCCACATACTCCGAACGGGTATAACTTTCATCATCCTTTTTCCAAAGCGTCATCAGTAAAGTCTTGATGCTTTCCTTTTTTTCGGTATCCAGCGTATCGCCTTCAGCGATATAAAAAGGGTTAAAACGGATGGGCGATTTCTCCGAATAGGTGAAATAATACCCGCCCACCAGGTCGCAAAGCCCTTTATAACTGTGGCCCACATCTACCAATACCACCTGCGCGCCCTGCTCATAGTAAGAACGCACCATGTGATTGGTGAAAAAACTCTTACCAGAACCGCTCGGGCCAATGATAAACTTATTGCGGTTGGTCGTCCAGCCCCGCAGGATGGGTTCATCTGAAATATCCACGTGTAACGGATAACCCGAAGTGCGGTCGCCCAGGCGGATGCCGAAAGGCGACAGGGACGAGCGGTAGCTAGTTTCCATATTGAAGAAACAAACCGCCTGTTCGGCGAACGTATCAAATGTATCGTTCATGGGAAAATCGTTACCCGGCATCCCCGCGAACCATATCTGTGCCGCACCATCGGTTTCCACTTGTTAAAGACCTTCACGGCACCGATCAATCCGACAACCGCGCCAATGGCATACATCAGGTTACAGCCTGAATCAAAGTAGCCTTTGACCTTATTGGTCGCTTCATTTATCCCCGCCGCGCCATCCTGGCAATAAGCCGCTACACTGCAAAGCATCTGGTACACGCAAAGTGTTACCGTCAACAGCCAGCCTTTGGCAAGCAATTGTTTTTTATCACTGTGTACACTTGCCCGATTCATCTGAACCTTTAATTTTTTCTTCATGCTGTCTTTGTTTAGTTTTCCAAATCGGCAGTACCTCATTGTACCGCCTGTTTTTTCGGAATGGAAACCAAACCCGACCCGCAATTAAAAAGACCAAAAGAACTATACCCAAAGGCTGTCCAGTTCATCATCGGACAAAAAGAAAGGCACATGCTCCCGGATAAAAGCGTTAATCGCCGACAGTGCCGGACTGGAAGCAACCGCAGGGTACTTGCTTTTTACCAGGGTGAAAAGAGACAGGAAATACTCCTTACCGCCGTCTTCTTTCTCCAGGATGCTGCAAATGGATTTTACTTCCTCCTGCACATCTGCCAGCAACCCAAGCTGTTCGCCCTTATCCACGAAAGAAAAATCCTCCGCTGATACCAGTGCCACCCCTTCGTCCAGTGCAGACTTGCCCATCAGGTCATCCGGTGACGAATACTCAAATTCTTCCACCTCATTTTGCCAGCTATGCGGTAAAGGTTCGGCATCGGCCTTACTGCCTGACAACAAGCCGAAGACTTCTTTACGGTAAAACAGCAGCCCGATCATCAGGAACCAAAACAGGCTGAACACGCTTGCGGCCAGTAAAAAGTCCGGCCATGAAAATGATTTTAACATAATATTGTTGTTTATTATTCCGGCTGCTCCATTGCCCCCGGATCACAAAATCAAAGGTCAGGAAGCCGGAAACGGGCTTATCAGTAGTACTGATAAATAAATCTCAAGACCACCACAACACTAGTTTAAACGGCCATTTCCCAACAGTTCATCCGGGTCAAAAGCATCGTCTTCGTCCAGATAGGCTATAAAAGCCGCCTGTAAAAAATCGAAGAAATGCGTGCGCGAAATCCTTTTGCGCCGTTTGATCTCGGCCAGCTTATTGGCCGGATTAACGATCTTCAACCCAAAACTTTCATTCAACCAGCGGAAAATCTCCGCCAGGGTCGCTTTCCCGTCATTCAACTGTTTAGAGAGATAAATCCCATAACCCAATTCCACCACATTGATCAATTCGCCCGTCCATTCAAACCATTTTTTACCGGCAATCGCAGCCATACCCGTAGCGCCCATAATGCCATTACCGACGCCCGGAACCGGGCGGTCAAGCGCTGTTAATTCGTTCAGGATATATTCCTGCAACATTTCATAGGCAATAAATTTGGAAAAGAGATAATCCCCGCTGGTCGAGTAAACCGGGTCTAATTCGGGCACATCATGCAGTAAGGGCGAAGCCATGACCGCACCTGGAATAAACAACACCTCATCCATTTCCGTGAAACCCGAACGGTAGTATTCATAGTAAAAAGCATGCTGATTAAAATAGCGCAGTATAAATTCCAGTTCCTCCAGGTAGAATTTGCGGAGGATATCCGGCGGACCTGCCGGTCTTTGGGCCAGTAGGGTATACAAAGCCACATGGTAGATCTTTAAAGCATAATATTCCGGCTTCTCAAACTTGTAAAAATAAATCTGTTCCAGTTTCTCTTTAAACGGATTCCCAAGCACCGAAGTCCTGACATCCTTTAGATACTCCCTGATCAGGGCAATCGCCTCGTTGAACTTTTCCACCAGACCCAAGTCATCGTTACCTGAGATCACTTTAAGCTTGCCCCGTAATTCACGAAACGCCACTTTGAAATTGTTTTTACGCATATATGATGATTTAAATAAACCTGCTGACGCCCGAAGGCTACCATTAATTAATCAGCAGAATAAGTATCATTTTTCCATAGGCACATCCAATTGGTTTCAGCCAAATGTGCGCCCAAAAGCGTTAAAAAAACAATAGTGAAAATTCACGATTTGTAACAGACATGCGTCAAAACAGCGTAGAGAGGGGACAATTCAGGAATTATCCCCATAAAAAAAACCGTGCTATTGTCCCGGTTTTTGGTAGAATTTATTGAGCAGGGCAACCCTGCTATTGACCCCTGATTTTTTATAAATCTTTTGGGCGTGGGAATCGACCGTTGAATTAGAAATGTGCAACGTTTCCGCGATCTCAGTATAGGTCATTCCTTTGGCAAGCAAGAGACAAACATCGATCTCTCGTGCCGTAAATTGGAAGAGATGGCAGTTCTCCAGGAAAACCACCGCCATCGCTTCAGTAATTTCCAGCATTTGAAAGGGAATGTCCGGTGTTTCCGCTGGCGGTTCTTCCACCTTTTTATTAGAATTATCAGAGACATCCCTTACTTTCTTAGTTAAAAGGTAAACAACCAAAAATAAAACTGCCACATTTATAGAGATATGTACCCAGAGCGCCGACAGGTTTCCCGAAATACAATTGTAAATAATGATCAGCAAACATAACATCGTAGCACGCCAGTGCCTGCCTTCACCGGGATGGAAATAAACACGAATAAACTGGAAACAGAAAAGGGAAATATCAAGCAGGATAAATATCCAGGAAATTAAAGGTAATTGAATTTTGATCGTACGCATAAGCAGTTTAAGATTATTAATAAGATTAATTTAATAACCGCTTATTCGCATGGAGAGTAGCACAGTAAAATTCAGATGGGGAAGTCAGATCAATGCGCCTTTTAACCTGCGGAGAAGCAGCTAACCGACAGCAAACCTGCGTTCGCGAGGGTGTCGCCATGTCCGGACAAAAAGGTGCCGCTAAGTACCCCGACTCCAAAACAAGGCTAGCCCGCGCTAACGCAGGCATTACACTTGTCTTCCTTGGTCGATTCAAAAGTTAGCGGCTTTATTTTGTCCGGAAGGTTAGTGAACGCTATCGTTCTATGTTATTAAAGACTTATGTCTGTTTCGTATTATCAATTTTAACCAGTTGTAAAGATAGAAAATAGTTAGGGCTTATCAGATAGCGCAACAAGACTGCGCCAGTTAAGCTGTTTATTGTCAAATGGAATTTTAATTTAAGTATGGTTTTCATAATAAGTATTTGTAAGAACGTAAGTTCTTAAATTGTTATTAAACCATGCCTCTAAAAAAGTGACTCCAGAGTAAGTTTTAACTATTAAGCAAGCAATCACCTGATTATAAACGGCTTATTTTAAGGGAGTTTATCTTCCCTGATTAGTTTCGCCCTGGTGTTGCGCAAGGTGCTTTCACTGATCAAAAGATAAGAAGCTACATCCGAATCTACCATCAGCCCACCTGGCAGGTAAAACTCCGGGAAATCCTTTTTATAAAATTCATAAACCACAGATTCTGCATCACGTTTCAACAGGTGAACGCGCTGTAAATCTTTATCAGCAGCATCCGCCATCACCAATCTTGCCAGTTCCTCGGCATCAGGAAAAGTGGCATAAACCGTTTTCATGTGGTTGTAACCTATTTTCATTAGGTAAGCGCCGGGAAGCGCTACCCATTCATAAACCGAAGGCTGCTCACTGGTAAAGCTTTTACTGGCGATGATCGTATCCTTGCCGTAGATGCCGACAACCTGCCTGTCACCGTTTTCGCCAAAACCATAACAGGCTACAAAGCCAGCAGAAACAAAAATGGCATCAGTCACCGTACTGTTGTGTTCATACAAAATCTCGCGCTCGGGATATAAGCGCCCGGTCATTACTGCCTGCAAAAATTCCCTCAGCGCCTCGGGCTGTACCTTATAACTGCATAAAATTTTAAATAAGCGTTTGATAATCTCTTCATGGTTTCTCATAGATTTAGATTTTAGAAAATAGCAGATAGAAATAAAATATTAACGTAAGGTTTTTACATAGGCAAAATCGAATTTGAACTAAAAAGCGTACCCGGCGATCAGTCCGGGATACGCTCACTTTAACTAACTACTAACTATTTATTATTAACTGTGTATAAAGAACGGAGTTCCGGCAACGCTGACCCTTGTTAGTCCAGGTCATCGTCTTTGGATATTTTATAAGCGATAAAAATGGCAAAGGCTACAATGAGCACTATTCCGATTTTAAAGCTCATGTGTATTGTAATTGTTGTTTCAAATTCTTCAGCATATCGTTTACCATTGCACTCAAATCATATTGAGGTTCCCAGCCCCAGTCATGGCGTGCATGGCGGTCATCGACGCTAGCTGGCCAGCTGTCCGCAATCATTTGCCGGTAATCGGGTTTATAATACATCTTGAATGATGGTAGTTGTTTTTCCACTTCAGCCGCTAACTGCTCGGGCGTAAAACTTAACGCGTGTACATTATAACCTGTCCGTACTGTCAATTTTTCCGCTGGGGCATCCATTAATTCCAACGTAGCGCGTATAGCATCCGCCATATACATCATCGGCAATGCAGTATGTGGCTTGATGAAACTGGTGTACTGGCGGTGCGTAAGCACTCGGGTAACCCCGTATTGTTTTTTTGATTTCCATAATAACGGTGAGGGCATATTTCCATGGTTCATTTTTCGTCAGTATTGCAATCAGGTTCATGATATACCGGAAAGTTGCAGGACTTGGCGACATAGCACATTTCGTTAGCTTTCTTGTGCAAGGCGATAGCATTTTCTATCATTTGCGGCTCACTAACATAGACAACCGGCTTTAGCGTTACCGACTCAAACTTCCCGCTGCCGTTGGCCGTTTCGGTCATTATACCTGTTGCCTCATCTTTGTATTTAACCACAACAATACCGTTCTCTGCACACAAATGGAGATACCATAACATGTGGCATGAGGATAACGATGCTACCAGCAGTTCTTCTGGGTTGTATCTGCTTTTATCTCCTCTGAACGCAGGGTCTGAAGAGGTTGGGATCACTGGCTTTCCAATAGAGCTTACCTCAATCTGTCGTTCATAAGCAGTGTATGATGATGTTCCCGATCCGGTGTTGCCGGTCCATTCGATCTTTACATTATAATGGTGACTTTTATTCATATCAATACTTGTTTGTTATTTTGATTCATAGACATGCCTGCCAGTTTCGGTTGCCAGTTTTGTGGCAAAAGCATTTCCAGGTATTTGTCCTCTTTCGGAAGATAAGCTAGTCTTTGCATCACATCGGTAAGCCAAACCAGCGGGTTAATGCCGTTGAGTTTGCAGGTAGCCGTCAGGCTATACAACATGGCGCTGCGCTGCGCACCTTCGTGTGAACCGCTGAACAGGTAGTTCTTTCTGCCAATGGCCACGGTGCGGATCGCTCTTTCCACCTGGTTGTTATCGATGGTCAGTTTGCCATTGCTGCAATAAAGCGTCAGCTTATCCCAGCGGTTCAGTGCATAGTTGATCGCGGCACGCATTGGCGCATCGATGCCGCCTTCCTGTTTAGTCGCCCTTAACCATGTTTCTATTTGGGCGAGTATCGGCACTGATCTTTCCTGCCTAACCGCTTCTATCTCGTCAAAGGACAAGTTTGCCTCACGGCATTCGGCTTCAATGGCGTACAATTCATTGAACAGGTTCAATGGCAAAGCAGCGCGCTTGTCGTTGTTCTTATAGATCTCCTCGAACTTGCGGCGCACGTGCGCTATACAGCATACCAGTATATTGCCGTTCTTTGCAGCAATTGTCTCGTAAACCTGGTAACCATCTGCCTGAATGTAACCTTTGTAATCCCGCAACATCGTTTCGGGCACTGCGCCGCTCCGGGTAGGTTTGTAATCGTAAAAGACCAGCTTTCCCCAATGATGGAGATAGACCCAGAAGTAACCCAGTGCTGTTTTACCTGTTTTGGCCCCTTTTTCGATGACCTTCATCGTCGTTTCATCCACGTTCAGGTAATCTGCCTTTAATACTTCCTTTTTCAGTAGCTCGTACAGTGGTTCCAGCAGTTCGCAAACCTTGGTGATCCAGCCACTCATGGTTCCTGAAGCGATCTCAACGCCAGCTCTTTTGAAGATCTCGATCTGGCGGTACAGCGGTAAGCTGTCGATATACTTCGAGATTACGATATAAGCCAGTAACGATGCACCGGCGATACATTTATCGATCGCTTCTACCGGCAGGTCGGCTTGTTTCATCAGGGTACTGCCGTCTTCCTGCTTAGATGAGTAAACCGGGCGGATGGTTGTTTTTACAAAAAACTCGCCTGGTATGTATTCCAGCGTTTCGCTCACATCGTTGCGCACGAACACATCACCTTCGGCTTTATCGATAGGTTCCAGTACCAGCTCTTCCCGGCGCAGGTGCGCGGGAAGAGGGTTACGGCCCGGGTGTTTTTTAGGTGTAGTTACCGTGGTGATCTTCGTATAGCTGATATCGGTGATACCGGTAATGGTTTCGCTGCCGATCTCATCGGCCTGAATATCCAATCTTAACTGGTTGAGCTGCTCAGGGGTGAACTTTTCGCTTTTCTTACCAAAGATCATCCGCTGCAATTGCATCAGTTGGAACTGCGCACGCGCTAGTTTTTCTTCCAGTAGGTTAGCTCTTGATTCAGCATTGTCCCTTTGTTTAACCGCCTCTTGTGCTATTTGTATTGCTTTCTCGGAATTGGCTGTAGCGGCCTTAATATCCCCGACGTTAGTTTCAGTCAATTCCCGCAATTCTTTATTCAGATTTGACAGGGATTGGTTTGTTTCATTCGCCAATGTCAGGGATGCTGTCAATTTACCGTTGACCTCATCCTGCTGCTGAACCAGTTCAATAAGCCGATCTACTTGTTGTGCAGCTTTATCAGAGCGACTCATAGCCATTTCTAATACCTTCATGGCATCGGGCGCATCGGAATCGAAAAGGTCGGCAAATGCTACCATTTTACGGTAGAGCTGCCAGGCCTGTTCCGGCTCTTGCATAAAGTCCTCGAAAGTGTTTAAAACGCTGATTTCCACTGGTTGATTACACTATAAAAATACGTAATTTATTTGTTACATTCATAATTAAAAAGCCCTTTTTCGGACATTTTTTGCCACTTTTTTAATAAAAGTGGCAATCTTTTCGCAATCTCTTATTTGTCGCTTTTTCATCCTCATCTTACTCGGCTGTTTTCCTGAAAACGGTCTCCATCCTGATCCCCCGGATCAGCTGCAAAAGCTGTAACGGGGTGATGTAAAAGCCCAAGTCATCCACCCGTCCGGCAGGCACCTGGAACCTTTTATGCTCGATCCGTTTGCCATAGATCACATAACCATCGCCATCCCAGAACAGCATCTTCATCAGTGTCCTTGCGGAGTTAAAGAAGATGTAAACATCGCCGCAGCGCGGGTCCTGGCCCAGCTCGTTCCTCACTAACCCGCTTAGCCCGTCATAGGCTTTCGACATGGTTACTGTGAATGGATACAAAAAGTACCGGCGGTTTTCTAAAAAGTCCATCATCGCTTAATTGATAAAGGCTTTTAAGAATGCGGGATCGGCCTGCTGAAAGATGCGGAACAACCTGCCGTCCGGCAGTTCCAGTTCTGCTATCGGCAAACGCTCGGTCAGCTTCAGCACGTCGTCGGTAATGATGATCGGTTGCATATTACCTGTAGTTTGTTCCTGGTTCCTCATCTTGTACTTCTTTTGCCATTCATAAAAACAGCTGTTACTGATGCCATATAATTCGCAGAACTCAGGGATGCTGATACCCCCTTGTTCAAATTCCTCAATGGCTTCGTAGATCTGTTCATTTGTCCGCATTGTCCTGCCGGTCTTGTTTTTGTTCTGATCCATACTCTTAATTTATTGTTGGTATGGATCAAAGGTATTTAGTGTTTCTCGCCTTAAAAAAGAGTTGCCCGAGTGCTTACGGCGGTGCTTCAAAGCATGGTGAAAAATATCTACCGCATAATCTGTTGTCCCACCGCCTGGAGGCGCTGAATAGCTAATCAATCCGGGGTAACGAATGCTGCGCACATCAACGCCGTACTGACTGAAATAATAATTCGCCCATAATTCGCCAGCCACTTTACTAATACCATAAACTGTTGAAGGTTCGGTTATGGCATGTTGCGGACTAAAAGCCTTCGGCCCTGTAGGGCCAAACACCGCTATACTACTCGGCCAAAATACTTTTAGCTGATCCGATTTGGCAATATCTAAAACATTCAACAAACCTTGCATATTTAAGTCCCATGCTGCCAATGGCTGTTTTTCGCCATTGGCTGATAACATGGCCGCTAAATGGTAAACGGTAGTAATCTTTTCTTTAAGGATCAAAGTGCGCAACTCTAACTTATCCATCACATTCAGTTTAACATATGGACGCAGTTGGAAAGGCACATCGTTCAATAATTTTACGTCTGCCGCAAGGACGTTATCATTGCCGTATTTGGCTTTTAGTGCGCTGGTCAGCTCAGTACCAATCTGGCCGCAAGCCCCGATGACTAATATTTTGTTCAATGGATGAGTTTTTATTTTTTTTAATAAACAGAGATCAACCTCGCGCTTCACCCTGTTCCCCTAATTGAATAAAGCGATGCGTTTTGGTATTTTATCTAAGCTTCGCTTTCATTTTTGATACGTTTCCGCTAATTGCAGCGCATTATAGGCGTTTACGACACCACCGGTTATGCAATAGTTTGTCAAGGCACTTCTTTTTACAACACTTTTCAAGATAATGTCTTTTACCTCCAAAGCGGTTAGCTTGGGGTAGTATTCCCTAATTAAGGCTGCTAAACCGGAAACTACAGGGCAGGCCATGCTGGTCCCGTCAAAATAGGCATACTTGGAACCGGGTATGGTTGAATAGATCTGGACACCCGGCGCAAAAACATCAACCGATGTTTTACCATAATTGGAGAAACTAGCCTTCAGATGATCATCATCTTTTAATCCTGAAGCACCCACCACGATATAAGCATCTGCGACCTTGCCGTTTATGTATTTCCTATTGGGGAAATTCGCGGCTGAATCAATGTTCTTATTGCTATTTCCTGCGGCCTGGATCAACAAAACATCTTTCTTTAACGCATATTGAACCGCTTCGTCTACTACTTTTTTATCCTGGCTATAATCTTTACCAAAGCTCATATTGATCACCTTGGCACCACGATCTGCGGCATAACGGATAGCATTTGCCACGTCCTTGTCGCGTTCATCACCGTCAGGAACAGCACGAATGGTTAAGATTTGAACATTATCAGCGATTCCGTCAAGGCCTATGCCGTTATTTCTTACAGCCGCAATTATACCCGCTACATGGGTGCCATGTGTGGCATCAGGCCCCATAACATCCGGGCTACCGTAATTATGCTGCTTGCTGTTGAAATAGTCATCGCCAATAATAATCCTGGGATCGTATCCCGTATTCAACTGGTAATCGGCTTGCACCTTGAAGTGTTCCATAGGGCTGTCTAATTGTTCCTCTTTAAAAGATTTATAGTCATCTTTCTCTGTCAGGATTTTTATCAGGGTTTGGCAGACCTGTGTTTCTCCCGGCCCAACTGGCTGGTAAGTTTGAAAATCGCTTAGCTTTGGTTCTGGTTTACCGATCTTTTGAACGATGCTTTCAAGAATGCGGCGAAAGTTGCCCATGCCATCAACCATGCGCTGCGCCTCCGACAGCTGTTTTTGTAGCACTTGTTTTTCGGCATGGTAAGCCAGCAAGTCGGATGCGGGTAATTTGCTGGTATCCCGTTGTTCAAACTGCCGCACTTGGCGGGTCACTTCCAGGTTGTCGTAATGAACGTTGCCTTTTGGTGAACCGAGATAGCTCCAGCCATAAGTGCCAATATCAAAAGTTTTCTTTTTAGGGTTGATCCATAAAATACTTTTCAGGTCCTCATGGGTTGTATCTATACCCGCGTCAATAACGGCGACCGTAATTTTAGTAGCTTTCTTGCCCTGAAGCAGGGTGTAGGCCTTTTCTGTACTGATACCGAATAAGGTGTCCTTTTGCAAGTCTTTATTTTGCCAATTGGGAATCTGTTGCCCAAACACGTTAAGACAAAATAAAGTCCCGGCGGCGATTAATATAAGTTTAGTCACTCTAATCATTTTCTTGGTAGCAATTTTGCTGATTTGCAATTCCTGAATCATTGTTTACTATACACCGCGATAAAACTATAGGGATCACCACCACCGTCAGGTGTAACGGTTACCGCCATAGTGAGGGTTTTGTTATCCGCACTCAGTTCCCATTGCTCATCTCTTGTATATTGTAGTTTGTCATATTCGTTAGGGACGCTGACTTTCAGCATTCGTTTTAAACTTTTTTCTCCATTGGGTTGAATAGTGGAAGTGATCTTTGCGCCCGCACCGGTAATCATGTTAGCAGGCTGGGTATCCAGTGTGTTGATATAAGTGTTTTTATTCTCACCATTAATACTCACAATAGTAAGTTTATCGCTGGTTTGGGTAATATTCACTTGTTGAACGGCAACTACCGCAGGTAAGCTGCCAAAAGAACTTTTATCAGTGCTTAAAGTCCAGTTACCGCTAAAGTCAACGGTTTTGGTTTGCGCGAATATTGCAGAATGAATGAACAAGCTGCACAGGATTGCTAAGAAATGGATACGTTTCATAATTTAGGTTTAAGATGTCTGATTAGTGATTTATTATCTTTAATTCGATTTGTGTTGGTCAATAGCCTGCTGAAAAGTCGTCCGTTCTTGCTCACTGATATTTTTACCATATTTAGTTAGGTACTGATTAGCCGATGAGACATAATTTGACCAATCCTGCTTATTGTAGCAGGCGATAGTTTTCGCACGCAGGAACATTTCTTCTCCCGGCTCGCCGTATGATTTGATCTTAACTTCCAGCGCGTTCCAATCAGGGTTAGTGCTTGAATTCAAGAAAGGTTCTATTTCTCCTTTATAAATCATGTTCATCATCGCAACCGCGTATTCCCGGTCACCCATAACTTTTTTAAATCCTACAGGGTCCGCGTTCATCATCGTAAAGCCTGGATCTTTGGTACTCTTAGTAAATTGGCTGACTTGCTGGATATCTTCCTCACTCATTGGCTGTTTCAAACCTGCTATGTAAGCATTACTGGCCAGCGCGGCACCTGGTTTATCACCTGCCTGTATCGCCATCATTGCCATTTTCTTAAGGAAAGCCGCATCATGATTGCCATTGATATAATCATCCAGCATGGCGCTATATTTAATACCCGGCTCGGTCAGGTCGGCATCCTGTGCGGTAACGTCACCCAAGTTTGCCATCCAGTTAGGTGAATTAACATCCGGGTTCAGCTTACTGTGGATTCTCCTTAACTCTGCAAAAGGTATTTTGACCACTTCGCGGTCGTAGGTCATCAGCCCGTTCTGCTCACCTTCTACATCAAAGGGCTGGGTATAGATACTTCCCGATAGCCCTTCCTGCTCGAATAATTGCAGGTGCTGCTGCATAATAGTATATTTAGATTTTAATGCAGCAGGCTTTTCCTGGATGTAACCCCAGGCACTGCCGGTCAACCACTGGTGATCGGGGATGAAAACACCGATACCACCAAACTCACCGCATACCTGAGCCTTACCGGGTTGTTTGATACTCATCATTGGGTCCGGGTAAGCGTGCACGTCGGTCATATCCGCATCTACGTAAGCATCAGGGCTAGGGCTCCTTAATTGTTCGTTGACATAAAGCAGCTCGCCGCTATGGCCATTTAAAATCCTGCTTGGGTCGGTTTGCTTGACCCAGTCAGTTAAACGTTTCTGGTCATACTGCCCCCATTTTTCGTTGAACAATACCCAGGTTGTAATACAAGGGTAATTATGCAGCTGGGTCAGCTCCTCTTTACATCCTTTTTCAAAGGCTTCTTTTGCACCCGGCGGCAGCCCTTGGTTCGGGTTTACCATGTCCTGCCATATCAGCATCCCCAGTTTATCCGCCCAGTAATACCAACGTGCCGGTTCTACTTTGATGTGTTTTCTGATCGTATTAAAACCCATCGCTTTGATCGCTTTGATATCAAACGCTAAAGCTTCATCTGTAGGCGCAGTATATAAACCTTCCGGCCAGAAGCCCTGATCAAGTGTTCCCAGGTTATAGTAGGGCTTATTGTTCAGCATGATCCGGTCAATGCCTTTTTCATCCTTGCCGATACTGATCTTGCGCATACCAAAGTAACTCTTTACTTCATCGACTACTTTGCCATTCTTTTTTACCCGTACGATCAAATCATACAAAAATGGGTCTGAAGGCGACCACAAATGAGCATTCGGAATTGAAATATGACCATTATGCCAATCAGCAACTTTTTTGCCTTTATCGTATGCTGTCGCCTCGACCTGGGTACCTATTTTATCGTCCTGATTCACTTCAAGGTTGAGCAATCCTTTGTCGATATCAGGCGTCATCACTAAACTGCTTACTGCGTTAGTTGAAACTGTTTCCAGCCACACCGTCTGCCAAATACCAGAAGAAGGGGTATAGTAAATATTTGCAGGATTCAGCACTTGTTTACCATGTTGGCCTATGCCCTGGTCGGTTGGATCAAACACTTTTACCACGACCTCGTTCGCACCATCTTTCAGTGCTGTAGTAATGTCAAACGAAAACTCTGTATAACCACCAGCATGCTTACCGACCTCCGTACCATTGACAAATACCGTTGCTTCATAATCAACCGCGCCGAAATTCAATTTTACCTTTTCACCGGTTTTTAAAATAGGTTTTTCAAAACTGCGTTTGTACCAGAGGTTCTGGTTGGGTTGCAAGGATTTTTTTACGCCTGACAAAGCGGATTCCAGTGGGTATGGTACTAATATCTGTCCGTCAAAACCATTGGGCTTCGCAGCATCCTTCGCGGTTATCGCATAATCCCATAAACCATTCAGGTTTGCCCAGGTCTCGCGAACCAATAGCGGACGTGGATATTCTTTCAGTGCATTCGTTGGCCATACATCTTTTGCCCAGCTGCTTTGAATAGAAACAGGTTGCACCTTCCAATTTTGAGCTTTTCCATTTAACGGATAAGATAAAGCTAGCGCAAGAAGCAGTGTAATTATTGCTTTGATTTTCATTTGTTCAGAAAAGTATATTTAACTTAGATGTTACCGTATTAGAATTTACAGATTACAATGGGTTGAGCCATACAATTGGATTTTTGAGTATTCAACGCGGTTTGACTCCAACCGGTTCTAATCCCAATCCATCATGAATTTGTTTCATATTAGCAGGAACTCCTTCTACCATCCATTTAGGAGCGGGCGCATTTTTTAAATAATAATCAAAGAATTGTTTTAAGCGAATTGTATAATCAATTTGGTTATCTATGCTATTAAAAATACCATGCCCCTCCCCGTCATAAGATAATAACCAAACTTTTTTACCAAGATCGCTCAACACGTTAAAAAAACCCAGATCCTGAGTAAAGTTCACACGTGCATCTCCTTGGTTATGCAAGATTAGCAATGGGGTTGTAACCTTGTCAGCATACAGCTTAGGCGAATTCTTAATAAAATTTTGCAGATTGGCAAAAGGCGAGCCGAGGTCATCATAAGCGATAATACTAGTAGCAACATGAGCTGATTCTTTAGTAACGGCTCCAAATCCTTCAAACATATCCGAAAATCCTCCTCCTGATGCAGCAGCTGTAAACCTATTTGTGTGCGTCACAAAATAATTGCTCAAAAACCCACTCCAGCTATACCCTTCAAAAGCCATCTTAGTGCTATCGACAAATGGCAGTTTAACAATCTCATTTGCAGCCCCGGTTAAACACCTCATCGCTGACTCAGCTGCATTTCCCTGATCGTATCTAACATTTATGTCATAAACATAAACTAAGTAACCATTGCTAACATAATAGGGAATGTTAACTATTGAATTGCATAGCGCAGGCGAAATATAATTATTTAGCGATGGGCTTTCTTGCTGATAAGAGTAAAAAATAACCGGGTACTTTTTTGATTCAGAAAAATTTTGAGGCTTGTAAAGTATACCTAACGCCTTTTTATTGTCAGTCCTTGTAAAAGGAATAAGTTTCGCATCGAACCAGTTAAATTTTTTTTCTGGATTTATTTTGGAAATCTGTCGGAAATTCTTGAAATCAGAAGTAATAAATAAATTTTTTTCATTGGTATTTTGCTTACTAATTAAGTAAGAATTTACATTTTTTGCTGCTTTATTAAATATTCTGACTTGCTTACTTCTAGCATTTATATCGATAGCTTCGTATTGATAACCTCCATTAGTTAATCTTTTTGGGACTTGCGACTTGTGAATGTTAATTTCGTAATAATCATTATCGATATTTTTATAGTTAAATGATGTTAAAATAAGTTTACTTACTTTATCAGATTTTAAATCTATATAGTTTGAATTTTCAAAATTGTTTAACTCCGAAATTTGAAACCTGATTTCATTCCGACGTCCATAACCTCCGGTTAGACATTTGGGAGATAACTTGCCATTAAGGTCGATTTCCCATAAATCAAAATTATCGCCTAAAATAATTAAGTCCTTTCCCATTAGCCATTTTTGTATTCTAAACCCCCTTTGCTTCCAAGGTTCATCGGACTTTAAATCTGAAAAAGGTGTTCTAAGACTTTTCGTCAAATTAACACATTTTCCTGAAGTTATATTGTAGCTTATAAAATCTGTACTATCACCTTTATGCTCCTCTAAAATTACGTATTTTCCATTTGGAGAACTATTGTCATTAGGAATGCTTGAAAAGTTAAGAATATTTTTCGTTCCGTCACTAAGTAAAATCAACGATGGTTTATTGTCAAGAAGAACGTTTTTATTTGTTTCGAGGTTCGGCAACTCAAACCCTACTTGATCGTTAGATTTAATTGAAAACGTAGAGAACTTTCCTTCTCGATAGATAACCTTTTGATCTGAAAATCGAAAAACAGTATTAAATTGTGTTTTAATGCCATTACCCCAAACGGTATTTTGAACAACACGGCTTATTGTATCGGAATAATTGTATACATCAACACTGGCAGAATGAGGGATGCGAGTTTCTATTTTTAATGCAGATAAAGTTATAAGAATACACTTGTCATCGGCAACAAATTGTTCTATTTGCAAAAACTTCAATCCATTTCCTGCTAATTTATCTTCATGTATTCTTTCGATAGCCGCACCCTTGTTCAAATCGTACACAAAAACTTCTCTATAATCTTCGGTTCCTGTATTCATATTAGTAGCATCAAAAGCAATCTTATCGTTTCTTTTGCTAAAAATCACTTTTCCGAAACTGATGGCACGCCATATTTCCTTTGTTTGATTAGTGGAAAAAACATATGACATTAAAATCTGTTTGGACGAAGAATTGGTCACAATCATCAACGACGAATGATCTGGGCTAACAAAATAGGTTAAAAAACCTTTGAAAGCAGTTTGCCGGTTGTTTTTTAAGTTCTTAATTATCAAATCGTCTTTGGAATGATAGGCAATATAATCCTCTCTTTCAAATTGAAAAAGTCGAAAATCAGACACATCAAATATTGAATCTGCTCGAGCACTTCCAAGCGTCTGTTTTATTAGGGTATCGCCTTTTAAAAAAAATGCATATTTGCTATCGGATGAGAATGTTACTGAATTTAAGCTGACAATTCTTTTTTCCCAGGTGTTGTCGACGCGTTTCAAATGCAGCACTGGCAAATCTGATATTTCATTTGCAACAGAATAATATAAGTACTTTCCATTTGGGCTCAAATCATAATTATAATTTAATTCCGGCCAATTTTCTAAATCAGTGATTTGTAACGGTCTTTTTCCTTCTTGTGCAAAGGTTAGACCTGATAATTCTATAAGCGTTGTTAAAATCAACGCGATTTTTCTAAAGATAAATTTCATACATTTTTAAATTAGTTTTCATCCCAAGTTTTAGCATCACCATCTAACATTCGCGACAAACTCCGTTGAATAGGAATAATGTTATCTTGATCTTTCGCCTCCTGCACTTCTTTAAGAGCTTGACGCTCTATGATAATTGCCTTTTGTTTATCACCAGATTTCCAAAGGAGATTTCCATAGGTATCAAGCAATGTATAGGCAGTGGGGTAAGTTTTGATTAACTTATCCATATATGCGAGACCCTTATCAATTTCTTTGCTGTCTATACTGTGAAGTAATATACCGTTCCAGACGAATGCATTAATCATGGGTCTTTGCATGATATCTACGCCTCCCTTATCAATTAAATCAATATTTAACTGGATATAAGTCGGCCAATCCTTTATCTCTTCCGCCCAGCGAATTTTAGCAGGAGCTATCGCTTTCTCGGCTGTTGTAACATCAAACCTTAAGGTGATTTGCTTTTCAACGTCTATCCAAGACGGACTTATTCCTTGTTTTTTGGCGGTAGCTATGTTAGGATCAATAAAATCCTTCACGACTAAAAAATCAACAATTCTTTGAGAAAAGCCTTCTGCTTTAAAGGAGGAATCTGATGAAGCTTGATTTTTAAAGATGAATTTAATAAATGGATCATTTACGTTGAAAACCCTTCCAAACGCAGTAAACAACTGTAAATTCTCAGGTTTATAAAAACCTGAGAATTTATTGGTATTCATAAGCTCATCTTTCAAGGCCGTGGCGATTGCCAAAGCCGAAGACTCTTGTTTTTGTGCTCGCTGAAATTTGGCTAGGTTTAATAAATCTATTCCGCCTCTCTTTCCGGCATTAAACTCAGTTAGCTGCTCTGCTAAACCCTTTTTGATCGATAGTGCGGCTTTACCTAAATTAATAAATTCCTCTATTGATTTAAATCCATCCCGGCTATAAATCAACTCACCTTCAGGGTTAAAAAACAAAAATGCTGGGAACGCTTTTATGCCACCAATCCTCATAATCTGTTTTGCATCACCATACCAGCTTTTTACATAGTCATTGTCGTGAGTCGTCTGGTCCATTTGAACTTTGACAGAGATAAATCTCCCATTAAAAAAATCGCCTACTTGCTTGTTAATATACACCTCTTTATCCATTTGTTTGCACGGTACACACCATGTAGCGAATGCATCAACGAATATGTATTTATGTTCAAGCTTGGCTTGGTTTTTAACTTGCTCCCAGTTTCGATTTTTATCGAAAGATATTCCATGGGAACTTGCAAATGCAAAGGAAGGGACGAATAGGACCAATAATATTTTTATGATCTTCATTTTACTAAATTCTTAATTAGACAGATAATTCTTACTTGTGATAGTAAACTAGTATTCTATTAATAGCCTGTATTTTGCGTTAGTTGAGAGTCTTTTACTATTTCTTGATACGGGATCGGGAATAATGCTTTGAAAGATTCCCAAGTACTGCCCTTAACTACTGCAGCTTGAGTCATGATTTGATCAATAGTTCCAGTTCTCTTTATATCAATCCATCGATGTCCCCATTCTGTGAAAAGCTCTACTCTTCTTTCTTTTAAGATTGCAGCTTTCAAGTCAGATGTGTTATTGGCAACCGTATTAGCTAAACCTGCACGAGAACGAATTATGTTCAAATCAGCCTGGGCATCCGAAATTTTATTTTGCTCTGCCCGCGCTTCGGATCGTATTAAGTATTGTTCAGCAAGTCTCAGGACAATATCATATTCAAAAATATCAGTACCAATTGCCGGCACTTTGTATTTATAAGAAAAATAATATGTTTGACTTCCAACAATCACAGAGCCTATCCATTTTGATTTTCGAAGGTCATTATTCGATTCAAAACTATTAACTAATGAATTTGATAAATAAACCGGATAGCTAAAATCAGGCCCCGTTACAGGAAGTATGAAAATCTGAGCTTGATTTGTGTTTAAAAATGCTCTTACAGGTTGTAGCGCCCAAATTGTTTCGTCACTATTTTTTAAAAAGACCTGCTCCGGTGCAACTATGTTATAAGTGGGTTTATTCTCAATTACCTTAGTTGCTGCTTCTTCAGCGGCTAAATAGTTTTTTCTTTGGAGCTGAACACGAGCTAGTAACGCATAAGCCGCCATCTGATTAGGTCTTACTCTCTCGGTAGTAACGTTTTTTAAATTAAAATCTAAATACTGCGAATCTAAATAGTCTTTGGCTTGGAGTAAATCGTTTACAATTTGATTATATACATCAGCCGCGGCAGATCGCTTCAAAACCGAAGTTAATTTATAATCAGTTGTTAGCGCCAATGGAACGTCTCCGTATAAATTAACAAGATAATAATACATAAACGCCCTATCGAAGTAAGCTTCGCCTAAAATTCTGTTTTTGACACTTGAAGTAAGTTTTTTGGAATTTGACACTCCCTCAATTGCTGCGTTGGCTTCATATATTGACTTATATAACGCCGCCCAATAAGGTGTAGACACATTATCAATGCTAGCTAAATTATTAGTATAAAGTTGTTTTAGTCCAACATCTGTCAAATCTGCTAAAGTTAAATTATCTGACAAAAGTTCTGAATGATATGATATTGTTGAGATTCCGCCGAGCCCAAATTGGGAACTCATATCGGAATAAATATTTGTTATTGCAGCCGCAGCAGTTTTATCATCATCGTAAACATTTGCACTATTTATACTAGTGTTATGTTAATCGTGTAATGACGGATAAAGTCTTTTCAGTTTTATTCGCGCATCTTTATTTTCGAACTGCCAGTTAATTTTGCTGTTCTTATTATTTCTGTTGTGTTGCCATGCCGCTACCTCTTCATTGATCTTCAGCATTGTTGAAATATGCCTGTTTAGGCATTGCCCATTCAATACATGCAATTCTATCTCGGCCATATTGAGCCAGCTTCCATGCTTGGGCGTATAAACAAACTCAAACCTATCCCATAGCCTTTTGGCTTCGGCTGGTTCAAATGTCTCGTAAAATGCAGAGGCCGAATGGGTTTTAAAATTGTCCATTACTAAAGTTATTTTTTTCGCTGTCGGGTACCATTCATCTGCTATTCTTTTTACGAATAAAGCCCAGTCCTTTTTGGTTTTAAACGCCGTAATTTCTACAAAGCGCTTGCCCCTCAAAGGCTCGTTGGCCATAAATATATTGACTACCCCATGCCTTATGTACTCGTAATCTACTCTTGCCTCCTGGCCAGGCTTCATGGCTTGAGAGGGCTGCCCTTCTTCTATCAATTGTTTTGGCGACTCATCCATACATACAACCGGAAATTCCTCATCATAAGGTTTTTTGTATACATCCAATACGCGTTCCATATTGGCTACAAATTCGCTGCTTTTTTCCGGTGGTATTACCCAGCCCTTTACTTTCCAAGGCTTAAGTTCGTTTTTTTAAGCACACTTCTTACTGTTACATGCGAAATACTTTCTACATATTCCAACTCTACCATTTTATCGGCGAGTAGCCTTAATGACCATTTAGCAAACCCCTCAGGCGGCTCGCTGCAACACAAGGCAACCAGCTTCGCTTCTACATCGCCATCTGATTTTGTTTCATAAACACGGCTGGTGGGGCGACGATCTAAAACACCTTCAAAACCCTCTTCAATAAACTTTTTCTTCACCCGGTCTATCGTTCGCATCCCTACTTTCAGGACTTTGCTGATCTGTTCATTTGTTATTTTCTCCGCATATTCCCCTTCATCACAATTCAATAGTATATAGGCTGTCCGGAATGTTTGAGAACTATGGGAGCCCTTGTTGATTATCGAGTATAACTCTCCAACCTCCTCTTTTGTAAGTTTTATCGTATAACGTACCATCTGTAATTTGTTTTACAAATATACGCTTTTATACGTCATATTATATTTAACTTAACACTAGATACTGAAAGCCCTATAGAGGTAGATAAATACATAGCAACTAATTTTGACAGTAAGATAATAAACGACTTATCGAATAGCAGCAATTTGACCTGCCCTGCCTTTAAAAATCTAATGGGCTTTTCATATTGGTACCTTTATTACAGTTTCAAACACGATAACAAAGTAAAGAATAGTATTCCTTATGATAAATATGGCTCATTGTTAAAAAAAATCAATACGACCTTTAAAGGTGATGTTAGGGATTATGTTTTTTACAAGTTTATCAATCTTAATTTAAACGCGGTAATTAACACTTATGAAGAATTTAAGGTGGCTGCTAAAAACACTTTACCTTATTTAGGCAACATAAATAGCACGCTTTACCAAAACGAACTGATAACTCTCATAAATAAGAAAGAGTATGAGCTTGGTAAATACAAAATTGGAGATGCAGCACAAGCATTTTCGCTTGTTGATAATAAAGGAATTAAACATACGCTGTCAGATTTTAAAGGCAAGGTGGTTTTAATCGACTTTTGGGCTAGCTCATGTGCGCCATGTCGTGAAGAGACCCCTTACTTAAACAAACTGTATGAAAGATACAAATCTGATAGCCGTGTACAAATTATAAGTATTGCCGTACGCGATAGAAAGGATGCGTGGCAACAAGCATTGCAGCACGATAAACCGAAATGGTTGCAACTTTTTGATGGTGATGGTAAAACGAGCAATTACTTTACCAATGCCATACCTAAGTTTGTAGTGTTAGATAAAGCAGGATTAATAATTAATTTGGATGCCCCGGCACCAAGTAATGCCGACAAACTGGAAACCATTATTAAAACTCAAATTGAAAAGGATAAGTAGCGTTGTTTTAAAAAGATTTATAATTTTTCTTTTAATAGCTAATCCATCTTATAACAGGTGCCTTGCCCAGCATGTTACTATTTTCGGTAAAGCCCCTATACGCGTTGAAGCGCAAGGCGTATTGCTTAAACAAATGAACAGCAGAACTCTTGTTGGCGATATAAGGAATGAGATAAGACAAAAAATAATACCCATTTATATTGCAGGTAATTGGATAGCTATACGAACCACCAATGTCCCTTTTGGCACAATTAATATATCGGAGCCGGGACATAAAGAAAAGTATAATAATCTGATGCTTAATCATTATCAAATCAATAAGCTTTATGAAAGATCATACTATACCACAACCTCGGTACACGGACAGGGGTACATTTTGCAATTTGACAGCTTAAATAAAGTATTAAAGCAAGTAAAAAGCAATAAACGTCTTCTAAAAGAAGGGGTTGATATAGGCTATATTTCGCTAAAAATTAACGATTTCTTTTTTGTAGATTTTTATGATTACAATACCGATACACTGGTTCGTCGATATTACATTAAACGGCTTAAAGTAATTCCAGAAATTAAAGTTTATCATCAACAGCTGAAGGAACAAATACATGAAAGCCAGGTACAGACCGGTGGTATACAAAAACTGTTTTTTTCACCCGGTGGAAAGCTTGTCGCTGCTACTAATGCTAAACCGGAATTTAGGGATTCTGCTGTTAAATACCTTTTAATAAACCTAAAAACACGAGATACGCTACAGCAAATTGGCCCCACACTTTTAATGCTACCAGAGCTAGCTGCAAATACAGATTATGAATTGCAATTTAGCTATGTTATACAGCCAGAAAGCATGGGGTTACTTTATTTATCAGTAAAGCCATATTGGTATCAGTCAGCCATATTTTATTTTATAGCAACAATTGCCTTTACATTGCTTGTAATTACTGTTATACTAGTGTTAAGTTAAATATAATATGACGTATAAAAGCGTATATTTGTAAAACAAATTACAGATGGTACGTTATACGATAAAACTTACAAAAGAGGAGGTTGGAGAGTTATACTCGATAATCAACAAGGGCTCCCATAGTTCTCAAACATTCCGGACAGCCTATATACTATTGAATTGTGATGAAGGGGAATATGCGGAGAAAATAACAAATGAACAGATCAGCAAAGTCCTGAAAGTAGGGATGCGAACGATAGACCGGGTGAAGAAAAAGTTTATTGAAGAGGGTTTTGAAGGTGTTTTAGATCGTCGCCCCACCAGCCGTGTTTATGAAACAAAATCAGATGGCGATGTAGAAGCGAAGCTGGTTGCCTTGTGTTGCAGCGAGCCGCCTGAGGGGTTTGCTAAATGGTCATTAAGGCTACTCGCCGATAAAATGGTAGAGTTGGAATATGTAGAAAGTATTTCGCATGTAACAGTAAGAAGTGTGCTTAAAAAAACGAACTTAAGCCTTGGAAAGTAAAGGGCTGGGTAATACCACCGGAAAAAAGCAGCGAATTTGTAGCCAATATGGAACGCGTATTGGATGTATACAAAAAACCTTATGATGAGGAATTTCCGGTTGTATGTATGGATGAGTCGCCAAAACAATTGATAGAAGAAGGGCAGCCCTCTCAAGCCATGAAGCCTGGCCAGGAGGCAAGAGTAGATTACGAGTACATAAGGCATGGGGTAGTCAATATATTTATGGCCAACGAGCCTTTGAGGGGCAAGCGCTTTGTAGAAATTACGGCGTTTAAAACCAAAAAGGACTGGGCTTTATTCGTAAAAAGAATAGCAGATGAATGGTACCCGACAGCGAAAAAAATAACTTTAGTAATGGACAATTTTAAAACCCATTCGGCCTCTGCATTTTACGAGACATTTGAACCAGCCGAAGCCAAAAGGCTATGGGATAGGTTTGAGTTTGTTTATACGCCCAAGCATGGAAGCTGGCTCAATATGGCCGAGATAGAATTGCATGTATTGAATGGGCAATGCCTAAACAGGCATATTTCAACAATGCTGAAGATCAATGAAGAGGTAGCGGCATGGCAACACAACAGAAATAATAAGAACAGCAAAATTAACTGGCAGTTCGAAAATAAAGATGCGCGAATAAAACTGAAAAGACTTTATCCGTCATTACACGATTAACATAACACTAGTCTTGGGGGCCAACCTCTATAAACTTTTTACATGAGTAAAAACTTAAACAAGCCGCTAGCAAAATTGCTCCCTTTGATATATTTTTTTTCGTGTGTTTCATGATAGTTAAGTTATAAGGTAAATTGGATGCCCAAAGTGAAGGTTCGCAATGGAGGCAAGGAAAATGACGAGAGGGTCTCTGGGTCAAGTCCTTTGTATTTAGTCCACGTTAAAAGATTCTGACCGTGCAAATAGATCCTACACGACGAAAATCCCACTGATTTAGTCCATTGTGGATTTATTTCATAGGATAATGAGGCATTTTTTATCCGGATAAAAGATGCATCAGAATATGTTGCTTCGCTAAAACCAAAATTGTCGTTTGAGGGGTTTGAGTTAGTTGATGATTTCTGTATTAAAGCGTTGTCACCGGGTTTAGTCCACCGGTTTAATGCGGATACTAAGTTGTTACTAAATGCCCCCAATGGTGGAAATCCACTGATATCGTCTGAACGGCCCATTCTTTTTACATACTGAAATGTAAAATCTAATTGAAGATGCTTAAATCGGATTGAATTGGTTAGTCCTCCATAAAATTTAGGGTCGGTATTTATTAAAACTGTTTGATCAGCGTTCGATAGGGCTTCAGAAGTAATCTTACCATTTTTATCTAAATATTGATACAAGCCGGTTTCTGGATTTACACCGCGATAAGCATAGGCCCTTTGAATATCAATAGATTGCCCGATGACATAAATTTCAGCATTAGTGCTTTGATCTAAGTCCTTATATGCAACCAGCTTGTTCCTTGGAATTGTTAAATTGAAATTAGCATTCCATTTAAAATCTCCTTTATTCAAAGGTTGCAAATCCAATTGTACCTCCAAACCACTATTTTTTATCGTGGCAGGAATATTTAAAAGCACATCCCCAAATCCAGTAACAGATGTTAATGGATAGCCGATTAATTGATTTGATGATCGGTTTACATAATAGTTTGCATTAATTAGTATTTTGTTATTTAAGAACCCTAAATCCAAACCAAAATTCAGCTTTTTTGTAACCTCCCATTGAAGATAAGGATTTGAGTGGCCTCTTGGAGTTATTGTAGTAGAGCCCTGATAAGGTACATCAACGATATTATTATCGTAGACACTAGAAAAGCTATAATCCCCAATCTGATCGTTCCCTGTTGTACCATATGATAATCGCATCTTTCCAAAACTTAACACAGGGATGTGACTTTTAACAAAATTTTCTTCCGAAAATAGCCAAGCGCCTGCTGCAGAATAGAAATTTGCAAATATATTTTCCTCTCCGAATCTGCTGCTTCCATCGCGTCTGGCTGCTAACGTCATTATATATTTATTTTGGACAGCGTAATTTAATCTTGAAAATAAAGCATTATAATGATATTTAGATATGATGTTGTTGCGAACAACAATGGTTGGTGCAGCTTGAATATTTTCTAATTGAGAATCACTGTTAAATCCACTTCCTTCTATCGAAAAAAGATTATTATCTGTTTGTTGGAATGTGCTACCTATTAAAACATCTAAGTCATTGTCAAATATTTTATTTTGATAATGAAATTGCGGTTCAATAATCCAAGATTTCGTTGTTAGTGATCCTGATTTTGCGGAACGATAGTTGTAAGTTTCTCCTGGATTAAATGCGGTCATCGGAGTATAAGTATATTCCGTACCGTCGATCTTATTGAAGCCGAGATTTGATTGGAAAGTCAAATGTTTAATTAGTTCATATCCTAATTGCATATTTGATAATAAATTACTCGTTTTAGAAGAGTACTTATTCTCTAAAGCAAACAATGGATTTCGAAAGCTATAATTCCCAGGTGAATTAGGGACAGGTTCCCAATTTAAAGTACCATCGGAAAGATAAAGATCCGGAGCGTTTGGCGCTAATGTCATGGCTGTTCTTGTTAAGTCAGAAATCGCCAGAATGTTGTCGTCTTGTAGATAGGTTCCTGACAAGTTAATGCGGAAACGCTTATTACTGGAGGTATGATTTAAGGTATAACGAAAGCTTGCTTTTTTGTCTGCAAAATCACCGTTATATACAGTAGTTTGGTTAGTGTAACCACCGCCGATTAAAAACTGAGTATTCTGACTACCGCCTGAAATATTAGCTTGCAAATTGGTGAAGTGGGCTGTTCCACCTATTAATTCCTTTTGCCAATCGGTATTTTTATTTTGATCCCAATAAGCTAAATCTGGATAAAGTAACTTTTTAAATAAGTCTAGATTGTATGGAGGCGCTGTAAGGTCTATATTGTCATTTTTAAAAGCCTCTTTTCTGATTGCTAAATAATCTTGCGTATTCAACAACTTCAACTCTTTTGGTACTCTACTCCATCCACTTTGCAGATTAACGTCAGTCTTAGTTTCGCCTGCTTTACCTTTCTTCGTCGTTATTAAGATCGCACCGTTTGCAGCTCGACTACCGTATATTGCAGTAGCATCAGCGTCTTTTAGCACTTCAATGCTTTCAATGTCAGATGGGTTGATATAAGACAAAGGGCTACTGTTTGGAATTATGCTTCCTGCAATAAACGACGACAAGGTCGAAGAGGGAAATGGCACCCCATCAATTACATAAAAAGGATTGAGGCCACTCCTCAAAGAGTTTTTTCCTTGAATGAGGACATCGACACCGCTACCTGCATTACCTGATTCCTGAGTAATTAAAATCCCCGGTATTCTTGCTTGTAAAGCGAGAATTGGATTATTTATCGGTTGCATTTCTATTTGTTCTTTGGTAATTCCCGCACTATTACTGGTGCTAAACCTCCTCGTTGTCGTTGTATACGCTTGTATTCTAACCTCGTCCAGCTTAGAATTACTAATTTCAAGTGCTATAATCCCTAAATCAGAACTTACATTCATTTCTTTGGTCAAATACCCGATAAAAGAAATTACAATGACAGACTTTTCATCGACTTTTTGTAAGGTGAAGTTTCCTTCTTTATCAGTTGTGGTAACCTGACTTCCTTCTTTTAATTTAATTGTTACCCCCTGTAACGGTTGACCTTTCTCATCCACCACGCGCCCATGCACATCAATAGTAGCAAAAGCATTAACCATTTTATCGAGAAAGGAAGGCGTTTTTTTTGTGATGACGACAGTTTTGCCGTCAATTTTATAATTTAATAATAGCCCTTTAAAAGCAACCGTTAGTGCCTCTTCGACTGTAACATTGGTAACGGCAACATCGATTTTTTGATCTTTGGGAATCACATCTCCATCATAATAAAAATCAAATCCGCTCTGGTGGCGTATTTCTTTTAATACAGATTCTATTGGAGCTTTATGCTGATTGAGCGTAATACGCTGGGCGAATGTTGCCGCGCTAACCTGCATGAAAGTTGCTATAAGTATTATGGTGGTTAAGCGCATAATTAGCAGAAGTTTACGGATATACCTTTGAGGCATACCATAGTTAATAGTATAAATTCTATACATTTGCGAAGTTTGGTTTAAGCAGACTGTCTTTTTCTTTCCACGGAGCAGACAACTGCGGTTAACGTTTTATAATTATTTATGAGATGGTGCCAAACACCGACCAGGAGTGTTTGCGCACTTCTGGTTATTTTTTGTACTTATTTCCTCACCAAGATCCTCCTCCCTTCAACTTTAAAGTGAACTTGTCCACTGGATTCGATGAGTTTCAATATGGCAGAAATATTATTATTACGGGAAATCCAGCCCCCGGCTTGCATTGTATCAGGAATAGAAGCGTCATAAATAATCTCGACATCATACCAGCGAGCAATTTTCCGCATAGCTGTTTTAAAATTTTGATTATTTAAGGCGAAATCACCGTCCTTCCAGTCGGTAATACCCTCTATAATAGGATTATTATTGATCGTAATTCCACGGGCTGTAGTTAACGTTTGTTGCCCCGGTTTGATGATCTCAGTGTTTGTATTTGAAGCAACTTTTACGGAGCCTTCTAATAAAGTAGTGGCGACAGCCGTTTCGTCTGAATAGGCGTTAATATTAAAATGTGTTCCCAATACGGTAACTTCTTGCGTATTTGTAGTGACCTTAAATGGATGGCTTTTATCTTTAGCAACCTCAAAATAAGCTTCGCCGATCAATTTGACCTTTCGATCAGCTCCGACAAACCTCGCAGGATAGGTAAGAGATGAAGCAGCATTTAGCCATACCTGTGTGCCGTCCGGCAAATTCACTTGATAAGTTTCGCCTTTAGCCGTTGAAAGTGTATTTAATTGACCAGTTTCGGCATCACCATTACCGGCTACTGTGTAAACCACCCGGCCATTGGTTGTTTTTGCAATACTTACACCGGCCTGTTTGGCTATTTGTCCGGTTGCAGCATTAGATAATACAATCTTTTGACCATTAGCTAAAGTAAGAGTTGCGGTATGTTGACCCGGTGCAACATCATTAGCGACCAATTGGGTATTGTTTTTTGAAGGTTTGTTTTGGCTATAATAGAACAGGCCACCAGCTACTATCAAAATAGCTGCCGCTGCCGCCCAGCGTTTGAAGAAAGGATAATTTGATTTTTCAATAGCGGGTTGCTGAACTCTGATAGCAGCCTCGATATTATTGTAAACCCTGTCAATCCGTTCAGTATCCTGAATTTCAGGTGTAGCGTTATTTTTGAGCTCAGCCTGCATTAGGGCTGTAATTTTATCATCTAAGCTATTATCCTTAGTCAGTTCAAAATAAGCCGCTAACTCTTCCTTACTGGCAGTCCCGTCGGCAAGCTTCTTGAAAAGGTAGGCAATATTTGATTCGTTCTCCGCCATAGCTTATCTAATAATTGTGTTATAAGTGAATAATGTCGCCATTTATCTCTAAGACGTAAGTACTCAAACGCAACTACTATTCGCGTACCGATTTTTTAACAAAAATGTGATTTTCCTCTTTTAGTGGCACACTATTTCCGCTTATAATGGCACACTTTTCCACAGTATGTTAAAAAAATATTATGCGTGCATAGTATTCGGCTGAGCATTTTTGCGCCACCAATTCGCAAAGCAACGAATTGAGGCCTATTTATGATAACACAGCAAATGAATAACATTACAAAAGAAGAGTTAAACAAGTACAGGAATGACACAGCTGGCAGCTCTGCCGTGGTGCATTTCAACAATGCCGGCGCATCACTTCCGCCCGATGTGGTGATAAATACTATTGTCGATTATTTGAAGGAGGAAGCCACTTACGGCGGATATGAAACCGAGCATAAGAACATTGCGCGGATTGATCCCTAACTCCGCTAATTTAGGTAGTCTATGTCAATAGATTTAAAGAGGTCTTTTGTCTTTTTTGTTATTTCGGATCTTACCCAGGTGTTTCGGATTTTAGTTTGGTAGATGCTTTTTGATATTTCTACTATGTCCTTTGGTGCATATTTTGAAAGTTTGTTTGCTGTTTTTAGTCGTGTATACAACCTGTAGTATGCGATCATGGCTATAAAATTTGCCATTAACCATCCTTCCAGCACATATCGGTTCTGCATGTAGGTTTTGTCTGCAAGCAGGAAGTGCTTGTAGGCGTCAAACATGACTTCTATTTCATTGCGCTGTTTGTAGGTTTCATATAACATTTGTGCGGACACCGCTTCAGGCAGGTGATTCGTGAGTGTAAGTGTTCCAAAACGGTCAACCCGTTCAAAGAAATCAACTTCTTTATACTTATCAGGATGTGTTTGAGTACGGGTAAGGAAATCAGCTTCTTCTTCTACTCTAAGGCGCTCGTCAAGGTAAGTAGTTAGCATCAGTCCTTCTTTTTCATATTCATAATACCAGACCACCCTCTTCTGATAGGTGAAATAATTCTTTATACCTTTTTTAAAATTGGCTTGCTGTAGCGGTTCATAATCTATGAGATTATTATTTCTGTATAGTGGGATAATGAAATGAATGGAGGCAGTTTTGAGGTCAGCGACGTTTTTCTTGCTGTAAAATCCCTTGTCGGCAATGAAAACCACATCTTTGATATTTAGTTCGTCTACACATATCTTCATCGATGTAACGTCAGTAATATTCCCATTGATAAGTCTATAATACACCGGTTGTTGCATTTGTGCAGAAAAAATGTACATCAGGCGTATTTGTGGATCATAGCTATGCTGTGGATTATAACCCATTGCGTTGACTGAAAGATGTTCTGAAAGGGATGGTATGTGCGTAGAATCAATCATTACAAATTTATCCTGCATAGCTTCCCTTACCCCTAATCTGCCTTTCATCCAGCCCAGCAATAGTTCTCTGTTTTCTCCTACATATTTCAATGCAGCTGTAATTGCTTTGTCATCAAGACCTTTTGTGACCCAGTTCAGAGAACAGTAGTCATGTGCATGTTGAAACGGCATACGCTTTATTGGGTGCTGATAAGCAAAACGCATCATTGCTACTGTCAATAATGTTTGACTAACAGGCTCTGGGAAGAGTGTAAGTAAACTGGGAAGATCCTCAGCAAGCAAAGACGTAAAGAGATTATACAATCCGTATGTTTTGATATCTACTACCGGCAGGCTGTTGCCTTTATCTTTTATTAGTTTTTTATCCGACGGGACAAAGCCCTCCTTCTCGGTGATTTTACCAAGAAGTTCCAGGGTTATTTTATCCGTCCGCTTTTTTTCAGAATTATAACGATACTCAACAGCGTACTTGTAAAATGTACCCTTGATAAGCCTGATCTCTGTTTTTGGCTCTTTAAATTTTTGAATCCAGGAAGGTAACGACATAGACAACCTAATTAGGTAGCCCAAAATAAACAAAAAAAGGAACAATCAAGCGTTGTTCCACTATATTTTTCAAAATAGACGGGGTAATTATGCGGAGTTAGGGATTGATGGTGTTTATCAGCTTATCGCAGACCTGATAGGTGCTGTAAAGGAAGAAGTAGCTATATTCGAGAACGCGAGCGCTGCCTGGGGTACTGCATTCAAAGGATTGACCTTTCACGATGGTGATGAGATCATTACATGTGAGATGGAGTATGTAACCAACCTGATCGGCCTGGCAGATGTGCGTAAGAAAGGTGTTAAAGTGATCGTCATTAACAATGACGAAAGCGGCAACTTTCCTTTAGCTGACCTGGAGCAAGCTATTAACTCAAAGACGAAACTGATCGCTGTAACCCACATCCCCTCATCGGGTGGTGGTATCCTGCCAATAAAAGAGATCGGCAACATCGCATCCAAACACAAGGTGCTGTATATGGTCGATGCCTGTCAAACAGCAGGGCAATACCCGATTGACGTTAAGGAGATCAAATGCGACATTCTATCAGCAACAGGCCGTAAGTATATGCGCGCGCCACGCGGAACTGGATTCTTGTTCGTGAAGAAGACCGTTCAGGATCAGCTGTCGCCTGTGTTGCTGGATTTCCTGGCAGCAAGCAATGTCAGCCTCGATGGCTATACTCTACGGCAAGATGCCCGCCGGTTTGAACTTTATGAAAAGAGCCGCGCACTGACACTCGGCTTGGGAAAAGCGGTAGAATACGCTTTGAATATCGGCGTAGACAGGATCTGGCAGCGGGTGCAATACCTGGCCGATCTTACCCGTGCGGAGTTAAACGGTATTCCAGGTGTTACCTGTCATGACATCGGCAGTGAAAAGTGTGGTATCGTTACTTTCTCGGTTGCGGGGATTGATAGTATGCTGGTCAAAAACAAACTAGTAGAGAATGGTATCAATGTATCTTTTGGTGGTAGTCAAGCTACACCGATCTATATGGAAAAGCATGGGCTGAAAGGCATTGTAAGGGCTTCATTGCATTATTACAATACAGAAAGCGAGATCGCTACCATGTGCGATTTCCTGAAAGAGCACCCATTCGCTTCCTAATCCGCGCCCTTACCCAATTTCTATCTATTCATGATATTAAGACCCGTTAGAAAGATCGGTCTGAGCCACCGATCTATCACAGGCAAATACTTTAGTCGTAAAACAGGCACGATGCATTTGTTTGAATCAGCGCTTGAAAGGGACTGGCTTACCCACCTCGAATTTGACAATGAAGTATTGTCGTACACCACGCAGCCGGTCAAGATCTTTTATGACCATGACGGCAAAGCGGCAACCTACACGCCCGATGTTATCGCCTACTACCAGGAAGAACTGAAGCGCAAGCCTTTGTTGTGTGAAGTCAAGTACCAGGCAGAATTGCTGGAAAAACAATCTTATTACGAACCTAAGTTTGCTGCGGCTACCCAGTATGCTCAAAATAATGGCTGGTCATTCGCTACGATCAACGAGCAGCAAGTCAGGACAGTTTATTTGGAAAACCTTAAACTACTCAGCCGCTACCAGCAAACGAATATCAATAAGGAGTTTGCTGAAACTGTTCTTCAGAAGTTGGCCCATGTATTACCCATAACTCAGGTGACTGGCGGAGATCCCAAGTTGCTATATGCCGTTTGGCAATTGCTGGCAGCACAGCGTATTAAATGTGACATGCAGACCAAGATCACAATGAATACTATCATATGGAAGAGTTAGTTCCGCTTAATAGTCCCAAGGCGGTATCCGACTTATCGAACGAGGACTGGAAGATCGCGCAGTACCGCTATAATATTATAGCGCCCATCGTAAATAACGTACCCGGTATCACCGTAGCTAAGGTATGCGAAATGAGCGGCGTTCCCCGGCGAACGCTGCATAGGTGGTTAGACCGGTATCGAGCTAATCCTGTATTATCCTCGCTTGCTAAAACGGAGAACAAGCGCAATAGATACAACTATCAGTTGGCGACCAATGTCGAGGATGTTATTCAAACAGTCATTCAGGAGAAATACCTGCGCAAGCAGAAACTGAGCATCCGCAAGGTAAGCCTTGATGTGGCGTTGGCTTGTCGGGAGCATGGTTTGGAGATACCGCATTATTCAACGGTCAGACGAAGAATACACCTTATCGGTGAGGAAGAGAAACTGGCCCGCAGGCAACACCGCAGCATCGCGGAGAATAAATACCAGCCGTTGAATGGCCACTTTCCGGGAGCCGACTACCCACTGGCGGTCGTACAGATCGATCATACACCGTTGGATATCATCTGCGTTGATGACGTATACCGTGAGCCGGTCGGTAAACCTTGGGTCACTATGGCGATCGATGTTTACAGCAGAATGGTGGTCGGCTTCTATATATCGCTCGATCCTCCTGGCGCGTTGGGCACGGGCTTATGCTTATCCCACGCGATCCTCCCAAAAGACTTGTGGCTGTCTTCGTTGGATGTGAAAGGGAAATGGCAATGCTACGGAGTGATGCGGGCGATCCATATGGATAACGCCAAAGAGTTTCATGGTAAAATGCTTGAACGAGCCTGCCAGGAATATGGTATCGAGATCAACTTCAGACCGGTGGCCAAACCTAATTATGGGGGTCATATCGAACGCTTGCTGGGAACAGTGTTACAAGAGATCCATACACTGCCGGGAACAACGTTCTCCAATACGAAAGAGCGTAAGTACTATGATGCGGAAGGCAGAGCCTGCTTCACCATCAAGGAATTGGAGCGCTGGCTGGCGACCTTTATTGTTGGCGTCTATCATAACCGCCGTCATAATAGCATCAACACCACACCAGTCGCACGTTACCTTGAAGGTATCAATGGCAGCGATACGCAGATCGGCATTGGCTGGAGTGAGCCGGTCGCCAACGAACTAAAGCTAAAGCTTGACTTTATGCCGTTCGTAGAACGAACAGTGCAAAGGTATGGCGTAGCTATTGATATGATCTGGTACTACGGTGATGTACTGCGCAAATGGGTACATGCCTACGAGAAACCAAATGTCCGCAATCCAGTGCTGCGCAAGTTTGCTTTTAAGCGCGATCCACGCGATATCAGTGCCGTCTACTTCTATGATCCGGAGATCGAAGATTACTTCTGTATTCCGTACCGTAATACCACGCATCCATCGATCACCATTTGGGAATATAAGCAAATACTGCGCACGCTCAAAGCGCGCGGTATGGAGCATGTGGATGAGAATCTGATCTTCGACACTTACGCGCAGATGCGTGATATCGAGGAAAAAGCGGCCAACCAGGCGGCTATTGCCAAACGCCGTAAAGCCAATGAGCGCAAGGAATTGGCGACCAAAAACAGTATCAAAAACGAATTCGAGCGGGAGGAACCAGAGATCAATGATACCGGATTCAAATATGACCCGAATGAAGAATACTTACCTTTTGAAGAACTGATCCATGACCCTTTTAACCAAAATAACCGATAATAATAAGAACCTGATACGTATACGCCATATCCTTTCAGAACGCTGGATAGGATATCCTAAAGCCATGAAAGTGCTCAATAATATGGAGTACCTGATGCTGCATCCAAAAACTTACCGTATGCCAAGCATGTTGTTGGTAGCACCAACCAACAATGGCAAGACCATTCTGCTGCACCGTTTCTTTGATAGCTATAAACCCAGCATCACACCAGACGTGAGTTCGGCAAAAATACCTATCGTATATATCCAGGCACCACCAACGCCGAATGAAAAAGCCTTTTTTATTAATATACTGACGGCATTAAACGCACCTTTCCAAAAACAGAGCACATCTGCGCAGCTACAATACCAGGTGATGCGTATTCTCACCAATGTGGAAACCAAGATATTGATCATCGATGAGATACATCACATTCTTGCCGGTTCATATCTGTCGCAGCGTGCCTTCCTTAACCTGATCAAATATATCTCCAATGAATTACAGATCGTGATCATCGGTGCAGGGATCGCAGATGCTTATAACGCTATCAATACAGATAAACAATTGGCCAACCGTTTTGAGCCCTCGGTGTTGCCGCTGTGGAAACTTGATGCCGATTACTTTCGGCTGTTGAAAAGTTATGAAACCATGTTTGATCTGCATGAGCAGTCCAGACTTACTGACGAAGAGACGGCCATCAAAATACTAAGCATGTCGGGTGGCACGATCGGTGAGATATCCTCTATACTTCGAAAAGCCGCTGTATTGGCCATACAAACCGGCCATGAGAAGATCGACCTGTCTGTCATCGGGGAGATCGATTATGTCAGTCCTGCGAACCGTCAAAAGCAATATGAAAGGATGTTGCTTTGAGCTTTGCTGTTTTCGGTAATAACAGCAAATTATTGCCCGCATTCAGCCGTCCATATGAAGATGAAGTACTAAGCAGCTGGCTAACAAGACTTGCATTTGACAATGGACTAAACAGGCGCATGTTGCTAACCGGTGCGGGGTTAAAGCTGGAGGGTAAGACCGATTTCAACATTGATCATTTAAACGATATAAGGGCTCTTGACGTACTTAGCGATTATGCCAATTGCAGTTCTGACGCGATTCGTAATGCCAGTTTACATTATTATAATAATAAACTCTTTACAGTTAAAAACAATGGCGCTATACCGTTGATCTGGCAGGCAAAACGACCGGTATCTATCTTTAATGACGCAAGCGGTCAAGGTAATCTGCTTTTCTGTCCCGGCTGCCTGGCCCGTCGTGACCATCCTGTATATTACCGCCGAAAATGGAGACTATCCATATCCTTTGTTTGTTTACAATGTAAGTGCTACCTGCGGGAAGTTTGTCCGCACTGTTCAAAACCATCTTCTAAAATGAGAGATGTCAGTGCGATGGTCGATTATAAAAACTGTGACCGGTACCTTTTGGCGTGTGGTATCTGCAAAGGCGATATCAGTAAATGTATTCCCCAAAGCGCACCTGAACATATTATCCGCATGCAGCAGCAGATAAATAACTATCTGGATCAGCCTTATGGTACAACAGAACGCTATTCTGTGGGTTACTTTAAAGTTGTTCACGGCATAGCCCGTATGTTATTAAAAAACAGCTTAAATCTTCGTTACGGCCCATTCGTTTCTTATGTATACCATCAAACGCAAACTGTAGATTACCGTCTCGACCACCGAAACGCTGATCTCGCTGATCTTACCGTAAGACAAAGGGCCGATGTCTTTCGTATGGCCATGTGGTTACTGGAGGAATGGCCGGGGAGGCTAACAAAATTATGTATCAAATACCGGCTAAATCAAAAGAGCATGCTGTCAATTGTGCCTGACCCACCATTATGGTATTATAACACCATTGGCGATTTACCTGATGGCAGATCTAACGAAGATCGTGTATCAAAAAGATGGACATTATCAGTTGAAGACTTGCAATCAATTGAAGACAGGCGAAAACGTTGGAGATATGATATTGATGTTCAGGAAGAATACTATAATGGCAATACCAGTTACATTGATCCGCTGCCCGAATACGACCGGACGCGTGACCTTTATGAAATGCTTTACGTCAAACGATACCGATCATATTACTAAAATCATTTGTAACAAAAGTGTTACAAATAGACGGGAAAAATCACAAAATCGCATTCTGGCTAAATATGGGCACTTTTGTGTGCCATCAAAAGTGGAAATAGTGTGCCATTAAAAGAGAAATCTCACAAAAAAAATAATGGGAATTTAATTTCGCCCTATTTTCGGGTAAGAAAATAGAAAACAGCATAGGAAAAGAGGTCGGCTCTTTTCTCCATAAATGTGCGTATGTGCTTCATTGCTGATACCATTTGGTTGGCAACAGTACTTTTTGAAATATCCAGCCGCTCAGCAATCTGCTCATGGCTTAAGCCTTCTACACGGCTTAAATGATAAATCAGCTTCCTTTGCTGCGGAAGTAAATTAATAGCCTCTTCCAGTACGGCAGCGCTATCATTATAAAGCACTTTTTCTTCGGTTTCGTTACTTAGCTCGGTTGATAGATAAGTTACTTTTTCCAATAACCGCTTATTACTGGCTATCTTTCGCTGGTAATCCAGCGTCTTATTGCTCGCCATTTGAAAGATATAAGACGACTTATTGCTGACATCTACCAACTGTTCACGCTTTGCCCAGAGCAAAATAAACACATCCTGTATGATCTCTTCCGTAAGTTCGGGTAAACGAACCATCCGGTCAACAAAAGGGAACAGCCGTGAACTGTAATATCGGTAAATGGATTCGAAAGCACGTTCATCGCCCTCAGACAGTTGCTTAAACAGCTGCTCTTCGTTCAATAAATATTGGCTCCCTTTCGACATGATTTACCTGTTCCCTTGCTTTAAATTTACGCAAAATTTACGGCAATGTTACTTATAAAATCTTTAAAAAGTGACAGATTAACCTATGATTGAAATGTTTACATAGAAATTGTTTGCTCAGAAGAAATCTTGTTTTTTTTATTAATTCGCCTTCCTGATGCTGGCAAGTTGTCCCCGGCAGTTTTCTTTTTTACCGGCTTTTTCTTCTCCTGAACAGGCTCGATCTCCGGCTTCAACTTATCCAGTTCCGACTTTACCAGATTCGCTACTTCCTTTTTGACCTTCTCATAACATGCCATTACATCCTCCTGAGTAACTTTTTCGATTACGGGGATATCGCTATAATTTTCTTCTTCCCGTTTTATGGCGGTATGGTCATTTTGTATTTCGTTGTGAAACATTTTAAGCGCTATCTTCTGTTCCGGGTTATCAGCAACAAAGCCCACAAATTCACCGGAAGAAAGAGCAGCTATCTTTGATGCCGGTATCGCATAATCCATTTGCGTGGATTTAGTAAAAGATGTGTCCGAACCACTAATGTTCCGGCTTTCTTTTTCCTGCTTGATCTTGCCAAAGTTTTCACTTAAGGTTTTGGCTGTGTCGCCCGTAACCTGCCCGCTAATCACATTACCTACAATCCCGGTAATTACATCAGCCTGTTCAGCGCCGTAATCCTTTTTTAACTGGCTAAAATCCTGTACCGCCAACGTAGTCGCCACCTTATTACTGCGGGCAGTCGCAATCAGGCTATCCATATTGTTAAAATAAATGGTCGGGAATTCATCAAATACCAAGCTGCTTTTTTGTTGACCTTTGCGATTGACCAGCTTAATCATACGAGAAATATAAAGTGATAACACTGCACCATAAGTTTGCAGCTTCTGCGGATTATTACCTACGCAAATAATCTTCGGCTCATCAGGATTGTTAACGTCCAGCGTAAAATCATGTCCGCTCAGCACATAGTAAAGCGATGGAGAAGATAAACGGGCCAGCCCTATCTTTGCACTGGCAACCTGACCTTCCAGTTGCGCTTTGGCATTGTTCTGATGCGCAGAAATAAACGGATTGATCAATACCTGTATTTCCGGTTGCTGTTTAAGAATCGCGAATAAGGGGTCATAATCTACCTGCAACAATTCAATAACGTGTGGCAAAGTACAATATTTACCATCCTTGTATTTTCGCAGGTACCAGATGATAGCAGTCAGGAAATTGATCGGGCTTTCTACAAAGAAGTCACCCTGCTTTTTGATCCACTCGCGGTTTAAGCCCATCATAATGGTACGGCTCGCCTCGGTTGCATCTGTCAGATCGTCCATGCTTTGCGGGTCTAGCGGATTACAACGATGGGTACGGGTCAAATCATCAAAATTAATCAAGTAAAAGGCTGGCTGAATCTTATAGTTATGCCTGTATTGCAGAAGCTTGTTATAAGCGATCTTAGATAGGTCATCGAATTTAAAATCATATAGGAACATGGTAAATCCTTTTTTGATGTGCTGGTCGATGATATGTCGGATCACAAAATAGGACTTACCCGCGCCCGGCGTACCCGATACCAACAGTCCCCTGAACGGGTTAATGACGTTTATCCAGCTATCCCTGATTTTATCCTTTAGCCTATATTTTGCCGGCAGGTTGATAGAGTAATCATTTTCCAATAGTCGTTCTTCCTGCGGAAAGGTCTCGTTTTCAGTATTGAAAACATCCTTAGTCAGGCTGATTTTGATTAGCCGCGATAGCCAGGTGCCGCCAGTTAAAATAAGCAGGTAACCGCCAAGCGATAAGCCGATATACCAGACCGCTGTAAAGGTTGTGCCATTATGCAGGTAGAACACAAGCGGACTAAGCAGGTAAGCCAGTAAGCCAAAGGACAGGTAGGCAACAATGCTATTCTTTTTGATTTTCTCGTCCTTTTTGCCTTTTACGCCAAGCAGGGAAATTACTAACAGTAACAATCCAGCCAGTTTGGGTTTAAGTATGCCATTAAACAATCCCGTTCCCACCAGGTTGCCAATTAAACGATTGGTGAGTTCGGCTGTCCAGCCCCAATATAGGAAAGCCTTATAGCAGATGATATAAAAATGTATAGCCAGTATAGCTAGGCTTATTAGTCTGGTCAGATCAATAATCTTTCGTAATCCTTGCGTATCTTCTCCTGTATTCATATGATTAGCTTTATAAGGTTAATTCTTGTTGTTGTTGCTGATTCCGCTTTTTGCGTTTCTTTTTCCGTGGCACACCTGAGCCATAATCCGGCTGTGTTTTCGCTAAGGCCAGCGTCAGGAAGTTCGTCTGTTTGATAGGTTTCAAATAAGTAGTCGGCTCATTTTTCTGCGTTTTACTTACCCGCTGTGCCGGCCGGGATATAAATTGTTCCTCAGACCTCGCCAATCTGTTGGTGTTACCGAGCCGTTCCGCGATCCCTTTTGCACTATAGGCCTTACCCAGATCGCTACCGTTAAAAACAGTTTTGCTTTTATGGTCAACATAGGTGATACCGTAAGGGTCCCCGTTTTCACTTCTGCGAAAATTAATGGTGATCCCCGCCTGTCTGGCTTCCGTTTCAAACTTGGATATGGTTATTTCCCTGTAATTATCAAACAGACTATCGATCCGTTTAGCCAATTCCTCTTTATACAGTTTCCGGATACCCTTATTGAGTTCAAATTTTACTTCCAGGTTTCTGAAAGTCGGTTTGGTATAAAACGCGCTGGCTTTAATGGGCACGCCAACGGGGTTACCCTTAGTATCCAGTAATGAATACATGAGCCCTTTCTTCTGAAACATTGCCGTATGTTCTTCACCGCGCATCGCTACCACGTTAAAACATTTCAAGGCTGCATTCAATTCTGCAAGTGAAGTAAACCTATAATCCCGTGTTACAGCCGTTATTACGTTACTGAGTGCACGTTTAGTCGGTAGATGACCATACTTGGCCTTTTTAATATCAGCGGCTTTAATAGCCGCCTCAACCTTAAATATTTTGCTTTCCGCTTTGATCAGCTTAAAATCTTCTTCGATCTGTTTTCGTGCCGGTTCCGATAATTTACGGCCAATATCATGCAAGTCGATGCGTTCACGAGCGGCAGTAATGTTGGTGGTCACAATATGCAAGTGCTGGTGTGCAGCATCATGGTGGCGGTAAACTAAAAACGGTTGATCACTAAACCCGATCTTTTCCATATAAGCCGCTGCAATCTGCTGTAATTTGGCATTGCTTAAATCCTCGCTGGAATGAAAGTTCAGGGAGATGTGTAGCGCATTGGTTTTGACATTCGGCTTCAATTGGGTGAGGTGGGTAAAGCGGTGCAGTTTCTGTCCCACGCTCATGCTTTCAATGTCCCCGGCAAAGCCGCTCGCCATGATCAGGTTGGCTTCTTTTTCGCCAACCTTATTTTCGTTATAATAGAGCATAGCCCTTATGCTCTTACCTGTGCTTATTCTTGCAACCATTTGTCCGCCAGTTTTGAAATGATCTTCAGCAAGATTTCTACCCGTTCATCAACCTTTTTGTATTGTTCAGCCACCTTCAAAGCATAGAATCCCCTGTGTGTTTCGACCTTATCTGCATTGAAATGCCTGGTGATCTGGTTAATGTTGATGCCAATGGCTTTAAGCTCTTTCCGGATCAGTGCCAGCTCTTCCATGACAGGGTTCATGGTCGCATCATAGGTGAGCAGTTTGATCTTTTGGTTTAATAAAATCTTCCTGCATATGTCGGCAATGGATAGCACTCCGCTTTCTTTGCGCAGTTTTTCCAGCTTGTTGAACAAGCTTTCTGTTACCCGGATAATGATATTATGGCTGAGTAATTCTTCGGGGTTTTCCGTTTTTCTTCTTGGCATACACTTCACTTATATAAAGTTCAGGCAGCACGAGTTCCGAGTGATGCCCCGGCCGGAAGGACGGCAAAGATTTTTTGCGCATGCAAAAATACATCTTTGCCTAGACCACGCGGGCTACAAAAAAGCGCCTTCCGAAGTGCTGTAAAACTTTGGTTAATGATCGAATGAACTGTTATTAAATTATGGTTAACCGGCAGCCGGATCGGACTGAATTGCATAACCAAGCGACACCGCGCATCTCAATCGCTGCTTGATTTCCCGCCTGGGAGATTGGCCTACCTTTTTCAGTTTGAGGTAAGGGCTGCCGTGGTATTTACGGCCTTTTACATTTGGGTCTTTATGATCTTTCATCGGCTTATCATTTAATGAATGATCAAAGATGCCATGCCATCAAATCTGCTTATCAGTAGTACTGACAAATAAAAATGCCACAGAAAAAATCCATCAGTAGTACTGACGAACGACTGCCGTGTTATACGAATTTTGGTGCCATAATATTTAGCTATGCAACTTTATTTAAGAGAAGAAAAGCGTACGGTAACACCGAAAAAAGCAACGGAAATATTGGCTAAACATGGTACACATATCAGTTTAGAGACGGCTGAACAGATGTTGGATTTCCTGTATAAATTGAGTAACTTGTCTGTATCGGAAGCCATTTTGACCGTTTCAAGGCAAAAAAATGGCGTTTCGCCCAAAAACAGGAAATTATGAATTAAAGAAAAAAATTATGAAAACCGCAGATTTGTATGTCCGTGTAAGTACGGACGAACAGGCACAAAAAGGGTACTCGCCCCGAAGCCAGGAACACGTACTCCGACAGTATTGTGAAATGCAGAACATTAAAGTACGAAATGTCATCTTTGAAGATCATTCCGCAAAAACCTTTAATCGACCGGAATGGAAAAAACTGCTCATTACCCTCAAAAAACACAAGCACAAAACAGACTTATTGTTATTTACCAAATGGGACAGATTTAGCAGGAATACTTCGGATGCCTACCAAATGATCACCACACTGAAAAAACTGGGTGTTGATCCGCAGGCTATCGAGCAGCCTCTGGATATGAGTATTCCGGAAAACAAGATGATGCTGGCCATTTACCTGACTACCCCTGAAATTGAGAATGACCGCAGGGGATTGAATACGTTCTTCGGCATCAGGCAGGCCAAGAAAGAGGGACGATGGATGGGTAAAGCCCCATTGGGTTATGCAAACAAGGCGCGCGAAAACGGTTCCAGGTATATTGCTATTAAAGAACCGGAAGCGTCGGTAATGAAATGGGTATTCGAGCAGTTAAGTGAAGGTATTTTTTCAGGCGAACAAATATTGCACGCTATGCGTGAAAAAGGCATTAAATGCAGCAAAAATAACTTTTATACCTGCGTAAGAAACCCCGCTTACTGCGGAAAGATCAGGCTGGCTGAATATAAAGATGAACCGGCAAGACTGGTACAGGCATTACACGAACCGCTGATTTCAGAAGGGTTATTCTACAAAGTACAGGACGTACTGGATGGTAGAAAGAAAGTATATGGATTAGCGATAGCCACGCCAAAGGATCTGCCACTGCGCAACTTTTTGAAATGTCCTAAATGTCCAAGAATGTTAACCGGCAGTGCTTCCAAAGGCCGCACCACTTATAGGGTTTATTATCATTGCCGTTCTGCCTGTGGCGTTCGCTTTAGGGCTGAGGAAGTCAATAAGTCATTTATGGAGGAACTGCTGCTGTTTTTACCACGTAAAGGTTACTCAGAACTATTTGTCGAAACTGTGACGGACTGCTACAATAACCAAACACGTTCTATAAAAGAAGAACGCAAAGAATTAATACAACACATCAATGAGCAAAACAACCGAATTGATAAAGCCAGGGAGCTGATGCTATCAGACGAGATTGATGCGGCGGAATTTCGCAAGGTAAAAGATGATGCCAGTGAACAGGTGGTAAGGCTGGAAGCGAAGCTGAACACGGTTATGGAACAAAGTTCGAACCTTTTGAATATCCGACCGATAGCAGAAAAGGCCATTTTGAACCTGGAAATGCTGGATCGGTTCTTTGATGATTCGACCATTGCCGGTCAAAGATACTTAGTAGGGATGCTTTTTCCTGAAAAATTGACTTATTCTGAGGGGGGATGTCGAACCACAAAAATGAACGAGGCTGCGTCTGTAATCTATGTGAAAAACAAGGAGTTACAGGCAAAAAAAATGGGGCAAAAATCTGTTTTAAAGACCTTGCCCCATAAAGGGTAAATGATGGGGCTCGAACCCACGACCCTCGGTACCACAAACCGATGCTCTAACCAACTGAGCTACATCTACCGTTTTGGAGATTGCAAAGGTATAAATCTTCTGGCTAAAATCAAGTGTATTTTAATATTACATAAAGTTTACTTTTTTATTTAGAACGATTTTAAACTATTAGCTAGCTTTGTTACTATGGCAGAGCAGATGATTGAACTTAATGTTACCGGGATGCATTGCAACAATTGCGCCCTATCTATCCATAAACTTTTGGAAAAGAAAGGCTTCCAAAATATTTTTGTTGATTTTGCCAGCGAAGAAGTAAAATTTTCTACTACCGACGATTCGGTTTTACCCGAAGTAATAAAAAACATTGAAGGGCTTGGTTTTAAAGTGGTAGACGATTTAAACCTCAATAACGAGCACTTTTACGAAAAAGTGGAGAACAAATTTCTGTTTTCCCTCTTTTTTACCATCCCATTATTGCTGCATATGGTGCTGCCATGGCATTTTTTCCATAACCCAATTGTTCAGCTTATACTTTGCCTGCCGGTTTTTATATTAGGATGCATGCATTTTGGTAAAAGTGCATATAACTCCATCAAAGGCGGGGTGCCCAATATGGATGTTCTTATTTTTGTGGGTTCATCGTCGGCGTTTATTTACAGTTTAATAGGAACGATACAAAACCTTGGCCCCGATTACCTTTTTTATGAAACCTGCGCCACTATAATTACCCTGGTGCTATTAGGTAACGCGTTCGAAAAACGATCTGTTAGCCAAACCACCTCTGCCGTTAAAGACCTGGTAAAGATACAGCAGGTAACAGCAAACCGCATCCTGAATGGCGAAACCGAGATAATTAGTGCCAGGGATGTGCGCCCTGGTGATATATTGCAGGTAAACCAGGGCGATAAAGTACCAGTTGACGGGGATGTACTATCGGGAGATGCTGCTATAGACGAATCTATGTTAACCGGCGAGAGTATCCCGGTAGAAAAAACAAAATACAGTACTGTTATCGGCGGTACCATCGTTCAGCATGGAAACATCCGGATGATAGCTACCAAAGTTGGCTCTAATACGGTGCTTTCGCAAATTATTGAGCTCATGAAAAAGGCACAATCGGCCAAACCGCCGGTACAAAAACTGGGCGATAAAGTTGCCGCAATATTTGTTCCGGTTGTAATAGGTGTTGCGCTGTTAACGTTTGGGCTAAGTTATTGGCTGTTTGATGTAAGCTTCCAAAAAGCGTTAATGCATGCCATAGCTGTATTGGTTATATCGTGCCCTTGTGCTATGGGGTTGGCAACGCCTACAGCTGTTATGGTTGGTTTGGGCCGTGCAGCAAAAAATGGCATACTCATTAAAGGTGGCGATACCATCGAAGCTATAGCAAACACCAAATACGTTGTATTTGATAAAACGGGCACGTTAACAACCGGCAAATTCAGGATACAGGAAATTAAAACAGAAATTGATGATATTGAAAAAATAAGGGGCCTGATCTTTTCTATCGAAGAACGATCCAACCATCCTATTGCCCAATCGTTAGTACGCGAATTAAAATCGCTCCCGCTAAAAAAGGTTATCCTAAAATCTGTAACGGAACAAAAGGGCCTGGGTATGCGTGCCGAAGATATTGAAGGCAATAATTATTTTCTGGGTTCGGGACTGAAAAGTAATAAAGCCGATAATGGTGCCGACTTTAACCTCTTTTTGTACCAAAACCAACAGTTATTGGCGCAAATATCCATCGAAGATGAAATAAAACCGGATGCAAAGGAGTTAATAACCCAACTCAAAAAAATGAATATCATCCCGGTACTGTTAAGCGGCGACAGAAAAAGTAAATGCATACAGGTTGCAGATGCTATTGGCATTACCGAAATACATGCTGAAAAACTGCCCGAACAAAAGTTATCTATTATTGATTTATACAAACAAAAAGGCAAAACCGTGATGATAGGTGATGGCATTAATGATGCCCCCGCCCTAACCCAGGCTGACGTTGGCGTTTCTATGAATGATGCCAGCCAGGTAGCCATACAATCGGCCAGGGTTATTTTGCTCAATACCGATCTGCACTCGGTAGTTAAATTTTTGCAGATCAGTAAACACACGCTTATCACCATCAAACAAAATTTGTTTTGGGCCTTTGCTTACAACATAGTAGCTATACCAATGGCTGCAATTGGGCTACTAAACCCTATGTTAGGCGCATTTGCTATGGCTTTTTCGGATGTGGTTGTTATTGGCAATTCGCTAAGGTTAAAAGGTAAAAAACTACGTTAAAAAAACAGCCCCCTCTAAATCTCCCCCGATTGGGGAGACTTTAAGCTTTGCTACCAAACTCTGTTAATATATTGCTTTCCATTCCAAATCATTATCATCAACTTAGCAGGTCAAAAAAATAACTCAATAACTCAATAACTCAATAACTCAATAACTCAATAACTCAATAACTCAATAACTCAATAACTCAATAACTCAATAACTCAATAACTCAATAACTCAATAACTCAATAACTAATACATGGTGGAGATTTTTACAGACGGGGCATCAAGCGGTAACCCGGGCCCGGGCGGGTATGGCGTAATATTGCGTTCGGGCAATCATTATAAAGAGCTATCAGAGGGCTTCCGTAAAACCACCAATAACCGTATGGAGCTACTTGCAGTTATTAAAGGCTTAGAGGCGCTAAAATCGCCACAGCAGGTCACCATTTTTTCCGATTCAAAGTACGTTATCGAACCTGTTGAAAAAAAATGGCTTTACGGCTGGGTACAAAAAAACTTTAAGGATAAAAAGAACAAAGACCTTTGGCTGCGTTTTTTAGAACTTAGCAAAATACACCAGGTGAAGTTTGTATGGGTACGCGGCCATAACGGGCACCCCGAAAACGAGCGTTGCGATGTACTTGCAGTTGCTGCAGGAAAGCAAAAAACCCTTTTGATAGATAGCGTTTTTGAAGCGGAAGCAGCTAAAGGCAGTCTTCTTTAATTTCAGATAGCTTTTATATAATTACCTTTTACTAAACCCGCTATCATTAAAGCTAAAGGGAAGCCTACCAACATTCCCGATGCAAAATCGGGAATGGGTAAATAGTGAATTAAAATAAAACTACACGCAAGCACAAATAACCCAACTGGCAATAAAAGCCGGAATATCTTTGTCTTATTCATTCTTATTAGGGATTGATAAAAATTTACTGAATATTCACCACGCCCTCAAACGACTTTTTAGTTACCTGTGGCGAAAAGCATTTCATCATTTCTTCGGCCTGTTTAACCATATTGGCCGAGCCAATAAATATTGCAGAACGTTGGTGTAGTTCGGTAACGTCCAATGTTAAAATACGCTGATAACCGTTTGAGGCAAAACCTCCGGCCTGTTCAATAATAAAGGCCATAGGGTTGCACTCGTACACCAAACGCAATTTACCATTGGGCGCCTGCGCGGTAATGGGGTAAATAAATATTCCGCCCTTAATCATGTTACGGTGTAAATCGGCCACCATCGATCCGGTATAGCGCGATGTATATGGCCGTTGCGTTGCCACATCTTCTACCTGGCAATATTTTATATATTTTTTAACCCCATCCGGGAAATGGGTATAATAACCTTCGTTAATAGAGTAAATATAACCATCTTCGGGTATGGTCATGTTAGGGTGCGATAAGCAAAACTCCCCTATCGACGGATCGAGCGTAAAACCATTAACGCCTTTGCCCGTAGTATAAACCAACATGGTAGATGAGCCGTAAATTATATAACCGGCAGCTACCTGGTCAATCCCTTTTTGCAATGCATCTTCCATAGTGGCTTCACCAGCCTTTGACTTGCGACGGAAGATGGAGAATATTGTACCCACACTCACGTTCACATCAATGTTAGACGATCCGTCCAACGGGTCCATCGCTACAATGTACTTGGCATCTTTTGATATTTCCGAATCGATATATAAATACTCATCGTTTTCTTCCGAAACCACTACGCAACACTCGCCACCGCTCTTTAAAGCCGATATAAACTGCTCATTAGCAAATACATCCAGCTTTTTTTGCGATTCGCCTTGTATATTAATACTACCTGCATCGCCCAATATATCCATCAAACCGGCTTTGTTAACCTCGCGGTTCACAATTTTTGCAGCTATGCCAATATCACGCAATAAACGCGATAACTCACCTTTAGCGTACGGAAAATCTGCCTGTTTTTCAATTATAAATTGGCCCAAAGTAGTTAGTGCTGTCATATACTTAGTGTATTTTTTACAATATTATTTAATTAATTCTATCACCTCTAAGGTATGAATTTTTTCGTCAGTTATGCAAAAACGCATCAAAGTTTGCATCCTGTGCCATCCTTGTTTGCCTGCTGCACCGGGGTTTAGGTGCAAGCAATTAATTTTTTTATCAAAAATAACTTTTAATATATGCGAGTGCCCCGTTATAAACAAAGCGGGTGGCTTAGTGTAAATAGTACGCTTTACGCGCGGGCTGTATTTATCCGGATAACCGCCAATGTGCGTCATCCATACATCTACATTTTCACAATTAAAACGCAGGTCTTCGGGGTACTGCAAGCGAATATCCTTATCATCAATATTGCCAAAAACACCACGCAGAGGCTTAAAAGCAGCAAGTTGATCGGCAAGTTCTATGGTGCCAAAATCGCCGGCGTGCCATATTTCGTCAACACTATCAAAATGTTTAAAAACAGCATCGTCAAGATAGCCGTGCGTATCGGATAAAAGGCCAATTTTCGTCATGTCAAATTTCGGAAGTGTACTATTGGGTTGTTAAGCTCAATTTTTAGTGCATTAAACCCGGCGCAAAATAACATTTGCTCAAAAGATAGTAAAAAAATCTCTTAAACATTGCTGGTATTGCCCGCTGTAAACTTTTGGTGCATCGTAAATAACAAACTGCTGCTGCACTATTTCTGTTTCTGTTAAACCAAAGGCAATTATTTGGCGATGAGGTTCGCTATGGGCGAAGGATTGGATGGCGATAACCTGCTGCACAAATAAGCCGTTTTGCAAACACAGTTGCTTAACCAATACTGCCGTAGAAATGGGCAGTACTAACCAGCAAAGACCGTTGCTTGTTAGGTGTGTAGAAACTACCTTAATTAACGTTTCGAAGAAAAACCCATCGGTATGCTTGGCCAAATTTGTTTTGGTTGCTGCTGCCTCTAACGAATTAATATAGAATGGCGGGTTTGATACAATAACGTTATACTTGCTTTGTGGATACGTTGTAAAATACTCCTCAAACCCAACCGGGTAAACATTAAGCCTGTTTGCAAATACCGAGCCTTTAAAGTTTTTTTGAGCGGTTTGGGCGGCTGAAGTATCAATTTCAACCGCATCAATTATAGCATCCGGAAACCGCTGTGCCATCATCATGGCAATAACTCCGGTACCGGTGCCAATATCCAATATGGTTTGGGGCTGCCCTGTTCCTGCCAAACAGCCCAACAATACACCATCGGTATTGATTTTCATGGCGCAGCCCGATTGCTCTACCTCGAATTGTTTGAATTTGAATAGCAAGTCCTTTTTATTTTTTTGTCATTGCGAGCGATAGCGTGGCAACCGCACGTAGAGCAGCGAAGTTTGCGGGGCGAATATGTCTCCGTGCGGTTGCTTCGTTCCTCGCAATGACATAAACAAATAAAAGCTAATGCCATTGCTATGGAGGAGAAATCTTCTGCGCCAAGCATTAACCGCTATACAATCCCATACTAACGCCCTACTTTTCAACCAGTTCCAGTGGCAAGCCATCCGGGTCGGTAAAAAAGGTAAATTGTTTGCCGGTAAATTCATCAATCCTTATCGGTTCAACTACAACACCTTGCTGTTCTAAATATTTAACTGTGGCGGCTACATCGTCAACCTCAAACGCCAGGTGCCTTAAACCTAAAGCCTCGGGCTTTGAAGGCCTTGCCGGCGGATGCGGAAAAGAGAATAATTCAATTTGATATTGATCGCCAACCATCAGATCCAACTTGTACGACTGCCGCGCTTCCCGGTACACCTCCCGAACAATTTCGAGGCTTAATATAACGGTATAAAAATGTTTAGACACTGCATAGTCCGAACAAATTATAGAAATATGATGTATCCGGCTTAGTTTAAACATTAATCTCCTAAAATATCATGCAACACGTTATCAAAAACATTCTTGGCTTCTGCCGTTGTACCAAACGATTCTTCGTCAACCAACAAGTCGCCATTGTTAACTGTACCGAGTAAAGTAAATTCAATTTCTGATGTTGAAAGTAGCTCTATCAATGCTTCCTGCCCTTCAGGCTTAACCGATACCACTACCCTACCCTGTGCCTCGCCAAACAAAAACGCATCCTTACGGATACTGTCGTCGCTCTCAATGGCAAAGCCTAAGCCATTTGGCATGGCCGCTTCCAGCAGTGTTATGTATAGGCCACCGTCGGCAACATCATGTGCCGATTGTATTAATTTTTGAGTTATCAGTTGCTTAATTACCTGGTGTAAGGCATACTCTTTTTCCAAATCAAAATGCGGCGCAGGTGCAGCAAGTATTTTATGGTAGGATGCCAGGTATTGCGATGATGCAATATCATTAACCGATTCGCCTAACAAGTAAATGATGTCTCCGGCTTGTTTAAAATCGGCGGTCATGATATTGGCAATATCATCCATTACACCAAGCATACCAATAGTGGGTGTAGGAAATACAGGCCCATCATCGGTTGATTGATTGTAAAAGCTCACGTTGCCACCCGTTACCGGGGTTTCAAATTTAGTACAAGCTTCGCTCATACCTTTAATAGCGCCCACAAACTGCCAGTAAACTTCGGGCACATACGGGTTGCCAAAGTTTAGGCAATTGGTAATGGCAACAGGCTCGCCACCGGCGCAGGTAATATTACGGGCCGCTTCGGCTACGGCTATTGCGGTACCCTTTTGCGGGTCGGCGTATACATAGCGCGAGTTGCAGTCAACAGTTAATACAATGGCTTTATTTGTGCCCTTAACAGCTACCACGGCTGCATCGCAGGGGCGGTTGGTTGTCATGGTTTGTACGCCCACCATCGAATCGTATTGGTTAGTAACCCAACGCTTTGATGCAATATTAGGGTGCGATACCAAATGATCGGCCACAGCCTTTAAATCGGCTGGCTCGGCAACGTCTTCTATTTTAAATTGTTGATTTTTTTGAAAATATGCCGGCTCCTTATAATCGCGTTTGTAAATGGGGGCACCCCCACCTAAAACAAGGTCGTCGGCAGGCACGTCGGCTACTAATTCGCCATTCATATAATAATGCAGGCGTTTGGTATCGGTAACCTCGCCAATAATGGCACAATTAAGATCCCATTTATCAAAAACAGCCTCTACTTCTTTTTCACGACCTTTAAATACCACAATCAGCATCCGCTCCTGCGATTCTGATAGTAATATTTCAAAAGGCTTCATGTTAGCCTGCCTGGTTGGTACCTTATCCAAATCAATGCGCATACCATGCTCGCCCTTGGCCGACATTTCTGAATTGGAACAGATGATACCCGCAGCACCCATATCCTGCATGCCTACAACGGCACCGGTTTTAATAACCTCAAGCGTTGCTTCAAGTAATAGTTTTTCCTGAAAAGGGTCGCCTACCTGCACGGCGGGTAAATCGTTTACCGAATCTTCGGTTATATTTTTTGATGCAAAAGCCGCACCATGTATACCATCTTTACCTGTTGCCGAGCCTACTATGTAAACCGGGTTGCCAACGCCGTATGATGTTGCCGAAACAGTTTCGCCAGCCTTAACAATACCTGCCGACATGGCGTTAACCAACGGGTTGATATTATAACATTCGTCGAAAAATAATTCGCCGCCAACGGTGGGTATACCAAAAGCATTACCATAATCGCCAATGCCTTTTACAACGCCTTTAACCAGCCATTTGGTTTTATCCAGTTTTAAATCGCCAAACCTTAACGAGTTTAGTTGTGCAATGGGCCTTGCACCCATTGTAAAAATATCGCGGTTAATGCCCCCAACGCCCGTTGCAGCACCCTGATAGGGCTCCAGTGCCGATGGGTGGTTGTGGCTCTCTATTTTAAAAGCACAGCCAATACCGTCGCCCAGGTCAACCAGTCCGGCATTTTCTTCACCCGCTTTGGCCAGCATACGCGGCCCGTCCTTAGGTAAGGTTTTTAGCCAGGTTATAGAGTTTTTGTATGAGCAATGTTCGCTCCACATTACCGAGAAGATGGATAGCTCGGTAAAGTTGGGTGTGCGCCCCAGTATCTCATTTATTCGTTCAAATTCTTCGGGTAGTAAACCTAAATTTTTAGCGGTTTCAACGGTGGTTAATTCCTGGTGCTCCAATGTTATGTGGTTTTATGATAGAAAGCGCAAAATTAGGAATTTGCACGTAATATCCTCATTAAAAACCGGAATGTTTTTGGTTAGAAATAGAATAAATCAGAATCAAGAGACAAGAACCAAGACAGACAAAAGCAATTGTAAATATTTGCTATCCCCCTTTATTATTATATTTGAATGACGAGATTTGCATCTTGGCTCTTGATTCTCGCCTCTTGATTCTGATTTTCTTTGCTCTAGATTCTATCTCCTATCTATGCTCAATATTAAAATTAATAGGCAAAATGTATTTAACACGCACGGTTTGCCCACCTTGCATGCCTGCGGCCCATATGGGCGATAGCTTTAAAACCCGTAACGCTTCCTGGTCAAAACCATGGCCAGCCGGGCGGCTAACCAATATATTTGAGATGTGGCCGTCGCGCTCAACAATAAAACTCATTAATACACTTCCTGTTATCCGCTGTTGTTTGGCCTCCGGCGGGTAGCGTAAATTATTCTCTAAAAACTTAACCCAGGCTTCTACTCCGCCAACAGGCATTGGCTTAATTTCAACGGCGCGGCTATCTAAAACTTGTTCCACTATATTATTATGCCCATGCACGGTTGCCGGGGCTAATATTTTACTCTTTTTATCTATTTCAGGCTTTGCATCATCGAGCTTAATTTTAAGCTGTTTATCGGTAACCGAAACAGCACCCTTTTTGATATTAACAGATGCAGGTACTTTATCCATCAATAATGATGTTACCAAAACTATTACTGCAATAGATACTATGGTTATGGCAAAAGCCTTAAATAGGTTAAGTGCATAGTGCTTCCGCAAGTCGTAAGCACCATAACTTTTATTACGGTTCTCAAAAACCCGTTCAATCCATTCCGGACTATTAATGTCGAATTTTGAGTTAAGCATACGGTTTGCTATTATTTATCAAAAATTAACGGTGTTTACTACAATGTGGCATTCAACATTACTGTTTTTACCACTTATCAATATGTATTACTTTTTTTTCCAATTCCTTTTTTATCACCTTACTATGCTGGGTGCTAACGTACTTTTTTAACTTATCGCCCAATTGGCGGGCCGAAGTTGCAAACTGATCTAAAAATAGCGAAAGATCTTTATCGGTTATATTCTTGGATGATTTTTCGAGTGCAAAATCAACATTCTTATCTGCAACGTAATTTGTATATCTATCTCTTACATAAGGCCGGTAAGTTAAGTTGGTTAGCCAAAACCTGTATTTGCCTTCTTTTATTTCCATTTTTAACAGGTAGGCTACCTGCCCATCCGGGTGCTTTGCCAACGATTGTTTATGCACTATAAAAAAACCCGAACCTGATATTACCGCGTTTTTAGCATCCTGTTGGGTAAGGGTAAAGGTTTTATCGGTGCTGATGCCTTCAAAAAAATGCAAGCTCCTGTTATACAGGGTATCGGCACTATAGGTATCCATATTAACTACTTTGTAGTAAATATACTTGCCCTTATCGTCAAAAGCTAACGAATCTTTTTGTGCAAAGCTCGCTTTACCCACCACCAGGCAACAAATCAAAGCTAATATCTTGTTCATATGATATAATAAAGCCGTCCCGATAATCATCGGAACGGCTTATAAAATTAAGAATAATTTTTGTTTTGATTAGAATGCGTAAACAGCAGCAAGTGCAAATTGCGAAGCGCTTTTTGTTGCAGCTAAATTGCTGTCTTTAAACATTTTTTGTGAACCATTATCCAATCTAACTTCTGGTATGAAAGTTAACGGACCAGATTTGATGTTAGCTGTAAGTGTAAATGCAGTTACAGATTCGCCCGGAGCAGGAGTAGACGCTAAAGAGAATGTTCCGGTTTTAGTTTTAAAGTACTCACCACGTAAACCTAATACAACTGCTTTAGATACTGCCAATTGTGGATACAATGCAACACCTGTGAAGCCACCGGTTGCACCACTGGTTGCGCCTAAAGCCCATTTAGGAGATGAAAAATCGGCAGCGTTTAAGCCTAATTTAAAGGCATCAGTAATTTGGTAAGCAGTAGTTAAATCAAATTCGGTACCAGAGTACGAACCGGTTACTAAGTTTAAGTAAGCAGTCCAACCTTTAACCGGAGTTACAGTTAACTGTGCACCAAAGGTTGAAAAATCATTTACCGATTGGTAAGCATTCCAGGCATCGTTAAACACACCGGCCATTAAGCTTACTTTATCAGTAAAGGCATAAGTAAATTTAACACCTGCATTTTGGAACGGGCCATTGGTAAATAAATACGAAGTTGAGTAGTTAAAGTTGCCTGTAGGTGCAATTACTTCGTAACCAACAAATGTAGCCATGTAACCACCGGTAACATTAAATTTATCGGTAAAGTTGTAGCTTACATATAAATTTTGGATGTGGTTTCCAGGGGTTGGAATTGATGCATCAGAACGTGGACCGAAAGATACTTCGCCTACAAATGATGCTTTACCTACTGTTTTTTTGATACCAAGGTCAACCATACCTATCGAAAGGGAGTTTTGCTCGTTAGCAAAGCTGGTTGGGATGTTGGCAATTTTTTTACCTGCAAAATCGTACTTAAAGTAAGTATCAACAGATCCCGAAATAACCAGCGGGGCATCACCTGTAACTTTTATCGTGTCTTGCGCTTTAACTGCAAAACCCGATACAACAAGGGCAGTAATAAGTAATAGTTTTGATTTCATGATTTTTAATTGTGGTTTGATTGAATTGTGTGAGTGATTGTTTTGTAAGTTTTTTTTATCTTTCATTTTTACCAATTCCCTATTTTAATGCCAATAAATAGCCTATAGAGATAATTGGTTATTAATCATCAATTTAAAAAGTAAATAAAATGGTCAGTTAATTTTATGACCTACCATATTGATATAGTAATGCATCAATATGGTAGGTGTTTTGAGAAATTTTTGAATACTTGTTATTTAATTACTTAACAAGTTCTGGAGCACTCAATTTTGCAAGGTCAATATCTTCGTCAACAATGTCGGGATATGCACCTGTACCGTGCTCAAACATATCCAGGCCACCCGGGCCGGTTTCTGCTTCAACAGGTACGCGCAAGCTCCAAGGGTGAGGTAATTTCATAATGATAAACATCATTACAATACATACTACAAATGTAGCAGCAGTGATAATAAAGCTACCTATAGCCTGCGCTTCCAACACCTGGAAACCACCGCCATAAAATAAACCAGCAACCGGGGCAGAATTATCGGCACCTGTTGGGCCGGTTGCACCATATTTACCACAAGCAAATAAGCCTAATGATAATGTACCCCATATACCGTTAATACCGTGAACAGTTACCGCTCCAACTGGATCGTCAATTCTAAACCATTCAACAACGTTCATAAATATGTAAGTTAATACACCGGCAACTAAACCTAAAAGTATAGCGCCACCCGGGCTAACCCAGTAGCAAGGGCAGGTGATAGCTACCAAACCTGCAAGGAAACCGTTAATGGTATAACCTAAATCAAATTTACCTCTTGTTGGGCCAAACCATAACGCAATAAACATTGCAGCCATACCACCACCGCAGGCAGCTAATGTAGTGTTGGCGGCTATACGGCCAATACCTTGCATATCCATTGCTGATAGTGAGCTACCAGGGTTAAAGCCGTACCAGCCAAACCATAAAATAAAACCACCTATAGCGGCTAGCGTTAAGTTATGCGGAGGCGGCATACCACCTTTAGCTTTATCATCGCGGGCAAATATTCTGCCAAAGCGCGGGCCTAATACAATAGCACCTGCAAGCGATGCAATACCGCCTATGGTGTGTACAACGGTTGATCCGGCAAAATCGCGGAAACCGGTGCCTAACGCTTCAAAGAAACCACCTTTGCTACCCATTAACGCTAAGAAACCATCAGGTCCCCAGGCCCAGTGGCCAATTATTGGATAAATAAAGCCTGTGATACCGATAGAATAAATAATATCGCCACGGAAGCTTGTACGGCCAATCATCGCACCAGATACGATGGTAGAGCAAGTATCAGCAAAGGCATATTGAAAAATCCAGTGTGCTAAAATAGGAATACCCGTTGCACCATAAGTTTCGGGAATGTTTGACAGGAAGAACCATGAACCGGCAATTTTACCGGCAGGATCGCCGTGCCAGCCTATAAAACCATTTCCCCAACCAAACATAAAGGCATAACCAATAGCCCAGAAAAGGATACCGCAAAGGCATGTATCAAAAATACACTCCATTAATACGTTAACGGTTTCTTTAGTACGGGCAAACCCGGCCTCAAGCATTACGAAACCAGCTTGCATACCGAATACCAAAAATGCAGCAACCAACGTCCATGTGGTGTTGATAGAGTTCATGATGTTAGTTTCGATAGCGGTTGGAGTTGGAGCAGCCGCAGCAGCACTTGCATGCGAAGTAAGTAAACCAGGGATGGTAACCATGGCAAACAATACCAGCATCAATCCCAAAATTTTTCCTGAGAAAATGGTTATCCCCAGTTTCCATTTTTCCGCAGAAATGGTTGGGAATCTGGAAGGAGATGCTTCCCCTCCGCTGCCTTTAAACAAATTGAGCCCGAGCAATTTGTTTTTGTCAATTTTTAAATTCATAATGTTTGTTATTTAGTTTGATTGTTAAGTGAGTTACTGGTTTTATTCCTATTCTTCCGATTTATAATTGCAATTTTAATTAATATATCACAAAATTGATAGATTTCATAGAGATTTTTTTATTTATCCCTTAAATTTTAATCTGTTTTTAATAAATCATATGATTATTTGAATGATTTGATGAAATTATGAGTAATTTTTTAAAAAACCAATAGCAATCAGTAAAAAAATTCAATTTATTTAGAAAAAAGTTCAAAAATGGACTGCTTTTTAATCTACACTATTTTTATTCAAAAAACGCGTTGGTTATAAGGAGTTTTATATTTTTGATGAAAAAAAGCAACAACTTTAGCTATAAACTATGTCAAACATCAGATTTCAGGCCTTACAAGCGGTGTTAACCCGCACAATTCCGGAAGTAAAGGTATCCGGAGCTAAAATTTCAGATTTTTTTGGCTCAAATGTTTTCGATAAAAAGAAAATGATGGATTTTTTATCTAAGGATGCTTATCAAAGTATTGTAAGTGCTATTGAGATAGGCGAACCCATTCCGCGCGATATGGCCGAGCAAGTTGCATCGGCCATGAAATCGTGGGCAATGAGCAAGGGCGCCACACATTATACACATTGGTTTCAGCCGCTAACCGGCACCACAGCCGAAAAACACGACGCCTTTTTTGAACCCGCTGCTGATGGATCGGCAATTGAGCGTTTCTCGGGCGATGCATTGGCCCAGCAGGAGCCAGATGCCTCAAGCTTCCCTAACGGCGGCATTCGTAATACATTTGAGGCGCGGGGCTATACCGCCTGGGATCCATCGTCGCCGGCCTTCATTATAGAGAGTAATACCGGCAAAACTTTGTGTATCCCAACCGTATTTGTATCATACACGGGCGAAGCACTTGATTACAAGGCACCTTTATTAAAGGCATTAAATGCTTTAGATAAAGCTGCTGTTGATGTTTGCAACTATTTTGATAAAAGCGTTGAAAAGGTAAATGCATCGTTAGGTATTGAGCAAGAGTACTTTTTGGTTGACCTTGCGCTGTTTAATGCCCGGCCCGATCTTTATTTAACGGGCCGTACCCTATTCGGTCACGAATCTGCCAAAGGCCAGCAATTGGAAGATCACTATTTTGGCTCTATCCCCGAGCGCGTATACGCCTTTATGCTTGATATGGAAACCGAAGCCTTAAAGTTGGGCATCCCATTAAAAACCCGCCATAACGAGGTTGCCCCTTCGCAATTTGAATGCGCGCCTGTTTACGAAGAGATTAATTTAGCTATCGATCACAATCAGCTATTAATGGACGTGATGGACAAGGTTGCCAAGCGCCATAACTTTAAAGTTCTTCTGCACGAAAAACCTTACGCGGGCATTAACGGCTCGGGCAAGCACAACAACTGGAGCATGATAACCAATACGGGTAAAAACTTATTGTCGCCGGGCAAAACGCCTAAAAACAACCTCATGTTTTTAACCTTTTTTGTAAACACCATAAGGGCCGTACACGAGTATGCAGATCTTTTGCGCGCGTCTATCGCATCGGTAAGTAACGACCACAGGCTTGGAGCTAACGAGGCCCCTCCTGCTATTATCTCTATTTTTTTAGGCAGCCAGTTAAGCGATGTTTTAGATGAGATAGAAACATCACGCATCAGCAAAAAAATAAAAGAAGATGCGTTGCTATGGCAGGGCATCCCCAAAATACCGCAAATTTTACGCGACAATACCGACCGTAACCGTACGTCGCCATTTGCCTTTACAGGTAATAAATTTGAGTTGCGCGCCGTGGGCTCGTCGGCCAACTCATCAAGCCCGATGACTATTTTGAACCTTATAGTTGCCGACCAGCTTAAAAAATTTAAGGTTGAGGTTGATAAACTGATAAAAAAAGGTGAGAAAAAAGATATTGCCTTACTTACGGTAATTAAAAAATACATTAAAGAATCGAAATCCATCCGTTTTGAGGGCAATGGCTATAGCGACGAATGGGAAAAAGAGGCCGCAAAGCGAGGCCTATCCAACATTAAAACTACACCAAAGGCACTTGATGTTTTGTTGACCGAAAAAGTTGAAAAGCTTTTTGAAGAAACAGGTGTTTACACCAAGCGCGAATCTGAAGCCCGGCACGAGATATTGCTGGATAGCTTTTACAAAAAACTACAAATAGAAGCCCGTTTAATTGGCGAACTTGTTACCAATGTTATTATCCCTACGGCCATAACCTACCAAAGCAAACTGATTGATAATGTAAAGGGCCTCAAAGAAATTGGTTTAGATAAGCAACACTATGCCGCCCAATTGGATATTATTGAACGAATAGCCACCCACGTTACCTTTATTAAAAACAATGTTGACGAGATGGTGCAGCAACGTAAAAAAGCCAACGCTATTGACGACATCCGCGAAAAATCTATCGCTTATGACGAAAATGTAAAAAGCTATTTTGAACCCATCCGCTACCATGTTGATAAATTGGAGCTTTTGGTTGAAGACAGCCTTTGGCCATTGCCTAAGTTTAGAGAATTATTATTTATTAAGTAATAATTTATTAATATTCTAAATTTACTTTTATAGCTTATTCTCAAAATTTAATAAATGAAACGTCTTTTCTTTGTCGTGTTTATTGCGTGTATAGTTTTAAGCTGCAAAAAAAACAATAACGATACCACGCCATCTGCTACCGGTAGCAATACGGCAAGCTGGTTGGTTAATAATGTACCGGTAGTCGCAAATTCCAAAAACAACACGGTTAGTGCTTCTGCCGATTTCTGGCGAACCTATATCGGAGCATCTTTGGTAAACAGGTATTTTAATATTAGTTTAAACTATACCGACAATAACGGCAATTTACAAACAGTGCGTTTAATAACCGGCCCCTTGCCTTTAGATAAGGTTAACATTCCGTATTCTGTAAATCTGCTTGCCTATGGCGCTCCCGATCGGGCAGGAGCCATTATTACCAATTTCCAGGGAAGCACATCAACTTTATATTACTGCGATGCAACTACCAATACAGGTAATTTAACCCTTACTACCTTAGACGAATCTAAATATATTGTAGCAGGTAACTTTTCGTTTACAGCCGCTGATAGCCAGGGAAATAAAAAGGTAGTTCAAAATGGGGTTTTCGATATTACATACTTTCATTAAATCCCCGTTAAAATATTCAATAACAAATTAATAATTTATGAGATCTTTCATCATCACAATTTGCCTTTCATTTTGCAGTTTATTACTTGCTGCACAAAGCTTTGAAGGTACTATTGTTTACCACAACAACTACAAAAGCAAATTGCCCAATGTTACCGACGAAAAGTTTAGCGAAATGATGGGCAGCACTCAAAATTATTCGGTTAAAGATGGTAATTACAAATCTACCACCAACGGTACATTGCTGCAATGGCAGCTTTACAATAAAAGCGACAAAAAACTTTACACCAAAGTTTCAAGCTCGGCAGCTATACTTTGGAACGATGCTACCGTTTACGCCGACACCGTATTGAGTACCGAAATAAATAAAGGCGTTGCCGAAATATTAGGTTATAAATGCGACGAACTGATATTGCATTGTAAAAGCGGCACGCAGAAATATTACTTCAATACCAAAATTTCTGCGGATAGTAAACAGTATATCGGCCATGCTTACGGCAACTGGTACACCGTAATATCCAAAACGAATGCTATCCCTTTAAAAATAATTATGGATACCAATCAGTTTAGTTTTGAAAGCACCGCCACCGCGGTTAAAGCTGCAAAACTTGATAACACTTTGTTCCAGTTGCCCGCAGGTGCCTTAACAGTTAAAAGCCCGTATTAAGGTAATTTTTATTTGTGAAAACTTACGCCATTAAACATACCGCAGGGCTTACCTTGAACGATTTATATAACTATTTACATCGGGGTGGCCATATTGTAACTTATGGATATTGTGTATCTATTTTGGCTTTTACCTATCGTTTGGTTTCTTCGCCGCACTTTATTAAGCCCGGCGAGAAGATTTCAAAGTATCGGCTTTCATATAATATACGCTCGTTGTTATTTGGTTGGTGGGGCTTACCCTGGGGGCCGATTTATACCATTGACATGATTAAAATTAATGCAAAAAATGGTGGTGGTATGGATGTTACAACAGAAATTTTGATGAAAATAAAACAGAAATACGATGATGATTATAACAGCAAAATTTTTGAAGAAGACATTACTATTGATTACGAAGATGCTGAATTGAGGAGATAAAACATAAGTAGTGTTAAGTTAATAGTACTAAGTCTTGAGTTAAAAGTTAGATTATTTTTTTGACTTAGAACTTAAGAGTTGTGGCTAAAGACTATCCCTTCATTATACGATTAATATAACGGTGTTATTTACTTCACCTCTTCCCTCGGTGCAAATATATCGGCCTCTTTATGCTGTTTTAACATTACTTCGCGGTAACGCACAAACAGTGCCGATTTTGATATAAAGCCTATAAATAGTCCGTTTTTAACTACCGGCAGGTGCCATACGCCGTAAGTATCAAACACATCCATCACATAGCTTATCGACTCGTTATCGTTTATAATGGCTGGTGGAATTACCATTACATCAGCCACAGGCATATTTTCGTCGGCTACCGAAAACATGTATTTGCGCACATCGCTCAAAAAAACAATGCCTTCAAGCTTGCCTTCTGTACTCAATACGGCAAAAATACTGGTAGTGGTTTCGGCAACCAGTTTAAACAGCATTTTAAGCGTGGTGTCTTTATTAATAACAGCATACTCATTGTTTACCATACTTTTAAGGCTAATGGCATCAAGCATGCTATGGTCGGCACCGGGGTGAATGTTTTTCTCGGTGATTAAATGATGCCAGTACATGTTATGCGGATTGAACGCCCTTGATATGATATACGACATGGCCGAAACAATCATCAAGGGAATAAACAAAATGTAACCGCCGGTAATTTCGGCTATCAAAAATATTGCGGTAAGTGGCGCGTGCATTACTCCGCTTATGGCTCCGGCCATACCAACGGCTATAAAATTACTGGTGTTTAGGTGTATTAACCCGGTTTGGTTTACCGTAAAGGCTACCAGCAAACCCAAAAACGCGCCCGTAAACATTGATGGTGCAAAAGTACCGCCGTTACCACCCGAACCTATAGTAATACCGGCAGCTATAATTTTAACAAACACCAGGCTGGCAATAAACAGTATCATAACCAAGGGCTGCGATAGCAGATCGGGAAATAAGGATTGCTCTTTTAATGCATCAATATTACCGTTTAAAACCTCTTGCATGTAATGGTAACCTTCGCCTAATAGCGGCGGGAAAATCAATATCAGCAGGCCAAGCATCAGGCCGCCGGCAATGGCCCGTTGGTAGCGATTATAGTTTTTAAGAATTCCTTTTTCAAGGCCTCCACCAACTTTGGCAATATAAACGGTAACCAACCCGCTGAGTAAACCAAGCAGTATATAAAACGGAATGGCGGCCATAACCCAACCTTCGGTAACCAAATGGAACAATTGGCGCGAGTATAAAACCTTGGCAACAACCACACCCGTAGCACTTGCTATTAATAAAGGTATAAAGGTGGGTATGCTTATTTCGCCAATGAGTATTTCTATGGCAAACAGTACGCCCGCTATGGGGCTGTTAAATACCGCAGCTATCCCGGCCGCAGAACCTGATGCCAGCAACACAGTTTTCTCAAAAGGGCTCAACCTAAAAAACTGCCCCGTGTTTGAACCTATTGCCGCCCCTGTACAAACAATGGGTGCCTCCAAACCCGATGAGCCACCAAAACCTACCGTTAGCGAACTGGTAATTAAGTGCGAGTAAATGTTATTGAAAGCAATATTGCTGCGGTTGGTTTTAACATTAGCTAAAACGCTGCCTATCCCCTTTTCAATTTTATCGCGGTTAATTAAGTGCTGATAGGCTACCGTTAGTAAAATACCTACCGCAGGTAAAAATATATATAAGATATGGAACAAATGGCCCGATATATTAAGGCTTACATCTTCCATTAAGTGTACAAGGTATTTTAGCAACACCGCTGCTAACCCGCCTATTAGCCCCACAACCGCACTGCCGTAAAGTAAAAAGTTTTTTTGCCCGTTACGGGTAAGCCTCCAGTTATTAATAGCTAAAAAAATGGATTTAAACATAATGATGTATAGATGCTTTGCAATTTAGGTAATTTTTAACAGTTGGTTAAAAATTTATTGGTTAGCAAATATTCTCGGGTGGTTTTAGGGGGTTAGGACGCTAAACCTTATATTTGCCACATGGTTTCTTCGCAAAGATACGATCAGCGTGGGGTATCGGCATCAAAGGATGATGTACACCGCGCCATACAAAAAATAGACAAGGGCATTTTCCCAAAAGCTTTCTGCAAAATTATTCCCGATATTTTGGGTAACGACCCTGAGTATTGCAATATTATGCATGCCGATGGCGCGGGTACCAAATCGTCGTTAGCGTATACTTATTGGAAAGAAACCGGCGATATTTCTGTTTGGCGAGGCATAGCCCAGGATGCCATTATCATGAATCTGGACGATTTGCTTTGTGTTGGTGCTACCGATGGAATCTTATTATCATCAACCATTGGCCGAAACAAAAACCTCATCAACGGCGATATTATTGCAGCCATTATTAATGGTACCGAAGAAATTTTAGAAGAATTGCGGTCGCAAGGCATAGGCATACACTCAACCGGCGGCGAAACTGCCGACGTTGGCGACCTGGTACGTACCATTATTGTAGATAGTACAGTAACCTGCCGAATGAAACGCGCCGACGTAATATCAAACGACCGCATACAACCCGGCGATGTAATAGTTGGACTGGCATCTTACGGCCAGGCAACTTACGAAACCGAATATAATGGAGGCATGGGCTCAAACGGTTTAACGTCAGCACGGCACGATGTTTTCGATAAATCTATCGCTAACAACTATCCCGAAAGTTTTGACCCGGCTGTTCCCGCCGACCTGGTATTCTCCGGTTCAAAAAAACTAACCGATGAAATTAGTATCGGTAACAATCAGAACATTACCGCGGGCAAACTGGTGCTATCGCCAACCCGTACCTATGCCCCGGTTATTAAAACCATTTTAGATGGCTACCGCAGCCAAATAAATGGCATGGTACATTGCAGCGGCGGCGCGCAAACCAAAGTGCTGCATTTTATTGATAACCTGCATATTATTAAAAACAACCTTTTTGCCACACCTCCGTTGTTCAAGCTTATACAGCAAGAATCGCAAACCAGTTGGCAAGAAATGTATAAGGTATTTAACATGGGCCACCGCATGGAGCTTTACGTGCCCGAAAGCATTGCTGCCGATTTGATAAAAATATCGCAAAGTTTCGGTATTGATGCACAGATTATAGGCCATGTAGAAGCTGCCGATAAAAAGCAAGTAACCATACAATCGGAGTACGGCGAGTTTGTTTATAATTGATACGGGCACTTATTCCTTCATGTACTTTTGGTAATCGGCTTGCAGATCGGTTATATCTGCCATAATTGGTTTGCCTTTCCCGTTAAATAGCATTACACCAAAAAAAATGGTATCCAGTTTCATCACGTAAGTCTGCCCTCGCAACGTTTTAAACGTTATGGCTCCTTCCGAATCGCGCTCAACCTTTTTTGCTTTAACCGAATCAAGGTAATGTTCGGATTGCGACATGTAATACACGTTGTCATCAACAATAGTGTTATAGTCTTCTTTATTTTGGTGTCGCTTTTTAACTTTATCTATCAACTTAATACTTGGCTCTATAACAACGGCGCAGGGCTGGGTTATCAGGTTAGTATCAACGGGGCTGCTAACTTTAGTAACCACCTTGGTACTATCGGTAACAATTGTGGTTTTAACCTGCTGCTGATGGCAGGCCATCAACAATAACAGTAATGGGATATATTTTAATGTTTTCATCATTTATTTTAGTGTGCCTTTTTCAGTAGTCGCCGTGCAATATTGCCAATGCTTAGGCCCTGCACCAGTATCGAAAACACAACTACCACGTAGGTAATCAGCACAAATTCGTCGCGGTGCATGGCCGTAGTTAACGAAAGTGCCAATGCAACCGAGAGGCCACCCCGCAAGCCGCCCCAGGTTAAAATAGATATGGCGTGCTTTTCGAATTTAATTTTATAGCGCAACAACATCACCGGGAAAAACACCGAAACCCAGCGCGCCAGTAAAACCAATACTATCGACAGTACACCAATTAATAATACCGTTATGCTAATTTTTATAATGAGCATCTCTAATCCTATCAGCAAAAAAAGGATAGCATTCAATATCTCGTCAATAAGTTCCCAAAACTTTCCTAAATAATCGCGGCTAACGTCGGATAATGCGCCGTCCCTAACTTTATTCCCGGTAATAATACCCGCAACAACCATCGCTAACGGGCCCGATACATGTAAGTGCCCGGCTACAAAATAGCCTCCCATTACAATAGCGAGGGTTATTAATACCTCAACCTTATAATCATCAATGCTACGGAGGGCAAAATAGCCTACATAACCCAGCGCAACTCCAAACAGTAAACCGCCTATGGCTTCCTGTAAAAACAGTTGCCCGATAGCCAGTGCCGAAACATCTGCCGTACCCGAGCGTGCTGCCTCAAATAGGGTAATAAATACAACTACAGCAACACCATCATTAAATAACGATTCGCCGGAAATTTTCACCTCAAGCGATTCGGGAATTTTAGCTTCTTTAAGTATCGCCAAAACGGCTATCGGGTCTGTTGGCGATATAAGCGCGCCAAACAAAAGGCAATATATAAACGGAATAGGCAGGCTAAACAAAATAAACAAGTACCAGGTAAAGGCACCTATCAGCACGGTAGATATGAGTATGCCCAGGGTTGATAACAGCAAAACCGGCCAGGCCTGTTTTTTTAACTTAGCGGCATCAATATGTATTGCACCGGCAAATAATAAAAAACTCAGCATAAAATTCATCAGCACATCCCTAAAATCAATTGAGGAGGCCAATTGCAAAGCCTTGTCTGTTAAAAAGGGATGCACCTTACCCAGCGCAGCCAAAACCATAGATGTACCCAGCGATAGCACCATGATACCGATGGTTGGCGGCCACTTAATAAGCCTATGGTTAATGTAAGCAAAAACAGCAGCAAGTACAATGGTGATGGTTAAAATTTCGCTGATACCCATATATAAATATCATCAATTAATCACAATTAAACGAACGTTACCCCATTAGCTTATTTAATTTTAACTTCACCGCATAAATACTAAGGCCACATATGGGTTACAAAAGCTTACAATCATGCATTGCCGATCTGGAGCAAAACGGACACCTTATTCGCATTAAACAACAGGTTGACCCTTATTTAGAAATGGCCGCCATACACCTGCGCGTGTATGAAAACCAGGGCCCGGCACTGTTATTCGAAAACATTAAAGGCAGCCCCTTCCCTGCGGCATCAAATCTATTCGGAACTTTAGACAGGTCGAAATTTATGTTTCGGGATACCCTTGACAAAATTAAAACCCTGGTTGATATCAAAGGCGACCCTATTAAAGCTATTAAAAACCCGCTTAAATACCTCAATGTGGCGGCAACTGCGCTATCGGCATTACCTATGAAAACCGGTAAAGGTGCGCCTATTAATTTTGGCCGTACCCAAATCAGCCAGCTTCCGCAAATCATAAACTGGCCCATGGACGGTGGGCCATTTGTAACCATGCCGCAGGTTTATACCGAGGATATTGATAAACCCGGCATCATGAATGCCAACCTGGGCATGTACCGCATACAACTGGGCGGTAACGATTACGTGCAAGACGATGAAATAGGTTTACACTACCAACTGCATCGCGGCATTGGCATACACCAAACCAAGGCCAACGCAAAAGGGCAACCTTTAAAAGTGAGTATATTTGTAGGTGGACCGCCCTCGCACCCCCTGGCAGCCGTAATGCCCTTGCCCGAAGGCTTATCCGAGATGACTTTTGCAGGTGCCTTGGGCAATCGCCGGTTTAGGTATTTTTACGATGATGAGGGTTTCTGTATATCAGCCGATGCTGATTTTGTAATTACGGGCACAGTAATGCCGCAGCAAAATAAACCCGAAGGGCCTTTTGGCGATCATTTGGGCTATTACAGCCTAACCCATCCCTTCCCGCTGCTTAGAGTAAACCGGGTGTATCATAAAAAAAATCCAATCTGGTCGTTCACGGTAGTTGGGCGCCCCCCGCAGGAAGATACCAGTTTCGGCGCGCTTATTCACGAGATTACAGGTTCTGCTATCCCTAAAGAAATACCGGGCCTGCATCAAATAAACGCTGTTGACGCTGCAGGCGTACATCCGCTTTTATTTGCCATTGGCAGCGAGCGTTACACGCCATACCTCAGTGGCCGCAAACCGCAAGAAATATTAACTATAGCCAACCACATATTAGGCAGCAACCAATTAAGCCTGGCTAAATACCTGTTTATTTGCGCACAGGAGGACGATCCGTCATTACATGTTGACGATATTCCGAAATTTTTAAAACACATACTGGAGCGCATAGACTTAACAAGCGACCTGCATTTTTACACCAAAACCACCATTGATACTTTAGATTATAGCGGCAGCAACTTAAATGCAGGCAGTAAAGTTGCAGTGGCAGTAGCAGGGGATAAACGCAGAGAGCTTTGGCAGGAATTACCATCTACCTTTAGCTTACCGCGACCATTCAATAACTACAAAATGGCCTTGCCGGGAATATTGGCTGTAGAAGCCCCCGCCTACGCCAGCGAAAGCGAAACCATTAAACAGGTAGAGATATTAAACGCCCACTTAAAAGACGCCGGTTTAGATAGCCTGCCCCTGCTAATATTATGTGATGATGCCGGCTTTACCGCTCAAACTGTTAACAACCTTATTTGGGTAACCTTTACCCGCAGCAACCCATCGCACGATATACATGGCATTAACAGCTTTACCCAATACAAACACTGGGGCTGTAAAGGGCCGCTCATTATTGATGCCCGCATTAAACCTCACCATGCTCCGCCATTAATTAAAGACGCGGCCACCGAAGCGAAGGTAGATAAGCTTGGCGCTAAAGGCGGGCCGTTGCACGGAATAATATAAAATACGTTTTTAAAAAATCGCCTATAAAAAAAGCCGTTCCAGATAATCCTGGAACGGCTTTTTTAGTTTTTAACAACGCTAATTATTGTATCGCAAAAAGTTTAGCTACACTGAAAGAAGAAGATGTAGTTGAAGCTGTTGCAGCTGTATAATCAGTACTGTAAATTGTAACCTTAATGTTGTAAACGTGGCCGCTAATAAATGGCGTGCCAAGAGGATACTTTGTAGTAACATAAGGCATATTTAAAAGTATTGAACCCTGGTATATAGAAGTGTTTGGATAACTTGTAGATACGGGCGTATAACTAACTGAACCGTAAGATGGTGTATTAAACGAATCGGCGGCAGTAAACGAGTTGAAGTGCAAGGTTTGCACAACTACAGTAGATGCTGCATTATCATAAAAAAACACATCAATTGCTCCGGCTGTTTTATTAGTTGTTGTAGCACCAAATAAAATTTGAACGGTGTTTACAGGAAACGGAACGCTAGAGGTAGGCGCGGTAGGCAAAGCATATGGCCCGGCAGTAAACATACCTACACTTGATAACTGGATACCAGGTAGTGTGGCGGCTACAGCATCAACATCTGCCTTCTTATCGCACGAAACCATTGTTATTGTCGTCAGTGCAATAATAAAAGCACTTATATATTTTTTCATTTTCATCATTTCTTAAATTTTAGATCAATTTTATACTATTAATTAAAATTTATATTTTAAACCTAATAACAAGCTCCATGTAGTGTTGCTGGTCATATCCATATAGGGGTTAGTAACCAATTTACCGTTTAAGTTGGTATAAGTGTAAGTAGGTACGTTGTTTACGTAACCGTTAAACTTAACCGGGTTGGTAAAGGTTGTAGTTTGTTGTACACCCCAATACTTGTTTAGCAAGTTGGTAAAGTTTTGGATAACCGCGCTAAACTGCAAAGTATGTCTGGTTTTACCGGTTTGGATATAAACATCTTGCAAGAAATTCAAATCAACTTTATTAAACCATGGCACAAATGCTGCATTTCTTTGAGCATATTGTCCTCTATGGCTACTCAAGTAAGAACTGTTATTGATAAACTGATTCAAAGCCTGAGCTTCTTGTGCAGCTGTGTAAGTATAAGTTACACCGTTTACAGTAGCTGTAGTTGGAACAAATGTCAAATCATTAACATTCTTAGGAATGTACATTAAATCAGTATTACTGTTACCATCACCGTTTAAGTCACCATTAATAGTGTAGCTTATTGGTGTACCTAATGAGCCTGAATAGTATAAACCGAATGTAGTAGCACCGTGATTTAAGTAACGGATAGTGTATGATGCGTTAGCTACAACTCTGTGCGGAGTAAAGAAAGAAGAGTTACCTAATTCTTCCTCGTTTGATGTTCCGATATTAGGGTTACCTGAGTAAGTTGATGCTGCTGTTGAACCCAAGTTAGCGTTTACATCCTTAGCAACTGTATAAGTATAAGCAATTGATCCAAAGAATCCGTTTGCATAGCTTTTGCTCAATTGAGCAGTAAAGGCTCCTGTGTAACCATCGCTAGAGTTGGTTAACAAATAAATATTGCCCAGTGTTGGGTAAATTAACCTGTCGGTTGCAGCTACTGTTGCAGTACCTGTTCCTACATAACGTTCGCGAGAAAGGTCTCCCTCTTGTGTAAGGCCTGTAGCTGCACGTAAGTTAGCGTTAATATAACGGGTAGCATTAATATCCTTAGTATATAAGCCCTCTAAAGTTAAGTTATAACCATCGCCAAATGCTTTTTCTACAGCTAAGTTAGCTCTGAAAACTTGTGGGAATTTATAGTTAGGATCAATAACTACTGCACCCGAAGTTGGTACTGTAGTACCCGATGACGTTGGGAATGACCCAGGGAACTGAGCAGCAATGGTTGATGGATCACGAACCAAAGTGATTTGATTTAAGATTGCCTGACCTGCAGCTGTAGCGTTACTAACGTTTGAACCATTTTGTGGCATACCACTGTTAGTTGGCATGTTAGTTAAGTACACATAAGGAGTTTTACCTGTAAATACACCTGCACCACCTCGTAAAATTAAGGATTTATCATCCGCTAAATTCCACCTGAAACCTGCACGAGGAGAAAACAGGAAATGGTTTGAAGGCCATCTGCCTGTGTTATATGATTGCGTTCCACCATTTTTGTTTAACAATTGTAGTGCTGAAATTTGAGGATTTTCCGGTGGATCTTCAAGGTAAATTGGTTTATCGGCACGGATACCGTAAGTCAATTTAAAATTATCATTAACAGCAACTTCGTCCTGGATATATAAGCCTACTGTACCAACTTTTAACGAAGCCGAATAAGGTGCAGAAACACCTGGGGTTAAAGAGTAAGTATATGCAAAGTAAACAGGTGCTCTGTTATTCAAAAAATCATCTAACGAGTTGTAAGCGTAATAGCCCGCTGCACCTTGCATAAACTGGTTACCTAAATATTGGTAGTCATAACTAGCACCACCAGTAATGGTGTGTTTACCTGCATAAAACGTTAAGTTATCGGTAATGCTGGTTGTGTTGTTAATTACATCGTTATTTAAGGTATATGGATCGTTACCTGCTGTGATGTAGTTACTACCATTTTGAAAAATATCAATAGTTGGGAAAGTATCACCACCCGGGAATGAACGTTTAGTATCAGTTTGGGTAACTGCAAATAATAGTTGGTTTGATAATTTGCTGGTTATTGAACTGTTTAACTCTGCTGTATAAGTTCTAACCTTGTTTATAAAACCATAATTTGAGTTTTGAAACGAAAGCGACTGGTTACTATAACGAGCATATGGCAATGAACTTACACTGCCCGATTTGCCTGTTACTGTAAAGTTTGCACTGTTGGGTATAGACGTACCGTTTAATTGATTATCGGTAGTACCTGATAAATTGCTGTATTTTAACGTCAACTTATTTTTATCATTAATGTTAACATCTAATTTAGCCAAAAAGTTTTGATTGGCCGGAGCAAAAGCCGGGTAGTTATCATAAGCACCGGTAGAATAACCGTATTTTGACTGCAAGTAATCAGAAACTTTTTGCAGATCAGACGCTGTGGCTAAAGATACCGTTCCTATACCTGAACCATTGGTTGGCGAATATGCTAACCCTGGGGTTGTGCTCTTGGTGTTTTCGTAATTGACAAAGAAGAATACTCTGTTTTTGATGATCGGACCACCCAAGGTAAAACCATAGGTTTTGGTTGACGATTTTGCAAAGCTGCTCGAAATATCATTATCACCAATGCTTGTACCATTGTACGATTGGTTTTTGTAATAACCGTAAGCCGAACCTGTAAATGTGTTGGTACCGCTTTTGGTTACTGCGTAGATACCAGCACCTGTAAAACCAGACTGACGTACATCTACGGGAGCAGCGTTAACTGAGATCTCATCGTATGATTCGATAGAGATAGGCTGTGCACCACCACCTGGGAATGGATCAGTTGATAAACCAAAGCTGTTATTTAAGCTGGCACCATCAACCTGAATATTGTTTAACCTGCTATCACGACCTGCAAAGCTGTTACCATTTGCTAACGGGCTTAAACGTGTAAAGTCGGTAACACTACGGTTAATGGTAGGCAATGTTTGTAACATACGGCTGCTAATGTTAGTACTTGCACCGACTCTGGCAACATTGATTTCTTTTTTGTTGCTAATTGTTACTTCTTTTAAAGCTGTACCAGTCATATTCATGGTAACATTTAACAAAAACGGCTCGCCTAATTTTAGCACAATGCCGGTAAAAGTTTGTGGTTCGTAACCTATGTACGAAATAACCACTGTGTACGGACCGCCAACACGCACACCCGGCAATGTAAATTGCCCTTTAATGTTTGTGGTAGAAGTATAAGTACTTCCGCTGGGCGTATGTGTTGCCCTGATGGTAGCGCCGGGTAGAGTTTCTCCTTTGGAGTCTTTAATAATACCCGAAAAACTACTGGTAGTTACCTGTGCAAAAGCTGCTACAGAGGTTAGTACCGTAATGAATAAAATGAGTAAATGCTTCCTCATACTTGTCTGTTTAATCGTTTAAGTTAAAAAATGAATTATTATTCTCTGCAAATATACCTAACAGGGTATTAGCCATTGTTAAGTTAATGTTAACAATTCTTAAGTATTTCTCCACATATTTTACAATACCAACCGTTTAAAAGAGTACTTTATTGAAAAAAAAGCAATACAAAGGCAAAATAGCCTTAAATTTTAACGCTGCGAAAGTAATTTTCGTGGCCGTCAAATGGGCTGGCAGCGGTGCAGTCATAATTTATAGCATAGCGCAAGGTGCAGTATTTTACTTTTAATTAAATAAAATCACATAAAACGTAATGGCCCGGAGGCGGTTTTCTATCAATCTGTAATAAATCACATCAAGTCCATCATCGTGTATTTTCCATATCGGCGTTTTTATTTAGCTTTGGCCTAAATTGCAAAAACGATAGAATAATATGAATTATGATCTGATTGTTATCGGTAGTGGCCCTGGTGGTTATGTTGCCGCAATAAGAGCATCCCAGCTGGGTTTAAAAACTGCCATTATTGAGAAAGAATCATTAGGTGGCATTTGTTTAAACTGGGGTTGTATACCAACCAAAGCATTATTAAAAAGTGCCCAGGTTTTTGAATATGTAAACCATGCCGCCGATTACGGCATCAGGATACCAACTCCCGGCGTGGTTGATTTTGATTCGGTAATTAAACGCAGCCGCGGTGTTGCCGATGGAATGAGCAAAGGCGTTCAGTTCCTGATGAAGAAAAATAAAATTGATGTGGTAATGGGCATCGGCAAACTTAAAGCTAAAGGCGTAGTAACCGTTAAGCTTTTGGATGGCACCGAGGTTGAACATACCGCCAAACATATCATCATAGCCACCGGTGGCCGCTCGCGCGAGTTGCCTAACCTTAAACAAGATGGTAAAAAGGTAATTGGCTATCGCCAGGCAATGGTGCTGCCCCAAAAACCGGCATCTATGGTAGTAGTAGGTTCGGGAGCTATTGGTATCGAATTTGCTTATTTTTATAACTCAATTGGCACCAAAGTAACCGTGGTTGAGTTTATGGAAAATGTAGTTCCGTTAGAAGACGAAGATATTTCTAAGCAACTTGGCCGTAGTTTAAAAAAACAAGGCATCAACATCATGACGAGCTCTGTTGTTGAATCTGTTGATACATCGGGCAACGGCTGTAAGGTAAACGTAAAAACACCAAATGGCGATATTTTGATATTAGAGTGCGATGTTGTACTCTCGGCCGTAGGTATATCAACTAACCTTGAGGGCATTGGCCTGGAAGAGGTTGGTGTTAAAACCGACAAGGGCAAAGTTTTGGTTGACGATTTTTATAAAACTAATGTTGATGGTGTTTACGCCATTGGCGATATTGTAAAAGGACAGGCCCTGGCCCACGTAGCATCTGCCGAAGGTATTATCTGCGTTGAAAAAATTGCCGGTCAAAACCCCGAGCCGTTAAACTATAACAACATACCGGGTTGTACTTATTGCTCGCCCGAAGTAGCATCGGTAGGTTATACCGAAAAGGCAGCTAAAGAGGCCGGTTACGAAATTAAAGTAGGCAAATTTCCATTCTCGGCATCGGGCAAGGCCAGCGCAGCCGGAGCAAAGGATGGTTTTGTTAAAGTGATATTTGATGCCAAGTACGGCGAGTTTTTGGGCGCACACATGATAGGTATGAACGTTACCGAAATGATAGCCGAAGTAGTAACTGCCCGCAAGCTTGAAGCAACCGGGCACGAGATTATTAAATCGGTACACCCACACCCAACCATGAGCGAAGCCGTAATGGAAGCCGCAGCTGATGCGTATGGCGAAGTGATACATTTGTAGCCCCCCTGCCCCCTAAAGGGGGAGCAATAGGAGCACATAATTATTTGAGAACCCAGTTATTTAAGTATATACTGGGTTCTTTTAGTTTAAACATTAATTTTAATTCCCCCTTTAGGGGGTTATGGGGCTTATGAAACTATATAGTATCGAAACAGGTTTTTTTAAATTAGATGGCGGCGCTATGTTTGGTGTGGTGCCAAAATCGCTTTGGCAACGTACCAACCCTGCCGACGAAAATAATTTATGTACCTGGGCCATGCGCTGCCTGCTGGTTGAGGATGAAGGACGGTTAATTTTGATTGACAATGGCATTGGCGATAAACAGGATGCAAAGTTTTTAAGCCACTACCATTTGCATGGCAACGACACGCTCGATTCGTCATTAGCTCAACACGGCTTTACGCGTAACGATATTACTGACGTTTTTTTAACCCATCTCCATTTCGACCATTGTGGTGGTTCCATCATCCGCGAAGGCGATAAATTGGTGCCTGCCTTTAAAAACGCTACCTACTGGAGCAATGAGCAACATTGGAACTGGGCCATTTATCCAAACGAGCGCGAAAAGGCATCCTTTTTAAAAGAAAACATTTTACCTATTGCGGCAAGCGGCAAGCTTAAGTTTATTGACGTTACCGATGGTGTGCCTTTTACCAAAAACATCGTTATCCGTTTTGCATATGGCCATACTGATGCTATGATGCTTCCGCAGATCTATTACAAAGATAAAGTGATTTTATACATGGCCGATTTGCTGCCATCGGTTGGGCACCTCCCTATTCCTTATGTAATGGCTTACGATATGTTTCCGCTAAAAACTATGGCCGAGCGTAAGGCTATATTTGCCGAAGCAGTTGAGAAAAACTTCATCCTGTTTTTAGAGCACGATGCAGTTAACGAATGCTGCACCCTGCAACAAACCGATAAAGGCATCAGGGTTAAAAACACTTTCAAACTAATTGAGATAGATGAGATCGAATAGTTAACCTAAACGCAATAATCACATCCATATTGGGCAGCACCTGTAATTTATTGCTATTTTAGCCGCACATATACCTGCTGCATGTCTGTACTGTTGCTAACAATAATTATTTTGCTTGGGGCCTATGCCGCCGGCCTGGTTGGCTCGCTTACCGGCTTAGGAGGCGGGGTGGTTATTATTCCACTATTAACGCTGGTACTCCATGTAGATATTCATTACGCCATAGGCGCATCGCTGGTTTCGGTTATCGCAACATCATCGGGCTCGGCGGCAGCCTATGTTAAAGAAGGTATTACCAATATGCGCCTGGGCATGTTTTTAGAAATTGCCACCACCACCGGTGCAATAACAGGTGCAATAATTGCCAAATACCTACCCGTTAATTATATTGCTATCCTATTTGGCTCGGTTCTCATCTTTTCGGCCATCATGTCATTACGTAAAAAGGCCGAACGCGTTGAGCAATATAAAAGCAAGCTCGCTCAAAAACTAAAACTTAATAGCAGTTACCCTTCCGGCGATACTATAGTAACCTACGGCGTTAACAACGTGGCCGGCGGTTTTATCACCATGATATTTGCCGGTATCATGTCGGGCTTGTTAGGCATTGGTTCGGGTGCGCTAAAAGTTGTGGCTATGGATGGTATAATGGGCATTCCGTTTAAGGTATCAACCACTACAAGTAATTTTATGATAGGTGTAACAGCCGCAGCCAGTGCGGTAGTTTACTTGCACCGCGGTTATATAGACCCCGGTTTAGCAATGCCTGTTGTTATAGGGGTAATATTAGGTGCCTTTACCGGTTCAAAAATATTAGTACACGCTCAATCAAAAAAACTGCGTTACTTTTTTGCAGTAATTGTTACATTTTTAGCTGTGCAGATGATTTATAAGGGCATAAACGGCGACTTATGAAAATGCAAAAAAAACTAAACGATAAAGATATCGAACTGCTTATAGGCTCGCTATTGCGCTGGGGTGTGTTGCTATCCATGGTGGTTGTAATTATTGGTGGCTCGATATACCTGTACCGCCACGGACACGACATTAGCCACTATGATACATTTACCGGCCAGCCCGATTTTACCCGCCAGCTTAAAGCCATTTTTGAAGGCGTTATCAATATTCGCGGAAGGGCAATTATTCAATTTGGTATAATTTTACTCATTGCCACACCTATAACCCGGGTGCTGCTATCGGCAATAAGTTTCACAATAGAAAAAGACTATTTGTATCTCGGCATATCTGTTATTGTACTATCCATCATTACAATTAGCATGCTAGGTGGTTTTGGCGGGTAGGTACTTTTAGGTTAGCAATAAAGTTGGGCATTATTAAAAAATACAAAATCACAAAACACTGATTAATAAGGTTATATATCAATAACACTAACCCTTATCAGTGCCCTTTTCATCTCATTTCAAACTCCTTTTTTAACTTTTTAACACCTGTTTAATATACTATGGCACTATTAATGTAAAACCATATACGCCTATTAACCTTAAATAGCACAATTCATTTTTTTAAACTAGAAATAGAGAACAATGAAAAAGCTAATGATATTTTTAAGCGTGTTACTACTCATTAACCGAACGTATGCTCAAAAGCAATACTATTTAACGCCGGTAAAGTTAGATAGCTCGGTAGCGGTTTCTTTACCTAAAGAGTTTTCGAAAAATGCTGCTACCGGGCAACAAAGCTTTGTAGCAAACGGTGTATATGGGTCTTTTTTGGTTATACGCTCTGTAAACCCACCAGGTGGTAAAACGGTTAAAAACACTAACGGTTTAGATAACGTGTTTCAGGAGTACATTAAAAAGGTACAAACATCATCGGGCAACGGCACTGTTGTTAACGTGCGCGATACAACTATGGGTAAGTTAGCCGTGTGCGATTTTATTTTACAAACCGATACGGGCAGCGGTGTACAATTGCGCCACTTTAAGTTGCTATACACTAAAAATACAACTTACACTTTTGAGTATTTGTATGATGATTTCCGTAAGGATGAAGCTGATGGCGAAATGAAAGCGTTTTTCTCGTCAATCAAAACGGCTCCCGATTTGGACCGCGACGACCAATATATAGTTACCGCACAAAGCAGTCAACCCATTATTGTTAAAATAATTTTATTCGGTTTGATACCTTTAGCTATTATTATAGCCGTAATTGTGTTTTTAAGGCGCCGTGATACCATGACGCTTACCTAATCAGCGGGTTTTTATAAGGCCTTTGTTCCATTTTTCGGAGCGCAAAAATGCTTTATTATCAATCCAGGTAATCCAAAATACGGTTACGATAACGCCTATTGCCGAACCGCCTACAACATCCTCAAAAAAATGTTCGCTAAGGTACATGCGCGAATAGCCTACCAAAACAGCTAAAACAAAAAACACCAGCCCCCAGGTTTTCCTGGGGGTTATGTAGGTTAGTACCACCGCCGCCGAAAAAGCCGATACGGTGTGGCCCGATGGGAAGCTCAATGTTTCGAGCATTTCAACCCCTTTTACCAAATACATTTTGCTGGCCTCGGCTTTAAAGTAAATAACCGGGCGCGGTGTAGCTATAATGCGCTTTAACACCTGTGCTATTATGGAAGTTATAATATAACTTGTACCCATTAAAAACCCTTTGCGGTAATTAAAAAACAACAAGCCTATAGCTATTAGCACGCAAATAATACCATCGCCCATGTTTGTCCACAAGGCAAAAAACACATCTCCAAATGCAAAATGCCAGCTATTGAAGGTAAAATAAATTTGCGCCTTTGTATAAACTAAACCTATTACCAGGCAAATACCCAATGCTATAAGGTATGGAATAAACAAAAATTTGATCTGTTTTAAAACATCGAGTAGGCCTGTTTTCATGGGCGCAAGTTAATTAGATAAGCTTATTTATTCAATGCAAAAAAATCGTTATGTTTGGTTTTTAGCTAAATTTCAACAATGTCGAGCAATATATTTCGTAAAAAGTCTGTAGAACGAATTTTATCTGATGTAGCAAGTGGTTTCAGCGACGCTGAACACGGAGGCTCGGCATCCCATCTTAAAAAAGAATTAAACGTTAAAGACCTTACGTTGATGGGCATTGCGGCCGTGGTTGGCGCGGGTATATTTTCAACCATTGGCACAGCGGCGTTTAACGGTGGCCCCGGCGTATCTATTCTGTTTGTATTAACCGCAATTACCTGCGGCTTTTCAGCCTTGTGTTATGCCGAGTTTGCTTCCCGAATACCTGTTTCGGGCAGTGCATATACCTACGCTTATGCCTCATTTGGCGAATTGATAGCCTGGATAATTGGCTGGGATTTATTAATGGAGTACGCTATCGGCAACATTGCCGTAGCCATATCATGGAGCGAATATTTTGTTAACCTGCTGGAAGGTTTCCATATCCATATCCCCTCCTACTTAACTATGGATTATGTTTCGGCTTACAGGGCAAAATCTGCCATAGCCAATTTAGCTGCTCACGGAGTAACCGCTATTCCTGATGCGCTTAAATCGCAAGCTACAGCCTGGGCAACGGCACCCGGCATTGGTAATTTTAAACTTATAGCCAATATACCCGCACTTGCCATTGTATTTGTAATTACCTACTTAGTATATATTGGCATCCGCGAAACCAAGAAGGCTACCAATGCTATGGTTATTTTAAAGGTAGCCGTTGTTATTTTTGTTATTATAGCTGGTTTTTTTTACGTATCGCCGGCTAACTGGCACCCGTTTTTACCCAATGGCTTTAGCGGGGTAATGAAGGGTGTTTCGGGCGTGTTTTTTGCCTATATCGGTTTTGATGCCATATCAACCACCGCCGAGGAATGCGAAAACCCGCAGCGCGATTTACCGCGCGGGATGATCTATTCATTAATTATTTGCACCGTACTTTACATTTTAATAGCGTTAGTATTAACGGGTATGGTTAGTTATAAGGAGTTGCAGGTAGGCGACCCGTTAGCATTTGTTTTCCAACGCATTGGTTTAAAAAATATCAGTTACGTTATTTCTATCAGCGCAGTTATAGCAACGGCAAGCGTATTGCTCATTTTTCAATTAGGCCAGCCGCGTATATGGATGAGCATGAGCCGCGACGGCTTACTGCCCAAAGCGTTTTCGAGGATACATCCAAAATACAACACGCCATCCTTTGCAACAATAGTTACAGGCTTTGTGGTGGCTATCCCGGCTCTTTTTATGAACCTTACCGAGGTTACCGACTTAACCAGTATAGGCACCCTTTTTGCCTTTGTTTTGGTTTGTGGCGGCGTACTGCTACTACCACGCGAAGAAGCACAAAAAGGCCGCTTTCACCTGCCTTACGTAAACTCTAAATTTATTGCGCCTGTTATTTTTATTTTAGGTTGCGTACTTTTTTATCACAACTTTATAAGCCTGTTTGATTACAGCGGTGGCTGGGATTTATATAAAGACAAGCTGCCCTATTTTGTGTTTGTAATTTTAGCGGCATCGTTAACCATAGCTGCCTTTGTTAAAAATTTATCATTAATACCGGTAATGGGCTTACTAAGCTGCCTTTACCTCATGACTGAGTTAGGTTATACCAACTGGCTCCGCTTTTTAATTTGGCTGGTTATAGGCCTGGTTATTTATTTTACATATGGGTATAAAAACAGTGTGCTTGCTAAAGAAGCCCGTATTTAGGCTCATTCATCAAAAACACCTATCATTAAAATGAATTACATAACTATTATTGGTTATATGGCTGCATTTGGTACAACGGTATCATTTTTACCGCAAGCGGTTAAAACCATTCAAACTAAAGATACATCGGGCATATCATTGCTTATGTATAGCTTTTTTACGCTGGGTACGGCTTTATGGCTAACCTACGGCATCCTATCGCACGATTTGCCCGTTGCCATAGCAAACTTTATCACTATGCTGTTTGCCAGCGTTATTTTGGTTTATAAAATTAGGTATAAGTAATATACACGAAACTAATGATGTAAGCTACCCATACAGGTACATAAAACAAAAGAGCCCGAAGTAAAACTCCAGGCTCTTGTATCTTAATTATTGCATCTTGATTCTAACTCCGCATTCTTCTCTTCAGCTCTACGCTATCCGGGTCGGCTAATAACAAAGGCACTTTTTCAACCGTAACAAAACTTAGGTCGAGGCCAAAACTGCGTTCTTCGGATAAACTTGCCTTTTTCAGCAGAAAATAATAATTCATGATAGATTTTTCGTACAATGACAAATTGTGCGACCGCGACAGAATTTTCTCCAACACAATAAAACGGAAATCGCCTACTATTTTATGTTTGTTTAATGATGTGTAACGGCTTGTAATATCAACCTCGCCATTCTTAACCAGGTCTTCCACCACCTTACGGAACAATAAATTCACGCCCTGGTCAACACGGAAACCCAATTTAAAATCAACACGTATCAGTTTATTCGGAATTAAAAAATTTACGTCATATTCGCGTACATGCGGTTCGTCCATTACATTAACGTGTACCAGCCAGTAAACATCGGCACGTTTGGGTTGCTTTTGCAAAATAGAGTAAATAATTTTCGATTCTATTTCCGAATCAAAATTAGCACTCGTTAAATACACCAGTTGCGATGCATATTTAGGCACCGATTCATCATCGCTCAATTCTTTGATAATAGGATAGTAATCGCTTACTTCGATAAACTTAACATAGCGGTTACGTATGCGGCGCGCCGTGTGCCAGCACCACATAACGGAGAACAGTATAGCACCAACCGTTAAAGTAAACCAGCCACCGTGGGCAAATTTAACCATGTTACTGGCCAAAAACGTACCTTCTATTGATATGTAAACCGCTAAAAATATCCAGATGATATAAGACGGAAAGTTTTTGGCCTTCAAAAATTTAGATACCAGTATGGTAGTCATTAGCATAGCTAATGTGATACTTAAACCATAAGCGGCCTCCATACGGCTTGAGTGTTGAAATATGCCCACTACAACCAAACAGCCCGCCCAAAGTAACCAGTTAACGCTGGGTACATATAACTGCCCACGTTCGTTTGATGGATAGATGATTTTTAATTTGGGCCAAAGGTTCAATCTTACAGCTTCGGCAATGAGCGTGAACGAACCCGATATTAAGGCCTGGCTGGCAATGATAGCCGCTACGGTTGCAATACCTATGCCGTATATCAAAAACCAATCGGGCATAATTTTGAAAAACGGATTCATGTGTACTTCGTGTGTGCCTTCCATATGGGTAAGGTATTGGCCTTTTTGCATTATTAGCCAAGCACCCTGGCCCAGGTAGTTTAACACCAGGCAGGTTTTAACGTAAACCCAGCTCACCTGTATATTTGAGCGGCCACAATGCCCCAAATCCGAATATAGCGCTTCGGCACCGGTGGTGCATAAAAATACAGCACCCAAAATAACAAAGGCATTAGGGTCTGTAGCCAATAAATGGTAAGCGTAATAGGGATTTAGCGCCATAATGATAGATGGCACATGAACTATTTGTATAACACCCAAAACACCCATCATGGTAAACCAAATAAACATAATGGGCCCAAAACCCTTCCCTACGAAGTTTGTACCAAACCTTTGTATTAAAAACAAAAAGGTGATAATGGCCACAACAATATAGGTAGTTGGCAGATTGGGCCTAATTTCGTCCAGCCCTTCAATGGCTGATGATACGGTAATAGGCGGGGTAATTATACCATCGGCCAGGAGGGCGCAGCCGCCAACAACGGCCGGTACCAATAACCACTTGGCCCTTCGGCGCACTAACGAAAACAGGGAAAAAATACCTCCCTCGCCCTTGTTATCTGCCCGTAGGGTTATAACCACATACTTTAGGGTTGTTTGCAATGTTAACGTCCAGAATATTAGTGATATACCGCCAAATATCAGATCGGAATTGATGGCTTCTTTACCCACCAGTGCCGTAAATACGTATAATGGCGAGGTACCAATATCGCCATAAATGATACCCAGGCTTATTAAAACACCCGCTGCCGAGAGCTTACTAAAATTATTATGCGACATTTATTGTAAAAAAATAATATAATATTAAACTATTTAAGCTCTTTTGCGTATATATACGTAACAAACCATTTATGTATGATAGATTGCATTATTAATGCACAATGTTAAATAATGTTAAAACAAAACATGCAGATTAATAATAGTTAAACGCAAACAAGTTTTATTTATACTTTTGTAACCCAAACTACCCCGTATTTGATGACACGTTTTTACCGCTTTACATGCTCATTATTGATGTTTATCGCATTAGCGATATGCATGAATAATGCCCTTGCCGACGGTAAAATACCCCGAAAATCCGACACGACGAAATTAGTCAAAGTATTTACAAATAAAAACGATAAATCATATCTCAAAAACGGCATTAAAATACCCCTGCCGCCGTTAAAACCCGGGGTTACTGTTTACGGCGGCAATAGCTTAATTAACCGCAATTCGTTAAACAAATTTGACCAGGATAAGCTTTTAACCAATGTACAGGTTTTCCCAAACCCTATTACCGACCAGATAAACCTGCGCTATTACGTTACCAAAAACAGCAACGTAAGCATAAAAATAATGGACGTACTCGGCAACGAAGTAATTACCCTTTTTTCGCAAAGGGTTGATCCGGGCGAACAAAAATTTACCTTTAACCTCAACAACAAACTATCCAGCGGTTTTTATTTTGTGAGGATGGTAGTTGGCAGCGAGTCGGTTATCAAAAGAATATCCATACTGTAATAAACATTTTATACAAAGGCCGCCCGTTAATTAACATAGGCCCTTTAATTTTTTTAGCTTTGGCTGTAACTTTTTGCAAAACGCATGAAAATAATAGCCATAGGACGCAATTACGCCGAACACGCCAAAGAATTAAACAACCCCATACCCAGCATACCGGTAATTTTTATGAAACCGGATACCGCACTGTTAAAAGATAATAAGCCTTTTTATCATCCTGATTTTTCGGAAGATGTACATCACGAGATTGAGATTGTGCTTAAAATATGCAAGGAAGGTAAAAGCATCAGCGAAAAATTTGCATCGGCCTATTTTGACGAAATTGCTTTGGGTATTGATTTTACTGCGCGCGACATTCAAAGCCGGCATAAAGAAAAGGGGCTGCCCTGGGAATTAGCCAAAGCGTTTGATAACTCGGCACCGGTAAGTAATTTTGTACCCAAATCAAACTTTACCGATATGTACAATCTCAACTTCCATCTTGACATTAACGGGCAGGTTAGGCAAAAGGGCAGCACTCATGATTTGCTTTTCTCGTTCGAGCGCATTATCGCATTTGTTTCGGGATACATCACTTTAAAAAAGGGCGACCTGATATTTACCGGCACACCTCCGGGCGTATCAAAAGTAAGTATAGGCGACCACCTGGAAGGCTATCTGGAAAACGAAAAACTACTTGACTTTTATATAAAGTGATCCTAAAATACCATCTCATCTTCCTTTTTTCAATTGGCATTGCCGTGAGTACCTGCGCACAGGATATTGTGCAAACTCATACCTATCCCAAAGATTTTTTTCGTTACCCTTTAGACTTGCCCCCTACTACGGCGGGTACCTTTGGCGAATTGCGATCTAACCACTTCCACTCCGGGCTCGATTTTAAAACCAACCAGCGTACAGGCTACCCAGTGCATGCAGCTTTTGATGGTTACATATCAAGGCTGCGCATTCAATACGGTGGCTTTGGCCGCGCGGTTTACATTACCCACCCCAACGGCTTTACCACCGTTTACGGGCACCTGGAACGTTTGGCACCCGAACTTGCCAAAATTGTACACGATTACCAGTACGAACACCAAACCTATGAGGCCGATATTACGTTGCTTCCTTTTCAGCAAAATTTTATAAAGGGGCAGGTATTTGCCTGGTCGGGCAATGCGGGCGCATCGGCAGGGCCGCATGTTCATTTCGAGATCAGGGATGCCATCACCGAGCAAACTATTAACCCGCAACTTTTTGGTTTATCCATTCCGGATAAAATACCGCCAACTATTAGCGGCTTATACGCCTACCATTTAAACGGATTACCTTTTAGCGAAAAAACAGCTAAGGAGTTTTATCCGGTTGCAGGTTCGGGTGCTGCGTATCGTTTGTTAAAATCTTCGGTGATTAACCTAAGCGGCGATATTGGTTTCGGCATTATGGCTACCGACCGTAACAGCACCTCCATGAATAAAAACGGCGTTTATTCTATCCAGCTAAAAGTTGACGATAAGTTGATATATACCTTTGCCGTAGAGCGTTTTGCGTTCGATCAAACCCATGCCATTAATGCCCATATTGATTTTCCCGCATTTTTAGCAACGGGCCGCGAAATACAAAAGAGTTTTATTTTGCCGGGCAATAAAATATCGGTTTATCCGCAACAGGTAAACAGGGGCATTATAACTTTTAATGATGATGCAATACACAACATTGAATACGTAGTTAAAGATGTTGCGGGCAATACATCAACTTTAAAATTTAAGGTAAAATCAAAACCAGCCGAGCCGCCATCATCCCAAAAACCACCGGGGGTATTGTTTAAATACAACCAGCAGAACGATTTTAGTTTTGATAAGGCACGCGTAATTATCCCGCAAGGCAACCTTTACGACGATTTGTATTTTAATTACGCTGTGCTGCCCCGGCATCCCGGCGCATATTCAGCCACCTATCGCATACATAACCGCTTTACGCCCATTCATGATAGCTTTGAACTTTGGATTAAGCCCGATAGTAACATTGGCGCACTGGCTAATAAAGCTGTAATTGTAAATACAGCCGGTGGCTCGGAAGGCGGCCTGTACGAAGGCGGCCTGTACGAAGGCGGCTTTATTAAGGCGCATTGTAAAGGCTTCGGCGATTTTTTTGTGCGGATTGATACCGTGGCGCCCGTTATTTACCCGCTTAACATTACCAATGGCAAAAATATGGCAGCAGCTAAAACCATATCGTTAAAAATGAGCGATAATTTATCGGGCATAAAATCGTACAACGGCAAGGTAGACGGGCATTGGGTTTTAATGGAACTGGATTATAAAACCAAAATTTTAAGCTATACCTTTGACGAAAATGTAAAGCCCGGCAAACATGTGTTTACTTTAGCTGTTGCTGATAACAAAGACAACCTTTCACTATTCACCGCTAATTTTTACCGATAATGGCAATTTTAAAAGAAGGCGACAAAGCCCCCGATTTTACTGCAAACAACCAAAATGGCGAAACCATTTCGCTATCAAATTACCTGGGCAAAAATGTGATACTCTATTTTTACCCTAAAGATGATACCCCAGGCTGCACCGCCGAAGCATGCAGCTTCAGGGATAATTACCAATCGCTTTTATCGCAGGGTTTTGAGGTTATTGGTGTTAGTACCGACGACGAAAAATCGCACAAAAAATTCGAAAGCAAATACAATCTGCCCTTCGCCCTCATTGCCGACCATGATAAAACCGTGGTTGAAGCCTATGGTGTTTGGGTTGAAAAAAGCATGTACGGTAAAACCTATATGGGTACCGCCCGTACCACGTTTTTAATTGGCCCCGATGGCATCATTAAAAATGTAATTAGTAAGGTTGACACCAAAAACTCGTCGCAGCAGATATTAGATCTGTTAAGTTAATGATTGAAGGATTGAGTGATTGAAGGATTGAATGTTTTTGATTGGCTTTTCCATTCAATCACTCAATCCTTCATTCATTCAGTCATTGTTATAAATCAGTACAAAAGTGCCACCAACTATCATTGCGGCACCAATTGCCGATTTCCAGGTTAAGCTTTCGCCTAAAAACAAAACAGATAATAAAATGGCCAGGGCAACGCTTAATTTATCTATCGGTGCAACCTGCGATACCTTCCCCAGTTGCAATGCCTTAAAATAAAATATCCATGATAAGCCGGTGGCACAGCCCGAGAGGATCAAAAAAGTCCAGTTTTGTTTGGTAAGGTTGCCTATGGCATGTTCGCCGCCCTTTACCAAAACTATGGCCCAGGCCAAAAACAAAATAACAACGGTGCGTATTGCGGTAGCCAGGTCGGTATCAACCCCTTTAATACCTATTTTAGCAAAAATAGCCACAAGGGCCGCAAAAAAAGCCGAGAGCAAAGCGTATATCCACCACATAATTTTATTTTAATTGTTAAATTTAGCCAAACAATATGTAGATAATCTGATTATATTGAGATAAACTATTGACGCTGCATTAAAGTTTTTACTTTAATTGGCAAATTAAAAAGCTATTGCAAAGCAGATAACATTATTATATTTGTGTGTTACAAAAGCTTTGATAGCGTTTAAAAAAACCAACAAAATTACATGTCTAACCAGGTTGATGATGCAGTTATACTGGAAAAATTCCAGGATGAGAGAACACGGAACGAGGCATTTAACCTGTTGCTCAAAAAATATCAGCAAAAAATATATTGGCACATCCGCCGCATGGTAGTTAACCACGACGATGCCGACGATCTTGTTCAGGATGTTTTTATTAAAGTATGGAAAAGCCTGCTAGGTTTCCGCAGCGACGCCCAACTTTACACCTGGATGTACCGTATTGCCACTAACGAATGTATTACTTTTTTAAACCGTAAAAAGTTAAAAAATAACATTCCGCTTGATGATGTATCGCACGAACTTGCCGAATCGTTAGCCGATTCGAGTTACTTTGATGGCGACAAGGCACAGCTTAAATTACAAAAGGCATTATTAACGCTTCCCGAAAAACAAAAACTCGTTTTTAATATGAAATATTATGACGAAATGAAGTATGAAGAAATGTCGGAAGTGCTGGGAACAAGCGTTGGCGCACTCAAATCGTCGTTTCATTTGGCAGTGAAAAAAATTGAAGCATTTTTATTAGCAGAAGACTAATTTAGATTAAACCTTTTGCCAAAAAAAACATCTATACCCTGGTAATGAGTGAAGAGAGAGAAAATATGGAATGGTTAAATGAGTACCCTATGCTAAAACAGCTTAGTGCTGTTAATGCTTTTAAGGTACCGGCTAACTATTTTGAGGAAATGGAGGGGCGTATAATGGATGAAATTAAATTAGCACAGTTAAAACAAGCCTATCCGCAGGATGGCTTTGTTTTGCCCGCAAATTATTTTGATGAATTAACACAAAACATTAATAGCCGGATAGGCATTGATGAGGTTTTAAATAACGGCAAAGGTTTTACCATTCCGGAAGGTTATTTTGAGCAGCTTACAGGCAATATTGAGAGCCGCATTGCGGTTGATGAATTATTAAATAAAAGCCCTGGCTTTACCGTTCCGGAAAACTATTTTGACCAGCTTACCGGTGATATAGAAAGCCGCATAGCTGTTGACGAACTTTTAAATTCCGAAGCTGGTTTTAACATTCCGGAAGGTTATTTTGAGCAACTTACGGGCAATATTGAAAGCCGTTTAGCCGTTGAACAATTTGCAGATAACGAAAAAGGTTTTATAGTTCCGGAGGCATATTTTGAAGGCTTAGAGGCCCGTATAATACAAAACACCATCAATGTATCGGCACCGGCACCAACAGGCACTGCTATAGTACGTAAGCTTTGGACCACAACCGCGTTTAAGTATGCTTCGGCGGCGTGCTTTTCGTTGATTGTAGGAGCCGCTGTTTTAACCAGCGAGTTTAATGATACAGCGATACATAACCGGTCGGACTTGCATAAAGCGTTATCCAAAATTTCAAAGTCGGATATGGAAAATTATTTGGAACTCAACGGCGATGCTTCTACCATTATGGAAAATGCAGATCCTAATAGTTTAACTGCTATTTCAACTGCCGATGCTGATGATAGCACCACGGACGTATTAAATTAAATATTGGTATAATTAACACACACTAATGCGTTACCTAACTGTTATATTTTCATTTTTTGTTAGTTTGGCGGTTTACGGTCAGGCGGGAGATACGCCACCACGCGAAGATCACCGGCTGCAACAACAACGCAGGGAAGTACCAAAAGAAAACCGGGCCGATAAGCCAAACCGAGGCAATAATGTACCCAATGCGCTTAACAGGGTAAAATTGATTAAAACTGCATATATTACCAAAAAGCTCGATTTAACACCCGAACAATCCAGCAAGTTTTGGCCATTATACAATGAGTATCAGGAAGAAATGTTTGCCGTGCAAAAGCAGATACGCCTTAATAACTCGCCATCGCAAACTAATGGCAAAGACCAGGTTTTAAACGAATTATTATTAGAAGATAAAAAAACCAACATAAAACGGCGTTATGCTAACGAGTTTATGAAAATATTGCCTCCAGAAAAAGTAAGCCTGATTTACAAAAGCGAAAAAGACTTTCAGGACGAGATACTGAAACAATTTAGAGAACGAAAAAACGAGGCAGGAAACTAAAAACTATAATTTAAAATAACAAAGGCTCCGGTAATGCGGAGCCTTTGTTATTTTTGCGGTATGACAACCCTGAGGCAGCTTTTTTTAAACCATAACGCGCAAACTACACATTTCCCGCTTTTACTTGAGTTTGAAAGCGCCAGGGGCGTTTATATATATGATAAGCAAGGGAAGCCTTATCTTGATTTAATATCGGGCATCGGCGTAAGCAACATCGGGCACTCGCATCCAAGGGTAATTGAGGCCATCACTCAACAGGCCGAAAAATACATGCACCTCATGGTATATGGCGAATATATACAGGCCCCGCAGGTTAAATTTGCCGAAAAACTGGCTTCCTTACTACCCCTGCAACTTCAGTGTACTTACTTTGTTAACTCCGGCTCAGAAGCTATTGAGGGCGCCCTAAAACTGGCCAAACGATATACGGGGCGCAGTAATATTATTGCCTGCAAAAATTCGTACCACGGCAGCACACATGGCGCTTTAAGCGTTATGGGTAACGAAGTGTATAAGCAGGCTTACCGCCCCCTGCTCCCCGGCATTCAATTTATTGATTTTAATGATGCGGCACACCTGGAGCAAATAACTACCGAAACTGCCTGCGTGTTAATTGAAACCATACAAGGCGAAGCAGGCATACGCGTGCCCGATGTGGCTTATATGCAAGCACTAAGGCAAAGATGCACCCATACAGGTACCCTGCTTATTTTAGACGAGATACAGGTTGCCATGGGCCGCACAGGTAAAATGTTTGCCTTTGAGCATTTTGGTATTGTGCCCGATATTTTGGTATTGGCTAAAGCTTTAGGCGGCGGTATGCCTATAGGTGCGTTTGTATCGTCGGCTCAAATAATGGATTCGCTGCGCGAAAACCCTATTTTGGGGCATATTACCACTTTTGGTGGGCACCCGGTTTGTTGTGCCGCCGGTTTAGCCGGATTGGAGGTTTTGTTTAGCGAAAATTTAATTGAGCAGGTTAAACAAAAAGAAGCCCTGATGCGTGCCCTTTTGGTACACCCTGCTATACGCGAGGTACGTGGGAAGGGCCTCATTATGGCCATTGAGCTTAAAAACTTTGAGTTTAACAAAAAAGTGATAGACCGCTGCATCGAAAACGGTGTAATTACCGACTGGTTTTTACACTGTACCAATTCTATGCGCCTGGCCCCCCCTTTAATTATTACCCATGATGAGTTAACAATGGCCTGCAATGTTATTTTAGAGGCCTTGGATTATTATTCGTGATAAAAAAGTTACAATGGCGCAAAATATCTATAATCAAAATACCCCCCTATGGCATACCCTGCTATTTTTAAGTGTTGATTGGGCAACAATTTTGGTAGTTATTTTGGCGCTGGTTTTAATTGGCTATCTACTCAGGTGGTTTATTTATCTGCTAAAAAAGCTATTCAATTAATCCTTTTAGCCGGTTTCCCCGGCGTAGGCCTAATGTTTTGATGCAAGCAATCATTGCATCAGCTCGCTTCCTATCATTATCCTATCCTTGGCATCAATTGGGCTTTTAGGTGCCGTCCAATTAATACAATGGGCACAGCAAATTGATTGGTGTGTTCCATAAATTGCCCCGCCATGGGCATTGCTGCCAAACAAAGCTACTTAATTGCTGTTATTCCATCACACTATCTAAAACACATATACTTTGTATGCGCATTGCTTATATATCAACGTATCCGCCGCGTGAATGCGGTATAGCAACATTCAATCAAAATTTGGTAGGAGCTGTTAACTCCAATTTCACAGGTAAAGATGCGCTTACACAAAGCGGTTTTGTTGTAGCCATTAATGATTCTGAAACTTTAAAAGAATACGAATATCCGGAAGAGGTTAAATTTATCATCAGGCAAGACCACCAAAAAGATTACATACGGGCCGCCAATTACCTTAACACCAGTAACGCCGATGTTTGCATAATGGAGCACGAATTTGGTATTTATGGCGGCGAAAGCGGCATTTACATACTACCGCTCATCAACAGGCTCCAAAAACCGCTCATAACCGTGCTGCATACCGTACTGCGCGAACCCAGCTTTGTGCAAAAAATAATTATGCGCGAAATTGCCGATCAATCGGCCAAGGTAATTGTAATGAGTAAGCGCGCCATTGAGTTTTTAATTGATATTTACGAGATACCAGCCGAAAAGCTACAAATAATTGAACATGGCGTACCCGACCTGGAAGCCGACGAAAAAAACGAGCTTAAAAAACTACCTGCCTTTAAAAACCACAGGGTGCTATTCACCTTTGGGTTAATAAGCCGCAATAAGGGCCTCGAAACTGTAATTAGGGCGCTCCCGGCTATAGTTAAGCAAAACCCCGATGTTATGTATGTTATTTTAGGTAACACTCATCCCGGAGTTTTAAAAAATAACGGCGAGGAATATAGGGATAGTTTAAAACGGCTTGCAAACCAATTAGGAGTAAGTAAAAACATAACCTTCATCAATAAATTTGTATCCGAAGAAGAGTTGTTTCAGTACTTAACTGCTGTTGATATTTACATTACTCCTTATTTAAACGAAGCACAAATTACCAGTGGCACCTTGTCATACGCAATAGGCGCGGGTGCAGCCGTGGTATCAACACCTTATTGGCATGCTACCGAGCTTTTGGCCGACGACAGGGGCCGGATATTTGATTTTAAGGATGACGAGCAATTAGCCGCCATTGTTAACGATTTATTAGGCAACAGCGAATCGCTTACTCAGTTGAAGCGTAACGCCTACAATTACGGTTTGCATTTGCGCTACCCTAAAATTGGAGCCGAATACATTAAGGTATCTCAGCAAGCTTTGGCAAGGCATGATAATACAGAGAAAAACTTGGCAAGTACTATTGTTGACCCCGAAATTATGCCACGCTTTAGCCTCGACCACGTGCTGAGGTTAACCGACGATACCGGCATAGTGCAACATGCTAAATTTGGCATTCCTAATTTAAAAGAAGGTTATTGTTTGGATGATAATGCCCGCGCCCTTATTATGGCGCTAATGGCCTACCAGCGCAACAAAAGCCCCGAAGCCTTAAAATTACTGCCTATTTACCTCAGTTACATCCATTACATGCAAACAGAGGATGGTAACTTTCGCAATTTTTTAAGTTTTAGCAGGCAGTATCTTGATGATATAGGTTCCGAAGATTCTTTTGGCCGTACCATATGGTCGTTAGGGTATTTAATTAATTGTGCCACTAATAACTCTTACCGTGAGTTTGCTGTTGAGATATTTCACAAGGCGGTGCAACAGTTTAAAAATTTGTATCATTTGCGTGGCCTGGCTAATACCATTATTGGCGTGGCACTATACCTAAAAGTATTTCCGGCAGATGAAGGCATGCTTAACGAGATGAACAGGCTAACCACGCCATTGATGGATTCGTACGCGGCACATCACGACGAAGAATGGCACTGGTTTGAAGAAAAAATGACCTATGATAATGCCATATTACCCTTGGCTTTAATGCATGCCTGCGAAATTACAGGCGACAGCAAGGTTAGAGAAGTAGCCCTGGAATCGATGGCGTTTTTAGATAAACTTACCTTGAGTAACGGTTACCTTACCCCTGTTGGCAACGAGGGCTGGTATCACAAAGGCGGCGAGTTTCCGCTTTACGACCAGCAAGCTATAGAAACCATGGCTATGGTGCTCATGAACTTCCAGGCATACCAAATATGGCACAAACCCGAATACATTGAAAAGATGTTTGCCTGCTATATGTGGTTTTTAGGAGAAAACACGCTTCGCGCCCCCTTGTACGACCATGAAACCAAGGGCTGCTGCGATGGTATTTTGCCAACAGGCATAAACCGTAACCAGGGTGCCGAAAGTACACTGGCTTATTTAATTAGTCACCTAACGGTATTAAAAGCCTTTGAGTTAGAGTATGAGTATCATAAATATGGGCAAACTATTCAGTTGTGCTAATCAATAACATTAAAAAATCGGTTCGGAGAGGTATTGATTATTAAATGGTGATATGCTGCTTTTTATCAACATATCACTACCTTACGCCAACCAAAGGCCATTTCCGCAGCAAGCGGGCATAACTTAAACCTGTATAATTTTATGAAAATAGCTGTACTTGCACCCGTAGCATGGCGAACCCCGCCCAGGCATTATGGCCCGTGGGAACAAATAGCATCAAACATTGCCGAAGGCATAATTAACTTAGGCGGCCAGGTTACCTTATTTGCCACCGGCGATTCTATCACCCAGGGTAAGCTGGCTTCTGTTTGCGAAACTGGTTATGCCGAAGATAATACCCAGGATGCCAAAGTGCTGGAATGCCTGCACATCAGCAACGTAATGGAGCGCGCCGGTGAGTTTGATATCATCCACAATAATTTTGATTTTTTGCCCCTCACCTATTCAAAGCTTATTAAAACACCCATGATAACCACCATTCATGGGTTTTCGTCGCCGCGGATAATTCCGGTTTATAAAAAGTATAACCATAATTCGCACTATGTATCCATCAGCAATGCCGACCGCAGTGCCGATCTTCGCTATCTGGCTACGGTTTACAACGGGCTTGACCTGGATGCCTTTAGCTTTAACGATTCGCCCGATGATTATTTACTATACTTTGGCCGCATACACCATGACAAAGGTACAGCCGAGGCTGTTGAAATAGCCATAAAGAGTAAACGCCGCCTAATAATTGCGGGCATTGTACAAGACGAAAACTATTTTAAGCAAAAAGTTGAACCGCACTTAAACAAACAGATACAATTTATTGGCCATGCCGGGCCCGAAAAACGGAAAGAGTTGTTGAGCAATGCAGCGGCACTGTTGCACCCCATTAACTTTAACGAGCCTTTTGGCATGAGCGTGGCCGAAGCCATGATTTGCGGCACTCCGGTAATTGCATTTAATAAAGGCTCGATGCCCGAACTAATTAAAGATAAACAAACGGGTTTCCTGGTTAATACCGTTGACGAAGCTGTTGACGCCGTTAAGCAAATTCCGCGCATAAACCGTTACAACTGCACCCAATGGGCCAAAGACAATTTCTCGAAAGAGAAAATGGCGAGTGATTACTGGAGCCTTTATCAAAAAATAGTTAATAAATAGCGCGGGTAACAATTAGGTTTATAAATTATTATGTGGCCAAGTTGCCATGTTTTTTTAAACCCTACGTTCAATTTTACATTTCTATGTAGATTACAAATCACTTATCGCTGTACATTTGCTGAACGGTGTTAAATAAATTTACACCGTATTAAACATGGCAAGCAAGGATAGGATACTACGTTTGAAAGAGGAAACCAGAATAAATATTCTGGATGCTTCGCTTCAAATTGTAAAGGAAGAGGGATGGCAAGCATTAAGCATGCGCAAAATTGCAGATGTTATTGAATACACCGCACCGCTCATTTATGAGTATTTTGCTAATAAAGAAGCTATTATACTGGAACTTACGCGAAAAGGTTTTTTATTGCTGTCGCGGGATATGGAGTTGGCAAAAAACCAACATCAATTACCGGCCAAGCAACTGGAAGCAATGTGGCTTGCCTACTGGAACTTTGCCTTTGCCGAAAAAGAATTATACCAGGTAATGTTTGGCGTTAATACCAATTGTTGCGAACTGGCCAAAATTATCCCCGAATCGGAAGTACCATATAATTTGATAGCCGAGGTGATAGAGCAAATAATGAACAAGCCTACTGAAGATGAGGTATGCACAAAATATTTCACCTTTTGGTCGGTAATACACGGCCTCATATCAATTAATCTTTTAAAGCGTGGCCGGTCTGACGAGATGAACCATGAGGTACTCATAACCGCCATTAATGGCATAACACGGTCGCTAAACGACTAAACAATACCCGGCACCTTAAAAAATGCAAGCCATCACTGCGGTTGCACTTTAATGAGCCAATTACATTCAGAAACAAAATCGAACATAATCATGAAAAAGAAACCCAAACCCCGTAACATTATTTTAACATCGTTAAATAATTTAACAATGTTAAATATTCTTTTTAACCGTTAGCAAACACAGCAACACTACCATATAGCCTAGCAAGGCAAACAAACACAACAAATTTTACAAACACTTCAAATCAAATGGTCATGAAAAGTATCTATTTCGCGTTAATCGCAATATCATTATACGGCTGCGCTTCAAAGCCGCAGGCTCCGGCGGCAACGCCTCCCCCGTCGTTACCGGTAGTTAGCATAGTAGCCGGTAATCAAACCACTTATCAGGAATATCCCGCCTCTGTTGAAGGTGCAGTTAACGTTGAGGTACGCCCTCAGGTAAGTGGCTCGCTCGACAAGGTTTTTATTGACGAAGGTGCCTTTGTTAAAGCAGGCGAACCGTTGTTTAAAATTAACGACCAACCTTATCGCGCACAGCTAAACAATGCCCTGGCAGCGCAACACTCCGCCGAAGGCGCAGTGCTAAACGCTCAGTTAGAAATTGACAAGCTTACCCCTCTGGTACAAAACAAAGTAGTTTCCGATTATCAGCTTAAAACGGCCCGTGCAACTTACCAAATAGCTAAGGCCAATGTAGAGCAGGCTAAAGCCAATGTTGCTACCGCTCAAATTAACCTAGGCTATACAACCATTAAAGCACCTGTAAACGGTTACATAGGCCGCCTGCTAAAAAAACAAGGTAGCCTTGTGGCTCCTACCGATGTTGAAGCACTTACACAACTATCAGACGTGCATAACGTGCATGTTTACTTCTCGTTAAGCGAACAGGACTTTATCAACTTTAAAGAGCAATACCCTGGTGGTACCCTGGGCGATAAATTAAAACACCTGCCATCGGTATCGTTATTATTAACCGATAACAGCGAGTATAGCCAACAAGGGAAAATAGACATGATAGACGGACAGTTTGATAAAAACACCGGTGCTATTACACTAAGGGCAAGTTTCCCCAACGCACAAGGTTTATTACGGTCGGGCAATACGGGTAAGGTACGTTTGAGCTTACAACACAACAATGCTTTGGTTGTACCACAATCGGCCACTATGGAAATGCAGGATAAGGTATTTGTTTTTGCCGTTGCCGATAGCAACAAGGTTAAAAAATTGCCAATCACCATCATCGGAAAAAGCGGAACCAACTACCTGGTTAAAGACGGCGTAAAGCCAGGCGACCAAATAGTGGTTAGCGGTTTTGACCACCTGCAAGAAGGCACCGTGATACATCCCGAACCTGCTCCCGCTAAAGTAGCTAAAAACTAAAACAAGAATCAAGAGGTAAGAATGAGAGTCAAGATGTAAGAATCAGGAATCAAGATATAAAGCAAAGGCGAAGATAAAGACCAATCTATCTTGCTTCCTGCATCTTGGTTCTTGCTTCCCGCCACTCGCTTCTTGCCTCTGCTAAATAAAGAAATCATGTTCCAAAAATTTATAGAAAGGCCGGTACTTTCAACCGTTATCTCCATCTTATTGGTGATATTGGGTATACTTGGCTTAAACAATTTGCCTTTACAACAGTTTCCGGATATTGCGCCGCCTGCTGTATTAGTAGCAGCCGTATATCCCGGCGCCAATGCCGAAACTGTGCTGCGTTCGGTAGCGCCATCGTTAGAAGAATCAATTAATGGTGTTGAAAACATGAGCTATATGAGCTCAACCGCCAGTAACGATGGTACTTTGGCTATTACCGTTTACTTTAAACAAGGTACCAATCCAGACCAGGCTGCGGTAAACGTTCAAAACCGGGTAACACAAGCCACAAGCCAGTTACCTGCCGAAGTTGTACAACAAGGTATAACCACCACCAAACAGCAAAACAGTTTAATTGGTGCCGTTGGTATGTATACCGAAGATCCTAAAAAATACGACCAGGCTTTTGTGGCCAACTACGCCCAAATCAATATTATACCCGAAATAAAACGTATAGCAGGCATTGGTAACGCAACCATATTTGGTGGCGTTAAAGATTACTCTATGCGTGTTTGGCTTAAGCCTGGCCAATTGGCGGCCTACAAAATTACCCCCGCCGAAGTGATGGCAGCCATTCAGGATAAAAACCTGGAAGCAGCACCGGGTAAACTTGGCGAACGCAGCAGCGAAGTATTTGAATACATTATCAAATACAAAGGCAAACTTACCAAACCCGAAGAATACGAAAACATTGCCATACGTGCCAATACAGACGGATCGGTACTACGCTTAAAAGATGTGGCACGTGTTGAACTTGGTGCCTATTCGTACACAAGCGTAACCCACTTAAACGGGCACGACGGTATTGCCATCGGCTTAATACAATTAGCCGGATCAAACGCTAACGAAATACAGATAGCCGTTGATAAGGTGATGGAAAAAGCCGCTAAAGATTTCCCGGTGGGTATTAAGTACAACCAGTTCTATCGTACCAAAACCGCTTTAGACGAATCTATTGACCAAGTTGAGCATACCCTGATAGAAGCTTTTATACTGGTATTTATCGTAGTATTTATTTTCCTTCAGGATTTCCGTTCAACCTTAATTCCGGCAATAGCCGTTCCGGTGGCTATTTTGGGCACCTTCTTTTTCATGAACCTGTTTGGCTTCTCAATTAACCTTTTAACCTTGTTTGCCTTAGTATTGGCCATAGGTATTGTGGTGGATGATGCCATTGTGGTTGTTGAGGCCGTACACGCCAAAATGGAGCACAAGCATTTAGCACCCAAGGCTGCCACAACCGAAGCCATGCACGAAATTACAGGTGCCATTATATCCATAACGCTGGTAATGGCAGCCGTATTTTTACCTGTAGGTTTCATGACGGGTTCAACAGGTATATTTTACCGGCAGTTTGCCTTCACCATGTCTATCGCCATTATCATATCGGCGGTTAACGCATTAACATTGAGCCCTGCACTGGCGGCTTTATTCTTAAAAAGTAATCATGGAAAGGAAGGCGATGTTGTAGTTAAAAAAGGCTTTAAAGATAAATTTTATGCCGGTTTTAACAGCAGCTTTGCAGCAATAACTAACAGGTATGTTGGCGGCTTAAAGTTCCTTATAAAAAATAAAAGCGTTGCAATTGGCGGCCTGGTATTAATTATAGCTATCACGGTTTACCTGGGTAAAACAACAAAATCGGGCTTTATACCTACCGAAGATCAGGGCTTTGTGGCTATTGCTGTTTCAACACCATCCGGAACATCGTTAGATGGTACAACCAAAATGCTAAACATAGCCGAAGCCAAATTAAAGGCCTTACCGGCTGCCAGGTTTGTAACGGCCATATCGGGCTTTAACCTGTTAACATCATCAAACAGCCCGTCGGCGGCGGTAATATTTGTATTGCTTAAACCTAATAAAGATAGGGGCGCGGTTAAAAATATTGATGCCATACAAAACGTAATACGCGGCGAACTGGGCGCGATAACGGCAGGTAGTTTCTTTGTATTCAGTTTCCCAACCGTTCCGGGTTTCAGCAACGTTGAGGCACTTGATGTTGTATTGCAAGATAAAACAGGCGGCAAGCTTGATAAATTTAGTGGCGTAGCCAACACGTTTATAGGCGAATTGATGAAGAAAAAGGAAATTGCTTATGCTTTTACATCCTTTAAAGCCGATTATCCGCAACTACAGTTAGAAGTTAACGACGATAAGGCTAACCAACTGGGCGTAAATGTGAAGGATATTTTGCAAACCATGCAGGCCTATTTTGGCAGCGCACAGGCATCGGACTTTAACCGCTTTGGTAAATACTACCGTGTGGTTGTACAGGCAGATATTGCCGACCGGACAGATCCATCATCAATAGACCGTGTTTTTGTTAAAAACAAGCTTGGCGAAATGGTGCCTATCAATACATTGGTTAAGCTAACCCGCGTTTATGGTTCCGAAACTGCTTCGCGTTATAATTTGTTTAATTCAATCGAAATCAATGCCATTCCGAAACCGGGCTATAGCTCTGGTGACGCCATTAAGGCGATAGAAGAAACTGCCAAAGAACAATTGCCATCGGGCTTTGCCTACGAGTTTTCGGGCCAAACCCGCGAGGAAATTGCATCGGGCGGGCAATCAACCATCGTGTTTATTCTTTGTTTAATATTTGTGTACTTCCTGCTATCGGCACAATACGAAAGTTATGTATTGCCTCTGGCTGTTATACTCTCAATCCCTACGGGTATTTTAGGTGTATTTGTGGTATTGGGCTTAACTGGTATCGAAAACAACATTTATGTACAGGTGGCACTCATTATGCTCATCGGTTTACTGGCTAAAAACGCCATCTTAATTGTGGAGTTTGCGGTGCAGCGCCGAAAGGCAGGCCAGCCATTAGTGGCCGCAGCTATTGAGGCTGCAAGGCTAAGGCTGCGCCCCATCATCATGACATCGCTTGCCTTTGTTTTCGGTTTGTTCCCCATGAGTATTGCAACCGGCCCATCGGCGCAAGGTAATCACTCCATCAGTATCGGCGCAGCGGGTGGTATGGTATCGGGAGTAATCCTGGGCCTATTCATTATCCCGGTGTTGTTTGTAATTTTTCAAGGGTTGCAAGAAAAAATTACCGGCGTACCCTTAGCTGTATTGAATAATGGCGGACACGGCGCACATCACACCCCTCACGTTGACGTGCTGGATGACGAATATAACCGTAATTAAATAAAACACGAATGAACCGCCTGCTTTTGCAACAGGCTGTTCATTACCACTATAAATATTAACAAAAATGAAAAATCAAATTAACAGGCTCGCTCTAATCTTACTTTTTTTGAGTGCTTGTAAAGTATCAAAAGATGTTGCGCCAACTGCTACATTACCTGCTAATTACAGGTACACCGCCACAACAACCGATACCAGCAACATAGCCAACATACAGTGGAAAAGTTTTTTTACCGACGCTACACTACAAAAATTGATAGATAGCGCTATTGTAAAAAACTACGATATGCAAATAGCGGTTAAAAATGTCGAGGCATCGCAATTGTTGCTTAAACAGGTTAAATGGAACTATGTACCAGAGGTTGCCTTAAACGTAACAGCCAGTAGCAGTCGCCCTTCCGATAATAGTTTAACAGGCTTGAGTTTGAGCCAATATAACCTTAGTTCAAAACATATTGAAGATTACTCGGCCAATCTTTCACTTTCGTGGGAAGCGGATATTTGGGGTAAAATACATAACCAACAAAAGAGTGCCCTTGCCGCTTACCTGCAAACTGCCGAAGTACGCAAAGCTATACAAACTAATATAGTAGCAGGCGTATCGCAAGGTTATTTTAACCTGCTTATGCTGGATGCTCAAATTAAAATTGCCAAACAAAACGTAAGGCTAAATGATAGTACCTTGCGTATTATTCAATTACAATACAATGCCGGGCAGGTAACATCGCTGGCTGTGCAGCAAGCGCAGGCACAGCAAATGGCGGCTGCGCAACTTATACCGCAATTTGAGGAAAATATCAGCATTCAGGAAAATGCAATAAGCATCTTAACCGGCCAACTGCCCGATCAAATTACCCGCAATGCCACTATCGATCAAATTAGCGTACCGGAAACTCTATCTGCCGGTGTACCTACAAATTTGTTAAGCAGCAGGCCCGATGTCAAAAGCAGCGAACTTGCACTCATTATAGCAAACAGCAACGTAGGCATTAGTAAAGCCGATATGTACCCGGCATTGCGTATTACCGCAAGTGGGGGCGTTAACACATTCACGGCAAGTAACTGGTTCAATATTCCGGCATCGTTATTTGGTATAGTGGCGGGTAGCGTTATACAACCTGTGTTTCAGCATAAGGAGCTAAAAACCAAATACCAGGTAGCCCAGGTTGAGCGCGAAAAAACAGTATTGCAATTTCGCCAGTCGGTGTTAAATGCTGTAGGCGAAGTATCAGACGCGATGGTGAAGATAGACAAGTTAAAATTGCAACAAAATATAGCTGCCAGCCGTGTAAGTACACTGCAACAAGCAACAAGCAACGCCAACTTGCTATTTAAAAATGGCATGGCTAATTACCTGGAAGTAATTACCGCCCAAAGCAATGTATTACAAAGCGAACTTGAACTGGCAACCATTAAACGCGACCAGCTAAACGCCGTATCCGAATTATACCGCTCGTTAGGCGGTGGCTGGAAATAAGCACCAATTCCATTTCTAATCATAGCAAAGCCTGTAGATCAACCAATCTATGGGCTTTGTTTATTTTAGATAAAACGTATAATAATTTGCTTACAAGTTTAAATTTAGCTGCTGTGCGGGCGTTGGTTAGATGAGCGATTTTCACCAACAACAAATTAAAAATCGTTTCGAGTTAACGGGCACATTTTGTAGTTTCAAAACATGAAACGTCTTCACAAATTATTGTTCATCATTGCCTTAATTATACATTACAGTGTTTCTGCGAAAGCACAAAATAACAATACTGCAACGGAGCTGATTAAACAGGGTGTGGCCCTAAACAATGAGGGAAAATATGCCGAGGCTATTGATAAATTTAATGAGGTATTAAAAAACGATTCCGAAAATGAATATGCCAATTATCAAATTGCGTTCTCTCTTTTTACATTCAAAAAACCCAAAGAGGCCATTCCGCATATTGAGAAGGCAATAAAATCAAATAATGCCACGTTAAGCGCGGCAGCATATTGTTTATTGGCTACTATTTACGATGACGACCATCTAGCTCAAAAAGCAATTGAAACATATAACGCTGCCATAAAAATAAAACCTGACTACCCGCAAATCTATTATAACCTAGCAATCTCCTATTTCCGCAACAAGCAATACGCGGAGGCCGAAAGCAGTATTATTGAAGCTATAAAGCATAATCCCCAACAGGCAACCAACCATCGTTTGTACGCTTTGGTAACCTTTCATCAAAACAAACGGGTAAATGCCTTATTGGGTTTCTGCAGTTTTTTGCTGCTGGAACCAACCGGGTCGCGAGCTATTGAAGCTTATGGTAACATCCAACATATTATGCAGGGCGGCGTACTTAAAGACGATAAAGGCAATACAATACTGCCAGTTTCGGATAACAACGGAAAGGAAACCGATGCATTAAATTCAGGAATTTCAATGGCAGTGGCGTCGGGCAAGGCAAAAAAGTTAAGCGGTTTAGAATTATTTGAATACGAACTGAAAGCTATATTTAGTTTAGCCGGTCAATTATCGGAGAAGAAAACCGATAAATTGTTTTTTGATAAATTTTTTGCCGACTATTTTTATAACCTTGCCCAAAGCACCAATATGCAGGCATTTACCCATACCATTACCCTAACCGACAGCAAAATAGACAATGCCAAATGGCGTAAAGAGAATACCGGCCAAACAAATGCTATGGCCGAATGGCTAAAAAATACACAAAGAGTTTATTGAGATAACAATAACTATGGTAAAGGAAATTAAGATAGCTACAATTTTTTCTTCTATATTGCGATGGCAATAGAAGGCCATGCAAACTTTAAAACAATTACAAAACGGCGAACTAAAAGGCGCAGTATCGCTTAAACTCTCCGAAAATCTTGATAGCTTCCCGACAGAAATATTTGACCTGGCTGATACGCTGGAAGTACTTGATTTGTCGCGAAATAAGCTAAGTGCGTTACCTGCTGATTTTGGTAGGTTACAGAAACTTAAAATCTTTTTCTGCTCCGAAAACTTATTTACCATACTGCCCGAAGTTTTGGCCGACTGCCCTTTACTGGATATAGTGGGTTTTAAAGCTAACAGGATAGAAACCATACCTCCAAAATCTCTTAATCCTAATTTGCGTTGGTTAATTTTAACGGATAACAGGGTAACAGCCCTGCCCGCCGAAATAGGCAATTGCAGCCGTATGCAAAAGCTAATGCTTGCCGGCAATCAACTAACCAGCCTACCTTATCAACTTAGCCAATGCCGCAACTTAGCACTTTTACGCATATCGGCCAATAAACTAACCGAGTTACCCAACTGGCTATTAACAATGCCAAAACTTTCGTGGCTGGCGTTTTCGGGCAATCCGTTTAACGTAACACCGGCAATAAATCCGCTTGCTTTTGTTGGCTGGCATGAGCTGGAAATAAATAGTTTGCTTGGTGAAGGCGCATCGGGCATTATATCAAAAGCTACATGGCGCAACGGCACCGAAACTAAAACGGTGGCCGTAAAAATATTTAAGGGTGCTGTTACCAGCGATGGTTTCCCCGAAGACGAGATGAATACCTGTATTACTGCGGGCTCACATCCGGGATTGGTACAACTGGTGGGGCAAATTACTGCACATCCCGAAGATAAAAAAGGCCTTGTGATGGAACTGATACCCGAGCGTTATTACAACCTGGGTTTACCGCCAAGTTTAGTAAGCTGTACACGCGATGTTTTTAAACCGGGGTTGAGCCTTACTGCCGGGCAAATTTTAAAAATTGCAGGTACAATAGCGTCCGTAGCTACCGAACTGCATAGCAAGGGCATTATGCACAGCGACTTATATGCACACAACACTTTAATAGACGATGAAGGAAACACCTTGTTTGGCGATTTTGGCGCAGCTTGCTTTTACGATAAAAACCATCTGCAACTGGCCAACGCACTGGAGCGCATAGAAGTAAGTGCCTTTGGCCATTTGTTAGACGATTTACTGTCGCTTTATAACGGCACTCAAGTGCCAACGGCTTTATCCAAATTAAAAAAATTGAGAGACGATTGTACCTCGGCGGATGTATTAACACGCCCCGGATTTCAATATCTAAAAACCGAATTGGCAAGTTTGTAGCCTACCAGCAGCAGTTATAAACCAACAGCCCCTTTTCTTACCCGGAAAAGGGGCTGTTAGTTTTACAAGCAATATGCTAAACGTTTATTGCTTAACAATAGTAAATTCAGTTCGGCGGTTTAGCTGATGCTCGGCTTCGCTACATTTAACACCATTGGCACAACGGTTTAGCAAACGCGTTTCGCCATAACCACGGGCACTTATACGGTTTTTATCAATACCGCCTTTTTCTATAATATATTTTACAGCAGCATTAGCCCGGCGTTGTGAAAGGGCCAAATTATAGGCATCGTTGCCACGGCTATCTGTATGCGAGCCAAGTACAATCCAAATAGTTGGGTTTTCGTTTAATATTTTAATTAACTTATTAAGTTCAATAGCGGCATCGCGCCTGATGTTTGATTTGTTAAAATCGTAATAAATATTCTCTATGCGTATGGCCTTGTTTAAGGTTGTTTTTTCGAGATACAGATTTTTTTTGATGGTTTGCGATGTTGTTAAGCCTACTGTACTTATAGCCTGGTTATCACTCCTAAAGTTTGTTTTCTCGGCCATCAGGGTATAATCACTTTCCTCCTCAAGGTTAAACTGAAACATACCTAACGAATCTGTTTGTACCTTTAATTCCGTTCCGCCTGTTTTAGTTAAGGTTACAATGCTGTTAACAAGCGGCAAACGGGTAATTTTATCATAAGTTATCCCTTCCAGCCTGTAGTTAACAAATTGCTTATCGCTAAAGCTATAAATATCATCGCTGCCGAGGCCGCCCAGCCGGTTAGACGAGAAATACCCTGAACCGCCGCCGGTTAAAGTAAATGCAAAATCATCCTGCGGCGAGTTGATGGGATAGGCCAAATTAAGTATCCGCCCAAACGTAAGGCCATTACGCTCTGCCTTATAAATATCAAGGCCGCCCATACCTACACCGCCATCGCTCGAAAAATAAATGTGGTTGTTCCCTTCATCAACTATTGGCGTGCGTTCGTTACCGGCAGTATTGAGGTCGCGCAAATTAACCGGTGTACCCCAGTCGCCCTGCTCATCCCTTTGGCAATAATAAATATCTGTTCCACCTTTACCTCCCGGCATATCGGATACAAAATATAACGTTTTCCCGTCTGGAGATACAAAAGGATCGCCTACCGAATACTTGTCTACATTATTGTATTTAAACGGAACAGGCTTTTGCCATCCGCCGGTTGCCGGGTTCTTTTTCGCCCAATATATTTCAAGATTGATGGTTTTGATGACCGATTTAGGCCCCTCGCTTTTTTGGGGAGCCCTTGTTAAGGTAAAATAAATTTCGTTGCCATCCTTAGAAAATGCAGCCGCACCTACGTGATAATCTGTTGGAGCAGCAATCGAAAAAAGTTTGAGCGAATCGCCTCCGCTTCCGCCTACCGGCGATTGATATAAGCGCAGATAATCATTACCCGTCCAACCGTAAATCTTTCTGTCGGGTAACTTGTCGCCATCAATTTTCAAAAATGGCTTATCGTCCATCGCGGCCTTTTCAGCTTTTTTGTTGAAACGATCGGAAGTAAAAACCACGCTGTTTTGATATTTAACAGCTCCCCAGTCGGATTGCGGACTATTTAAAGCACGCTCATTTTTTAGCACGATGGCCGTAGGATGCCGCATCCAGCGCATAGACGAATCGCAAGAAGACAACCAGATACTCAACTGAAACCGGGTTACTTCTTTATCAAGTGCTGCGTAACTTTCAAACTGTTCTTTTGCCTCGCTATACTTCGAGTTGTTTTTTAAAGCCTCGGCATAGTATAAAATATTAGCACTCTTACTGCCCGGGAAACCCATTGCGGTAACATACCAGCTTTCGGTATTTTTATAATCGTGCATCAGCCTGTAGCAGGTGGCCAGGCGTTCGGCAGTATACAGGGTTTCTTTTTGCCAGTATGCCTGCGAGTATAATTCGGCAGCTTTTTTATAATTAAACAAATTGTATTGCTCGTCGGCCTCTTTAAGTATGGCCTGCGCCCTACCCTCTTTTACAAGCATAATTAGCGCAATCAAAACAACAATTGTAAATATTTTCTTCATTTATATGTTCATACTAATCAAACATTCTGTTTTTGTAATCGGCAATAATTAAAAATACCTCGGTGTAAGCATCCTGCTTTTGCGGGTTTTAAAGTAGTAGCCTATTGAAATTTCGTGCGTGCCGCCACTATAACCCTGCAATGGCCCAACTGATAAATCATAAGCATAACCTACACGCAGGTTTTCTACAGGGAAAAGCTCAATTGCAGCAACTGCCGAATTACTGTTGCTCAGGTCGCTCTGTAAATAGTTTTTATTGTAAAGCTTTACCCCCATGCGGTATGAGCCGCCCAACCATATTTTATCACCAAGAATAAAAAAGGCATTGGCATCTAAACTGGTAGGCCCGCCCCTATCGTCTTTAAGTAAAACACTCGGCTTAAGTTTTATATCCTCGGTAAGCGGTAAAAGCATACCGGCGGTTAAATAAATATGCGGCTTTGGCTGCGCCACATAATTAAAGTTTTTAAAATTGCCATACTGTGCAATTAAGTTATCAACCGATAAGCCCGCATAAACAGCTTTGTTTGCAAAGTAAATGCCCAACCTTCCATCGGGCACTATAAGGCTTTGTACGCCGGTTAACTGGTTAGGCTCTGGGTCGTTAGTGCTTAATAACGAGCCATCCATACTCAACTGCATAACACCAACACCTAAACCAAATGCCAGCCTCGATGTACCGTCGGCATTTAGCCTTAACCTGTAAGCATAATTGGCATAGGCCGAAAGATTAGTTTGAGCGCCCAACTTGTCGCTGCTTATTTGCATGGCCAGGCCAACGTTACCATCATTAGCACTGGCATCCACCGCTAACGACATACTTTTGGGTGCCCCGTTAATACCCGTCCATTGGGTGCGGTAGTAGCTATGCAGGTTTAAATTTTCTTTATAGCCGGCATAAGCCGGGTTAATATAAATACCGTTAAACATGTATTGGCTTTGCTGCGCATCCTGCTGTGCATAAACAAGCCTGGCGCATAGCATCAATGTTGATAAGATCAGTATTCGTCTCATATTATAATGCTTCTCCATTATTTTTTTAATGTTCTTATCAATGTCACATAACCTTTAAACACCTGCCAATCCGTTCCTTCGTTGGTTTTTAAACGCAATAAATAATAGTAGGTACCCTCGTTAAGGCCTGTGCCGCTCCAGGTGTTTTGATAGTCGTTTTGCCTGTAAACCTCGTTGCCCCACCGGTTTACAATTATCAGTTCGTTATGGGCATATTGGTTAAGGTTTCTAATCTCGAATACATCATTTACGCCATCGCCATTCGGTGTAAACATGGTAGGTATTTTAATGCCTTCAAAAACATCTGTAACTGTAACGGTAGCAATATTGGTGTAATAACCGTAAATATCTTTCACGCGGTAGGTAAAGCTATCGGGGCCGTTATAACCAATTGTTGGCGTATAGGTTACGGTTCCGTCGCTATTAGCTTTCACTGTTCCATGCGCGGGCTGGGTCATGATTTCGATACTTGTTGGATCAAACGGTACACTGCCCGGGCTATCATTAGTGAGGATGCTGATTACTACCGGTTGGTTTGAGGTAGTGCCCGATACATCATTTGCAGCCACAGGAGATTTTGGCACCGAAATTACTACGCCCGATGTTGAATTGCCCGTATGCCCAGCAGCATCTTTACCTGTGGCCGTGGCCAAATTGGTTACGCTGCCGGCATCTCTGTTTGCCTGGCTTACCGAATATATTGTGGTATAAGTTACACTTGCGCCGGGCACCAATATTCCGGAAGGTAATGCTATCGAAAAATCGGTAAGGTTTAAAACAGCATCGGTTAAAGTGAGCGTGGTAAGGGTTACGTTGCCGGTATTTTTTATCACAAACGTATAAAAAATTTGGGTTACGCCAGATAGTACCCCCGTTTTGGTGAGGGTAACCGCAGCCACCGGCACTATGGTAACCACCGTTGGATCGTCAACGGCACTTGTCGACGGGTCGTCGGATTTTGGTTTGGTTACCACGTTTCCTTTAGGGTCGGTTGCGGTAGCTGCCGCCTGGTTACTGTAAAGGCCTGCATTAACATCGGCCTGCGTTACAGTATGTTTTGCGGTTACTGTGGTTGACGCTCCCACCACGAGGCTGGCTACTGATGCTGGTGTAATAGAACCGGCATCGGCCCCCGCATCAGTTACGGCAATATTTGATAAAACCGAGGTGCCGGTATTGGTAACTATCAACGCATAAGTAATGATGTCTCCGGTTTTGCTTACACTGTTGGTAGCCGCCTTAGTTAAGGTGTATGATGCCGTGTAAACAGTAATAGTAACGGTTATCGGGTCGGATGCGGTACCATCGGGCGTGGTTAGTATGTAGGTGTATGTATCTGTACCTACATATCCGTTAGCAGGAGTGTAAGTTATTGTGCCCGATGGGTTTACAAGTATAGTACCATGCGCAGGTGGTGTAACCGCAGTAACCGTGGCACCTGTAGCACTGGGGCCATCATTAGCCGTTACTATGGTTGTAATGGGTGTATTAACCGGCGTTTGGCCAACATCATTTGTACCTACTGGTTTTACGGTTACTGTTATTAACGCACTTGCACTTTCGGCGCCTGCGTCATCCTTAATGGTGTACATTATAGTACTCTTCCCGGTAAAGGTGGCAACAGGTGTAAACGTTACTTTGCCTGTTGTGGTGTTTACGGTATAGGTGCCCTGGCCCGCAATGGTTACTGTTGTTTTCTTTACATTGTCGGCAGGGTCTATCAACAACACTTTCGTAATATCAAGTGTGCCATCCGGGTCCGAGTCGTTAGCAGGTATATCAAGCGTTATAGGCGTCCCAATTGTGGTTGTGCCTGCATCTGCAACGGCAATCGGGATTTGGTTTAACCCAAAATTCACACCCGTAACATCCAGGCTCGATCCTGGTGTTACCACCTGTATGCGGCAGTTTGGCGTTCCGGCTTCTATACCAGTATTGCCCGCATTGTTGATACCATAGGTTTCGCCTGCGGCTCGCCAGGCAGCGGGTAAATTTGCTACCACGGCAGCCAACAAACTGCCTGTTGCTACGTTATTTGTTGAAATGGCAACCGTATAAGTACCGTTGTTAATGTTTAATAAAGTATAAGTTCCGTCGGCGGCAACAGTTACCTTATTTACTACCACACCGGTATTATCAACCAGGTAAGCATACAACTGCACGCCAGATACCTTTTGAATTGCTGTGCCTGATATAAGGCCATCAAGGGTTCCGTTATGGTCGTCAAATATGGTTCCGGAAATGGAGAGGCCCACAACATCATTCAATTTATAATCTTCGGCCTCGCCATCGGCGGCGTACGAAACACTACGCTCATCAATATTGGTACCGGTATCATCCAAAAGTGTACTTGTTGTGATGCGGAGCCTGGCATATAAAGGCCCAACTTTTAGTTTGCTGGAGAAACTGGAATTTAAAAAAGTGAGTACAAAAACCTGGTTATTAGTATTTGCCGGTACAGGTACCGACACCATTTCGCTGGCAGAAAACACCCCATCGCCATTAAAATCTATCCAGGCATAGAGCGTTGCCGGAATGCTTTTGCCGTTAGTAACAGGTATATTGAACACCACATTACCAGCCTGATTTACTTTCACGGTAGGCAAGGTAGCTGGCACTAAGGTGCTTTCGTCGGCGTTGCCAACCAAATCATCGTTATTGGCCAGTAAACTGCTAACGGGTTGTCCATCCGGGTCAACATTATTATCGCCAATATAAACGCTCGACTTAGCTAAAAGCGGTGTGGTTTGATAGTTTACAACCGCATAGGTACCGTCGCCGGCATAATAATCTGTTATTTGAAACTGATCGATGTAGTGCCCTGGTGTACCGTATGTTGACGGCGCATCGCCCTCATCAAAGGGCAAAACAAAACCTATCCCTATCCCTGTTAAACCCGACCCTTTCATCGAAACGTTTTTAAGGTTACGCGCCCCGTGAGCAAACAATACCGCCTGCACACCAAAGTTACCGGGCAATAAATCGGCATAAAGTTTAAATGACCTTCCACCGTTCGACAGATCCATCTTATAATGGCTATCCTGAACATTGCCTTCGGTTCTTTTGTTAATTAACTGCCATGAAATGGGGTTTGGCGTATCTCCCGAAATAAATTCGCCGCTCGAATCAATAGATTCTGCATCGGCAATTACCATGCCCGGATATATTACATCCGTGTACACGCCATTAATTAATATAGCCACCTTAACATCAATATCAAATGTTACCTGTCCGCCGTATGGGCTTACCAAACTTGAATTAGATACACCTCTCGACGCTGGCTTGGGTTGGTTATTACCCGAATAAATAAGATCGAGCCCATCGTGCTCGTAGATGCCCGGCGTAGAAGACGACATGGTAGCCGTTGCACCACCCAAAAAAGCCTCGTTACTAATAATGGCGGTAATACGCACCGTGGGCGAAAATTGCCATACATAAGTACCGTTTACAACATTATAAGCATTGGCCCCGGCTGGGTATGATATCATGGTGCTGCCTTGCCCGGTAGGGTCCCAGGTGAGCCAGTAAACCGAATTATATAAATTAGGACCAGCAGTGCCGCCGATAGCATACTGTGCCGATACCCGGCTGAAAAATTGGGTGAATATGGCGAGCAGGAAAATTATTTTGAGCAGGTAAGTTTTAACCATAGTACATTTTTAATTACAGCAACAGCAATGTAACTTATAATAATGTTTTTTATGCAAGCCACCAAACATTTTTAAAAAACCTGTAAACTGCCAAATAACGATTTAAATATAGCAATACCTTAGCTTTTTTACGCATACTTCAATACATAGTTACAATGACATGAGGCATCGATTAATTTTTTTTCGCGAGATGCGGATATTGAGAGAGTGGTAAGAATAAAATGCTTGTTTAAAAAGTAAGCTAAGCAAACACCCCTCACCCGCCACAATTGCAGCAAATGAGGGGTGGGTATAATGAAAATTAGGTGTGGATAAAAAAATCTCCCGTATCAGCACCAGGCTAACGGGAGACAATAATTATAGCTTTTGGAGGATAGCAGCCACAGAGGCTCTTTTACGATAGTCTTTATCAAACTGAACGTAAATAATTTTACCGGATTTATCTATCAGGTACGTTGCCGGTACGGGTAACACATTATCGGTATTGCCATTGTTTCGTTCAAGGTCTATACCATAAGTTTTGTACTTGGCCACCATCGCTGCATCCATCGCGAAATTAACATCGTAGGCCTTCATCACACGATAATCTTTATCATGTACTATTGAAAATGAAGCATGCGTTTTTTCGATGGTTTTGTTGATATTATCTCCGGTTTCGGGTGTTACGCCAAGCACGTAGGCACCTTTTGCTGTTAATAGCTGCAACGAATCTTGCAATTGCTGAATGTGCTTATTGCAATAAGGGCACCATTGCCCGCGATAAAAAAATAAAAGCACAGCCTTGTTGGTTTTGAGCAAGGCTTTCAAACTTATTGTTTTGCCCAAATTATCAGTTACTGTAAATTGAGGTGCCACGTCCCCTGTTTTTAGGCCACTTTGTGCCCATACGGCCAGTTGCATCATCATGCAAAAGCTTAATAGTATTAATTTCTTCATTTGATTTTTTTTTGGGGGGGGGGTGGATATAAAAAAGAGAGAAGGATTACAGGCATCCTTCTCTCGTAAACAAAATTTACCTTACATTTTACTTGTGGTATCTTTCATTTTGCTCATTTGCTTTTTGGCAGGTTTTGCTTTTGCCATTTTACTGTCCATTTTGTCAGCTTTCATCTTGTCCATTTTCATTTTGTCCATCTTTTTCTTGGCCATTTTAGCAGTGTCTGCCTTTAGCGTAGTGCCATTTGTTTTTGCCTGAGCCGAGATGGTGAAACAAGCTATCATCAACACTGCGATAAAGCTTAATTTAAAGTTTTTAGTTTTCATGAGTTGTGGTTGTTTATTTACCTGCTTAGTTGCATGTAGCCACCCCTCCTTACAAACTATTTTAATTTTTATTTAATTCGTTTTCAATCCTGTTTTGCATCTCCTTTTTAACGGTATCACTAAGCTTTATTTCCGGGTGTTGATTATCATTAATCAATTGCTTTACCATTCGGTTAATTAATATACTCTGGCGTTCAAAAGTTTTACATACCGAGCATCCCGCCAAATGCAACCTAAGCTCCAACTGTTCGCGCAGCGATATTGCGCCTATTTGTTTCTTTTCAATCAAAAAGGTTGCTTTACGGCAGTTGTAAGTAATTTTTTTTATCTCGTTCATGTGTTTAGGCTATATCCAGTTTTTTTGAAGGCACGCCCGTAAATTAAGTTTAGTGCGATGAATAATTACCCAAAAATTATTGGGAGTCAGTTTCAATTCGGCGCAAATATTATCGGTATTTGTATCATCCATGTGTTTCATGGTAAAAACTGCCATCCATAGTGCAGGTAGCTTTTGCATACACTTTTGCAGTATTTGAGCAAACTCTTTACTCTCCATGGGGTCGGCTGCCTCCGCGCCGAAAGCTACTGGCCGGTACTCATCGTTCCAGTGGCCCGTTTCCTGGTCAAAAAAGTCTGCCTGTTCCTGCTCTGCATCTGTGGTACTTGTTTGTTGCGACAATCCCGAAGACCTTTTGCGATAAACATCAAACACTTTATTTTTCAGGATAGCGGTTAGCCAGGTTCTTTCGCTGCTACGGCCCTCAAAGCTTTTTACCTTTTGCAGGGCCGCTAAAAAAGTTTCTTGAACCAGGTCCTTAGCAAGTTCGGGGTTGTTTACTCTTGTTAAGGCAAAGCTGTACAGGTAATCTGCATGGGCGGCTACCCATCCGTGCGGGTGGATAGCATTGCCGGGCGAAACAGTAGATGTACTTTGATCTGCTGGCATAGTATACTAAATGGCGTTATTTTTTACTCAATTACAAACAAGTGTTGTAAAACTAATCATTTGCCGCTTAGTCGCCCGCGCCGTTAATTCCTTACAACTATTTTAAATTTATTTTTGGGGTGGTTATTAACACAAATTATTTGCGCTATTAAGATTTTACTATTACGGGCCTACATCAGTACAAAAACCGAGTACTTTAACACATTTTATTGTACCGATGAGATACAAATTTTAATTGCCGAAATATTATCGTTTCCACCATTGGCTATAGCTTGGTTTACCATATCTGCTAAGGGGCTATTCAAACTCAGCATGTTTTCAATCTGCTCAAATTTTAGTTCGTTATTAAAACCATCCGAGCATAGCAACATCACATCGTTATCCAACAGATTAACTTCTTCAAAATCGAAAAATATTGTTTTTGCCCCTCCGCCAAACGCGTTTGCTAATCTGTTTAAAGGTATATTGGCATCGTTTAAAAGGTTACTCAAACTATGGTCGTTTGATAATTGGGCAAGTATACCGCCACGCAGCCGGTACAGTCTGCTATCGCCAATATTAACGGAATAGGCTGCTCCGTTATAAATTAACAAGCCAATAAAGGTTGCACCTAATTGGTAATATGCTGGGTTGGCTTCGCCTTTTGCATTGAGGCCCTCATGAAGCATTTTTATACCCTGGTTAAGGATAGCATAAAGCTGGGTTTTGCTTAAAGAATTGGGCAATTGAGCCGCCAAAGTTTGCATATGATTTACCACAAGCTCACTTGCCACCTCACCTCCCAAATGGCCACCCATCCCGTCGGAAACTGCAACAAAAAAATTTCGCTCGGTAGCATCAATGGTATATTCAACCGCCTCATCACGAATGAGTTGATTACCTATCAATATCATATCCTGATTACTTTTGCGTACCGCGCCAATGTTGCATATAGCCTCTATTGCAAACTTCATAAATGTTGGGTTCCGTTTGTGGGCACAGCATTGCCGGTTGCCACCGACTGATCTGTTTTAACAGCAAATTCAATATTAGCTACCAAAATATAAGTACCATCTTCTATCACAAAAGTTTTACCCGGTACACATTTTACTACATTATTCCAATCCATATTGGTGGTGCTATATTTTGTTCCGTTGGTTGAGCCTAAATCTTCAAAGCTCCAGCCGCCAACAGCCTCATAACGAAAAATAAGGTGCTTGCCGGATATGGCAGAATAAGTTTGTAATTTATCTACATATGGCCCTGTATTTCTTCCAAATACCTCACCGGGCTTTAAATCAATATCGAGGTTAAGCGTATGGTTTATTAATTTTAATGCCGGAATAACGCCATTGCTATTAACAGTTGCAGCAGGCTGGGGCGTGGAAATTTGGGGTACGGCGGTTGCTACCACCTGGCTAAGGTTTTGTGAATTTACGGTTTGTGTGGTGCCTGGCTTTGCGGCAACTAAATTACCTCCGTCGTATTCGCAAAATTTTTGGTTACCCGGTTTGCCGCAGGTTTCGCACAAGTATATTTGTTTACCGCATTGGTCGCAATAAGCACTATCCATTTCAATATCGGCTGTACAATCAAGGCATTTTATGGTGTCTGTCATGGTTAATCAATAAGGTCGGTATAAATAATTTCGTTTATCAAAGGTGTAATATCCGTACCCTGCTGTTTCAATAAACTTAACCTAACGGCCTGTTTTTCCATTGATCGCTCAAATAAATTCCTTACCGATCGCCCGTTGGCAAAATGCTCATCCCTGGTATTGTACATGTTTTCAAAAAGCGCCTGTACCTTGTCGGTATCGGCTTGCGCAAGTGTTAATTCATTTTTTGCAAGCATGCCTTCAAATATGTCGTAAAGTTCGTTCGGCTTGTAATCCTCAAAATTAATCACCTTCGGGAAGCGCGACGCCAAACCTTCGTTAGATGCCACAAAACGATCCATATCACCAGGATAACCGGCTGCAATAACAATAAATTTACCTTTATCATCTTCCATCCGTTTTAATAAAGTATCTACAGCTTCTTTACCAAAATCGTTAGGGTTTCCTTCGGGTATCAACGTGTAAGCTTCATCAATAAAAAGCACGCCACCCATTGCCGAGTCGATTACATCCGAAGTTTGTTTGGCCGTGTGCCCCACATATTGCCCAACCAAATCCTTGCGGTCGGTTTCAATCAATTGGCCAATAGGTAAAACATGCAGTGCCTTAAATATACTGGCCAAAATGCGCGCCACGGTTGTTTTACCCGTGCCCGGCCTTCCCTTAAAAATTAAATGCAGGTTTAAAGCCGTTGCCGAATTATAGCCGGCGGGCTGCCGCATTTTTTGTATTTCCAGGAAACTTATCAGGCTGTTTATTTCATTTTTTACGGCTTGCAGTCCGGTTAAATTGTTCAATTCGGCCAAAATATCGCTTACAGAAACATCCTTGGTAGCCTGGAAAGGTATATCTGCTGCCATAATTGCCAAAGCATCATACGGCAACCCATCATTTTTTTGCTTAATTATTCGTTTTGATTGTATTTGAACAATGTCTTCAAAAGCATTTCTAACGGTGCGGCCATTGGCAAAACGCTTATCGCGCTTTTGATAAACATCTGCCAGGTATTGCTTAACGGTTTGTTGCGCAGCATCATCAACCGAAAAACCGTTTTGTTTTATCATGGATAGCATAATCTGGTTAAGCTCATCAGGCAAATAATCGTCGAACGTTATTTTTTTAGAAAACCTGGAATCTAAACCCGGGTTGCTATTTAAAAAGTCGCCCATCTCTTTAGAGTAGCCTGCGGCAATCACAATAAATTTACCACGGTCGTCTTCCATACGTTTCAACAGGGTGTCAATAGCCTCGCTGCCAAAGCCGCCACCGCCAGAGCTTATTCCTTTTGATAGCGTGTAGGCCTCATCAATAAACAATACCCCACCCATTGCACTATCAATAACTTTGTTTGTTTGTACCGAAGTTTGCCCAACGTAGCCCGAAACCAAATCTTTATCGGTTACCTCTATCAACTTGTCGGACGGTAAAACACCCAGGCCTTTAAATATTTTAGCCAAAATGCGGGCCACCGTAGTTTTGCCCGTACCGGGGTTGCCCGAAAAAACAAAATGCAGGCTGATGCTCATTTTTTTTGTTCCCGATGCATTCCGGAGTTTTTCGCCCTGTAAAAAGTCAATCACTTCGGATATTTCGGTTTTTACCCCGCCAAGACCCGTTAGTTGATTGAGTTCGCTTAAAATCACATCCACTCCTGTAGACAAGTCCGTTTCCTGTTTCGGCACATCCGCTTCTAACAGTATCCTGTCATAATTCTCGGAAGTTGCGGCGCTTATCCGGGCAGCCCGTTTATTGAGTATAGCTTCGTACAAGCTCCTAACATCACGGGCATTACCAAAATCACGGCTTCGCTGGTCAAACATTTCCTGCAATACGGTTGCTGCTTTGGTATCAGCTTCGGGCTGTAATTCAAACCCACCTTTTTTTACAAAACCGCGCAAAATTTGAAGTAACTGTGCCGAATTATAATCGGGCAAGTTGAAAATATTATCCTTTACCCGCGATTTCATTCCCGGATTAGCATCAATAAAATTTTGCATTTGTTTTTGATAACCGGCAGCTATCATAATAAACTTGCCCCGGTCGTCTTCCATTCGTTTTATCAGGGTGTCAATAGCTTCCTGGCCGTAGGTGTCCTGGTCGTTTTGCATCAGCGTGTAAGCCTCATCAATAAATAACACTCCACCCATAGCTTCATCGCAGGCTTTTTGAACCAACAGAGGGGTTTCGCCCACGTATTGGCCGACGAGTTTGCTGCGGTCGGCCTCTATCACATGCCCGCTGGATAGTATGCCCGATGCGGCAAATATTTCGCCGAGCTTTTTTGCCAAAGTTGTTTTGCCCGTACCGGGATTGCCGGTTAATATCATGTGTGCACCAATAATATCGGCGTTACCATTTAATGCTGCATCCTTTTGCTGAATTGCTGTAAGATTGACCAGATTGCGGATGAAACTTTTAACCGAATCCATACCAACAAAATCATCCAAATCCGCGAGTACTTCGGCGGCAGTTTTGGGGATGTAAACCTGGCCCTTAATATCCGTTTCGAGCAACATTTGTGGCGGAAACTGTATATCCAGGTCGGCAAAATGGTCGCTAATCACGTTGTTAACTTCTTTAAGTACCAAAAAACCGCCTTTTCCAATTTTAACAGCCTGTTCGGCATCGCTTTGATTGCGAAACAAAAAAGACAAACGGTTTTTTAGCTTTGCCGAAAAGCTATCCTGCTGGGTATATCGCTGATCCTGAATAGTTTTTTCGGCCAAAGCCACCATCTGATCCAGCGTTAGCACCGGCAAATAAAATTTGAGGTTAAACCTGTTGTTAACCTCGGGGTTTGCCTTTAGGTATTCGCGGAAGCCGTCCTCTTTAGATGCTAAAACAATAATCGGGTCGGGCGGGCGGCTCTCAATCTCGGCGTATAATTTGTCTATCTGTGTTGATTGACCGGGTTGATAACCCGAAGGCACTAACTGATGTACATTATCTATAAAAAGTATGCCGCCTTTGGCATTGTCTATATTAGTTTTAAGGTCGCGTGCAAATTCGCCAAATTCGGCTGCGGCTACCGCTTTTACGGCATTTTGGGTTGTTATGCCATTTTTAAATAAAACAGCACCAAGTGCATTTACAATGGTGTTTTTACCGGTGCCCGAATCGCCAACTAAAATGGTAAACAAATTATGCTTATCATAGCTAAAGCCAGCCTTGCGCATATTAACTGCGGCATTAATTTGCTTTTTAAGCTGCGCCTTTACTTCGTCGAGGCCTACTAAGGCGTCCAGTTCGTCAAACTGGCTAGCGCCTGTGGCACTTACGGTTGATGTTGTTGCAGGTGTACTTACAATAGCAACCCCGCACGACTTACAAAATTTGGCAATAACCCGGTTAGGGCTCTTACATGTTATACACTCCATTATCAATCAATAAAATAACGCAAGGCTTATGCCCTGGCTGGTGCCGCTAACATGATAGGGACGCTCTCATTAAATAATTCATCGTTAATGCGCGCATCGGTTCTTTTATCCAAATCCTTAAGCTTTACATCCTTTTGGCTATTTACCGCCGCCCTGGCATTGTTGGCATTAACCACCCAGGAAGAATTTGAATCTTTTAAAACAGGACGGAGTAACAATGTCGTGAGCGTTTTTCTTACCCTACCAGTCTTAAACACGCTACTGAATATCATCATAAACATTGCAATTACAACGGCAATTTCGAAACCGAGAAGAATGGAACTAAAAACTTCGGAGTTGTTAAACAGTATCAAATTAAAAAGGATAATTAGATAAAATAGAATTAAAGACGATGTTACGAAGAAGATAAATAAGAAATCGTCAAACTTCTTGTAAAAATCTATCTGGGCTTCTACCTGTGTATCTTCAAATTTTTTAAATGTATCAATAATATCTTTTTGGTCTTTTACTCGCTGGGCGTTATACTTTGTTTCAATTTCTTGCTTTTTAGTTTCAACTTGTTTAAGTTTTGCATCAATGGCTGTAATGGCCGGCAAACTTGCAAAAATTGGTGTTACCAGTTGAGCCGAAAAATCTTTCAAGCGGGCGCAATAGGCGTTAAAGCTATCGGAGTTATTTTGGATGTTTTTCAAATCGGCCAAAATATCAGCCGCTATTTTATGGTCAAGTTGTTTAAGTATGGCAACGGCAAGTGCTTCATCTGCCTGTTTAATTTGTTGCAGGGTTTTCACCGTTTTCTCCAGGTTATCTAAGGCATACACCGCAACCGATTTTTGGCTAACCAGGAAACTTACAAATGCCTGGGAAGTAACATCCGAAAAATTTTGGAGGCTAGCATTACCATTGTGAAAGTTAAGCTTTCTAAAACCGGCCATTTGTATAGCAAGCGGATAGGGGTCTATCGGCGCCATATTAATAACCCTAGTATAAATTGCTAAAAAATCGGCCTCGTTAACATTCCCGCTAAATAAAAGTGTGGCAAAAACCGATTTAAGCGAACTGTTTTTGTAATGTGTAAGCCAGTAATCGGCATTACTTATATTTTGAGCGCTATCATCCGAAGTAGCAAACCGCGATAAATTAGCTTGTAATAAATTTGAAAATCCTGCAACGTCTGTTACTTCTTTATCATCGAGCTTAAAGCCGGATACCTGTAGCGTGTAACGCAAGGTTTCTAAATTGCGATGATCTGTATCTGCTCTCCAGGTGCTAATAGCACCGGCCATATTATTATAGGTCATGTCGAGCCATAAAGAAACCTTAGAATCTTTATTGGCTACTTTTGATGCTAAGGTGGTTACAATTCCCAGGTCGGCATTCATCAGGTCCTGTATGTTATCATACTGCTTTTTGTGCATCACCAGGTTATTGTCGTCAAGGTCGAGCACTATTAAGTTTAGAGCCTTTTCCGGTTCAAATTGCGCATAATATTTCTGATACTTTTTTATCCTGTCGTCAAAACCGCGGGTCTCTAAAAATAGGTATAAATTGGCATGGGCTTGCTTCAAATCATCACGATAATGCGCTGCGTTGGCTTCAATGTGCCGGGCTATTTCGGCAACGCTATTACATACTGTACCGTCGTACCCTTTAAATGACCGCTCTTTATCTAAAATGTAAATTGCCTTGGTTACTCCCAATTCGGCATTCTCGGGCGTGTTATTAGGAAACTCATTTTCAACAACATACAGCAAATCGCTATACATATCCTGCGACGATGCTTTTACCCAATCGGGTATAGCCCTGGAATATAACTGCCTAACTGCCCTTTTTCTGTCGCCCTCCATCAGGCGGGCTAATTCTTTAGGGTCATCAACAACTACGTTGTTAAGGTCGTCCCATTCATAAGGCTGAAACGACGCCATTCTGCCGGTTTCGTGTACCTGCACAAATTCGCCGCGCATCCATTTTTGTATTTCCTCGTAACCCCACCTTTTAGGCGGCTCGGTTGTAATCAGTCCCTTAATCAGGTTTTGCACATCATGATCGATACTTGTAGGGATACTTACCCTACCCTCAATCTTGATACGCATCACCATAAATTCGGCCATATCCTTAAACGGATCATGCCCCAGCCAAAGCTCCAGGAAACTAATGCCAAGGGCATAATAATCTACCTTTTTATCAAGCGTGGTTTGGTTATTAATGTTGGTGAATAGTTCGGGGGCGGCATAGGCCGTTGTTCTGTTTACGCTGTTGGTAAAGCGGTAATCGGCACCGGCCTGTAGTGCCGAAGATATACCGAAATCGCCCAGGGCAATTTCGTCCCTCGCGGGCGAACGGAAAAAAATATTTACAGGTTTTATATCGCGGTGAATAATGCCGTTTTGGTGACAAGCATTTAACGCCTCGGCAATAAGTGCTGCATATTTTTTGATAGTATCTACGGATGTAAGCGGCATAGCCGAATCCAGCGTGCCGCCTGTCATGTATTCGCTCAACTCAAAAAAGCGATCCTGGTACACGCCCGAATCAAGCGGGCTCATAATATCGCGCCTTTTTAGGGCGTGCAGCCGGGTAATTATTTCATCTTTTGGCCTATAGTTAGAGAAATAATATTTAAGCACAACCTGCGCATTGCTGCCCTGGAGCAGGTAAATTTCGGCTTCGCCCGAACTGGTTATGTGTTTTATAATTTTAAAATCGTGGCCGTTTAGGTTAATCTGCAAATTTTCGGCAAGGTGAGCAGGCACCGACGACCCGATGATTGCTGATGCGGAAGTATTCCCTCCGCTCTCTACAATGTCGCTTGCCGCAATTCTGCTGGTTGCACCAACTGCCGACTGATCCGGCAAGCGGCTGGTACTGTTACTTTGGTTAGGTATAACACTGTCGTCGCTTATTCTTTGTGTACTCATATCAAATTCCTTAAACTACTATATATCGTGGTAAGTTATTGTCTCTATCTGTTTGCCCTCACTGTAGATCCAGCTGCCGCCATCTCGAGGGCAAGCGCATTGCGACGGATTATCGTGAACGTTACCCGCAAAGTTGCACCTCCAACCAATACGTGTTGGCTTTATGTAAAAAACATTTAATTCGGGCAATGATATTTGAAGGCCGGTATAAAACTTTCGTGCTTGCTGGTTATCAGCAAAAGCTTGTTTTTGCAGTGCGGCTATCTTGCTCTGCAAAGCCTCGCGCTGCTCGTCAATACTTGCCGTTGGGGTATTGGCCACGGGCTGTTGGTTAGATACTTTATCGGTTGCATCAATGTTAGCCTTACCAAAAGAAAACTTTGATACCGCTGTTTTATCTTGCTCAACAGCCTTATTATCGGTAAACTGCTCCTCGTAATTTTGAAGCTGGTTTAACCACGAAGCATCTTGCGGCGGTGCCTGCACCTGTGGCTTAGGTTTGGGGCTTGCAGCCTCCATACTTTTACTGAGTACCTCCATTAACGCCTTTATTTCGGTAACCTGGGGCGAAGCGTTTAATTGTTGCAGGTAGTTTGCCGAATCGCGCGAAACGGGCTGTTTACATTTTGGGCAAAAATCAAATATAGAATGGGTGCCACAGGCCTTGCAAATATTGCCTTCGGGATTATTACCGCAGGTTCCGCAAAATTTTTGCCCTGGTTTTACCGCAGTATAGCAAAAACAGCAATGCCCCTCTAACAACCATGTACCACAATTTTCGCAAATATCGGCCCCGGGAAGGGTTTTATGGCCGCAGTTACGGCACAAGGTAGGGCCCTGGGCCTGCTGGTTATCAGTGGCTATTTGCTGCTGCTTTTGGTAATTATTTTGTTGCTGCTGGCTGTTCATGTTGCTGAATAGGCATTTTGATGTATTTAAAAAACACTTTTTTGTTGTTACCCGAGTTAAGTATCAAAGTATCGCCATTAAGTGCTAAATGATAATACGCCTCAGGATGTTTATCATCCGATAACTGATCTTTTACAGGAGTTTCGAAAGATGCGACTTTAATTTCTCCCGACATCTTTGAATCAAAAGGCACGTGTTTAAAATAATGCATCACATTTTCCCGGTAACCGGCCTTGCTCCAATCTTTAGTAAACATGGTAATGCTATCCTGCGACATGGCATAGGTAGAAGCCACCTTAGTGGTATCTTTCGGTAAGTAATGTGCAATGTAAATGGAGTCTTCAAAAAGTATTACGGTATCTTTAGGTTTAAGGCCAATATAAACGCCGTTATATTGGTGCCTACGCTCTCTCTTACCGTATGTTTGTATTGCACTTGCCCAAAATGTGCCGTGTATAACAAGCAAGCCCGCCACAATACATAACACCATTTTTACAATAAGCCCCTTTGACCGGGGAGCGGGCATTACCGAAATTATAAAAACACCGTAAGAGATTAACAAAAGCGGAATGAGGTATGCCGCTATCTCATATAAAATTATCAATAGCATAAATAATATTTAGTGTGTTAAATATATAATTAATTAGTTATTTATGGTATTTATAAAAAAATTAACACCATTAAGGCACAGAGGATGCATATTAATGGCACACAGTTAATTTAAATAATAGTTAATAAATTTCAACCTATGCGCAATTACACTATCGGTACTAATTAAAAAGTTGGGATTATTTATTTAAGTCGCAAAATGACTATTCACAATAAATCCACTCATAATCAATTGATTATAAATGGATTTATTGTGAATAAGTATCAAGGAATTTAGAGAAATGCTTAAACGAGCGGGATTGCCTTGGGTATGGGCAATACAAACAATCGGCCGTTAAACATTGCTTTAAGCCAAAACCGGCATAGCTTTAGTCAGCATCTTAATTTCTTCCAGCAAATCGTCGCTGGGGTTAACTTTAAATGTTTTGGAAGGCATATCAACCAGGATAGATTCGTCGGCATCTTTTATCTTAAACCGCAGGGTACAATTTTTAACCGGATATTTTTGGTTGTTTGCTGTTACCATTTCTTGCAGGTTGTTTAGCATATCGCTGTTCAGGTCGTTAAGGTTAAGTATTACAGTTAAACTTTTGGTAAACTTATCGCGCATTTCGCTCAACAGGCTCATTTGGGTTATGTTTAAATCCCAATTGCCCTCCTGGCGAAACTTCTCGATAATGTTACCCTTAACGTGGATAAAGCAATCTTCCATCAGCAAGTTTCTGAATTTGATATATTCATCGCCAAAAAGGGCAAATTCGTAAGAGTCCAGGTAATCTTCCAAAACAAAGGTGCCAAATGGTTTACCTGTTTTGGTAGTTTTATGCTGAACCTTTGTCATGATGCCGCCAATACTTAATTCGGACGACGTGCGGCGCAGGTTGTTAAAAGCTATTTCGGTTTCCTCGCCGCCTTCTTTGTTTTTCATCCTTTGCAGCAACTTTAAATCGGCAACGGTGTGTTTGCAAAAGCGTTCCAGCTCTACCTTATAATTATCAAGTGGGTGCCCGGTAAGGTAAATACCGATAACCTCTTTCTCGTATTTCAGTTTTTCAATCAGCGGAAATTCCTCGGCATCGGGCATGGTTGGCTCAGGAATATAGGATGCCACCGACCCGCCAAATAAGTTTGACTGCGAACTGCTTTGCGTGTTTTGATAGTCATTGGCATATTTTGTTAAACGCTCAATACCGCTCAAAACACCATTTTCGGTTTTAGCGAAAAACTGAGCACGTTTTAAGTTAAAACTATCAAAGGCGCCGCTATAAACCAAATTTTCGTACGATTTGCGGTTAACAGCCTTTACTGTGGAGCGCTGGGCAAAATCGTAGATAGATTTAAAAGGGCCATTACTTATCCGTTCGTCAATAATACTTTCCACGGCTTTATCGCCAACACCCTTAATTCCGGATAAGCCAAAACGGATGTTGCCGCTGCCAACTGCCGTAAACAATACTGATGATTCGTTTACATCCGGCCCCAAAACTAGCGTACCCATGCGGCGGCACTCTTCCATAAAGAAAGATATTTTCTCCATGTTGTTCTGGTTGTTCAATACCGCGGCCATGTATTCGGCAGGGTAATGCGCCTTTAGGTAAGCCGTTTGATAAGCCACCAGCGCATAACACGTAGAGTGCGATTTATTGAAGGCATATTGTGCAAAGGCTTTCCAGTCGTTCCAAATTTTGGTCAGTTTATCTTTGGGGTGGCCTTTTTCGGTGGCGCCGCTAACAAACTGAGCTTCCATTTTATTTAAAATCTCAATTTGCTTTTTACCCATCGCCTTCCGCAAAACGTCGGCATCACCTTTACTAAAGCCTGCCAGCTTTTGCGATAAAAGCATCACCTGCTCCTGGTACACGGTAATACCATAGGTTTCGGCCAGGTATTCTTCCATATCATCCAAATCATAAGTAATGGGCTCCAACCCATGCTTACGCTTAATAAAGTTTGGAATGTACTCTATCGGCCCAGGGCGGTAAAGTGCGTTCATGGCAATTAAATCCTCAAACTTATCGGGTTTCAGGTCGCGCAGGTACATTTGCATACCATCACTTTCAAACTGGAAGGTACCGTTGGTATCGCCGCGTTGGTAAAGCTCGTAAGTTTTAGCATCGTCAAGCGCTATATAATCAATATCAATTTCAACGCCGTGGTTTTGCTTAATCATCTTTAACGCACCTTTAATAATGGTTAAAGTTTTAAGCCCCAAAAAGTCCATTTTAATAACCCCGGCATCTTCAATTACGCGGCCATCATATTGGGTAACCAGCAAATCCGAGTCTTTGGCAACGGCAACGGGTACAATGTTGGTTAAATCGTCGGGCGCAATAATAACGCCGGCGGCGTGTACACCCGTGTTACGTACCGAGCCTTCCAGTTTTTCGGCGGCCTTTAGTACCTGGGCGCGCAAGTCGTTGCCGGCTAATATGGCTTTTAACTCGGGCACCTGCTCTATGGCATCTTTTAAGGTAATGCCCAGGGTATCGGGCACCAGCTTTTTCATGGCGTTCACTTCGGATAGCGGCATATCCAGCACCCGGCCTACATCCTGTATACTGGTGCGGGCAGCCATTGAGCCATAGGTGATAATTTGTGCTACCTGGTTTTTGCCGTATTTATCAACCACATAATCAATCACCTTTTGGCGACCCTCATCATCAAAATCGGTATCAATATCGGGCATTGATTTACGATCCGGATTTAAAAACCTTTCGAAAAGCAGGTTATACTTCATCGGGTCAATATTGGTAATGCCCGTACAATAAGCCACCACCGAACCCGCCGCCGAACCACGGCCAGGGCCAATAAACACGCCAATATCGCGCCCATGCCTTATAAAATCGGCCACAATTAAAAAGTAGCCAGCAAAACCCATTGTACGGATGGTAAAAAGCTCAAAATCTATCCGCTCCTGGTTTTTGAGGGATATATCTCCGTAGCGTTCCTTTGCACCGGTATAGGTTAAGTGCTTTAAGTATTCCCATTGGTTTAGTACATCGCTTTCGGGGCCGTTGTGTATTTTAAACTCGGGCGGTATCGGGAAATTGGGCAGCATAATATCGCGCTTCAACTTCAACACATCCACCTTATCAACTATTTCGTTGGTATTATCTAACGATTCGGGCAGGTCATGAAACAGTTTACCCATTTCGGCCTGCGTTTTAAAATAAAACTGGTCGTTAGGGAAACCGAAGCGATAGCCCTTGCCACCTTCTTCGTCGGTTGCTATAGGCGTGCTTTGCATATCGCCGGTATTTACGCAAAGTAAAATATCGTGCGCATTACTATCCTGCTGATCCACATAGTGCGAATCGTTAGAGCAGATCATCTTAACATTATACTTTTTAGCATATTTGGTTAATGTTTCGTTGATGATGCCCTGTTCCATTATCTCGTGCCGCTGTAGCTCGATGTAATAATCTTCACCAAAAATATCAAGCCACCACTTAAATTCGTTTTCGGCCTCCTCTTCGGTACCCTTTAAAATAGTTTGCGGCACCGATGCACCAATACAACAGGTGGTAGCTATGAGCCCCTTATGGTATTGCAGTATCAGTTCTTTATCAATACGCGGCCATTTACTGTACAAACCCTCCATGTAACCCAGTGAACATAGCTTGATGAGGTTTTTATAACCTTCGGCGTTTTTTGCCAAAAAGAGCTGGTGGCGGCGCACGTCTCTTTTTTCTTTGGTAAATTGTTTTTTATGCCTGTCGTCAACCACATAAAACTCGCAGCCAACTATGGGTTTAACATTATGCTTACCGGCCTCGGCCACAAACTTAAACACGCCAAACATATTGCCGTGGTCGGTAATGGCCAAGGCTTTCATGCCATCGGCGGCGGCTTTTTTATAGAGTTTACCTATATCGGCGGCACCATCCAATAACGAAAACTGAGTATGTACGTGTAAATGCGAAAAATCGGGCATGGTAAAAAAATCTGATTCACTAATATCCTAAGCGGATAACAAATTTACCAAAAAACCCCTGCTAAAGACAATGTTGTTGAAAAATACGGTATATCTTTATGCAAGCGAAATGAAACTCAGGCTATTTATATATCCTCTTTTTTTGCTTATCAATACGGTGCTTTTTTTTGCGCAATTAAATTGAAATTTCTCATATTAATAAAAATGTATGCTTTAAAGTACAAAACACACATTTTGCTTAAAACAACTTTCCCAAAGTGTTGTTGAAAACTTAGCTTGCGGCCTTAAATGGTAGTAAACTGATATTCAGCGCAGAAATTCGAAGCATTACTTTTACAGACGGATCCGGAATATCTAACATAAAGCATCAACTATAGAAAAATTATACAAAATTGGAAAAATTCGGACGCTTAGCCCTCAAAACGCTTCTGTGGATTATAGGAGTAGTTATTTTCCTTGTAGTACTGGTGCTGGTTTTGATACAGGTACCCGCTGTGCAAAATTATGCCAAAGATAAAGCGGTAAATTTTTTACAGGGTAAAATAAAAACGAAAGTTAAAATTGACCGCCTAAGCATCGACTTTCCTAAAATGATAGTTTTGCAGGGTGTTTATTTTGCCGACCAAAAGGGCGATACCCTCTTAGCCGGAGATAAACTAAAGGTTGATATTGCCATGCTGCAACTGCTACACAAAAAAGTAGTGGTTGACGAGATTAACTTAGAAGGCATTACAGCCAACATAACCCGCACACCCGATAGCCTTTATAATTACAGTTATATAATGAAGGCCTTTATGAGCGGGCAAAAAGAAGAACCCAAACCCGCTGATACCACCTCAACGCTCAAGTTTTCGCTTGATAAGGTTATACTCGATAAAATTAACATCAAATATAAAGATGCCATTAGCGGTAACAACGTGGCGTTTTTGCTGGGGCATTTTGATACCCGCATTAAGGATTTTGACCTTGATAAGATGAAGTTTAACATCCCGAAAATTACCTTATCGGGATTTGATGCCAATATCATTCAGGCACCTGCCGGACCGCAGGTAGCTGCCGCGCCCGATACTGCAACCAAACCCCTAAACCTTACTTTAAATTTAGGCACTATCGATTTTTCAAAAATAAACGTGGCGTACCAGGGCGGCGATACTAAAACCAAAGTTAACCTGGGCAGGCTTTTGGTTGAAATGGATAAGATAGACCTTAAAAACCAAAATGTGGTTGTTAAAAACATTCAGTTGGAAAACACCAATGGTATGTTATCGTTGCTAAAGCCCCAAAACGTTCAAAAAGCTGTGGTTAAGGCAATAAAAAAAGCCGATACCTTAATGGCTTCTGCGCAAAGCGGCAAAAGCTGGTCGTTGGTTTTAAACAAAATGAGCTTGGTTAACGATAATATTAAATTTGATAACGAAGCGCAAAAAGCTATGCCTAAAGGTTTGGATTTTGGGCATATGGATATTCATAACCTAAACGCCGACGCTCAGGATATTAGTTACGATGCAACCAAAATAGCCGGAAGAATAAATGCTTTTACTTTTAGCGACAAAAGCGGCTTAAAGGTTGAAAAATTTCATACCACGTTTTTATACGGCGAAAAGCAATCGTACCTGAACGATTTGTATTTGCAAACACCTTACACCGTATTGCAGGACCAGGTACAGATAGCTTACAAATCGCAAGCAGATATGACCAAAAACCTGGGCGAACTACGGGTACATGCCAACCTAAACGGCAGCAAACTGGGCCTGCGCGATGTTTTGATACTGATGCCAACTATGGCTACCATGGAACCCTTTAAAAGTTCGCCCAATGCGGCTTTCAAAATTAATGGTAAAGTAAACGGGCAGGTTAATAATTTAGATATTCCTACCCTCGAAATAACCGGCCTGAGCAATACCCACATCAAAGCATCGGCTACTTTAAAAGGCTTGCCTAATATGAACATAGTTTATTTTGATGTAAAAATAAATGATTTTACTACCAGCGCTGCCGACATTAATAAACTTGCCCCGGCAGGCAGCATTCCGTCAAGCTTCCGGGTTCCGGCAACTATCAACGTCAAGGGCACTTTTAAAGGTGGAATTAAAAATTTCACCACCAATCTTAATCTGCACACCAGCGATGGAAACCTTACGGCAATTGCCGGGCTAAATACCAGCAAAGGCGGCATGAGTTACACCGCCGATTTAAAGGCCGACAATTTAAATGCCGGCAGATTGCTTAAACAAGAAAAAAATGTAGGAAATATAACCTTAACGGCTAAGGTGAAGGGATCGGGTACAAATTTAAAAACTGCCGTAGCCCAATTTAGTGCCGATGTGGTAAGTGCCGATATACGGGGTTATCGTTATCAAAATTTGGTAATGAGCGGTAAAGCTAATCGCGGTATCATCACCACAGTTGCCCGCATGAAAGACCCTAACATCAGCTTTGCACTCAATGCCAAGGCAAACGTGACTAAAAAATATCCGTCAATTAACATGACGCTTAATGTAGACAGCATCAATCTGCAAAAGCTGCATTTTGCTAAAGATGATATGCGTTTTCACGGAAAGCTGATTGCCAATATAGCTACCGCCGATCCGGATTATTTGAATGGGGATATTAAATTAACCAATATTCAATTGGTAAACAAAGGCCAGTTAATTCGCATGGATTCGGTACTGGTAATAGCAACTGCTAATGCCGATAGCAGTACCATGCGCTTAAAAACCGATATGCTTACTGCACACCTGGCCGGTAAATATAAATTAACCGAAATTGCGCCTGCCTTGCAGGATGTGGTTAACAAATATTTTAACACGTCCCCGGCAAATGCTAAAACGGTAAAAGTAAAATATTCGGCACAGCAATTTACTTTTGAGGCCAAGCTGGTAAAAACCCCACTGTTTAAACAATTTGTGCCCGATTTAAAACAACTTGACCCGGTAATTATAAAAGGCAGTTTTGATAGCCAGGCAGGCAAACTGGTGGTTGATGCTTCGGCGCCCAGGGTGGTATATGGTACCAACTCCATCAATAATCTTAAATTTAATATTAATACCAATAATGCACTTAATTACAGCTTAACTGCCGATCAGATCAAAGCTTCGCAGGTTAACCTGCTGTTTGCAAGCATTACCGGCAACGCTCAAAACAACAAGCTTACTACGAGTTTGCAAATACGCGATGCCGGCAAAAAAGAACGTTACCGCATAGCAGGGGTACTAAGCACTACCGATGGCGAATTTTCGTTCAGCTTTTTGCAGAATGGCTTACTGCTTGATTATACGCAATGGGCGGTTAATGCCAGTAATGCACTGCAATTTGGAAACAAGGGCATTATGGCTAATAATTTCACCATTAGCAACGCCAACCAAATATTAAGCGTAAACACATCGCCGCAGCAATACAACGGGCCGCTAAATGTTGATTTTAAGAATTTTAAAATAGAAACCATTACCAAACTTGCCGATCAGAGTTCGTTACTGGTGGGTGGCGTAATTAATGGCACGGCCAATGTAACCAATCTCAATAAATCGGCAACCTTTACCTCCGATATCAACATTACCGATTTCAACTTTAAGAGCGATACCCTGGGCAATGTTGCGCTCAAGGTAAATAACCAAACAGCCAATGCATTTGCCGCCAACGTAGCCATTACGGGCAAGGGCAACCAGGTTAATTTAGATGGTTATTACTATACCGATAAAAGCAGTTTCGATATGAACCTCAATATTGCTAACCTTAACCTTAAAAGCGTCGAGGGGTTCACTTTTGGTAACATGAAACAGGCCAGCGGTGCTATAAACGGCAAGTTAAAAATAACCGGTACTACCGATGCCCCAGCCGTGCGCGGCGACATTAACTTTGATAATGCGGCTTTTAATGTTTCGATGATTAATTCGTACTACAAACTGCCTAAAGAAACCATCACTTTTAACGACGATGGCATTTTGTTCCGCGATTTTACTTTGGTTGATTCGGCTGGAAACAAGGCCATTATTGCGGGTACTATTTACACAAAGACCTATAAAGACTATAAATTTGGGCTCGATATAACGGCTGATAACTTTAGGGTATTTAACGCCACACAAGCCGATAATAAACTTTATTACGGCCAGGTTTACATTAATAGCCGCATTAAAGTACGTGGCGATATGAATAAGCCTATTGTTGACGGAACCCTTAAAATTAACGACAAAACCAAGCTTACGGTAGTACTACCGCAAAGCGACCCAGGAGTTGAAGAGCGTAAAGGCGTGGTTGAATTTGTAGATAAAAAGAAAATAATTGCCGATTCGGTATTTAAAGGAAAATTGGATTCGCTAAAACGATCGAGCCTTACCGGGCTTGACGTGGCTATGAACATCACCGTTGATAAAAACGCCGATTTTACCATAGTTGTTGACGAAGCCAACGGCGATGTGGTACATATTAAAGGAGATACACAATTAGCCTTAGGTATAGACCCGAGCGGTAAAACCAGCTTAACAGGAACGTTTACTGTAAATGAAGGCTCGTACGATCTGTCGTACCTAACCATTAACCGTAAATTTACCTTTAAGCAAGGCAGCACCATAACCTGGCAAGGCGACCCAACAAGTGCAACTTTAGATTTGACTGCTATTTACATAGCCAATGTAGCACCTATAGATTTGGTTGATAACCAATTAACCGACGAAAGCCAGCGCACCATGTACAAGCAAAAGCTGCCCTTTAATGTGCAGCTAACGCTCAAAGGCGAATTGCTGAAACCCGATATTACATTTGGCATTGTGCTGCCTGCAAATACCAATTACAATGTATCTGCCGATGTACTATCTACCGTAAACAATAAGCTGGACCAGCTAAGGCAAGACCCTAACGAGCTTAACAAACAGGTATTTGCAGTGTTATTGCTTAACCACTTTATTGGCGATAACCCATTACAAAGCCAGGCCGGCGGAGAAGGAATAGAGGGCCAGGTACGGTCAAGCGTGAGCTCGCTCCTCTCCGACCAGTTGAACCAGTTGGCGGGTAATTTAATTGAGGGCGTTAATTTAAACTTCGCGCTGCAATCGGGTACAGATTATTCATCGGGAACAGCCCAAAACAGAACCGATTTGAATGTTGGCCTATCCAAACAGTTTTTAAACGACAGGCTAACCGTTAGCGTAGGCAATAACTTTAACCTGGAGGGCCAGCAGGCTAACGAAAAAGCAACCAACATTGCGGGCGATATTTCGGTAGGATACAAACTAAGTAAAGATGGCCGCTACATGATACGCGCTTACCGTAAAGACCAGTACATTGTTGTGCAGGGCCAGGTTGTTGAAACAGGCGTAGGTTTTTCGCTCACGGTAGACTATAACCGCTTTAGCCAAATTTTCAGGCGCAAAACCAAAGAAGAAAAACAAATGATAAAAGATAATAAGCAACAGGATAAAAAGCAAAAAGAGCAAGATAAAGCCAAAGAACAAAAAGCGCAGGATGATAAGCAACCACAAACAGCAACCAAGTAACATGAAAAGGCACTTACCCTATATACTTTTGCTGGCCTTTATTTTAAACGCTTGCAGTAACACCAAGTATTTGCCCAATAACCAAAAGTTATATCTGGGTGCAACCGTTAAGGTAACCGATAAAAACATCAGCAAAAAAGATGCTAAAGCAGTTGTAAGCGAACTGTCTGATTTAACGCGGCCCAAGCCCAACGCCTCCATTTTAGGTTTGCGGGTTAAGCTGTACCTGTACAACATCAGTAAAGGCAAAAAGAATTTTATTTCGCGCTTTATTAACAAGTGGGGAGAGCCGCCCGTTTTATGGAGCACGGTTGATGTGGATAATAACGCCACCATATTACAAAGCCGTTTGCAAAACGAGGGTTACTTTCATGCTATGATTACGCCCGATAGCGTTATCAAAAACAAAACCGCCAAAGCGGTTTATAATACCGTAACCGGCCCGCCATTTAAAATAAAGAGCATTACCTTCCCAACCGATAGCGACAGTTTAGATACTGCCGTTGCCGGAATATCAAAAAAATCGTTATTAAGGGTGGGCGATAAATACAACTTTGATGTGATAAAAAACGAACGCCTGAGGATAGATGCGCGCCTTAAAGAAGAAGGCTTTTACTACTTTTCGCCGGAGGATATATTAATACAGGTTGATAGCACCAATGCGGGCCCCTACCAGGTAAATTTATATGAAATAGTGAAACAAGAAACGCCCGACAAAGCATGGGATATTTATACCATGAATAAAACGTATATCTACCCAAGATATTCGTTAAAAGACACGGCTGCCAAGCTCGATTCGGCCATCCATTATAACGATTATTACGTGATCGACCCTAAAAACACCATTCATCCCTATGTGTTTCAAAATGTAATAGCACTGCACCCTAACGAGCCTTATAACCGCACGCACCACAACCAGGCACTCAGTCGTTTTATCGACATCGGTCCGTATAAATATGTTAAAAACCGGTTTGATATTTCGCCTAAAGATACCTTAAAGCTGGATGCCTTTTATTATCTCACTCCTTATCCTAAAAAATCGCTGCGGTTTGAAACGCTACTCCGTACCACATCGGCCAATTATAACGGCACGCAGGTAAATGTTAGTTGGCGCAACCGCAACGCCTTTAAAGGTGCAGAGCTACTCACCGTAACCTTAATGGGAAGTACCGATGTACAATTTGGCGGGCAAAATAATGGTTACAACGTGTATCAAACCGGTATACAAACCAGTTTAACCTGGCCCCGGTTTATTTCGCCTTTAAACATCAATACCAACAATGGTTATTTACCGCGCACCCGGCTACAATTGGAATACGATTTAACCCGAAGGCTAAAATTGTATACGCTAAACTCGTTTAGTGCATCGTGGGCGTATTTATGGAAACAAGATGTGCATATTAGCCATGAGCTTAACTTGTTTGGCTTTACTTATACCAATGCTGCCGATATTACCAAAGAATACCAGGATAGCATTATCCATACCCGAAACCCATCGTTAAAACACGTAATTGATAACCAGCTTACTTTTGGCCCAAGCTATAGCTATACTTACACCAATACCACCGAAGATTACAAACAAAACACTTATTACTACAATAGTAAAATTGGACTATCGGGCAATATATTAGGGTTGGTAAGTGGTGCCGATACCTTGAGAGGTAAAGCCAAAAGTATATTTGGCACCAATTACAGCCAATATGTAAAAGTAGAGAACGAGTTTCGCTTTTACCATAAGCTCAATGCCAACACCAAGTTTGCCAACCGTATAATTGTTGGTGTAGGTTTACCTTACGGCAACTCCACCATAATGCCTTACAGCCAGCAGTTTTTTATTGGTGGTGCCAATAGCTTACGCGGCTTTAGGGCGCGCAGCGTAGGCCCCGGCAGTTACTTTCCGGATGCAACTATCACCAACGGCTCGGGCTTTATTCCCGATGAATCGGGCGATATTAAGATAGAGGCCACTACTGAATACCGTCCTAAACTGTTTAGCATAGTATATGGCGTTATATTTTTAGATGCCGGTAACGTATGGCTGTTAAACTCAAATGGCTCACAACCGGGTGGTGCGTTTACCCGCAAGTTTTTAAACGATATGGCTGTTGATGCCGGCCTGGGCCTGCGTTTTGATTTAACGGTACTGGTGCTGCGCACCGATTTGGGTTTCCCCCTACGTAAGCCATGGTTGCCAGATGGACAGCGCTGGGTAATTAACCAAATTAATTTTGCCGATGGCGGCTGGCGAAGCAATAACCTGGTTTTTAATTTAGCTATCGGTTACCCGTTTTGAGCTTAGTTATGGGTTGATGGAGTTAACAGATTACCGGAAGAGGGCGTTAATATTAAGGCTACGTTTGCAATTTTTTAGTACTAACTATTAACACAATAACTTACTAACTGAATAACTAAATTATTATCTTCGGAACAGTAAATATCAACCAATAAATTATAACCAAACATGAAGATAACCGTAATTGGAGCAGGCGCCGTAGGTGCTACCTGTGCCGATAATATTGCCCGCCGTGAATTAGCCGAAGAACTGATATTGTTAGACATCCGCGAGGGTTTTGCCGAAGGTAAGGCCATTGATATGATGCAAACCGCTGCTTACCTTGGTTTTGATACCAAGATAACCGGTGTTACCAATGATTATGCTGCCACTGCCGATTCGGAAGTGGTTATCATCACATCCGGCCTGCCCCGTAAACCGGGAATGACCCGCGAAGAACTGATTGGCACCAATGCAGGTATTGTAAAAAGCGTTACCGAAAACGTTTTAAAACACTCGCCAAACACCATCATCATTGTAGTATCCAACCCTATGGATACCATGAATTACTTAACGCTTAAAACTTCGGGCTTGCCTAAAAACCGCATTTTAGGGATGGGCGGTGCTTTAGATTCGGCACGCTTTAAATATTACCTAAGCCAGGAACTGGGCTGCTCACCTGCCGATTTAAACGCCGTTGTAATTGGCGGCCACGGCGATACCACCATGATTCCGCTGATTGCGCACGCCACCTGGAACAGCATCCCGGTAACGCAATTGCTAAGTAAAGAACAACAGGATAAAATAGTTGCCGCAACCATGGTTGGCGGTGCAACACTAACCAAACTGATAGGCACATCGGCATGGTATGCGCCTGGTGCAGGTACCGCAGCTATGGTTGAAAGCATTGTTAGGGACGAAAAGAAACTGATTTCGTGCGGAGTAGCCTTAGATGGCGAATATGGCCAAACAGATATTTCGCTGGTAGTACCCGTGGTATTGGGCAAAAGCGGCTGGGAAAAAATTGTTAATTTTAAACTAACCGAAACCGAGCAAGCCGAATTTAACAAAAGTGCCGATGCGGTACGAAATATGAACCAGGTTTTGAAGGATAGTAACTTTATATAATTTTCAGCATGACATTTCGCCACCCCGGCTAAATGTTATTTTTTGTTTTTTAATGAGAATTACCATCCCGTTACAAATTATTGAACTGCAAGACGACGGCTTCCACCCACTGGTGGAAGTTGTTGTTTTTGGCAAACCTTTTATTTTGGTGCTGGATACAGGCGCATCAAAAACAGCATTTGATACAAACCTCTTACAGCAAGCCAACGAGGAAACTATCTTTTCAAATTCGGATAGGCTTTCAACCGGCCTGGGCACTAATACGATGGCTTCCTTTACCACTACTATTCGGGATATGCGCATCGGCAAACTTAGTATTGCCGCATTTGAAGTTGCCGTGCTTGATTTATCGGCCATTAACATCGCTTATAGCCAACTCAATAAACCACAGGTATTGGGCGTTTTGGGTGGAGATATTTTGATGAAATACGAAGCCCTTATAGACTATAGTAAAAGCGTGCTGAAACTTAAAAAACTATAGGCCGCTTATTAAATGGTATTTTTCGTCAAGTTCCTTACAATTTTTAATAGCAATTTTGCGTAGTTTATTAACGGTGATAAATAGCAGCACTACAAAAACCACCATCACCCCGAAAATAATACCGGATTGACCTGTACTTACCAAGCGGTAAAGCTTAAACGAATTACCAAGCACATTCCACAAATTGAATAACACACAACAAATAACCAGATAAAAATTACCCATGCGCATGGTAAGCAACTTGCTATACTTTTTATATTTTAACTCATACCGGGTGCCGGTTATTACCAATGCAATAAAAAACCCTATAAGGCCGGCAGTAACAAAGCCCTGCGGATTGTTTATTGCAACATACGTTCGGTAAAATAAGTAAATAAAAGCGGCCATAGCCGGCAGGTACTTCCAGTTGAGGTACGATAAAAAGATAGTTTTAAAAAGCTTGAAATACTTTTGCTGTAGCGAATTAATGAGGGCATCTTCAAACACGCTAAAACCCATTACACCAAACTCGGCGTGGGTTATGCCAATGGCTTCATCTAAATTAAGCTCCGGGCTCTCGGTCATTAATTCCTCCACCCTGCTGGCCACATGGTCAATAATCTCAAGCTGAACATCGGGATAAGTAAAGCCGCGTTTGGCTATAAATAGCTTGATGTGGTTAATTTGTTGGGCGGTAAGTTTCATTGCGCTATATTGATATGGTATTCTTCGCGGTAAAGCCTAAAAAAGCCCAATACATAAACACTATAGCACACAAAAATAAACAGCACCACCGACCCATACAGCACATAATTAGAATTTAAAAAATTTACAAAATTTAATAAACTGTTAGAAAGCACCGCCGCAATAAAAATGTAATTATCCTTTATTGATTGCTTTTGGTAAATATCGTACCGCCACGCTTTGTATTTGCTTTCCAGTTTTTTAAACAAAACAAATAAAATAGGTGCCAGGGCCAAAGCAACCGTAACCAGTTTTAAATACCTCCTATACGCCGGATTAGCGGCAATAAAATAACCGGCAATAGTTATAGCTAAAGTAAAAATAATAACCGGCCAGTTAAAAAAGTACGCCATATTTAGCCCATGCTTTTTACGCATAACTTTAAATAATAATTTAGCGCGGGCTTTTTCCATCGCCTTTAAATTGGCATAACTACCAAATTCCTGTTCAATTATCTCGTCGGGGCCGTTATAGTAGTCAGCCGCCTCTGCCGTTGATATCACATGGTCGTAAACCTCGTCAAAGGTTTCTTTAAACTTAACCGTATAGTTCAGCTTTTCCTTAATCAAGGCCTCCTGTTCTTCAGTCAATATCATTATAGTGCCGGTTTAAGGTTTAATAACGCCTGTAGCTGCTCAATAAATGCCTGAGCTTCATTTAACTTACCTGCCACCTGATTACCCCCTTGCTCGGTAAGCCTGTAATATTTGCGCACACGGCTATCAACAATTTCGGTTGTAGTTTCCAGCATACCTTCTGCCTCCAGTTTGTGCAGAGCCGGATATAAAGCACCTTCGGTTAGCTTAATCTCGCCGGCAGTAATTTCTTTCACCTTTTGTGTTATTTCGTAACCATACATTTGCCGGTTATCTTCCAGCAGTTTCAAAATAATAGTTTGCAGCGTACCTTTTAACAATGGGTTTGTACTCATGGGTACAAACATAAATAAATTTACATACATAAGAAAATTATGTATGTAAATTTAAAAAGAGCCAGTTTACATACCGCGTATAGTTTAATCTGTTTTAGTTTATAAAGCATAATTAACCATTGTTAAGCGTACAATAATAACTATTAGTTAATATTACACACTCAGGTTACCGCACATATCCTATTTTGCCCATTTTAAACAATCTGCAAGCTTATTGTAACATTTTTTATATATTTAGGGTGTTGTATTATTGGCATGATTACATCGTGATTAAATGTTAGTTATGCTTTTTTACCCCACTGTTTTAAGTTAGGTGTAATCAATAATATGAACACATTTTTATTGGAGTGCTTTTATTAGTGCTCATTAATTTTTTATGAAACAACCCCCTATATTAATTCATAAAAAAACATATTACTTAATTGTATTTGTTTTTTTTGCGGTTACTTTATTCAACCTGCAAAGCGGTTACGCACAGCAGGCCGATTATTATTATCAGCGTAATAATACAGGAATAAGGGTAAACGCAGGTATTGGTTTTACCACTTTAGTAACGCACTTTGCCAATAGGCCGCTTAATGAAGCATTCCTTTTTGGCGGCGATTACGATTTTAGTGCTTATTTCTCGGTAGGCATTGAGGGCCAGTTTGGCACATTGCAGGGTAGCGACGAATCGCACAATATGTATTACCAAAGCAGCACCGATCAATATTTTGCAAGCACGGCCAATATCAGGCTGGCCCCTATCGGCGCACTTTTTTCTGATGGTAAGGCACATCACGACTTTCAGGAATACCTTTACCGCCTTTACCTTGGCGTAGGTATAGGCGTAATAAATGTTCAAAACACGCTTGAAAAAGCAACAAACCCACAAACACCCGCCTTCGGCACGGCTGTTCCTAACGGTACATACATGGTTATTCCGTTTAATTTAGGTACTGTAATTGATTTGCCCGGCTTATTTGGGCGGGACAGAATATCGCTCAACCCCAATTTCCAGGTAAACTATGTTAATTCAACTTACCTTGATGGCTTCCAAACCGTAAAGTCGAGCTTAAGTTTATACCGCATGATCTCGCTTAAAGTTAAATTCAAATTTTGGCCAAAACCTAAGCCGAGCCTGTTTTAAGTTATATTATTTATAACCTTTAACACATTTCTGGCTTTATTGGGCTAAACACGGTAAGTTATTTCCTATCGCGCTTAGCCAACTTAATTCTGTTTTGCCTACTGCCAAAGCCTGTTGAGCTATATGGCAATTATTTTCAGCATTCTCACCGCTGTGTATTTTGATGTGAAACATCAAAATATTGTTTTAATTTAAATTATTTCCTTTATTATTTTTAAAGCTATTTATATCTTTAAAAGCTGATATTATATTACAATGATTTAGAAACTAGCCTTTTTCAATCAAAAATATGCAATATCAGCTATAATTAGTTTAAAACATTTACCTAAGCCTTATCCTTCATATGAAATGCCTGAAATTTTATTTTTTGTTATTCATCGCCATACCGCAAATTGCAAAAGCTCAAAAAGATGGCTTAATTAACTCGGGGCAGGTAATCAAAGCGGGGGCGGCTCTTTATGATTCCAGCCAATACAAAAAATCGTTCCTGATGTTAAATAAAATTAACAGGAGTGATACCAATTATGTGTGGTCGTTATACGAAAGGGCCATCACGTGCGAAGCCGATAGCCAGTTTAACAAAGCGATTGAATATTGCAAGGAAGCACTTGCCCTTAAAGGGCAGCGTGAGTATGAGCCCGATTTGTATAACACCTATGGTAACTCGCTAATGGATGTGGCTAAATATGACGAAGCCCTCAAGGTTTTTGATAGCGCCATTGCCAAATACCCCATGTATTCGTTACTGTATTTTAATAAAGGTATTATAGAGCTTCAGCTCAAACATTACGACGTGGCCGAGCAGTTATTTCAAAAAACGCTCTTTATTAATCCGTATATGTACAGCGCCCACTATCAGTTAGCTTTGGCGGCGTTAAAACAAGGCAAAATAATTCAGTCGTTCCTTAGCACTGTTGGTTACCTGTTGGTTAGCCCACAGGGCAGGTACTCCTCAAAATCAATCACCTTGCTTAACCAGATTTCTAAAAGCACAGACGAGATACTGCAATATAAAAATGGCCGAACAATAACGTTGGATGCCAATTACCAAATGGCGGAAGAAATATTGCTGTCTAAAATTGCACTCGATAAACAGTACAAACCCATTATTGCGCTCGACGATGCAATTTCCCGCCAAATACAGGTCGTATTTGAAAAATTAGAATACAGCCCCGATGATAAAGATTTTTGGATACAATATTACTTGCCTTACTACAAACAGGTTTATAGCGAAGGCAATTTTGAACTATTTATAAACCACCTATTCTCGAGCGTTAAAATCGACGTGATACAAGATTATAACAAGAAGAATAAAAAGGCAATGGATACCTTTAAAACCATCGCCGGCAATTACTTTAACCTTATACGCTCATCAAAAGAGTTATTTGCCACCCGGCGCGACTCGGTAACCAAAAAATATTTATACGAAGATGGTGCGTTGGAAGGCAAGGGGCAGCTAACCAATAGCGGCAAAACATTTGTTGGCCAATGGAATTTCAGCTATTCTGCCGGTAATCCTAAAAGCGTGGGCTATTATAATGAGGCCGGCAAGCGCGAGGGGGAATGGACCTATTACTTCTTTTCAGGAAAATTGAAAGCCATTGAACACTTTAAAAACGGCAATTCGGATGGCCAACAAATTTATTATTACGAAAACGGTAATCTGTCATCACAGTCATCTTACCTCGCCGATAAACCCGAAGGCTTAATTACCACCTATTACTACAATGGTGTAAAAAAATCGATTACCTATTATAAGCTTGGTAAAAAAGATGGAGAGGTAAAAACTTTTTACAACAACGGTAACGTAAAGGTAATTTGTAATTACAGCAACGGCCTGGCAAATGGCTCGTATCAAGAATATTATAAAAGCGGCCCGCTTAAAGAATCGGGAACTTATGCTGCCGATAAACTTGAGGGCCCCTATAAATCATATTACGAAAATGGCGCCTTATCTGCCGAAATGACTTTTAGTAAAGATAATGTAACCGGCACATGGAAATCTTATTACGACAGCGGGAAATTAAAAGAAACCCGCAATTACCTTAACAACGAGGAAGACGGGCTTCACCAGGAATATTACGAAAACGGCCAGTTGAGTAACTCTTTCACCGCAAAAAAGGGTAAAATGAATGGCGATGTAGCGTATTACGATAGAGACGGTAAAGTTTACGGTCAATTTGTTTATGAGGCAGGTATGCCAAAATCAGCCAGGTATTTGAGCAAAGCGGGCACACAACTCAGTTCGTCGGTAATGGTAAATAATTTTATTGATATTACTACTTATACGCCGTTGGGCGATAAAAAGGCCCATTTTATTTATGATAAAAAGGGAGACATTAATGGGCCAGATACGCTTTTCTATCCATCGGGCAAAATCTACCAAATTAACCAGTACAAAAATGGGGAATTAAATGGCCTATCCGTTTCTTACTATGTAAACGGCACCAAAAAATCGGAGATCAACATGACGGGCGGAAAAAACGATGGCTATTACACAAGCTATAACGCCAACGGAAAACCCGAATCGGAAGGCTGGATACAAGACGGTAGTTATCAGGGCGAATGGCTATATTACAATTCGCAGGGTGTTTTAAGTTCAAAATCGTATTTTTTAGATAGCGAATTAAATGGCTATAAAGAAGAATACGACCCTGCCGGTCATAAAACATTAGAACAAAAATACTACCAGGGCTGGCTTGAAGAAATGACGCAGTATGATACCGATGGCAAAATCATATCCTCAGCTCAATTCCCCAAAGCTTCCGGAAAATATACACTGGTTTACCCTAAAGGCCAAATCATGTCGCAAGGCAACTATTTAAACGGCGATTTTGACGGCCCTTATAAAAACTATTTTTTTGACGGAAGCCTGGAGAGCATCTTTTTTTATAAAAAAGGAGTTTTAGACAGCACCTATACCAGCTATTACTTTGGCGGAACCAAGCGCCTGGAAGGCCTCTACCTGCGCGGTAACAAAAGCGGCCTGTGGAAAAGCTATGACGAAGACGGAACGTTAACGCATACAACCACCTATGCAAACGATATGATAAATGGCATCCGCACTTATTATAACCCTAATGGCACCAAAGATTTTATTGCCGAGTATAAAGATGATTTGTTAGACGGCCTTTCACAAAAGTATGATGAGGATGGCTCGCTGGCCTATCAGGCATTGTTTCAAAACGATAAAATAGTATCGTACACTTATTTGGGGGCCGATGGTAAGTTGTTGCCGTTTATCACGGTAGCAGGTACAAATGGCATTTTTAAATCGTACTTTGCTAACGGCAAGGTATCCAGAGAATGCTTTTACAGCGATGGCGAAAAAAACGGGAAAATGACCATCTATTATACCAACGGCAAACCGCGATCTACCGACGAAACGGTGTATGGCATATCCGAAGGGCCGGATAGAGAATACTATCCCGACGGAAAATTAAAATCGGAGTATCAGTATCTAAACGATAACTATAACGGTATTTGTAAAGAGTACTATAAAAACGGTGTTTTAAAAAAGGAAATTACTGTGGTAAACGGATATAATAACGGGCCAAGTAAATATTACAACGAAAACGGCAAGCTTATCAAAACTATGCTGTATGAAAATGGAAAACTATTATCAGTTACTCATGAGAAATAAAAAACGCTTACTATTAATATGTTTAACAATTTGTTTCTCTTTCCAGTTAGGCGGTTTAAAAGCACAAACTCTTGATGCCTTACTTAAACAGTATCCCGATGAAAAAGCGGTATTGCTTAACAGAACGCTTGATTATACCATCAGCTTAAAAAATGGCCAACCTTATGTAGAGAGCCACGAACTACAGCAGATAGAATACCTGCAAGGTAATGCGGCGGCCTTCATGAGCGAGTATGGTTTTTCGCACAGCGATTTTCAAAAGCTGGTATCGTACCAGGCTTATACCCGCACATCCGATGATAAAAAACTAAAGGTAACCGAGTTTAAAACAAGCACAAATAAAGAGAGCTTTGTATTTTACGACGACGTTAAAAGCACTACGTTCAACTTTCCGGCTGTAGGCCCTGGTGCCATTGGCAACCTGGAGGTATCGTGGCTCAATACCGACCCGCATTTGCTGTCGCCCTTTTATTTTACAAGCTCTATGCCTGTAGCTAACAGCGAGTTAAAGGTAACGGTTGCTAATGATATATCGCTAAAGTACCACCTTATGGGCTTAGATACCAACCAAATAACGGTAAAAATAGAACGTAACCGGCACGATAAGCTTTACACCTTTCAATACAAAAACTGCCCTGCCGATAAGCGGTATGAAGATGCGCCCGGCTTTGGATGGTACTCGCCCCATGTGATATTTTATATCGAAAATTACAAAGGGCAGGATAACCAAATCGTTTCGTATCTCTCAAACGCCAGCGATTTGTATAAACTGAATTACAGCTACATCAAAAAAATAAATACCACCATTAGCCCCGAGCTTAAAAGCGTTGTTGATTCTATCACGGCAAAGGCCACATCGGCGGAAAGTAAGGCAAAAACTATTTACTCCTGGGTGCAGCGTAATATCAAATACGTAGCCTTTGAAGATGGTATGGAGGGGTTTGTGCCGCGCGATGCAGGCCTGGTTTGCAGCAGGCGCTTTGGCGATTGTAAAGACATGGCCAGCATTTTAACCGAAATGTTGAATGCAGCGGGTGTGCCTGCATATTTTACCTGGATAGGCACCCGCGATTTACCTTATAAATTTAGCGAAGTACCACTGCCGCTGGTAAGCAACCACATGATATGTGCCATTAAACTTAACGACCAATATATTTTTTTAGATGGCACCGACCCTACATGCGTTTTTGGAACACCCTCATACGGCATACAGGATAAAGAAGCCATGATTGCTATTAATGAGCAGGAGTATAAAATTTTAAAAGTACCCGTAATGGAAAAAACCAGCAACCTATTTACCGATACAACGTGGCTTGAATTAGGCCCTACAGGTATTTCCGGAAAAATAAAACAGGAATTGCAGGGCTATTTTGCATCAAATATTTACGCAAGGTTAATGTATGCCAATGGCAAAAACCTAAAAGAGAGCATGAAATACGAATTTGAACGCGGCTCCAATAAGTTTCAACTGGATACTTTCCAGATTGAAAAAAAACCAACTACTGATAAAATAGCACTATCGGCCAATTTTAGTTTGCACGATTATGCCAAAAAAATAGGTAACGAATACTATTTAAATCTCAACCTTTTCAAGTTTTTTGCCGATCAGCAAATAGATTATCCTAAACGCGCAATGCCTATTGAGTACAGCTTTAAGTATATTAAAAAATATGTTACCATGCTTAAAGTACCCGAAGGGTACAAAATTACCTACTTGCCGCAAGGTAAAGAATACCACAATAACGTGTGGGGCTTTAACCTGCAATACGAGCAAAAAGGCAACTGGGTAATACTAACTCAGCAATTTTACAACGATAACCTAATGTTAAGCAGCGACCAGTTTGAACCCTGGAATAAAGTACTCGAAAACCTTTTCCCGCTGTATAAAGAAACCCTAAGCCTTACAAAAATCTAACTACCATGAAAAAGCAATCGCTTTTATTATTTACAGCATTATTATGCTGGCAAAACCTCTATAGCCAGGCTATTGAAAAAGAAACCTGGGAGGCAAAGCCTGTTATCCATACCGTTGGCACTAAATATGGCAAAGAGTCGGCAGTTATCATTATGGATAAACGACAAATAGAATATATAGATGAAAAGGAAGAAGTTGCCGAATATTATACCCTGCATAAAATTATTCACATTAACGATGACAGGGGGATAGAGAACTTTAACAAAATCTATCTCGGCGTAAGCGAAAAATCGGACATTGTGGATGTGAGGGCCCGCACCATTACCCCCGACGGTAAAATTATAGAGCTTAATAAAAACAACATCAAAGATATTAAGGAGGAGGATGGTAATACCTATAAAATTTTTGCTTTGGATGGCCTAAGCAAAGGTTGCGAGGTAGAGTATTTTTATACGGTAAAAAGGCCCACAACTTACTTTGGCCGTGAGGTTATTCAAAGTGTCTTCCCCATTTTAGCAAGCTCCGTACAGCTCATTAAACCCGAACGCCTCAAATTCGAGATCAAACCTTACAATTGCCCGGCAAGCCCTGTTGATACCCTAATTGGCACCAAAAAAATTACGCGCTGCGATTTTACCGGGATACCGGGCGCCGAAGAGGAAAAATATGCCTTTTACGATAACAACCTTTGGCGGGTTGAGTTTAAACTATCATATAACGATGCCAAACAAAAGGGTGAGCGCCTTTTTACCTGGAATGAATTAGCGCGCAGAATTTTTAGTGTTTACACTTATTACTCCGAAAAAGACGTTAAAAAAGTACAGGATTTGGTTAAGGCCAATGCCTGGGATGGCCTTGGCGACGAGGTTAAAAAAATTATAGCTGTAGAAAACTACATCAAAAAAAATTATTCGTACAACGACGATCTAAAAAGCGACGAGGGTAATAGTCTGGAAAGCGTTATTAAAAACAAAATAGGCGGAACTATAGGCTCTGTGCGTTTATATAGTGCTATATTCCAAAATCTGGGCATACGGTATCAGTTTGTATTAACCGGCGACAGAAACAAGTTTATGATTGACAGGACGTTTGAGAACTGGAACAATTGTGATTACCCGCTATTCTATTTCCCCGCCGAAAATAAATTTATAGCTCCAACACGGCCCGATTACAGGTATCCGCTTATTTACCCGTACTGGGGCGATACCAATGGCCTGTTTTGCAAAAGTACATCAATTGGTACGTTTTCAACCGCTATTGCCGATATCCGCCCCATTGAACTGGAAGATTATAAAAAATCCTGCTCCAACATCGAATCCAAACTTGAGCTTAACAACAATTTAGATTCGATAACCGTGGACGCTAAACAGATATACGACGGTTATCCGGCTGTCGACTACAGGGATGCGTTCAATTTTTCAAACGAGGACCAGAAAAAAACTATGATTAAGGAGATGGCCAAAATGGTTTCCAGTACCGATCATATTCTTTTCTCCGAAGCTTTAAATAGCGCATTCGAAGCCACCGATCAGCCTTTTATCATGCATACCAAAACGAAATCAGCTGAATTAATTGAACATGCCGGAAATAAATTATTGCTTAAAATAGGACTGGCCATTGGTCCACAGGTTGAAATGTACCAGGAAAAACCCCGGCAGCAACCCGTTGATATTGAATACGGACACGTTGAAAAAAGAAAGATCGAATTTACCATCCCGGCGGGCTATACCATCAGCAATCCCAATGATTTAAAAATTGACGAAACCTTTAAGGATAACGGCGAACTCACAATGGGTTTTGTATCTAATTACGAGATTAAAGGTAACCTACTCACTGTTAACATCACAGAAGAGTACCGGAAAACACTTTATCCGCTCAGCCAATTCCCCCAATTTAGAAAGATCATCAATGCCTCGTCAGATTTTAATAAAGTTGTACTTGTGCTTCAAAAAATGTAAGCTATCGCTGCAATAGTGCTTTTCTATTAATTGGATAATATGGTTTCCAGTCTAACAGAAACATCTGACCAATTCACCACTATAAAACCAAAAAAGCTGTCCCTTTTTAAGACAGCTTTTTTGGTTTACAGCGTTTAGCTTTATACCCCAATAATGGGGAACGATGCGTTTTAGTGTTTCAACGCCTATTTAAACAATTTAAATTTAATACCCAGTTCAAAGGTGTTGGGTGCATAGGCACTCACCGCACCGGTGTTGTTGGTGTAGGCAAATAGCAGGCCCATGGTAGGCAGGTCTAGCCCGGCACCGAAGGTGATGGTTTTGTTGGTGTGGTATACTGTGGAGATGTCGAAGTGGTTGGTTGGCATCAAAAGGTCTACTCCGCCATCAAAAATATTATCGAAACCTTTAACGCCCCTATAGGCTACCTTGGGTTCTACAATCAGTTTGTTGTACGGGTTGTCGAACGTGATCTTGTAGCTTGCTGCCGTGAAAAACGTTGCACGGTCTATTTCTAAATCTTCGCCGTCGGCCTGTGAGAAGATGCTCTTCAGGTTTGGTAATGAGCCTTGCAGGGTGAGTGCCTTGTTGGTGTATGATAGGCCGAAGTCGCCGTCTACATATGCGCCTCTGTTGTTATAGTTGGCTGCCTGGATGTCGCTGGCATCGCCTACAATTTTGCTATAGTCCAGATGGTTGCTCGTGATGCCTAATGATAAGCCGAAGTTCAGCTTATCACCATCGCCGCTAATGGGCAAATGGTAGGCAAATGTACCCATCACACGTGTTCTGGATAGTAAGCCTGCCTGGTCGGCATTCAGGTTAATCCCAAGCCCTACGTTGTTGCCCGCGCCAAAGTCCGCCGTGGCATTTTGCAGCTTGGGGCCACCGGGTACCGTGTTCCACTGTTGCTGGTAGCCCAGGTTCAGGTTCAAGCCTTTTTCCATCCCTGCCATTGCAGGGTTTGTGAGGTACTCATTCTGGAAATAGCCCGAATGGAAGCCTGTTAACTGTGCCTTGGCTCCCTGTGTTGCTCCAAGCATGCACAGTACGCCTATTACCAGGTGCAGTGCTTTTATATTTTGTGATCTCATTATCTTGTATGCTTTCATTATTAATAGTTAATAATTTGATATGTCTTTCTTTATCCCATCCTTTGGGATCGTTATCCGGCACTTGCCTTTTTTTTTCTCTTGATTCCTGATTCTGGCTTCCTGATTCTATCTTATGGATTCCTGATTCTATCTTTCTCCCGGCTTATCTCTTTCTCAGGATGCTCACGTATCCTTTGATCGGTTGTGCGCCAAAGATGCCCAGGTCTATGGCATAGTAGTACGTACCTTCGGTTAACGGTGAGCCGCTCAGGGTACCATCCCAGGTATTGGCATAGCTATGCTGAGCAAACACGATACGGCCTGCCCTGTCAAATACTTTTACGGTATTGTTAGGGTACAGCAATATGTCTTTAATGATCCAGTTATCGTTCTTGCCGTCTCCGTTAGGGGTCAGGATGTTGGTTGCAAATACCGCATCTGGTGGTACTGCTCTGTACAGTGCTATGGTATAGGTCAGTTTCGTTGTTCCGTCCTGTGCTGTTACCAGTACTGTGATGGTGTTATTGCCTACGCTCAGGTCAACTGCAAAGGGTCCGCCGTTGGTTGCAGGCAGGCCGTTCACCAGAACCGTGGCCGTTGGGTCGGCCGTCGGGATCACTGTTACATTGCTTACGCTGTTGGCTACCGATGTGGTATAGCTAAACGTGCCTGTTGCAAATGTTGGCGACAGGATGCCGTTGCTGATCGTGAGGTTACTCAGGTTGGCATTCGTTAACGGGATTACCCTGAACGTACCTGCTACATAGCTGATGCTATAGTTGGGGCCTACTGCGCCGCTTGCCGTAATAGGGTAAGTACCGGGCAACGAGGTGATGGTGGCTGTAGTGGTGATTGTTGGCTGGGTGCTTAGGCTGTTATTGGTATCGCCATTCACCAGGCCGGTATACGTTACCGTTAGTGTTGGGTTTGGCTGACCGTAGTTCCTGCTGATGTTATTGGCCGTAATCACCAAGGGTGCCTGCGTTACCGTTAGCGTGGCTGCTGTATAGCTGATGCTATAGTTTGCACTGGCTGCGCCTGTAGCTGTGATGGGATATGTGCCTACTGCCGAACTTGCTGTTGCTGTGGTGGCAATGGTTGGCTGGGTGGTGAGTTTCGTTGCGTCGTCGCTATTCACAAAACCGCTATAGGTTACTGCCAGCGTTGGGTTGGCTGCGCCGTATACTTTGGTTTGGTTAACCGCCGTGATGTTAAGCCCTGCTTTGGTTACCGTTAGGCTACCTGCGGTATAGGTAATGTTATAGTTTGCACTTGCTGCGCCTGCTGCTGTAATGGGGTACGTGCCCACTGCCGAACTCGCCGTTCCTGTTGTCGTGATCGTTGGTTGCGTGGTTAATACACCGCTCGTTTCGCTATTCACAAAGCCGCTGTATGTTACTGCCAACGTTGGCAACACCGCGCCGTATACTTTGGTGGCATTACTTGCTGTAATGGTCAGGCCTGCTTTGGTTACCGTTAGCGTGCCTGCGGTATAGCTGATGGTATAGTTCGGGCTTGCTGCGCCTGTAGCCGTAATGGGGTAGGTATTCACCTGGCTGCCTGTTACTGCCGTAGTGGTGATGGTTGGTTGGGTGGTTAGGCTGCTGTTGGTATCGCCGTTCACAAAGCCGCTATAGGTGGCTGTTAAGGTTGGGTTGGCTGCGCCGTATATCTTGGTTTGGTTAACCGCCGTAATGTTAAGGCCTGCCGGGGTTACTGTTAGGCTGCCGGCTGTATAGGTAATGGTATAGTTAGAAGCTACCGCGCCTGTGGCTGTAATAGGGTACGTACCTACTGCCGAACTCGCCGTTCCGGTGGTCGTAATCGCTGGTGCTGTGGTTAGTACGGCGCTCGTTTCGCCGTTTACAAAGCCGCTGTAGGTTACTGCCAAGGCTGGAAGGGCGTCACCGTATACTTTGGTGGCGTTGCTTGCTATTATGGTTAAAGGAGCTTGAGCTATGGTAATGGTTTGCTGTACATCAGTAGCGGCGAGGTAAGTATTATCGCCGGCTTGCGATGCTGTGATTGTAGCTGTACCTGCACCCACAATATGGAGTTTCCCACTTACTATGGTTACTGCTGCTGTATTTGAGCTTGTATAAGTTACAGGTATTGTATTATTAGTACTTGTTGCGCCTGGATCAAAATCGGGATTGCCGTAAACTTTATTGGTAGGCAATGCCGTAAACGTGATGGTTTGCGGTAGTTTGTTTACTTGCTCGGCAGCTACCGTGAATGTTGGAGTTTGCGCTGCATATTGGCGCGCGCGGAACCAATCAACAGACATTGTACCGGTACCTGTTTCCAGGCATCCGAAGGCAGTTTGAATAGTAGCGGAAGGGGCTTGAGCTAAATTTATATTAGCCAGTGCACCACCAGGCCAACTGCCATTTTGATGGGTTGCATCAATGGTTACCAAACTCCACAAACCTGTTGTGTTTCCCAAATTTGTACTTGAACTAAAATTGCCAGCATAGTCGGATCCAGACGCTAAAATGACACCTAAGTACATTGTTGTACCACCCTGGAAAAGTGCTGAACCACTAAAAGTTCCGGAATTAACTTGCGCCAAGCTGGGCCAATTGCCCGACGTAGAATTTGCTTTAATTTCGCTTACGTATGGACCAGGCAAAGAAGCATTAGACCGTACTACACTTGAAGCCGAGGATGCTTGAAATGAAATGGAGCCTCCCGAAATACTGTACGGACTTCCATAGGCTGTCCATTTTGAAGCATCAAGCGTACCGCCGTCAAAATCGTCAAATAACATAAAGGTAGCATTTCCGTCTGTTGCCGCCGCTGCTGCGCTATTGCCATAGTAGCAATAAATGGTATTGGTGCCATTAGCAGGTACCGAGTTAACCTTCACCCAAATAATAGTATTGGCGGTGTTTATGCCGCTTTCTATCCAATAAGGTAAATTAGTGCAGCTTCCATCAACAAAGCGAATATCGTTGCCGGCAGCATTCATCTTGCCAGCCGATATTAGCGCTTGGGTATTCAAGGTAATACTAACCTGAAAATCGGCTAACGCACTTCCATTTGAGTTTGAAACGGTTATAGGAGCTTTATAAAGCCAACCGGTTAAACATTGCCCCTTTAATAAAAACGGGGAAAAACAAAGTACAATAAAAAGTAAATATTTATTCATGAGTGGTTTTTTTTATTGTTTTAATAAAAATCATATTTATAGCCATGCAAAGGCTAAATGCTGAATATCGTTAAAAACAAGAGTAAATATATATATTACTCTATAAAAAAAATACAATCGTCGGAAAATATTTAAACTTTTAATTTTCTGTTTTTTTGGTTCTTTATGCGACTGGAAACAGAGTTAAGAAAGTGATAAAAAATTACTCGTCAGGTTATTAACCTGTAGTTTTTATTATATAAAATAGATTAATAAATATTCGCTTTGGTTTTTAAAATTTCTACATTTGATTATTATTTAACTAAAAAAATACCTATATAATAAAATCAAAAAAACAAGGATTTATTACAAGATGTAATAAATCCAAAACGGGAGAAACTTAAATATTAACTTAACCCCAAATAGCTACTCAAAGTGGCATAAACTATCCACAAAGTCCTTACCGCCATCGGTAACCCACGAATCTAATTGCGCCGGATCCTTCATTTGCTGGCCTCGGAAACGGGGTACAACAACGTAGCCGCATTGGATATTGGTAAGAGACGACATGTCGCTCCATAATTTTTCAATTTGTGCAACAGGGTAAATATCTTCCTGCCCATGGCCCCAGCGGTACTTAACATCTTTAATGGTTACATAGGTTGGCATTCGTTTGGCAATACTTCTTACTGCTTTGGCTAAAACAGCTTCGTCGGCTTTTTGAAGGTCCTCGCGGCTTAGCCCAAACAGTTTTAGCAAAGGGTCTATCTGTATCCAGGTGGTCATGGTGTTATAATAGCTCAGGCCAAGTTCGTCCTCTTCACGTGGCTGCGCCAAGCCCTCCATCAGCCTTACATGGCCGTTTACACGTGCCAAACCGCCGCCCTGATCTTCAATGCGGCGCGGTATCACCTCAAAGGTGAGCGCATTGCCCGATTCCAAATGATACCCCAAAATACTCAAATCAACATCCGCGCCAAGCGTATCAATATTATGCAGCATAATGGTTTTCAATTGCGGGTCGGTTTTCAAAAGCTCTGCCAGGGTACCGTTACGTAAAAGGTTTGATATCTCGTACCAGTGCCCAAGGGGCGAAAAACGTTGTGCGGCAATATTGTCCTCGTAATCGGTGGCTTCGCCCTTTCGCTTCGCCCATTCTATCATGCTTGATCGTACCGCTTCTAAAACTTTCTGTTTGTTATCATCCAGAAGTTCCTGAGGCATTTCCTCCCACATAAAACGCAAATCGCGCTCGGTTGGGATGTAACGCTGACCGATAGACCGGCCCTCGGACAGCAATACCTTTCCGCTATACCCATAATTATGGGCTTGGTGTAACTTTTTACGGATGGCCTGATGCGTTAGATAACTTGTGGCAACAATATGCGGAATAGTGGTATGATATTGGCCGGCAGCTTTACGTGTTTTGGCCAGGTGTATCTCCAAAAAGCTACGATGGCTACCTTGCAATACCACAAACGGGTTGAGTGCTTTAATTACACCGGCCCCTTTTGTCCACCGGCTGCCAACTCCCGCGGCAAGGCTCATTACGGCAACCTTGCCATTACGCAGGGCTTCTTCTCCCCTTTTTTTGCCCGGTGAAAGGTTTTCATAGTTAACAACATCGGTAGGCAACACATCTTCTATGCTGGTCTCAATTGGTAACCGGTTGTTTAGTAAACTAATTTGCCCCTTTTGCAACTGCTCCCTGATTTCTTCATGCTGAATATGGTCGAACCCGTTCATCTTTTTGATCAGATCGGCTTTGTCATCTTCGGCCCTGCGCCCCCCATGAGATGCCGGGTCGGACACTTTAAACAAATTGCTGATAATGGTGCGCAACAGAGGATAGGCCAGGTTATTTTGTTCGCAATAAGTAGTAAACCGGTCAACCTCGGCTCGCCTGATATAGTTGATAGACGCGGGCTCTTTCCGCACCATTTCCGAAACATGTATCGCATAGTATTGCTCCGGCATCAGGGCATCGTAACCATGTAACAAATTGCTCCATGTACCATGCTGGTTAATGCTCCAGTTATAAACCACGGGTTGCATGGCAAAGGGCAATGAATCGGATAATTCGTTTTTGGTAGTTTGCAAAATATCGAGTACAGCCTGTTTATAATCCTGATACTTATCCGGGTTCACAAACATACCCATCCCCCCGCCCGACATGCCGCCGAGCATCAAAAAACCGTAATAATTTTCGCCAAATTGTTTTTTAGCTTTTTCGATAATCTGTTCGGTAAAATAGGTTGTTGCCCAGGGGATAATGGCCTTAATAGGGCCGTTAAAGTTATTTTCGGTATTGGTAGCCAGCTTTTTGATGTCGCCGTCTTTAATGGCTGCCAATATATTATCAAATATTAAATTGGTTTGCTGGCGGGCGTGCCATTCCTGCTCGCCGCGGAGCAGGTATTTTTCGGTCACCATTTCCAAAATAGGACCCACGTTTGATGCCATACCGCCGTGCATCAGCACTAACGAATTCATTATTTTTTCGGCCATTTGAGCGCCTACCTGTTCGCCCTCTAAAATTTGATGACGGGGTAGTAACGTTCCCTTGCTGATGTTGTATTCAGGATCGCCAACCTGCGCAAACGTGCCCTGAATAGCTTTGATACCGGGCCAAACACCGCCCGAATCCTGCCAGCCGCCGCCCGAGCCGCCAATCCACTCACCCAATATAGCGCGCGACGCAACCAAACGCCGCTCGGTCTCAATTAAACCGCCTTCCAGTTTTTGGGTTTGCCCGGTTGCCCGCATCAATAAACTAATGATGGAACCAAGCAGATTTGTGGAGACAGCGAAACGCGAACCTTTAGGAATATCATTAACGCGTGTAACCAATTCTATACCCATCCCAGGCGCAATAATTTGGGCCAATATACCGGGCAAGGATTGGTTGGTACCTTCGAAAGAAGGTGGAATAAACCCTGAAGCAATAATACCTGCTTTGATGAGACTTAGGTAATCATTCCCGAAATTGAATAAATCGGCCAGATCTGTAATATCTTTAGTTGTATTAAGATCAATACTGGTTACGCGGATAACCGGCTCCGGAATTACCCGCAGGTAACTGTGCAGGGGTGGCCTTATCTCCTTATCCCGGCCAAAAACACCAAGATCTATAGAGAGGTTAATTACACGTGCTCCTTCGGGGTAATCCATCCCGAGGAAAAAAATATCCGACCATCCGCTATGCGTAAGGTCCATCCGTACTGATGTATTTTCGTGCAGGATGGGATAAAAAATAGTATTATCTTTAAGGATAAGCAATTGTGGATGAATGCGTACCGGATGTTCTTCCTGGTGCCCCACACGAAACATCCATTGGTTGCCCTTGCTTGCACGCACACTTTTGCGCACCTGATCGGCCAAAATTTGGAACGATAAATTATGATAGGCCTCGGCCAACGCGCTGTACAATGTTGCACTTGGGCCCGAAACTTTTAATTCAGTTAAAAAAACACTGATGGCATGCTCAAACCTCCGTGCAAGCAAGTCCTCAAAGCCATGATACGGAATTTTACCGGTTACGGGTGTATTTTGAGATTTGACCAAAAAAAACCTGAAACCTGCGTACAAAAACAAAATAGCCCTTACCTTATCATATAAATTGAGGGTTTCTTTACGGAAGGTATCCAGTTCGAGCAAGGCTTTTAAAAGCTCATCTGATTTGAGTTGACCCGCAAGCTGGTAAAACGACTGATTACGTACCTTAGGATCTGTGGAGGTTATGGTGTGGACGAAAAGATTCATTTTGAACAGCTTATTTTTTTAATTCGTTTGCCTCGGCTAAGGCTTCAACCAATGTGGTGAGCGTTTCGTCGTGTGCTTCGCCGGCAAGGCCAAGGGCTATTTGCGCACGTAACAAACCATTTTTCCGGCTCAAATCATAACGTTTACCCTTCACTTCGAGCGAAAGATATCGATCTACCGAAGCCAGTTCCTGCAAAGCAGGCGTTAACAGGTAGTTTTTATTTTCTATCTGCTTTTGTAGCAAATCGAAAATAACCGGTGTAAATACATGCATCCCAAAAAAACAGAGGTAGTAGCCCACACGCAAGCCGGGGGTTGATAGTTCCAGTTCGGCCAAACTCAGTGATGGCTTTTCAATTATCTTTTCTATTTCATAAATTCCACTGGTATTGGCTACCTGTTTACCTGTTAAGGTGCCGTAGCGGCCAATCTGATGTTCTATTGTAGGGTTAGAGGCTGATACCGAACAGTTTTCTTGTGCTGCCAGTTCAAGCAACTGGGCGGCACAGCGTTTTTGCAAGGCCGATATGTAAAGATAATCGCCCAAAAGCAGCAAGAAGGGTTCGTTATTAACAAATTCTCTGGCACAATAAACCGAGTGACCGTAGCCCAGCGGCTCCGTTTGCTCAACAAATTGGATATGATTTAAAAAGTAATCTATACCCTCTGCCTGTTTTTTCGCCCAGTCGATACTGTTGTACGAACTCAGCAAGTTATCGCGTAAAGAGGTAAACGAACTTACATACCTTTCGCCATCCCCGGGTGCACAAACCACACATATTTCTTCAATCCCACTTGCAAAGGCCTCTTCTGCAATTATTTGTATAACAGGCTTGTGCAAACCGTCAATATCAATAACGGGGAGCATTGCCTTTTGAACGGTATCCGCAACAGGATACAACCTCTGCCCGCGAGCCGCAGCAGTTATTACACCTTTTTTGATTCTCATCATTAAAAAAATTTAGGCTAAATATATATAACTTATGCAAACGATTGCAGCATATTACACCAAATATTACATTTTACTATTTGCAAAATGCAATCAAGTTAGGGTGTCCGCCCGATAATTAAATGTAATACTACAAAAATAGAAAAGCCAGGCGTGAGCCTGGCTTGTAATAAATAATATTTATATGGGTTTTAAATATGTTCGGTTTCCGCGGAAGCCTTAAATATCTATCCTTGCGTATTTGGCATTTTTTTCAATAAACTCGCGGCGCGGGGCAACCTCATCTCCCATTAGCATGGAGAAAGTATGGTCGCATTCGGCTGCGTTATCTATTGTAGCGCGGCGCAGGGTGCGGGTTTCGGGGTTCATGGTAGTGTCCCATAGTTGTATGGCATTCATCTCACCCAAACCTTTATAACGTTGTACGTGTACGCTATCTTCTTTACCGGCACCCTTTAAACGCTGTATGGCGTTTAGGCGTTGGTCTTCGGTCCAGCAATATTCCTGATCTTTACCTTTTTTAACCAGGTATAACGGTGGCGACGCAATGTATACATAGCCGTTTTCAACCAAGGCTTTCATATACCGGAAGAAGAAAGTAAGAATCAATGTTGTAATGTGGCTACCATCAACGTCGGCATCCGTCATGATAACAATTTTGTGGTAACGCAGTTTATCAAGGTTCAATGCTTTCACATCATCAACGGTGCCTATGCTTACGCCCAGAGCGGTAAACATGTTCTTGATTTCTTCGTTCTCGTAAATTTTGTGTTCCATGGCTTTCTCCACGTTCAGTATTTTACCACGTAATGGCAAAATAGCCTGGTATTCGCGGTTACGGCCCATTTTGGCGGTACCACCCGCCGAGTCACCTTCCACTAGGTACAATTCACAAACGGCCGGATCGCTATTGGCGCAATCGGCCAGTTTACCAGGTAAGCCCGAACCGCCCATTACGTTTTTACGCTGCACCATTTCGCGGGCCTTACGGGCCGCAGCACGTGCCTGCGCTGCAATAATAACTTTACCAACAATTAACTTGGCTTCCTTAGGGTTTTCTTCTAAAAAGTTACCCAATATTTCGCCAACAGCCATATCAACGGCGCCCATCACTTCGTTGTTACCCAACTTACCCTTGGTTTGCCCTTCAAATTGCGGCTCCTGTACTTTTACCGAAATTACAGCAGTTAATCCCTCGCGGAAATCATCACCTGTAATTTCAACCTTCATGTTTTTCAACAATCCCGATTTATCGGCATAAGCCTTTAAAGTACGGGTTAACCCACGGCGGAAACCTGCTACGTGTGTACCACCCTCAATGGTATTGATATTGTTTACGTAGCTATGTACGTTTTCGCTGTAAGTATCATTATACTGGAAAGCCAGCTCAACCGGGATACCATTTTTAATACCATCCAGATAAATTGGCTCGGGTATGATAGATGTACGGGTGCTGTCCAAATAAGCTACAAACTCCTGCAAGCCGCCTTCCGAGAAAAATACTTCGTTAAGAAAACTGCCATCTTCGTTCACAACACGCTCATCGGTTAAAGTTAACTTGATGCCTTTGTTGAGGAAAGACAATTCGCGCAAGCGGCCCGCTAATGTTTCGTATTTGTATTCGAGGGTTAAGGTAAATATTTCCGGGTCGGGCTGGAAAGTTTGTGTAGTACCGGTATGGTCGGATACGCCGATTTCTTTAACCTCAAACATAGGTTTACCCTTTTCATATTCCTGGGTAAATATTTTGCCTTCGCGGTACACCAACGTTTTCATGTGGGTTGATAACGCGTTAACGCAACTTACACCCACACCATGCAAACCGCCCGATACCTTGTAAGTATCCTTATCAAACTTACCACCGGCATGCAACACTGTCATTACAATTTCCAGTGCCGATTTATTTTCTTTTTTATTGATACCTGTAGGTATACCACGCCCGTTATCAATAACGGTAATGGAGTTACCTTCGTGAATAAAAACATTAATGGTATCGCAATGGCCTGCTAAGGCCTCATCAATAGAGTTATCTACAACCTCGTAAACCAAGTGGTGCAGGCCCTTTGCGCCTGTATCGCCAATATACATAGAGGGGCGCTTACGTACGGCCTCTAAACCTTCTAAAACCTGTATATTATCCGCATTATAAGTAGATTTATCTTCTTTTTCTTCGGGTTTATTTACTTGTTCTTCGTTAATATCTTCGTTTTCTTCGCTCATAATTAATATAAAATCAACAACCTTCAAAAATACAAAAATTGGCTGAGATATGGGTTATTGTTGATAAAAAGACGCTCCGCTAAATATCGTTCTAAACATGCTCACTTTGTTACTATTGGCGCGCCCAAACAACTTGTAATAATAACCTGCCCGCTTAAATAACAGGCAAGCCACAGCGCGGGTTTGTATTTATTTGTTCATTAATTTTGTAAACATTACAATTCCCGGAATTTTCAAAAGATTAGGATACTTGTACCGAAAGTTTATCTTTGTCAAAATTTTTAAGTTCAATAAATGAAAACCTCAGTTTCCAAATTAATTAAAACAAGCCTTGCCGTAGCAATAGTGGCTACCGTAGTGGCATGTAACCCAACTAAAACAGACACAAGCAAACCAGCAACCGCCACCGCAGTGCCCGAAAAAGCTGAGATAGTATATGTGAACTCGGATACGCTGGTACATAACTATGAATATGCCAAGGATATGGCTAAACGTTTGCAGGATAAAGGAAAATCGGCAAATGACGACGTGATTTCAAAAAAACAAGCCTTTCAACGTGAAGTTGGTGATTACCAAAAAGGTGCGCAAACCATGAGTGCCGACCAAAGAGCATCCACCGAGCAACGTTTGGGCCGTAAACAACAAGAATTACAAACATATGAGCAAAATGCTAATGCTCAATTCCAAAACGAAAGTGCATCAGAACAAAGCAAACTTTATGATAAGATTGCTGATTTTGCAAAACAATATGCTAAAGAAAAAGGTTATAAATTAGTTTTAACTTATTCGAAAGCAAACCCTACAGTTTTATTTGGCGACCCAAGCCTGGATGTAACCCAGGACGTTGTAAAAAGACTGAATGATTTATACGCAAAAGACAAGAAATAACAATATTTACACAACAAAATAGTTAAACCCCAGCTATATAGTTGGGGTTTTTTTATTGATACAAACATATGGACAACAAAGAGCACGAAAAATTTATGCGGATGGCCATAGAGCTATCTGAACACAATGTGAGGCAGGGACAAGGGGGCCCCTTTGGAGCTGTTATTGTAAAAAACGGAATGGTTATAGCGCGCAGCGCCAACAAAGTTGTTCCGCAAAACGACCCTACGGCGCATGCCGAGGTATCGGCAATACGTTTAGCCTGCCAGGAACTGGAAACCTTTGTTTTGGAAGGATGTGTAATTTATACCAGTTGCGAACCTTGCCCCATGTGCCTGGGTGCTATTTATTGGGCCCGGATAGACAAAATATATTACGCAAACAACAAAGTTGACGCAGCCGCAATAGGTTTTGATGATAAATTTATTTACGAGGAAATTGCCTGCGAAATGACCGACAGGAAGTTACCAATAGTTCAGCTCCTTCGCGATGAGGCTCAGGGTGCTTTTAAACTATGGGAAATATCTGAGAGTAAAACAGAGTATTAACTTTTAACCAAGTGTATACAACCAAAAAGGGTTTGAATCAATTAGATTCAAACCCTTTTTGGTTTATCATATTTTATTTTTTTCTGTTTATTGCTTCACAGGCGTACCAGTGTTATTGTCATTAGTTGTTTTTTTAGGTTTGGTAGTTTTGGTTTTATCGGGTACCGAAACGGCAGTAATATCGGTGCGGTAGTTCCACATGTTTTTCTTGTAATCGGCCAGTTTCTTTTCTATACGGGCCGCTTCTTTAGCCTGGTCTTCCGGGGTTTTCATGTAGTCCTTAATGCGGTTGCCTTTCGGATTAGATTCCTCAACAATTACACTGTTGAACTGGCGCTGCAGGAACATATCATCCATACTCACGTCAAACATATTGTGGTCCGGGTCTGATACGTCCATTTTGGCAAATACAATACGGCACTGGCTGTAGCGCAACCAGCATACCGGCTGTGTACCCACGGTATCTCCGTTTGATAGTTTCAGGGTAATTAGGGGTGCAATACCTACAATATGGGTTTCTACCTTGGCCCGTTGTTTATCGTAGTAAACATCTTCTTTAATGCGGTAACCTACCACTTTATCCGGACTGAAATCATTCAGTTGCTTTACGCTGCCTATCTTGTTACCATCCTTATCCAGTTGGTCAACCAGTGCGGTATCTACCAAATGGCCCATCAGCTGGTTATACGTCATCGGGATGGTAAATGCATCACCTGTAGGGTTAATTTTGGTTACGGCAGTAGGGTCATAAGCTGTGATGATGTGATCTTTAACGCCCTGTAAAATAGCTTCGATGAGGGTGGCGCCTGTGGTATTAAACTTGGCATTACGGGCATCTTTAAAGCTGATATCGCGTTTATACTGGTGATAGTATTTGATGTTATTGGGGCTTGGCTCAAATATAGGGAAGGGCCTGGCCTTGGTTAGCACAATACTTTTCAAATACCCGTCGCCGCTATCAGGCACCGACCTGATGGTGTCTATCTTATTGTTTGCCGGCAAAACAACCACGGGGTTAACTGCAGCTTTTGCTGTAGTATCAACCGGTTTTGGTTTGGGTTTTGTTCTTACCGTGTGAATTGTTCTTTTAGCCGTGGTACGGGCCTTTGCTTTTTTCTTTTTGGTTTGGGCCATCAGGGTTAAGCTTGCCGCTAATGTAATAAACAAAACAATAATAAATTTCTTTTTCATACTGGGTACGTTGCTGTTCCTATTCAATTTTACTTGCCTTTGTCACTATTTTCCGCTTGCCTTTACTTTGGCGTTCTTGTCCTTTTTGGGAGCAAGGTATTTCCGGGTTCCTACCTGTTCGGTAATCAGATCCGGAGCTGCCATCGTACACCTGAAGCCGATGTAAGAGTGGGCCACATTCTGTACTTCGTAATTACGGGTTGCCGTATTCAGGTCGGTTGCATTATCTTTCCATGATCCGCCTCTTACTACTTTACGTTTCATCACGTCGGCATCCTCATCTGTTGCATCCAGTAACAATACCGGGTCGCGGTCTTCAACAAATTCAAAAGCCGAAGGGCTGTAGGCATCAAGGGCCCACTCGGCTACGTTACCGGCCATGTTATACAGGCCGAACACGTTTGGCGCGTATGATTTTACCGGTACCGTTTGGATGGCTCCATCCCGGGTATAATCACCTTCGCCCTGTTTAAAGTTGGCTATCGGTAATATCTTTTTTGTTTTCTTCTGGATGTATGACGGTACCACGTTCTGATCTTTGGACTGAACGTTGCCTGTTGCATTTTCCATGTTTTGCTCACCGCCCGATGCTGCATATTCCCACTGGGCCTCGGTAGGCAAACTGAACGAAAGGCCCAGTTCTACCAAACTCCTGTCCAGGGTGCTGGCACTGATGATATTTCTCCAGCCGGTATAGGCACGGGCCTGTTTCCAGGTTACACCAACAACGGGGTAATTATCAAAGCCTTTCAACTGGAAATAGTTATTCACCAAAAAGTCTGACTGTGAATTCGGGAAATCTTCCTGCCAAACGTTATTATCGGGCATTATCTTGATGGTATCGGTTACTGATTTGCCTGCATTGGGCCCGCCTGCCTGCACATGTGTATAAGCAAATTTGAGCATATCCTTGTTCAGCGTTTTCCTTCCGTTAACCATAGATACCAGGCCGGGGAATTTTTCGCTGTGCGACTGCCAGAACGGAACCTTACCATTGATATCGATATTGCGCCAGTTAATCATCCGGGCAACCGAATCGGCCTTAGCACCCTTAGCACTGGCGGTTTTGCTTTTCAGCTTGGCGTTATAAAAGAATTTGGGATCGTTTTTTAAATAGGTGGTCACAGCAACAGAATCGGCAACCCAATCCACAAATTTGCGGTATTGTTTGTTGCTTACTTCGGTCATATCCATAAAAAAGGAACTTAAGCTCACCCGGCGCGTGCTGGTATCGGCGTTTATAGAATCTTTTATGGTGCTGCTTTCGTATATGGTACCTGCCGGAATATAGATCATGCCCGGAGGGGCGGTAAGGGTTTTACCCGTGTACGGCCTTACATCAGTTGGTACCTCATATATGATTTTTGACGTTTTACACGCACAAAACAATGCCGATCCAAGAATAATGGCTATCTTTCTATAATTTGCACTCATCTTTTATATTTGAATAATTAAATGGCTGTATCAACAAAACTACGCTCAGGAATTTTGTTATTAGAATTTATATTTTAAAGTTAACGATATCAGGGAATAACCGGTATAATCATGCTTGGTATATTGATCGGCCGGTCCGATTCCGTCAAGATATTGATCCCGTGAATAATTGAACTGGTAGTTGGGGTTCAGCTCCAGCTTGTCTGCGCCGAGTATGCCGGGTAAATTAATATTGGTGCCGATGTTGATCGGTATAACGAAACAGGTTTTGTCCATTTGGGGGGTACTATAGCTTCCCTTGTTAGTTGAAAGCCTGTAATCGCCCAATGAAATGTGCGTCATCACTACACCTCCGCCAACTCCAAGATATATCTTTTTTATCACATCCTGCAAAGCGGTAGAAGTAGGGTAATCTTTAATGGCACCTACGCTAACGCGCACGCCCAAACTCACTGACGAATAATTATCGAGCGAAAAAGGAAAATATTGCCGGTTTGGCACCACGTCCTGGCCCAGTAACTGGCCCATTTGCCCTTCAACGCCAACGCTGATATATTGGGTAAAGTCGTAATCAACTTTAACCAGGCCCACGCCGCTTAAAGGATTGTCGCGGTAGTGGGCGTTTAAGATAGATACACCGCCACCGATACCTATAGACAAGCCTCTTTTATGCTGGCCGTAATAATAGTCGACCTGGCTGTAGCCCCTATGCGGACAAAGAATACTTGCCAGCATAACTACCATAAATGAAAATAAGTATGTTTTATTTTTAAAAAGTAGATAAGTTTTAAATTTCATAGACTGCAATTTTCGTTTGGTGAAAATATAAATTAACGTAATCGTTTAAATCATAAATATTTACATAAAAATACAAATTATTGTATTACTTGTAAAGAAATAATAAAAAAAATATGTTTTTTTTTAGTTAATGATAGAAAAAAGGCTAAAACAATTTAAAATTGTCCAAATTTCTAATCGGAATTCCAAATTCCTCAAATGTAGGTGCGTACTGTTTTAAAAAACGCGTAGTTTGCCTTGCAAACAATGATTTGTAGTGATAATGCATAGGATAGATGTTTAGTTTTTTTTAATAACCGTATATACGCAAATAACCACGTTTAGGTTGCTTTGTTTTACATTTTATTAAGGAAAACGATAAATTACTCAAAAAAATCGTCTTTAAGGTCGTCTATCTCCCGCCTATCTTTTTTTGTGGGCCGCCCCGCGCCCCTGTCGCGGCTCAACATGGGCGCATGAAACATGGTTTTAAACGCCTGCGTTTGCTCAACAGGTGTAATGTCTTCATAAAAGCCTACTGCCTTTTTAGCATCAACCCTGGTTTCCAACAAGCCCGTTACCTTTATCGTCTTCCGGTCGGCACCTTTTGTTATCTGGTAAATTTCATCAATATGCACTTCGTGCGAGGGCTTTATATTATTTCCGTTTAGTTTAACCCGGCCCGCCTTGCAGGCATCCGCGGCAAGCGTACGCGTTTTAAATGCCCTAATTGCCCATAAGTATTTATCAATGCGGAGTTTTTCTTTTTCAGCCATAATTCAAGTATCTACAAAAGTCATAAAAATAGGTAACAAATCAGCAATGTAAGGCAAACATCAAATAACCAGGCCACCTAACTGTACATTCTCATCTTTAAAACAGCCTATACTTCATTTTTTATTATCTTCGTCGTTTTATTATCAAAAGCCATTAAAAAGCTACAGAAATCATTTATTTTGTTAAAAATATCAACAAATGCAAGACCTTAAAAAATTAATTGAAGACGCCTGGGTTGACAGGAATTTGCTCACTTTTAAAGAATATACCGAAGCTATTGAAACCGTTATACAGCGCCTTGACAGGGGCGAGCTGCGCGTTGCCGAAATGATTGGCAGCCGCTGGCACGTTAACGAATGGATAAAAAAAGCAGTGATATTATACTTCCCTATTTGCGAAATGGAAGAAATAAAGGTTGGCCCATTTGTTTTTCATGATAAAATGAAGTTAAAAACCAATTACAAGCAATTGGGCGTGCGCGTTGTACCACATGGCATTGCCCGTTATGGTGCGTTTTTGGCTAAAGGCGTTATCATGATGCCATCGTACGTTAATATTGGTGCGTATGTTGATGAAGGCACTATGGTTGATACCTGGGCAACTGTAGGGTCGTGCGCGCAAATTGGTAAACATGTACACCTAAGCGGCGGTGTTGGTATAGGCGGGGTTTTAGAACCTGTACAAGGTGCGCCTGTTATTATTGAAGATAATTGCTTTTTGGGCTCGCGCGCTATTGTTGTAGAAGGCGTGCATTTAGAACGCGAAGTGGTTTTAGGAGCCAATGTTGTTTTAACGGCTTCAACCAAAATTATTGATGTAACGCAAGACCCACCTGTTGAATATAAAAGCTTTGTTCCGGCGCGATCGGTAGTTATACCAGGATCGTACCCTAAAAAATTTCCCGGAGGCGAATACCATGTTCCCTGCGCATTAATTATTGGTAAGCGTAAAGAGTCTACCGATAAAAAAACATCATTAAACAATGCTCTGCGCGAAAACAACGTAGCGGTATAAAAACAATGGTTGGTTATATTTAATAGTTATCGGTTTGTTTATTCAGAAACATCTTATCAAACAGATATTTAAGAAACATAAACCGATAACTTAAAAACTAACAATGCGTATAGGATACGAAGCCAAAAGAGCGTTTTTAAACACAACCGGCCTGGGTAATTATAGCCGGGGTGTTATCAAAATGATGACTTTGTACTACCCCCACAATATTTATTTCTTATACACTCCTAAAACAAGGCCGGGCAAAGTAAACAATTTTACCACACCACTACCGGCAACTACCACCGTAACACCTACAAGTAAACTATTTACGGCACTATGGCGAAGTATATTTGTGGTGAAAAACCTTAAACGAGATGGTATTGAATTGTATCATGGCTTAAGCCATGAGTTGCCGCTGGGTATTCATCACAGCGGTATTAAATCGGTAGTAACCATACACGACCTCATCTTTATGCGTTTTCCGCAGTATTTTGATTTTGTTAGCCGTAAAATTTATGCTGCAAAAATAAAATATGCCTGCAAACATGCCGATAAGATCATCGCGATAAGCGAGAAAACAAAGGCCGACCTGATAGAGCTTTTAAAAGTTAACCCGACTAAAATTGAAACCGTTTATCAGGATTGCGACGAGAGCTTTAAAGTTGTACAAAGCCCGGAGAAAAAAAACGAGATCAAACTAAAGTATGCGTTGCCGCTAAATTTTTTGCTTACGATAGGCACTATTGAAGAACGTAAAAACTTATTGCTGGCTGTAAAAGCATTAACGCTGCTACCAATTAACATCCAACTGGTAGTTGTTGGCAAGGATACTGCTTATGCCGATGAAGTTAAGCAATATATTAAACAACATCAGCTTTACCATCGGGTACTATTCCTGAGCGATGTTGCTTTTGCAGATTTGCCGGCTATTTACCAGTTGGCGCAGGTATTTGTTTATCCTTCGCGTTATGAAGGCTTTGGGATACCCGTTCTGGAAGCCTTGGTTTCGGGCACACCTGTTATTGCCGCCAGCGGTTCGTGCCTTGAAGAAGCAGGCGGCCCGGATAGTTTATATGTTGAGCCGGATGACGAAAATGATTTGGCACGAAAGATAAACTTAATCCTGACAGACAAGGTACTGCGACAAACCATGGTAGATAAGGGCCTGAATTATGCACGCAAGTTTGATAACAAAAACCTGGCTACCCAATTATTAAACCTTTACAAAAATGTATTAAACCATGCTTAAAGACGAAGTTGCCAAAGCATTAAAAGTATTACAAAACGGAGGTATAATTTTGTACCCTACCGATACAATTTGGGGTATTGGTTGCGATGCCACCAATGCCGATGCCGTTAAAAAAATATACACTCTCAAACAGCGTGATGAAACCAAAAGCATGATTGTTTTGGTTGATAACGACAGTAAACTGCAAACTTACATTACCGAAGTGCCCGATATTGCCTACGATTTAATTGAGTTTAACGAAAACCCGCTAACCTTAGTAATGCCAGGCGCCCGCAACATAGCTGCTAATTTAATTGCCGCAGACGGTAGTGTAGGCATAAGAGTTGCCAGGCACCAGTTTTGCGAACAACTGATACAGCGTTTGCGCAAACCAATTGTGTCCACCTCGGCAAATATCAGCGGACAAGCTTCGCCAAAAAACTTCAATGCCGTATCGGCAGACATTATAAACGGTGTGGATTATGTGGTTGACCTGGAACAGCATGACCTTTCGGAAAAAAAGCCATCAACTATTATGAGACTCGAGCCCGACGGGCGTTTTGAGTTTATCCGTAAATAATAACCCGGCTAAAGGCTTATTTAATTAACTTTGCGGTTTGCAAAACCGGGCTAACCGCATCGGCAGGAACTAAATGAAACAACATCTGCAACATCCTATCTTTAACATTATATCGCAGGCGGCGGGTAAAACCGGCATGGACGCCTATGTTATAGGTGGTTTTGTACGAGATTTGTACCTAAACCGCCCATCCAAGGATATTGATGTTGTTGTGATAGGTAATGGTATTGCTTTTGCCGAGCTAATTGCTTCGCAGCTAAAGGTGCCGCTTTCGGTATTTAAAAATTTTGGTACAGCTATGCTCAGGTATCACGACCTGGAGATAGAATTTGTTGGTGCCAGGAAAGAATCGTACCGGGCAGAGTCGCGCAAGCCAATTGTTGAGAACGGCACTTTAGAAGACGACCAAAAACGGCGCGACTTCACCATAAACGCTTTAGCCATTGCCTTACATCCCGAGCAGTTTGGCCAGTTAATTGATCCCTTTGGTGGTATCAACGATCTGCAAAACAAATTGATTCGTACCCCTTTAGACCCGGTAGAAACGTTTTCGGACGATCCCTTACGAATTATGCGCGCCATCCGTTTTGCATCGCAGCTTAATTTCAATATTGACGAAACTGCACTTGCAGCAATCAAAACCAACACTAACCGCATCGGCATAGTATCGCAGGAAAGGATAACAGATGAGTTGAATAAAATCATCCTATCGGCAAAACCTTCAGTTGGCTTTGAATTATTGTTTGATACCGGCTTGCTAAAGGTGATCTTTCCGCAAATGGTTGATCTGTATGGTGTGGAATTTATTAAAGGGAAAGGCCACAAGGATAATTTTTATCATACGCTACAGGTTTTAGATCATATTGCTGAAACTACAACCGACCTTTGGCTGCGTTGGGCGGCAATTTTGCATGATATTGCCAAACCAGCCACTAAACGCTTTGAAGAAGGACATGGCTGGACGTTTCACGGCCATGAAGATAAAGGCGCACGAATGGTGCCTAAAATATTTGCGCAGCTTAAACTGCCGCTTAATGAAAAAATGAAGCTGGTGCAAAAATTGGTTCAATTGCATTTGCGCCCCATTGTTTTGGCGCAGGATATTATTACCGATTCGGCAGTGCGGCGATTACTATTTGAAGCCGGCGACGATATTGATAGCCTGATGTTGTTGTGCAAAGCAGACATAACTACCAAAAACGAATACAAAATAAAAAAATACCGCAATAATTTTGAGCTCGTACAGCAAAAATTGAAGCAGGTAGAAGAGCGCGATAAAATACGTAACTGGCAACCGCCGGTTAGCGGGTTGGACATTATGGAACTTTTTGGTATTAACGAGGGCCGTGAGGTAGGTATTATCAAACAAAAGATACGCGAGGCTATATTGGAAGGCGAGATTTTGAACTCGCGGGAAGCCGCAATTGATTATACAATTAAAAAAGGACAAGAAATTGGCTTAAAAGTTGTGGCAAACAGAAAATCAGATTAAAATATTATTTTTGACTTTTAAAATTTACTAATTGTAATGGCTGTTTATAGGTTTAAAGTTTCTTTTGAAGATTATGACGATGTAATAAGGGAAGTTGATATTAAATCAACCCATACCTTTGAAGATCTGCACAAGGCGATACATTTTTCAACCGGTTACAAGCACGATTATCCTTCGTCGTTTTATATCAGTAACGATCAATGGATGAAGGGTCAGGAAATTACCTATATGCCCAGCCAACGGAGGATAGACCGCGGCGTGCCTTTGATGGAAAAATCAAAACTGAGCAGCTTTATTGACGATCCGCACCAAAAATTTTATTACACCTTTAATTTCGATCGCCCGTTTGATTTCCATGTGGAACTGATTAAAATACTAAACGAAACTCCCGGCGTAACTTACCCTTTTGTGGCGAAAAGCGTTGGAGAAGCACCTAAACAGTTTGGCAATGTATTTACACCGACAGAAACAGCAGCAGTTGCAACCGATGACGATTTTGACTTTTTAAACCAACTTGAGCTGGTTGCCGAGGAAACTGTAGATTTTGAAGAGGTAGCAGATCCGGATGAAGTAGTTCGAGGTAAAGATAGTGATGACTCGGACGATGAAGAAGATGAGTTTGGCGATGAATTTGCCGATAACGATGGCTTTGAAGAAGATGCCAGCGATAAAGACGATTATTAATAGATACCACAAAGCCCACATTACCCCGTTTAACGATATTGACAACGGGGTAATGTGCCATAATTAACCCTGAAGGATTGATTGATAGAATAGATTTTCAGGAGGCTATGCCAGTGTTTAAACAAAAAACATTAATTGTTATTGCCGGGCCAACTGCAGTTGGAAAAACGGAAACGGCTATTAAACTGGCCAATCATTACAACACTGTAATTATCTCGGCAGATTCGCGTCAGTTTTACCGGGAAATGTCAATCGGCACGGCCAAACCCACGCCAGATGAATTATCGCGAGCTAAACATTACTTTATAAATTCGCATTCCGTTACCGATAGTTTTAATGTCGGCGACTTTGAAAAACAAACGTTAGCCTTACTGGACGAGCTATTTGAAGAGCGCGATGTTGCCATATTGGCCGGCGGCTCCGGTTTATATATTAAAGCTGTTTGCGAAGGCTTTGACGAATTACCTCCAGTTGATACAGCAATGAGAGAGCGGTTAAACGCGGAATATTCTGAAGACGGCATCGTCCCTCTTGCAGAGCGTTTAAAAGCAATAGACCCTGTATACTATGCCCAGGTAGATGTTAACAACCCACAACGCATCATTAGAGCCCTTGAAGTAACCGAGAGTACAGGCAAACCATTTTCATCCTATCGTACTGCAAATACCAAACAGCGGCCGTTCAACATCATCAAAATAGGATTAAACCTCCCCCGCGAATTACTATACCAAAGAATTAACCTGCGGGTTGACAATATGATAAATGAAGGGCTGCTGGCCGAGGTAGAATCTCTCCTACCCTACCGCCACTTAAATGCCCTCAGCACCGTTGGCTACAAAGAGCTATTTGACTACCTGGACGGCAAAACCGACTTAACCACAGCAATAGGCCTAATTAAACAAAACACCAGGCATTTCGCAAAAAGACAGCTTACCTGGTTTAATAAAGATAAAGCTATACGATGGTTTGCGCCGGAGCAGTTTGCAAAAATTATTGATTCGGTTGAACTGTATTCCGATCTTCGATAACAGCCTACGGTTTTTAAAAATGTGGGGGGGGGGGGGGGGAATTGCACAAATCAAAAGCAATAGTTCTGTTCTTTCATAAAGTAGTTTAACTTCTCGGCAGCCAACCTTCTTGTCCTATTACGCAATACCTTAGTCCAACCAAATAGCACCCCTATTGTGCCGGTTGTTTGCTTTACCAACTTATAAACATCAAAATGGTTTGAATGCAGTAATATCTTACCATCGGTATTAAAGGCAAAACGTGATGTTATATCATTTAATACCTTTTTCCCATTTTCACAAGTCCAGATCAGAGTACAATCGGCAGTTAAAAACCGATCACTTATATCTATTTTTTTTATGTCAATCTGAAAATCCTTTTCTTTAACAACCATTGCCCACATTGCACTAGCCTGCGAAGCATTTAAACTAATAAATATCGGATCCCTGAAAGTGGCATTTTTGGCATAAAAATTGCCTATTTTTTTAACATCTCCTTTTCTTAAATTATCATAAAAATCAAGTATCAGTTTTTCGTTAGAATACATTTCAGGAAGGTTTGGTTCAGTTTTAGTTATTAATCTATACTTTGGCGCTAATACAGAATATAGATATTTAGAAATTCATAAGTAGAAAACCCAGTAAAGCTGCATCAAATATTATTAATTGCATACGCAGTTTAAGGCAAAGGGCTTAAAACTTCAATAGAAATTTTACTAAAAAGGGGAGGTATGTTTAGATATAAAAACAATATATGCTACTATTAATTCACTAAATCAATAACTATCTCAGTAAGGTTGATTAATTATAGCGATATGTTTTAACGCAGTAAATTTATAATTTTTTGTTAGTTTACAGAAGTAATTGTAAGAAAAAGTGCTTTGGGATCGAAAAAATCAAGTTTTAGTGAAAGATGCTTTAGACGATACTTTAATTAATTTGCCTAACTAATTGGCTCTGTTAGTTAATTTCAGTCACACAACCCACCAAACTTTCTCGCCAATAAGGAATATTTAATTTAAACTCATTTCTTGCCTTAGACTTATCCATAACGGAAAAAGAAGGCCTTTGGGCGGCTGTAATGAATTCGGAGGAGCGGACGGGATAAACGAGTATGTCAATCTCACTTATTTCAAAAATGGCCTTGGCAAAATCATACCATGATGCTACACCTTCGTTACTGTAATGGTATATTCCATAGGATTCGCTACCCGAATCAACAATCTTTAAAATAAAATGGGCCAGATCGACACCATATGTAGGCGTGCCAATTTGATCGGCAACCACCTTGAGCTCTGTTTTTTCGCGCCCTAAACGCAACATCGTTTTAACAAAGTTATTCCCAAATTCGGAGTATAACCAGCTTGTTCTGATGATAAAAAACTTACTGGTTGATGAAGCTATTACTTGCTCGCCCTCTAATTTAGTTACACCATAAACGTTAATGGGTGCAGGCACATCGTCCTCCGAGTAGGGCAAATGATGATTGCCCGAAAAAACGAAGTCTGTTGATATATGGATTAAAACGGCGTTGTATTTATTGCATAGCTCTGCCAAATTTTGGGGACCTTCTTTGTTTACCTTTCCGGCAATCACTTGGTCACTTTCGGCTTTATCCACTGCTGTATAAGCAGCGCAATTAATGCAATATTGTGGTAAATGATGTTTGAATAACTCTTCTAATTTGTAAATATCTAAAACATTAGCTTCGCCTTCGCCGGGGAAAATGACATCAGTGTCAGGATATTGGCCAGATACCGATCTTAAACATTGGCCCAACTGGCCCGACGCTCCCATTACTATTACCTTATTCATTTAACGCTAAATTATCAGCTATTATAAATTATCACCAAAAAACTGCATGTTTTTAAATGGGTATTTGCCTATTAAATTGTAAGCCGCACCACTTTTAACAAAATCATTAATGGCCTGTAAGTGCCTTATATTGTGAAAATCAGTACCAATCAAATCAATCATGTTTTCTTTAATCAACTTCAAAGCTATGGTTTTAATGCCCTTACCATAATAGCCCGATAGTGAAAGCAGATTAACCTGCATTAAGCAGCCCATATCAATAAACCGATGATACCGCTCATAATCCTGATGATAATAAACATATCTTTCGGGGTGGGCTAATATAGGCGTATATCCTTTCATCCTTAAATTAAAGATATATTTTTCTATGTCATAACTTTCAAACATGTACGACATTTCTATTAACACACGTTTGCCGTTCAACACCATTAAATCATCGGATTCCATCAATGGATCAAAATCCGTATTAATCATATATTCTGCCGCCGCCGTTATCTCAACATCAATTCCTCTCTCTACAAGAGCATTTTTTACAGCTTGCAGGGCGGGCAAAATTGTTTCCCTACTATTGGGATGGATTTCTTTAAATATATGAGGAGTGCAAATAAATTTGCTGTACCCCAGTTCGTTTAACTGAGAGATATAGGATATTGAAGTTTCCAAATCAGGAGAACCATCGTCAATCCCGGGTAATAAATGCGAATGCATGTCTACCCCAATCCATTTAACGTCTGAAACTAATGGCGACCTTTTAAACAGATTAAACATGGAGCATATTGATTAACTATGTATTGGTAAAAGCGTTATGAAATATCTTCAATAAATTTATTCATTACGTTATCAATGTTTAAATATTGTAACGCATACTCACGGGCCGCAATCCTTTTGCCACTTATATCCTCTTGCTTTATAGCAGCAATGGCTTCGGCAAGTTTAACTACATCGTCAGGTTCAACAATAAACCCTACCTCAAATTGTTCAAGCAACTTATGGAGAGAGGTACCCTTAGGCGCGGTAACTACGCTTACCCCACCAACAGCTAATATAGTTGAAAGTTTTGAAGGCATAACCAAATCGCTGGCGTTTGCTTTTTGAATTATTAAATGCAGATCAGCCATGTTTAAAAAGTCGTTAAACTTCTCTTTATCCTGAAGCGGCAAAAATTCAACATTTGTTAAATTTTTTGATGATGCTAATTCCTGCAACTTACTTTTATAAGGGCCGGTTCCGCAGATAATAAAATGAATGTCTTTATCGTCCTTCAAAATATCAGCAGCCAGAATGATGTTCTCAAGCCCTTGCTTTTCGCCTATGCTACCCGAATACAAACAAATTAATTGATTGGGATTATAACCCCAATTCTGTTTCAGCGTATTACGTTCGGCGATGGGGAAAAAGTATGATGTATCAACCCAATTTGGAAAAAAAAGCACATCCCTGTTAACCTTCCGCTTAATTTTGTCGATCATTCCGCTTGAAATACTGCTTACAAAATCACTGCTTTTTAACAAAACCTTTTCGGCATTATATAAAATTTCAAATAGTTTATCACTCGAAAGGATTTTTAGTTCCTGAGCTGCCTCTATCTGAAGATCCTGAATGTGATATATTAATTTTCCGCCTTTTAACTTACGGTAAAACCATGCTAAGTAACCGAGATGAAAGGGAGGAGCAACTGTTATGATAAAATCGTGTTTGGGTTTAAAAAGCATTAATTTCAGTATCATCCAAAATTTGGAACTCCAGAACGAAATATCCTGTAACATCCGGCTTTTGCCCGTTGGGTTTTCGGGCACGTATAAAGGACATCTGTATACTGTAAGGCTTCCAACGCTTTCAGGATAAGTAAATACCTCTTTTTTGTACCAGCCGTTTTTATAGGGCTTTTGCACCTTCCAATATGGGTAATGGGGATAGGTGGTTACAACTGTACAATCATAACCATTTTGGGCAAGCCATTCCATCATCTCACCGCTATACTTTCCAATTCCGGTTGGTTCGGGCGAGAAGTTATGTCCAATTAAAAGGATTCTTTTTTTATCAACCATTTATAGCTATTCTAAACAACAGCACCGATGACTTAATAGGTTAAGTCATCGGTGCAATCCTTTTAAATTAATGATTACTATTTATTCAAATTGGTTTTTAATAACGTAACCCGATTCTTTCAATAACTTTTCTCTTCTGAACAAATCAACATCAGCAGCCATCATCTCTTTTACAAGTCCTTGTAAATCATATTTAGGCTGCCAGCCTAATTTTGTGTTTGACTTGGTAGGATCGCCAATCAATAAGTCAACTTCTGTTGGCCTAAAATATTTATCGTCAACGGCTACAACTTCTTTTCCAATTTCTATGGTAAAATCCGGATTGGTGCAGCTCACAACGTATCCTTTTTCGTCAACACCCTGGCCCTTAAATTCAATTTCAATTCCAACTTCTGCGAAAGCCAACCTTACAAATTCTCTAACCCGGGTTGTTACGCCAGTTGCTATCACGTAATCTTCGGCAACTTCCTGTTGCAATATCAGGTACATTGCCTCAACATAGTCTTTGGCATGCCCCCAATCTCTTTGGGCGTCAAGGTTACCTAAGTACAATTTATCTTGCAAACCCATCGCAATTTTAGCTGTAGCCCTGGTTATTTTTCTGGTTACAAAAGTCTCACCGCGTAAAGGGCTTTCGTGGTTAAATAAAATACCGTTGCAGGCATAAATTCCATAAGCCTCCCTGTAATTAACAGTAATCCAGTATGCGTACATTTTAGCAACTGCATACGGAGAACGCGGGTAAAAAGGCGTGGTTTCTGATTGAGGAACGGCTTGTACCAACCCGTACAACTCAGATGTTGAAGCCTGATATATTTTTGTCTTTTTTTCCAATCCTAAAATACGGATGGCTTCTAACAATCTTAAAGTTCCTATACCGTCGGCGTTAGCGGTATACTCGGGAGTATCAAAACTAACTTTAACGTGAGACATCGCACCCAAATTATAAATCTCGTCAGGCTGTACTTGCTGGATGATGCGTATAAGATTGGTTGAATCACTTAAATCGCCATAATGCAAAAACAGACTCTTGTTTGTGTCATGTGGATCCTGATATAAATGATCAATCCTATCAGTATTAAACAGTGAACTCCGGCGCTTAATACCATGGACTTCGTAACCTTTAGAAAGTAAAAGTTCTGTTAAATAGGCTCCGTCCTGGCCTGTTATACCTGTTATTAGGGCGATTTTTTTTGTATCCATTTTTAAATTTTTGACAATCAAACAATAATATATTTACAATATTAATAAAAATAGTATAACCTTTTACAAAAAACAAAAATAAAACTACTACTTATTTTGTTTAGCAATCAATTCTTTCGTTTTAAGTACGATAAAGTATTCGTATATCGACTGGAGAGTGGCGTAAATGAAACCAGCGTTCCCATCTAACAAACCCCTTCTCCATATAATCATATAAAACCATTTTATTACCGGCCTGCCCGGTATCTTATAAAAAAGCCCCTTTTGGTGGTAACGCTTTTCAGAAAAATCTTTGCTAAAAAGTGCTTTTTTTAACGAAAATTTTTCATTTCCCTTGTGTTCATCTATCCATCTCTGCGCCTCCATCGAGGAATAAACATTATGCTTACTTAGCCAATGCGTAAATCCCTTGGAAAAAGGATAATGATCAAAATATCCAGACAGTTGAACTACTTCTCCATCAACTTCCAAAACCTCATTTATTTCACGATGGTATCTCGCATGGCCAACTCTAATTAACCTGATGTAGTAAGGTGATATTTGAGAGTATTTTAACCATGAATCCCATAAAAAATCTTTGCGTTGTATGCGGTAACCGTTAACATTTGGAGATGCCGATTGTGTAGCATCAAACATTATATTTTTGAGTTCAACTGGAATTCTCTCATCGGCATCAAGAATAAGAAGCCACTCATATTTATATGTAATTGTGCTTAAAGCTGCGTTCCGTTGAGATGCATACCCGTCAAATTTTCTTTGGGCTATTTTCGCTCCGGCTTGACTTGCCACCTCAAGTGTGTTATCAGTACTAAACGAATCGAATATGTGAACATCGTCACTCCAGGAAACTGATTTTAAGCATCCCGGGAGATCACTTTCTTCGTTTTTGGTAAGAATTAATATCGAGATCATCTATATCCTTTTTTGTTGCAATATGTAAATCAAATTAAGAAATTATTTCTCTTTTTAATGAATTTACAAGGATTACCTGCATACACAGACCAAGCTTCCAAATCTTTTGATGTTACAGAGGCTGCACCCAATACACTCCCTTGTTTACAAGTAACTCCAGGTAATACGACTGCTTTAGAACAAATCCACACATACGCTTCGATAATTATCTGTCCTTTAAGATAGGTAAATTCAATAGTGTTATAATCATGAGTTGCTCCGCAGAGGTATGAGTCCTGAGATAATATAGAATGGTGCTCCATTTTAACGCCTCCAGGATTATAAACTTCAACTCCAGGACCAATTGTCACAACATCCGAGGTTTCAAGAAACCATGGTGCCCAAATCTTACAGGTGGGATAAATATGATTATCACGTCCGATCTTTGCACCAAAACTACGAACAACCATAGCACGCCAAGCATGCATAGGTTTAGGTGTCCAACGGCATAGCATCAGCCAACTTATATTCCAAAAAAATCGACGGAGTTTATCCCGAAACGGAAACGAAGGTTTTAAAAAGGCGTCAGAAAGGTCGGAATCACGAGATGGGAACATCAGAAATTAGTAATTATCATCAACAGTAATATATTTAACACGCATCCAAATATATTTATTTAATTTAAATATCCGTACAAAATGTCAGCGAAGTTACCTTAGGCAATTGAATACCTCGTAGCTTTACATTAAACCTATTCATTGGTTAATGTCTCAAATAGCTTTTTAGTGACAGAAATTATTCCAAAATTATCTTTATATGTATTATAAGCTCCCTTTTGCATTTCCTCTTTCTCACTTGCGCTCTTTTTTAACCACGACCTAAGTACCAACTGTGTACCTTCCAAAGAATCGTCTCCAATAATACCTCCGCCCCCATACTCAATTTCACGCCAGATATTCACTTGATTAGATATTAAAACTGGTTTACCACATGCTAAAGCTTCCGCCACTGCTATACCAAAGTTTTCCTGATGGCTTGGTAAAACGAAAGCTTCACAACCATAAAACGCCCCCCATTTAGCATCTCCCGATAGCATACCCGGAAAAATAACATGCTCGCCAATTTTGAAATCATTTACCAATTTCTTTATTTTCTTTCCATACGCGGTATCTAAACCCGGACCAGCTATTACCAACTTGGGAATCAAATCGCTCACTAATGACTTATCCTGTAAAATCGAATTATACGCTTCTATAAGCAAATCAACACCCTTTTTTTCATGAATCCGACTCAGAAAAAGGAAAAATTTTCCATTCTGTAAATCAGGACACCTATCTAAGAAAGCTGACGCCATTCCTTCGGTAAATAAAGGCGGACGCTGTACACCATAGCCCACATTTAACTCTTTTTTTGGATGGTATGGAGTAAAGGACTCCCTAGCAAGCTTTAGTTCTGCCTCACAGGTAAACAAAACACCATCTGCACTATTAAGCAGTCTACCTTCAATAAGCTTCCAATAAAACCAGTTTCGAATTGCTTTTAGTTTACGGTCGGGGGCACGTTGAAAATAAGGATCAAGCATACCATGCGACATAATGAAAAATTTAGGCAGTTCGCCCATATCTCCCCCGGCTTTCCTTACTTTACGACGTAAGATTTTCATTGCTTTATATAAAGCATAACCCGGATATAACCACAGGCCATTCAATATTACAACATCAAATCGACTAAGATTATCGATCAGCCAAGGCAATAAATCGGGAACATAGCGCCAAGGACTTATTGAAGGGCCAAATGTATGAATTGGAAAATTGTCCATCCCTAAGAAAGTTGCATCGGGCTTGTCCAGGCTTGCAATCTCCCTGAAAACTCCCAATTTTTCCAATTCAAGAGTCGTATTCCTGATACCCTGGCATGGCCCGCCACTCATAGGATCCATACTTCCAATTACATGTAATAACTTCATATATTTATTTTTACAATATGTATTTAGTACTTAAAATCACTATTTGATTTTAAGCGACTTTGAAGTTTGAATCCTCTATATCAAACACTGTCTACCAATTTAGTGAGACTATAATATCTATAATTTAATTAATTCTAACTTTTTTGCCAATATATGCGACGGCCGCTCACAGCTTAAATAAAATAAATATGCACATGTAATAGTCAATAAAACATAAACAAGATAAGTATAATTATTCAGAGGCGTTAATGCAATTAAAACTGTTATAATTAAGGGGTGGCAAAAGTACAACGAATAAGAAAACTTCCCCATATTTTCAAAAAAGACAATAGGCCTTTTGGTTTTATAATAACGTATTTCAGCCTCTACCCATAGCGCCACCTGAAAAGAAATTAAAACCATTGATAACGTATATGGAACAAAAAAATGAAATCTAAGAACCAGACAAATAACTGATAATAAATAAATTGATAAACGTAAAAACCATATTTTATGAACAGAGATAATTTCATTTAAACTATCAATATTCTCTGCCAGTCTAACCCCCAAAAGCCAAAAGGGCAGCCCGACTAGCCAAGTAAACGAAAATCCAAGTTGGGCAAAGTTTCCATTATAATTAAGGTCTCGTTGATGTATCATTGAATTAATGTCATTTCTAGCCCCAATTGCTATTACAATAAAAGCTATTACATATGCAGCTATTACTTTTGTAGTCCATGTTGTCTTTACCTTACATAGAATTGGGTAAATAGTGTAATAAATAAGCTCACAATATAAACTCCAAACAACATTGTTTTCAGGATTTCCAAACCAGCTACCAATAACCTTAATAATAATTAATGGGATTAGAACCCTTGTAAATCTTCTAAAATAATAGACCTTTAAATTCTTGATCTTAACTTTATTAGGATAATGAATAACAAAGCCGGAAATTACAAAAAAAGCAATAACAGCAACAATACCAACAAACGACGACCCTAAAATAAATCCCGAATATTTAAGAATTTTATTTTCCGAATGTTTTAAAGCATCAAAAACAGGATTTTTTAGATGTCCAAGCAAAACTACTAGAGCACAAACAAAACGCAAGCTGTCTATACCTGCAAACCACTCCCTGCTAGTGTTTCTCTGAATATTACCACTATTATTCTCCATTATTATTAATCAGCTTATAAATACAATCAATTCTATAAAGATGCCTATTGCTACATTTTAAGAATATTGCTTAATAATAAGCTCCTTTACTTAAGTAATTTTGAACATAGTCTTTAACTCCTTCTTCCAATGTATGAAATGGTCGGTTATAACCAATCGAGTAAAGTTTATTCATATTTGCTTCGGTAAAATATTGATATTTATCACGAATGTCTTCCGGCGTTGGTACAAAACTAATATCAGGCTGTTTTTCAAGTGAGTTAAAGGTATTGATAACCAGATCAAGGAAAGTGCGAGCCTTGCCTGATCCCAGGTTGTAAATTCCTGAGTCTTTCTGATGAATCATTAAAAAATATAAAACTTCTACTACATCTTTTACATATACGAAGTCGCGCATTTGCTCACCATCCTTTATACCTTCTTTGTGCGATTGAAAAAGTTTCATTTTTCCGCTCGCCTGTATTTGATTATAAGTGTGGAAAATAACAGATGCCATCCGCGACTTATGATATTCATTAGGGCCATAAACATTAAAAAACTTTAAGCCCGCCCAGAAAATTGGCTTTTTTTCTTGAACTATTGCCCACTTATCAAATTCATTCTTCGAATCTCCATAAGGATTAAGGGGTTGCAATAATGATAATTTACTTTCGTCATCATCATACCCAAATTCGCCAAGTCCGTAAGTAGCCGCTGAAGAAGCGTAAATTAATGGAATATTAAATTCTGCACAACGCGTCCAAACCGCTTTTGTATAGTCAAGATTAAGTTCATTTAATATTTCATAATTCATTTCCGTGGTGTCCGTACGGGCACCTATATGGAATATAACTTTAACCTTATCATAATTAATATCGAGCCAGTTTATAAACTCGTTTCTATCAATTTGTTTTTCAAAGTCCTTCCCTTCAAAATTCTTATTTTTTTGGCTGTTTGAAAAATTATCAACCAATATTAAGTTTTTGTGGCCCTCATCATTCAGTTTTTGAATCAGACAACTACCTATAAATCCTGCTGCTCCTGTAACTATAATCATATCTTAAATCTAATTTTTATTAAATAAAATGTGTTCTATTTGTCAACTACGATAACAAAAATTTCAACAACTTCATAACAATGCATGCTGGCCTTCATTTATTAAATTAACTATTTCATCGTGCACTTCATCAATAGTTATTGACAAAATACATTTCTTTTTTTGAATAATGCAAATCTCTAATCCACATCCGGCACAGTCCGTTTTGTGGTATATTATCCGATTTTTATTCCCTCTGGGATACCATTGGCGTGGTAAATTCCGGGCAGCAAAAATAGCTACACAAGGGATACCTACTGCAGCGGCCAAATGCATAGGGCCGCTATCGTGCCCAACAAAAAGGAAAGCTTGCTTTAATACCGCGGCCGAAACTCTCGGAGAACTTTTACCACATAGGTTAATTGAATTGTGTCCCCACGCGGTAATACATTCATTCGCCCTGTCTGCCTCATCGGGTGCCCCAATCATTACTAATCCCCAACCCGGCAATGCATCCTTCAAACGACTTATTAGCCCAACCCAATTATCATCTTCCCAATCTTTAGCCTGCATTTTTGTTCCAGCAGAAACGGCTATAAACGGTTTTTGCTTATCTATTGAACTGAGAGCGTTCTCTCCCGCTTTAATTTCAGCTTCTGTCAAATGCAAATCCCAATAACGATCTTCGTTAATTGATATTTTTCCCAATTCATTAATACGACGGCTCAACCTTATAGCTTCCCATTCATATTCATTAGTTAAAGGGTCGATGCTTAAATTAAAATCTCTATCGTCTTTAGGAAAGCCTATTAAATGTTTTATACCGGCAAGTTTAAAAAACAGACGATCTCTAATGGCGGCTTGTTTTGAACGAGAAGCAGTGATATTAACAATGGTATCGATTTTAAGCCTTCTGATCTTCCTTATAAGAGAAAATAAAACAAATAAGCTACGAGTCCCTACAGGATAATCAAATATATGATCATAGAAATAGCCCTGCCCTAATACAGCTTCCAAAGGAGCGGCTTTCGCTGCAACCGGCCTGTTAGTTAATAACGTAATATCCGCGTACGGGAATGTTTCCCTTATTTTATTAAAACACGGCAATGCTATTACGGTATCTCCCAGACTACCTAATCTGTATATAAGAATTTTACGATTACTTACGTTCATCAGTACTAATCTTTATTTTTCCCATTATAACCATAAGGAAATATTTGGCTGCTATCTCTCATGCCTATTTATCCAACTATTTAATTCACTTAAATTAATTGGTTTAGTACCCATGTGAGCTACCACACAACCGGCAGCACCATTTGCCAGCCAAGCGGCTTCGCCTAAGTCAAACTTAGCTGCTATCGCCGCAGTAAGCGTAGCTATAACTGTATCGCCAGCACCAGAAACATCAAAAACCTCGCGAGCTTCGGTTGGCAAAAGCTGTATCACCTTCCCTTTTTCACAGATAGCCATCCCTTCGGCACCAAGTGTTATAACCAGCAATTTTGGATTGTAAATATCATAAATGATACGGCAAATTTCCTCAAGTGGGTAAGGCTCGCCATGGTGAGGCAAAGAAAGCCCGGCTAATTCAAGTGCTTCTGTACGGTTAGGGGTTAGTAAACCTACTCCGTTAAACAATAATTTACGCGACGGCTTAGGATCAACCGCTACTAACAATTGAGATTGCTCAGACGCCCTTTTTAGAACTTTATTTAATAGCTTTTGGGTAATTACACCTTTGGCATAGTCGGAAATAATTACAGCATCAACATTGCTTAATACATCTTCCAGCAGATCTTCAAAATCAATAGCGTCGTCAATTTGATAATATTCACGTAAATCTTCACGATCAATTCGACAAAGTTGCTGGTTACGAACGATAACACGTGTTTTAATTATTGTAGGAGCGCCAGACTGTTTAGCTGTTGATAATACTTTAACTTTATTGTCTGATAATATATGCTTCAATTTTTGTCCAGCATCATCATCGGCAAAATAACCTAATACAGAAGTTTCCACACCAAGGTTAGCCAAATTAAGTGCAACATTAGCAGCTCCTCCGGCGCTATAAGTATCATTGGCCGCGTTCACCACAGGAACAGGTGCTTCTGGTGATATGCGGTTTACATCGCCCCATAAATAATGATCAAGCATCAGGTCGCCTATTACCAACACTCTGATGTGACTTAAACGTTCAAGTATCGTCATAATTAAATTTTTATATTGTTCCAATCCGTAATATCAATTTCCTCGAGCCATTGGTGGAGTATCACAGTATGAACCTCCTGAATACGAGCTGTGGTAAAACTTGGAATAATAATTTCATGATCACACAGCCCTTTAGCTGCCCCCCCATCTTTACCACCTAAAAATATAGTAATTATTCCTGCCGCTTTTGCGCGGTTAAAAGCTGATATTATATTGGGGCTATTACCACTTGTTGTAAAGCCAACCAAAACATCACCGGGCTTACCTAAAGCTTCAACTTGCCGCTCAAATATGTGGTCGTATCCATAATCATTGCCAATACAGGTAATTGCTGTTACGTCTGCATTAAAACAAATAGCTGGTAAACCGCGGCGTTCCATTTTATACCTACCAACCAATTCCTCGGCAAGATGAAGTGCATCAGCGGCGCTGCCCCCATTACCACAAGTAAGAAGCTTACATCCTTGTTGTAAAGATTGAAGGATTGCATCACCAGCTCTTTTAACCTGTTCTTCTAAAGCATTACTTGCCGAAAGTACATCAATTAATTCTAAAATAGATTGGCCGAATGTTGGAGATTTTTTCATGTTAATAATGTTTTTTGACAATTATGATTGATATTACCGGTGTGCCCTAACCAGAGTCTTATTTATCCTCTTAAATCTTATAGGGATATTAATGTTATTAGCGATACCCAAAATACGTACTACTCCGATTGCAATATAATAGATGATCAAATCTTGCCAAAAATTTCTCAACATAAAAGACAAAACCATAGTCAAACTATCGATTGTAATATAAACGAATAAAAAATACGCATATAATAGCGAAAGAGTTGAGATACCGCCGTACATTGTAGTATATCCAAAAATTGAAAACAATCCTTGAATCATTGTAAATACTAAAAAATATACTATTGCCAAAACCACTGGATATAGCCAATAGAACAATGTAAATGAATGTATTGGTATGGAAGCGGTAAGAAATGAATTGTTAGATTCCTGCCCCGTGCTTAAATCGACTATAAAATCAGCAATAGAAAAAGAATTGATAAACTTTTTATCTATTTTAATACTTAACGCTTTCAGTAAAGGATCCGGCAATAAAGCGTACAATTTATTGATAGTGACATTTCTCAATTGATCAATTTGGTAATCCCCAAAGGAACTTGTGCGATAAAGGCAGTTATCATCAAATTTAATTTGGATAAACCTTGCCAAAAACGGATTGTTAACATAGTTTTCTTGCCAAACATTAGCGGCGCTAATACCCTCATTAGCTTCGCCAAGTTCAGAACGAAAGTCTTCAAGTGACTTTTTATCTGTGAATCTACTTAAAGTTGCAGCTAACTGTTCATCGGCCGATCTTGTGGCTCGTTGCCCCCGTTCCATAATGATAGCGGTTGATAAATCAGCAAATTGCCCCAATAAACCGAGACCTAATATTCCGGCGATTACACCCCTACGTAAAAGTTTGTTATCAATAAACACCAGCCCCATCAGCATTTGCATCAACCAGCCTGCAGCAAGAATAGCAATGGGCAAAACAAATCCAGCTCGAGAATTGTTTATAAACGCTATAACTACCTGCAATAAAAAGTACAACAAAATTTTCAACCAGATTTCCTTCCATTTTACGATCGAGTTATAGGGTCTCAACAATATAAGAAACGGACTGACAGTTAAAAAGTTAAAGCCATCGATAAATTTAGCTAATATTGATGGTAAACCCACGAAGTGATTTATCATAATAGCCGAAACGCCAATAAATCCCAAAACCCAAAGCCCACTTGGGGGAATTAAAACACGCGACTTAGCATAAGTGCCTATTTTACTCATACCCATTTTAATAGGTAATGAAAAGCGGGACGAAGCCAACAACTGAGCCGCGAGTAATGCTAAACCAAATAATAAACGATGGAAAAAAACGTCAACCGGAATTAATAAAGTGTAAATTAGCGGATGACCTTCTAATGTGGTACCGATCATAGGCATTAAGCTATTACCTGTAATACAAATAAATACAGTTGTAGCGGTAAGGGCAGGTCCTAAACTATTGTTACGCGGAGCAAATACAACAAGGCATGTCAGATAAAAAATAGCAACAGCCATCAAATTGCAAAGTATGTTTTCATAACTTGCATCTATCATTAATTGCAATAAAAATACAATTAACGAGGTGGTAACCATCAGCTTCCTGAATAGTAAAAGGCTATCTTTATGTTGTTGTGAATACACTCTTACAATTATTTTATAATGTTTGCTTCAAAAAATCTAATAGTTCTTGCATACTGTCTTCTAATTTGTAATGATGATTGGTAAATCTTTCATATGCTACTCTTCCCATGGCAAGGCACCTATTTTTATCCGAAAGTAACCCCATCAGGATTTTTCGGCATTCTTCTATATTTGAGAACAATATAGCATCCTCATTCTCTACAAAAAGTAGTTGATGGTAAGGGGTACGCTCTGCAAGCAGTAAACGTGCACAACCAGGCACTTCGTAAGTTCGCATAGTCCATTCGTCTAAGTTTGAATGCGATACCAAGCCTATACATATTTGCGATTTACGAATTACCTCTGCATAATTTTCTCCCTCAACAGGAGGGTGAAAATTAGCGGGAAAGCGTTGTGGCAAATCACTTCGTCTATTCCAGTGGTGCCCAAATACATGGATTGGTATTTTATTTTCGAGAAGAAAGCCAATCAACTTTTCCCTTCCGTCCATACATGTACCAACAAAACTAACAGGATATTCTATTTCAACCGGTTCAATCGACGGATGAAAAATAGGGCTATAAATACCATGTCTCCAGAGTCGGCAAGCTTTGGCACCCAGTGCACTTAAATGTACAATGTCACTTTCTCGTTTAACTAAATGAAGATCAAATAAGGGTACTATTTTTAAGTATTCGCGCCATAGCCACAAATCATTAGTTCGTTTCCCCCATGGATTGTCATCCTGAAAAGAAATCAAAAACGGCCTTGGTTCAATTTTTTTTAACTCATTGATTAAATTAATACTAAGTTGCCTTGGCCATTCAAGCCAAATAATTTCAGGCTTAACTTGTTTGCTTATATCTAATATTGCTTGTTCTAATAATCGGGCATTTCGCATCAATCTAGGCCGCTTAAATATTCTGGCGATATAATATGCCCATTTACCAAATACTGATGGATAATCTTCTGTGGTGATTACAGAAACATCTATCCCGCACTGCTTTAAAGCCCATAAGCGTTGCCTACCAGAGGTACTTGGATTTTTTAGGTCGGCAACAAATACAACTTTCATTCGAATAATATTTTAATTAAATTTAGTTACCACCATAAGCATTTTTCGCCAAGTTCTTGAGCCCAGCCTGCTTCAGTGGGGACGTTAGCAATCAATGCTGAGGGTGGGAATTTAGCCTTCAATGATGCTATATGCTCGGCAAGCTTCTCGCTAAATGATTCTGTAGAATTATCTGATATACTTACCCAAGGATTCTCATTCAACATCTCAGAAATACGAGATTCTACATTTAGTACAACTGGTACATGCCTGTATAATGCTTCTAATACAGGCAAACCGTAACCTTGACGGCCAGGCACTAAAAAAATATCAGCATTACGATATTCGTTCTCAACTTCCTCCGCGTTTAAAAAGCCGGGAAAGGTTAATATATCATCTAAACCCAAGGCAGCACTTTGATCTTTTAAAGCCTGAAGTTGAGGCCCCATCCCAGCTATAACAACCTCTATTTTACTATACCACTGTTTAAACTGTTTGTGTGCTTTTAAGTATGTCGCTCCGTCTAATATCCAGTTGAGATTTTTTGATGCGGCGATGCGACAAATCGAAAACAGTCGCAATGTATCTCCATGACATCGCGGAGCACTATTAATATTGCCAGATGGAGGCACCCCTCCTTGATATACAACTTCAAAATCACGACCATAGAGAGATTTAAGCTCCACCGCGTTCCACCGGGTCATGGTAATGCACACTTTTGCTTTTAATACACCTTGTTCTGTGAACCAGTCTGCAACTATTCTTCTCGGAAATGTTAGCAGTCTGTTTATTGCGGATTTAGCGGTCGCACCTGTTAAAAGGCTTGGCGGATCTGTATAATGCAATGCATAAGGGCTAACACCAGGAATGGCTGCATAAAAACCAGCCTTACCCCCAAAATATAACGGCAAACCTTTTATCTCATTTTGGTTCTTATTTAACCACCTTCGCAAACGAAATGCTTTAGTTATAGGATTCCAATGATCGGGTATTTGAACGATTTCAAGATCCTCGCAATATCGTTTCATCCCCACTTTATCATAAAAGCACACCAACACTGGTTGAACGCCTTGCTTATTTATTTCTTCAGCTAAACCTATAATGTTCCTCTCCATGCCACCATATTCGAGTATGTGAGGGTAATAAATTATTATTTTTTTCATTAATTTATTCACTTAAAGCTTTAAACTTCAATCTAAAACTCGTTCAAAAACTATTATCGACGTGTTGTGATATCCCTTAATATTACAATTAAATAGTACGGATTCAATTGATGTATCTATACCGTAATTATTTCTTATTTCCAATGATAATGTGCTTGCGGTATACTGCATAACCAAAACCGGCAGGCTGAAACCATTGGCCAAGTCGGCCCTTTGCTATTTTAGAATGTGTAAATCTGTTTATGTAGAGATCGTAGTTGAGATATATTGGGGGCGAATCTCTCCCTTCATGACTTTGTTGAATCACAGCATAGGGAAGTTCTGTTTTTAATAAGTTCCCCATGTCATATTCCTCATAGGCCATAACTTGATTATTATTAGTATTTTCGGTAAGAATAAAAAGAGATTTTGAAAAAGCAATTCCCGAACGAGAAGGTATGTCCCGTGATAGGCTCAAACGTGCCTCATTTAACGAAAGCCCGCTATATCCAGTTAAACGCGCACAGCTAATTAATATAATATCTAATGAAGATATTGCGAATATTAGCAACACAATTGTTAGAGCAAAATTATTTTTCCTGTTGGATATATGATTTTGCTTTAAAAAAACAATTATAATCATTATTAGAACCGGTACCATAGAGCCCACTACATACCATCCAGAAACACTGGAGAAATATAAAATACAAATCAGTATACCTATTACGCCACAAACCGCCAAAACTTTCAGAATCATCTTTGAAAAACAAAGCCTAATAAAAACTGAGCCAGTTACAAATGCTGTGATTAATATACCCATAATAAAAAAATGTCCGGTATATATAAACCATGAACGCCAATTTTCTGTAAAATTAATTGAATGTAAAGTGTTTCTATGTTGAATAATTCCGCTAATTAATTCGTTTAATTTATAAGGATAAAAAATAAATGCTATTGTAACCGCCAACGCAAATCCGATAAGAGCGATTAAACAATTATATATTAACCGAAGAGATATTTCAAATTGCACAATCCAGAAAGTGAGAACTATAAGCCCAACCAAAACCGCGGGGACGGGACTAGTTACAAGGGCAAATCCAAGCAAAATTCCTAATATAATTGACTGTATATTTTGATTTTTTATACTCACAGCATATAGGCCACATGAAAACAGCAACGTGGACAATGTTTCGGGCCGGCCTTGTAAACCGATTAAAAAACCACCCGCTGTTAATAGTATTAAAAAAAGAACGAGGGCACCTAACTTAGTAGGCAAAGCAGCGATGTGTTTCCTAACAGATAATGCAAGTAACAAGATAGAAAATACATTTAAGATACTGCAAACAGATGCAAGCTTGGTATATGTAGATACAGGTAGTATTCTGCCAAATATCACTTGAAATAAAAAGCCATGCCATATATAACGGCCATCATGAAATGGAGAATAACTGATAGTATGCAAGTAATATACATTTCTTAAACCATGACCATTTGCATAACTTACTATCTGAGGAAGAAAAAACATGGCGTCCCCATCAAGCATGCTAGAAAACTGATTAGACAACACCCACACTACCCAGGCAACAAAACCTGATACGATTATAAAATAACTGAACTGTTTATTAATCTCTTTATCCATTGATTATATTTAAGTTATTACGTCCGCATATTAAAAATAGTGCACCTGGTTTTTAGCTTATTAAACTCGCGCGCTAAATATTACGCCTAAGCAAAGCACAAATATAATCCAAGTTTCCTTCGAAAAAAGTATCTCAATAACGGGATCGTGAGAAACTTTCTTCAATTCTGTACTATACCACATACGAAGTGTTGTTGCTAACACTAACGGGCAAAGTAACAACAAAATCATAGGCCTATGATATATACTCGAAATATCTGATGACGATGTATAAATCACCAAAACAACGCAAGCCGAAAACACCGATGCTATACCTGTAGCCAAAAGAAGAGGGGTATGCTCTGCATTATATTCCCTACGTGAAAACGACTTACTAATTGACTTTAAAGCCCCTTTGTATTCTACATAGCGCTTCCATGCCGCTATATTTAAAAAATTCAAATATAGAAAGGCTAAAAACCAAATAGAGTTAGGCATATTTAAAACATGCGAACCAAGTAATACCCTCAATATATACAAAAAGGTTAACAATACGATATCGTATACGGCTAATTTTTTAAAAAACTGCGTGTAAAGTAAATTTAATCCTAAGTAACCCAATACAATTAATCGACTGCCCACATCAAGTGCATTTCCAAGTAAAAGGATCGCGATCATCAATAATCCCAACATGAAAATTATATTAAACATAGAGAGATTTCCACTTGCAATTGGCCTATTTTTTTTTGACGCATGAGCCCTATCGTCCCATATATCCGCCAAATCATTTAATATATATATAAATGATGCAGACACACACATCAAAAGCATCGCAATAAAAACAGAGATAATTCGCTTTGTTTCATACAATCCAAAGCCTGTTAATGCTGGTAATAAAACCAAAAAGTTTTTGGTCCATTGAAAAACACGCAATTGCTTCAGGAAATCTTTGATCTTAATGGGTTTAATTAAAAATGGAATAACGGATTTACCTAATAACTTAGCAATCCTATCATTTTTTTTCTTTGAACCAACAAATGCTGGATACATTGCGCTTTCCAAAATTGGGATATCAGCAGTTGAATCTCCTATATAAATATAGTTTAAACCGCCCAAAATGCCTTCAATAGCATTTTTTTTATTTCTCCCCTTTAAATTAATTTCGCTCGTTGTCGCAATTACTTCCGTGAACAAGCCAAGGTGATTTGCCACATCCCATGCCATAGCCTCCGGAGCAGCAGTTGCTAAAATAATTTTCCTGCCTTTTTCATTTTCTCTTTTTAGCAGGCTTAAAACGTTTTCTCTATAAGGAAGCAACTCAGCCTTAAAATTTGAATTTATTGATACAAATATTTTGCTGGCAGCAATACTCTTAAAAAGAATAAAGAATATGGCCTTAATGGCTTTTACAGGTTTTGAAAAGATAAGGCCAATTAATGCTTCCGCGTAACAATCTGAAGCTATAAGTGTACCGTCTAAATCAACAACAATAGGTACATCTATTGAAATATTATCAATTAATTCTGAGAAGTTTTCTTCTAATTCTAAGCTCATTTATATATTAGTTGAGGTGAAATGGCATCGTACAATCTAACGTTTTACCACTTATTATTTTATATTTAAAGCCTGCAAAATTGCACGAACTGAAAATCTGAACTCTCTTTTCCCAAACCCTCTTCTACTTTTAAGCATAGAGGTAATCATTTGCCCCCAGGATGCAAGATACCTTTTTTTATCTTTCAATTCGGTAACTCGTTGAAAATCCTTGATTTTACCTTCCGATCTATACCACAAGGCTAGCTTTAGAATACCCTCTTTTGAGTCTGCCCAAAAGGGAGGATTATTTGCTAACTCAAATAGTCTGTCTGCCGTTACATGGCTGGTTTTTGCAAAAAACGCTGTATGTGCACTGTCTGCCGACCTGTCGGTCATCGATTTGATATGAATGCGATAGTAACCCAATGGTTCATTTATAATCACACCTTTCCCATAATCTAATAATGGCCTGGCAAATATTTCGGATGTGGCCGGTAACAAGGTTAAAGCAGCCTCGCGATGCACACACACCGAACTCGTATTACCACATGCACCAATGTTGCCTAATAAATTACCTTCGCCGTCTACTTCCTGTAATGGATGTATAACCACCAGGCAAGTATCATTAATAACCTTTAAAATTTTTTCTAACTTATTTGGCGCCCACCAATCATCAGCATCCATATATGCCACATACTCGCCATTGGCTTCCTCAATACCTCTCGACAAGCTACGTGAAAACCCTTGGTTAACTGTGCGTGAAACCCTGATTTGATTGCCATAACGAGCACATATTTCGGGCGTATTATCTGTTGACCCATCGTCAATCACCAAAACTTCAAATAAACTCTTATCTATCGTTTGGTTAAGGCAACTATCTATAGCTTGCGATAAAAAGCTGCCATAATTATAACATAATATAGAACAGGTAATTTTAGGTTTCATTTAGTACGGGTATTTATCTATCAAATAAAACATCAATTACAGCGCTTTGAGATACCATTTTAAAATACGTAAATTGGCTTTCAAATTATCTGACAGGAACAATAAACTTTGAAGCTGTTTTTTTGCCTCGGTTTTTCTATTAAACTCTATCAACTGGATTACCTTATTAGTACCTGTGGTAACTGCATTAAGGTTTGCTATTTTGAGATTTTTGTGCCGTAAACTTTCGTCATCTATATAGGAGTTAATAATTTTAATTGTTTTTTTAAAATCATCAACATACCCTCCGCTTAACATAAAATTTTCTGTCAACGAATCGGAATGTACCCTATAATTTGCCAAAATCTTATTCAGGTATCCAACCTGGCAGTTTTTTCCAACACGGGCCCACATTTCCCAATCCTCATTTCGCGATTTAAGCAATTCATGATTAAACATACCGCCCTTTTCATAAATAGCTCTTTTTACAACCATGGTTGGTGTTTGTAAAATCTGACTCTGCGATATCCTATCTAAAAAATCATAAAATATACCCGATTCCTTCATCAACTCTCCGGTACCTGTAATAAACTTATCGTTCTCGTCAACAAAATCGTTACGGCAAAACGCAGCACCAATTTCTGGTAAACGGTCAAAAAAAAGTGAGAATTCTTTATAAAAGCCCGCTTTTACACAATCATCGCCATGCAAAATATGAATCAGTTTCCCTTTAGACCTTAATAAGCCAGTTTCGTAATTTTTGATATGCCCTAAGTTTTTTTCTTGTCTATAATAAGTTACTCCCAAGTTTTCGTATTTCTTAACAATCTCAATAGTATCATCTGTAGAACAATCGTCTATTACCTCTATTTGTACGCCACCTTCAATTGGTAACTGAGAGGTTACTGACTCAATAGTACGGCCAATAAACTTTCCTTTATTATAAGCCGGAATGATCACACTCCATAACGGCCTGTCCGAATTATCGGGCAGACTTGGTAAAAGATCAAAACTCATATAACGAATAAATTAAAAGCATATATTTTATTAACAACCACTATTCAAATTTTAGTAATAACGCAATTTTCACTACGCTTTAACAAGATAATTAGCTAATGTTTCGCCTGGCGTTAAATCGGTAATTGTCATAGCGTGTTCAAACGCTGCCTTACCCATTTCCTGAAGACGGGCTCTATTTTCCCAAAGATCTTCAAGCGCGGCCGACAAGGCATTTACCGAACTTACCGGTGCTAAAAAGCCTGTTGAATTATTTATTATATATCGCGCAATACCACCAACATCTGTCGACAATGCAGTTCTTCCGCAAAGCATAGCCTCAACCAAAGCAAGCGGCGTACCTTCGCTTAACGAAGGCAGAACGAGAACTTCGTTATCTTCCCAAATTTTATTTATATTGCTTACCTGGCCTTTAATAAAAACCTTATCTCGTAAACTATAATAATCAATAAGCGATTGTAAATATTCCTCATCGGGGCCCGAACCATAAAGTTCTAAGGCAAACTTACGATTTTGCCAATTCTCGCTTCCTAACGCTTGAAATAAGATATCCTGGCCTTTACAATAACAATCATAACGGGCAACGCAGGCCATTTTCAAAATACCATTATTACCAGGATAGTTTAAAACCCCAATGCTATTTAAATTAACAGGATTATCAATCACGATCCCGTTTTTTATTGAACTTGCTATTTGCCGTTCGGCTGTTTTTAAGTTACGGGCTGCCACGAATAAAAAGCCCGACGCTTTATTGATATATTTTTTTGCTTTGCTGATTCTCGCAGGTGGCATAATACCAGTAAATTCTGGATTGTACTGACTCAACAAAAGGAAAGGCCTGTTAATAGCATCAAATAACGCTCCGTATACACCATCTTCAACAAAGTGGAACGTATAACCTTGCGACAGGCAAATTACATCGGGTTTAAAGTTTAGCACCTCGCCAAATGCTAATTGCACAAATTTACCTTTTATGGTTTTCTCAATTTTAAAAACCGCCTTTTGAAGCAAACTTTTTTTATTGTTAATTGTACTTTTTCGTATCGAAATTAATGCTCCGGCTTCCTTAAGCATTTTAACTTTATTTGATGACGCTGCACTTTCAAACACAACAGCCATTACCGAATGCCCATTATTTAGCAAATATTGAGCTGCTTTAAACCAAAGCTCCTCGCTGCCCGCCCAGGGTGGCCCTTGCATCGTTGTTATAAAAGCTATTTTCATTAGGTTTTATCGATTACTGACGATTGATTAGTTAATTATTCATTCTTTTAACAAAAAGGAATTCTTTTATTTCCTTGCTCCCTTTATATCGTGTTAAATATATTTACAAGCTATTATAGATCATTTAGGCTTTTTTCAAAATCTTTAACTTAGTCAGATTAGAAATTCTTTTAAATAACACTTTAAAATTCTTATCAAATACAGCGTAAAGTGCTAAAGTTATCGCCAACGAAGCTATACAGGTGATGATTGCATCCAAAAACAGATAAAAATAATTATCATGAATGTGAACCGGTAGAAATTTATATAAATAAATTATTATAAATGTATTAACTGCCGACAAAAACAAATAAGGAATAAAAATAGTGTAATAACGCCACAAAGATTTCCCTATTGAATTCATAAATAATTTTGGAATATACCACGAATTACATAACCAATGGCCCAAAAAAGTTCCTGCTAACGCACCGGCGGTGCCTAATTTGGGAATAAGATATAATGATAAGCAAACGTTTACAATTAGCTCACTTACTGATCCCCATATTCTTTGCCAAAAAAAATTTTTTGCGTTAATAAATATAGTAGTACAATGAATTGTTACAAGATATACTAAGTTGAGAACAAATAAAATAGTATTTAAATGCGGTAAAACACTATTCTTTCCGATCCACAATTGAATGAACCTATCAGTGAAGATGAGCATTGCTGGCACAACTACCGACAATACAATAAAAGCAAAATTAATCATATCGCGCCAAAGCGCATAGATTTGATCGAGCTGGAATTTAGCATATAATTCGCCTATTCCATGTGTTATATCGTTTAGAGAAGTCCAAACAAAATCTCTAATTAAAACAAACAGATTGGTATACATCGCATATGCGGCTACATACGCTACACCTATTAACGAAGAAATTAATATATAATCAGTTTGAAATACTGCGAGCACCAATAGCTTGTCCATAAAAACCGGAAATAAATTCGATTTATAAGGCTCATAAAATGTCGTGTCAGATTTTAAATTTAGCCACGGAAATTCCTTTTTTACTATATAAATAGATATCATCAATGTAACAAGTCCCACAAGCAAGCCATTTACAGCAATACCTATTAAACCGAAACCCAGATAAAGTACCCCCAAATTAAATAATGGCAATAAAGGGCCAGTAAATAAATTAACCAAGCCTAACTTATATCCTTTTTGCGAAGCAGAGATTAAACTGAAGCGAGAACTAAAAAAGTAAGTTATTACTGTTTTCAACAAAAAAATAAAGAATACTATTTTAGCTATTAAAACATCACTGGGACTTATCTTAAATAAATGATCAAAGAAAAAGCAAACAATCCCACCTATAACAAATATAAATAGTCCAATATAGTTAAATAATTTTTGCCCTGTGGATAGAATCCGGTTAATTAACTCATAATTTTGATCGGCAAGCGGCTTATATATGGCGACAACCATAACTGTACCCACGCCAAGTTCGGCCATTGAAAGATAACCTAAAGCCTGAAATACCAACGCATTGATACCATACAACTCTTTACCTAGTAATTTATAGATAAAGGGAGTTACTGTCAAGCCCAAAATAATAGACAGGATCTTATTTGTATTCGAAATGGAGAAGTTTCTTAAAGCGTTTTTAGATCGCATTCTTTTAGCCTTTATATTTAAGATTTTTTGTATATTTCTTTACTAAATAAATAAAGTTTAATAAGAATATGTAAGCTATATTGCTGTAGGTTTTAGGATATTGATAAACCAGTTTCAAATATTCTATAAAGGAAATATATTTAAGATTATCTCTATTGTAGACAAATAAATCTCTATAATGATGCCGTTTAAGTTTGTTATTTATTAAACTCTTTAAACTTTCATTTACAACAAGTCGATCTCCACCAGCTTTTAACCAAATACCATGTAAGTACACGAGATAATAACAATAGTATAAAGAAAAATATCTTTTCCATCCTACGTTATAAGATGCTAGTACCAACGGCGTATTAATATAGTACCCTTCTTTATTAAACATTTGTTCGGGAATGTATACTGCTTGGGGAGCACAATTAGCTAATGTTGAAAAAACAGGTTTATCGAGATCATAAAGGTCAAGCGCATTAAGCCAGTCAGCCTTTTTCATCACCGATAAATATATTGGAGTAAACTGATCTTCTCTTTTACCCAGTAGCCTGGAAATCATAGGAACATATTCATCATTGCTATTTTTAATATGTGTTTCAGCTTCAATGAATATATTTTCATCAAAATTTACAAATTCTTCGTCCTCTGGATTCCAATTTTTATTATTCAACAGAAAAAGGCAAACTTCAGGATATTTATAAATCGCATCTTTCAAAAGTGAAAACTTTCCCGGGATTACAATATCATCACTACCTAATAACCACACAAATTTTCCGCGTGCTAGCGAAATTGATTTCTTCCAATTTGGCACCATCCCTATATTACTAGGGTTAGTATGTGATATTATAAAAGGATATTGATTGGCAAGAGTATTTATGTACTCATAAGTACCATCAGTTGAATAATTATCCGAAATAATTATTTCAACGTCATCATTATAATTACTTAGTACTTCCTGAATCAAAAATTTCAAATTGATTTTTAATTCAGGAAGCCTATTATAGGTAGGTATGCATACAGATAGAATCATTAAATAAATATTATCTGCTTTAACTGTTTATGTATTTTCTAATCACATCAGCAATATAATCGTAATGTGTTTCGTCCAATCCTGGCCATACACCTAACCAAAATGATTGATTCATGATGGTATCGGTATTTTGGAGGCTGCCTACAACGCGATGCTCAACGCCGGCATAGGCTGGCTGGCGTAATAAATTACCGGCAAATAACAGCCTAGTACCTATTTTATTTTCTTCCAGGTGTTGTACCAACATATGCCTGTCGGCGGCATCACCTTCTCGCAGGGTAAGCAAAAAACCAAACCAAGATGGGTCACTATTAGGTGTTGTTTCTGGCAGGATAAAAACATCTTCAAATTCTTTCATTCTCGCGTAAAGAGCTTTGAAGTTCTGCCGTCTTTTTTCAACAAAACGATCTAATTTTCTTAGTTGCGATAACCCTATGGCAGCCTGCATATCAGTAACCTTTAAATTGAAACCGATATGAGAATAGGTATATTTATGGTCGTAACCAAAAGGTAACGATCCTAATTGCTGCGAAAAGCGGCAACCGCAAGTATTATCTTTACCGGGCTCGCAATAGCAATCGCGCCCCCAATCCCTAAAACTCTCGGCAATTTTACCAAGCTCCGGGTTATTAATTAAAACTGCACCACCCTCGCCCATTGTGATATGGTGAGCCGGGTAAAAAGAAAAAGTAGCAATATCACCAAAGGTTCCGGTTTTTTGGCCCTTGTAAGTTGCACCTAACGAATCGCAATCATCTTCTACAACCCAAAGGTTATATTTTTTTGCGATACGCATCACCTCATCCAGATCAAAAGGATTTCCTAATGAATGCGCTATCATAATTGCCTTTGTTTTTGGCGAAACGGCAGCTTCTATAAGGTCGGCTTTTACGTTGTGTGTAGCAACATCAACATCAACAAATACGGGTATTGCACCAAATTGCACAATTGGGTTAACCGTTGTTGGAAAACCTGCCGCAACGGTTATCACCTCATCACCAGGTTTAATTGCCCTATCGCCTAATTTAGGCGACGTTAATGCATAAAAAGCTACTAAATTTGCCGATGAGCCCGAGTTTACCAGTAGAGATTTGGTACGGCCAAAATATTCGGCAAACTCTTTTTCAAAAGCATTTGCAAACCTGCCGGCGGTTAACCAGCCATCAGCCACGGCTTCCATTCCAAGCAATAAATCATCTTCCTCGATAATTTTACCAGTTACCGGGATATAATTAACTCCGGGAATACTTTTTTTAAACGTGGTTAAATCGAAATCAATTTTCATTTGTAAATCTGTTTTTCTCTGTTAATATCATTTCTGTTAAAGCCGCATCCAAAGTATATTTTGGCTGCCAGCCGATGTTTTTAAGGGATACATTATTAGCTTTCGAATCCTCAATTTCTCCACTCCGACCAGGAATAGCACCAAAACAAAGTTTTGTTTTAGATTGTGTAGCGGTTGCAATTTTTGTAACAAGTTCTTTGATACTTATTGACTCGCCTGTACCTACTTCGTATTCCTGAAAGCCCTGTGATAACCCTGAATTTTCTAATATGTTGATATAAGCATCGGCAACATCTTTTACATATATAAAATCTCTTTTTTGCAAGCCTTCACTTAATAAGATCTCATCCGAATTTTGAATAGTTTGCTTTAATATAGATGTAACAAATTTTTGTTCATCATCACTTTCTCCAAATACATGTTCTATTCTAAGGTTTACAACTTTTAATTGAGACGAAAGGTTGGTAAGCAAACTTTCTAAAACTCTTTTTGAAGTAGTATAATCGTTTAAATAGCTCAAATTAAATTGCTTTTTTCCAAAAAACGTATCTGTATTGATAAATAAATCTAACCCTTTTCTACTACCCGACTCGATAAGTTGTAATGGAAAAATCACGTTTGTTTGTAATATTTTTGAAAGGGGTGTATGCCTTCCATATTCCGTGGCTGTGTGTATTACAGCATCAATTTTATATTTATCAAATAACTTTGGTAAATCACTTATATGATCGTCTGAAATAAAAACATCAAAACTGTTTCTTAAATGTGCTATCCGCCACAAATTTGAAGTTGACCTCAACAGAGCCACAGGAAAGTAACCCTTTTCAATAAGTAACTTCAAGATATGACTTCCAACAAATCCATTTGCACCAGTTAGTAATATTTTTTTCATTGTGACCAGGCAATTTTTTTACCAAATGCTTTTTGGGTATATTTTTCTATTTGCGCTTTCCGTTTCTCCAAAATATCCTTTCCCGACAAGTCATCCAGATATCCGTTTACTGTAAACTCAACCGTTTCGTCAAATGTTAACGCGGGATGCCAGTGTAAATAATTAACTGCTTTTGAGATATCAAGTTTTAACAAATTGGCTTCGTGAGGCTTTTGAATAAGTTCGGGCGTTTCGTACCCTCCTGTAGAATCAATCAGCAAAATTTTATCAATCAACTCTTTAACCGAATAGTTTGACGTATCCTCAGGCCCAAAATTCCATCCGCCGGTAAACTTCCGGCCTTCATTTAACAATTTGGCACCCAGGTTTAGATAACCACTTAATGGCTCTAATACATGCTGCCAGGGGCGGGTTGCATGCGGATTTCTGATCATTAACTTTTGGCCGGCTTTAACAGCCCTGTAGTAATCAGGAACTATCCTGTTTTCTGCCCAATCACCGCCACCAATTACGTTTCCGGCCCGGCCAGACGCAATAAGAGCAGTATCGCCATGACTAAAGAACGAATGATGGTAAGAATTGGTAATCAGCTCCGAACATCCCTTTGAAGCGCTATATGGGTCTTTACCGCCCATTGGATCATTTTCACGATATCCCCACACCCATTCCTGGTTATCATAGCATTTATCGCTTGTAATATTAATGGCCACCTTAACAGAAGGTGTGGCTCTTACCGCCTCAAAAAAATTGACAGCACCCATTAAGTTACTCTCAAATGTGCCAACAGGATCAACATAGGATAACAACACCAGTGGTTGAGCGGCTAAGTGAAAAGCAATATCGGGCTGAACCTCATTAAAATATTTTTTTAGAGATTCACCATCTCTAACATCAGCTTCTTTATGATGGATTTCTGCTGCTAAATTACAGGTAACAAAGTTATCCATATCAGAATATGGAGCTAAGGCATAGCCATAAACTTCGGCACCAAGAGATTTGAGCCAAATGGCCATCCAAGATCCCTTAAAGCCTGTATGACCAGTTAATAATACTTTTTTTCCGTTATAACTATTTGCGAAACTCATAAATTACCAGTTTTTCCATTTAGCTTTTCCCAGCGCCCAATCATTCTCTAATTCTTGTTTATCTCTTAACGTGTCCATCGGCTTCCAAAATCCGGAGTGTTTAAATGCAACCATCTGTCCTTCGGATGCAATTTGTTCCATTGGCTCTTTTTCCCAAATGGTACTATCGCCTTCTATGTAATCAAATACCGACGGTTCACAAACAAAAAAACCTCCATTTATCCAGGCACCATCGCCTTTTGGTTTTTCCATAAATGAATGCACAATATCGTTTTCGGTTAAATTTAAAGCACCGAAACGCCCAGATGGCTGCACCGAAGTAACTGTACAATATTTGCCGTTAGCCTGATGAAATTCAACCAGTTTTTTTATATCTACATCTCCTACACCATCGCCATATGTTAGCAAGAAAGGCTCGTTTCCAATATGTGGTTGTATCCTTTTTATACGCCCCCCTGTCATTGATTCATTACCGGTATCCACCAAAGTGATCTTCCAGGGTTCGGCCTGAGAATCATGTACCTTAATAGAATTGTCGCTCATATTAATAGTCACATCCGATTTATGTAGAAAATAATTAGCAAAATATTCCTTTACCACATAACCTTTGTATCCCAGGCAAACAACAAAATCATTAAAACCATATGACGAATATATTTTCATGATGTGCCATAAAATTGGCATACCACCTATTTCAACCATTGGTTTGGGTCTTAAGGTGGTTTCTTCAGACAACCGGGTACCAAGACCACCTGCTAATAATACTACTTTCATTGGTAAGGATTATAAGATTAATATATTAAACGTAAATTTCAACATCGTTAGTTAAAGGGTGTGCGCAACAAAGTAAAAACTCATTTGGCTTCAAATCCGCCGGTCGGTTTTTCATACCGATTTGCTTTACTTCCCCGTTTGTAATAAGTGCTTTGCAAACCGAACAACTGCCCGTTTGGCAGGAATAAGGAAGCTCTATGTTAGTATCTAAGCCAGCCTCTAATATACTTTTACCTTTAACAACTTCAACAGTTGTGCTCTGCCCATTTTGGTGAAAAGTAACAGACCGGGTTATAATATTTTCGAAATCTTTCTCGTCCTTAACTATCTCAAAGTCTTCAGAAAAGATAAAATCGTCATTGACGCCCAATTGCTTTAAAGCGCTTTTCACGGACTCTTTTAACCCGGTTGGGCCGCATATATAATGATACGATTTTTCAATACTGCTCATATTGTTCATTACGGCTAATACCTTATCCGAACTAATGCGACCCTGAATAACGTTTGGATGCTCCTTTTCAACAACAAGTTGCGTATGAAAATGCCAAACAGTGAATAAATCAGAGAATTTTTCTTGAAGTGCCTTAATTTGTTTTAAAAAGATTACTGATTCAAAATCTCTATTACCATAAACTAACGTTACTGGTACTTTCAACACCTCTAAAGCGTATTTGGCAATAGAATATAAAGGAGTTATACCACTGCCAGCCCCCCATATAACAATTTGGCTCTCGGAATTGAGTGTGCTTTCATCCACAACAAAATCGCCCATAGGTGGCATCACCTCAACCATATCACCTACATTCACAGTATCTAAAATATGGTTAGATACAACCCCGCCGGGAACACGCTTTATGGTAACCTCCAGAAAAGGATCAATACCGGGCGACGACGAAAATGAATATGGGCGGATATATCTTCTTCCATTTATGCGAAAAATCAACGTTAAATATTGCCCGGCCCGATATTTTACTTTTTTTAAACCTGGCTGCTTAAAACAGATGGTAACTGTATCAGAAGTTTCCTGACGCAAGGCCTCAATTTTAAGTGTATAGGTAATCATTTTAAAGCAACTAAAAGTATTTAAATGTACTAACAAAACATTGGTGAATTAAACTAACGTTTAATGGACACCTTATTGACCGAAGAATTTCTTTAAGGTAGATGTAAATGTTTTTTTAGACTTACGTTTAGGTACATCTTCGGTGTAGCCGCCGTAACTACCATACCCGTAGCCATATCCGTAACCATACCCGTAACCATAGCCATAGCCATACCCTGAACCATAGCCCTTACCGTAACCATAGCCGATTACACCTCTCGGTTTTAAGCCGTTAAACACGATATTCATGTTAGTAAGGTCGCCGTTATGATGAAGTTCATCGATCATCTTTAAGTAAACCTTAGGTGTGTGATCGTGACGTACCATATATAAACAAGCGTCACTGTAAGTATTTAACAATTTAGCATCGGTAACAAGGCCAACCGGCGGCGAATCGATAATAACATAGTCATAATCATGTTTCAATTGGGCTATCATCACATCCAATCGCCCGTTGAGAATCAATTCTGTAGGGTTTGGAGGAACTGCACCAGCCGAAAATACAGATAAGTTAGGGATTTCATTTACAGGCCGGGCAATATCTTCAATACTTACCAACCCTGCTAAATATTCTGTCAAACCCCTTTCTTTAGGTAAATTTAAAGTTTGAGTAATTTTAGGCTTACGTAAATCGAATTCGAGCAAAGCAACTTTCTTACCGGTGAGTGTTAATGTTGCAGCCAAATTTATAGCCATGAAACTCTTTCCCTCACCTGATATAGACGATGTCATTAAAATGCATTTCTTTTCCTGACTGATTCCTATATAATTTAAAGAGGTACGCAATGCTCTAAATTGTTCGGCAATAACAGTTCGCTTCCCATCTTTTACAACAACAGCGTCACCGCTTTCATCAAATAAAATCTCAGCCAACACCGGGGTACTTGTAGTTCGCTCTATTTCGGCTCTAAAAAGAACCTCTTTGTTATATTGCTCTCTGATCAACACAAAAAGAATTGATGCTATTATCCCGACAGATATTCCAAGTAAATAGATATTGAATGGAATAGGCTTAATAGGTCCGGTTCCACTTTCAGCTTGGTCAATCAAACGATTGTCAGCCACAGTAGATGCTAAAGACAATGCCGTTTCCTCGCGTTTTTGTAACAGGAATGAATAAATGCCACTCTTAATAATTTGTTCGCGGCTTATTTCTAATAAAGCACGCTCCTTGCCTGGTATTGTTTTTAAAAGCGAGTTAAATTTACTGCTTTCGGTTTGAAGTCTATTTTTGGTGATTATTAAATTTTGACGAAGTGTTTTCAAATTCTCTTGCAAACTGGGTTTAATTTGCGCAATTTGATTACGAATAGATTGTACTGACGGAGAATTCTCACCGGAAGTTTTACGTAGGCGATCTAATTCTAACTCCGCATTATATAACTTATCAATTAACTGTAATAGTAAAGGATCGGAAATGCCAAGGGTAGCAGGAACGGTACCTGGCTGATCGCCTTTATTTACAACGTACCTCTCAACTTGGTCGAGAACATTTAATTGGATTTGTATTTCAGAAAGTTTAAGATCATTAGCCTGTACACTGGTTAAAAACAATCTCCCTTCTTCGGACATATCCACAATACCCTCTTTTGACTTATAAAACTGAATATCGTTTTCCACTTTAGAAAGTTCGCCGGTTACTATGCGTAATCGATCCTGAACAAAGCCATAAGTGTTTGTGGTAATGGCGTTTTTATCGTTTACGCCGGCCTTGGTATAAACCCGGATAAGATTATTTAGAACTGCCTCAGCACGCTTAGGGTTTGGATCAGTCATCTTCAAAGTAATAACCGAAGATTCTTTTGAATTAGACGAAACACTTAAGGCACCCAAAAAACCCCTGGCTACCGATTTAACCGGGCTCAATTTAAGGTACAGTGTTGAATTCCCTTTCTCTAACGGAGTAGTTGCGTTAGAATCTAATGGCGCTGGATTTATTCGAAAAATACCGTAGGGTGTTTTAACCGGCACACTAAGAGGATATTTTACTCCGTTTAATACAACTAACTTTTCCCGATATAGATACTTAATGGGTATTATTGTTGAGCTAGCTATTGTTTCGGGGTTTAGAGCTATAAAATTAACGGGGCTTGACGGGAACGTAACGATATCCCGAACATTACCTTTTTGATAAACCTGAGCATATAGCCCCATCTCAGTCACAACCTGGCGCATAAGCGTTCGCGACTTCAAAACTTCAAGTTCGTTTTGAACATTCTTTTTTGAACCCGATATATTTAAGGCTTCTAATATGTTTGACCCTTGTTCGTTAGATTTGTCGTCTTTTAATAAGATAGACGCATTAGCTTCAAAAATAGGAGTTTGATAATGGAGATAAATCCATGATGCAAGAACAGAAAGAAGCATAGCTAAAACAAACACCGGCCAATAGGGCACATACCGATAGGTGATATTTTTTAAAAAATTACTTGATTCCTCTCTTTCCAGAGAACCGGATATATCTTGTTGATCAATATTACTATTCATTTAAATAAAATTATCTTTTAAAGATCTGTGAGAAAATAATAACAACCAACGACAGTGCACTTAATACTATTGGCAATAATTGAGTAGTGCGATCTGACAACGCAGCTTTAGCATTATTTGGCTCAACATAAATTATATCTTTGTTTTGCAGATAAAAAAATTCATTATCCAATAATTGGCTGTCATTTAAACTAAACCTTTTAAATATTCGCTTACCATCTTTTTCTCTGATCAATAATACTGTACCTCGCTTACCAAACGGAGTTAGGTCGCCCACTAAACCCAGTGCCTCGGGGAGCGTCATTCTCTCATTGAGAACTGGTATTACACCGGGGTGGTTTACCTCACCCAAAATGGTTACCTTATAATTAAGCACTTTTACCGTTACCACCGGATCGACTGCAAATTTCTTTGACACAAGTTGACTAACAATTAAATCAGCAAGTTCATCATCGGTTAGCCCTTCAGCTTTTATAGTGCCAATAAGAGGTAAATTAATCGTTCCTTTACTACCAACCAGGTATCCGTTCATAACACTGCCGGTACTAGTAACATTGCCTGCAGATGCACCATATATCTTTGTTGTCACATCATCGAAACTCGAAATATTTACTTGCAAGATATCATTTTTATCTATCCTGTTTGCAAGATCAGGAAGATTGATTGGAGCAACACTATCTCTAACAATGTTGTTAAAATAACTTAGTTTCTTACCGCTTACACAGGAATTCAATATTGCTAATCCTAAAAAAAGGACAAAAAAATAGTTAGGTGTTCTTTTCATATTATTTGATGTTCTCTAAGTGCATCTATCTACAGCCCCTTTAGTTTATTGCAATAAATGTATAATTATTATATTAAGAATGCAATTTTTTTAAAAATTTATAATCAGTATTGAATTAAATATAATTAATTACAACAACTATTTAGTTGTATTTTTCTGCATTCAAGTTATTAAGGGCACTTTTGACCTTAAATTATCGCCATTTTAAATAATTAAGATTACGCATACTATTCATTTAAAGTTCGGAGCTATCTTTTAAAAATTGGCACTCTTAAAATTAAAAAAATAACACTTTAACTTAATATTTGGCGTTTTAAGAATTTTTATATCAATAACTTTTAAACAAGTATATTTATTAACTTATCCTATTAAACCATTAGTTTAAACAATCTTCAATAATTAACTAATTGCTAATAAACTAAATTTTTATTTTTAAAATGCATTATTGCACAAATATATGAGCTTTTTTTATAAATTTATTAATTTGATGCATGAACTTTATAATTTCTTTGTTGATTGATCGGGGTGTTGATTATTGCAATGAACCAATCATTCTACAACGTATTAATTAATTCGAATACCAATTATTCGCCGCTATGAAAATAAAAAAAAATCTATCACTTATATTGCTAGTAATTTTTGTTCCGCTAATTGTACGGGCAAACTTTAATAAGTTGGAGCGAAATAACAATAAGTTGCCTATTGATACAATAAAAACCGGTTTAGAAAACATCCCGTTTCTTACTTCGTCAAACCAGGCACTATTTATTACGAAAAAATCTTTTATTTGGGACGGTAGCATATGGGAACTTTTTAAAGGAACTTTAAAACAAACAGACTTGGGCTATCAAGCTATTTATTTGCCCGGTCCATCGGGATACTATTATAAGCGAAATTTTACAGGCGAAGTTAATGCGAAATGGTTTGGTGCCGTTGGCGATGGCAAAGCTGACGAGACAGAAAGCCTTCAGGCTTTTATTAATTATGTAGTGTCTTTTGGAGCTAATGGCTATATAGCAAAGGGCTATTACAAAATCACTAAAACACTCGATGTTGGATACAGTACTAAACAAAGCGGTAAGAATTCATCTTTTAAAATACGCGGTGACGCCCCGGGAGCAGGCGTAGGTGTTGGAACAAATGGGACGAAAATAGTTTTAGAAGGACAAGCTAAAGCTATTCTTCGCATAAAACAATCAGCATGGTATTTTGGCAGTTATGAGGATTTTTCACTTGATTGCCAGAATGTAGATGGTGCAGAATACGGCTTTCTTTTTGAGACTATAGGCTTTAGCCAACATATGTTGAAGGGCATAAGGTGCGAAAACACCAAATGCGGATATGGAATTATTTCGGGTGACCTGGCAAATGGAGAATTTGTAACGTTTGAAAAATGCACCGCAGTAAATGTTGATCGTTTCTTCTTCATGGACGAAAAATCAGGGCAATCTTACAACCATGTTTTTTTGCATTGTGGAGCCCTCATTAGAAATAACGGTGCCTGTTTTGAAATTGGCGGAGGTAATTTGGGCTACGGAATCCATGTTATTGACTTTGAGGCAAGCGGACTGACAACTAAAACGGGATATACCTATTTAATTAATAACGGGGTAAGCGGAGAGGCTATTTTTGACGGAGGAAGAATAGAAACATGCAACACGGTGGTATCTCATCAATGTACAGGATCGTATGACCAAAATACCCCTATTTCTTTTAATAATGTTCAGTTTTCTGGAATGAGATCGAGTAAATTAAATCCATTCTTATCATCAACGGGTGGCGGCGGAGCTTATCAGTATATCTTTACCGCTTGCAGCTTCATTCTTGTTAACGTTGAAAATAATTTTTTTGAAACCAATTTATCAAAAAATAGCGGTACAACATTCCGATTTAAATATTGTACTTTAAGTGGCCCTAACATGTTTAGCAACCTACCCGCAAATCCCTCTGGCGGAATGGAATTTAGTGATTGCAATTTTCTTAAAATAAACCCTGGAGCAAAAACCATTACCGGGGCACCTATTAAATTAAATAAATCGAGCATTTTACCTTCAATAGGTAGTTTGGGAAAGAGAGAAACAATTGGGGCTTCGGTATGGGAATCACCTGGTATTCCTTCAAACTTGCTGATTTATCCTGATTTTGGAACTAAGTTTGGAACAAATATAGTGGCTCCCGCCCCTTGGATACATACCGGACAAGTACTAAATTTTCCATTATTGCAGGGGTATGGGGGCCCCGGGGCAGCAGATATTTCTTCATCACCCAATTCGCGGGTAATCTGCATCGCTCCGTTAAGCGGAATATACCAGGATATTCCGGCCATAAATTTTAACACCACAACTCCATCCGTATATCAAGCGGTATTAACCGCAACCGGAAACGCATCTTTCAAAATCAGTCTGGAAAATTCGTCTTCGGGAGTGGTATATGACCAATTTGAAATGGCTGTAAAAAGTTCAACATCATCACAACCTATTTGTGTATCACTATTTGCATCGGACATTAAGGTGGAAGGCAATTTGAGGATTAGAATACAAAACATCACAACCAACGAAAATATAACCCTCCAATTTTTTTCACAACTAATAAGCCAGAAGCCCATGGCTGCTTATGTTAATCCACCTGCGGGACAAACCAAAGAGTTTAAAAATTATTGGTCGGCTAATGAAGATATGGTACGTATTTATGGACGGCTTTCTATACCGCATAAAACCGATATTACAGGCAGCGCGGCCACAGCGTTACCTGATGTAGAAAGCGACATCTATCTTTCGGAAAATACAGAACGAATTAAATACTACGCTAAGGGTAAATGGTGGGAAATACCACGTACTTCATACCAACAGGATGTACCCAAATCTCTAAATTGGGATATAGGGGATATTGTTTATAATAATGACCCAATGGCCAATAGTTCAATAGGATGGATTTGTACTGAGGCGGGCACGCCGGGCAAATGGCAGGCGATTTATAAATTCATCAATCACGCTATCCTGGATGCCGCAGAAAATTCAACCATTACCCTGCTCAATAATGAGTATAACATAATAGCTCCTAAAAATTACGTTTCTACCATAAACTTAAAACTTCCGGACCGGCCGAAAAACAATGATGAAATAACCATCAAGTTTACAAAACCGGTAAAAAATGTTAAAATTATTAACGGGAATATAGGATACAGCCCCGACGCCGTATCTGCCGGCGCTATGATAAAACTTGTTTTTGATGCTGCAACATCAACCTGGTATTAACGTAGTTGCAATATTCGGCTGTTGAACATGCATCTCTTACGCCTGCCCTACAGTCCCACCAAAATTCATTGGGAAGCCCGTTGGGTCATCTTGTATTTTTATCCGCCCGTTGATGGCTTCAAATTTTTCGATGTTGTCGCTTAGGGCGGTTAATAGCCTTTTGGCGTGTTCGGGCGTTAGTATGATCCGCGATTTTACGCGGGCTTTGGGTACGCCGGGCATGAGGCGGATAAAGTCGACCACAAATTCGGAGTTGGAATGGGTGATGATGGCCAGGTTTGAATAAATCCCTTCGGCGATCTCTTCCGATAACTCAATATTGATCTGGTTTTCATTTTGATCTGTCATAGCGGCATAAAAATAAAAAAGTCCTCTCTTAAAAGAGAGGACTTTGTAAAGTTTATTTTATGAAGCTTAATTATGCTTCTACTTCTTCTTCGGTTTTGGAAGCCATCAGGCGGTCGAATTCTTCTTTCGAACCTACACGGATGTTGTCGTATATTCTTAAACCTGTTCCGGATGGGATCAAGTGTCCAACAATTACGTTTTCTTTCAAACCAAGCATTCTGTCAATCTTACCGGCTATGGCGGCTTCGTTAAGTACCTTGGTGGTTTCCTGGAACGATGCGGCAGACATAAACGATTTGGTACCTAATGATGCACGGGTAATACCTTGCAGCATCGGGCTTGAGGTTGCAGCAATAGCATCTCTCACCTCAACCAGTTTCTGATCTTTACGTTTCAGGATAGAGTTCTCATCTCTGAGTTTCCTTACCGATACGATTTGACCAGCTTTCAGGTTGTTTGAATCGCCTGGTTCAACAACAACTTTCTTATCAAAAATATCGTCGTTTTCTACCATGAAATCCCATGAGTTAACTGCTTCTTTTTCAAGGAAGCGGGTATCGCCGGCATCTTCAATGGTTACCTTCTGCATCATCTGGTGAACAATCACCTCAAAGTGCTTATCATTGATTTTCACACCTTGCAAACGGTAAACTTCTTGTATACCATTAACCAGGTATTCTTGTACGGCTGCGGGGCCTTTGATAGCCAAAATATCAGCCGGAGAGATAGATCCGTCGGAAAGTGGCATACCGGCCTTCACGAAGTCGTTATCCTGAACCAGGATGTGTTTAGACAATGGAACCAAGTATTTCTTGATCTGACCGTCTTTAGATTCGATGGTCATTTCACGGTTACCACGTTTCACACCGCCTAAAGTTACCACACCATCAATCTCGGTCACTACGGCCGGGTTAGATGGGTTACGTGCTTCAAACAATTCGGTTACACGTGGCAAACCACCTGTAATATCTCGGGTTTTACCTGTTGAACGCGGTATTTTAGCAATGATCTGTCCGGTTTGGATTTTCTCACCCTCGTCAACCGCGATGTGCGCGCCAACCGGGATGTTATATCCTTTAACAACCACACCTTTTTCGGTTATCTGGATAACAGGGTTTTTTGTTTTATCCCTGGTATCGATAATTACCTTTTCACGGTGACCGGTTTGCTCGTCAGATTCTTCACGGAAAGTAATACCGTCTAAAATAGCTTCAAACTGTGCTTTACCTGCAAATTCGGAGATAATTACCGCATTGTACGGATCCCATGAACAGATACGGTCGCCTTTGTGAATTTTGCTGCCGTCTTTAGCGTACAGGTATGAACCGTAAGGAATGTTATTACTTACGATAACTTTGTTTGTACCTTCTTCGATGATACGGAACTCGCCCGAACGGCCAAGAACCACATCAACCAAACCGTCTTCGGTTTGATAAGCTACTGTACGAACGTTTTCAAATTCAATGATACCTTCAAACTTAGCGTTGATTTGAGATTCGGCCGCGATGTTTGATGCGGTACCACCCACGTGGAATGTACGTAAGGTTAACTGCGTACCCGGCTCACCGATAGACTGTGCGGCAATTACACCTACAGCCTCGCCCATTTGCACGCGTTTACCGCTTGCAAGGTTACGGCCATAACATAAGGCGCATACGCCACGTTTGCTTTCGCAGGTTAATACCGAGCGTATTTCGATACCCTCTAAAGGAGAGTTTTGAATTTTACGGGCTATTTCCTCTTCAATATCCTCACCGGCAGAAACCAGCAATTCGTTGGTTAACGGATCGTAAACATCGTGTAATGTGGTACGGCCTAAAATACGGTCGTATAATGGTTCAACAATATCCTCGTTATCTTTTAACGCTGTGGTATAAATACCGCGCAGGGTACCGCAATCGGTATCGCCAACGATCATATCCTGAGCCACATCATGTAAACGACGGGTTAAGTAACCAGCATCAGCCGTTTTCAAAGCCGTATCCGCCAAACCTTTACGAGCACCGTGAGTAGAGATAAAATATTCTAATACCGACAAACCTTCTTTAAAGTTTGAAAGGATAGGGTTTTCGATAATCTCACCACCTGAACCTGATTTTTGCGGTTTCGCCATCAATCCACGCATACCGGCCAACTGCCTGATCTGTTCTTTAGAACCACGGGCACCCGAATCAAGCATCATGTAAACCGAGTTGAAACCTTGATTATCGGTAGACAGTATTTCCATCACGTTTGCAGTTAAACGGTTGTTAATACGTGTCCAAACGTCAATAATTTGGTTGTAACGCTCGTTGTTGGTAATGAAACCCATGTTATAGTTGTTCATTACCTCTTCAACTTCTTTAGTTGCCTGTTCAATCAGGGTTACCTTTTCGGCAGGGATATTCAAATCTTTCAGGTTAAACGACAAACCACCACGGAAAGCCATTTGGAAACCTAATTCTTTAATATCATCCAAAAACTGAGCTGCGCGAGCCATACCAGTTACCTTAACTACGGTACCGATAATATCACGCAGTGACTTTTTGGTCAGCAATTCGTTAATGTAACCTACTTCTACCGGTACATGCTGGTTAAACAATACACGGCCAACAGTAGTATCGGTTAATTTATTTACGATGCTGCCATCGCGCTCTTTAACGTTTACTTTAACTTTGATGAATGCGTGCAGGTCTAACTTTTTCTCGTTATAAGCTATAATAACTTCTTCCGGAGAGTAAAAGCTTAAGCCCTGGCCTTTCATCACCCTGGCTTCATCAGTTTTGCGGCCCTTTGTAATGTAATACAGACCCAAAACCATATCCTGCGAAGGAACAGTAATTGGCGTACCATTAGCCGGGTTCAAAATGTTGTGCGAAGCAAGCATCAATATTTGGGCTTCCAAAATTGCAGCGTTACCAAGCGGTACGTGAACTGCCATCTGGTCACCGTCAAAATCCGCGTTGAAGGCCGTACAGGTTAAAGGGTGCAACTGGATAGCTTTACCTTCAATTAGTTTTGGCTGGAACGACTGGATACCTAACCTGTGCAGCGTAGGCGCACGGTTTAGTAATACCGGGTGTCCCTTCAATACGTTTTCCAAAATATCCCAAACTAAGGGATCTTTACGGTCGACAATTTTTTTGGCCGATTTTACCGTTTTTACTACACCACGCTCAATCATTTTACGAATGATGAATGGTTTAAATAATTCGGCAGCCATATCTTTAGGTAAACCGCATTCGTGCAATTTAAGGCTTGGGCCTACAACAATTACCGAACGGGCCGAGTAATCAACACGTTTACCTAATAAGTTTTGACGGAAACGGCCTTGTTTACCTTTCAGGATGTCTGAAAGAGATTTTAAAGCACGGTTACCTTCGGTTTTTACAGCGTTAACTTTACGTGAGTTATCAAATAAAGAGTCGACAGCTTCCTGCAACATACGTTTTTCGTTACGTAAAATTACTTCGGGAGCTTTGATCTCGATCAAACGTTTTAAACGATTGTTACGGATAATTACACGGCGATATAAATCGTTCAAATCGGAAGTAGCAAAACGGCCACCTTCCAATGGAACCAACGGACGTAATTCCGGCGGAATTACAGGAACGATTTTCACGATCATCCATTCCGGGTTGTTTTCGATACGTGTTTTAGCATCGCGGAAAGCTTCAACAACCTGTAAACGTTTTAAGGCTTCGTTTTTACGTTGTTGTGAAGTTTCGTTAGCGGCCTGGTGGCGCAAATCGTAAGACTGCTGATCCAGGTCAAGACGTTTCAATAACTCTTCCAAAGCTTCGGCACCCATTTTGGCAACAAACTTTTGAGGGTCTTTGTCGTCAAGGTACTGGTTTTCTTTAGGAAGGGTATCTAAAATATCCAGGTATTCTTCTTCTGTAAGGAAATCCATAGTTTGGATACCATCAGTTTCTTTAATACCAGCTTGTATTACTACGTATCTTTCGTAGTAAATGATTAAATCGAGTTTTTTAGTAGGCAGTCCCAGTAAATAACCGATTTTGTTAGGCAATGAACGGAAATACCAGATGTGTGCAACAGGAACTACCAGGTTAATGTGTCCCATACGCTCACGACGTACTTTCTTTTCGGTTACTTCAACACCGCAACGATCGCAAACGATACCCTTATAACGGATACGTTTGTATTTACCGCAATGGCACTCATAATCTTTAACCGGACCGAAAATACGCTCGCAGAATAAGCCATCGCGTTCAGGCTTGTAGGTCCTGTAGTTGATGGTTTCTGGTTTTAAAACTTCGCCACTTGACCGCTCCAGTATAGACTCCGGAGAGGCCAGACTGATGGTAATGGTGGTAAAGTTACTTTTGATTTTATTATCCTTTTTGTAAGACATAGCTCTTTTTTTAATGATTGAAGGATTGAGTGATGGAATGATTGAGTGACCAAATGAATAAACCTGTCATTCATTCAATCATTCATTCATTCAATCATTATTCCAATGTGATATCTAAACCTAAACCTCTTAATTCGTGAACCAATACGTTGAATGATTCGGGAACAGATGGTGTTGGCAGATTTTCGCCTTTAACAATAGCTTCGTAGGTTTTAGCACGGCCCACAACATCATCCGACTTAACAGTAAGGATTTCTTGCAGGATATTTGCCGCTCCGAATGCTTCAAGAGCCCAAACCTCCATCTCACCAAAACGCTGACCACCAAACTGGGCTTTACCACCCAATGGCTGTTGTGTAATTAATGAGTATGGCCCGATAGAACGTGCGTGCATCTTATCATCAACCATGTGGCCTAATTTAAGCATGTAAATTATACCAACCGTGGTTTGCTGATCGAAACGATCGCCGGTTAACCCATTGTATAAATAGGTACGGCCAGATTCGGGTATGCCTGCTTTGGTAACCCACTCTTCTACTTCGGTATGGCTTGCACCATCAAAAATAGGAGTAGCAAATTTAACGCCAAGCTCTTTACCTGCCCAACCTAAAACGGTTTCGTATATCTGCCCAAGGTTCATACGCGATGGTACACCAAGTGGGTTTAACACAATATCAACCGGGGTTCCATCTTCAAGGAAAGGCATATCCTCATCACGCACAATACGTGCAACGATACCCTTGTTACCGTGACGGCCAGCCATTTTATCACCAACTTTAAGCTTACGCTTTTTAGCGATGTAAACCTTAGCCATTTGAACGATACCCGATGGAAGCTCATCACCTACGCTGATTGCAAATTTATCGCGACGGTAAGCACCCAGTTCTTCGTTAACTTTAATGTTGTAGTTATGCAGCAATAACTTAATTAAATCGTTTTTGTCATCATCGGTTGTCCATTTTGTTGGGTTGATGTTGGCAAACTCTAATTCAAGTAATATTTTTTGAGTGAATTTAACACCCTTAGCTATCAATAACTCTTTGTAAACATTATAAACGCCTTGCGAAGTTTTACCGTTAACGATCTCGAATAATTTATCAACTAAAGTATTCTTTAAATCCTTAATTGCCTTTTCGTGCTTGATATCCAACTTGTCAATAGCTGCTTTTTCTTCAGCCTTTGAGGTTTTTTTGGCACGTGAAAACAATTTAGTATCAATAACCACACCTGCAATTGAAGGAGGTGTTTTTAAAGACGCATCTTTAACATCACCTGCTTTATCGCCAAATATGGCACGTAACAGTTTTTCTTCGGGTGAAGGATCAGACTCACCTTTTGGAGTGATTTTACCGATCAAAATATCACCTTCTTTAACTTCGGCGCCTACGCGGATGATACCGTTCTCGTCAAGGTCTTTAGTAGCCTCTTCTGATACGTTAGGAATATCCGGTGTTAATTCTTCTTCGCCACGTTTGGTATCACGTACTTCCAGTTCAAATTCTTCAACGTGAAGCGATGTGAAAATATCTTGTGATACAACGCGCTCAGAAATTACAATCGCATCCTCAAAGTTGAATCCCTGCCAAGGCATGAAAGCTACTTTTAAGTTACGGCCTAAAGCTAATTCGCCATCCTGAGTTGCATAACCTTCGCAAAGCACCTGCCCTTTTTCAACACGCTGACCTTTTTTAACAATAGGTTTTAAGTTGATGGTAGTACTTTGATTGGTTTTTTTGAACTTGATTAAGCGGTATGATTTGCTATCGCCTTCGAAAGAAACCAAACGGTCTTCTTCGTTACGATCATATTTAATGCGGATTTCGTTGGCATCAACATATTCAACCACACCATCGCCTTCGGCATTGATTAGTGTACGCGAATCTTTAGCCACGCGGCCTTCTAACCCGGTACCAACAATTGGTGCTTCCGGACGTAACAATGGTACGGCCTGGCGTTGCATGTTTGACCCCATCAGCGCACGGTTAGCATCATCATGCTCCAAAAACGGAATTAATGATGCCGCGATAGACGTGATTTGGTTAGGTGCAATATCCATATAATCCAAACGGGTTGGCTCGATAATCGGGAAATCGCCCTCAAAACGTGCTTTTACACGCGGGGTGCTAAATACACCATTATCATCATATACAGCATTAGCCTGGCCAATAGTTTTGCCATCTTCATCTTCGGCAGAAAGGTAAACAACCGGCTCCTGCATTTGCACTACACCATCGGCAACACGTTTATATGGTGTTTCGATAAAACCAAGGTTATTGATTTTTGCGTGGATACATAATGAAGAGATCAAACCGATGTTTGGTCCTTCGGGAGTTTCAATGGTACACAACCTACCGTAGTGGGTGTAGTGAACGTCGCGAACCTCAAAACCTGCACGCTCACGTGACAGACCACCGGGCCCAAGGGCTGACAGACGACGCTTGTGCGTAATCTCTGCCAGTGGATTGGTTTGGTCCATAAACTGCGATAACTGGTTAGTTCCGAAGAACGAGTTAATTACAGATGATAGTGTACGTGCATTAATCAGATCGGTAGGTGTAAATACCTCGTTGTCGCGTATGTTCATACGCTCGCGGATGGTACGTGCCATACGGGCCAAACCAACACCAAATTGTGCGTAAAGTTGCTCACCAACAGTACGTACACGGCGGTTTGACAAGTGATCAATATCATCAACTTCGGCCTTGGAGTTAATTAATTTAATTAAGTATTTAACAATAGCGATAATATCGTCTTTAGTTAAAACCTTAACCTCGTTAGGCGTAGTTAACTTTAATTTACGGTTGATGCGGTACCTGCCCACATCGCCCAAATCATACCTCTTATCGGAGAAGAACAAACGATCAATGATACCACGAGCTGTTTCTTCATCAGGTGGTTCGGCGTTACGTAATTGACGGTAGATGTGCTCAACCGCTTCTTTCTCTGAGTTTGAAGTATCCTTTTGTAAGGTGTTATATATAATAGTATAATCACCGCTGGTTGAAGCATCTTCCTTGTTGAGGATGATAGTTTTCACACCTGCATCGATAATCATATCAATATGGTCGTCTTCTAAAACGGTTTCGCGCTCAAGGATGATCTCGTTACGGTCGATAGAAACTACCTCGCCGGTATCTTCATCAACAAAATCTTCCACCCATTTTTTGAGCACCCTTGCAGCAAGCTTACGGCCAATAAATTTCTTTAAGCCAGATTTGCTTACTTTTACTTCGTCGGCAAGTTCAAATAATTCTAAAATGTCTTTATCTGAATCGTAACCAATTGCACGTAGCAAGGTAGTAACCGGGAACTTTTTCTTACGGTCGATGTAAGCATACATTACGTTATTCACGTCTGTAGCAAACTCAATCCATGAGCCTTTAAAAGGAATAACGCGGGCAGAGTATAGCTTGGTACCGTTAGTGTGGCGGCTTTGTCCAAAAAATACACCCGGCGAACGGTGAAGCTGTGATACAATAACACGTTCGGCGCCGTTAATTACAAATGTTCCTTTAGGTGTCATATAAGGGATAGTTCCCAAATACACATCCTGAACAATTGTTTCAAAATCTTCGTGCTCCTCGTCGTTACACGACAGGCGAAGTTTTGCTTTTAAAGGTACGCTATGTGTTAAACCACGCTCAATACACTCCTGGATATCGTATCGTGGCGGATCAATAAAGTAATCAAGAAACTCCAAAACAAAGATGTTTCTTGAATCTGATATAGGAAAGTTTTCGGCAAACACCTTAAATAAACCTTCTTTATGACGGTTATCTGAAGTAGTTTGTAATTGAAAAAATTCCTGGAAAGACTGTAACTGTACATCCAAAAAGTCGGGATACTCCAAAACTTTCCTGCTGGTTGCAAAGTTTACTCTTTGATTAATTTTGTTTGCCAAGGGATTATAATTTTAGTTTATTAATAAACTGTGGTATAGATTTGAGTATTTAGATTTGAGGTCTGAGACTACAAGAGTTGGATTTTTTTGCTTTGAAGGCAACAAAATTTCACATCTCACATCTATTATCTCATATCTATAAGGCAATATAAACGACAATAGACCCCGACCAAATATTGGTCGGAGTCGTATGTTATTGGGCGTTATGGGTTAAATTACTTAACCTCAACAACAGCTCCTGCTTCTTCTAATTGTTTTTTCAAGCTTTCAGCTTCTTCTTTAGTTACACCAGTTTTAACTTCTTTAGGTGCACCATCAACTAAGTCTTTAGCTTCTTTCAAACCTAAGCCAGTTAAGTCTTTCACTAACTTAACAACTGCTAACTTAGCGCCACCAGCTTCTTTCAATATTACATCAAATGCTGTTTGTACTGCTGCTTCAGCCGGAGCTTCTGCTGCTGCTGCCGGGCCGGCTACTACTGCTGCCGCTGCTGGCTCAATGCCGTACTCGTCTTTCAAGATCTGAGCTAATTCGTTAACTTCTTTTACTGTTAAGTTTACCAATTGTTCAGCAAACGCTTTTAAATCTGCCATTACTATAAATTTTTAATGTTAAATACTTTGTTTTTTAATTCGAACTTAAGGTGTTCGATTTAACCTCTTTCTTGTAATGTTTTAACTAAACCGGCTATTGTGTTACCGCCCGATTTAAGAGCAGAAATAACATTTTTAGCAGGCGATTGCAATAATCCGATGATTTCGCCAACCAATTGCTCTTTCGATTTAAGGTTAACTAAAGCATCTAACTGGTTATCACCAATAAATATAGCAGTATCAATGTAAGCTGCTTTCAATACTGGCTTGTCACCTTTTTTTCTCAATTGTTTAATCAGTTTTGCCGGAGCAGTGCCTGATTTAGAGAACATGATAGATGATGAACCTTTTAATACGTCGTAGATTTCGGTAAAATCACCTTCAACAGCTTCCATAGCTTTTTTGATCAGTGAGTTTTTTGTTACCTGCATCTTAATGTCGCTTTCGAAACATTGACGACGGATAGCGTTAATTTTTGCAACAGTTAAATCAGAAGTGTCGGTAATATAAAAATTACCATACTCTTTCATTTGTTCAGCAAGGGCAAGAACAAGATCGTGTTTTTCTTCTTTATTCATGATTTAGATCCCCGCTACTGTTTTAGTTTCAACTTGTATTCCGGGAGACATGGTTGAAGAGATATGAATACTCTTGAAATATGTTCCTTTGGCTGCTGATGGTTTTAGTTTTGAAATGATTTGGAGAATTTCCAAAGCATTCTCATAAATTTTATCAGCAGGGAATGATACTTTTCCTATTGAGGTATGGATAATACCGGTTTTATCAACCTTGAAGTCAATTTTACCTGCTTTTACCTCAGTTACAGCTTTACCCACATCCTGGGTTACTGTACCTGATTTAGGGTTAGGCATTAAGTTACGCGGGCCTAATATACGACCCAAACGACCAACTTTAGCCATAACACTTGGCATAGTGATGATAATATCAACATCAGTCCATCCACCTTCAATCTTGGCGATATAATCATCCAAGCCTACAAAATCAGCACCTGCATCTTTAGCTTCTTGTTCCTTTTCAGGAGTACAAAGCACCAATACACGTACAGTTTTGCCGGTTCCGTGAGGTAAGGTTGCAATACCACGCACCATTTGATTGGCTTTACGCGGATCAACACCTAAACGAACATCTATATCAACCGAAGCATCAAATTTAGCGATAGTAATATCTTTCACTAATGAAGATGCATCCTGTAAAGAATACGCTTTATTAACCTCAACTTTGGATAGTGCCGTTTTTTGATTTTTTGTTAATCTTGCCACTGTCTTTTAAACTGATTAGTTATTTAATGTTTCAATTTCGTTTTTCGAATTTTTGATTTCGGTGTTTAATTCCGAGAGTAAAAATCCGACTTCGGAAATCATTTAATTCCAGGGCGCTGTACCAGAAACGGTAATTCCCATACTGCGAGCTGTGCCTGCCACCATTTTCATGGCCGATTCAACTGTGAATGCATTTAAGTCGGTCATTTTATCTTTGGCGATAGTTTCAACCTGGTCCCAGCTTACGCTTGATACCTTTTTACGGTTGGGTTCTGCCGATCCGCTCTTTAAACCGGTAGCTTCCAATAACTGGATAGCAACTGGTGGAGTTTTGATGATAAAATCAAACGATTTATCTACATAAACTGTGATTACTACTGGCAACACTTTACCTGGCTTGTCTTGCGTACGGGCATTAAACTGCTTGCAAAACTCCATAATGTTCACACCTTTAGCACCCAATGCTGGGCCTATTGGAGGAGATGGGTTTGCAGCGCCGCCTTTTACCTGTAGCTTAACCATTGCACCGACTTCTTTTGCCATTTTAATTTAATTATTGTTACTTAATGTTAATAAGTGGAAGCTATGTAACATTTTCTTAGATTTGAGTATTGAGATATGAGATTTTAAACCTCTTTTTCTCTTTACTTTCTTCCAATTATCGTGATCAGATTTTTAATGCCGATAGGGTATCTCAAAATCCTATCTAACATGTTACATCTAAAATTATTCTTTTTCAACCTGCATGTAATTCAATTCGAGCGGCGTACGGCGGCCAAATATCTTTACCATTACTTTCAGTTTCTTTTTCTCTTCGTTAACTTCTTCAATAACGCCGCTAAAGCCATTAAACGGCCCATCCATTACCTTAACGTTTTCGCCAATGTAATATGGTACGTTCATTGTTTCGCCTTGCTCGCTCATTTCGTCAACCTTACCTAAAATACGGTTAACTTCGGCCTGGCGCAAAGGAATAGCGTTACCTTGTTTATCGCCTAAAAAGCCAATAACGCTGTTTATATTTTTTATAATGTGCTCCAACTCACCGTCGAGCGCGGCTTCCATCAGTACGTAGCCCGGAAAAAAGTTACGCTCTTTTGCTATTTTCTTTCCATCGCGCATCTGGTAATATTTTTCCATTGGTATTAATACCTGCGGAACCAGATGTGATATACCTAAACGATTAATTTCGGCATCTATGTATTGCTTAACCTTTTTTTCTTTACCACTTATGGCTCTCACCACGTACCATTTCAACTGATCGCTCATCGTTATTAAAATATTACGCTAATGATTTATAGAAGTATTGCAGTAAACGGCCAAATGATTGATCCATAAGCAATACTATTAAAGCTATGATAATAGCAGCTATCAATACTAAAATTGCACTATTTTGTAATTCGCTCCACGTAGGCCAGGTTACCTTTTCGGTAAGCTCTTCGTAGGACTCCTTTATATATTCAGTTACTTTAGCCATTTTGTTTACTTCCTCTTCAAGCACGGGAACAAGGATTCGAACCCTGATCAAAGGTTTTGGAGACCTCTATTCTACCGTTGAACTATTCCCGTTTATTATAAGAAAACATAAGCCCGCATTTGATAGCAGACTTATGTTTCTCAATTAACCTTTTTTGAAATATTATTTCAAAATTTCTGTTACCTGACCAGCACCTACTGTTCTGCCACCTTCACGGATAGCGAAACGTAAGCCTTTTTCCATCGCGATAGCATTAATCAACTTTACAGTGATTGTTACGTTATCACCTGGCATAACCATTTCTACACCTTCGGCTAATGAAATTTCACCAGTTACGTCTGTTGTGCGGAAATAGAATTGCGGACGGTATTTGTTAAAGAATGGCGTGTGACGGCCACCTTCTGCTTTTGACAATACGTAAACCTCAGCCTTGAAATCTGTGTGAGGAGTTACTGAACCTGGTTTGCAAATAACCATACCACGACGGATGGCTTCTTTTTCAATACCACGTAATAATAAACCAACGTTATCACCAGCTTCACCACGGTCAAGGATTTTGCGGAACATCTCAACACCAGTTACGGTTGATTTTAAGTTCTCAGCACCCATACCTAAGATATCAACCTGATCACCTGAGTTAATAATACCACGCTCGATACGACCGGTTGCAACAGTACCACGACCAGTGATCGAGAATACGTCTTCAACAGGCATCAAGAAAGGAAGCTCAGTTAAACGTGGAGGAATTGGAATGTAGTTATCAACAGCGTTCATCAAATCCATGATCTTCTCAACCCATTTATCATCGCCGTTAAGACCACCTAATGCTGAACCCTGGATAACCGGGATATCATCACCTGGATATTCGTAGAATGATAATAATTCACGAATTTCCATTTCAACTAATTCTAATAATTCCGGATCATCAACCATGTCAACCTTGTTCATGAAAACAACAAGTGCAGGTACACCTACCTGACGTGCTAACAGGATGTGTTCGCGGGTTTGTGGCATCGGACCATCAGTTGCAGCAACTACTATGATAGCACCATCCATTTGAGCAGCACCTGTAACCATGTTTTTCACATAATCCGCGTGACCTGGACAGTCAACGTGAGCATAGTGACGGCTAGCAGTTGAATACTCAACGTGCGCTGTATTGATAGTAATACCACGTTCTTTTTCTTCAGGAGCTGAATCGATAGAATCGAAAGAACGAGCTTCTGAAAAACCTTTGTCAGCTAATACTTTGGTGATAGCTGCGGTAAGGGTTGTTTTACCGTGGTCAACGTGACCGATAGTACCGATGTTTAAGTGCGGCTTACTGCGGTCAAACTTTTCTTTTGCCATGATTTATAAATGTTTGTAGGTTAATTTTTATTTTCTAATTGTTATAATACTAAAATTATAGAGCCAACAATGGGATTTGAACCCATGACCTCTTCCTTACCAAGGAAGTGCTCTACCACTGAGCTACGTCGGCTTTTTTGTTAGTTCATTTGTTCACTTGTTGATTAGTTTATTAGTGCCAAGCACCAATGAACCAGCGAACTAATAAACCAATGAACCAAACTGAGCGGAAGACGAGGTTCGAACTCGCGACCTATAGCTTGGAAGGCTATCGCTCTACCAACTGAGCTACTTCCGCTTTTTTTAATGATTGAATGATTGAGTTTTTGAATGACTGAATGTTTAAAATTCAATTTTTCAATAACTCAATCATTTTCCTTTTTAATTTCCAGATCATTCAATCCATCAATCATTCAGGAACTCAATCCTTAACAAGTGGGGGGAGAAGGATTCGAACCTTCGTAGCCGAAGCAACGGATTTACAGTCCGTCCCATTTGACCGCTCTGGTATCCCCCCAAGTTAATTTTGGATTTGGTATTTTCAATTCGGGATTTGATTTTATTCAAATCAAAAAATCCCTTATCAAACATCCTATATCCAAAATTAAACTGAGCCTCCTATCGGGATCGAACCAATGACCTACTGATTACAAGTCAGTCGCTCTACCAGCTGAGCTAAGGAGGCAATTTATTTTTAAGAACAACCCCTTTTGTTTGCGAAGTAGTGTTGAGTACCTCTCCAAAAGGGATTGCAAATCTACACAATTTAAAAGCCTATCAAAATTTTTTTTCAAAAAAAATCGGCAAGATAAAATCCCGCCGATTTTGCTCAAAATTTAGACTATTTTAAAGGTTATTCTTCTTCTACAAGGTTGCTTAAAACTGCCTTATCAACAGCACTCTTTTTTTGTTTGTGCTTACCAATTTGCTTAATTAATGATTCGATTGCTAAATCGGTAGCTTCTTCAAATGTTTTACATTGGTGTTTGGCAAATAATTGATTGCCAGGGAGCATGATTTTAATTTCGGTAATTTTGTTGGCTTCGTCTTCTACATTTTCCAGCTTCAAATAAACCTCGCCGCTAATAATCTGATCAAAAAAAACATCAAGCTTATCGGCCTTTTTTTGAATAAAATCCAGCAACTTTTTGTCGGCTGTGAAATGGATGGATTGGACTCTGATTTTCATGTTTACTCCTTTTGTTTACGCCTTTGGATGGGCTTGTTTATAAATATACTTCAATCGTTCCACAGAATTGTGGGTGTAAATTTGGGTTGCGCTTAGGTTAGCATGGCCCAAAAGTTCTTTAATGGCATTTAAATCGGCCCCGTGATTTAGCATGCTTGTTGCAAAGGTGTGCCTTAAAACGTGCGGGCTCTTTTTATCCTGGGTGGATATAGCTGATAAATATTTTTGCACTATAAGGTATATCATTTTGGGATATGCGTTTGCTCCTTTACCTGTAACGATAAACGTTAAGGAATTGTTATGAAATTTTTCACTTTTCTTTTTTATGCTGTATTTTTCGAGCAAAAGCTTTAATTCGGTATTAATGGGTACCAGGCGTTCTTTGTTACGCTTGCCTAAAACTTTAATGGTACCTTGGTATAAATCAATATCGGTTTCTTTTAAACCAACAAGCTCGGCAAGGCGTATGCCTGTGCCAAAAAGTAATTCGATAATGAGTTTATCGCGCAGGCCGGCAAAATCGTCGGTAAAGGCTTCGGCGTCGTTTAAGAGGCCCATTATCTTATCCTCTTCTATCACTACGGGCAGGCGCCTGGGTATTTTAGGTGCCTGTATTTTAGATGCTGGGTTGTTGGTAATAACGCCCTGGCGCATGGCAAATTTAAAAAAAGTGCGCAGGCACGATATTTTTCGGTTAACAGATTTGGCTGTTTGGCCGTTGTTAATGAGTTGTACTACCCATTCGCGAATATCCTGATAAGTGATATTGCCGAGGTTAGCTATTAAAAGTTGGATGTGATGATCTGGTGGCGTGGCATCGGCATTTAATTGGCCGGATGATGAGGTATACTCAAAAAATTGATCCAGATCGTGCTGATAAGCGGTTATGGTATGGGGAGAGAACCGCTTTTCGAATTGAAGATATTGGATAAATTGCTCTAAAACCATAAAAACTACTTGTACAAAATCAATAAATGAATGTACAAATAGTTTTAATATGATATAGAAAAATTTAAATTAACTTAACGTTAGCTTTAAACAGTTTCTGCGTTCATGTTTTGTTTGTAAATTGCGTGCTTGATTTCAGTTCTGCGGGTAACAGACTTTTTCTCGTATGCCTGACGGCTACGCAATTCTCTTAATACTCCGGTTTTTTCGAATTTCTTTTTAAAGCGTTTCAGTGCTTTATCTAATGATTCGCCGTCTTTAATGTTGATAATGATCATAAGTTCCTACAATACCTCCTTTCAGGGAGGGCAAATGTAGATATAATGTTTTGACTTTCAAAAAGATTTATTAATTTATATCGGAATTCGGATGTTCGATTTCGGATTTAGTACTTAACGTTTAGAAAATAAGAGTTAAGCTGGTTTAGGATACAAAACAACGAGGATAACTATCGGTAATACAAATGCTGCAAAAGAGAAGCAGAAGCCAAATACTCTATCCCAAAATAACTTGGGATCGGTGGTTTTCGCAGCAAAAACAGGATAGCGATGCATCTTTTTGATGAACCAAACACTCATCACACGATATGTAATATATGCGTATAATGGATTTGCAAGAAATAAGTAAAAATTCGGCCCATGATTTTTATAAAAAAATGTAGACAAGCCAATTAGCGCGAGTGCTATTGTAATAATCCAGATAGCTGAGAAATATTTAGGGTTGTTTAACGGTGCCTTTTTCTTTTCATAAAACATACCTAAAAAATGAAAAACCTGCATTGACATTAATCCGAATAGAAAGCAGGCAAATTCCATTATTTAAATATTAATTTATTGCAATTAGCGAGCAATAATAGCAACTTAATATTGCAAAACAACAGGGAAATAACGCATAAGTCAATTACACTACTTCAACACCTCCCTTGCTATTACAATCTTTTGTATCTCGGATGTGCCTTCGCCAATGGTGCATAATTTGGCATCGCGGTAGTATTTCTCAACCGGAAAATCTTTGGTGTAGCCGTAGCCGCCAAATATCTGTACGGCTTCGTTGGCGGCCTTTACGGCAACCTCTGATGCGTAGTATTTAGCCATGGCCGATTGCTTGGTTACCGGCAAATGGCGATTTTTTAAATCGGCGGCCTGCATAATCAGTAATTCGGCGGCTTCTATTTCGGTAGCCATATCAGCCAGTTTGAATGATATGCCCTGGAAGTTAGCTATGGGTTGCCCAAACTGGTGCCGCTCTTTGGCGTATTTTACGGCAGCCTCAAAAGCACCTTTGGCTATACCTAATGATAGCGCAGCGATAGAAATGCGCCCCCCGTCTAACACTTTCATGGCTTGTTTAAAGCCTTCGCCCTCAATGCCCAACAGGTTTTGTTTGGGTACGCGGCAGTTATCAAAAATAAGTTCGGTAGTTTCGGATGCGCGCATCCCCAGTTTATTCTCCTTTTTGCCGTGGGTGAAACCGGGTGTACCTTTTTCTATCACGATGGCCGATATGCCGTGCGAATCGCCTTTTTGGCCTGTGCGTACCATTACAACTGCAATATTGCCGGATTTGCCGTGGGTGATCCAGTTTTTTGAACCATTAATAAGGTAATGGTCGCCATCTAAAACAGCCGTAGTATTCATACCCAAAGCATCCGAGCCTGTATTAGCTTCGGTGAGGCCCCAGGCACCAATCCACTCGGCAGTGGCCAGTTTTGGTAACCACCTATGCTTTTGCTCATCGTTACCAAAAGCTAAAATATGCCCGGTACACAACGAATTGTGCGCCGCAACCGATAAACCTATGGAGCCGCAAACCTTGGCTATCTCAACAATAACGGTAACATACTCGTGGTAACCAAAGCCCGAACCGCCAAATTCTTCGGGAACTAAAACGCCCATTAAGCCCAATTGGCCCAATTTTTTAAAAAGCTCAACGGGAAAGTATTGATCTTCGTCCCACTGCATTACGTTGGGGCGTATGTGCTTTTCGGCAAAATCTTTCACCATCCGGGCTACCATTTGTTGGTTCTCGGTGGTGGAAAAATTAAATCCTGAAGCGGTTTCGGCAATTAAAGTATTCATGTATTTACAATTGGTTACACGAAGCTAACAAATTAAAATACAGTAAGTTTGCCAATAAATCGCTTTCTAAATTAGTATAAAACGGTTTTTGGTACAGATATATGGCACATTAGGTTTAAAGTAAATTGTGCGGTTACTGTACACTCGTAAAATATTTTTTAAACTTTTTTAATAGTTGGCCAGCACCACTATATTATCTGATATGGGGCTTATCTTCTCCTCCCCTTTCAGGAAACTTAACCCTACCACAAACGAAAACCCGGCAATGTGGCCGCCCATCTCTTTAATGAGTTCGCTGGTTGCGGTAACCGTGCCGCCGGTAGCTAACAAATCATCGTGAATTAAAACATTGCTGCCAGGGGTAAAAGCATCGGTATGCAGTTCGATAGTAGCGGTTCCGTATTCCAATTCGTAAACTTTACGTTTAACGGTAAACGGAAGCTTACCGGCTTTGCGTACCGGAATAAAAGGCACGCCCAGTTTCATGGCTATCATTAACCCGAATAAAAAGCCGCGGCTCTCAACTCCGGCAACGGCATCAATATGCATTCCCTGGGCGCGTTCAACAAAAGCATCCAAAATTTCCTGACAAAGCTGATGGTCTTGCAGTATGGTGGTTACATCTTTAAATATAATGCCAGGCTTTGGAAAATCGTGAACATCGCGGATGGCAGCTTTAATTTTTTGTTCTATCATTTGAATTTTAAATAGGGCGCAATTTTACGCAAAATTTCATCATCGAGAAGAGCAATATCGTGTAAATCGGTTATCGATTGGTAATTACCATGTTGCTTCCGGTATTCAACAATGGCGTTCATTTGTTTAAAGTTGAGATAGGGGAACCGGCGCAGATCGTCAACCACAACGTGATTGATGTCAATTTTAACGATCTTTTTAGGGTTAACGGTTATTTGTTTGGCCAGTTGATTGTATTTTGCCGAATCGATACCGTATACTTCTTTCAATTGCCCTTTATAAGCAAAGCCGCCCAATTGCCTTCGATAACTTACAATGCGCGCCGCAAAGGATGGCCCTATCCCTCTTAGCTGGGTTAAATGAGCCGAATCGGCTGTATTGATCTCTATAATTATATCGCCTTTTTTAGCAAAGGTTTCGCCTGCTGGTAAATCAATATAGGCTTCGATGCGGGTATAGTCATCGGCAGTAATGGTGTACATTTTTTTTACATCGGCACGGGTATAAAAATGCCCACCCTTGGCTTCGTAGTTTTTGATGCCATTTATTTGGTGTTGGCTTAGGCCTAGCTTTTTCCATTGTTCATCGGCCAAACCATTGGGGTTAAATTTGAACAGAATGGGATGAGGGTCTTTTTTATCGTCATCGCTATTAAAAACGGAAGTGCCGTTTGGATTGCCGCCTTTGGCAGATTTGAGCTGGGCCAGGGCCTTTTTAAAACCTGTTACATCCATTGGTTTATCCTGATGGAAATAGGGTAATATAAAAGGTATAACAAGCACCAATGCAATAATGAGCATTAGTACTACCATACCGTTCCATTCTTTTTTAGTTATTGCAAAGTAATTTTTAAAAGCGCGTATCATTAGGGCAATTAGGTAGGTAAATTATGAATATTTTTGCAATACCTTTAAAAACATAATGAAGATAATTACCAGAGAAGAATTTGCAAAAGCTACCAAGATAGATAAACTGCATATGCCCGGCCTTGCGGCATTGTTAATGGAGATTATGAAGATAAACCAGGTTAACAATTTATTTGCGCAGGCACAGCCCAAACAAGGCCCTGATTTTGTGGATGCTATTTTAGAAGGCTGTGGTATTGATATTGAATTTGATGAGGCCGATTTAAAAAACATACCTACCAACGGTGCCTTTATTGCCATAGCAAACCACCCTTACGGCGGCATTGAGGGCATGGTACTGCTTAAAATACTTTGCATGGTAAGGCCCGACGCTAAGCTGATGGCCAACTTTTTGCTTAAAAAGATACCTAACCTGAGTGATTATTTTATAGCGGTTAACCCTTTTGAGAATGTTGAACATTCATCAAGCATAAGCGGAATAAAGAATACCCTTGAATTATTGAACGGCGGTACACCTATCGGGATATTTCCGGCTGGTGAGGTATCAACCTACCAGTTTGAGGCCCACCAGGTAACCGATAGGCTTTGGCACCCGGTGGTGGGTAAAATTATATCGCGCGCCAATGTGCCGGTGGTGCCCATTTACTTCCACGGCAATAATGGTTTGCTGTTTAATTTATTGAGTTTAATTCATCCAACACTGCGCACGGCCAAGCTACCATCGGAGTTGTTTAACAAGCATGGGCATACCATAAAACTGCGCATTGGTAAACCTATTGATGTTACCGATATTAAACGTTACGGTAATAATACTACCCGCCTGCTCAACTTTTTACGCGCCAAAACCTATGCGCTGGGCGCCGGCTTAGATGAACAGAAAAGGATTTTTAAACCACGCAGTTTGTTTAAAATTAAAAAGCGGCCAAAAGCCATTGCACTCGCTATCAACACAGGGGTTTTGGAGGCCGAGGTTAGCGCATTGCATGATGAATACCTGGTTTGGACCGAAAAAAATTATCAGGTTTTTATATCGCCTACATCGGCCATACCTCATGTTATACTCGAGATTGGCCGCCTGCGCGAAATTACCTTTAGGGAGGTTGGCGAAGGCAGCAACAAAAGCATCGACCTGGATGAATACGATATTTACTACCACCACTTGTTTATCTGGGACACCAAAGCTAAACTGATTGTTGGGGCGTACCGAATTGGTATGGGCGATGAGATTTTTTACAGTATGGGCAAACGCGGCTTTTATACAGCCGAATTATTCAAAATAAAAAGTCAGTTTACCCCGGTATTAAAAAAGAGCCTCGAACTGGGCCGCTCGTTTATCCGGAAGGAATATCAGCAAAAACCGCTTCCTTTATTTTTGTTGTGGAAAGGCATTTTAAAATACCTGATAGATAAGCCTCGTTACCGTTACCTTATTGGCCCGGTTAGCATTAGCAACAGCTTTTCGCAGTTCAGCAAATCGCTCATTGTTGATTACATTAACCGTAACCACTTTGATTATGAGATGGCCGAATATGTAAAGCCCCGCAAAAAATTCAAGGTTGATTTTTCGAGCATTGATACTGATGTGCTGCTACAGGGTGATGAAACCTTTAAAAGCTTGGATGCCTTAATATCCGAAATAGAAACGCGCCACATGAAGGTACCTGTGCTGCTGCGCCAGTACATAGCTCTGAACGGCAAGATTATCTGCTTCAACATTGACCCCAAATTTGCGGATTGCCTGGACGGTTTTTTGGTACTGGACCTGGAAAAAGTGCCGCACGAAATGCTGGAAAAGCTGGGGAAAAACTTGTAAGGGGAAGAGGCAAGAAGCGAGAATCAGGAATCAAGATATGGGAGAAACGGAAGTCAGATCTGTCAGAAGACTGAAGCCGGAAGTTGGAAGTTGGAAATCACTAAACCGGCGAAGATCAAAGCACCTTGATTCCTGTTATTAAGGTTTGCTGTGCGGATTATTAACCTGAGTTCGATTAATCAGAAAGCAAGAATTTGATTAGATCGATTTTGTTGGTAGGATATGGAAGGTTTTTTAGGGAGAAATGAGTATGCGATCAATCCAGATACGATATTAACGATAAAGTTGGTAAAGGATCGGTGTCTTGAATGTTCGATCTGGCAGATGTTTTTGAGTTCATCATTAACAGTCTCTATGACCGATCTCTTGCGGAGCATGATTTTGTCGTTCATGGTCATCAGGCTGTTTTTCATATTGTTACGGATATTGGTTATGAGGTGTATATCACCAACAAACAATATTTTGGTCAGTTTTTCTGATATATAGCCTTTGTCGGCAAACAGTTTGCCAAAAACGGCTTTCAGGAAAGCTTCGTTTTTAAGTGGTTCCCGGTCATCTACGTTGGCCTGTGTAATAGCGAAGTTGAGTATTTCACCCTTGTCGCTAAGGACGATATGGAGCTTAAAGCCATAAAACCAGCCCATGGTTGATTTGCCTACTTCGGCAATGCCTTTAAATACCTTATTTCTTTTAATCCGTTTGGTATGGCATACCCTTATCGGTGTAGAATCAACGAACGAAATACCAGTACATAAGCCTAAACAACAGGTTTTGAGAAAGATAGACATAGGCATGAGGACACTTTGGCTAAGTTCTACAAAGCGATTGTAGGATACGGTGTTAGGAAATTCACGCTGCATGTGCCTTTGCAGATAGAAGATATAGAAGTGTTTAAAACAGCGAAAGCCGCTTAAATGAAAAAGCATACAAATGGATATGATCTCGCTTTTAGACATGGTTGGAGGACGTTTAGATGGCTTTCCTAACAGGAATGGTTGGGTAGTGGCATCAAAGTCCTTGCAAAACCCGTCAACAATACAAAAAATATCAGTAATTTTATCGTAGTCAATCATCTGGAAATGTATTTAAATATTTGAATGTCAGATACTTAAATATACTTACATTTCCTTTGATTGACAAATATTATCTCATTTATTAATCGAACTCAGGTTATTAGGTATGTGGCGTTATTTTTGTTTGTAAAAAACATTGCGGCAGCATCGGGTTTCAAAACAATGGGCATAAAAAAACCCGGTTCAACAATATGTTGAACCGGGTTTTTCTTTTTTTTGAGTTGTTACGTTGCCTATTAGAAGGTGTAACGCACTCCCAATTGCATTTGGTAACGCGATTGGAACAAATCAACTTGATAAGGTGTTCCCGGATCGGTCCAGGTGTAGGTTGGGTTTGTTGTAGATACGTTTGCAAACGATGGTGTAACTTTTTGTGCTAAACCCACACTAGCTGTTGAATTGAAAGTGTTTGATGAGAAGTAATAATGTCCCCAATCTTTGTTCAACAGGTTGGTTAAGTTAATAATATCGTAAGTAATGGTGATAACTTGTTTGTGTTTAGCACCTACGTTAAAATCCTGAGTGAAACGGAAATCAAGATCAGTATTCCACGGTGTGCGGGCAGCGTTACGCTCGGTGAATTGACCGCGGCGTGAGCTTAAATATGGGTTGCTGTTGATGTATTGATCGAATGCAGCAGCTTGTGTTTCTTCGGCTAATGAAGGACTGTTTGGAGTAGTGCTGAACAAATTGATAGTTTCGCCTACTTTAGGTATGTAAGCAACGTTAACTTGTTGACCGGTGCCATCAATTGCCTTGTTGTAGAAACCATAAGTATATGGATTACCCGATTGCGCACTCAGGAAGAAAGTAAAGTTTGATACCAGGCTTTTATCTTTTCCGTAAGCTAACCTGTAATTAACCGTTGAAACGATGCGGTGACGGATATCAAAGTTAGAGTAAGCAGCTTGTGGGTTATTTGGATTAGCTGCCTGGTTTAACTGCCAGTTGGATTCCATTGAGTTACGGATACCGTTGGTAACATCTTTAGATTGGCCGTAGGTATAGGCCACGTTAGCATCTAAACCGAAAGGGAATGATTTAGCAGCCTGACCAGTAATGCTGTAACGGTAACCTTGGTTAGTGTTTGATAACTCGTAAGCGTTGGTAAAGTTAGATGAAACCTTTTGGTTAACAAATATAGGCTGTATGTGGTTAACATCGTAAGGATAGTAGGCAACTTTATCTACAGTATTAACTTGTTGAAATTTTAAATCGCGGATAACATCGGTATAAATACCTTCTAATGTAAATTTCCACTGATCGGGAGTTTTAACATCAAAAGCTAAGTTTGTTCTCCAAACTTTTGGCATTTTAAAGTTATTGTCAATTAAGTCAACCTGTGTAGCACCTGTAGATGTAGTGTTGATAGGCTGACCGATGAGAGATGTATTAGTACCTGCTGTAGCAGCAGTATAAACCTGACCCTGAACAAACCCTAACCTACCATTTGCCGAAGAACCTAACAATTGATTTGGCGTATATGTGGAGTATCCTGTTGATGTATCATAAGCACCAAAAGTTTTACCATTGTTATAGAACGCATAACCAAACCATGCAAATGGAACACGACCTGTAAAGGTACCTGTACCGCCGCGTATTATTACACTTTGATCGCCATTTGGATCGTAGTTAAAAGATATACGTGGATTGATCTGCACATCATTTAAATAATTGTTTTTGATATCTGCAGGCTTAGTATATGTAAAAGTATTACCGTAGTTAACATCAACTGCTGCACTGGTTGTTCTATCTGCCAATGGTTGCTTGGTTGGTACACCGGCATAATCTAAGCGAATACCTGCTGTGATTTTTAAATTATCAGAAGCTTGTATCTCATCCTGAGCGTAAGCGCTTAGCAAGTTAACATTAAATTTGGCCGAAGGGTTAGCCAAAATGGTAGCACGGTCGTTAGCCGAATAATCGGTATAGTAATAATTTGTCCTCACACGCGATGGACCGAAAGTAGCACCGTTAAGACCGGTAAATTTATCAATACTTCCAAAAGCAATACGGCCATTCCAGGAGTTTACAAAATTATATGTAATATCGTAAAACTCGTTGTGGGTACCAAATGTAAAGGTATTTATGCCTTTTGTTACGGTTAAGTTATCGGTAAACTCCATTACTTTTTGGTGCATATCAAAAATAGAGGCTTCACGGTCGGTACCCATAAAAATGGTAGTTCCCGGGGTGCGGCCTGTAATTTCAAGTTGCGGTAATGAAGGATCAGAATTAGGATCGCGGTAATCGTGAACATTTGAATAACCAAGTAACAAGTTGTTGTTTACGTTATTTGATAACCTTGATTTTAACTCGGCAACAAACGATGTTGAATTGTTATGCGAAGTATAGTCAATACCACTAAAGCGGAAGTTAGCGTTATCGCGCTCTAAGTTAGTAGCTGTTGAGGTAATAGTGTTGTTACGTAAAGTTAACTGGTTTTTATCGTTAATATTCCAATCTAAACGGTTAAAATACTTGTTTGAGTTTGAGTAGATGGAAGTATTATCGTAAGTACCTGGGTCGATGCCGTTTGGATGTGCAGCATCGGTTGTGTAAGCTTTAAATGCCGCTGTAAGGTCTTTAGCATCCTGTAAAGAAAGGATAGCTGCCGAACCGGAAGTACCTGCGCCGCTGATAACAGGATCGCGGCGGCGCGAAATTTCTTCGTTGGTAAAGAAGAACAATTTGTCTTTTATAATAGGAAAACCTAAACGGAAACCGGTGTTATAATCATGAAAATCGTTTGGTTCTTTAGCACCGTCGCCACCAACATTGGCTGGAGCGTTGTTTGGGCCAACCATAAAAGCACCACGACCATAACCGTAAACCGAACCGGTAACTGTGTTTGTACCGCTACGGGTTACCGCGTTAATGCTACCACCTAATACGTTACCAATTTTAATATCAAAAGGGGCAACAAATACCTGTACATCCTGAATAGCATCTAATGATACCGGGCTTGTACGTGTACTGCTACCTACCGAACCGCTTTGGTTAGTTTGGCCACCTAATGAAGGGCTAAAACCAATAGCATCGTTATTAATAGCACCATCAAGCGTTATGTTATTATAACGAAAGTTGGTACCTTGAAAAGAGTTGTTTGCGCTTTGCGGTGTGATGCGGGTAACATCCTGCAAGCTGCGGTTGATAGATGGCAACCTGCGAATTTGGGCCTGGCTAACATTGGTACCTGCGCCGTTTTTGGTTGGCGTACCGGTAATATTAACTGCTTTTAACTCGGTTGAAGCATCTGTTAGTTTAAAGTTGAAAGTTACACCGCCCAAAGTAAGGGTAATGTTTGTACGCTCTTCTTTTTTAAAGCCGATAAAGCTGGCGCTGATGGTGTATGGGCCACCCGGGTTAACGTTAGGGATAGAGTAACGTCCGTCGGCATTACTTTGGGTACCGTATTTGGTGCCTGTGCTGGTATTTACAGCTACAATAGATGCGCCAGGGATTGTTTGACCTTTTTGATCGACAATTTTACCACTGATTATTGCACTGGTAATTTGCGCATTTGCCACGCCCGTTATACCGAGTATTACGAGTGTTAAGGCTAATAGGTAAAGTTTTTTCATTGTGCTTGATTTTGTATATTGATTTGAGCACAAAGGTTGCCCTGGCACATTAAGTATATGTTAATGCAACATTATTTTTAGAGGAAATTGACCGCTATGTTTTAATGTAATTTCAACCTATTTTTAACATTGATTTAACATTGACTAAGGAGTTGAGAATGGGAAGACTAAAGTCGGAATTAGAGAGTTGGGAGTCAACAAGGTAAAGCCGAAGGGAAGGGTTAGGCACGGGAAGCAAGTTAGCAAATTAAAAATATCCCAAATTAAACGTCCGAAATTGAAAATCGATCAATACTTAATTTTTAGTTTAAGCAGGACAAAATGCAGCAGCCATATTGGGCCGATGAGCAAAAACTTAATATCATCAAAAAATGAAGGTTTTTTGCCTTCTATTTTATGGCCGATGAACTGCCCCACCCAAGAAAGCGCAAAAACAACCAAACATGATTGCCATAGCATAGGGCCACCCGCATGCTGCCAGTTTTCTAACCCGATTATAAAATAACTAAAGATAAAGATTAGCAACAACATACAGTAGGATAACACAGGCGACAAACGGTAATAGTAGTAAATAGAAAAAGCGATGAGGAACGACGCCCAATTAACAAACCCATTGTACCTGCCCAAAAAGCCGATGTGCGGAAATGGAATTGACCATACCAAACCCAGCAAGCTGAATACAATAAGCGGTACGCATACCCAATGAATTAACTCGTTGCTGTGGTTTTGATGGCTGTCGGCGTATTTGTTAAAATAAACATCAACCTGGCGAACAGACCCTGCAACCTCCCCAAGGGGGAGGCTTTTGGATGCTGATTTATTTTTTTTTGTATTTGCCATATTAAAAAGACCTCTCCTTTTGGAGAGGGTTATACGAGGCTGTTACTTAGCAAACGCTACCGACCTGGTTTCGCGGATAACGGTAACCTTGATCTGGCCGGGATAGGTCATTTCGGTTTGAATGCGGTTTGAAATATCGGCAGCCAATATTTCCGACTGGGCATCGCTTATTTTTTCGCTTTCTACAACAACGCGCAACTCGCGGCCGGCTTGTATAGCAAAGGTTTTTTCGACACCCGGGTACGACAGTGCCAGTTCTTCGAGCTCTTTTAAACGTTTAATGTAGCTTTCAACAACTTCGCGGCGTGCGCCAGGGCGTGCGCCCGATATGGCATCGCAAGCTTGAATGATGGGCGATATCATGCTCGTCATTTCCACTTCATCGTGGTGGGCACCAATGGCGTTGCAAACTTCGGGGTGTTCTTTATATTTCTCGGCCAGTTGCATACCTAAAATAGCGTGTGGCAATTCGGGGTTATCATCAGGCACCTTGCCTATATCGTGCAGTAAGCCTGCGCGTTTGGCCAATTTAACATTAAGGCCCAATTCGGCAGCCATAGTGGCGCAAAAGTTAGCAACCTCGCGCGAGTGCTGCAACAAATTTTGCCCGTATGATGAGCGGTAACGCATACGGCCAACCATACGTATCAGTTCGGGGTGCAGGCCGTGAATGCCTAAATCAATCACGGTACGCTCGCCTATTTCAACAATTTCTTCTTCAATTTGCTTTTTGGTTTTGGCAACCACCTCTTCAATACGTGCCGGGTGTATGCGCCCGTCGGTAACTAAGCGGTGCATGGCTAAACGGGCAATTTCGCGCCTAACGGGGTCAAAACCGGATAGGATGATAGCTTCCGGAGTATCATCAACAATGATCTCGATACCGGTAGCGGCTTCCAGCGCACGGATGTTGCGGCCTTCGCGGCCAATAATACGGCCCTTTACCTCGTCGTTATCAATATTGAAGATGGATACCGTGTTTTCGATAGCACTTTCGGTAGCGGTACGTTGGATAGTTTGGATAACTATCTTTTTAGCTTCCTTGGTAGCGGTTAACTTAGCTTCGTCAACAATATCCTTAATCTGCATCATGGCTTTGGTACGGGCCTCTTCGCGCAGGTTATCAACCAATTGGTTTTTGGCTTCTTCGGCAGATAGGCCAGCTATGTTTTCTAACTGTTGTACGTGCTGATTTTTTAACAACTCAACCTCTTCCTGCTTTTTAATGGCAATATCGGTTTGTTTTTCCAGGTTTTTCTTCACGTTTTCCACTTCCTGATCGCGGCGATTAGCATTTTCGAGCTTTTGGTTTAACGATTGCTCCTTTTGCTTTAAACTATTTTCGCGCTGGTTAATGGCGTTGTTTTTAGAGTTTACTTCCTGCTCATGCTCGGCTTTCATTTGCAAAAACTTTTCTTTTGCTTCAAGCAGGCGGTTCTTCTTTAATATGTCGGCATCGTTTTCAGCTTCCTTCAGTATTTTTTTTACCTTAGACTGTGCTGCTATTTCCTGATCTTTAAAGAGTTTTCTGAGTAAAAAACGGCCGATAGGAACGCCAGTAACAACGCCCACTAAAAGCCCGATAATTAAATATAATATGTTCATGATATAATTGGTATGAAATAAAAAAACCGCAACTAAATTTTAAGCCTCATGTATTACTAAACTTCGATAATGTTTTGAAAGCCGGATCATCGTTAAATCATGACGAAATAACGTACATCCTCACCTGCCTTCGCTGATATTGAAGTGTTAAGTTTATAAATAGTGAAACTTAAAAATTTAACTGCGGCTAAATTTTTAATATGCTTTGTATGTGTAAAGAACGTTATTACTTTGAGAAAAACTCCGTTAACAAACTATCCAACTGGTAAACCCGCTCTGCCACCTCTACATCCTCTACTCCTACCCTCTTTTCGGCCTTTAAAGCCGCTGTAGCGTAGTGTAGCACACACATCGATAGCAGGTCTTGCTTATCCTTAACTGCGTAATTTTCCTGGTATTCTTTTACCCGGTCGTTAATCAGTTTAGCAGCTCTGCGTATTATCTCTTCCTCTTCCATGTTTACCTTTAAAGGGTAAACTCTGTCAGCAATATTTATTTTTATGGAGATTTCTCCCATTGAGCATTTTCACTTTTTTGTATTACTTTTTAAGCAATACAATACACTTATCTATTTCCCGCACAAATTCGTTAATTTTTTGCTTGATGTCAAGGGTTTTCTCATTTGTTTCTGAAAACGACTTGGCAAGCTTCAATACACGAAGCTTCTCATCAAACTCTTTATTCTTTTCTCTACTTGCCGTTAGGGCCACTTTTAACGATTGATTTTCTAACCTCATCAAATCGTTTTCTTCCTGTAAAGCACTGCAAAGCTCAATTAACCTCTCTGTTTTGTCTATAACTTTATCAAGGTGTTCAGCTAATGCAGCCATTTTTATTCGTTATTGTGTTATTATATTGTAAGTTACCGGGTTGTTTATGTTGATATGTGACAAATACTGGTGCGGATCAATACTTAATAACCTAATAACAGCTAACTCAATAACCAGCTACAAATATCAGATAAATTTAACAACATATTAACTTAATAACAAATAACTAATAAAACCTTGTTATTTACGGATTTCGGCACCGGCTTCTTTACCAAAATTGTAAATGAGCTTTTGCATAACGGCATCAATAGTTTTATCGGTAAGTGTTTTTTCTTCGTCTTGTATCACAAAGCTCAACGCGTACGATTTTTTACCCTCCGGCAATTTATCGCCCTGGTAAACATCAAACACGTTAACGCCCTTTAACAGTTTGCGCTCGGTTTTTTGGGCAATGGTTTTCAATTGCTCAAAAGATACAGCCTGATCGATCAGCATCGACAAATCGCGCCTAACGGCCGGGAATTTGGATACTTCCTGGTAAACAATTTTATTTTTTTTAACCAGGTTAAGCAATACATCAAAGTTAAAGTCGGCATAAAAAACCTCTTTATCTATATCGGCTTTTTTTAGTGCCGCTTTGCTTACCGCGCCAAAGCTAACCAGGGTTTTATTGCCACGGTTGTATTTTAAGCCGTAAGCAAAATTGACATCGGCGGTATCTTCAATGGTAAAATCGTTAACGTTTAAGCGTTCCATCAAACCGTCAACAATGGCTTTGAGGTTATAAAACGTTGCCGCTGTTGTTTTGGCATTCCAGTTTTCGTTTTGCTTTGCGCCGATTAAAAATATAGCGAAGCGAGAGTTTTCTACATACTTCTCTTCGCGCAAGTTGTAAGTTTTGCCAAACTCGTAAAATTTAAGGTCGGCATTGCGGCGGTTTTGGTTATAGGCCACGGCTTCCAGGCCCGAATAAAGCAGGGTTTGGCGCATAATGTCCAGATCACTGCTCAGGGGGTTCAATATCTTAACAGCCTCGTCGATATTTTCGGCATAGGCCGATTTGGTGAGCGAGTTTGATAAGATTTCGTTAAAGCCGTTGGCACTTAACAAGTCTGATATGGTATTTTGTACGGTATCCTTATCGGGCCTGCCCGATGTATTGAGCGATGCCCGTATTTGTGTAGGTATCTCGATGTTGTTATAGCCGTAAATGCGCAATATCTCTTCAATTACGTCCACATCGCGGGTAACATCTACGCGGTATGGCGGCACTTTAAGCGAAAGACCTTCGGCGGTTTCGCCGGTTATTTGTATATCTAAAGCGGCAACAATAGCTTTAATTTCGCCGTGAGGGATTTGCTTGCCTATCAGCCTGTCAACATGCTCGTAGCTCAGTTCAACCTCAAAGGGGGCAACTGGTGCGGGGTAAAAATCGGATATTTGGGACGAGATACTACCGCCCGCTACTTCTTTAATAAGCAGCGCAGCATATTTTAAGGCAAACACCGTTATGTCCGGATCGGTACCACGTTCAAAACGGAACGAAGCATCGGTTTTTAGGCCAAACCTTTTTGATGTTTTACGTACCGATACGGGGTTAAAATAAGCACTCTCTAAAAATATGTTTTTAGTGGCTTCACTTACGCCCGATTTAGCACCGCCAAATACGCCAGCTATACACATTGGCTCTTCGGCATTGCAGATCATCAGGTCATCAGCCGAGAGTTTGCGGTCGGCATCGTCAAGCGTTTTAAAGGTAACGCCTTCCAGGCCTGTTTTAACTACAACCTTGCCGCCTGTAATAGCGTCGGCATCAAAAGCGTGCATGGGTTGGCCCAGGCCATGTAATACATAGTTGGTAACATCAACAATGTTATTGATAGACCGTATGCCAATTACGGCCAGTTTTTCTTTAAGCCATTTAGGCGATTCGGTTACGTGAATACCCGAAATGGTTAAGCCCGAATAACGCGGTGCTGCTGCGGCATTTTCTACCTCAACCGGGATGGTTAAACTTTGGTTATCAACCTTAAATGCGCTTACATCCGGTTTAATAATTTCTATTTTTAAAAACGCGGCAATATCCCTTGCGGTGCCTAAATGCGAAGCCGCATCGGCACGGTTTGGCGTTAGGCCAATTTCGTACAGGTAATCGTCGGTTACTTTAAAATAATCTTTGGCTAACGAGCCTACCTCGGCATCGGCGGCAAGCTCCATAATACCCTCGTGCGATTCGCCCAGGCCAACCTCATCTTCGGCACATATCATGCCCTGGCTTTCTTCGCCGCGTATTTTCGATTTGTTAATTTTAAATGGTTCGCCTTTTAGCGGGTGCACGGTAGTGCCTACCGTTGCTACCACTACTTTTTGACCGGCAGCTACATTGGCAGCACCGCAAACTATCTGTAAATCCTCGCCACTGCCTACATCTACCTTGGTAATGCGCAGCCTATCGGCATTGGGGTGCTGGCCGCACTCTTTTACAAAACCGATAACCAAGCCTTCCAGGCCGCCGGGAATGGCCTGCACTTTTTCGAGGCTTTCTACCTCCAAACCTATCGCCGTTAAAATACGCGATAGTTCGTCGGGAGTTTTATCTGTTTGTATGAATTGCTTTAACCAGTTATACGAGATTTTCATGCTTGCAAAAAAATGAACCGCAAAGATACAATTTAAGCAGAAAGCTTAAAGGCTAAAGCTAAAAGGTTTTTAAAATCGGGAAATCGGTTACTCAATCTGCACACGGTTTCATTTGCACATTTAAAGTATTCCCTCGTCGCCAAAGCTAAAATAGGCTTTGTCGGTTATAATGAGATGGTCGAATATAACGATGTCCAGCAACCGGGCACCTGCAATGAGGCGTTTGGTTAGATTCAAATCATCGACACTTGGTTTTAGTGAGCCCGACGGATGGTTATGGGCCAAGATGACGGATGCTGCATGTTTTTCTAATGCTACCTGGAAAATAATCTTCGGGTCGGCAATGGTGGCGGCCATACCGCCTTTGCTAATGAGGTGTGTGCTTAAAACATTGTTGCCTTTGTTGAGCAGTATAATCCAAAATTCTTCGTGATTAAGGTCGGAAAGCAGGGGGTTCAATACTTTGTAAGCATCGCGGCTACCGGTAATTTTTTGCACTTCGGCAGCGTCGGTATCGCCGCGGCGGCGGCCCAGTTCTAAAGCTGCAACTATCGAAATTGCTTTGGCTTCGCCGATGCCTTTAAACTTGCAAAGCTCGGCCACGGAGGCTCTCCCCAGGGCATTTAAGTCATTTTTATAATGATGGAGAATGCGTTTGCTTAACTCAACGGCTGTTTCGTTACGGCTGCCCGAGCCTATGAGTATAGCAATAAGTTCGGCATCGGTTAGGGTGCGCCTGCCCTGGCCCAACAGCTTTTCGCGGGGGCGGTCTTCCTCGGCCCAGCTTTTTATGGTAATGTTGGCTTGATATGGTTTTTCCATCGGTTTAAACCTATTAAAAAACCGTTAAAAAACAAAAAAGCGTACCTATTTTATCGGTACGCTTTTTTAAAGCCATAAAGCTAAATATATTACTAAGCTAAAGTGTTAACAAATTTAGTCAGTTTCGACTTATTGTTTGAAGCTTTGTTTTTGTGGATAACGTTCTTTTTAGCCAAACGATCAAGCATAGAAATCACCTTAGATAAAAGTGGAGCAGCTTCTGCCTTAGCAGTTGTGCTTCTTAACCTTTTGATGGCATTTCTGGTGGTTTTTGCCTGATACCTGTTGCGTAAGCGCTTCGCAGCGTTACTCCTGATTCTTTTTATTGATGATTTATGATTTGCCATTGCTTATAGCTATTATTCGTTCTGTTTTAAGGACTGCAAATATAGGGACTTGTTTTGAATTTACAAAAGAGAATTGAAAAAAAGTACAAATAGATTTTAGTATTGAGATTTTAGATATGAGATTGCCTTTCAATGTTATGCGAGGCCATTTACGCTACGGGTAGTATGAAGCACCTTCCATTTCAAATTTAGCCCTATCGAACTAAGTTTTCATTGATCTTCACTAATTTTATTACCAATCGTCAAAATATTTTTTCGTTTCCTTGCAACGTTTGTAAAAAAATGGAGTCATCATCATATCTGTTAACTCTATTACCATTACAATGAAAACAAAGGTATTTACTCTTACCCTCATCTTATTTTGTATTGGCACCGTTGCCAGGGCCGAGAACAAAGAATTTGAAAATTACGCACAAACCCAGTCGAAATTAATGCAGGACGCTTACGAGAAGCGCGATGTAAAAATGTATGGCGAATTGTTTGACGATTTTAAAGCCAAATACAGTAAACTGCCAGACCAGGATCAGAAATATTATAGAAATTACCTTATCAACGGTTACTATAATTTTTGCTGCACTTACGCGATTTTAAAGAACAAAAAGATGGCTATTGATTATCTGGATAAATCCATCAAAGCGGGATATGTGGATTACAGCCACATTAGTACCGATAGCGATTTAGACTATATACGCAACGATGCCGGTTACATTGCCCTTATTACGCCGCTACGCAAGGTTGGCGATTATATGTATATTATTAAACATGCGGCCAAATACAACGCTGCCGAAAAACGCACCTTACCCGAGTTTACTTACCAGGCTGCCGATAACCCCAACCTGGTTATTTTGCGCAAAACCTTTAATCTGGATTCTATCGCCGGTAAGGGTAACGAGGTATCTAAAGTAATTAACCTGATGTACTGGATACATAACCTGGTTCCGCATGATGGTAATCACGGCAACCCTACTGTAAAAAATGCCTTGAGTATGATAGCCGTTTGCAAGCAGGAAAAACGCGGATTAAACTGCCGCGGACTGGCAACTGTGCTGAACGAATGCTACCTGTCGATGGGTATTAAATCGAGATTTGTTACCTGTTTGCCTAAAGATAGCCTGCAAATTGATAACGATTGCCATGTAATTAATATGGTGTACATTAACTCGCTTAAAAAATGGATATGGATAGACCCTACCTTTTGTGCCTACGTAATGGACGAAAAAGGTCAGTTGCTTGGATTGGAAGAAGTTAGAGAAAGGCTGATTAATGATAAAACACTCATTATTAACCCGGATGCCAACTGGAACCATATCAGTTCGGAAAGCAAGGAGTACTACCTTAATTATTATATGGCCAAAAACCTGTACCGCCTTGAATGTGCTACCAGCAGCGAGTACGATACCGAAACCCGCACCCCCAATAAAACCGTGAGTTATATACAACTATTACCGCTTGATTATTTTAAACAAACTCCCGAAAAAACGAGCAGTACCAGTAATGTAGACCATGTTACTTATAATAATTACAATACCAATAACCCGGCTGCGTTTTGGGCAGCACCGGTTGGTAAGTAAGGGTTGAATTAAGGCCATTAGTAAACATGCAAAATTGTTCATTGCGAGCGATAGCGTGGCAACCGCTCGTAGGCCGGATCGTTATACAGGGCGAACATGCGTACGTGCGGTTGCTTCATTCTTCGCAATGACAATTTTTTTTAGGGGTACAATTACCTGCAAACTTTTGCTGATATTTAAAGCATGAAGCAAAAGTTTGCCCTTTTACTTTCCTGCACATTAATTATCGTTCTCTGTTCGTCGTGGGGGTTCTTCGCGCATAAACGTATTAACCGGGTGGCTATTTTTACGTTGCCTAAGGGCATGTTGCCGTTTTACCTGGCCAATATAGACTTTGTTACCGAACATGCTGTTGACCCTGATAAGAAACGCTACGTTGACAGCACAGAGGGCCCGCACCATTTTTTTGATGCCGACCATTATGGCAAAAAACCTTTTGATAAAATGCCCCAACGCTGGGCGGAGGCCGAGCGGCAATACTCGGCAGATAGCCTAAATAAGTATGGCACCGTACCCTGGACCATTCAGCATTATTATTATAAGCTGGTGCAAGCTTTTAAGGATAAAGACACGACGGCTATTTTGCGCACATCGGCCAACCTGGGCCACTATATTGCCGATGCTCACGTGCCTTTACACCTAACCGAGAATTATAACGGGCAGTTAACCAACCAAACCGGAATACACTCCTTTTGGGAAACCCGCGTACCCGAACTTTTTAGCGACGGCTACAACTATAACGTGGGCCGCGCGCATTACATTGAAAGCCCGCTAAAGGAAGCCTGGAAAATATGCCGCAAAACTTTTAGATGTGTAGATTCGGTATTGGTTTTTGAGCGGCGGCTGAATGCGACTTTTACACCCGACAAAAAGTTTGAAATGGTGAAACGCAATGGCCGTAAAAACAAAGATTACTCGGTTGAATATGCTGCCGCATACCAAACCGCTTTGCATGGCATGGTTGAACGGCAAATGCGCGCAGCTATTTTAGAGATTGGTTGCTTTTGGTTTTCGGCCTGGGTTGATGCCGGGCAACCGGATTTGAATAAGCTGATAGATAAAAGCACAATTGACCCGATAAAGGCGAAACAGACTAATTACGAACTGCTTTTATACAGGCAAGGTAAAGTGGCAGTTGCGGATAAATGAAAGAAGATAATATCGATAACCGGAAAAATTAAAAACAATTAATAGTAAGTCGGTGCCAAATACTGTTTAATCAAGCTGCTTTACTATTGTTTCGGGCTTTGATGGATGCGTATATTGGCGGAACAACCGATAGTAAAATAATGACAAGCACCACGATAGTGAAGTTTTGTTTTACCACAGGGATATTACCAAAAAAGTAACCTATAACTAAAAAACTTATTATCCATGCCGCGCCGCCAACAATGTTGTAAATGCTGTAACGTAAAAAAGGCATCCGGCCAACGCCTGCTACAAAGGGGGCAACGGTGCGTATGATGGGTAAAAACCGGCTAAATATAACGGCCTTACCACCATGCTCGTCAAAAAACGATTTTGTTTTGAGGTAGTAATCCAGTTTAAGTATTTTGTTTTCGGGCTTAAAAACCTTCACACCTAAAAGCTTGCCTAACTGGTAGTTGAGCGTGTTACCTGCAAAGGCAGCAGCAATTAATAAAAGGCCCATCAAAAATATATCCAAGCCCGAATGGCCACCAGCTATCAGGGCTCCGGCGGCAAACAACAGCGAATCGCCGGGTAAAAAGGGGGTAACTACAAAACCTGTTTCTGCAAAAATAATAGCGAAAAGTATAAGGTATGTCCAGCCCTGGTATTCGTTGGTAATAACGGCCAGGTGCTTATCAATATGCAGTATAAAATCGATCAGGGTTTTAATAAATTCCAAAATAGCAGGGTTTTAGTTAAGCAAAAATAAAAATATATAGCTTAAAAGTGTATATTATTTATTGGTAATAACATTAAGGCTAACGGCGGCGGTATCTGTGCGGCCAACCATACCTTTGCTGTACAGGGTGTAATAGCGGCCGTCTTGTACGGTAACGCGCGACAAATCGGTAAGTACGCTACTGGTCGAACTGGTGGCCGTCATTTTAAAATCATACAAGCCGGCAGGTAGTTCAATATAATCAGAAACTTTTTTGTAGGTCATTTTGGTAAAGCCCAGCGTGCCGTTGATATAAATATTGAGCGCAGGCGTGCGGGGCGAAGCGTTTAAAAACCTTACCTTACCCATACCCAGCGTAGGTGTGGGCGAATAATCGCTTATTAAAATAGTGCTCAAACTATCTATAGATGCCAGGCCAACCAAAAACAGCGAATAGCCCCGGCCTGATATGGTGGTAAGGGTATCGGATGTGAGGTTGATTAAATGATCGGTGCGGAGTTGTAAGGTAAGCAAGCCCGTGCCTACACCATAATAGGTTGGTACATCGGTGTATCTGAAATAGGTGCGCGCCGCCGATGTGGTGGTATTGGTACTGATACCCACCTGGTAACTGTTTATAAATGCCGTAAGTGGCCCAACATCGGAGCTGGCATTTACTATAACAAGCTTGGTGGTATTGGTGCCTGCCGCGGTAATTACACTACTGCTGCCACCGCACGATGAAAGTACCTGCAACATAAATGCACAACCCAATATTGCAAATACAAACGTGAATAGCTTAGTGGTGGTATAACGCATTTTTTAATTTTATAAGCCGTTAATGATTTATTTTGATGCCTAAACTTAAAGAATTGGCCCCGCCCAGGTATGAGCCATATGCATACATGGTATAAACGCTGTGGGCTGTAAAACTAATAGTGCCTTTTATAACATAGGTATTGGTGCCCGCCAGGTTAAGGCTCCAGTTTACTTTACCGGTATCAACCCGGTTAAATGCCGATATTGATTTATAGCCCTGGTTTGCTATGGTTACGTTATTGAGCACCAAATCAAGCGGTGGGGCATCGGCAGATGCTTGTATAAACCGCAGTTTGGGTTTAACATTTACGGCATCGGCCAAAGCTGTATCCCGCGCCTGTATTACGGCTACTGCACTGGGCTTGCCGGTAACAAATAGGGTAGTTTGAAGCGAATCGAGCGTGATTGTTGCCGAGTATATTTGCTGGCGTAAAGTATCGGTTTTAAACGAAATATTGCGTTGTTCGGATAAGATGTTCATATAACCCGAAAAATCGCCATAGGAAATTTTATTGCTGTTTTGGCGTGTACCACTCACGTACATGTTGATAGGCACCTGGTTGGGTATCAGGTTATAAAACCCTACCGATGCAACTTTTGGAAGCGGCGCAGGCAAATCGGCACTTTTGGGGTTGCAGGCCCATAGCGCACAAAGTGGTAAAAATAATGCTAATAAATACTGCCAGGCTCGTGATTTCATGATTTTGCAATGGCCAAAAATAAACCTATAATACCTAATTAACGAATTTGTTTGTTGCATAGGTATGGCATTACCGCCCCTGCCATAAAAAAAATTAACTGCCGAATATTGCTTTAAGTGCATAAAAGCCATAAAGTGTTGATATGCAAGCATATGTTAACAAATAAATTACACACAGTTTACTTACTATGGTTATTTAACCCTTAACTTTAGTAAACCTAATGTTAGGTTGCTTTAAAAATAACCACATAACATATGACCTGGAGAAAATTTAGCGGCGAAATTATTGAGCTGCCCATTATCGAAGAAGTTGAGAAGGCTATTGAACGCGAAGCAAACCTGGGCAATAAGTTAAAGGTTTGTATTGGTACAGACTCGCAGGTAAAAGGTGATGTTACCGATTTTGCTACGGTAATTGTTTTTTTGCGCGAACAACGCGGTGGCTTTATGTTTATACACCAGGAACGCACATCGCAAAAAATGACCATTAAGGAGCGCATGCTTAGCGAAGTACAAAAATCAATAGATATTGCCTACAAGTTATGCGACCTGCTGGACCTGTATGATGTGGAGCTTGAAGTACACGCCGATATTAACACCAACCCGATGTTTAAATCGAACCAGGCTTTGCACGAAGCAATGGGTTACATTTTAAGCATGGGCTTTGTATTTAAGGCCAAACCCGAAGCTTTTGCAAGTTCGTACTGTGCAAATAAAATAGTGCAGTAAATTTTGCCCGGGATGTTGTATATTGCTGAAAATACACCCCGTGAAAAATTTAGCTGTGCTTATACTGCTTTTTATTGCTCCGCATTTAGGCCGGGCCCAGCAAAACGACGCCTCCACTTTACTTAAAATTGGCGATGCTGCCCCCGCCTTTAATTTTGACATTGACAAAAACACAACAGTTAACATACAGGATTACCACGGAAAAATTGTATTGCTTAACTTTTTTGCCACCTGGTGCGGCCCCTGCCGCCAGGAACTACCGAGGGTGCAAAAGGAGATATGGGATAAATTTAGCAACAACCCTAAATTTGCGCTATTTATTTTTGGACGTGAGGAAGGCTGGGACAAGGTGTTAACCTTTAAAGCCAGCAACCAATACACCTTTTTAATGTTGCCAGACGAGGGCCGCAAGGTTTTTAGCCTTTTTGCCACACAATACATTCCGCGGAGTGTGCTGTTGGACGAAAACGGGAAAATCATTTATCAATCTACCGGCTATACCCCTGCCGATTTTGATGTGCTGGTTGCCTTGATAAAAAGGAAATTAAAAGAAACAATTTAACACCTATAAAGTTAATTAAAAGTGAAAGTATACCGTTTTAAATTTGAGCATAATTTGCCAATTCCACTTGCCGAAGCCTGGGACTTTTTTTCGTCTCCGCTTAATCTTTCAAAAATCACTCCGGCTAAAATGAATTTCATTATCACGTCTGATTTTTCGGCTGACACTAAAATGTATCCGGGGATGCTCATTTCGTATAAAGTATCGCCAGTATTTGGCATAAAACTCAACTGGGTTACCGAGATAACGCATGTTAAAGAACATGTGTATTTTGTGGACGAACAACGAACAGGCCCTTATGCCATGTGGCACCACGAACACCATTTTAAAGAGATTAAAGGTGGCGTACAGATGACTGATATTTTAACCTACGGCATACCATACGGCATAATTGGCCGCTTAGCCAACACCATACTGGTTGAAAAAGAAATAAAAGAAGTGTTCAACTTTCGCGAAAAGGAAATTAACAAGTTGTTTGGTGTTTATAAAGAGCGATAATTTTTAGTTATTGAGTAATTGTTATTGTGTTAATTGTTATTAAGGTTATAATGTTTAACTTTATTATCCCAATTTCACTCAATAACTCAATAATCTAAATGTATTGCAATAATTCGTCGGGAGGAAGAACTTTAACTCCGGTATCCTTAAAATCTTTTAAATTGCGGGTAACGAGAAAATCCATCTGTGGAATAGTATTGGCTGCAAAGATCTGAATTGCGTCTTCAAAGTCTTTATGCTTAGATTGGAGACTATTTTTAATGATGGTAACGTCAACAGCAATTATAGTTACCATATCTAAAAGAGAAAGTAATAGTTCCCTTAATTCGTGCTCAGGTAAATATTTTTTTAACAGGTAGTGCGTAGTGGCGTATGAGTGAGATGATGTATATAGTTGAACTTGTTTTTTTTCAGCCTTATCAAAAATTTCGATCGCGAACTTACTGAAGGGTTGCCTATCGGCGAGAAGATCGATGATTATATTTGTATCAACAAATACATTAGTCATAAATGCTTATTTTCAAAATATATCCTTAACTCCTTCTTCTCGTCAAAATCAATCGGGAGGGTAACTGCACCTATTATTTTTTGCAATTTAGGCGAAGGCACAACATCGTTATTCTCTTGCGTGAGGGCTTCAAGATAATTCTCCACAAGTTCAGATAAGCTTCTGCCTGTATTTTTGGCATAACGTTTCGCTTTATCAATAACGTTCTTTTCCACTGTCAATGTTAACTTGGTATTCATGCACGTGCTTTTTAAACAAATATACGTATCGCAAATAAAACAACAAAACATTGTTAATTAAGGCAATCGCAACAGATCCTGGAACCACAAATACTGGTAGGTGTAGTATAGGCCGTCAACTTCGTGCGTTTTATCGGGGCTGGCCCATATTTCATTGTTTTTGTTTTTGAGTTGGTTATACAACACAAAACTACAACGCGGCGGGCAAAACTGATCGAGCAGACCGATGCCCATCAGCACGGGGCATTTTACCATTGGCGCAAAATTTAGCGGGTCGTAATAATCCCACACTTTAAACAGTTTTTCGTTGGTAAAGTTAGGATGAGTGCGTTGGTATTTGGCTATCATGCCAACCGGGGTTTGCGATTTTGGGTCGAGCTTGGTTATTTCGAGTGCTTTTCTAAAATCGGCATATAGGGGCACTTCGCAGGTAACTATCTTAACGCGCTTATCCAGCGCAGCCAAAGCAATAACAAGCGTTCCGCCCTGGCTGGCGCCATCAACCATAATTTTAGCAGTATCGAGGCCCATATCGGCGTGTGATGCTAAAAAATCAAGCCCGCGTACACAATCCATATAAACCGACCGGTAAACGTAGGTATCCCGGTTTTCGAGGTTATATAAATTGTATTCGCCATGGGTATCAATAGCATCGGCACTATTGCCATTGCCGCGCACGTTGATGTTGAAAACGGCAAAATCATCATCGTCTACACTGTGTTCGGCTTTAACTACATAGCCGGGCAAGCGGTATTTTACCGCAATTTTTTTATCGCGCTCGTTAGGTATGCTTAACCAGCCCCGGATAACGGCGTTACCCCACGAATGCATTTCTACCAGGTAAACCTTTTTGTTATTAACTGATAAGGCAGGTTGCAAGGTTACCTTATATTGCGGATTGACGGTTTTAAGCGTATCGAGTGTGCTTTGCCAAAAGGAATCAAAATCGGCAGGTTTGCGCGTTTCTGTTGTGAGTAATAATGGTTTTAAGCCAAAAACACGCTTAACGGTATCATCATAATAAGTGAGATGAAACGCAAAACCTATTTTATAGAAGCCCGGCTGGCTAGCGTTAATTTTAAAACGATAGTGGTTAATACTGTTTTTGCCCATATTAACCTTAACCGAATCGAGGTATACGGGTTGGTTTTCGTCGGTGGTTACAAAACAAGTTAAAACACCTTGCTGGCTTACGGTATAATTATTGGTAACTTTTAAATTGTAGATAATATCGTCGGCGTTTTTAAAAACGCCATTTCTGGCACCTGGCTTTATGTTGATAAAAACATCGCCTTGTACATCGTTAGCGTCTTTTTGCCCGGTATTGGCTTCGGCTTTGGGCTTATTAAAGTTTTCGGGTAAAATAAACTGCGCCCGCGTACCGTAGCCGGTTAGCAACAGCATACCTAACAATAAAAATATTTTGAATTTGAACTTCACTTTGATATTTGTTACGTGTTTAGTATTTATACACATAGCCTACAGATATTGTTGTACCCGCACCCGTATTTTTGCCGGTAATAAACTTGCTTAAACTAAAAAACAGCGTTTTATTACGTTTTAAACTGTACGAATAACTGCCTGTTAACTGGTTAAAATTAAAATCTTTAGTATTGGAAACGTCGAGAGGGTTAGTAACGTTTAGCGCGTTTTTGGCATCGCTAAACGAATAAACCGAAGTACCTGCTACCGATACCTGGCTCTTTTTGTTAAGGGTGTAGGCCAAGCTTAGTGAGTTTTTTAACTGAAACGGACCGCTATCGCCAAGATATTGCCTAAAACCGGTGTTAATTTCCCAATAAAACTTTTGAGACAGGATAGAAATATCTCCGGCTCCTATTGCCCTAATATCGGTTCCTAATTTTCCGTAGCCTAAACTTTTACCATCAGCGCTGGAGTACAACGGAACAACAAGATTGCCCTGCACCGAAAAATAAACATTGTAATTGATGTTGGCTACATAGTACCTTGCGCCTAACTCGGCATCGCCAAACCCGCTAACGCTTGTTGAATAGCCAGCCTGCGAAATTTTGTTAATTACAAACGGCATGGTAGCCAAAAGCGACAATCGCCTTGAGAAACCATACTCCACGTTTACCGATAAAATTGTTGAACCAAAGTGCGTATTGTTATCATACTTTTTATAGTCGCCGTTTCTGTCCCAATAGGTGCTGTTAAAAAAATAGGCGGCGGCGGGTATAATAAACAGCCGCTTTTTACCCACAGGCTTGCCACTGGCCAAAACCTGGCCGCCGGTTATAAGTAAGGCCACAAAAAAGGCACTAATTATTACTGCTTTAATGGGCGCTGTATTTGCTTGTTTTATTGGCTGAGTGAAATTAGTGTGCATTGTTATATATGTAGCATTTTTAATTATTGAGCTGTGTTAAAGGATGGGCACTTTTCAAAGTCGTTTAAAAAAGCCCCAAATTATCTGTAATCCACGCCGTAAAATACGAAAAGAGCGAGGGCGGTACCTCGTGCCCTAAGTTGGGGTAGATAAACAATTTATTTTTGTTAGGCATAGCATTAATCATTGCGTATTCGTTTTGCGGAGGTGCCAGCACATCAAGCAGGCTTATGCCCAGCATGGCTTTGGTTTTAAACCGGGGCGAAAAATTTTTAAGGTCAAAATAATCCAGATTATTTAATATATTATCCATATCAAACGAATGCTCGTTTGCGTATCGCTTAACATCATTCATGGGCCAGCCGGTAAAACTCAATGACCGGTAATCGGCATATACGGGATTATTGGCCGAACATAGCTTTATCCGTTTATCTAAACTTGCCGCCGCTATAGATAGGTAGCCGCCCATACTACCACCGGCAATGATAATGGCTTTTGAATCAATTTCGGGCCTTGAACACGCAAAATCCACGGCGCGAATGCAATCCATAATGCAACCACGGTAAATGTATTTGTTTTTATCCTCAATGCTGGTTGTTAAATACCCAACCCGGGTTGGTGACAACACATCGCGGCTATTGCCTTCGCCCCTTACGTTTAATGAAAGTACGGCAAGATCAGGCGAACCGAAAACCGGTTTTAGGCCAGTAATACCATAGCCCGGGACCAATATCCATAGCGGGAATTTTTGATTTGCCCGCCTGTCTTTCCGGATGGTTAAGTAACCTCTCACGGTTAAATTATGTAACGATTGCATTTCAACCAAAAACACGTCGGTATTATCTTTTTCCAAGTCGGGCTGCTCAATCATCCTGAAATTGGGTTCTATCGCTGCCAGTTCTTTTTTAGTGTTGTCCCAAAACGTATCAAAATCTGCCGGACGGGGGGTGTTTGATTTAAGTTGCTCCGGGTTTACACCAAAAACGCGCCTAATGGTATCGTCGTAATCGGTAACGTTGATGGTAAAATTTACTTTATAAAAGCCCGAGTTTTGGCCCGGCATATCCAGCGTTACCTTTTTTGATGCCTTTGCTCCCAGCCTGATGGGAAATGCTTCTTTTGTTACAAATCGGTTATCGGTGGTACGTATTTCGTACCCCACGGTTCCAGCCTGTACCGTATCGTAGTTGTTTTGCAAACTGATTGTGTATGATACCTTTTTATTGGCTTTAAATATTGCATCTTTTACAAAAGGCTCCTCTTGCATGGCAATATCGGCCTGTTTAAGCTGATGGTCTTCTCCTTGCACGGCAGTTTCGCCATTTAAGGGATTTTGGGCCAATACTTTTTTATAGATGTCGAAATTATCATATACCCATTTACCTGCAAAACTCCACAGGCTGGGGTCAACATCGTGGCCAACGTTGGGGTAAATAAAAAGCAGCTTTTCAAAATCTATTTTGTTATAAGCTACAATTTCGTTGGGCGGCGGGGCAAATTCGTCTAACAAGCCCATTGCAAATGTGCTTTTGCAGTGAATGTTGGATGCAAAGTTTTTAAGGTCGAAATAATCGAGGGTTTTAAATACTGTCTCCATCCTGAGGGAGTTTTGTTTGGCGTAGCCCTCAATATCAACCATGGGGAACTGTTTTGAGCCAGCCAGGGTGCGCCAGTCGGAAAAAGTAGGATTATTTGCTGATATTAAACTAACCCGTTTATCTAAACTGGCTGTAACCATTGCCAGGTAGCCGCCCATACTGCCGCCGGTTAAAAAAATGCACTTACTGTCAATTTCGGCGCGGCTCTCAATAAAATCCATCAAACGCACACAATCCATTATCGCGCCACGATAAATGTATTTGTTTTTATCCTGTATGTTATAAGTAATAAACTGCTTGGTAGTAGGCGCAATAACATCACGGCTGTTAGTTTGCCCCCGCACGTTAAGGGTGAGGCTGGCAAAGTGAGGCACATTGCGCAGCGGTGCCAGGTTAGCACCGTAACCGGGCAGCAAAACATAGGCGGGTAATTTTTCGCCGGGGAGCCTATCTTTAGGTAGGGTGAGCCAGCCCCTTACCGTTATATTATCCAGCGATTGCATTTCGATTAAGTAAATCTGGTCGTTACCGCTCGACAGATCGGGCCTTTCGGTCATCCTGAAATTACCGGGCACTTTAGCCAGTTCGTTTTTGGTATTGGCCCAAAAGGCGTCAAAATCCAGTGGGCGGGGATTGTCTGACTTGATGTGGTTGATATCTACACCAAAAACACGGCGCACGGTATCATCGTAGTCGTTAACGTTGAACATGAAATTCACCTTATAAAAGCCTGTTTTTTGCCCCGGCATATCTAAACGGATAATGTTTGAGGATAAAGGGTCGAGGTTTACGGGGATTGCATTTTTAGCAATAAGCTTGCCGTGCATGGTTGTGATGAGGTACGACAACTGCCCTTGTTGCCTGGTTTTGTAGGTGTTTTTTAAATTGAAATTGTAAGACACGACGGTATCTTTACCGAAGATGGCATTTGGCGACACGGGAAAATCTTTAATAACAATTTCGCCGCCGGTTTTTGCCTGAGCAAACAATTGCGTGGTATTACAAAGCAGTACCATAAACAACACGCCTAAAAAAGCCGAACGAAAAAAGCTAACCATTACCCATCTTACTAAAATAATATTATTTAAACCCATACGCATCAATATTAAAATAGTCCGAATTCATCAAAAACTAATTTGCCGGTAAAGTTGCCAAATTCTTCGCCCACCTGGTGACCGAGATTAGGGAAAATAAATAGCTTTTTATTTGCCTGTATGTTATTATAGGCAGGCATTTCGGTATGCGGCGGCGCAAGCACATCGAGCAAACCAATGCCAACCAATGTTTTACATTTTATGGCACTTACAAAATTCTTTAAGTCGAAATAATCGAGGTTATCCAGTAGTTTATCCAGCTTAACTTCGTTTTCGGAAGCGTAGCGCTGTACGGACCCCATGGGGAAATCGTTATGATCTACCAGGGTTCGCCAATCGCTAAATGCGGGGTTACCGGCGGTACAAACAGCAATACGATGATCTAAACTGGCCAATATGAGCGATAGGTAGCCGCCCATACTTCCGCCATTTGAATAGACTGCTTTGGTATCAAACTCCGGGCGGCTAAAAATAAAATCGACCATGCGCACGCAATCCATTATGGCACCGCGAAGGATGTATTTATTTTTGTCGAGTATGTTATAGGTTAAAAACTCCTCGCGGGAGATGTTCAGCATGTCGTTACTGTTACCCAGGCCGCGCACGTTGAGGGCAATGGCGGCAAAATCGGGCATGTTATGAAACGGTTTCATATTAGCACCATAGCCAGGCAGTGCCAGGTAAACCGGAAATTTCTCTTTATTCTTCCGGTCTTTAGGTAAGGTTAACCATCCCCTCACGGTGAGGTTACCTATCGATTGCATCTCGATAACATAAACCTGATCGTTACCGCGAGAAAGATCGGGCCGCTCAATCATTTTAAAACGTGGTTCTATGGCAGCAAGTTCGGCCTTGGCGGTGGCCCAAAAATCGTCAAACCCTTCGGGCTTGAGGTGCGGCGAACGTATGTTTTCGATATCAACGCCATAAACGCGGCGCACGGTATCATCATAATCATTGGTATTTACGCAAAAGTTAACCCGGTAAAAACCAGTTTTTTGCGCAGGCAAATTAACGCGCATTTGCTTTTTCTCTTTACTGCGCAGGCTTAAAGCAAAAGAGGTAACAGATATAACGTCGCCGTTCATGGTGGCTATCTGGGCCGTTATTTTGCCTTCTTGCTGGGTGCCGAAATTATTTTTAAGATCGAGGTTGTAGTAAACCGGGGTGTTGGTTTTAAACACACCATCTTTATTGGCCGGGTGCTCAACCATGCTTATGGTTTCGTCTTCATCGGTGTGGGTGGTGGCACCGGCTGTTACGGCGGTATCTACACTAAAACTTCGGTGCAGAGTATCGTTAAACTGCGGTGTTTTGATGATGAAATTGGCTATATACTGCCCGCGTTTGGGCGTTGGCATGTTAACACGCACGGTTTTTTTTGCGCCGGCCTGTAGCGTTACCGCCAAAGAGGTGTACGAAACAAATTTATCGGCCTTGTTTTTTACTTCGCAGGCCAGCGTTACATCCTGCTGTATGTTGAAGTTATTTTTTAGATCCACGTCATAAAAAACGGGCTTTTTTCCGCCAAACCTGGATTCCTTCTGACCCGGATGATCTACAAAGCCGATAGTTTCGGCACCGTTGGCCCCTGATCCTTCGGAATCAATACCGAACGAACGCCTCAGGGTATCTTTAAAACCGGCAACGTTTAGTATAAATATCGCCTTAAAATATCCGCCCTTTTGTAGGGGCAGGTTCATATGAACCTGATCTGAAGCCTGGGCGGCCAGGTTTACAGCCACCGTGGTTACCGATAGGTGTTCGCCTTTTTTGGTGGTTACCTCGCAGGTTACCGTTCCTTTTTGCGCTGTGCCCGAGTTGTTTTTTAAATCGATATCATAATAAATAGTACCGTCTTTTTTAAACAACGAATTTTTGGCCCCGGCGGTAGCTTCTATGCCTACGGGGTTGGTATTAAATTTCTCGTTGGTAACACTGCCATCTTCATCGGCCAGGTTGTTTTCTTTTGCGCCTTCATTATCAGCCCCACCTTCTTTGCGCAGTGCAAGTACGCGCTTGTACATGTGAAAATTGGTATAAACCCATTTGCCTTTTATATTGCCCAGGCTGCGCTCAACCTCGTGCCCAAGATCGGGGTATATAAACAGTTGTTTGTTGGTTGATGCAATGTTGTTATACATCGTCATCATGTTATAGGGCGGCACAAACGGATCGAGCAAACCCATGCCTACGATGAGCTTACATTTAAGGTTAGGTACAAAATTGCGAAGGTCGAAATAATCAAGATTATCTAAAATCTTGTTCATATTCAACGCGTGCTCTTTGGCAAACCGCTGTATAGAGGCCATTGGAAAGTGATCGGACTGGAGGAGCGACCTAAAATCGGAAAAAGAAGGATTATCGGCAGCGCATATGGTTACCCTATCATCAAGACTGGCTACCGCGAGGGTTAAAAAGCCGCCCATACTACCGCCGGTAACGTAAATTGATGTTTTATCAAAATCATCGCGGCTGGAGGCAAAATCAATCATCCGGATGCAATCCAATATTGCGCCGCGGTATATGTATTTGTATCTATTTTGTATGTTATAGGTAATAAAAGATTCTCTATCGGGATTAATTACATCGCGGCTGTTACCCAGGCCACGCACATTGAGGGACATGCAAGCAAAATGCTTAACAACGGGTATAGGTTTTAAATCGGCACCGTAGCCGGGGAATACGATGTAGATGGGTAGTTTTTCGGTAGGGAGGCGATCTTTGGGAAGGGTTAGCCATCCGCGTATGGTGATGTTTTCAACCGATTTCATTTCAATCAGATAAATCTGATCGTTGCCGTGTTCCAATTCGGGCATTTCGGTAACCTTGTAATTGGGGGCTATTTTTGCCAATTCGAGTTTAGCATTTTTCCAAAAAAGGTCAAAATCAAGCGGTTTAGGGTGCGGCGAATGAACTTTATAAATATCCACACCAAAAACCCTGCGCACGGTATCGTCATAATCGTTAACGTTAATCATAAAGTTAACTTTATAAAAGCCTGTGGGCTGGCTTGGCATTTCAATACGCACTTGCTTGGTTTCGGCAGCATCTAAAGCCACAGGGTAGGCCTTTTTAGCAATTTCTTTGTTGTATAAGGTGGTTATTTGGTAGGTTATGGTGCCTTTTTGCGGGGTGTTATAGGTGTTTTTAAGATCGAGATTATAAACAACAGGGGTATCGGCATCAAAAATGGCAGCTTTATTTAGCGGGTGCTGCGTAATAATAACCTCGCCGGTATCGGTTGAGGCATTATCGGCGTTTTTAGTTTGCGCCAATAAATTGCCACCAATAAATAACTGCACAATTACAAATACGGCCCGGAAAATAATATGCCTCATTTTCATCTCAACTACCTATCATTCATTATTGTACAATAACTTTTTTTTCGGCAACCCCTTTGTAACTCACGCGGATGTACTGATTAAGGGGTTCTTCAATAAATCTGTATAAAAACACTGCTATTAAATTTAACACAATAAAAATGAGCAGCAAGTTAACCTTATCGTTCTGCAAGGGCGAAACCCAGTCTATACCCCATTTATCGTAAAGCTCAAATACCCTATCGTTTAGGTAGTTAGCGGCTTTATGGAGTTGGTCGTTTATTAAACCGAGGTGTATAAGGTACAGCACATACGAGCTTTTACCCAAAATGTTAAAAAGTTTGGTAGAGAGTAGTTTTTTAACCAGCGTTTCTTCGGTTAACAATCCAAATAAAAACAATAAAGTGGATGGGCCAACAAAGTAGTTATTGGTTAAAATACCATAAGCGCTTTGCAGTGAATACTCTTTACCGGGTAACACCGGCAGCCTTGATAATACATATACGCAGGCCAAAATACCTGCAATGCCAATATAGGTAAACTTGATGTTGTTTGTGCGCCCGAAACCGTTTTTACGGATATAAATAGCTACCCATACTCCGCCAAAAAGCTCAAGGCAGCGGCCAAAAAACGAATAAAGCATCATGTAGGTAAAATTGCCAAAAAAGCCATACCAGTTAAAGTTGCGGAATATGAGCACCAGCAAAACGCCAAAAGCGGTAAATGCAATGGGCTGCGAATAACTAAATTTCCACTTTTTTATTACAAAAAATATAAAAGGGGCAAATACATAAAAGCACATGTTGATAGTTAATGACCACCCCTGCCCTACGCCGGTAAATTTAAAATCGTCGAAAAAACCACGGATAAAGGTTAAATTGAGCAGTAATACCGCAATTGGGTGCCCACTGCTGCCAGCTATGCTTTTGGGGCCCGAGTAATAATAATAGTAGATGAACGATACTATGGTTAATAAAAAATACATGGGATAGATGCGTGCCATCCGGTTGATGAGATAGGGCCTAAACCATTTTGTAGTTAACGAAAACTTATCGTAATAGCGGTAAGCGATGGAAAACCCTGCCAGAGCGAAAAATACCGGCAGACCAATATTAAACTCTCTGAGATAATGCTGCACTGCAATGGGGCAGCCGGCACTTATTATGTAAGAAAAATGGTGTATAAAAACTAAAAAAGCGGCTAAAGCACGTAATCCGGTAAGTTCGGGAATGTAATTTTTAACTACTTTTTGTATCATAACTTAATTAGGGATCATCGGTTAATTAATGCTGCTTCGCTTTCTAAATTGCGCGGCGTATTTTTTACTAAAAAGTCCGACTGACGTATGTAATGATTAAGCGGCTCTTCAATATTTTTGAATAGCAATATAGCTATACCGTTTAACGTAATAAAGAGATATAGTAAATTAAGTTGTTCGTTTTGAAATGGCGACACCCAATCAACGCCCCATTTATCGTAAAGGTTAAAAACGGCATCGTTAAGCCAGTTAACGCCAGTATTGAGCATGTTATACATGTAGCCCAAATGAATGAGGTAAAATATGTAGGAGCTTTTGCCCAATAGCTCAACAAATTTATTGGATAGTATGCCTTTTAAAATTGTACCGTCTTCGGTAATTAAGCCGTAAAAGAAAACAGTAATGGCTATGGCCAGCAAATAGTTGTTGGTGATGATACCCAGCGGATGCTGCTGCCCGAAAGAATTACCCGGCAGTATAGGCAGTACCGACATGAGCCATACGCAAGCAAATATTAATGCAAAACCCAGATAGGTAAATTTAAAGTTATTAGTACGGGTTAAGCCTTTTTTGCGAACATACAAGGCCAGTAGCATACCCGAAAAAAACTCGAAGCAACGCCCTAAAAAGGTAAAGAGCATCATGAAAGTAAAGTTGCCAAAAAAGCCGTAAAAATTAATATGGCTAAATATTAACACCAGCAATGCCCCGGTGCCTGTTATAACAAAAGGCTGCAGCCAGGCCTTGCCATACTTTTTGGCAAAGTAAAACATAAAAGGCGCCGAGAAATAAAAGCATTCTTCCACCGTGAGCGACCAGCCCTGGGCTATGCCGGTAAACTTTAAGTCATCAAAAAAACCCCGTAAAAAAACAATGTTCATGATAAAGGCAACAACGGGTTGTAAACCTTCAACAATGGCTTGCTGATGGGTAAAAGCGTAATAAACAAAGGCACCGCTGGTTAAAATGGCATACATGGGGTAAATGCGGGCCACCCTATTTTTAAGGTATTTTTTAAACCATAATTTACTAAGCGAAAAATTATCGTAGTAACGGAAAGCGATTAAAAAACCGGATAAAACAAAGAAGATGGTTACGCCGATGTGGAACTCGCGTAAAAATTTTTGCACACTTTGGGGAAGATAATCATCAAAAATATACCCGAAATGGGATATAAACACCAGGTATGCAGCCATTGCACGTACACCTGTTAAAGCCGGAATATAGTTTTGCAGGGTTTTTTGTGACAAAACGTGATAATTATTTTATATACATTGAGAGAAACAGTAATTATAAAACGCAAAGCAAGTGCCATTGCATAACTATAATAATGCCGACCCTTGTATAATGCCCCTTTTGCGGATGGTTTCGTCGATAAAATGCTGAATTTCTGATTTTTTGAGATCCCAGTTTGGTGCGATGAGCAGTTCACGATCTGACAGGCCGAACAAACGCTGGATAACGATATCGGGCCTTACCAGCGGGAGCAGTTGGCACAAAAAATCGGCATAATCGGGCAAGCTGAATAGCTTAAACGGCTCGCGCTTGTATTTAACACCCATAATGGAGCCTTCTACAATATGCAGGTGGTGAAATTTTACAAATTTAATTTGCGGAAAGCGGTTAATCTCGTCGGCGTAAGCCAGCATCATCTCGTTGGTTTCCCATGGGAAGCCGAAGATGGTATGCACACAAACATCAAGCTTTGAGTTTTGCAGCATGGCAAGTGCCTTAATCAATTCGTCGTGCGTGCAGCCGCGGTTTATTTGCCCCAGGGTATCGTTGTAGATAGATTCCATACCCATTTCAAGGTCAACATCAAAGCGGTCGGTATAGCTTTCTAACAAAGCTATCTTTTCCATATCGATACAATCGGGCCGGGTACCTACGGATAGGCCTACAATGTTTTCGGGTTCAATGCTCAGGGCTTCGTCATACAGCATTTTTAAATAATGCGTTGGCGCATAGGTATTGGTATTGGGCTGAAAGTAGATGATAAATTTATCGGCTTTGTTACCCTTGCGCGCACGCTCCATACCTTTGATAACCTGCTCGCGGATAGAGGGATTATCACGCGATACGGATGGTGTAAACGAATCGACATTGCAATAGGTGCAGCCGCCAAAGCCTTTGGAGCCATCGCGGTTGGGGCAGGTAAAACCGCCATCAACTATCACTTTAAAAACACGCTGACCGTTATATTTTTCGCGCAACCATGCCCCGTAATTGTTATAACCCTTAAGCCCTGGCAGTGTTGCTGTTAATTCGTTTTGCATTACTGCAAAGATACTCTATTAAGAATCAAGAGACAAGAATCAAGAGACAAGAATCAAGATGCCAGAATCAAGAACCAAGATAGAAACGCGGTAATTCAAATAAAATAAGGGAGATAGTAAACATTTACAATTGCTTTTGTTTTTCTCTTGGTTCTTGATTCTGGCATCTTGATTCTGATTTCTGGCATCTTGATTCTGATTTATTGCATCTTGGTTCCTGATTCTGGCATCTTGATTCTAACTTCTGGCATCTTGATTCTGATTTATTGCATCTTGATTTAATTGGTTAATTTTGTTTTTATAACCAATTATACCAATGGATAACTCCTCTCCGTATATACCGCAAAATAAAATTCGTTTTGTAACTGCAACAGCGTTGTTCGACGGGCACGATGCTACTATTAATATTATGCGCCGAATATTGCAATCGTCGGGTGTGGAGGTGATACACCTGGGGCATAACCGCTCGGTTGACGAGGTGGTGAACTGTGCCATACAGGAGGATGTGCAGGGTATTGCCTTAACATCGTACCAGGGCGGGCACCTTGAGTATTTTAAATATATGTACGATTTGTTGCAACAAAAAGGTGCCGGCCACATCAAAATATTTGGCGGCGGCGGCGGCGTAATATTACCCTACGAAATTAAGGAACTGATGGATTATGGCATTGCCCGCATTTACTCGCCGGATGACGGCCGCCAGATGGGTTTGCAGGGCATGATTGATGATATGATGCGGCAGTGCGACCGCCCCATTACCTCGCATTTAAACGGAGAAATTAAACACCTGCACCAAAAAAACAACAAAGTTATTGCAACGGCCATTAGCGTGGTAGAAAATTATCCGCAAAACGCGGGCGACTTTTTGTCGGAAATCAAAAAGCTCAACAAAAAAGATTCCCCAACCGGGGGCGATTTAGCGAGGGCACCAGTTTTAGGCATTACGGGTACAGGCGGCGCGGGCAAATCATCATTGGTTGATGAGTTGGTTAGGCGATATTTAATGGAGACGGATAAAACGCTGGCCATTATATCGGTTGATCCATCAAAACGAAAAACGGGCGGCGCGCTACTGGGCGACCGTATCCGGATGAATTCGATAAACAACCCGAGGGTTTACATGCGTTCGCTGGCTACGCGGCAAGCTAATTTGGCACTATCAAAATACGTGCAGGAAGCGATAGATATTTGTAAGGCGGCAGGGTATGATTTGATTATTGTGGAAACATCGGGCATAGGGCAATCGGACACGATGATAACCGATTACTGCGATTTATCCCTTTATGTAATGACCCCCGAATTTGGCGCGGCCACGCAACTGGAAAAAATTGACATGCTTGATTTTGCCGATATAGTGGTGCTGAACAAGTTTGACAAGCGCGGCGCATTAGATGCTTTGCGCGATGTACGCAAGCAGTATAAACGCAACCACAAACTATTTGACGCCAAGGATGAGGACCTGCCCGTTTTTGGCACCATGGCCTCGCAATTTAACGATGCGGGAATGAATAGTTTGTTTGCCGCGCTCATTAAAACCATTAAAGCTAAAACCGGTGTAAGCTTTGCCACTAAGATGGAGTTAGTGGCCGACGACGCAGAAAAAACCTACATTATACCAGCTGAGCGCATTCGTTATCTTGCAGAAATTGCCGAAAGCAGCCATCACTACAATGAGTGGGTAGATAAACAATGCAGAATAGCACAGCAGATGTATCAGATAGATGGATCGATTAAGTTATTGGGTGCCTTAGGGGATGAGACGGTTGGTATTATACGCTCGCTATATACGATTCTGGAGGGGAATCTCGACAGCGAATGTCGCAATTTGTTGCGCGAATGGCCGGTTACCGTTAAAAAATACAAAGCCCAGCACTTTATTTTTAACGTGCGCGGCAGGGAAATTAAGCAAGCGTTGTACTATACTTCGCTGTCGCAATCGCGCATACCTAAAATATCGTTACCGCGCTACGAGGCCTGGGGCGATATTTTGCGCTGGCTGTTAACCGAAAACGTGCCGGGCGAGTTCCCGTATACTGCCGGCGTGTTTCCGCTTAAACGGGAAGGTGAAGACCCTACCCGTATGTTTGCCGGCGAGGGTGGCCCCGAGCGCACCAATAAACGTTTCCATTATGTATCGTTAGGGCAACCGGCGCACAGGCTCTCTACCGCGTTTGATTCGGTTACCCTTTACGGGGAAGACCCGCATATAAGGCCCGATATTTATGGTAAAATAGGTAACTCCGGCGTAAGCATTGCCACGCTGGATGATGCCAAAAAGTTATATTCGGGTTTCGACCTTTGCCATGCGTCAACCTCGGTATCCATGACTATTAATGGCCCGGCGCCCATGCTATTGGGCTTTTTTATGAATGCCGCCATCGATCAGCAATGCGAAAAATATATTAAAGAACACCAGCTTGAGCACCTGGTTGAAGCCAAATTTAAAGAGCTTTATGATGATAAAGGTTTGGAAAGGCCAAAGTATCAACAAGCCCCACCCAAGGAGCCCCACCCAACCCTCCCCGGTAGGGAGGGCTTTGATAAGGCTAATGCAGATCAAAAAGTCTCCCCTACCGGGGGAGATTTAGAGGGGGCTCCCGGTGGTTTGGGCACTATGCTTTTGGGCCTTAGCGGCGACCAGGTTTTACCTGCCGATGTGTATGCTAAAATAAAAGCCTACGCCATATCAACCGTTAGAGGTACGGTACAGGCCGATATTTTAAAGGAGGACCAGGCTCAAAATACCTGCATTTTTTCTACCGAGTTTGCCCTGCGTATGATGGGCGATATGCAGCAATACTTTATCACCGAAAAGGTGCGTAACTTTTATTCGGTATCTATATCCGGCTATCATATTGCCGAAGCGGGTGCAAACCCCATTACGCAACTGGCCTTTACACTATCCAACGGTTTTACTTACGTGGAATACTACCTGAGCCGGGGTATGCATATTGATGATTTTGCGCCTAACCTGTCGTTCTTTTTCTCCAATGGAATTGACCCGGAATATGCTGTAATTGGCCGCGTAGCACGCCGCATTTGGGCGAAAGCCATCAAAAACAAATACAAGGGAAACGACAGATCGCAAAAGCTGAAATACCATATCCAAACCAGTGGCCGGTCATTACATGCGCAGGAGATTGACTTTAACGATATCCGCACTACTTTACAAGCCCTGTATGCCATTTACGATAACTGCAACAGCTTACACACCAATGCTTACGACGAAGCGATAACCACACCTACCGAAGAATCGGTACGGAGGGCGATGGCTATCCAGTTGATTATTAACCGTGAATTGGGCCTGGCCAAAAACGAAAACCCCATACAAGGTGCCTTTATTATTGAAGAACTTACAGACCTGGTTGAGAATGCCGTATTAGCCGAATTTAAACGCATTAACGACCGGGGCGGGGTTTTAGGTGCTATGGAAACGATGTACCAGCGTGGTAAAATTCAGGAAGAATCGTTGTATTACGAAACGCTGAAACATACCGGCGAATACCCTATTGTTGGTGTAAATACCTTTTTAAACAAAAACGGTTCGCCAACCATTATCCCCTCGGAAGTGATACGTGCTACCGAGGAAGAGAAGCAGTTTCAGATCAGTGCATTGGATGCATTTAAGCAACGCAACCAGGCTGTTGCTCCGCAACTATTAAAGGCACTGCAAAAATCGGCTGTGGCGGGCGATAATATTTTTGAGCAATTGATGGAGGTTTGCAAATATTGCTCGCTGGGCCAAATATCGCACGCGCTTTATGAGGTTGGAGGGCAGTACAGGAGAAATATGTAAAGTAACGGAAGATGCGATACGGACTACGATATGGTGAGCAAAAAACAAAGTTTTAAACTCAACGAATATCAGGATATGATATGGATAACATTAAACGAAAGATACGGATAGGCAGCTCCGCTTTTGGGCCTATTATTTTAAAAGTTAAAAATTGGCTAGCGTGTAGGTTTAAAAAGCACGGCCCAAATATTACGCTTTCTATCATTTTCTCACAGGCGGGGCATTGTCATGGAAATGCTTTAATTTCAATACTTTAGCTTGATATTGTTTTTTTGATTAATTAATGCTACCTTTGCACCCGATTTAGCAATGTAGCTAAATACGTTTTTTAAATATTCATGAACCCATTTAGTCAATTGGGAATCCGTCATGATATTGTTAATGCCATCTCTGAATTAGGATTTGAAAATCCTACGCCAATACAGGAACAGTCAATTCCGGTTTTGTTAACAGGCAGCAACGATTTTGTCGGATTAGCTCAAACAGGGACCGGAAAAACCGCTGCCTTCGGATTGCCACTTTTAGAATTGCTGGACTTCGAACAAAATCATCCTCAGGCGCTTATTCTTTGCCCAACCCGTGAACTGTGTTTACAGATCACCAACGACATTAAAAATTACTCTAAAAACATGGCCAACGTTAATGTTGTTGCTGTGTACGGAGGTGCCAACATTGCCGATCAGCTTCGTCAAATTAAACGTGGTGTGCAAATTGTTGTAGCTACGCCAGGGCGTATGCTTGATATTATTAACCGCAAAGCCATCAACTTTACTGATGTAAACTTTGTTGTGTTAGATGAGGCTGATGAAATGTTGAACATGGGTTTCCAGGAAGACATTGACAGTATCTTATCTACCACGCCGGAAGATAAAAAAACCTGGCTTTTCTCGGCCACCATGCCAAGCGAAGTACGCCGCATTGCCAAAAAATACATGACCGACCCTTTTGAGTTGACCATGGGCGAAAAAAATACCGGCAACGTTAACATTGAGCACGAATACTATATTGTACGTGCCCGTGATAAATATGCCGCCTTTAAACGCATTGTTGATTTTAACCCCGAAATTTTTGGTATTGTGTTTTGCCGTACCAAAATTGAGACTCAGGAAATTGCCGAGAGCTTAATTAAGGATGGTTACAATGCTGATGCCTTACACGGCGATTTATCGCAACAACAACGTGATAAGGTGATGAAACGCTACCGCGAGCGCAGCCTGCAATTGTTAATTGCTACCGATGTTGCTGCACGTGGTATTGATGTTAATGATGTTACGCACGTTATTAACTACAGCTTGCCTGATGAGATTGAAAACTATACTCACCGTAGCGGCCGTACTGCACGCGCCGGTAAAAGTGGTGTTTCTATCGCCATTATTAACGCTAAGGAATTAGGTAAAATACGCCAGATTGAGCGCGTTATTGGTAAAAAGTTTGTTAAGGGCGAAATACCAAGCGGCTTTGATGTTTGCGAAAAACAATTGTTTGCTATTGTACACAAGGTGCATAATGTTACCGTGAACGAACAGCAAATTGAGCAATACCTGCCACGTATAATGCACGAGTTTGCCGAATTGAGCAAGGAAGATCTTATTAAACGTTTTGCTTCGATTGAGTTTAACAGCTTTTTGGAGTATTACAAAAACGCGCCTGACCTGAACGCTCCGATGGACGACAGGGCTGTTAGGGGTGAGTTTAGCGACCGTGCGCCACGTGGCGGTTCGGGCGAATCGGACTATACGCGTTTGTTTATCAACTTAGGTTCGGTTGATGAGTTTAACCGTGGCGATTTGCTGGGTTATATTTGCAACACTGCCAAAATTAGCGGCCGTACTGTAGGTAAAATTGATGTTAAGGGTGTTTACTCTTTCTTTGAAGTACCTAAGGCTGACGTTGATAAGGTTTTTGCCGAATTTAAAACTGCCGAATTTAAAGGACGCCCTGTAAGGATAGAAATATCTGGCGAGGGTACCAGCGATAACCGCAGCAGCGGTGGCGGCGGTAACCGACGCAGAGAAGGTGGCTACAGTGGTGGCGGTGAAAGAAAAGAAGGTGGTTTCCGTCGTGAAGGTGGTGCTCCGCCTCGCGAACGTACCGGCGGCAACGCTGGCGGCGGTTTCCGCGACTTTAGCGGCAAACGCCGCGAGGACCGCAACAGCGGTACCAGCACCGGCGAACGCCGCAGAAAATTTTAGTTTTATATTGAGTTAATTTAGTTTAACAAAGCCCTTCGGAGAAATTCGAGGGGCTTTTGTTTTTATTTGTTGAGCACTGGCGGTACGCACGCAAAGTGGTTTGTTGTGGTATTAGTGGCGCGTAGAGAATGTTACTTTTATTTTGGATATGGTTTTGCCTGATTTACAATTATCTCTTGTAGAGAATGTTACTTTCTTTTTCCGCAAAAGAAAGTAACCAAAGATACTGAGCGATAGCGACCTCATTTATACGATAAAAAACAAAACACAGATAAATAAACTCTCGGCTGCGCCAGCTTCTGTGAAAGTTAGTGGTGGAAGTTGGGGCTGTGCTACACGAACCTGACGATGCCGAATTTTTGAGGTGACGTTGAGGTTGTGAGGGAAGGGTGGTTACCACAAGTGGGGACGCCTGCCGGAGCATGAGCCGATTACTGCTGAGAAGTTATAGACGAGGTATCGTACCTATGGCACGAATTAATTGTTGAGCGCTTTTTCTACCGACCTATAACCCCTACGGGGTTTACAAAAGATTTGAGTAAGTAGCCTTGGGAGGGAAATGGCACTTACCAGGTGTTTTGGCGGGTGACTGACAGGCTTTACGGTATTGAATTGATTATCGCTAACAGTTTATTAAAGCTCTTTAAACACAAGCGCAGCCACCTCTTTTGGAGGCAGCTGCGCTTAGTATTAGTTACTGTAGGTTATTGAGTTTTAGAATAACGAGAACTCAACCCTACGGTTTTGCTGGCGACCGGCAGCGGTTTTGTTGGTTGCTATAGGTTGGTTTGGTCCGTAACCTGTGGCTTCGATGGTTGAAGGGTTTGCACCTTGCGATACCAGGTATGCTTTAACGGCTTCGGCCCTGTTTTTTGATAAGGCTAAGTTTAGTGCCATTGAACCTGTATTATCGGTATGGCCGGCTAATTTAAGGCTAAAGTTTTTTTGCACTAACAGGCTTGCTACACGGTTTAAGGTTGCATAAGAGTGTTCTTTGATGGTTGCTTTACCTAAATCAAATTCCAAATCTTTAATGGCCTCACCTACTACTTTACGGTCGGCTTCGGTGATAATCACTTTTTCGCGAACAATCGGGGCCGGTATTTTGATAGGGCAACCTGCGCCATCAACTACAGTGTTAGCTGGTGTACCAGGGCATTTATCGTATTTGTTAGCTACGCCATCGGCATCATCATCGGCCATATCTTTAGCCAATTGTTGAGCATCGCGGGCATATTGAGCCTCATCGTCCATTCTTTTTTGGTCGGCAATAGCTAAACGGTTGCGTAAAGCGGCGCTTTCGGCAGCACTTTCTTCGCGTAAAGCTGCAATGGCACTAAAGTTTTGTAATTGCGGGCTTTTCTTTTTACCCAGGGCAATTTCGATACCTGCGTGGGCATATGAAAAACGATCGTTTAAAGAGCCTACAACGCCATCAAAATCGCGAGCTTTAACAAATGATACGGTGTAACCTAAGTCGATGTTGATTAAGCGAGACACGCCTAATTTAAAACCTGCACCTATGGGTACAAACCAATTTTGGTGGTAGTTGGTATTGGACCCGGCCGGTGTACCTACTACGTTAGCACTCGACGACATGTAACCAGCACCTGCGGTTAAATATGGCGACAAGAAATTACGTTTTTGGTTAAAGCTTAAATTTGCAAGGGTAAAGTTTGCAACCACATCTCCCGACCAATCGATACGTGATTTGAAGCTGCTGTTATCCTGTGCTACAGATGGCGATACCAGCGTGTTTGACCTAAAGCCTTTAACGGTACCGGCCAAAAAGTCGGCCTGGATACCAAAGCCCGGAAGGATTTGTTTTTTTACGTAACCACCGTAACCCCATGTTTCTTGAGGCGTTTTAAAATCGCCATTATTATCGCCGTTAAACGGTGTGTAGTGTGTAAGCATACCGCCGTTTAGGCCTATTGACCAGGTGCGGAAAGTACGTTTTTGAAAATGTGAAGTAGAATCGGCATCACTGCTTTGTGCAAACGCTCCAGCTGACAAGCCCACTAAGAAAAGTGGAAGCAGTGTTTTGGTAGATTTTAAGTTCATTGTTGTAAAATAATATTTAGTCATGTTGGGCATATGCTCAACGCAACACAATAACCAATAACCAGGCCCAAGGTATTAACCGGAGAAAAAATGCGGCATTTATTTGATTTTTTGGGTGTAAAACATAACATTGTTTTTTACACTACCAAAAAAAACAATGTGTTTTTTTTGGTACACTTTTGTTTGGCGAAGAAGAATTTTTAAGTTGAAAGAAAATACCATTGCCGCAATATTGGCGGGATGCCCCTGTAGCACGGCAAGCATATTGTTTTATTGACTAGCTGAGAACGGAAAGCAAAAAACCTACTTCCGGTTTTTGCGGAAGTAGGTTTGGATAGAAAGGGCGAGCTATGGGCTTATTGTATTTGCCCGTTTTTTTTGCTCCCGTAAATTGTGCTTTTATCAATCTTCGCCACTTGCATAAATTTCTGTGTCGTAAAGGCCACGCGCAGCAAGGCGGTCTAATACATACCTTTTGGCGGCACTTTCGCTACTGTAGCCTAAGGCTGCTTCAAAATGCCAGTAGTGCCCGTACTGATCTTTCCCTCTGCCTATTGCGTAAAAGCCCTTTCTATTGCTATAAGTGTATATAAACTGCTGGCCGGTTGCCCTAGAGCCAACTTTTTGATCGACAACGGATTTTACTTCGCTCAGTGCTTTTTCTTTAGCGTCGTCTAAACTGCTGGCGGTTGCAAACGCATAGTGCTCATCGCCGCCGTATAGGGGCTTAAATAACGCAACGGCTGATTGTGCGCTTACGCTTAACCGGGTGATAAATAAAACGGAAAGGATTAAAATTGCTTTTTTCATGTTTTTGTTTTTGGTGTGAATGATTTGTTGTTTATGGATGATTTTGTTGTGGAAATAGCTATTTTATTATTTTAATTTATTTGCCGCCAAACAAATTAAAGGCACGGCCAATGGTAACGGTTACAAAGCTTTGCTTATCGTTATTGTTAATGCGATATGATGGTGTACCAGAAACAGGGTATTCTGGAAAATACATGGCCGATATATCAACAAAGTATCTGAAGCCTAAGCCTACTCCCCATATATTGTTATTGGTTGATTTAATATCTGGCTTTTCTATCGCGTATTTTAGCTTTACAAAGCTTTCGCCCTCATCGGTATCAAACGATATTTTTAAACCTCCTGTAAAGCGGTTGAAAGTATAGCCACTAAAACTTGTTGATGTAATATCTGTTGTGCCGGAACCATAACTTGTTGAAATATCGCTAACGTAATTTACGTTGCGGTATCCACCCATATATTCTCCGTATAACTTTAAGGCCGGCAAGCCAAATGCCAGCGAAGCACCATAACCATAATCGTAATATTCGTCGGTTTCGTTAATTGAGCCAAGTGAGCTTGTAAATAAACCTGTATTTGAGTAAGTACCCGAGCCCAGTAATTGCAGGTCGATAAAATCATTGTTAAGAATATGGAATTCGAGATCTAACTTTGCGCCAACGTACCCGAAAGATGTTGATGAATTGGAGTAAGATGAGGTTTTATATTGAGGGTCGCTGTAAGTTTGAACCACATCTGAATAAATGGGCACCGACTGCGCAGGCAAACTAAGCACCACATTTAGGCCAATGGATTTGAAATCTGTACTGCCACTTGAGCCCATTGTAAATAATGACGTAGTAAATTTACTGAGGCCATCACTTTGTTTTTTTTCCTTATATTTTTGAGGGTTTTCTTTTCTCAGTTCGGCATCCTCGGCGGCAGGAGCCTGGTCAAGGGCAATGTTGGCTCTGCGAACGCAGTCTTCAATATCGTACATAGCGCTCTTTATTTTTTCAATCATATAATCGCTGATGTAGTTCTGTTCCCAGTTATCAAACAGTTGGTTGTAAAGGTTGTCGTATGTTTTTTGCCTTTCGGCCAACAGGTTAGTTATTTTCCAATACTGACTTGATGACTCTGAGCTTTTATATTGGTGAAGTTTGAGTAAAAGCGAATCGGCAACATGATAATCCATTTGTTCACGTTCGGATATTTTACGGAAAGCCAGGTGGTTTTTGTCCTGCGCGGATACGCTGATGTACAGAAATACAGAAATGATGGTTATTAAACAGTGTTTTAATTGCATAGGATAGTGTTTTTTTAAGTTATTATGGTGCCAGCCATTGGGGAATGATGTTGATTAATATTCTACGCCCCTATCTGCATTTTGCTGGGCTACATAGTTTAATACGGTCATGATTTTTTCGCGTATTCCCGGTTTTTCATTATAGTCGAGATATAAAAACAGGGTATCCTCGTTAGTGTCCTGGCCTTTTTCGGTTTTAACAACCGAACCTTTAGAGAAAGTAAGCTTTAGTGGCGTAGCAACATCGCAGGTAGTGCAGTCGCCGCATTCGCTAACTAACACAAGCTTGTTAATGTCGGCTACGTATTTGGTTTGCCATCTTATGGTATTACTCCCGGTTGAAACTCCGGATTCCAATTGCACAATGCGGTTTTGATCGTCCTTTTTATAAATTACGTAGTTTATACTTTCGTTATAACGAACCCCGTTGTTTGCGAAATAGCAGGAGAACAGCAGGGTGCTTATACCCGCAGTTTTGTACCTAAGCCAGGTAATTGGAGCTTCGCCATTTAAAATTGTAACTGCATCGCTCTGGGCTTTTAGTGTACTAAACGATAGTGCTGCAATAACCGTTAAAAGAATTTTTTTCATATTGAATTATTTATACACTAAAGTTGCTGCGAATACCTTTTAGGGACAATACCCATTTATAGGTAATTTTTTGGCGCCGGCAACATGGCCTGTTATATAACTTACCGTGCTTATTATTAAATATTTATGATGTAAATATCCGGTAAGTGGCGCCTTAGATATACGGTAAAAAGCACCTTTTAAGCGGGGTGTTTTTACCCTGTGACGGCATTGCTTTTTACATCATTTTTGAGTAATTTCAGTCCCGGTGTAACTTTTATTATAATATGAAATTTGAACTGTTTAGTGAGGAGACTAATAAGCTGTGGTTGCGGATGTCGGCCAAGTCATCGGCTGATAATTTGCAGATCGAGTTGGAGCTTTACCGAAAGCTGCTGAACTTTTTCCAGGTTGGCGATTATTACTATTTTATATTTAATGTTAAAAACCTTGAGTTTGATTTGGTTAGTTCGCAGTTTGAAACCATGTTGGGTTACCAACATGCAACTGTTACTGTAATGCTGTTTATGGATTGCATTCACCCTGACGACAGGCCCTGGTTTTTGGCTTTTGAGAATAAAACAGCCGAGTTTTTATCGGCATTACCGGTTGACAAATTAATGAAGTATAAGATACGGTATGATTTTAGGTTTAGAAAGAGCGACAGCACTTATATACGGGTGCTGCACCAGGTGGCCGTTGTACAGCACGATGCTGATGGCGGCATATTGCGCACCCTGGGCGTGCATACCGATATTACACATTTAAAGCCTACAGGCAGGCCGGTAATGTCGTACATTGGTATGGATGGCGAGCCATCGTACCTTAATATTGATGTGAAAAATACTTTTGCTAAAAGCACCGAAAAGCTAACCGCCCGCGAAAAGGATGTATTACGGTTATTGATAGAAGGCAAACTAAGTAAAGAGGTTAGCGAAATTTTGAACATCAGCAAGCAAACGGTTGATACGCACCGCAAAAACATGATGCGTAAAAATGGCCTGAGCAATACGGGAGAACTGATAGGGAAAGCTATTAATATGGGTTGGTTGTAGGGATGTCGGATTTCGGATGTTTGATTTCGGATTTTTGGATGGCGTGGACCACAAGTTACGCTATCGCTAATTTGCGGGAGCGGGCAGTTTTGCATGGCGTAGACCGCAAGTTACGCTATCGCTAAACTTGCGGGAGCGGCGCGGGCTTAATAGAATTGGTGCAATTTGTTGCATCAAACCAAATACCTACAAGCCCCTAAACTCAAAACCTTTTTTGCTCCAGTATTTCATGGCTCGCGGTAATACGTATTCTAAGCGGGGGAAGGCTTTGAGGCTGTCGTGAAAAACGACGATGGAGCCGTTGGTGGCGTTTTTTAGGGTATGATGCAGGCAGGTTTCGGGTTTAAGGTTTTTGTCGAAATCGCCGCTTAGTACGTCCCACATAATAAACTTAATGTCGTTATTGCGTAGCTGTTTGAGGCTGCTTATTTGTTTGCGTTTAATGCGGCCGTATGGTGGCCTAAACCAGGGTGTTTGCAGCAGTTGGTCGCATTTTGCAAAGTTTTCGGTGTATAAATCGGTGCGGGTTGCCCAGCCGCGTAAATGGTTAAAGGTATGGTTGCCAATGGTGTGGCCGTGGGCCTTTACCTGTTCAAAAATATCGTTATTTTTAACTACGTTATCGCCAATGCAAAAAAAGGTAGCTTTGGCATTATATTGTTTTAAAGTTTTTAATACAAATGGTGTAACAATAGGTATGGGTCCGTCGTCAAAGGTTAGATAAATGCATAGCTCGTCCCGGTTAAGGTTCCATATGAGGCCCGGATACAGCTTTTTTAATAATAAAGGGGTTTTAACGAGGTACATGGTAACAAAGTAAAGTAAAATGTATCTAAATATTAATATAATATAAAATCGGGCATAGGTATATTACACATGAACATGAATTTAAACATACAACTTAACAGCAACAAGGTTTTTTTAACCATTGTTTTGGGCCTGTTGCTGTTAAGCAGCGCTTTTAAAGCAGGCGCGCAGGAAGTTATTACCTTGCAAACAGCCATTGACCGCACGCTTGAAAGAAACCTAACCATTAAACAGGCGCAGTTAAACGAAGCCATTGATGTTGAAAATTATAAACAAGCCAAATATAACCGCTTGCCAAACCTGAGTGCTAACCCGCAGGGATCGTTTAATTACGGGCGGAGCGTAGATCCGTCGACCAACCAGTTTGTTAACCAAACTATATTTGGGCTTAACGGTACCATAACATCGCAGGTTTTGCTTTCGCAGGGAGGTTTGCTTAAAAACCAGATATTAGCCAACAAACTACAGTTGGATGTTGATAAAAGTAATACCGCCAAGGTAAAAAACGATTTGGTGCTTAACGTGGTTACCACATACCTATCGGTTTTAAGCAACCAGGATTTGCTGAAGGCGGCCATACAACAGGTGGAGCTGAGCAAGCAAACTTTAGATAAGGTACAAAAAACGTTTGATGTAGGTAACGTAACGCTGGCCGATTTGTCGCAATCGAAGGCGCAGGTTTCTACCGCGGATTTAAACCAGACTACCGCACAAAACCAGTTGGATATTTCGATACTGGCTCTTAAACAATACATGGAGATGGACCCTAATACGCCCATTACTATTGAGAAGCCGGATGTGAGCAAATTAACCGATGTAAAATGGCAATACGATGCACAATCGGTATTTAGTGCTGCGGTTGGCAATAACCCCGATGTAAAGCTGGCCGAAGTGCAAAAACAATTGGCTTACCAAAACATAGCGGTACAAAAAAGTTATTACTACCCAACTTTGTCACTTTTTGGCCAGTTGGGTTCAAATTATTCGAGCGGACGGACGCAGGTTACCGGGACACGCAATACCGGTATTTTTGATACTATTGGCATTGTTAACAACACCAATAACCGTGTTATTACACCACGCTACCAAACTTTAACCAAGCCTTATTTGTTTGGCGACCAGATAAGCGATAACCTTAACGAAGCTGTAGGGTTAAGCTTAAACATACCTATATTTACTAAGTTTGCTACACGCACATCGGTACGTAAAGCAAAAATTAACTACCAGATAGCGGATGTTACGGCCCAGTTGGCTAAAAACACGCTGAATAAAACCATTAGCCAGGCGGTGCTTGATGTGAAGGCGGCTGATAAAAAATATCTGTCGGCACAGCAAACTTATCAATCAAACAAGGATGCTTACAATGTTGTGCAGCAACGGTACACGGTTGGTTTGGTTAACTCGCTTGATTATAATACATCGTTAACTACGCTCAATAAATCGGAGTTTGATATGATACAGGCTAAATACGAACTGGTGTTTCGCAGTAAAATAATCGACTATTATCTTGGTAACCCTATAACACTTTAAAAATCAAACCACAAAATAATCCATCAATCATCATGGGAAAAACTTTAAAATATATACTGATAACAACCGGCCTTTTAATAGTAGTGCTTATTGTTTTAAGAGCTACGGGCGTTATTGGCAAACCGGCTAAAACACAGGTTGCCACCGAAAAAGCCGATAAGCGCAGCGTTATAGAAACGGTTTCGGCCAGCGGAAAGATTAAACCTACTATAGAGGTTAAAATAAGCTCCGAAGTATCGGGCGAAATTGTTGAGCTGCCTATTAAAGAAGGCGATGTTGTTAAAAAGGGCCAGTTGCTTTGCCGCGTTCGCCCGGATATTTTAAAATCGGGTTATGAGCGTGCCGTGGCATCATACAATACCCAAAAAGCAAGCGTGGGTAATGCCAGCCAAATGCTTAATCAGGCGCAAGCCAATTTTTTAAACTCGGAAGCTAAATATAAACGGAGTAAGGAGTTGTATACTAAAAAGGTGCTTTCGGCATCGGAGTTTGATGCGGCTACGGCGGATTACCAATCGTCTAAAGCAGCTTTAGAGGCCGCACGCCAAAACCAGATAGGCTCAAACTTTGGTTTGGCACAATCGTCGGCATCGGTTAAAGAAGCTCAGGATAACCTGGCTAAAACCAGCATCTATTCGCCGGTTGATGGTGTGGTATCAAAGCTATCGGTAGAAAAAGGCGAGCGTGTGTTAGGTACCGTACAAAATATTGGTACCGAAATTATGACCATTAGCGATTTGAGCGCACTTGACGTAAACGTGGATGTGAATGAAAATGATATTAACCGCGTAAACCTTGGCGACTCGGCAGTTATTGAAGTTGATGCCTTTTTAGGTAAAAAGTTTAGCGGTGTGGTTAGGGAGATAGGCAGTTCGGCAAATGTGGTGGGCACCAATGCCGACCAGGTTACCAACTTTACGGTTAAGGTGCGCGTTATGGCCGAATCGTATGCCCGTTTGGTTGCTAAGGATGCTAAAAACCCATCTCCGTTTAAACCCGGCCTTTCGGCTACGGTTGATATTCAAACCAACCGCACAACGGCATTATCGGTACCCATACAATCGGTTACTACACGTGGTGGTAAAACGGATGACAGCGGTGATAACGGACCGAAAAAAGATGACAGCAAAGCCAAAACAAAGGTTAACGATGCCGTTAAAGAGTACGTTTTTGTTTACTCGGCAGGTAAAGTTAAACAGGTTGAGGTTACTACAGGTATACAAAACGATACGTATATCCAAATCCTTTCGGGATTAAAAGGTGGCGAGGAAGTGGTATCGGGCCCGTATTCGGCTATCTCAAAAACACTAAACGATAAAATGGAAGTTGAAAAAGTTGATAAGAGTAAACTGTTTGCGCCGGATAACAGTAAGAAATAAATAATATCTGCCGAATAATTACTTATTTTGTCCTGCTAAAGAGTTAAGCAATTTCCCTCTTTAGCAGGACAAATTATTTCATGGATATTCAAGGCAAAAAACGAATTGTTGTAGTTGGGGGCGGAAGTTGGGCCACGGCAAATATTAAAATGCTAACCGACAATACGGTAGAGAAGGAAATATACTGGTGGATGCGCAACACCGAAGCGGTTGAGCATATACAACAATATAAGCATAACCCTAACTATTTGAGTTCGGTAGAAATTAAAGTGCCGGCGCAAAATATATCAACCAACCTTAAACAATTGATTGCCGGGGGCGATTTTATATTGCTTAACGTACCCGCCGCCTTTTTAAAAGATGCCCTTAAAGATATTACGGTTGATGATTTGAAAGGTAAAAAAATCATTTCGGCCATTAAAGGCATTGTGCCCGATGAAAACCAGATTATTGGCGAATTTTTGCATCAGCATTACCAAATACCCTTCGAAAATTTTTTGGTAATAAGCGGCCCCTGCCATGCCGAGGAAGTGGCGCTTGAAAAATTATCGTACCTCACCATTGCATCGCGCGATACGCAACTGGCTGCCTGCTTTGCCGGTATGCTGCAAACCCGCTACATTAAAACCAACATATCTGACGATATTTACGGTACCGAATATGCCGCCGTGTTAAAAAATATTTATGCCGTTGCCAGTGGTATATGCCACGGTGTTGGCTATGGCGATAACTTCCAGGCGGTGCTGATATCAAACGCGATTAGGGAGATTATGCATTTTGTAAATGCGGTACACCCAATAAGCCGTGATATTAAAGAATCGGCCTACCTTGGCGATTTGCTGGTTACCGCCTACTCGCAGTTTAGCCGCAACCGCACGTTTGGTAATATGATAGGGAAAGGGTACACGGTAAAATCGGCCCAGTTGGAGATGAATATGGTTGCCGAAGGCTATTATGCAGTAAATTGCCTACACCAGGTTAATAAGCAATATAAGGTAAATATGCCCATTTGTAATGCCGTATACGCTATTTTGTACAAAAAGCGTTCGCCTGTGCTGGAAATGCAACATTTGGCCGAACAATTGACTTAGCATTGGCAGAACATACTACTACCCTCATGAAAACTTACATGCTTTTTACCGTACACGCAGTTTTTGCTGTTATTTTAACCATGGCCTCCTGCTCGCATTCAAAAACGGCAAAGCTAAAAGGCGAATGGCGCTCAAAAAATAACCAAACTACTTTAAAGATAACCGACAAGCAATTTACGATGAATACCGATTCGCCGGTGCCCGAAGATTACTTTGTTAAAAACGATACGATATTTACATCTTTTGAGGGTAACCTCCCCTACACTAAGTTTATAATTAAACAGGCCGACGAGCATAACCTCAAATTAATGTTTCCGGATTCGGCAATGGTTGAGTTTGTGAAGTAAAGGAGCCCCCTCTAAAAGCCCCCTCTAAATCTCCCCCGGTTGGGGAGACTTTGATTTAGGCGGTTCTGCCGGGCGGTACTATCAATTATGTGATAGCGGTATTGGTTGGCCGCTTGGCTACTTTTGTATTTTTAATAATTAAAATATGGAAAGTAACATAACCGACGACGCGTTAACACTACAGCAGCAACGTTTTTGCGATGAATATTTGGTGACCTTTAACGCTTTTAGGTCGGCCATGCTGGCCGGCTACAGCGAGAACACGGCGCGTAAGGGCGAATTGCTGCATTTGCCTAAGGTGCAGGATTATTTAAAAGCGGCCATGGACAAAACCAAACAACGGCTGCAAATTACCCACGACATGGTTTTGCGCGAACTGGCTAAAATTGCTTTTGCCAACATGGGTAATTTTTATGATGACCAGGGTGTTTTGAAACCGATGTACGAACTATCTGACGATGATAAGGCTGCTATTAGTCAGTACCAAATTTTAGATGCTGTTGACGATTACGGCTACCAGGTTGGCAAACTGAGCAAAATAAAGCTGCACAACAAACTATCGGCCCTGGATAAAATTGCGAGGCACTTGAATTTTTATGGTGTTAAGGGTTCGGAAGACAGAGGGCGGAAGGCTGAGGACGGAAGTTTGAAGGTTGAGGACGGAAATTTGAGAGTTGAGGACGGAGGACAGATGGCTGAGGGCGGAAGTTTGAAGGTTGAGGGCGGGAGTCTGATGGCTGAGGGCGGAAGTTTGAAGGTTGGTGTTTTGAGTGAGAAGTTTGAGGATGGCGATGGGGATTTTGAGGTTGACAATGGGGAAGTTGGGAGTGTGAATAAAGAAGCAGAATTGGGAAGCGTTAAATTTGAAATTTTGACTGAAAAATCCGGTGCCTTAAATGAGAGGGTTCCGTATCTGGATGACATTCCGAAAGATATTTGTGAAAACAGGTTGTTTAATAAACCTATTTTAATACCAGGCATACCGCACGAAACACCAAATATGCCTGAAGATTTGAACGGGAAGCTGACAAAAATCGTAACGTTATCTCCCCGGGTAATTTTGGAGGATAGCGTGATTGAATATTAAAAATAAACACCAATTTAATTCTTACTTTATCCCCCCCAATTAATTTTGAATGAATGAATGATTGATTGATTGAGTGATTGAGTGAATGAGTGAGTGAATGAATGAATGAATGAATGAATGAATGATTGAATGATTGATTGGGAGATGGCTGTTAACGAGCAATTTTTATGCAGATTTTATATCACCTATTAGTCTAACTGCCGTAAATCGGGCCTACCGCGGCAAGCGCCCATGTTCATATCTCTGAACTTGATTTTACCTGCCGGGCGTGGCGGAAAGCCATTGGGCGTAAAGTGACTGATGGTTTGGAGATCTCTTGGTTTGGTTAACGCAGGCGACCCAAAAAGGTGGCCAATAAAAATTTTGACCATAAAAACTACAGCGGTTAAACTGATAACTACCACAATTTTAAACATCCGGTTTTTAAAGTAACGGTTTTGCATAGGTAACTGCTATTAAGTTAGTGGTGCTAAGTATGGAGTTGAAAAGTTAGCTTATACTTTTTTTACTCATAACTTAAACCCTTGGGCTAAAAAGATTATCCGTTATTACATCATTAAAATGACACTCATTTTAATGATCACTAAATTACCCATACGCCATTGCAAAACATATCCGTGGAAACACGTATTTTAAATGTTTAAACATTTAATTTTTTAAGGGGTGGTTTTTTAATAAAGAGGCGGCTGCTACGGGCATTATTAAGCTTGCCTGAGATGCTCTGTGCGCAAGGAAGCTGGCAGCGTGGACGCTGCGAACTGTTTGTGTTCAGGCGAGGACGCCTGAACGGGCGGGGGCTTGCCTGAGATCCTTTATGCGCAAGGGAAGCCGGCAGCGCGGACGCTGCAAACTGTTTTTGTTCAGGCGAGGACGCCTGAACGGGCGGGGGGCGGCTCGCACTGGAGATGGGGTTATATTAAGCTTGCTTGAGATGCCTCTGTGCGAGAGGAAAGCTGGCAGCGTGGACGCTGCAAACTGCTTGTGTTCAGGCTTGGAAGCCTGAACGGGAGGTGGTACGCAAGGGAATGTGGCAGCGTGGACGCTGCGAGCTGTTTGTGTTCAGGCAAGGACACCTTAACGGCGGTAGGTAGACGCCTGAATGGTGGGCGCAGTAGGTTCCAAATCCGAAATCGGACTTCCGAAATCCAAAATCAGAATACCTCTTATTTAGAATATATCCAAATAAAACTTCGCGCCATTTACTGTATCAATTCCCTGCTAATTTTTGTAAATTCGCCCCAAACCTTAAAAAGCGTTGTAAAATGCTGCTTTTTAATTACTTTTCACCCATAAAAAGATCTATAATATGGCTTTTGATTTAGATATGATCAAGAAGGTTTACAGTAACCTCGGCAGCCGTGTCGAAGCAGCCCGTAAGGCAACTGGCAAACCATTAACTTTAACCGAGAAAATTTTATACACCCACCTTACCGAAGGTGCTGCCCAGCATGCTTACAGCCGTGGTGTTGATTATGTAGACTTTGCACCAGACCGTGTTGCGATGCAGGATGCTACCGCACAAATGGCCCTACTCCAATTTATGCAGGCAGGCCGCCCGCAGGTTGCCGTACCTTCAACCGTGCATTGCGACCACTTGATACAGGCAAAAATTGGTGCTGATATAGATTTAACTACTGCTAAAGACCAAAATAAAGAGGTTTACGATTTCCTTGCCTCCGTATCTGATAAATATGGTATCGGTTTCTGGAAACCAGGAGCAGGTATTATCCACCAGGTTGTTTTAGAAAACTATGCATTCCCGGGCGGTATGATGATCGGTACCGATTCGCACACGCCTAACGCAGGTGGTTTGGGTATGGTTGCCATTGGTGTTGGCGGTGCCGATGCCTGCGACGTGATGGCCGGCTTACCCTGGGAACTTAAATTCCCTAAACTGATAGGTGTTAAATTAACCGGTAAAATGAGCGGCTGGACATCAGCTAAAGATATTATTCTTCGTGTTGCTGGTATCCTTACCGTAAAAGGTGGTACCGGTGCTATTGTTGAATATTTTGGCGATGGTGCACAATCATTATCGGCAACCGGGAAAGGTACTATTTGTAACATGGGTGCCGAAATTGGTGCAACTACCTCTATCTTCGGTTACGATCCTAAATCGGAAGCTTATTTACGCGGTACCGAGCGCGGCGATATTGCCGACCTGGCCAACGCCGTTGCCGAACACTTAACCGGCGATGCCGAAGTTTATGCAAACCCTGAGTTATACTTCGATCAGGTTATCGAAATCGATCTGAATACTTTAGAGCCACACGTTAACGGTCCGTTTACCCCGGATTTGGCTTGGCCTATTTCTAAATTTGCACAAGCAGTTAAAGAAAACGGCTGGCCTACTAAGTTAGAAGTTGGCTTGATAGGTTCGTGTACCAACTCATCTTACGAGGATATTACCCGCGCGGCTTCTATCGCCAGCCAGGCTGTAAGTAAAAACATCAAAACCGCTGCCGAATTTACCATTACTCCGGGTTCGGAACTGGTACGTTATACCGTTGAGCGCGATGGTTACTTAAAAACCTTTGAAAGCATGGGCGGTGTTGTATTGGCTAACGCTTGCGGTCCTTGTATTGGCCAGTGGGCCCGTCATACCGACGACCCTACCCGTAAAAACTCCATCATCACTTCTTTCAACCGTAACTTTGCCAAACGTCAGGATGGTAACCCAAATACACACGCTTTTGTAGCCTCTCCGGAGATTGTAACTGCGTTTGTTATAGCAGGCGATTTAACCTTTAACCCGCTAACCGACAGCCTAACCAACAGCGCTGGCGAACTGGTTAAGTTTGACGAGCCACAAGGTATTGAATTACCGGTTAAAGGCTTTGCTGTAGAAGATGCAGGCTACCAGGCACCAGCCGAAGACGGAAGCAAAGTTGAGGTTAAGGTTGACCCTAAATCAACCCGCTTGCAACTGCTTGATCCGTTTACTGCCTGGGAAGGTACCGATATTACTGGTTTAAAGCTTTTAATTAAAGCCAAAGGTAAATGTACCACCGACCATATCTCGATGGCTGGACCGTGGTTAAAATTCCGTGGTCACCTGGATAACATATCAAACAATATGTTGATTGGTGCCATTAACTACTTTAATGATAAAGCTGATACCGTTAAAAACGAATTAACTGGCGAATACGGCCCTGTACCTGCCACACAACGTGCTTACAAAGCTGCTAGTATTGGCTCGATAGTGGTTGGCGACGAGAACTATGGCGAGGGCTCATCACGCGAGCATGCTGCTATGGAACCACGCCACTTAGGTGTACGCGCCATACTGGTAAAATCGTTTGCCCGTATCCACGAAACCAACTTGAAAAAACAAGGTATGCTTGGCTTAACCTTCGCCAACAGTGCCGATTACGATAAGATTTTGGAAGACGACACTTTTGATATTATTGGCTTAACCACTTTTGCACCGGGCAAACCGCTGCAAATAGTTATACACCATAAAGGCGGCCTAACCGATACCATTGATGTTAACCACACCTACAACGCTCAACAAATTGAGTGGTTTAAAGCAGGTGGCGCGTTGAACATCATCCGTGCGCAAATGGCGTCTTAATTAGCTGCAAGCTTTAGGCTACAAGTTTTGATATAAAGGCTTCCGGTGTTCCGGGAGCCTTTTGTTGTTTGCCTAACGGCGTAATCATCTGTAAACCTTTATAGCAGCAATTATAGTAACCACAATCATTGCTGCTATAATTGCTATTGTAAACACCTTGTTTAATTTTACTGTTGGGATTATCATGACTTTGAGTATTTATTAACCAAAGCTCATTAATAAAATGCGGGGAGAAAATGATTTTACTCACGCAATAACCTGATCTGTAAGATTATTTATTGCGAAATATTTTACTTTTTGTTTGCTTTTTTGATTATTGCTTACTAATTTTATTAGTAATAAATCAACCAAAAATGGAATCACTTTCACCAAATTTCTTTGTTAACAACATCACCGAAACTATTGAATTTTACAAGTTGTTAGGCTTTAACACCATCATGACAGTACCCGAAGAAGGTGTGGATTATATTTGGGCAATGATGAGCAATGGCAATGTAAACCTGATGTTCCAAACGTTTGAAAGCCTGGGTAATGAGCTGCCCGAGGTAACACGTACAGATGGCGGCTCGTTATTGCTTTACATCAAGCTAAAAGGCATTCGGGACTTTTTTGAAACTATAAAGGACAAGGTGACCATTTTAAAAGGCCTGGAAAAAACCTTTTACGGTGCTACCGAATTTTCGATAAAGGATATTAACGGCTACGTGCTAACCTTTGCGGAGGATGAGTAAAAACTTTAGCTACTTAGCCTTAGCTGCCGCGAGTTTAGCGACAGCGTAACTCGTGGTAGCCTATGCGAAGTTTCTAACTTCGCAAACCAAAGCATTCACTTCATTATTCAACATTTGATATTCGGTGTTCGACATTCAAAAAGATTACTGCCCTTTCGTCATCACGTACATATAAACAATTACGCCCACAACCATAATGGCCAGTACAATTAGCCCGGTAACACCCTTTTTTTTATCCTGGCGCATTAACCATATTAAAAAAGCAACAAGTGGCAATACAAAAATGGCCCAAAATATTAACGAAGCAGCTGGCATAATTTTATAACTTAGTACGTAGCCACAAAGATACGCACAATGAACGAACTGGAAAATTACATACATCATTACTTTAGCATTGGTATTGAAGATTGTAAACTTATTGCCGCGTTGTTTAAAACTGAAACCTTAAACAAAGGCGATTTTTACTTAAAGAGCAATAAATACTGCGATAAATTAAGCTTTATTACCGATGGCTTATTGCGCATATACGTTAACCTGCCCAATAAAGAAGTTACCCAATGGATAGGCACCAGCGGGTATTTTATTACCGATCTTTCGGGCTTTCTGTTCCGGGAACCTTCGCGCTGGAACATACAGGCCTTAACGGATTGTAAACTGTTTACCATAAGCCACGCCGACTACATTGGCATTGGCAAACTGTTACCAAAGTGGCACGAGCTGGAAAAACTATTTATAGGTAAATGTTTTGTAACCATCGAAAACCGGGTGTTTGACCACCTATCCCTCTCCGCCGAAGAGCGTTACGAAAAATTGTTTGAACAAAACCGCCAACTGCTAAACCAGGTTCCGTTGCAATACATTGCTTCGATGCTGGGCATGACGCCGGAGACATTCAGCCGCATCCGCCGCAAAACACTTTCTTGATTTTTATCAAGCACAAACGCAGTTTTTGCCCTCATCTTTGTTATATAAAAACAAAACATCATGAGCAACGCAAATAAACCAACTGCAAACCAAGGCTATATGCAAAACCTTATCCGTGCCGAAGAGGTGGCAATAACAGGCATAGCCGTCTATTTTTTAACAAAATATAACCTGGGTTTATCTATCTGGATATGGATTCCATTATTTTTAAGTCCGGATATTTCAATGTTAGGCTATATCCGTGGCGAAAAAACGGGTGCCTTTTGGTATAACTTATTCCATCACCGTGGCGTTGCTTTAGTAGTTGCCGCCTTGGGGTACTACCTGCATAACGATATATGTACCACCATAGGCATATTGCTATTTGCCCATGCCTCGTTTGACAGGATAATGGATTATGGACTTAAATTTCCCGACAGTTTTAAACATACACACCTGGGCTGGAAAAAAGAAAAGCAACCCGTGGCTGCCATTTAACTAAAGGGCATTCGCGCTAAAGGCGCAACGTTTTGCCCCACAAAATCGTTGTTCAAATATTTGTGGTAGCCGGCAATAGCAATCATAGCGGCATTATCGGTACAGTATTGAAAAGCAGGTATAAAGCAGTTCCAACCCATTTGCTGCCCCATATCGGTTAAACCCTGGCGCAACCCGGTATTGGCCGATACGCCACCGGCCAGTGCAACATCCTTAATACCGTAAAGCAAGGCAGCCTTTTTAAGTTTGTTGAGCAGTATGGTAACAATACGTTTTTCTACCGATGCACAAATGTCGTTCATCCGGTTTTGTAAAAAGTCTGGGTCGGCAGCAACGTTGTCGCGAATAAAATAGAGTATGGATGTTTTCAATCCGCTAAAGCTGAAATTAAGATCGGGGATATTAGGCTCCGGAAATTTAAAGGCGTCGGGGTTGCCTAAACGCGCATGTTTATCAATCAACGGCCCGCCAGGATAAGGCAATCCTAATATCTTACTGGTTTTATCCATAGCCTCTCCGGCGGCATCATCGGTAGTTTGGCCAACTATTTCCATGTCGAAATAGCTTTTCACCAAAACTATTTGCGTATGCCCGCCCGAAACCGTTAAACACAAAAACGGAAACCGGGGCTTAGGCTCGTCAATAAAATGTGCCAGTACGTGCGCCTGCATATGATTAACCTCTATTAAAGGTAAATTTTGAGCCAGCGCAAATGCCTTGGCAAATGATACGCCAACCAAAAGCGAACCTAAAAGTCCGGGTCCGCGCGTAAAAGCTACCGCATCAATATCATTTTTGCTTACTTTTGCGTTAACTAATGCCTGCTGTACTGCCGGAATAATATTTTGCTGATGCACGCGTGAAGCCAGTTCGGGCACAACGCCGCCATAAGCCGCATGAATGGTTTGATTTGCAATAACATTGCTTAACATCACACCATCAACACAAATTGCAGCCGAGGTATCATCGCACGAAGATTCTATTCCTAAAATAACAGGCACAATAAAAAATTTAATTCCGCAAAGTTATTAAAAAACTACTCAAAATAACGCTCTGGATAGTATTGGTACTTATTGTTATGATAAGTACGCTTATACTGGCTTTGCAGTTTAAACCGGTACAAACCTGGGCGGCAAAAAAGGCAACCGCATACCTCTCTAAAGAGTTAGGTACCACGGTATCCATCAAAAGCCTGTACATTAAGCCATTTTCGTCGGTTGTGTTAGAAGATCTGATCGTACTCGATCAGCAGAAAGACACCTTGCTAAGTACCCCCAACCTCACCGTTCAACTGGCTAACTTTCATATTTTTACAAGCATCAAAAAAAAGGTTATCGATTTTAATTTGATACAGTTAGATAACGGCTCCTTTTATCTCAAAAAGCTAAAAGATAGCTCAACCAATCTGTCGTTCATCATTAATCATTTTAAATCAAAAGATACCATTAAAACCAAGGGCCAACCCTGGACAATCACCTTCGAAAAGCTGGCCCTCAATAACTTCCACTTCCGTTACAAAAACTATTTAAGTAACGAGGTAAGCGGCGCGCAGGTTAATTTTAACGATGTTGATGTAAAAAACTTCACCACGGTTTTAACCGGAATTGACTTAAAGAACCACCTTTTTAAAGCCGATATTCACGATTTATCGTTGAACGAGAAAAGCGGCCTGCACGTTAAACACTTTGTTGCCAACGCTACTATTGATACCAACCAAATTTTACTCAAACAACTGTTTATCCAAACCAACCACTCAAACGTAAAAAACTATTTCCGCATGAAGTTTGAGCACTTTGGTGATTTTGACGATTTTGAGAACCGGGTTAACATGGATGCCGATTTTAAGGATTCGCAAATATCATCTCTGGATGTGAGCTACTTTACCAATAGCCTAACCCACGTATTTTTTGATTTGGGCGTAAATGGCCGCATAAAGGGCCTGGTTAACAACTTAAAAGCTAAAGATTTAACCGTTACTGCCGGCCAGGCCACTTACATTAAAGGCGATTTTAACCTTAAAGGCCTGCCGCATTGGGATAAAACCTTTTTAGAACTTAAGTTTGACCAAATTGCCACCAACAAAAAAGATATCGATTTACTTTACAGCCGTTTCACGGGGCAAAAAAACAGGCATGTACCGGCAGTTATTGCCAAATTTGGCAACATCAATTTCAAAGGGCAGTTTACCGGTTTTCAGAATGACTTTATTGCCTATGGCGAATTTAAAACCAAACTGGGCAGGTTTACTTCGGATATAAACTTAAAGCTTGATAAGGCTAATGTGCCAAGCTACAGCGGCAAAATTAAAACTTACGATTTTAACCTGGCCCAACTGCTGGATCAGGATATTTTGGGCCGCACTACCCTATCGGCCAACGTTAAGGGCCGGGGCACCGATATTAAACAGTTAACCGAGCAACTGGATGCCAAAATAACCTATTTTGATTTTAAAGGCTACCGCTACAACAACCTTGCCGTGAACGGCACCTTTGTGAATAAAAAGTTTGACGGTAAGGTTTTAGTAAACGACCATAATATTAACCTCAATTTTGCCGGCGATGTAAACCTTAACGGTACTTTGCCACAATTTAACTTTACTGCCGATATAAAAGGTGCTAAGTTAAAAGAGCTTAAACTTTACCCGGATACTGCTGATATTGATGTAAAAATAACCAGCAATTTTACCGGCAGCAACATTAATAATATTGACGGTAGTATTTTGCTGCGCGAATTAAAATTGCAAAAAGGGAGCCAAAAGGCACAGGTAGATTCTATTTATTTTGCGGCAAGGGGCCTGCAAAATGCCAGGGTGTTAACCCTAAAATCCGACATAGCGGAAGGTACCTTAAAAGGCGATTATGATTTAGGCACCCTGCCATCGTACTTTAAAACCATCGCAAAAAAATATATCCCATCGTTAAAAACGGAGATAGTTACGCCCAAACCTCAAAATTTTGAATTTAGGCTCAAGGTTAAAAACCTTGATGCCGTAAGCTTGATGTTTGTACCACACCTCAAACTAACCGATACGGCCAATTTTTTTGGCAAGTTTAATTCGGTTGATAAAACGGCCATACTTACCGGGGGCGTAAAGAGTTTTAAATTTAACAAAATGGTGTTTCACGATTTAATTATTGACGAAAGCACCAGCGACGATATGCTCGACCTCAACTTAGCGCTCAGTAAAGTTGATATTACAGATAGCCTTTTTATTAAAGACATTAACATATCAAACTTTTTAAAGCGCGATAGCCTTAACTTCAACATCAAACTATCCGATAAAAACTCAACCAACCAGTTGGATTTGTATGGCCTGGTGCAGTTTGCTAAAGATACTACGGCAAGTTTAAAGT